>CAVTZA010000009.1:0-59151 GCA_963739085.1 uncultured Actinomycetes bacterium | reverse complement strand
ATTAGCTCCGTATCGCCGTCGCGGCGGAGCTCGATGCCCGGCACGTCGCAGTGGAACGGGTCGTCGAGGAAGAGCGAGCCCGTCTCGCCGATCGCCTCCAGCTCGTCCCGTTCAGGCATGACCATCCCGCAGTCCCACTGGCTGACGACGCCGGACGGGAACCGCATCGTCCCGTGAAAGCGGACGTCGACGCCGGTGGGACCCACGACCTGCTCGGCGTAGACCCGCTCCGGCTCGCCGCCGAGCACACGGGAGCTGTGGACGCAGTAGCAGCCGACGTCCATCAGCGCGCCGCCCTCGACGTCCGCCCGCAGGCGCACGTTGTCGACGTCGTCGAGCGAATAACTGAAGGCAGCGCGGATCGCCTGGAGCGTGCCGATCGCGCCCCCTTCGACGAGCTCCATGAGCTTCGCCGTCTGCGGATGATGGCGGTACATGAAGGCCTCCATCACGTAGAGGCCTTCGCGCTCGGCGACGTCGAAGGCCTCCTCGACCCGCTCGGGCCGCTGATCGAAGGGCTTCTCGCAGAGCACGTGCTTCCCCGCATCGAGCGCGTTGATCGTCCACTCGACGTGGAGCGAGTTCGGCAGCGAGATGTAGATCGCCTCGACGTCGGGATCCGCGAGGAGGGCGTCGTAGCTGCCGTGCGCCCGCGGGATCTCCCACGTGCGGGCGTACTCGTCGGCCGCGTCCTGGCTGCGGCTCGCAACGGCGACGAGGTCGACCTTCGGCGACTGCCTGGCCGGCGGGATCACCAGCCGGTTGATGTGCGCGGTGGAGAGGATCCCCCAGCGGACCGGCTCGTAAGTCATGGCTGCTCCAGAGGTCGGAGGGCTGGATAGAGAGCGCGAAAGCGAGCGTATCCCGCCTCGTAGGCTTCTCGCCACGAGGGCTCGGGCTCGATCCGTCCGCTCGTCCGCACGCAGGCCTCCACGGCCTCGTGCACGTCGGCGAAGGTGCCCGCGGCGACTCCCGCGAGCAGCGCGGCGCCGTACGCCGATCCCTCCTCGACCACGGGCCGTTCGACAGGGAGGTCGAAGACCGTTGCAACGATGCGGAGCCAGAGGTCGCTGCGGGCGCCGCCGCCGGACGCGCGACCGATCTCCGCCTCGACGCCCAGGTCGCGCAGGAGCTCGAGCGAGTCCCGGAGGCCGTAGGCGACGCCCTCGAGCACCGCGCGTACGAGCGCGCCGCGGTCGTGGCGGAGCGTCAGGCCGACGAACGCGCCGCGTGCGTTCGGATCCGCGTGCGGCGTCCGCTCCCCCTGGAGGTAGGGCAGGAACGTCAGGCCTTCGGCGCCGGGCGGCCACCGCTCGGCCTCCGCGATCAGCTCGACGTAGGTGCCACCGACCAGGTCACGCAGCCAGCGCAGCGACCCCGCCGCGGACAGCATCACACCCATCGCGTGCCAGCCGCCGGGAACGGCGTGGCAGAACGCGTGGACCCGCCCCTGCGCATCGGCCGCGAAGCCGGGCAAAGCGGCGAAGACCACGCCCGACGTCCCGAGCACGATCGAGAGCGGCCCCGGCCTGTCGACGCCGACGCCGAGCGCGGCAGCCGCCTGGTCGCCCGCCCCCGGCGCGGCCGGCACCTCGGGAGACTCGTACGCCGCGGGCAGCCAGGCCGCAGGGATCTCGAGCGCCTCGAGCACCTCCTCACTCCATTGCCGCCGTGGCACGTCGAAGAGGAGCGTGCCCGACGCGTCCGCGGCGTCGGTCGCCCGTTCTCCGGTGAGGCGAAGGCGGACGTAGTCCTTGGGAAGCAGGACGTGCTCGATGCGCGCGTACACCTCCGGCTCGTGGCGGCGGAGCCAGAGCAGCTTGGGCGCGGTGAACCCCGGCAGGGCGCGGTTCCCGGTCAGCTCGATCAGCCGGCCGAGGCCGATCCGCTCCTCGATCTCGGCGCACTCGGCCGCGGTCCGCTGGTCGTTCCAGAGGATCGCCGGGCGCAGGACGCGCTGCTCCGCGTCGAGGACGACCAGGCCGTGCATCTGCCCCGACAGTCCCAACGACCCGTCGCCGCCGCCGAGCCTCCCGAGGGCCGCCTCCGCGGCACGCACCCAGTCGTCGGGATCCTGCTCGGCCCACCCCGGGCGGGGCGTCGAGAGCGGGTACTCCTCCTCGGCGCGGCCGGTGACGACGCCGTCGCGCGAGAGCGCGAGCGCCTTGACACCGGTCGTGCCGATGTCGAGGCCGACGAGCTCCGTCACGAAGCGGCGAGCCCTGCCGCCTCGATCGCGCGCAGCGCGAGGCGCTCGTCCTCCTCGCCGGGGAGGCCGCTGACACCGACCGCGCCGATCCGCCGCCCCGCCTCGAACGCCGCCACGCCGCCGCGGAAGAACGTGAAGAGCGGGTCGAAGCTCGCGAGCTCTGCAGCGTCGCCGCGAACCTTCTCCGCGAGCGCGCCGGTCGAGGTCATGTCGCTTCGCGCGGCGGTGTACGCCTTCCGCTGGGCGTTCAGCCGAGTGTCGTGCGCCGCACCGTCCATGGTCGCCGCCGCGACGAGCTCGCCGTGGGAGTCGGCGACGAAGACGGAGAGGGGGCCCGGCGCCTCGCCCACGACGGACTGAACGATCGCCTGCGCCTGCTCGAGCTTCATGCCCCAAGCGCGGCGTAGACGAGCTCGTACGCACGCACCGCGTCCTTCTGCATCTGCGCCTCTCGCAGTGCCGCGTCGTCGATCCGAGCTGCGACGCCGTCGATGAAACGCCACTGGAGGACGCTGCGGCGCACCACTTCGACCGCGTCCTCCGTGTACGGGTAGAGGTCGAAGCCGAGCCGCTCGCCATTCGAGCCGTACCCTGCCCGGCGCAGCTCGAGTGCCAGCTCGAGGGTCTCCATGAAGGCCGTTGCGCCGACCATGTTGTCGTCGTCGAACGTGCCCCAGCCCGAGTTCGCGTGCTGATGGCCGAGCAGGCCCTCGGCGGCCAGGAGTGCGGCGTACTCGCCGAGGCTCTCGTCGTTCATGAGCAGGTGCTGCCAGTCCATGTTGACCTTGACGTTGTCGAGGCCCTGGCCGCGGAGCTTGTGGATCACGTGCAGGGTCATCCCGATGTTCCGCATCAGGATCTTCATCGCCGGCTCGGAGTTCTTGTGCTCGAGGAGGAGCAGGATCCCGTGTTGCCTGCAGCGCTCCGCTGCCTGTCCGATCCCGTCCACAAGCCACGCCCACGACTCCGCATAGGGGGCCTGGAACGGGTAGTTGTAGCCCTCGATCCCCGGCCAGACGATGAAGTGGGCGCCGAGCTCGCCGGCGAAGTCGGCCGCCTCGAGGGTGCGCCGAACGGCCTCCTCGCGCGTCGCCGGGTCGGGCGAGACGAGGCCGCCCTTCCCGAAGCGGGGGTCGAGGTGCAGCCCCGTCGCGATGCAGTAGACGTCGTGCGCGTCGAGCGCCGCTCGCACCTCGTCCAGGTTGTCGGGACTGAGCTCTTGCGGGTAGTGGAACTCGTAGCCGTCGATCAGGTCGCCGAGCCCCTCGACGGCCCGCCGCACGCGGTCGGCGGTCGTCTCGCGCGCACGCTCCGGCTGGTAGCCGCCCGGCACGAAGCGGGTGATCATCGGCCCGAGGGCCCAGATGCCGAGCGAGGTCTTCAGCACGCGGCCTAGTATCCCGCAGAGCCGTGACTGCAAGCGACCCCCCGGAGATCGGCATCGGCATGCTCGGCTACGCCTTCATGGGGAAGGCGCACTCGAACGCCTTCCGCAAGATCGGCTACATGACCTGGCCGCCGCCGCTACGGCCGCGGCTGGTCGCGATCGCGGGGCGGAACGAGGACGCGGTCGCCGAAGCCGCTCGACGCTACGGCTTCGAGCGCTCGACGGCGAGCTGGGAGGAGCTCGTCGCCGACCCGGAGGTCGGGCTGCTCGACAACCTCGGCCCGAACGACGTGCACGCCGCTCCCACGATCGCCGCTGCGGAGGCGGGAAAGCACGTCGTCTGCGAGAAGCCGCTCGGACGCGATGCCGACGAGAGCTACGAGATCTGGCGGCGCGTCGCCGCAGCCGGGGTCAAGCACCTGTGTGGGTTCAACTACCGCTTCGTCCCGGCCGTGCGGTTTGCCCGCGAGCTGATCGAGGCAGGCGACCTCGGCGAGCTCCGGCACTTCCGGGGCCGCTACCTGCAGGACTGGGGTGACACGACCGAAGAGATCTGGCGCTTCGACCGCGAAGCGGCCGGCTCGGGCGCCCTCGGAGATCTCGCCACGCACGTGATCGACCTCGCCCGCTACCTCGTCGGGCGAGATCGAGACCGTTGGAGGCTTCCTGCGCACGTTCGTCCCGGACCGGGAGGTGGACGACGCGGTCGAGGCGACCGTGGAGTTCGAGAGCGGAGCCGTCGGCACGCTCGAGGCGACGAGGCTCGCGCTCGGCCGCAGGAATTCCTTCCAGTGGGAGATCAACGGGACGAAGGGCTCCCTCTACTTCGACATGGAGCGCCTGAACGAGCTGCAGGTCTTCCGCTCCGACGGCGACCGTGCGCGGGGGTTCAAGACCGTGCTCGTCTCGGAGAGCGGACCATCCGTTCTGGGAGCACTGGTGGCCGCCCGGCCACATCGTCGGCTGGGGAGACACGTTCGTCCACGAGCTCCACCACTTCCTCGCGGCGATCGCGGACGACACCGACGTAGCGCCGCATGGGGCGACCTTCGAGGACGGCTACCGCGCGGGCGAGGTCGCCGACGCGATCGTCCGCTCGTCGCAGAGCGGGCGGCGCGAGCAGCTCGTCTACAAGACGATCTAGCGGCCTGCGCGCTCGAGGCGCCGCCGCGAGACGGCGTCGAGAGTCACCGCGGCGAGCAGGATCAAGCCGGTGACCATGTACTTGATCGCGGAGCTGTAGCCGAGCAGGTCGATGCCGTTGCCGACCGTCGAGATCACGAGCGCGCCGAGGAGGGCGCTGATCACGCGCCCGCGACCGCCGAACAGGCTCGTGCCGCCGATCACGGCCGCGGAGATCGCGTCGAGCAGGAGGGTTCCGCCGCCCGCGTTGAGATCGACGGAGTTGAGGCGTGCGGCGAGGATGACACCCCCGAAGCCCGCCATCAGGCCGGAGATCATGAAGACGTACACGCGGATTCGGGCGACGTTGATGCCCGCGCGCCGTGCCGCCTCGGCGTTCCCGCCGACGGCGTAGACGTGGCGCCCGAACGTCGTCCGCTCCGCGACCCAGCTCCAGAAGACGAGCAGAATGAGGACGAGCACGAACGCGAGCGGGAAGCCGCGCTCCTTGTTCGCCCAGATGACGGCCCCGAACAGGACCGCTCCGACGAAGACGAGCTTGGCGACGACGATTATGAGGTTGTCGGTCCGGATTCCGTGGCGCCGCCGGCCCACCACGCCGGCGAGAGTGGAGAGTGCGTAGAGCGCCGTGCCGATCGCCGCGATGAGCAGTCCCGCCCGGTCCGAGAAGAAGTAGTTCGCGGTGTCGTTGATGACACTGTCCTCGATGACGATCACGCCGGCCTCGCCGATCCGGTAGAGGATCACGCCCTGCCAGAAGAGCAGTCCGGCCAGGGTGACGACGAAGGACGGCACGCCGACGTACGCCACGAAGGAGCCCTGCAGGGCCCCGATCAGCGCGGTGATGGTCACGGCGACGGCGATCGCGAAGACGCCCTTCACCTCGTAGCTCCCGTCGGGCACCTGCAACTGGGCGACGAGCACGCCGGCGACGCCCGCGACGTAGCCAATCGAGAGGTCGATCTCGCCCAGGAGGAGGACGAAGACGACGCCGATGGCGATCGTCGTCACCCCCGCCATCTGCGTCATCAGGTTCGTGAAGTTGCCCGCGGTGAGGAAGTTCGCGTTCTTCGAGTAGAAGAACGCGACGATGAGGGCGAGGCCGATGATGATCGGCAGCGACCCGACATCGCCTGCCTTCAGCGCCTCCCACCGTCGGCGTGCGATGGCGGCGAGGCTGTTGTCGAATGCGGGAGTCGCCTCCTCGACGTGGGCGGGAACGGTCGTCACGCGCCGGCGTCCTCGATCCCCGACACCTTCGTGGGAGCGCCGGCGGTGATCGCCTGGACGACCTCCTGCTGTGTGGTCTGCGACCGCTGGTAGACGGTGACGTTGCGCCCCAGACGGAGCACCGTGATGCGGTCGGCGACCGCGAAGATGTCGTGCAGGTTGTGCGAGATCAGCACGACCGAGAGCCCCTGGTCGGCGAGCCGCCGCACGAGCTCGAGAACCTGCTCCGTCTGGGCCACCCCAAGCGCGGCCGTCGGCTCGTCGAGGATGACGACGCGCGAGTTCCACATCACCGCCCGGCCAATGGCGACCGACTGCCTCTGGCCACCCGACAGGCTCGCCACGGGTTGACGGATCGAGCTGATCGTCGTCACTCGCAGGCTCTTCAGCGTCTCGGCCGTCCTCGCCTCCATGGGCGCTTCCTTCAAACGCTGGAACCAGTCGTGCGTCTCCCGACCGAGGTACATGTTCTGCACGACGTCGAGGTTGTCGCAGAGGGCGAGGTCCTGGTAGACGACCTCGATTCCCAGTCGGGCGGCTTCCTTCGGCCCGCTGATGGAGACCTTTTCGCCGTCGAAGTAGATCTCGCCCGAGTCGAGCGAGTACGTGCCTGAGATGCACTTGATCAGCGTCGACTTGCCGGCGCCGTTGTCGCCCACGAGCGCCATGACCTCGCCGGAGCGGACCTCGAAGTCCACCTCGGTCAGCGCGTTGACCTGACCGAAGCTCTTGGAGACGTTGCGCGTCTCGAGCGTCGGCGCCGTCTCGGCGGTGGGAGTCGGCGTCGTCTCGGCGACGGCTTCTGTCACGTCAGCAGGCCTCCCTGGGGCGGCGGGGGCGCTCATTAGAGCACCCCCGCCGGATTGCGTGTCCTACTTGCAGTACTTCTTGTACTGGCCGCGACAGACGTTGCTCTTCTTCAAGTAGCCCGAGGTGAAGAGCTTCGTGTAATTGACCTTGCTGATGTACACCGGCGGATAGATGTACGCCGGCAGGCGCTTGCCCTTGTTCGGCACCGTGCCCGTCGTCTTGGGCTTCTGGCCGTTCATGAGGGCCTTGGCCGCGGCGACCGCCTGCCTGGCGAGCAGCCGCTGGTCCTTCCACACGGTCATCGTCTGCCAGCCGGAGATGATGTTCTGCACGCCCAGCTCGGTGGCGTCCTGACCGGACAGCGCGACCGGCTTCAGCTTCTTCGCCTTCAGGGCAGTGACCACGGCGTTCGCGAGCCCGTCGTTCGCGGCCGCGACTCCGTCGATCTTGTTGCTCGTCCGGACGAGCATCTGCTCGAAGATCGTCCGCGCCTTCTGGTTGTCCCAGCCGGGCACGAACTGGTCGGGACCCTTCTTCAAGGTGCCGCTCTTGTAGAGCGGCTTGAGGATCTTGTCGTACCCGCTCTTGAACAGGTGCGAGTTGTTGTCGGTCGGGCCACCGTTCAGCTCGGCCACGACCGGATGGGACCGGTACTTGCCCGACGCCTTCAGGCCCCGGACCACGCCAAGCCCCTGGAGCACGCCGACCTGCTTGCCCTCGAAGGAGATGTAGATGTCGCCGACTCCGCCGACCACCTGGCGGTCGTACTCAATCACCTTCGCACCCTTCGACTTCGCGGCTGTCTCGATCGCGAGCGAGGAGCCGAAGTCGAGCGAGACCAGAACGACGACCTTCCCGCCGTTCGTCAGGCACTGGTCGGCCTGCGAGCGCTGCTTCTGAGCATCTCCGTCGGCGTTGGTGACCGAGTAGGAGATCCCGGCCTTCTTGGCGGCAGCGATGAACGCCGGACGATCCTGAGTCTCCCAACGGACCGACGTCTTGGGGTCAGGGAGCAGGAAGCAGACGTCCGCGTTGTTCTGCGCCTTGCCCTGGCTTCCCGCCAAGCCCTGGCTTCCCGCCAAGGCGCCGCTCACGGCTGTCACGACGCCGACCACAGCGACCGCGAGCGCAATCACAAACTTTGTCACTTAGCCCTCCTCGTATGGCTGGTTAACGTAGTGAAGCTACAGCGTCTTTCGCTGCCGCGCAATATGGCGTTTCGCGCCCTCTCGACCAGGATGCGAAAGCCGCATACCATGCTGCCCATGCGCAGGCGGCTGCCGCTGATGGCGCTCGCGATCGCGGCCGCCCTGGCCGCGCTGGCTGCAGCTGCCGTCGTGGCGGTCGTCACCGACGACGACGCGAGCGCACATGCAGCCGAGCCGCGTCCTTACCGGCCGGGCACGCCCGAGCTCGCGGCGGTCCGCCTCCAGGACGTCGCCGGCCGTGTCGGCCTGGGCTTCCGCCAGGGTGCGTTCCGCTTCGGCGTCACGGGCGACCCAGTCTCCATGATGGGCGGAGGGCTCTGCTGGATCGACTACGACCGCGACGGCTGGCTCGACCTCTACGTCGTGAACTCCTACACCGAGAGCCAGCTCGACCGGTGGGAGAAGACGGGTGGCCCGCCGCGCGGTGGCCTCTTCCACAACGTGAAAGGCAGGTTTGTGAACGTCAGCGCAGACTCCGGCGCCGACCTCGCAGTTCGAGGCAACGGCTGCGTCGCCGCCGACTTCGACCGCGACGGCTGGACCGATCTGTATGTGACGACGGCGGGCGCGGGCGCGCTGCTCTGGAACGAGGGCGACGGGACGTTCAAGGAGGGCGCGAAGGCCGCCGGAGTCGACGCCTTCGGCTGGCACACCGGGGCCGCGGTCGGCGACGTCAACGGGGACGGTTGGCCGGACCTGTTCGTCGCGGGCTATGCCGACCTCAACTCTCCCGTGGAGAACGCGACGGGGGGATTCCCGAACTCATACGCCGGCGTCCGCGACCTGCTCTTCCTCTCGAACGGGCGAGGCGACGACGATCGGGTCACGTTCCGCGAGGTCGGCGTGCAAGCGGGTCTCGAGGCGGCGAGATTCGGCTACGGGCTCGGGGCGGTCTTCTCCGATTTCGACCGTGACGGCGACCTCGACCTGTACGTCGCCAACGACACCAACCCGAACCGGCTGTACGAGAACGTCCCCTGGCCGGGAGGGGCCGAGGCGGATCCCGCCGGGCTGGGATTCCGGTTCGACGAACGCGCGGCCAGTGCGGGCGTCGCCGATCCCAATGCCGGCATGGGCATCGCCGCCGCCGACTACGACGGGGACGGGCGGGAAGACCTGTTCGTCACCAACGCGCGCAACCAGCTACACGCCGTCTACGCCAGCCAGCCGCTCGCGGCCAGCGCGCCGTCGTGGGTGGACACGCGGACGGAGTTCGAGAACGCATTCCACGGATCGTTCACGGGCTGGGGCGTCTCGTGGGCGGATCTCGATCTCGACACCGACCTCGATCTCCTGCTCACCAACGGGGCCATACCGGTCACCAGCCTGAAGAAGGACGCGGAGCCGATCCAGCTGGTCGAGAGCCGTGCCGCCCAGGGAGTCCCCGGCGGATTCGATTCCGCGAGCGCCATGGTCGGCCTCGACGCGGTCCCGCCGACCAACGGACGAGGCAGCGCGGCCGCCGACTACGACAACGACGGCGACGTCGACGTCGCCGTGAACTCGGTCGGAGGCCGGCTCGTCCTTCTCAAGAACTCGGCCCAGGCCGGCAACTGGCTCGAGGTCGCGGTTCACGGATTCGAGCCCGGAACGGAGGTCACGGCGGTCCTGCCCGACGGCCGCGAGCTGCGCCGGGAGCTCCAATCTGGGAGCAGCTACCTCTCGTCCGAGGATCCCAGGCTCCACTTCGGGCTCGGGGAGGCGAGGAAGGTGAGCGAGCTCGTCGTGCGCGTGCCCGGCCGTGCGGAGACCCGGCTCGACGACGTCGCAGCCAACCAGGTCGTCCAGGTCGATCCGCCGGCACGAGAGTCGCCGCCGGCCGCATCCTCGCCCTCGAGCTACCTCGTCAAGGGCTGCACGCCGCCCGCGACCGACCGGATGTCGGTGGCCCGCCGCTGGGACGAGGCGCTGCTCGACGCCATCCGCCGCGATGTTCCCGCGCCGACCACACACGCGCGCAACCTGTTCCACCTCTCGGCCGCGATGTGGGATGCCTGGGCCGCCTACGACCCGAAGGCCGACGGCTACTTCGTCACCGAGAAACACGAGTCGGACGACGGGCACGCCGCGCGTGAGGCTGCGATCAGCTACGCCGCCTACCGCCTCCTCCTGCACCGCTACTCGCTCGCGACCAACGTGGAGAAGACGTTCGCCGAGCTGAGCTCGCTCATGGGGACGCTCTGCTACCGCATCGACTACACGACCACGGAAGGGGACTCGCCCGCCGCGCTCGGGAACCGGATCGCCGCAGCGGCCATCGCGTTCGGGCGAAACGACGGCTCGCACGAGCGGCAGCGCTACGCCGACCCGACGTACAAGCCTGTGAACGAACCGCTGGTGGTGAAGGAGCCGGGAACGGTCATGCACGACGCCACCCTGTGGCAGCCCCTCGCACTCGACCGGCTGGTCGCCCAGAACGGCCTCCCGATCCCCGGCAGCGTTCAGTCGTACGTCGGCCCGCAGTGGGGGCACGTGAAGGGATTCGCGGTCAAGCCCTCTCCACGAGGCGTGCCTGTCGATCCCGGCCCGACGGGGCTGGGCGTGCCCGAGGACCGGGCGTTCAAGCTGGCCGCGCTCGAGGTGATCAAGAAGAGCAGCGAACTCGACCCCAGGGACGGACGGATGATCGACATCAGTCCCGGCGCACTCGGCAACAACCCGCTCGGCACGAACGCCGGCCACGGGCACGATGTCAACCCCGAGACGGGAAAGCCCTACGCTCCCAATCGCGTCCGCCTCGGCGACTACGGGCGTGTCCTGACCGAGTTCTGGGCGGACGGGCCGGCCTCGGAAACCCCTCCCGGGCACTGGAACGTGATCGCGAACCAGGTCTCCGACTCGCCGGAGATGGCTCGAAGGCGCAAGCAGACAGGTCCGGCCGACCGGCTCGAGTGGGACGTCAAGCTCTACTTCGCCCTCAACGGGGCCGTCCACGACTCCGCCATCGCAGCCTGGGGAGCAAAGCGCGTCTACGAGACCGCCCGGCCGATCTCGATGATCCGCTACATGGCATGGCGCGGGCAGTCGAGCGATCGCAACGCGCCGTCCTACGATCCCCAGGGCCTGCCGCTCGTGCCCGGCCTGGTCGAGTTGATCACCCGCGCCTCGAGCGCCCCGGGGCAGCGCCATCACGCGCTCGCCGACCACGTCGGCGAGATCGCGATCCGGGCGTGGCAAGGCCCGCCGGAGGATCCGAGCCAACGAGCCGGCGTCGGCTGGATCCTCGCGTCGCGCTGGATGCCCTACCAGCGACCTACCTTCGTGACTCCTGCGTTCCCGGGCTACGTGTCGGGTCACAGCACGTTCAGCCGCGCCGCCGCCGAGGTGATGACGGCGTTCACGGGCAGCCAGTACTTTCCGGGAGGCCTGTACGAGAGCCGTCATCCCGTCGGCAGCCTCACCGTGGAGCGCGGCCCGAGGAGGGAGGTCGACTTGCAGGCGGCGACGTACTTCGACGCGGCCGACGAGGCCGGTGTCTCGCGCATCTACGGCGGGATCCATATCTCCCAGGACGACTTCGGCGGACGCAAGATCGGCTCAGTCTGCGGCAAGGAGGCCGTGGCCCTCGCGCGCCGCTACTTCGACGGCTCGGCGCGCCGCCCCTGAGCGCGAGCTCGAGCAGGCCGAGGCGCTGGCCGCGTTCCACGCCTGACCGCTGATTGACGACCGCCGACGCGTTGAGGACACTGTCGGGACAGCGGAGGAGGGTCGGATTCGCGGAGCTCCAGCCGGCCTGCGGTATCTCGCGGCTCTCGCCGTCCTCGTTGGCGCGGCCGCGGGCGATGCGGCGGTCGAGCAGGCCAGACAACTGCGGGTGACGCCGAGCCCGGTCGGCACCGTGGTGAGCGCCGACCGCGACATCGTCTGCGGCCACGACTGCTCGGCGTCGTACACGGACGGAAGCCTCGTGCAGCTCGCGGCCGCGGCGGCGCCCGGCTCATCGTTCAACGACTGGACCGGGGATTGCGTCGGGACGGCGCCGCGCTGCGCGGTGATCATGGACCGCAGCGTCAGGGTGGGCGCGGCCTTCGTCCGCAAGCGTGTCGAGGTCAACCTCACCGTCAGCGGCTCCGGCAGCATCTACAGCGAGCCGGAGCGCCTCGCCTGCGGGGCGATCGGCGGCCGGTGCACGGCGAGCTTCGCGAGCGGGACAACCGTGATCCTCAGCCCGGCCACTGCGGAGAACTCGACCTTCCGCACCTGGGGCGGCGTGTGCAGGAGCCAGGGTAGGCGCGCCTGCACGCTCCGGGTCACGCGGCTCACGGAGATCAACGCCGCCTTCGAGAGCTCGGTCGCCGGCGACGGCCCGCAACGGCTGGGGCTCGACGTCACCGCCGCGCGCGTCTCGAGCCGCCCGAGCGGGCTCGCCTGCCCGTCGCGGTGCTCCGCCTTCTTCCCGCCGGGAACGCTGGTCACGCTACGCGGTTCGGGCAGGTACAGCTGGGGAGGCGCGTGCACCGGGTTCGCAACCGAGTGCCTCGTCGTTGCGGACCGCTCCCACAACGTCACCGCCAGCGGCCCACCGCCGCCACCGCCGCCGGCCGCGCGGCCGCCGTCTGCATCGAGGCGGTCGTTCGGTCTGCACGTCTCGGTGTCCGGTCGGGGGCTCGTGCTGGGCGGTCAGAGGCTCCGCTGCGGCCGGACGGCCCGTGCCGCGCTCGAGTGCGGGGAGCGCTATCGCCGCGGCGAGCGCGTGCGCCTCCGCGCGATGCCGGCAAGGCGAAGCCGCTTCGTCCGCTGGAGCGGCGCCTGCCGGGGCCGCGACAAGCGCTGCACCGTCCGCATGACCGCGCCGAAGATCGCGATCGCGATCTTCGGCAGGCGCCCCGGCTGAGCGTCAGCGCAGGATCAGGTGCACGTCGCCGAACTCGTGCCAGAGGTAGCCGCGCGCGAGGGCGGCGCGATAGGACGCGGCGACGAGCTCGCGTCCGCCCACGGCATCGAGCAGCCGAAGATGGGAGGCGCCCGGCTCGTGCCAGCCCGTGAGCAGGCCGTCGACGACGCGGAGCTGCCGGTCCGGCGTGACGACGAGGTCCGTCCAACCTTCGGAGGGCGTGATCCAGCCGTCCGGCCGCGCGGCGGTCTCGAGCGCACGAACGACCGTCGTGCCGACGGCGATCACCCGACCTCCCCAGCGCCTGACGGAGCTCAGCAGCCGGGCGGTCGGCTCGGGCACGCGATAGCGCTCCGGGTAGGGGTCCTCCCCGTCCTCGAGCGACGACACCCCCGTGTGCAGGACGACCGGCGCGACCGCGATCCCTCTCGACACGAGTGCGGTGATGAGCTCGGGGGTGAAGGGGCGGCCGGCGCTCGGCATCTCGGCGCTCCCGGGCTCGGCGGCGAAGACGGTCTGGTAGTCGGCGAGCGGGAACCGGCGCGGCACGTAGCCGTAGCGGATCGGGGCGCCGTGCTCGGCGAGGTAGGCGGGCAGCGGCATCGGCAGCTCCAGCCGCGCCGCCCAGAGGCGGGGCCCGGCCAGGTACGGCGCCAGCAGCTGTGCTTGCGCGCCTGCAGGGAGCGACAGCGTCTCCGGCCCCGCAGACCGGCAGGGCGCGGTGCCGCAGCGGAGCTCCACCACCCAGTGGCGCTCGTCTCCGGGGACGGGCGTCGACAGGTGGAGCCCGACCGTCGTTCCGTCCGGACGCTCGGCGGGGAGCGCAGCGGCCAGCGTCGCCGACGTGTTCACCACGACCGCGTCGCCCGGGCTGAGGATGTCGGGCAGGTCGCGGAAACGGGCGTCGACGAGCCCGCCTGTCGAGCGCGACGCGACCAGCATCCGAACGTCGTCCCGGGCGAGGCCGCGCGCCTCCGGCGGCTCGTGTGCCTCGAGCCGCTCGGGCAGCTCGAATGCCAGGGCCGTCATGCGGGAATCGGCAGCGCCAGCTCGCGGGCGGCGTACCGACCGCTCGGGAGCTCGCCCTCGACGAGCGCGAGCAGGCCCGGGACGCTCTCCTCAGGCGCCGGGCGGTCCGAGACGTCCTCGCCGGGGTACGCCTCCTGCTGCATCTGGGTGTTCATGTCGCCGGGATCGGCGGCGTACACGCGGAGGTCGGTGCGCTCGGCGGCGAGCACGTTCGTGAGCTGGTCGAGCGCCGCCTTCGACGCGCCGTAGCCGCCCCAGCCCTCGTAGGCCTCCACGGCCGCGTCGGAGGACACGTTCAAGATCCGCGCCTCGGGCCCGAGGATCGGGAGCGCGAGCTGGACGAGCGCGAGCGGCGCAACGACGTTGACGCGGAAGACGTGTTCGAGCGCGTCGAGCGGGTACTCCGCGAGCGGCGGCAGCGGGCTCGCCCCGAGCGAGCTCGCGTTGTTGACGAGCAGGTCGAGCGGGCCGTCCACGGCGTCGATCAGCCGTGCGCGATGCTCGGGGTCGGCGACGTCGCCGGGAATCGCCGCGACAGTCGTGAGCCCGGCGAGCTCCGCGCGTGTGGACTCGAGCGCGTCGGCGCCGCGGGCATCGATGACGAGCGACCACCCACGCTCGGCGAGGGCGCGGGCAAGCGCCAGGCCGAGGCCGCGGGAGGCTCCTGTGACGAGTGCGTTCTTCATGCCGTCGACGCTACGCCCGGCGCGGGCCGAGACGCCATCGGCGATTGGTCCTAGGACCCGGTGACCAGCCCTTCGCGGACGGCGTAGAGGGCGGCCTGTGTCCGGTCGGTCAGGCCGAGCTTGCCGAGCAGGTTGCTGACGTGCGTCTTCACCGTTTTCTCGGACACCCCGAGCTCCCGCGCGATCAGCTTGTTCGGCAGGCCGCGCGCGATCAGCTCGAGCACCTCGAGCTCCCGCGGCGTCAGAGCGGCTCGCGGATCGCCTCGGGGCCCGCCGTCGGCGAGCTCGGCCATCACCCTGGCCGCGGCGGCGGGGTGGAGCTCGCTCTCGCCGCCGTGCACGGTGCGGATGGCGGCCACGAGCTCCTGCGGCTGGACGTCCTTCAGCAGGTACGCGGCCGCGCCGGCCCGCACGGCCGGGAGCAGCTTGTCGTCGTCGAGGAAGCTCGTCAGCACGATCACACGCGTGGACGGACTGCGCTCACGGATGCCGCGGAGAGCGGCGACGCCGTCCAGGCGGGGCATGACCAGGTCGAGCAGGATCACGTCCGGCCGCGCGCGTTCCGCCTCCGCGATCGCCTCCTCCCCATCCTCGGCCTCGCCCACGACCTCGATGTCCGCCTGGAGGTCGAGGAACGTGCGCAGCCCGCGGCGGACGACGGCGTGGTCGTCCGCGATCAGCACGCGGATCACTGCGGCACCTCGAGGCGGACCGTGGTGCCCGCGCCGGCGCGCGACTCGATCCTGAGCGTGCCCCCGATCGCCTCGGCTCGCTCCTCCATCGAGGTCAGCCCCAGGCGCCGTGAGCGGATTCCCACCGCCTCCGGGTCGAAGCCCACGCCGTCGTCGCGCACCGTAAGCTCGAGCAGACCGTCGGCCGCTGCGAGCTCGACGCCGAGACGGCCGGCGTCTGCGTGCCGGAGCGCGTTCTGCAGCGCCTCCTGCGCGATCCGGAAGACCTCGCGCTCGAGGTCGGGCGCCCGGCGTGGGGCTCCGGCGACCTCGACCGTGATCTCGCGGCGGTAGACGCGCCGGAGCACGTCCACGTGCTTGCGCAACGCCGTGGCGAGGCCCTCGCTCTCGAGCGCCGGCGGCCTCAGCTCGAAGACGAGCGAGCGCAGCTCGTCCATCGCCTCCTGCGCGAGCTCTCGGAGCCGCTCCAGCTCGGCACGGGCCTCACCGCCGTCGCGGTCGAGCAGCGTCGCCGCGGCCTCCGCGGACAGCACGAGCCCGAACAGCTTCTGGCTGACCGAGTCGTGCAGCTCGCGGGCGAGCCGGTTGCGCTCCTCGACGATGCTCAGCTCGCGGCTGCGCTCGTACAGGCGGGCGTTCTCGATCGTGATCGCCGCGTGCGCCGCGAGCATCACGATCACCTTCTCGTCGTCCTCGTCGAACTCGAGCAGACCCTGCTTCTCGGTGAGGTAGAAGGCGCCGATCACCCCGCTGCGCGCGACGATCGGCACACCGAGGAACGAGTGCATGTCGGGGTGCTGCCGCGGCCACCAGCCCTTGAAGCGCGGGTCGGCGTGGATGTCGCCGGTCCGGTATGGCTCCTCGGCCTCCAGGATCGCGCCGAGCAGTCCGTGCGTCCGCGGCAGCGGGCCCATCGCGGCGATCAGCTTCTCGCTCATCCCCGAGGTGATGAACTGCGCGAACCCGCCCTCGCCGTCGGGCACGCCGAGCGCGGAGTAGCGCGCGCCTGCGAGCTCGCGGGCCGCGTCGACGAGCTTCTGCAGGATCGAACCGACCGAACGTTCGGCCGCGACCGACAGCAGGACGTCGCTCAAACCCTCGAACGGCCTGCCGTGCTGCTCGCTCACCGGCTGCTCACGATACGCCGTCCGGCTCCCTCGTCACCTTGCGGGCCACCGCGACGAAGTTGCGCCGCGCGGCGGAGTCGTCGTCGGTACGCCAGGCTGCGTAGAGCGCGGTGTGCCGACCTGCGAGCGGGACGAACACGACGTCCCTGCCTCGCAGCGCGCCGTACGAGCCGGCGAGAACGGAGACGCCCACACCGGCGGCGACGAGGGCGAGGATCGTGTAGGCGCCGCTCGCCTCCTGCGCGATTCTCGGCCCGAATCCGGCGCGCCGGCAGTCCTCGACGATGCTGTCGAAGCTTTCAGGAGCCTCGGCACGGGGCCAGAGGACGAAGTCCTCGCCACGGAGGTCGTCGAACCGGACTCGCCGACGTGTCGCAAGGCGGTGATCAGCCGGGACCACGACGCAGAGGGGCTCGCGCGACAGGCGCGCGAACGCCAGTACGGGGTCACGGCGCCGCGTGCGCACGACCGCGACGTCGAAGCGCCGAGCAACAACGCCTTCGAGGGCGACGTCGTCGAGCGCCTCCTCGAGCGTCAGCACGACCCCCGGATACGACCCGCGAAACGCCCGGACCACGGCCGGCAGCACGAGGTTGGTGGCGGAGGCGAGGAAGACGACGCGGAGCTCACCGGCCTCGCCGCGCCCCGCCCGCCGGGCGCGCTCCAGGGCGCGCGCGTACTCCCCGAAGAGAAGAGGCAGGGCCTCCTGGAGCGCTGCTCCGGCCTCCGTCAGGCGGACCTCGCGGCTCGTTCGCGCGAAGACGGGGACGCCGAGCTCACGCTCGAGGTCGCGAACTGCCCGCGACAGGGACGGCTGTGACACGTGGAGACGGCGAGCCGCCCGCCCGAAATGCAGATCCTCCGCAACAGCTTCGAAGGCACGCAGGAGCCTCAACTCGATATCCATGCGTAGAGGCTATCGATCGATCGCTAATCGGTCTTGCTCAGCATCAATTGCACAGCCTACGTTGGCAGTGACCACGAAGCGAAAGAGGAGTGACACAAACATGCCACCGGTCGTCCACACGTACCGCTCGGGAGCGAGCGGCCTGTTCGTGAACTCGTACCTCGTCGAGGGAGAGGAGGGGATCGTCGCGATCGACGCACCACTCCTGCTGTCCGACGGGCGAGCCTTCCGCGCGCGCCTCGAGGCGCTACGGAAGCCGCTGTTCGGCGTGCTCATCACGCATCCGCACCCCGACCACTACAACACCGTCACACAGCTCCTCGCGGGCGAAGAGATCCCGGTGATCGCGCTGGCCGACGTGGACGGCGAGATCCGCGAGCACGACGACGCGAAGCGCGCCCAGTGGAGCCCGCTGTTCGGCGACGAATGGCCGGCGAGCGCAACCTTCCCGACCCGGGTCGTCGCACCCGACGCCGTCGTCGAGCTCGGCGATCTCCGCTTCACGGCCTGGGACGTCGGGCCGTCTGAGAGCGCGAGCGAGACGGTTTGGCTCCTCGGCGACGGCAGCGACGCGTTTGTCGGCGACCTCGCGTTCAACGGCACCCACTCCTACCTCGCCGACGGCCACACGACCGCCTGGCTCGAGGCGCTCGAGCGAGCGGAAGCGGAGCTCGGCGGCGTCCGCCACATCTATGTCGGTCACGGCGCTCCCGCGACGGCGGGCGTCTTCGCCGAGCAGCGCCGCTACCTGCTGATGGTCCGCGAGGCGATCGCGCGAGTCGCGGAGGGTCGACCCGAGCTGACCGAGCTGGAGGCGGGCCAGGTGGCGAGCCTCATGGAACGCTTTCTGCCGGACGCGCCGCTCGGCTGGCTCGTCAGCGTCGGCGCCTCGGCCGTTGCCGCCGAGCTCGCAGCCGAGCCGGTTCGTTAGCCGCGCTCGACGCGGGAGCCGCCGACGATCGCCTCGCGGCCGTCGCCGAGGCGGACGAGCGCCTTGCCGTTGCCGTCGTAGTCGGGCGACCAGACGACGAGCGTGGCCTCCTCGCCGGCGACCCGAACGGGCTCGTCGACGGACGGCGTCGTGCCGAGCCAGTACCGGAGGAACGGGTTCTCGGCTCGCTCGCGGCCGATCGTCGTCTCATCGGTATGACCGGGGAGCACACGCGTGTCGTCGGGGAGCTCCATCAGCTTCAGCACCGACTCGCGGATCACGCCCGCGTCAGGCCCGCCGCCGACTGCGTCCTTGAAGAGCAGGTCGCCGGAGAAGCAGATCCCGTCGACCACGAAGGCGACGTGGTCGTCGGCGTGCCCGGGCGTCGGGATCGCCTGCGCCCAGTCGACGCTCTGCGTGCCGCGCACGCCGTAGCGCCGCTCGAGCTCGGCGTCCCCGGCCACGTGGTCGGCGTGGCCGTGCGTCGTCAGCAGCGCCGTGACCTCCAGCCCCTCGCGCTCGACGATCTCGGCCAGCGGCTCGAGCGCGGCCCCGCTGTCGACGAAGAAGGCCCGGCGCCCACCCTCGTCCCAGGCGAGGTAGGCGTTCGAGAGCCACTCGGGATGCATGCTCCGCTCGACGATCACCGCTCGTTAGGCTAACTGGCAACCGCAACCCAGGGAGGACGAATGGCCGGCTTGATGTCCAGGGCCGCGACGGTGATCAAGGCGAAGTTCTCAAAGCTGCTCGACCGGGCCGAGGATCCCGCCGAGACGCTCGATTACTCGTACGAGCAGCAGCTGCAGCTGCTCCAGAACGTCAAGCGCGGCGTGGCGGACGTCGTGACGGCCAAGAAACGGCTCCAGCTGCAGGCTGACAAGCTCGAGCAGAGCCTGGTCAAGCTCGACACGCAGGCACGGCAGGCGCTGGCCGCCGGCCGCGAAGACCTCGCCCGAGCGGCGCTCGAGCGAAAGTCCGCAGCCCAGGCTCAGCTGCAGGATCTCGACCAGCAGCTGCAGGCGCTCGAGGCGCAGCAGCAGAAGCTCGTCGCGAGCGAGCGTCAGCTCTCCGCGAAGGTCGAGGCTTTCCGGACACAGAAGGAGACGATCAAGGCCCAGTACTCGGCCGCCGAGGCGCAGGTGCGGATCGGCGAAGCCGCGACCGGGATCGGCGAGCAGATGGCCGACACCGGCCTGGCGATTCAGCGCGCGAAGGACAAGACCGAAGCGATGACCGCCCGCGCCGGCGCGATCGACGAGCTGGTCGAGTCGGGCGCCCTCGAGGACTTCACGAGCGACCAGACCCAGCTCGACCGCGAGCTCGCGCAGATCTCGTCGCAGAGCCAGGTCGACTCCGAGCTCGAGAAGATGAAAGCCGAGCTCGGCTCGGGCGAGAAGAAGGAGCTGGAGAAATGATCGTCCGGCTGATGGGCGGAGGCGGCCAGTTCCGCGTCGACGACGGGCTCATGTCGCAGCTCAACGAGCTCGACGAGGCCGCAATGGCCGCGGCCGAGCGGGGCGACGAGGCCGAGCTCGACGCGAAGCTCGACGAGATGGCCGAGCTCGTGCGCTCGCAGGGCGAGGAGCTCCCGGAGGACGACATCTCCGCTTCCGACGTCGTCATCCCGCCGAGCGATCTGACGCTCGAAGAGACGCGGCGGTTCCTCTCGGACGACGGGTTCGTCCCCGACCTGCCCGCGGCCTGACCGACCCGCGCATCGAGGCGTACGCGCGCCTCCTCGTCGAGCGCTGCGTCGACGTCCAGCCCGGCTGGCAGGTCGCCGTCTCGGGTGGCTACGCCGCCCGGCCGCTCCTGCTCGAGGTCGTGCGTCTGATCGCGAGACGGGGCGCCTACGCACTGCCGCGGATCAGGCTAACCGAGTCGCTGGTGTCCCGCGAGCCCGCATGGGCAGCCGAGGCTCCCGAGGAGCTGCTGCGCGAGCTCCCGCCGGTCGAGCGGGCCTTCTGGGACGGGATCGATGCGGACATCGTCGTCTTCGCCCCCGAGAACACGCGGGCCGGCTCGGAGGTCTCACCGGAGCGGCAGGCGCTGCTGCGCGAGTCGCTGCGGCCGGTGATCCCGCGGATCCTCACCTACGACATCAAGTGGGTCGCGTGCATGTACCCGACCCCGGCGATCGCACAGGACGCGGGCATGTCGACCGCCGCCTTCGCAGACTTCCTCTACGGCGCGTGTCTCCGCGACTGGGACGCTGAAGGGGAGCGCATGCGTCGCATCGCCGACCGCTTCGACGCCGCCGACGAGGTTCGCATCGTCGGCGTCGACACCGATCTGACCTTCTCTCTCGCCGAGCGGCACGGCAAGGTCGACGCAGGTGACGCCAACATGCCCGCCGGCGAGGTCTTCTACAGCCCGGTCGAGGATTCCGCGAACGGCGTCGTGACCTTCGGCGAATACCCGGGGTGGTACGGCGGCCATCAGGTGCCCGGAATCCGGCTCCGCTTCGAGGACGGCGTCATCGTCGAGGCGTCCTCCGAGAGCCATGAGGACTTCCTGCTCACCACGCTCGACACCGACGAGGGCGCGCGCCGTCTCGGCGAGTTCGGGATCGGCTGCAACGAGGGCATCGCCCGCGCCTACGGCAACGCGCTCTTCGACGAGAAGATCTACGGGACGATCCACCTCGCGGTCGGCGCCGGCTTCCCACTGCTCGGCGGCACGAACGAGAGCGCCGTCCACTGGGACATCGTCAAGGAGCTCAGGAACGGCGGCGAGATCTGGCTCGACGGCGAGCTCGTGCAGCAGAACGGCGAATGGCAGTTCTAGAGCTCGCGCGCTCAGCAAGAAGACGGCGGTACGACGTTGCGGCGGGCGCAGGTCGATGCGATGCTCGAAGCATGGACGGAGGAGCGAGATGAACACTGACCTCGGTTCGGAGCGGCTCGCGATGTCGTGGCGCGGCACCTGGTCCCCGGAGCTGAAGTACGCACCGGGCGATGTCGTCAGCTTCGACGGAGCGGCCTACGTCGCGGAGCGCGATGTCTCGGAGAGCGAGCCTGACCCCTGGTGCGTGGACGATTGCCGCTGGGCGCCGCTGGCCGGTCGACCGAAGCGCAGCCCTTAGCGCGAGCCGCGCCCTGTCCGCGGCAGCCGCGTCCAGGGTCTGACCCCGGACACGCCCGAACCCGACAGCTCCAATCCGGCCACGAGTGCTCGTCGCTGCGCGCAACGATGCACACCGCATGTCCCATCCGCCCACGTCCAGGGTCTGACCCCAGACACGCCCGAACGGACGCTAGAGCGGAGCGTCGAACATCGCGAACCAGCGCGAGATGTCCTGCTCGATCGGGAGCTCCTCGTCGAGCTTCGCCTTGAGCTCGAGCTCCTCCGCGTTGTCGCGCTCCTGGTCCTTGCCCGTCGGCACGAACGGCCAGAACGCGCCACGCTTGTAGCCGTAGATCCAGTAGACGGGATGCTCGTAGCCGTCGAAGCGGAACAGCGCGGCGAGCAGCTGCGGCCCGAAGCCGCGCGACTGGAGCTCCTCGCCGACCGCGTGGACCGCGTTCACGAGATCCTCGAAGTCGGGGTCCTCGAAGACGAGCCACTCGTAGCCGTACGTGTCCGTCGAGCGCCTGAGCCGTGCGCCGGTGCTCTGCGCGACGACGTCGAGCAGCTCCTGCAGCTCGTTCTCTGCGCGGACGAACTCGCCGGCCGAGAGCGGCTTGAAGACGACCGCGGCCTTGCCCGCGGGCTTGAGCCCCTGCTCGACCTCGAGCGTGACCTGTGCCGTCGAGATTGCGAACAGCTGCTCGCGCGCAGCGTCCTTCAGGCGCTTGCGCCCGAGGACGACGTCCAGAAAGCCCACTGCGCCTAGATCTTGCCCATCTCGCGGGCGATCCGCTCGAGGGCCGCGAGGCGCTTCTCGAGCGGCGGGTGCGTCATGAAGAGCTCGCCGAAGGTGGACTTCACGTTCGTCGGGATGATGAAGAAGGCGTTCATGGAGGCCTCCTCGCGCAGGTCCTTCTGCGGGATCTGCAACATCCGAGAGGAGATCTTCTGCAGTGCGCTCATCAGATTCTCCGGCGCGCCCGTGATCAGCGCGGCGCCGCGGTCGGCCGTGTACTCGCGGTAGCGCGAGATCGTGCGGATGAGGATGTAGCTGATCAGGTAGGTCACGATCGAGACCACGACCACGATCAACCACACGGGCACGCCACGGTCGCGGTCGCCGCCGCCGCCGAAGAACGCGCCCCAGCGGGCGAGCAGCCCGGCGAGCATGGCGAAGAAGCCGGCGAGGGTCATGATCAGCACGTCCCGGTTGGCGATGTGCGAGAGCTCGTGCGCGAGCACGCCCTCGACCTCCTGCGGCTCGAGCCGGTTCCACAGGCCCGTCGTCACGGCCACCGCGGAGTTCTTCGGGTTCCGCCCGGTGGCGAAGGCATTGGGCATCTCGGTGTCGATCAGGGCGATCTTGGGCTTGGGTAGGTCGGCCAGCGCGCAGAGCCGCTCGACCATGTCGTGCAGCTCGGGCGCCTGCTCGCGCTCGACGATCTTCGCCCCCGAAGCCAGCAGGGCGAGCTTCGCGGAGCTGTAGTACTGGAAGATCGCGATGCCCGCGATGATCGCGATCAGCGGGATCAGGCCAACATTGAGGAAGCTGATGAGAACGGCCCCGAAGATCACGTACAGCAGGCCCAGCAGACCGCCCGTGAGCAGAATGCGGAACGTCAGTCCGGCGTCGCGACCGTAAGCCTTGCGTTTCATCGAAAATCGCGCTCCTTGAGAGGGAGAGGGCTGACAGCCAGTGTAGCCGCGGCCCTCTTGCTTGCCGCGCCTCCTGCGCAGGCCGCGAAGACCGCGGTGGTCGTCGTTCCCGACCTGGATTTGCAGGCGTTCGCGCAGCGTGGAGCCGTTGGCCTGGTCGTGCCGGGATCGGGTGCTGACGTGTCGCGGAGAGGGGCAGAGGCGGCCCTCGTCCAGGGCGAGGTCGAGCCGGCGCTGACGGGCGGCGTGCCCGACGACGAGCCGCTGATCGAGCTCGCGCGGAAGCCCGCCGAGGTGACCTTCTACGTCGTGCTCCCGCCGCCCGGCGAGCACCCGAACGATCGTCGATATCCGATCGCGGTCGTGGGCGACGACTACCACGGCCTGCTCGAGTCGAGCTCGACGCGAATTCCCGGGCTCGTCTCGATCGCCGACGTCGCGCCCTCGGCCGTCGACCTCGAGCGCGACGAGAAGCCTCGGATCACGTCCACGACGTCGGAGGATGCGTCCGCCGAGGTCGCCGACCTCGACCGCCGGCTCGACCGCTCGCGCGACGCACGCGGGACCGTCGACCTGATCCTCATGCTGACGATGCTCGCCGCGGGCGTTGGCGCGCTCGTACTTCGCTCCCCGCTGTTGGGGCGGACGGCGCTGCTGATCGCGCCCGCGGCGTTCTCGATCGCGCTCGTGCTCAGCGGACTGGAGGTCGAGCGGGCCGGCGCCGTGGTCCCGCTCATCGCCGTCGGCACACCGATCCTCGCGCTTTCCTTAGCGACACTCGCGTCCTCGCGCGCACGCCTGCTCGCACTGCTGCTCGTCTTCCTCGCCGCTTACGGGATCGTGCTCGCGGCCTGGCCCGACGTGAACTCTCTGGCGGCGATCGGCCCGCACCCGGACCGCGGCGGCCGCTACTACGGCCTGACGAACCAGACGGCGACGCTGCTCCTGGCTCCGTCGCTCGCGGCGGGAGCGCTTGCCGGACTACCGTGGCTCGTCGCCGTGGGCCTGCTCACGCTCGCCGTGACGGGCCTGAGTGCGACCGGCGCCGACGGGGGCGGGTTGCTCGTGGCGCTCACCGGCTTCGGCGTCCTCGGTCTCCGGCTGGCCGAACTGCGTCTGACGCTCGGCCGTGTCGTCGCGCTCGGCGCCGCCGTGGTCGCCGCCGGCGTCCTGGTCGTCGGGATCGATGCCGGGGCGGGTGGGTCGAGCCACGTCACGCGCGCGGTGGGCGACGGTCCGGGCGCGCTGGCCGACGACCTCGCCCACCGCGCGGAGGTGTCCTTCCGCGGCCCGACGTCGTCGCCGCTGCCGTTCCTGTTGACCAGCGTCGGCGTGATCGTGCTGGTCTGGATCGGCACGCGCCGTCCGCGGTCGGCGGTCGTGGATGCGATGCTCGCCGCCCTCGCGGTGTCGTTCGTGGTCAACGACACCCCCCAGAGCGTTGCCTCGTTCGGCGCTCTCGGAGCGCTGAGCTTGCTGGCCTGGAGTCGGACGGCCAATCGGTAGACTGCCCGCCCGATGCGCCGCCTCGCCATGATCCTCGCAGCGCTCGTCCTCGCCGTGCCGCTGGCCGCCTGCGGCGGCGAGAAGGATCAGACGACGGCGCCCGAGACGGTCGAGGGCACCACCACGGGCGGTGGAGGCGCGACGGGAACGACTGAAGAAGGCACGACCGAAGAGGGCACGACCGGAGGGACGACCGGAGAGACCGAGGGCGAGACCGAGACCGAGGGCGGCGGAGGCGGCGGTGGCCAGGGCGACGCAACGGCCGGAAAGGCCGTGTTCACCAAGGCCGGCTGCGTCAGCTGCCACACGCTCTCCGACGCCGGCGCGACCGGCACCGTCGGCCCGAACCTCGACGACGCGAAGCCGAGCCACGACCTGGTCGTCGAGCGCGTGACGAACGGCGCGGGCGTGATGCCCTCGTTCAAGGGCCAGCTCTCCGAAAAAGAGATCCAGGACGTCGCCGCGTACGTCTCGTCCGTCGCCGGCAGCTAGCCCCCGGGTCTGATGATCGACCTCAGGGCTGCGCGCAGCGAGCCGGAGCGATTCCGCGAAGCGGTCGCTCGCAAGGGCGGCGGCGACGCCTTCGACGAGCTGATGGAGGCCGACCGCCGCTGGCTCGAGCTCGTCCCCAAGGTGGACGAGCTGCGCGGGCGCACGAAGCTCAAGGGGAAGCCGACCGAGGAGCAGCTCGAGGAGCTGCGCCGGATCAAGGACGAGCTGAAGGCCGCCGAGGAGGCGCTCTCGGCCGCCGAAGCCCGCCGCGAGGAGCTGCTCGCGCGAGTCCCGAACCCTCCTCATCCGGACGCTCCCGACGGAACGAGCGAGGAGGACGCCGCCGAGCTGCGGCGCTGGGGCGACGCGGCCGCGACCGACGGCGCCCGCGAGCACACCGAGATCGGACGCTTCGACATGGAGCGCGCGGCCCGGGTCTCCGGGTCGCGCTTCGGCTACATCATCGGCGATGCGGCCCGCGTGGCGATAGCCCTCTACAGCTTCGCGATCGACCAGCTCGCGAAATCGGGCTTCACGCCGGTCATCCCGCCCGTGCTGGTGCGCGAGGAGGCGATGTACGGCACCGGCTTCTTCCCCTCGGAGAAGAGCGACTACTACGAGATCCAGGCAGACGGCCTCTACCTCACGGGCACGTCCGAGGTCGCGCTCGCGTCGCTGCACACGGGCGAGGTGCTCGAGGAGCTACCGCTCCGCTACGCGGGGTTCTCGACGAACTTCCGCCGCGAGGCGGGGGCGGCCGGCAAGGACACCCGCGGGATGTTCCGCGTGCACCAGTTCAACAAGGTCGAGATGTTCGTCTTCGTCGAGCCCGAGACCTCGTGGGACGAGCACGCGCGCATGCTCGAGCTCGAAGAGCAGTTCGTGCAGACGCTCGGCCTGCCCTACCGCGTCGTCGACACGGCCGCGGGCGACCTTGGTGCGTCAGCCGCGCGCAAGTACGACATCGAGGCGTGGTTCCCGTCGCAGGGCCGCTACCGCGAGATCACCTCCTGCTCGAACACGACCGACTACCAGGCCCGCCGGCTCGGCATCCGCTACCGCTCGGAGAGCGGCCTGCGGCCGCCGCATACGCTCAACGGCACGATGGTCACCGATCGCAGCCTGCTCGCGATCCTCGAGAACTTCGGCGGCGAGGTGCCCGAGGTGCTGCAGAAGTTTGGGGCGCCCGCCCGGGTCGAGCGGTAGCCTCGCCCCACGGCGGGGTGCCGGAGCGGTCGAACGGGGCGGTCTTGAAAACCGCTGCGCCCTTCACCGGGCGCCGTGGGTTCGAATCCCACCCCCGCCGCTCGTAATCAAATGCGACGGTCCGCGACGCGGGAAGCTCGAGTACGACGACGTACGGCTGCCGACCGATGCAGCGGCGAAGTTGGTCGCCTAGAGTCGGTCTCTCTGCCGCCACGAAAAGGGGGGACATACATGTCGCGCGAAGCCGAACCGCATGCCGTTCCGTCGCTGCTGTCCCGACTCGCGGGCCTCGCGATAGTCACGGCGGCGCTGGTCGCTGTCAGCGGCACCGCCGCGAGCGCGAAAGCGCCGGATCCTACGGCGCCTACAAAAGGGGCGTGCGCGTACACGCCGACGCCGGACGATCCGGCGGTACGAGCCGTCTCGCTGCCGCGGGACCCCAGGCACACTCGCGACCACGGCACCGTCCATGTCACGCTCCGGACGAACCAGGGTCCGATCGGGCTGACGGTCGATCGGGCGCAGGCGCCGTGCACCGTTCAGAGCTTCCTGCACCTCGTGCAGAAGAAGTTCTTCGACAACACGTCCTGCCACCGGCTGACGGCGTATCCGACGTTGAAGGTGCTCCAGTGCGGCGACCCGTCCGGCACCGGCGAAGGGGGGCCTGGCTATCGCTTCGCTGACGAGCTTCCCACCGACCTGCCGCCGGCTCCGAACGATCCGACCGGGCAGCGCCGGGTCTATGCGCGCGGCACGCTGGCGATGGCCAACGCCGGTCCGAACACCAACGGGAGTCAGTTCTTCCTCGTCCAGTCGGACAGCGCGCTGCGCCCCCTGTACACGGTCTTCGGCACAGTCGACGAGGCCGGACTGGCCACCCTGGACCGGATCGCGGCCGGCGGGATCGCGGCGACGCCGGACGACCCGGCGCCGATCGACGGCGCACCGGCTCTTCCGGTGGAGATCTCGAAGGCCAAGCGAGGCCACTGACACGGCATCCGGCGGGGCGGGCGAACCGCCCCGCCGGGCGAGCCTCGCGGTCGGCCGTACCGAGTCGTATCGGGCGGGGAGCTTCGGACGGACGCGGGCGGGGCTGAGCGCCCATGAGCGGAAGTCACCGCCAAGGGCGTTGCGGTGGGCGGGACTGTCGCAAGAACTGTCGCGTACGGCCTGCAAATGCGCATGGCTGAGCCGCCAGGTCAATCTTCAAAAACCGCTGCGCCATTCACCGGGCGCCGTGGGTTCGAATCCCACCCCCGCCGCTGGTGTCCGTGTCGGGCCAGGTCGTGGGACAAGCACCCTTCCGCGGTGGGAGGCGTTCGCTCGCCGCCGTCCGAAGTGGGCTAGACACCACCTTGGGCGCGTCCTAAGCTCGAACCGATAGGCCCTCGAGTCCTGCGGCGTCGCGGGCGCCAGGCACGAACAGGAGGAGGGCGAGCCATGCACACGCGCATTCGTCGCGTTGCTCTCGCAGTTACCGCCGTCGCGATCGTGGCGATCGCCGGCGGCGTCACCTACGCCGTTGCCGACATCGGCGGCGGCGGGGTGATCAACGGCTGTTACAAGACACAGAACGGTCAGCTGCGGCTGATCGATCCGGCGAGCGACAGCTGCCATCCGAGCGAGACCTCGATCTCGTGGAGCCAGACCGGGCCGCAGGGTCCCAAGGGTGACAAGGGCGATCCAGGGCCGCAAGGGCCCAAGGGTGACCCGCACAGGGCCAGCGGGACCAGCGGGGCCGCAGCGGGGCCGACAGGGCCGCAGGGGCCAGCAGGGCCGCAGGGGCCACAAGGACCGCAGGGGCCAGCGGGGCCGCCCGGCCCGACGACCCGAACGCCGACCTGCTGGACGGCACGGATTCGACAGCGCTGCTGCTCCACTGCCCTGCCGGAATGACCCTGGCACTGGGAAGCCTCTGTTTCGAGAACATCCAGGCCGCGGCGTCAGATTGGGTAACCGCCTACGTCCGTTGCATCAACACCGGTCGGCGACTGCCTTCGATGGGCGAGATCGGTACCGTCTACGCGGCTCTTGGGGGTACCGTCACCGAGACCAACTGGAGCGACGACGCGACGAGTGCATCCACCCACTTCGCGCTGGCCGTGGCCGGTTTCGCGTTGACCTTCCAAGATCATCCAAACGGAGACAGCGTCGCGTCCCGGTGCGTGATCGCGCCACATAACAATCTCGGACCAGCGCCAACGAGCAAGCGGCGGCGCGGGGATCATCGATTCAGGCACGCGTGCAACTGAAGCGGGTCGTCCGCTTCAGCGCACGTGGCCGAAAGGGCCGCTAGCGCCTGGCTTCGGTTCGTCATAGGTTCGAAGAAGGGGCCGGGTCGCGCTACTACCGCCCGGGCGTTCGCTTAGCCACCCGACCCGTCACCGACTTCTTGCGCGACGCGGTGGCGGGGCGCCTGGGATCGCTCGTCCAGGAGATGAACGGCGACGAACACATCGAGAGGTGGCCCGCTTCGCTCGTGGCGAAGCGGGCCACCTCGGAACGTCCTTCGCCAAAGGGCCGGCACAAGCAACGCGGCGACTCATCCCGAGCAACATCAGCCTGCCATCGAGTCCCGGTCACGCTGATTCGTGGCCGCGCCACGAGGCAAAAAACCCCAGCAATTCTGCGCTGTCGAATTAGCCCAAGTGGGTCTGTTTGAGGCTGCGCAGGCGTGTCTAATCTTGAGACATGAGCTCGGGAACGCCAGACCTCACCGCCGTCCGCGAGGCAGCCAGCCTCGCGCAGAGCGGACGTAGGCAACTCGAGACCGAGATCCGCAGGGCTCGAGGCAACGGCGCGTCGCTACGGGCGATCGCCGAGGCCGCGGGCGTCACGCACGAGACCGTGCGCAGGATCGCCGGCTAGCCCGCCGCGCTCTTCCCGCCGCCATCAGAGAAGGACGAACAACAAATGAAAAAGATCAGGAGCGCAACGGCGCCGGGGACGCGCTTCCTCTTGACAGTCCTCGCTTCGGCCTGCACCGCCCTTGCCCTCGCGGGCACTGCTTCGGCCGGCCTCCAGATCGGTGTGGTCGAGGACGGCGTCAGAGGTGCGAACGCCACGACCTTGCTCTCGCAGATGAACGACGTCGGCATGACGCAGGTTCGCGTCACCGTGCTCTGGGATCCCGCCGCTCCGATGACCATCCCCGACCAGGCGGCGATCGAGCAGATGCTTCCGTTCGCGCAGGCGCGCGGCACGAGGGTGGTGTTCGCCGTCTACCCGGCGAGGCCGCTCCAGGCCCCTAGGACTGCCGCCGAGGCGAAAGCCTTCGCCGCGTTCACGGCGCACCTGGCCCGCACGTTCCCGACGGTCAAGGAGTTCATCGTCGGCAACGAGCCCAACCAGACGCGCTTCTGGCAGCCGCAGTTCGGCGCCAACGGCGGTGCGTGCGTCGCCTTCACCCGCGTGCTCGCCGCCTCGTACGACGCGCTCAAGGGCGTCGACCCGGCGAACCGGGTGATCGGCGTCGGCCTCTCCCCGCGCGGCAACGACGACCCGAGGGCGAAGGACAACGTCTCGCACTCGCCCGTCAGCTGTCTGCGCGACATGGGCGCCGCGTACCGCGGGCTCGCGCGCGCGAGGCCGCTGATGGACGAGCTCAGCTTCCACCCCTATCCGAAGAGCGATCGCGACCCGCTGATGAAGGGCTACAGCTGGCCGAACGCCGGCGTCCCCAACCTGGGCCGGATCAAGCAGGCGTTCTGGGATGCCTTCCGCGGCACCCGCCAACCGCTGTTCGCCGAGGGCGGCCGCGCCGGCGGCGTCAAGTTCCGCCTCGACGAGGTGGGCTGGCAGGTGGGCGTCCATCCGAGCGCCCGGCACGCGTACGCAGGAGTCGAGAACATCCAGCCGACCGACGAGAGCTCGCAGGCGCGGATCTACGCCGGGCTGATCCGTTACCTCGCCTGCGACCCCAACGTCAGCTCGCTGCTCTTCTTCGGCCTCGCCGACGAGCCCGATCTCGGTCGCTGGCAGGCGGGCCTGATCCGCGCCGACGGCACGCTGCGACCGGCGTACGGGGCCGTCAAGGGCACTTTCGCCCAGACCCACGGCCGCTGCACCGGCAAGATCCGGCCGTGGCGCCACACGGCGACCGTGCTCGGCGCGAAGGGCAAGTTCCCCTCGATGGGCCGCTTCAAGCCCGCGAAGAACCGCTACTGGGCCTTCAACGCCACCGCCCAGGAGAACGCCCGCTTCCAGGCCGGCATCTTCCGCGCGGGGACGAGCCGGAAGGCAATCGCGACGCAGCTCGCCCGCGGCCGCGGCCTGCTCCGCCAGAAGGGCATGGTGAAGGCGTACTGGACGCCGCGGATCAAGTTCCCCGGCCGTACCCTCCCACGCGGCCGCTACGTCTACGGCCTCCGCCTCGCCGCCCAAATGAGCCCGTCGCGCACGGCCACGTTCGTCAGCCGGCCGTTTCGCGTCGGCGACCCGAGCCTCCACTAGTCGCTGACTCTTTGGAGGCCCGGGGCGGTGCCTCATCCCGCCGGCACGAACGGCGCCTGATGAAATGGCCTCGCAACGCACGATGTCGTCGCCCAACGATCTCTCAACAGAGCAGCGGGACACGCGCCTCCAGGCGCTGATCGACTCGTCGCCGCTCGCGCTGGTGGAGTTCGGTCTCGATACGCGCATCCGCTTGTGGAACCCGGCGGCCGAGCGCATCTTCGGCTGGTCGCGCGAGGAGATGATCGGGCGCCGCGGCCTGCCGATGGCGCCGCCTTCGAAGCGCGCCGAGAGCGAGGAGCTGTTCGTGAGGGTGCGCGCCGGCGAGTGGGTGAACGACTTCGAGACGGTGCGCCAGCGGAAGGACGGGACGCTTGTGGACGTCTCGATCGCGGCCGCTCCGGTGAGAGACTCGACAGGCCGGGTCGTAGGCAACATGGTCGCCTACACCGACATCAGAGAGCGGAGGGCGCAGGCGGCGGAGGTCCATCGCCTGAATGACGAGCTTCACGCCAGGCTCGCCGACCTCGCTGCGTCGAGAGCGCGGATCGTCACCGCCGGCGACGTCGAGCGACGTCGCCTCGAGCGAAACCTCCATGACGGCGCGCAACAGCGTCTCGTCACGCTCGCGTTGTCGCTGCAGATGGCGCTTGCGAAGCTGGAGTCCGACCCTGCAGCCGCGCGTGCAGAGCTCACGCAAGCCTGCGACGAGGTGGCTCTGGCCATCGAGGAGCTCCGCGAGCTCGCGCGTGGCCTCCACCCGGCCGTGCTCACGCGCCATGGCCTCCGTGCGGCCGTGGCAGCGCTCGCAGGTCGCGCGACGGTGCCCGTCGAGGTCGTGGAGGTTCCCGACGAACGGCTGCCCGAGCCCGTCGAGGCGGCCGCGTACTACGTCATCTCCGAGGCTTTGACCAACGTGACGAAGTACGCGCAGGCGTCCAAGGTGCGCGCTCCGGATCGCGGCGAGCGACGCGACGATCGTGGTCGAGGTCTCCGACGACGGCGTCGGCGGCGCCGACCCGGCCACCGGATCGGGCCTCCAAGGCCTGGCAGACCGGGTCGAGGCGCTGGGAGGCACGCTCGAAGTGCTGAGCGCGGCCGGCGAGGGAACGTCGCTGCGGGCAGAGATTCCGGATACCTAGAAGCCCGGCGTCCTCGGGGTCAGATCCTGCGTTGACGGTCCCGCGCCTCTAATCGACTGTCGGAAACCGCTCACTAGGATCAAGGCATGCGCGAGTTGCGGCCGGGCCTCTGGCACTGGGAAGCGCCCCACCCGCAGTGGAGATCGAGCGAGCCGTGGGGCCCGGAGGTCTCGTCCTACGCGATCGACGACGGAGAGCGCCTGCTGCTCTTCGATCCGCTGGCCGTACCGGCCGAGATCGAGGAGCTCGCGGCCGACCGCGAGGCAGCAATCGTGCTCACGAGCCCGTGGCACGAGCGCGACTCCCGGGGCCTCGTGGAGCGGCTCGGCGTCCCCGTGTACACGCCGCTCCCCGATACCGCCGAATACCTCATAAAGAGGTACGGCCTCACCGCCGAGCAGGCGGGCGAGGGCAGCCCCGATGTCGTGTGGCTTCTCAAGGAGGGGATCGGCGAGGCGCACCTATACGAGGCGGGCGACCGGCTGGACGTCGGTGTTGAAGCGTTCCCCGGACACAAGCCGAACGACACGGTGCTGTGGATCGCGAGCCATCGCACGGTCATCGCCGGCGACACGCTCGTGGACTTCGGGCGCGGGCTCGAGATCAGTCGCCGGTGGCTGAGCCCGGACGTGACGTGGGAGCAGGTCGCCGAGGGCTTGCGTCCGCTGCTCGACCTGCCCGTGGAACACGTGCTCGCGACGCACGGCGGCCCTTTCGAGCGGGCCGCCTTCGAGCGGGCGGTCCGGGGTCAGATCTTGCCTTGACGGCCGCGGCCGCCATATCGGATCCACCGGTCAATCCGTTTTGGCTACGGGGCGGGCGCTGGGGACTGGCAGGGCGTCCGCCCCCTCAGCGGTGAAGCTGGAGCTCCTCGTCGGCGTGGTCGATCACGAGCGGGTCGTGGGTCGCGCAGACGATCGTCGTGTCGCGCTCCTCGACCAGGCGCGCGAGTAGAGCGCCCATCTGCTGCGCGTTCGCCGCGTCGAGACGGGCCGTCGGCTCGTCGGCCAGCAGCAGCTTCGGCCGGCCCGCGACCGCGCGTGCGATCGCGACTCGCTGCCTCTCGCCCAGCGAGAGCCGTGCCACGCGTTGACCCGCCAGCTCGGCGAGGCCGACCGAGGCCAGCGCCTCCGAGGCCGCCTCGTCGGCATCCGCGTCCGACAGACCACGGTTGCCGAGCGCCAGCGCGACGTTCTCCTGCGCGCTCAGGAACGGGACGAGCCGGGCGTCCTGGGCGATCACGCCGAGCCGCGTCCTGCGCAGCTCTGCGCGCGCGGTGCGGTCGAGGGCCGACATCGTCTCGCCGACCACGACGACCTCGCCCTCGTTCGGCACCTCGAGGCCGGCGAGCAGGTTGAGCAGTGTGCTCTTGCCCGAGCCGGACGGACCGGTGACGACCGTGAAGCGACCCTCGCTCAGCGTTGCCGAGAAGCCGTCGAAGACCTCGGTCGCGCGCGGGCCCGAGCCGAAGAGCTTGCCGACCCCACGGAGCTCGGCGACCGGTGACGCTGGGCCCCGTCGGCGGCGACGATCCCCGTCGGAGGCGGCCGACGGCTCGGGAACGCTCTCGTCTCCGCTGATGACGATCTCACTCCCTTCGATGCGAGCCTGCGCGCGGGTGACGATCCGGCTGCGCTGCAGGAACTCCTCGGGCAGGCGGATCCAGCCGCCGCGGCCGACGACGATCGACTCGCCCTCCCCGCCGTCGCGCCCCGTCTCCGCGCTGACCCGCCCGTCGCGGACGTGGACGATCCGGTCGGCGATCGCGACCGACGCGGGATCGTGGCTCACGACGATCGCGCTCGCGGACTCGTCGCGGACGACCCGCTCGATCAGGCCGTAGACCCGCGCCGCGCTGTGTGAGTCGAGCTCGGCGGTCGGCTCGTCCGCGAGCAACAGCCGCGGGCGCCGCGCCACGGCGGCCGCGACGGCGACCCGCTGCTGCTCGCCGCCGGACAGCTCGAACGGATGCGCATCGGCGCGATCGGCGAGCCCGACGACGTCGAGGAGGGCGTCCGCGCGCTCGAGCCGCGCGGCGGTGGGCACGCCTGCCAGGGCCAAAGGGAGCGCGATCGCCTCTCGGGCCGTGAGCTCGTTCGCCAGCGCGGAGCCGTAGTGCTGGTCCGCGTAGCCCAGGAACCGACCGCGGAAGTCGTCCAGCCTCCGCCGCCGCAGGCGGCGAAGGTCGACGCCGAGCACGTCCACCCGCCCCGCCGACGGGCGATCGAGGCCGGCGAGGATCCGCAGCATCGAGGTCTTCCCGGACCCGCTGGGCCCGAAGACGACGACGATCTCGCCCTCGCCGACCGTGAAGGTCAGGCCCTGTAGCGCCGCCGAGCCGCCCTCCTCGGTCGGGTAGACGCGGAAGACATGATCGAGCTCGACCGCGTTCGTCATCGGCTCTCACCGCCGCGCACGACGAGCGTCCCGGCGAACGCGCGCCGGGTCGACACCCTCAAGACGAGGACGAGCAGCAGTGCGAAGGCGACCAGGCCGAGCGTGACCTCTGGCCAGGCGACGTACGGCCGCAGCGGCGGCACCGGCTCGGCCCTCCCCGCTCCGACCGCCACCAGCTTTGTCACGACCGCCGTCAGCACCGCCCCGGTCACGAGCCCGCACAGCACCCCGAAGGCGGCAAGGCTGCTGACGCGCAGGGCGAGCTGGCGGCGTAGCGAGGAAGGCGCCATGCCCTGCGACTCGAGGTCGAGGTAGTCGCCCGACTCGTCTCGCAGCTCCACCGAGACGACGAGCAGGATCGCGAGCAGAGCCAGCACGAGTGCGAGGAGGCTGCCCGCCGCGAGCACCCACACCGTGCCACGGGCGAGCGGATCGTCGCGCAGCTCCGCTTCGACCGCGCGGCGCGAGGTCACGACGACCGGCGTCGCGCCGGCGGCGTCCTCCAGGTTGCCCGCCTGCCCGTCCGGGCCTTCGAGCCACGCCTCGTCGGCCACTGCGGCCCCCGGAGCCTCGGCGCTGACCGCGGTCTCGAGAGCGCCTTCGTCCGCGACCACGAAAGGACACCGAAGCGACGGGAACATCGAGGCACGAGCCACCACCCGGGCGTTGACGACCGCCGGGCCGATCGTGAGCGGCACGGCGCTGTCCCCGGCGCGGTCGGCGAGCGAGTCGCAGGCGATCACTCGAAGCGGCTCGCCGTCGGTGGGCTGCCGCGGCCGGATCCGGAACACCCGCTCTCGCGTCAGCAGGTAGCGGAGCGGTAGCGCTGTTCGAGCCGTCGACGCCGCGCGTGAGGAGTCCGCGCCGGAGACCCAGCGGCGGTAGTCGACGGCGACGGGTCTCGAGCCCGCGGCCGTGGCGACGCCCAGCGGCCCGAATGTCAGCGTGCCCACGGTGAAGACGTCCGGCGCCCCTCCCTCGGCGGCGGCATGGGCGGCCGAGAAGGCCTCTGCCGGCGGCATCTCGAGCGTCAGGCCGACGAGCGTTCCGCCGCCCGCCTCGGGCGGAAGCGGCGCCGTCAACAGCGTCCGCCCTCGCTTGGCTTCGCCGAGGTCGACCGACGTGTAGGTGCCGCCAGCGGTGCGCACGCTCGCGCTGACGACGAGCGGATCGCCGCGCACGGTGACGGGAAGGCGAAGTGTCCGTGCATCCGGCGGCAGCCTCGGCCCAGCGGGACGCACCGGCCTCGAGGGAGCGATACGCTCGCCGAGCTCGTTCGGCCCCGCCTCCGCGAAGTCGCCGCGCCAGTTCAGCCGCTCCAGGTCGTCGCTCGGGATGCCGAGCACGTCGACGGTCTGCCCGAGATCGAGGGAAGGCGCCTCGCCGGCCCGGCGGATCACCGGAACGCCGTCGCGGCGCGCGTAGGTTGTGCCGACGGTCGGCTCCCCGGAAGGCCGACCTTGCCCGGCCTTGCGGACGGTGTAGTCGAGCGGCACCTGAAATGCTGCCTCGTCCCGCTCTCCCGCGAGCAACGTCGAGCGGTAGGTGGTCGCGAACACCGCGAGCCCGACGCTGACCACCAGGAAGCCGACCGTGACGAGCTGCGTCCCGGGCCGGCGCGCGGCTGCAAGCAGTGCGAGCCGGAGGGAGGGGCGCGCGCGAGGCGCAGCGCGCTCGGCCAGCCGCAGCGCAGGCCCGGCGAGACGTACGGCGAGGATCGCGCCGGTGACGATCAGCAGTGCCGGGACGAGGAGCAGCACGATGCCCGTTCCGCGGTCGCGGGCGAGGGTCTCGGCGTCGGTCTCCCCCACCGCGAGCGCCACCACGACGGCGAGGATCGCGGCGCCGGCGACCGCGTCGAGCGCGGTGACCCCTCGGCCCTGGCGCAGCAGCGGCCGCGCGCGCATCGTCGCGAAGAGAATGAGGACCGCGAGAGCGGCGAGTGCTGCGGCCAGGCCGAGCCCCGTGGCGGAGAGGATCGTGCGTTGGAGCAGCTCGCCGACCGGCGTGTCGGTCGCTGCCGCCAGGCCGGCCGCACCGAGCGCCCCGGCCGCCCAGCCGAGCGCGGTCGCGGGCACGACGATCAGAGCCGCCTCCGCGGCGGTGAGCAGGTCGGTCTGCCACCGCCTCGCGCCGAACCGACGGAGCCGCTGCGACGCCGAGAATGCGCTGGAGCGCAGGCTCGAGGCAGCCACCACGGCGAACACGAGAAAGAGCACCGCGCACTCGGCCCCGACGAGGAGTAGACGGCGGTAGGACACGCGCGCGTCCAGCGCGACGTCGTCGAGCGAGTCGACCGGCGCGTTCAGGCCGAAGCGGAACGATTGGGCCTGCAGGCGGGTTCGAGCATCCGTCAGGTCGCGCTCGAAATCGGCCAGCGACCAGGCGGTCGGGCGCGCCGACGTTAGCGGCGCCGACCACGCATAGCTCTGCAGCGCCGAGCCGAGCCTCGGAAGGTCGGCGGCGCCTGTGACGCCCTCGGCGACGAGCTGTCGGACCCGCGGCGTCCCCGCGCCCAGCGCGCGGGCGGGCGGTGTTCCGGGCCGCGGCTCGCCGACACCGACCACCGGGAAGCCGGCGATGCTCCGCGCCGGCCCGATGCCGATCGCGAGCGTCTCGCAGCGGGCTGGAGTGCATGCGCGCGGCAAGCGGCCGCGCCGCAGGACGAACCACCTGCCGAGATCGTCGGCGGCCGTGAGCCCGACCACCTGCCCGTCCAGGCGGCTGTCCTGGTAGACGAGCGTCCTCGCGTCGGGAACGAGGCCCACCGCGGCGAGGGCGGCGCGCGCCCTGCGATCGAGTGCGTCCGGACGCTCGGAGAGCGAGCTGCTCCGCCCGACCCACGTCACCTCGACGTCGCGCGAGCCGGGAGGCAGGCCGTCGATCGCGTCGGCGACGGCGCGGTTCTCGACGATCGCCGCTGCCGCGAAGGCGACCGCGAGCGCGCAGGAGGCGAGCGCTACGCCGAACGCGGCGACCGCCAGCGGCCGGCGAGCCGTCGCCACCCGTCGACCCGCAAAGCGCAACGGGAAGGCGATCCTCCGGGCGAGCTCCGCCGAGTCGGGTTTCACACGCCTCGGCGCCGCTGCGGGCATGCTGGCTTGGACCCCGCCATCGCGCGCTCATTTCAGCGGAAACGAGCAGGTCTGCGGCGGATACAGTTTGCCCGGCGGCCTCGCGAGAGGAGCGAGCCCGAATCGCGCGGGGCGCGTTTGCGGCCCTCGCGAGGGTGGCGAGGACCCCGCGCCCTTCCTCAGCGCGTCCGCGGTCGCACTCGACTCACCGGGCACCGCGCGATGCGGGCCCGTACGCGGCGTATCCGATCCCAGGGGAGCCCGCGTTATGGGTTTGGATGCGTGCACTCGTCGCCTCTGCGGTCGTGGCGATCGCCTGCCTGGCTCCGGCAGGCGCCGGCGCGGACGTGCTTACCCCGCCGCCCGTGCCACCGCTGCAGCTGCCGCCACCGCCGCCGTTGCCGCCGTTGCCGCCGTTGCCGCCGCCGCCGACGCTCCCGCCCCCGCCGCTGCCGCCGCCTCCGCCGCCTCCGGTGCTGCCGCCGACCCCGCTGCCGCCTCCGCCCGCCCTTCCGCCGGCCCCGCTGCCGCCTCCGCCCGCTCTTCCGCCGGTCCCGCTGCCGCCGCCGCCGGCGCTTCCACCGGCTCCCGCAGCGCCCGCGCCACTTCGCCCGACCCCACCCCCGCCTCCGCCGCCTTCGGCGCAGCCGGCTTCAGGCGGGACCTCGCCGCAGCAGGCAGGCGCCGCGAGCCCCGGCTCGCAGCCGGGAGCGACCTTCTCGGCGGCGCGTGGACCGGTCGCCTATGGGCCGTTCGTGCCGTTCTCGCCGAGAGGCGCGCGTCGAGGCCAGCCCGTCGTGCGCGCCACCCGCACGACCGTGCGCCCGCACGGAAAGGGCACGACCATCGTCTTCCGCCTGGAGCGCTCCTCGCTCGTCAACTTCAGCGTCGTCCGGGTCTTCCCGACGTGTGAGCGTCTGGGCGTCTTTCGCGTGCGCGCGCACGCGGGCGTGAACAGAGTGCCGTTCCGCGGGCGGCTCCACGGACGTCCGTTGTCCCAAGGCACCTACCGCCTGCTCGTGCGGGCGCGCGGGACACGGGCCAACACTGCGGCAGTGAAGATCGTCGTCGTCGACGGCCCGCCGCTGAGCCGCGATCGGCTGCGCGCCGCCCGCGAGGCGAACGTGTGCGGGTCGACAAGCGCGGGAGCCGACGAGACCACGGCGGCTCTGGCGGCGGCCCTGGAGCCGACTTCCATGAAGCCGGGGCCCTCGCGCGACAAAGAGGACCGCGCGTTCGTCGGGCGACCGGGCCGAGGGACCGATCGTCGACGCGGCGAGGAAGACCGGTCGACGTGCGAAGAGCCTCGGCGCGCGCCTCAGGAAGCACGCGGACGACGCGATCTTCCTCGCGCCACTCGTCGGGCTCGGACTCCTCGTGTCCGCGCTGCTCCTCGCGTTGGCCCTGGTACCCCCTGGTGCCTTCCTGGTGGTCCGTGCCGAGGCCCTCGCGTACAGGCGCTTCGAGCTCGCCCTGGCCGGGACCAGTGCGCTGGCTGCCGCGCTCCTGCTCGTCCTGATCAGCTAGAGCCGACGCTCGGCAGCTGCATGCTGCGGTAGGTGGCCACGCCCGCCTGCGTCGGGACGCCCGAGGCCGGGAGCCAAGCACCTTCCTGCTCGAGCCGCTCACGCAGCGCGAGGCTGCGCTCGCCGACGCCCTTCTGCACCGTGCGCGTGACCGCGAGACCGAGCAGCAGGGGCATCGCGCTCTCGCTCAGGCGGTTGCCCTCGACCAGCGAGTGGTGCTCCAGGGAATCGACGAAGATCTGGACGAGTGCCCCGTCCCGGGCGGCTTCGCGTAGCAGCCGGATGGCCGGGTCGGACACGCCGGCCCAGCCCGCGAGCGCCCACGGCGCCGCGAGCCAGTACTCCTGTCGCAGCACCCCGACCGGGTCGAGCATCGCCGCCCACTCCGACAGGAGGTCGTCGTAGCTCTCGCGGAACTCGGCCAGCGTGTCGCCGTTCTCGCAGATCGCGGCCGGAAGAGCGACGCTGAGGCGGGGCCGGACCATTGCGCTGATTCTGACGCGCGGGGCGCGCGTAGGCTAGGTCTTTAGGCGGCGTAGCCCGCGGCCTCGATCTCGCGGTTCATGGCGAGGAGGTTCAGAGCCTCGCGTTCGATCTGCCGGACGCGCTCGCGCGTGAGGCCGAGCTCGCGGCCGATCTGCTCGAGCGACTTCGGATCGGTGTCGCCGTTCAGACCGAAACGCAGCTTCACTACCTGGCGCTCGCGGTCGGGAAGCTCCGAGACCGCGCGGCGCAGCGCGTCCTGCTCGAGGCTCACGTGCACCTCCTGCTCGGGGCCGTGCTCGTCCACGGCGACGATGTCCCCGAGGGCTGCGTCGCCCTCGGTGCCGACCGGCTTGTCGAGGCTGGTGACGGCGCGGGCCGCCTCCCGGACCTCGCGCACCTGCTTCACCGGCAGCTTGGACTCCTGCGCGAGCTCCTCGTCGCTCGGCGTCCGCCCCAACGCGGGCAGCAGCTTTCGCTCGGCGCGGGCGATCTTCTGCTCGCGCTCGACGATGTGCACGGGGATCCGAATCGTCCGCGACTTGTTCGCCACCCCGCGCTGCACCGCCTGGCGGATCCACCAGGTCGCGTAGGTCGAGAACTTGAACCCCTTGCGGTGGTCGAACTTCTCGACCGCGCGGATCAGCCCGATGATCCCCTCCTGGATCAGGTCCAGCAGCGAGAGCCCGTGGCCCTGGTACTTCTTGGCGATCGAGACGACCAGGCGGAGGTTCGAGTTGACCATCAGGTCCTTCGCCTCCTTGTCGCCGCGCTCGATGCGCTTGGCGAGCTCGACCTCCTGGGCGGCCGTCAGCAGCGAATACCGCCCGGCCTCGTTGAGGAAGAGCTGGATCGCGTCCGTCGTGGACGTGTTCAGGTCGCCGTTGACGTAGGTGCTGTCGGGCGACTGCTCGCGGCCGCAGTCGTCGCGGACCTCGATGTCGCGCTCCTGCGCGACGGCGTAGAAGGCGTCCAGCTCGGCTTCGCCGGGCTCGAGCTCGGACAGAAGCTCGGTCAGCTCGGAGAGGTTCACGCATCCCTCTTCCTCTCCGCGATCGAGGAGGTTTGTGAGCTGTTCGATCATCTCTTCTGGGGCGGTATCCCCCTCCACGGACGGGATCTAAACCGGCCGAGAACCGAAAACGAGTCCATGACGAATGATTGCTGAGTCCGGCGCCGTTTGCACCGGACCTGCCCCGGCTGGGGCGAAAGCAACCGTACTTCGGAGGCGCACCAAGATGACAAACCGCTCCCTCGCACAGACGTTGGCAACGGTGTTCGGGATCGCCTTCCTCATTGCCGGCATCCTCGGCTTCATCCCCGGCGTCACGACCGACTACGGCGACATGTCGTTCGCCGGGAACGACTCGCAGGCGCAATTGCTCGGCCTGTTCCAGGTCAGCGTCCTGCACAACGTCGTCCACATCCTGTTCGGCGTCGCCGGCCTCGCGCTCGCCCGCAGCTGGGAGGGCGCCCGCGCCTACCTGCTCGGCTCCGGCGTGATCTACGGCGTGCTGTTCCTCTACGGCGTGATCGTCGACTCCGGCAGCGACGCCAACTTCGTGCCGATCAACGGCGCTGACAACGCGCTCCACCTGTTTCTGGCGGTGGGGCTGCTCGGATCCTGGTTCGCGAGCGCACGCGAGCGCGGACCTGCCCCGGCAACCGCCTGAGCTCGACTTCCGGCCGGGGGCGTCCGCGCCCCCGGCCTACCGCTCGGCGTGGATCCGGCCGCGTGACTCGGCGAGCCGGCCGCCCGAGCGGCCCGCCCGGACGGCGACGACCTCCGAGAGGATCGACAGCGCGGTCTCGGGTGGAGTGGATGCACCGAGGTCGAGCCCGCAGGGCCCAGACACGCGCTCGATATCGTCCTCGGAGATCCCGGCCTCGAGCAGGCGTTCGCGCCGGGCCGCCTGCGCGCGCCGCGACCCGAGCGCGCCGACGTAGAAGGCGGGAGAGCCGAGCGCGGCCACGAGCGCCGGGGTGTCGAGCTTGTCGTCGTGGGTGAGGACGACCACGGCGCTGTCGGCGTCGAGACCGATCTGCCGGAGAGCGTCCTCGGGCCAGCCGACGACGAGCTCGCCGGCGCTCGGGATCCGATCGCGGGTGGCGAGCGTGGCGCGCGTGTCCGCCACGACGGTGCGCCAGCCGAGGCGGCCGGCGAACGCGCAGAGCGACTCGGCCACGTCGACCGCGCCGAACACCACGAGCTTCGGCGGCGGGCCGTAGACGTCGACGAAGACCGTGCGGCCCTCGTGTTCGAGCAGGCCGGTCCGCGCTCCGTCTGCCAGTGCCGCGAGCTCTGCCGGCGCGTCCCCCACCGGCTCCTCGCCCTCGACGAGCAGGAGCTTCGTTCCGACGTCGGCGCCCTCGACGACCGTCAGCGCGACCGCCCGCTCCTCGCGCTCCACCGCGAGTCGCAGACGCTCATACATTGTCATTCGAGGCGCTCGAGCCAGACGTCGATCTCGCCGCCGCAGGGCAGGCCGACCTCGAAGGCCTGCTCGTCGGCGATCCCGTACGTCAGGAGCATGGGATCGGCCCCGGCGAGCACCTCCTTGGCCCGCTCGGCCACGTCGCCCTCGACGCATCCGCCCGAGATCGACCCCGCGAGTTCGCCACTCTCGGAGACGGCCAGCTTGGAGCCGATCGGTCTCGGTGCCGAACGCTTGCTCCCGACCACGGTCGCGATCGCCACGCCCTCCCCGCGGGCGCGCCAGCGCTCGATGTCCGCGACAAGCTCTTTCACGCTTTGATCGTATCGTTCGAGGCCGTGCGCCCCGTGATGCGGCAGATCGAGGAGATGCTCGCGAGCGGGGCCGAGGTGGAGGGCCTCGTCTCGCTGGCGCTGAGCGCCGGCAGCGATATCGAGCTGCCCGAGGACGAGCTCAACGCCGCCGTCCGCCGGTCGGTGCTCCTGCTCGCGGCGGGAGGCGACCCGACACGGGAGCTCGAGGTCGACGGCCGCGCGGTCACCTCCCTCGCCGCCGACCTCGACACCCCGGCGCGCCGGCACGAGCTCGCCGTCCACCTGGCGGCACTGCGGAGCCCGGCCTCCGGCCTGCCCCTGGTCGAACGTGCGCTCACCCGGCTCGGCGCGGATCCGGACCTCGCCTGGCGCTCGTTCGCGTGTGCGCTGCTGGCCCACGAATTGGGGTCTTGAGCTTCTCGGACGCCTCCGGATAGGCGACTGACTGTGGCAACCGCGGTAGGAGACATACTTGGCCCCGTGGTCGGCGCGGACGAGCTGCGGAACGTCATGCGGCTCATCCCCGCGCCGGTCGCGGTCGTCACCGTCGACCTCGAAGGCGAGCGGGTCGGCCTCACGGTGGCGTCGCTCGTGTCGCTCTCGCTCGAGCCGCCGCTGGTCGGCGTCGCGGTTCGGCGGGACGCAGCGCTGCACGAGCTCCTGCGCCGGGCCGGCGTGTTCGGCGTGAGCGTGCTCGGCGCGGGACAGGATCACCTCGCGCAGCACTTCGCCCGAGGAGTGCCTCCGATCGCGCTCTGGGAGCGGATTCCGGTGCGTGAGGGCGGCGGGCCGCCGCAGCTCGAGGGCGCGCTCGCCTGGCTGCGCTGCGGTGTCACCGACGAGCACCCGACCGGAGATCACACGCTCTTCGTCGGGCAGGTCCTCGAGGCGGAGGCCGGGACGGCCGAGCGCGCGCTCGTCTACCTCGACCGCAGGTACGTCCCGGCGTGATCGAGGGCGTCGTCTTCGACCTCGACGGCCTGCTGATCGAGACCGAGGAGCTCTGGGACGAGGTGCGCGAGGCGCTCGTCCGCGAGCGCGGGGGCCGCTGGACCGACCGCGCGCAGCGCGACATGATGGGGATGAGCTCGACGGAGTGGTCGCACTACCTGCACGAGGAGCTGGGCCTGGAGGAGTCGCCGAAGGAGCTCAACCGCCTCGTCGTCGAGCGTATGGCCGACCGCTACCGCGAGCACTTGCCGCTGCTTCCCGACGCGATCGAGGCCGTCAAGCGGATCGCGGCGCGATGGCCGCTGGCGGTCGCGTCCTCGTCGAACCGCCCGCTGATCGACCTCGTCCTCGAGCTGTCCGGACTGGCCGCGTACTTCCGGGCGACGGTGTCCTCGGAGGAGGTGGCGCGGGGGAAGCCGGCGCCCGACGTCTACCTGGAGGCGGCGCGGCGGCTCGGAGTACCGCCCGCGAGCTGCGCCGCGATCGAGGACTCGGAGAGCGGTATCCGGTCGGCGAAGGCAGCCGGGATAAGGGTCGTCGCGATCCCCAACCGTTCGTTTCCTCCCAGCGACGAGGTGCTCGCCTCGGCGGACGTCGTGCTCGCCTCGCTCGAGGAGCTGACGCCGGCCGCGATCGAGTGCTAGCGCCTCAGCGCCTGCGGATGAGCGTCATCCCGTCACGGACGCTGAGCATGACGCTCTCGACCCGTTCGTCGCTCTGCACGTGCTCGTTGAAGCGCTGGATCGCGCGCGTCGAGTCGTCGGCGTCGGGCTCGACGACCCGGCCCGACCAGAGCACGTTGTCCGCGATGATCAGGCCGTTGTCGGACAGCTTCGGGAGCGCCGCCTCGTAGTAGTCGACGTAGCCGTCCTTGTCCGCGTCGATGAAGACGAGGTCGAAGGGCCCATCGAGCTCCGCGATCGTCTCGACGGCCGGCCCGAGCCGGTAGTCGATGCGGTCGATCACGCCCGCCTCGGCCGCGTATCGCCGAGCGATCTCGGTCGTCTCCTCGTTGACGTCGCACGTGATGAGGTGCCCGTCGGCGGGCAGCTCGAGCGCCATGCAGATGGAGGAGTACCCGGTAAACGTCCCGAGCTCGAGGATCCGGCGCGCGCCGCGCAGGCGGACGAGCACGCCGAGGAAGCGGCCCTCGATCCGGCCGACCATCATCTGCGGCAGCGTCGTCTTGTCGCGGGTCTCGGCCGCGAGCCGGTCGAACAGATCCGGCAGCGGCGTCGTGTGCGCCTCCGCGTAGGCCTCCACCTCGGGATCGACGATCACAAGACCCGTCCTATCAGAACGCAGCCGTTGTGCCCGCCGAGACCCATCGCGTTCGAGAGCGCCACCTCGACCTGGGCCTTCCGCGCCTCGTTCGGGACGTAGTCCAGGTCGCAGTCGGGATCGGGGTGCTCGTAGTTGATCGTCGGCGGGAGCACGCCGTGGTGAATCGCGAGCACGCACATCATCGCCTCGATCGCGCCGGCCGCCCCGAAGCAGTGGCCGGTCATCGACTTGGTGGACGAGACCGCGAGGTCGTACGCGTGGTCGCCGAAGACGTCCTTGAGCGCCCGGGTCTCGGCCAGGTCGCCGAGCGGCGTGGAGGTGCCGTGGGCGTTGACGTATCCGACCCGCTCGGGCTCGACGCCGGCGCGCCGGAGCGCGGCGCGCATCATCTCCGCTACCCCCGTGGCCTCCGGCTCGGGCTGCGCCATGTGGTGCGCGTCGTTGGAGGCTCCGTAGCCGAGCACCTCGGCATAGATCGTCGCGCCCCGGGCCTGCGCGGATTCGAGCTCCTCGAGCAGGAGCACGCACGCGCCTTCGCCGATGACGAAGCCCGCGCGGGTGGCGTCGAAGGGACGCGACGCCCGCGGTGGGTGCTCGTCCTCGACGGCGAGCCCACGCATCGCGCAGAACCCGGCCAGGATCAGCGGGTGCATGCAGGCCTCGGTGCCGCCCGCCAGGACGGCGTCGACGTCGCCGCGCTTGATCAGCTCCGCGGCCTCGCCGACCGCGTGCGACCCGGTCGCGCACGCGGAGACGACCGCGTAGTTCGGGCCCTTGATCCCGAGCGAGATCGCGAGCTGCCCGCTCGCCGAGTCGACGAGCACGTTGGGCAGGAAGTACGGCGACACGCGCGTCGGCCCGCGCTCGCGCATCACTTCGGCCTGCTCCATGATCCCGAGGAAACCGCCGATCGCCGAGCCGAAGACGATCCCCACGCGATTGGGGTCGAAGCCGTTCAGGCCGGCGTCGTCCAGCGCCTCCTTGCCTGCGGCGAGCGCGAGCAGGACGTTGCGGTCGAGCCTCCGCGCCTCCTTCGGCGAGACGACGTCCGTGGGCGTCTCGAAGTCCTTCACCTCCGCGGCGACGCGCACCGGGAACTCGCTGGCGTCGAACGCCTGGATCCAGTCGATCCCGCTCCGGCCCGCGAGTGCGGCATCCCAGGTCGACGTGGCGTCGTTGCCCAGCGGGGTGACCGCTCCGAGCCCGGTGACCGCGACGCGCCTCATGCAGCGAAGCGTATGCGTGCGGACGGTAGCGTTGCGAACGTGCCCGATCCGGCCGTGCCCTTCCCGCCGATGGAGGCCGAGCTCGTCTCCGAGCTCCCCGTCGGCGACGGCTGGCAGTACGAGCCGAAGTGGGACGGCTTTCGCGGCGTGCTCGAGAACTTCGGCGGCGAGCTGAAGCTCTGGTCGCGGAAGGAACGGCCGCTACTCCGCTACTTCCCCGAGCTGCGGCCGCTCGGCGAGCTGATGCCGCCGAGCTCGGCGCTCGACGGGGAGATCGTGATCGCGCGCGACGGCGTCCTCGACTTCGACTCGATGCAGATGCGGCTCCATCCTGCGGAGAGCCGGGTCAACAGGCTCGCCGCCGAGATTCCCGCCGAGTTCATCGCGTTCGACGTGCTCGTCTGGGACGGCGTCCCGGTGCACGAGCGGCCGCTGTCGGAGCGGCGGGCGTTCCTCGAGGAGCACGCCGAGGGCTTCCGTCTCTCGCCGTCCACGGAGGATTTCGACGCGGCCCAGGCCTGGCTCGACACCTTCGAGGCTGCGGGGCTGGACGGCGTAATCGCGAAACGCACCGACGCGTCGTACATGCCGGGCTCGCGGGAGGCGGTCACCAAGGTCAAGCCGTACAAGACGGCCGACGCGGTGATCGTCGGGCTGCGCTGGAAGACGCGGCCGTCGCACATCGCCACGCTGCTCCTCGGCCTCTACCGCGACGACGGCGGGCTCGACTACGTGGGCTCGGCCGCGGTCGGCGCGAAGCGCCACGCCGAGATCGCCGAGCGCGTCATCCCGCTGCTCGAGGACGCGCCGGAGAGGGGCTTCGCGGAGCCGAACCGCTGGGGCAGCGGTGGGCTCGAAGAGGCGGCGGTGAGGCCCGAGCTCGTCGCGGAGGTGCGTTACGACAAGGTCCAGGGCAACCGCTTCCGCCATGGCACGCGTTTCCTCCGCTTCCGAGACGACAAGGATCCCGCCGACTGCACCTGGCGCGAGCTGCGGCCGCCGCGGAAGCCCGGCGACCCCACCTTCGAGTCGCTGCTACGGAGCTAGCTCGGTCAGCCGGGCCGGCGGGTAGAGCACCCGGTCGACGACGGCGCCCTCGTTGCCGCCGATCACGTCCGCCCCGCCGTCTTGCCTGGCGCGGAGGATCGTGCTCGCCATCACCGTCGTCCGTGGAGAAACTGGCTCGCCGCCGCAGCGGGCGCAGCCGCCACGCTCGGCCTCGCAGCCATCATCTGCGGCCTCGTCCTGCTGGGATGGCGCTCCCGCAGGAGCGCCGGTCAGGAGCCCTCGCTGCGGGCCCGCGAGGGCTGAACGCGCGCGGGCTCGCCGGGCATCTTGGGGAAGTTGGGCGGGTACGGCGCCTCGCCGACCCCCTCCTTCTCGTCACGCTCGACCCACTCGAGCAGCGTGCGGAGGTCGCAGACGGCGTCGTCGATCCCGGCCTGGATGTCGCCCAGCCTCGCGAACCGCTCGCGCATGGTCGGGATCGTGAAGTCCTCGGTCTCGACGTCCGGAAGCTCATCCCACGTGACCGGCGCCGAGACCGTCGCATCCCGCCGCGCCCGCACCGAGTAGGCGGAAGCGATCGTGCGGTCGCGGGCATTCTGGTTGTAGTCGATGAAGACGCGCTCGCCGCGCTCCTCCTTCCACCAGGCCGTCGTCACGAGCTCGGGCGCCCTGCGCTCGACCTCGCGGGCGAACGCGAGCGCGCAGCGGCGCACCTCGGGGAAGGTCCAGTTGGGCTCGATCCGGCAGGCGATGTGGATGCCCCGGTTGCCCGAGGTCTTCGGCCAGCCCGTGTAGCCGATCTCGTCGAGCAGCTCGCGCACGACGCCCGCCACCCGCTTCGCGTCGCCGAAGTCGGTGCCGGGCTGCGGGTCGACGTCGATGCGGAGCTCGTCCGGGTTGTCGACGTGGGCGCGGCGCGACGGCCACGGGTGGAAGTCGATCGTGCCGAGGCTCGCGGCCCAGGCGACGTGCGCGACCTCGGTGACGCAGAGCTCGTCGGCGTGCCGGCCCGACGGGAAGGTCACCCGCGCCACCTCGATCCAGTCGGGCCGCTTCTCGGGCACCCGCTTCTGGTAGATCGGATCGCTCTCGGCGCCTCCCGGGTGCCGCTTCAGCTGCGTGGGACGCTCGTACAGCGTCCGGACGATCCCCTCACCCACGGCGATGTAGTACTGGACGTGGTCGAGCTTCGTCTCGCCGCGCTCGGCGAAGTAGACCTTGTCGGGATTCGTCACCTTGACGGTGCGCCCGCCGACGTCCAGCTCCACGAAGGGTGAGGCCATGACCCCTATTTCACCGCATGCACGTGGGCGACCGCCCTACAGGCTCGGGAGCAGATCCTTCACGAGGTCGTGCCACGTCGTGCTGTAGCCCCGGACCTTCATCGTCAGGATGCTGTCCGCGACGCGCTCCTCCTGTGTGAGGAGCGCCGGGGCGAGTTCGTTGATCTTCGTGTAGTTGCCGTCGTAGAACTCGCTGTAGAGGTTCTGCAGGCTCCCGGGGAAGGGCGTCGCGAATCGCCGCAGCGGGATCAGCGCGTCCTGTGCGTTGCTGCGGTACGCGCGGCTCAGGGTCGCATCGACGTACCCGGTGACCACCCCCCAGGCGTCGACCGCCTCCTGGCCGAAGTAGGCGTCGAGCCTCGCCCGGATCTCGAGAGCTGCGACCGACCACGCTCTGATGGAGGCGGGATCGGGTGCGGGTGCGGGGCCCGGAGCCGCGGATGCGTAGGTGTAGGTCTCCGCATCCAGCAGCGCGCGACCGGTGACCGTGGCCATCTCGGCGACGAGTGCAGCCTTGAGCTCTCCAGCCTTCTGGCGGTCGTCCCACTGGCGCGTGACCGCGGGAATGAGCCATGAGGTCAGCCCGATCCCGAGGACGGCGACGACGAGCGACTTCGGGATCCAACGGCGAACACGGCCGAGAGCCCGTCCGAACGGCCTCACCGTCGCCGCAGGCTCTGGCAGGACAGTGTCCACCAGGATCAACTCCCGTAGATCGACTTACGACCACAGGACGCGCGGGCGGGCAGGATTCTTCCTGGAAGTCCGATCGCTTTTCTGACGGGCCGTCGCGTTTCTGGGGGCCGAAAGGTGGGGTATCCTGAGGCCGTCTCGGAGAAGTGGCCGAGTGGCTGAAGGCGGCGCCCTGCTAAGGCGTTAAGGGGGTAATAACCTCCTTCGAGGGTTCGAATCCCTCCTTCTCCGTCTCTCCAGGCCCCGGTGGGGCCTCCTAGTCTGGGCAAGAAGAGGGGTGCCCGGGGTCTGCGGCCCAACCCGGGCACCCCTCACTCCAGACCCGTCGAAAAGAGGGAGGACGGGTCTGCATGGGTAGAGCCCGGCAGGCTGGAAAACTTGCGCCGCTTTTGAGACGCCGGGCGCGGTTGGGGCGCGCGCCCAGGGTGCGGCTCTCCCTGGGCGCGCCGCAGCCCCTGGAGTCCGCAGGGGAGAGGAGCAGCGGACCCCGGCAAATGGTTGCAAGAACACCTCGGGCTGGCGCGCCGGGAACCCAAGAAGATGCCGTCGGGTCAGGCTCCTGGCCCGCCGCGACCGCGGCGCTCAAGCCGCAAAGCGTCAGCAGCGCTGCACACGCGATCAGGGCCGCGCGCCAGGCGGGCTCGTTTGCCGGTGCCCGCCTCGTTGCGGATCATGATGACTGTCGGGCTCATGTGGTCTCTCCTCGTAGGCCGCACGACGATTCGTGCGGGACGAGCAGGACGGTATGGCCCCACCGCCGCGGCGTCATCGCTGCCGGCTACCTGTCTTACGCCGGCCGTCTACCTAAGTGTGGCTAGGCGGCTACGCGCGAGAACTCGGGGATGATCTCGTCGCCGTACGCCTCGAGGGTCTCCTCCTGGCCGTGCGTCATCAGGTAGATGTTGAACTGGTCGACGCCCACGGACTCGAGCTCGCGCAGCTTCTCGATGCACTGCTGGACGTTGCCGATCACCGTGAAGCGGTCGCAGATCTCGTCGGTGACGAATTCGCCGTGGGCAGCGCCGACCCGGCTGTGATCCTTGTAGTCGTAGAACTTCCGGGCCTTGACGTATTCGGTCAGGGCGGCGGGGATCTCGGAGTCGAAGCCGTACTTCTCGATCAGGTCCATGACGTGGTTCGAGACCATCGCCGGGAACCACCGCACCTCGTTCCGTGCGTCCTGGAGGTCGTCGGTGACCTTGCTCGGCGCGCCCACGATGCACTTCAGCGCGGACGGGTCGCGGCCGGCCTCTTCGGCCGACTTGCGCGCGGTATCCATGATCCACTGGATGACCTGCGGGTCGGCGAGCTGGATGATCACGCCGTCGCCGACGCGACCCGCGACTGCGAGCGCCCTCGGCCCGTAGCCGGCGATCCACATCTCGATCTCCGGAAGCTCGCTCCTCACCCAGGTCAGCTCGAGCTCCTTGTCGTTCCAGGAGACCTTGCGGCCGTTCATCAGCTCCTTGAGCATCGCGCAGCGCGCCTCGAAGTCCGCCACCCTGACCGGCTTCAGCCCGACGACCCGCCTGGACGAGTCCCCGCGGCCGATGCCCATCACCATGCGACCGTTCGAGAGGTCCTGCATCGTCGCGTACCAGCTCGCCGTGACAGTCGCGTCGCGGATGCCGGGGTTCGTGACGAAGTGGCCCAGCTTGATGCGCTCCGTGTGGTCGGCGACGACCGGCAGCGTCGCGTAGGACTCCTGCCACAGGATGTGCGAGTCGTACGTCCACGCGTACTCGAAGCCGTGCTTCTCCGACAGCTGGACGAGCTCGAGGAAGCGGGAGAAGGGCGGATCGGGCAGGACGGTGACGCCGAACGTGAGCATGAGGCCTCCTAATGCAGGGAAACCGCGATTTTCCCTTGAATTGTGGCGGGTGGCAATTTGGGGCTACCTGGTCTTCGCGCTCGCGGCCGGCGCGATGCTGCCGATCCAGTTCGGGATCAACGCCCAGCTCGCATCGTGGCTGGGCAGCTCGGTGCGGGCGGCGCTCGTGTCGTTCATCGTCGGGACCCTGTCGCTCGCAGTGGTCGCGCTCGCTGCCGCGCGCGACTGGCCGTCCGCCGATCGCGTGTCGGCGGCGCCCTGGTGGGTGTGGATCGGCGGCGCTCTGGGCGCCTTCTACGTGCTCGGCTCGATCGTCGCGGCGCCGCGGCTCGGGGCCGTGACGCTGTTCGCGATGATCCTCGCCGGCCAGGCGCTGGCCTCCCTGGCCGTCGACCACTTCGGCTGGGTCGGCTTCGACGAGCATCCAGTCAACGCCCTGCGCCTGGGCGGCGTGGCCCTGCTCGCGGCCGGCGTGGCTCTCGTGCGCTTCTCGTGACCCTTTCGTGAGGGTGCCTGGCACCAGCAAGCGTACGCCTGGGCCGCGACGCGATCGGCCACCTGTCTCCCAGGAGCATCCGGTGAAGGCGCTGCGCTGGCCCGGTTGGCCTCACGGAAGGCGTCGCCCTGTGGGCTCCTCGTGACGCTTTCGTGACGATGCCTGGCACCAGCAGGCGGACGCTTGGGCCATGCCGCGAGCGCCTGGGCGAGCCCGTTCGCGTGCGCCGCTAGGCGGCGAGCGACTCGATCGTTTTGGACGCGAGCCGGTCGAGCGCCTGAACCGACAGCTCGAGGTGCTCTTCCTTCGTGTCCTCGAGCTTCGTGTGCGAGAGCCCGCGCAGGCTCTGGACGAAGACCATGACCGTCGGGACGCCGGAGCGCGAGACCTCGGCAGCGTCGTGCAGCGGCCCGCTCGGCAGGCGGTGCGACTGGCCGGACACCTCGCGGATCGCCTCGTCCGCGAAGCCGATCAGCTGGTCGTCGAACAGGATCGGCTCGATGTTCCAGATCCGTTCGAACTCGACCTCGAGATCCTCCTCGCGCGCGAACTGCTCGGACCGCGCCTTCGCGTCGGCGAGCATCGCCGCCAGCCTCGAGGCGTCGAGGTGGCGCTGGTCGAGCAGTTGCTCGGCCGTCTCCACCACCGAGGTCACGATCCCCGGGCTGCAGACCACGCCACCGGACGTGCACACCGCTCCGTCCCCCACCGCCGCCGCGATCTCGCGCAGCGCCAGGGCGAGCTTCGATGCACCTGCAAGCGCATCGCGTCGCTGATCCATCGGGGTCGAGCCGGCGTGAGCCGCCTGGCCGCGCCACACGACGCGGTGGCGCTCGACGCCGAACGTCCCGAGCACGGTGCCGAGCGGCAGGTCCATCGACTCGAGCACCGGCCCCTGCTCGATGTGGAGCTCGAGGTAGGCCGCCGCGTTCGCGAGCTGTGAGCGCGCGTCCGTCGCCCCGTCGAGGTCGACGCCGTGCGCGCCAATCGCGTCCGGCAACGAGACCCCGTCGCGGTCGACGAGCGAGCGCAGCTCGTTCTGATCACGCATCGAGCCGGCCGCAGCAGACGAGCCGAACAGCGAGCGCCCGAAGCGTGCCCCCTCCTCGTCGGCCCAGGAGACGAGCCGGACGGTCACCGGAGGATCCCCCTCCTCCGCGATCCGGCGCAGCACCTCGGAGCCCGCGACGACGTTCAACGCGCCGTCGAGCCAGCCTCCATTCGGCACGGAGTCGAGGTGGCCGCCGATCACGAGCTCGCGCTCCGTGCGTCCCGGCAGCGTCCACCACTGGTTCCGCGCCTGGTCGAACTCCATCCGCGTGCCGGTGCCCTCGAGCTTCGACGCCATCCACTCCTGCGCCCGCACCCACGTGTCGGTCCAGGCCACACGCTGAGCGCCGTCCTCGTTGCCGGTGAGCTCGCGCAGCTCCTCGAGCTCGGCAACCGTGCGCGAGGGATCGAGCGGCATCGCGCGACTCTAACGTCGGCGGAAAGTTGTGGTAGGAACTCCGCCATGGCTTCCGTCGCGGCCCAACGACCGTCGCGTTTCGGCTTCGCGTGGCGGCCCGTGCTCCAGCGGGCCGGGCTGCTGTTCGCGGTGGCTGCCGGCCTGTGGGCCTTCTGGGAGGTCTTCAAGTGGATCGGCGAGACCACGGAGTTCCGGCTGGGCGCCTTCCAGGTGAACGACCGCACCTTCCCCCACCTCCACGACATCGTCGGCCAGCTCTTCGAGCCCTCCCGCCGCAACGGACCGCTGCTGATCGAGGTGCTCTGGGACGCGGCGCTCTTCACGGCGAAAGAGGCGGCCGTCGGCTTCTTCCTGGGCGCGTCGATCGGCTTCGTCCTCGCGGTCCTACTCGCCCACTCGCGCCTGCTGCAGCGCGGATTCCTGCCCTGGATCGTCGCCTCCCAGACCGTCCCGATCCTCGCCGTTGCGCCGATGGTCGTGATCTGGCTCGGCGGCCGCGGCCTCCCCGACTGGTTCTCGGTATCGGTGATCGCTGCCTACCTGACGTTCTTCCCGGTCACGATCAACACGCTCCGCGGCCTCGAGTCCGCCGACCCGAGGGCGATCGAGCTGATGCGCTCCTACGCGGCCAACCCCTGGCGGATCCTCTGGAAGGTCCGCGTGCCCGCATCGCTGCCGTACCTGTTCGCTGCGCTCAAGGTCTCGGCGACCGCATGCATCGTCGGCGCGATCATCGGTGAGCTCCCCGCCTCGATCCAGAGCGGCCTCGGCGGCGCGATCCTCAACTTCAACCAGTACTACGCGAGCTCGCCGCCGAGCCTCTGGGCGACGAACCTCGTCGCGGCGATGCTCGGGATCACGTTCTTCCTCGCGATCGTCCTCCTCGAGAAGCTCGTGGTCAGGCGCGCGCCGGAGAACGTGGCATGAGCGTCGTCAGCCTGAAGGGGGTCGGAAAGGAGTTCGGCACGGGCGGCGTGACGGCACTCCAGGGCATCGATGTCGAGATCGGCGAGCGCGAGTTCGTCTCGCTGATCGGCCCCTCCGGCTGCGGGAAGTCGACGCTGCTGCGGATCATCGGCGACCTGATCCAGCCGACCACCGGCGAGGCGGTGGTGAACGGCAAGTCGGCCCGGCAGGCCCGCGACGACAGGGATTACGGGATCGTCTTCCAGGATGCGGTGCTCTTCGACTGGCGCACGGTCGCGAAGAACATCGCGCTGCCGCTCGAGATGCTCGGCTGGGACCGCAAGCGCAAGGCCGACCGCGTCAAGGAGATGCTCCGCCTGGTCGAGCTCGAGGGCTTCGAGAGCCACCACCCCTGGCAGCTCTCGGGCGGCATGCAGCAGCGGGTCTCGATCGCGCGGGCGCTCTCGTTCTCGCCGCCCCTGCTGCTGATGGACGAGCCCTTCGGCGCCCTCGACGAGATGACGCGCGAGCGGCTCAACCTCGAGCTCCTGCAGATCTGGAACGCGCTCGGCAGCACGATCGTCTTCGTCACCCACTCGATCTCCGAGGCCGTGTTCCTCTCGACGCGGGTCGTCGTGATGACGCCGCGGCCGGGCCGGATCACGGACGTGATCGAGATCGACCTGCCCCAGCCCCGGACCGCGGAGACGCGCGAGCAGCCGCGCTTCTTCGAGCTCGTCGCCGACGTGCGGCACCGGCTTCGCGAGGCCGGAGAGGAGGAGCAGCAGATCTCGGAGGCCGAGCTGATCGTCGCCGAGGAGGGCCTGTGAGCGCCGGCCCGACCGCCGTCCAGCCCGTCCCGCGCGGCGTCTTCGCGCGACGGGTCGGCCGCGGCCTGCGCGACTGGATCCCGGCCGTCGTCGTGTTCCTGCTCGGCATGGTCGCCTGGGAGTTCGGAGTCAAGGCGCTCGACGTGCAGAACTTCCTGCTGCCGCCGCTCTCGGACATCCTCGACACGCTCTGGGCCGACCGCAGCGGCCTCATGGACGCGGCCTGGTTCACCTTCAAGGAGGCGCTCGGCGGCTACGTGCTCGGCTGCTCGGCCGGCATCGCCGTGGCGCTCCTGCTCGCGCGCTTCCGCTCGCTCGCTGCAGCGGTCATGCCTTACGCCATCGCCGCCAACGCGATCCCGATCATCGCGTTCGCCCCGATCACGAACAACTGGTTCGGCCTGCTCTCGCCGTGGTCGAAGATCGTGATCGCCGGGGTCCTCTGCTTCTTCCCGGTCTTCGTCAACACGCTCAAGGGACTGACGTCGGTGCGGCCGTCCTCGATCGAGCTGATGCGCAGCTACGCAGCCGGTGAGATCGACATCTTCCGGCGCGTGCGGATCCCCACCGCGCTCCCCTACGTCTTCTCCGCCTTGAAGGTCGCGACCGTACTCGCGATGATCGGCGCCATCGTGGGCGACTACTTCGGCGGCTCCCAGGACTCACTCGGAATCGTGATCAGGCGCGACGCCGGGATCTTCGCCTTCGAGCATGCGTGGGCGGCGATCGTCGTCGCCAGCTTGCTCGGGATCGCCTTCTACGCGAGCGTCTCGCTCCTGGAGCGCATCGCGATGCGGTGGGCACGGACGGAATGACGGGCAAGAAAGGGGAAGGAATGAGGAGACGTTCGACGTGGTTCTGGCTGGCAGCGCTCCTCGGCGCGCTCGTGGTCGGGCTCGCCGCGTGCGGCGGCGACGACGACGAAGGGAACGAGGCTTCGGGCGGCGGCAGCTCGGGCTCGAAGGACTCGGTCACCCTCCAGCTCAAGTGGGTCACACAGGCCCAGTTCGCCGGCTACTACGCGGCGAAGGAGGAGGGTTATTACGACGACGAGGGCCTCGACGTGACGATCCGCCCGGGCGGGCCGGACATCGTCCCCGAGCAGGCCGTTCTCGGCGGCCAGGCCGAGTTCGGCATCAACTGGCTCGACAACACCCTGGCCACGCGTGACAAGGGCCAGAGCATCGTCAACATCGCCCAGGTCTTCACGCGCAGCGGCATGACCGAGGTGACGTGGAAGGACACCGGCCTCGACTCGATCGCGAAGCTGAAGGACAAGAAGGTGGGCGTCTGGCTCGGCGGCAACGAGCACAAGCTGTTCGCGGCCCTGAACAAGAACGGCCTCGACCCGAAGAAGGACGTCAAGATCGTCGCGCAGCCGTTCGACATGAACCTCCTGCTGAACCGCGAGGTCGACGCGGCCGCGGCGATGACCTACAACGAGCTCGCGCAGGTGCTCGAGCAGAAGAACCCGGACACCGGCGACCTCTACCAGCTCGGCGACCTGAACGTGATGAAGATGTCCGACCTGGGCACCGGAGCGCTCGAGGACGGCGTCTTCGTGACCGAGGACTGGATCGCCGACGAGGACAACCAGGACATTGCGAAGCGGTTCCTCAAGGCGAGCATTCGCGGCTGGGTCTTCTGCCGCGACAATCAGGACGAGTGTCTGCAGCACGTGCTCGACAACGGGCCGACCCTCGGCGAGGGCCACCAGCAGTGGCAGCTCAACGAGATCAACGCGCTGATCTGGCCCGCCCCGAAGGGCATCGGCGTCATGGACCCGGAGTCCTTCCAGGTCACCGCTGACATCGCGAAGGACTACAAGATCATCACGAAGCCGGCCACCGACGACGCGTACCGCACGGACATCGCCGAAGCGGCCGTGAACGAGCTGAAGGACGACGACGTCGACGTGAACGGCAACGACTGGCAGAAGGAGACCGTCGAGGTCACCGAAGGCGGCAACTAGTAGTAACTAGGACGCGTAGCGTGCGGCCGCCCGCCTAGGCGCGGGCGGCCGCGAGCCGCTCTCCGGCTGCGCGGCGCAGCTCGCGGGCGAGCGCGGGGATTCGCGCCTCGATCAGGCGGAAGTCCTGCTCGAACAGCGAGAACAGGGTCATCTGCGAGGTGGCCACGACGCAGGCCGTACGGCGGCCGGTGCAGAGCAACGCGATCTCGCCGAAGAAGTCGCCCGGGCCGAGCCGGCCGACGTTCTCGTCGTCGATCCGAACGTCGGCGGTGCCCTCCTCGATGGCGAAGAAGCTGTAACCGAACTCGTTGGCGGTCGCGACCTGCTTGCCGTCGGGCACGTCGACGCACTCGGCGTGTTCGGCGATGAGCTCCCGATCCGGAGCCGGGAGCGAGGCGAACAGGGGGATGACTTCCAGCCGCGCCGGGTCCACTCGTGCGATCCTCGTCCACTGCGCGCTCGCAGGCCAGCACGTTCACCAGATCTCCACCCAACGTTCACCGGTTGCAGACTCCCGGAGCGGGTGCGTACGCTCGCGGGAGCTTTCGAGAAAGGAGATCCGCGATGTCGGTTCTGATCAAGGGTGGACGAGTCATCACGGCGGCGGACGACTACGTCGGCGACGTGTACGTGGAGGGCGAGCGGATCTCACTCATCGGGGAGTCGCTCGACGTCGAGGCCGACAGGGTCATCGACGCGGCCGGCAAGTACGTCCTGCCGGGCTGCGTCGACCCGCACACCCACCTCGACATGCCGTTCGGCGGCACGGTCACGATCGACGACGTCGAGTCAGGGCAGCGGGCGGCCGCGTTCGGCGGCACCACCTGCCACGTCGACTTCGTCATCCAGCCGCATGGCTCGACGTTCGCCGAGGCCCTCGACGAGTGGAAGGGCAAGGCCGACGGCAAGCAGCTCATCGACATGGGCTACCACATGGCGATCACCGACCTGCGCGAGGGCGGGTCGCTCGAGGAGCTCGCCGGGCTCCCCGACCAGGGCGTGACCTCGTACAAGCTCTTCATGGCCTACAAGGGCGCGCTCATGGTCGACGACGAGACGCTCTTCCGCTCGATGCAGGTCGCGGCCGACTCGGGCGCGCTCGTGATGGTGCACGCCGAGAACGGCGACGCGATCGACGTGCTCGTCAAGGAGGCGCTCGAGGCGGGCAACACCGAGCCCAGGTACCACGCGCTGACGCGGCCGCCGGAGACCGAGGGCGAGGCGACGAACCGCGCGATCCAGCTCTCGCGGGTCGCGGGGTCGCCGCTGTATGTCGTCCACGTGTCGTGCCACGAGGCGGTCGAGCCGATCGCGCTCGCCCGCGAGAAGGGCTGGGATGTCTGGGGCGAGACGTGCACGCAGTACTTCTTCGTCGACTACACGTTCCTCGAGCGGCCGAACTTCGAGGGCGCCAAGTTCGTCTATACGCCGCCTCCGCGCGACAAGGCGAACCAGGACGTGCTCTGGAACGCCGTCCGGACGGACGTGCTGTCCGCCATCTCGACCGACCACTGCGCGTTCAACTGGGACGGCCAGAAGTCGCTCGGCAAGGACGACTTCTCCAAGATCCCGAACGGCGGGCCCGGGCTCGAGAACCGGCTGCACATGATCCATGAGTTCGGCGTGCGTGGCGGCCGGATCACGCTCAACCGGATGGTCGAGCTGCTCGCGACGAACCCGGCGAAGCTGTTCGGCCTGTACCCGCGCAAGGGCACGATCGCCGTCGGGTCCGACGCGGACATCGTCGTCTTCGACCCCGAGAAGCAGCACACGATCTCGGCCTCGACCCACCACTCGAACGTCGACTACAACCTCTTCGAGGGCACCGAGGTCACCGGCTCGCCCGAGGTCGTCCTGCTGCGCGGGAACGTGCTCGTCGACGGCGACCAGCTGGTGGCGTCGCCCGGGATCGGCCAGTTCGTGAAGCGTGCCCGCTTCGGCGAGGAGCTGAAGCCGGCGGCGGCGGTCGCGTAGTTCGACCACCCTCGTCCGCTTCGGGCGTGTCCGGGGTCAGACCCTGGACACGCCCTGCGCGGACATCCCGAGGTGCTAGTGGGAAAACGAAGTAGGCATGCTTCAGGCGTGAGCTTGCGGACGCGAAGACACGACCCCTCGAGGCGTGTCTGGGGTCAGACCCCGGACCGGTCCATCGCGGCCGTGTCGCTGACCGTGCTCGCGGCGGCCGTCCTCGCGTTTGCAGCCGGGTCCGCTCCCGCCGCTCGCGGCAACGCGTTCGACGAGCAGCGGGCGTTCGCGCTGCTCAAGGAGCAGGTCGCGATCGGGCCACGGCCTGCCGGCTCCGCGGCGTCGCGCCGGCTGGCGCAGCGGCTCCGGACGCTGCTGCCCAACGGACGCTTCCAGGCCGTCCCCGGCGGGCTGCGCAACGTCGTCGGCGTGATCCCCGGGCGCAACCCGAAGCGAGTGGTCGTCGTCGGCGCCCACTACGACACGAAGGACCTCCCGGGGTTCGTGGGCGCGAACGACGGCGCCTCGGGAACGGCGGTCGCCGTCCAGCTCGCCCGCACGATCCGCAAGCGCGAGCTCAGGCCCACCCTGGTCTTCGTGCTGTTCGACGGAGAGGAGACGCCGCCCGGCGCGCCCGAGAGCGAGTTCGAGCGCTACGGCCTGCGCGGGAGCAAGGTTGCGGCGAAGGCGTTCAAGAACGCGGAGTCGATGATCCTGCTCGACTTCGTGGGCGACAAGGAGCTGACGATCCCGCGCGAGCGGCTCTCGAACAAGCGCCTCTGGGCGAAGCTCCGCGCGGCGGCGGCTCGCACCGGAAACGCCTCGGTGTTCCCACCCAGGACGAGCGGCGCCGTCCTCGACGACCACGTCCCGTTCCTGCGCCGGGGCATTCCGGCGATCGACCTGATCGACTTCGAGTACGCCTGCTGGCACGAGCGGTGCGACGACCTGAGCATGGTCTCGCCGCAGAGCCTGGAGGCCAGCGGCGAGACCGTGCTCGAGCTACTCCGCTCTCTCTAGAGCTTCTTCCGCCTTCGCCACTTCGCGAAGATCGACTTGATCTCGCGCTCGGCCGCGCGAACCGCCTCGTCGGGGCTCATCTTGTCCTGCGCCACCTCCGCGAACATCTGCGGGATCAGGAACTTGTTGAAGACCTCGTCGATGGCTGCGTTCGAGTAGCCGGGATGGCCGACGTTCGCCGTGTACCTCTCGGCGATCGTGGTCAGGATCGTGTACTTGCCGAGCGGCTTGAAGCTGTCCTTTGCTGTCGCCCTCCGGATCGTCTTGAAGCCG
>CAVTZA010000008.1:0-16441 GCA_963739085.1 uncultured Actinomycetes bacterium | reverse complement strand
AGCCGCGGTGAAGGCCGCTGTGCCACGATAGCCGGGTGAGCCCGGCGACGGCCAAACGGACCCGCGTCCGACTCGACCAGCTCCTCGTCGAGCGCGGCCTGGTCGAGACGCGCACCCGTGCGCAGGCGCTCGTGCTGGCCGGCAAGGTGCGCGTCGGCGAGGGGGACCGGGCGAGGCGGGACCGCAAACCCGGCGATCTCGTCGATCCGCAGACGCCGCTGGACCTCGTCGAGCGGGAGCCGTACGTCTCGCGCGGCGGCCACAAGCTTGCCGCTGCCCTCGATGCGTTCGAGATCGACCCGAAGGGCCGCTTCTGCCTCGACGTGGGCGCGTCGACCGGTGGCTTCACCGACGTCCTGTTGCAGCGCGGCGCGAGCCGCGTCTACGCCCTCGACGTCGGGCGCGCCCAGCTCGCCGAATCGCTGCGCCAGGACCCCCGGGTCGTCTCGATGGAACGGACGAACGCCCGGACCCTGACCGCGGACTCCCTCCCTGAGCCGGTCAGCCTCATCACGTTCGACGTGTCGTTCATCTCGCTCGGGCTCGTGCTCGGACCCGCGGCGTCCACGCTCGCGCCCGGTCCGGCCGACATGGTCGCGCTCGTCAAGCCGCAATTCGAGGCCGGCCGCGACCAGGTGGTCCGTGGCGTGGTCCGCGATCGCGAGGTGCACGCGGACGTGCTTCGGCGGGTTGCCGCGAAGGCGCGCGACCTCGGGCTCGGCACGCGGAACGTCATTGCCTCGCCGATCCAGGGGCCGGAGGGCAACCGCGAGTTCCTCGCGTACCTCGGGCCCGGGCCGTCGTGCGCGGAGCTGGACGAAGTGATCGAGCGGGCCGTCGACGCGGCCTGGGCCGGGACGCCGGGCGGAACCTGACGATGCGCATCGGCTTCGCCTACAACCCGACGAACGAAGCGGCGCTCGAACTGCGCGAGCGGGCCGCCGGCTGGTGCCACGATCCACGGCGTCGAGCAGTGGGCCGCGGCCGCCGGAGACACCGACGCGCTGCGGACCGACTTGCCGAAGACCGACGTGCTGTTCGTGCTCGGCGGCGACGGCACGTTCCTGCGCGCCGCTCGCGCCGTGGCCGAGGTCGACGTCCCGTTGCTTGGCGTGAACCTGGGCAAGATCGGCTTCCTGTCCAAGGTCGAGGCGGACGGGCTCGAGGCGGTCCTCGCCCGGATCGCCGAGGGCCGCTACCGGCTCGAGGAGCGCATGGTGCTCGAGGGACGCATCCACCCCGGTGGTGGCGACGCGAACGCGGAACGGCTGATCGCGCTCAACGACATCGTGATCGCGCGCGGGGCGCTGGCGCGGGTCTGCCGGCTCGACGTGAGCATCGACGATTCGCACCTGGCCACGTTCATCGCCGACGGGCTCGTCGTCGCGAGTCCGACCGGGTCCACCGGCTACTCGTTCTCGGCCGGCGGCCCGATCGTCGAGCCGCAGAGCCGCAACCTGATCGTGACGCCCATCGCCGGCTATCTGTCCGCCATCCGTTCGGTTGTCGCGGGACCAACCCAGACGGTCCGCTGCCGCATCGTCGACGCGCACGAGGCGCTCGTCTCGATCGACGGTCGCGAGGACATCCCCCTCGCGGTCGGCGACATGGTGGCGGTCCAGGCGATGGACCGGCCGATCCGGCTCGTCGAGCCGCAGGGCACGGTCCCGTTCTGGGACCTCCTCCGCCACAAGGTCGAGCTCCTGCCGTCGTGATCCGTCACGGATGACCGATCCCGCCATCGCCGGCCGCCTGCTCGAGCTGACGGTCACCGATCTCGCGCTGATCGACCGGCTCCGCCTCGAGCTCGGCCCCGGGCTCAACGTGATCACCGGGGAGACCGGCGCCGGCAAGAGCCTGCTCATCGACGCGCTTGGGCTCGCCCTGGGCGCACGCGCCGACACCACGCTGGTCAGACACGGTGCCGAGCTCGCCCGGGTCGAGGCGCTCTTCGACCGGATCCCCGAGCCGGTCATCGCGGTCCGTGAGGTCGCGGCTACCGGCCGCTCGACGGCGCGGCTCGACGACGAGACCGTGACCGCTGCGCGGCTGGCCGAGGAGGTCGGTCCGCTCGTCGAGATCCACGGCCAGCACGAGCAGCAGCGGCTGCTCGACGAGCGCTGGCAGCGCGACCTGCTCGATGCGTTCGGCGGCCACGAGCAGCTTCGTGACGAGATGGCCACCACGGTCGAGCGCTGGCGGGGGAACCGGTCGGCGCTCGCCGAGCTGTCGATCGAGCCGCGCGAGCTGGCACGCAGGCTCGAGCTGCTCGAGCACGAGGCCACCGAGATCGCCGCCGCGCGGCTCCAACCCGGGGAGGCGGACGAGCTGCGGGCGCGCCTCGAGGCGGCACAGCACGGTGAGGCAATCGCACGCGGCGCGGCCGCGTTGCGTGACGCGCTCGTCGGGGAGGGGAGTGGCGCACGGGACGTCACCGCGGTCGCGGTCCGCGAGATCCGCAACGTGGCACGGGTGGACACCCGCTTCGAACCGCTGGTCGACCGCCTCGCCGGGCTCGAGGCGGAGCTCGAGGACGCCGCCGACGAGGTGCGCCGCCTCGCCGAAACGATCGACCACGACCCCGCCACGCTGGCGGCGCTCGAGGAGCGGCTTGGTCTCATCTACGCGCTCGAGCGGCGCTACGGAGACGACGAGGTAGCTGTCATCGCCCACGGCGAACGCGCGCGGACCGAGGTGGAGCGGCTCGCCGGCCTGGAGGACGAGCGGGCGCGGCGCGAGGCGGTCGACGCCACGCTGCTGGCCGCGGTTGCAGACGTGGCCGGCAGGCTGTCCGATGCCCGGCGCTCCGCCGCGGCGGACCTCGCGTCGACCGTCGGTGGGGTCCTCGTCGAGCTCGGGTTCCCGGGAGGCGTGTTCGAGGTCGGCCTCGGACGACGCCCGGCCGGCGCCGACGAACCGGCGGTCGAGCTCGATGGTGACGCGGTCGCGTTCGACGCGGCCGGTGCCGATCAGGTCGTCTACCGCCTCGCACCAAACCCGGGCGAGCCCGCCCGACCCCTCGCGAAGATTGCCTCCGGCGGCGAGCTGTCGCGGGTGGCGCTGGCCGTCAAGCAGGTCCTCGCCGAGGCCGACGCGACCCCGACGCTCGTCTTCGACGAGGTCGACACGGGCATCGGCGGGCGCAGTGCCGACCCCGTCGGCCGCAGCCTGTGGGCACTCGCGCGCCGCCACCAGGTCCTGTGCGTCACGCACCTGCCGCAGATCGCCGCCCACGCCGATGTCCAGTTCCGGATCGCGAAGCGCGAGCGCGACGGCCGCACGATCACCGAGGTCGAACGGCTCGATCGCGAGGGGCGCATCGTGGAGCTCGCCCAGATGCTCGGCGGGCAGGCGGGCGGGGCGACGACGCTCGCCTCGGCGCGCGAGCTGCTCGATCGGGCCGAGAGCTGGCGCGAACGCGTCGGCGCGACCGGCTGAGGCGGCCACGAGCACGCCGGTGGTCGCGCTCGCGGACGCCATCGACGACTACCTGGCGTACCTGCGGGTCGAACGCGGGCTTGCCCCGCGCACGATCCGCGCCTACCGGGCCGACCTGACGGACTTTGCCGCGTCCCGTGGCGCGGCGCGCGGCTGGGACCGCTCACCGGAGGTGGCGCTCGATTACCTCGCTGCCCGCACGCGGCGCGGAAAGCCGCACGATCCCGGCCTCGCGCCGAACAGCCTCCGCCGGCGGGCGGCCGCCCTCAAGGGCTTCTACCGCTTCTGTTTCGGGGAGGGCCTGATCGGGAGCGACGTCGCCGCGCATCTCGATCTTCCGCGCCAGCCGCGGCTCCTGCCCGAGACGCTGACCGTCGAGGAGGTCACGCGCCTGCTCGACGCAGCCGGCGGCGATGACCCCGACGAGCCCGACCACGAGCGACGGATGGAGGACCGGACGCTGCTCGAGCTGCTGTACGCGGCCGGGCTGCGGATCGGCGAGGCGACCGGGCTCGATCGCGAGGACCTGTCGTTCGACGGGGCGTTCGTGCGCGTCATCGGGAAAGGCGATCGCGAACGACTCGTGCCGCTGGGTGAGGTCGCGCTCGACTGGCTCCGGCGCTGGACCGGTGGCCCGCGCGAGCGGCTGCTCTCGCTCGGCCACGTCGCGCCGTCGCGGGGCGGGCCGCTGTTCCTCGGGCCACGCGGCGGGCGCCTCGCACGGCAGCAGGCGTGGGCATCGGTGAAGCGCGCGGCGGCCCGAGCGGGGCTGGGCTCGCGGGTCAGCCCGCACACGCTGCGCCACTCGTTCGCGACCCATCTGCTCGAGGGCGGGGCCGACCTGCGCATCGTTCAGGAATTGCTCGGACATGCGAGTATCAGCACGACCCAGCTCTACACCCACGTGACGGGTGAGCGCATCCGGGACGTCTATGGCCGGGCCCATCCACGGGCCTGACGAGAGGGAAGAAAAACAGGATGAGCTACGCGGACGGGCTGCTGTCCACCGGAGAGCGAATCGAGCTTCGGGAGCGCCAGCACTGGTTCATCCTCGTGTGGGCCGGACGCTGGGCGATCCTCGCGATCATCGGGGCCGTGATCCTGGGGTTCCTGACCAACGGGCTGGACCCGGACGGCATCTCGGGCACGATCCGGTCGCTCGCCAGCCTGATCTTCGTCGTGCTGCTTGTCGGCGGGATCGCCAGTTTCCTCTGGGAGGCGCTCCGCTACCGCCACCAGGAGTTCGTCATCACCAATCGGCGCGTCATGCAGGTCGGCGGGGTCATCAACAAGCACTCGACCGACAGCTCGCTCGAGAAGATCAACGACGCCGCCCTCAGCCAGTCGATCTTCGGGCGGATGTTCGGGTTCGGCGACCTCGACGTCCTGACCGCGTCGGAGAGCGGGATCGAGCGCTTCCGGATGATCCACGATCCGATCGGGTTCAAGAAGGCAATGCTCGACGCGAAGCACGGATACGAGGTGGACATGTCGCGTGGACCCGTGCCGGTCAGCCCACCGCTGCGCGCGGCGCCCGAAGCGCCGCCTGAGCGAGGCCCGGAACCCGTCACGGACGAGACATCCTCGGTCAGCGTCCCGCCTCCGGCCGCGGCGCCGTCGCCACCGCAACCAGCGCCGTCACCCGCGAGCGACCCGCCGGAGGAGAAGATGTCACCCGACGAGGTGACCCGCACGCTGGCGAGCCTTGCCGACCTCCGGGACCGTGGAGCCATCAGCCCCGAGGACTACGAGCAGAAGAAGGCCGACCTGCTCGGGCGCATCTGATGACCGAACCGCGCGGGTCCTGATCCGTGTTGCCCGGCTCCCTGTTCGTCCAGGAAAATCCGATGGAGGCGATCCTGCTGATCGCCTTCTTCCTGCTGATCGCCTTCCCGGTCCACGAGTTCTTCCACGCCTACGCGGCGAATCGGCTCGGCGACGCCACGCCGCGCATGTTCGGGCGGCTGACGCTCAACCCGATCGCCCACTTTCACCCCGTCGGCGGGACGATGCTGGTCATCTCCGTCGCTTGTCGCCGGCATCCCGCTGGGGTTTGCCGCCACGCCGATCAACCCGGGCAACCTGCGTGGTCGCTACGGCGAGGCGATCGTCGCGGGCGCGGGTCCGCTGTCGAACCTGGTGCTGGCCGCTGCTGCCGCGATCCCGCTGCGCTTCGTCCTCGGCAGCGAGCTGCAGTTCGAGTACCCGATCCTCCTGCAAACCCTCGGGCTCATCGTGTACGGCAACATCATCCTCGGGCTGTTCAATCTCGTGCCCATCCCGCCGCTCGACGGCGGAGCGATCCTGCTCTCGCTGGTCTCGCGTGAGACGGCGTGGCAGCTCCGGCCGATCCTTGCGCAGTACGGCCTGCTGATCCTCATCGCGGTGTTCTTCTTCCCCGTGTTCGGCGGCGAGACACTCGGTGGTCGCGTCCTGTATCCAGTTGCCGATGCCATCTTCAACGTCCTGGTGGGGTAACAAGGTCCGCCAGTTCCGGTCGCACGTGCGGGCCCGCGTGGCCCCCGACGAGCGGACGGCGCTGGCGACCTGGGTGAGCCCGCCCCAACTCGCATTGTTCGATCGGATGCACGTCGCCGACCGGCGGCACGGGCTGGACGTGGTCGCGACGCTTCGAGTTCAGGGCGTGGCCGATCGACGAGGTCCTGCTCGCGGGGCTGCTCCACGACGCGGGCAAGGGCAGCACCGGGGTGTGGCCGCGCGTCGCGTTCTCGCTCGGCGAGGCATATGGCGCCTGGGTCTGGCGCGCGGCCGGCGTGCTGCCGGGCATGCGCACCGGCATCGAGCGCCTCCGTGCCCACGCCGAGACCTCCGCGCAACTCGCGGAACGGGCCGGGGCTGCGCCACGGACCGTCGAGCTGATCCGGCACCAGGAGGCGCCGGTGGATCCGGAGGCAGGCCGCCTGCTGCAGCTCGCGGACGAGGCCAACTGATGCTCGACGCCGGTTCCGCTCGCGCGCCGTCGGTGGTGTTCGGCGAGGGACGCCGGCCGGAGGCGTCGACGCGGGTCGCGGTCGCGGAGTTCGAGGGGCCGCTCGCCCTGCTGCTGGCGCTCATCGAGGCACGCGAGCTCGACGTACTGACGGTCCCCCTCGGCGCACTGGCCGACGCGTATCTCGACGCGCTCGCCACGCTGGACGTCGACCGGCTCGGCAACGTGAGCTCGTTCGTCGCGGTCGCGAGCCAGCTGATCCTGATCAAGAGCCGCGCAATGTTGCCGCGCCAGGCGCCGGCGGGACCGGCTGGCCTGGCCGACGAGGCGCCCGACCCCGAGGCCGAGCTGCGTGCCCGCCTGCTCCTGTACCGCGCCTACCGCGACGCGGGTGCGAGCCTGGCGGAGGGTGCGTTGCGCCGGGTCGGCCTCTTCCGGCGCGAACCCGGCGCAGCCCACGCCACCGCGATGGCCGGCGCCCGGCCATCCGACGCGCCCGCCGCTGTCGCCGATGCTGCTGGTCGGCGCGCTCGACGGCGTGGCCCGCATCGCGCCGCCGCCCGAGCTGCCGCCGGAGACCGTTGCCCGCACGATCACGCTGACCGAGCGCGCGTCGATCATCCGGGACGCCTTGCGCGACGCGCCGACGGTCGTCCTCCAGGACCTGCTGCAGGGCGTGCGCGATCGAGTCGTCGTCGCGGTCACCTTCCTCGCGTTGCTCGAGCTCATGAAACGGCGCGAGATCGTGGTCGAGCAGGCCGAGCCGTGGGGGCCGATCGTCGCGCGGTCCACGACGGCCGAGGAACGCGCGGCCGCCGGTGTCGAGCGCCAACCGCGCTCGTCGTCGGCCTGCTCTCGACTGCACTCCTCGCAGGTGAGCGGAGGCGGTTCCGGTTCTCCGCCGCTCACGTTCGGTCGATGTAGACGGGCCGTCCTTGCCACGGGGCACCGGCGGGACCTTTGACATACGGGCGAACCCAGGTCCGGCGACCGCTCGCAAGCTGTCGCCAATGGCCTCGCACAAGCCAGCGGTGGTGGTACTCGCGGCTCCCCGCGCTGCCTTTCTTCTCTCCGGCCTGACGGAGATCAACGAAGTAGACCTTCGGGTGGTCGTGCTGGAACTGCCGCTCGTGCGCCCGCCTGTGCGGTCGCGGGACTTGAAGCTCGACCTGCCGAGCGCCGAGCACATCGATCAGTTGCACGAGCAGGATTGCCGTCCACGCGCTCATCGCCGCTGGCAGCGGGTCATCGTCGCCAAGGGCTTCGCGCTCATCAAAGTCGGGGATCGGGTAGAGGCCACTCCCATCAGGCGCGAGGCGCTGCACCCTGATGTCGGGCACCCCGTCGGCATCCCACGGGTAACGCGCGTAACGGCGAACCCTCCAAGCGTTCGCCTCGTACAGATCGACCACGATCCAGCCGCTTTCGTCGCCGACGATTCCGACGCCGTAGTGGCCGCCGCCCCAATCGATTTCTCTCGGCTCGCTATGACCCGACTCGTCTTTCCAACCTTCGCTGGAGGGGAACGGCACCGGCCCGGATACAAGCGGACTGCCGCACTCGATCCAGAGACGAGGGAACGGCAGGGGAGGGAGTCCGTCCCACGGCTCCCACGCCAGGTCCATGACCTGATCCACGAACGCTGGCGCGTCCTCATACCCGACGACGAACCCGGTCCCCGTTCGCAGGATCGTCGCCAAGAGGGCCGACCGGCCAGCCTCCGTCTCGGTGTCGAAGCGCCCCGCCCACACGGGGCCGAGCGTCGTCGTAACCGTCGCCTCGTCGGTAGGGATCGGTTCACCGGCGAGCAGGCGGAGCATGTGGGTCAGCGCGAGGTTCTCGACACCCCGCCGAGGGGCTGTGGAGTCCTCTCCGGCCACCGTCGCGGGGAGTCTCGCACGCAGGCCCGCATATCCGTCCATGCGGTGAATAGGAACGGGGGCATGGCTGCTCAGTCGGCGCAGTTCAGCGAGCGGAGCAGCTATGCGTCAGTTGCCGCCGCTGGCGAACGTTCGGGGGTAGCACCGGGGGTAGCACGCGACCGCACTTCTCGCCCTTCCCGCACGTCTCGCATGGCTCAACCATGCGCTTTCAGGTCTGCGCGTAACCCCTGAATGCCCCCAGCGGGATTCGAACCCGCGCTACAGCCTTGAAAGGGCTGTGACCTGGACCGCTAGTCGATGGGGGCGGGAGTGGCCGTAGCCACTTCGGGCAGGATAGCCCCGTGACCGACGCCAGGCGGGTCGCGATCATCGGAGCCGAGCTCGACCTCGGGGCGGGGCGGCGCGGAGTCGACATGGGCCCCTCGGCGATCCGCTACGCCGGTTTGGGCGAGCGGCTGGCGGCGCTCGGGATCGCCTCGGAGGACTGGGGCAACGTCTACACGCCTCTGCGTGAGACGACGGACGCGGGAAATCCCGACGCCCGCTTCCTCGACCAGATCCGCGAGACGTGCGAGCGGATCGCAGAGCGCGTGCGCGCCGCGGTCGATGGAGGATTCGTGCCGCTGGTTCTCGGCGGCGACCACTCCGTCGCGCTCGGGACGCTCGGCGGGCTCGCCGCGCTGAACGGCCCCGGCGGAGTGCTTTGGTTCGACGCGCACGGCGATCTGAACACGCCGGCGACGACACCGAGCGGCAACGTCCACGGCATGCCGCTCGCCGCCGCGCTCGGGCGAGCCGGTGCCGGGTTCGAAGCGAACAGCTGGAGCCTGCCAACGCTCGTTTCCGAACACGTCGCAGTGATCGGAGCCCGGAGCCTCGATCCGGGCGAGCGGCAGGTGGTCAAGGAGGATGGGATCGCCGTCTACACCATCTCGGACATCGATCGGCGCGGCGTCGAGCCGGTGATGCGTGAAGCGCTCGAGCGCGTCTCGGGTGCGCCCTTCGTCCACGTCTCGGTCGACATGGATCTCGTCGACCCGATTGTCGCCCCAGGCGTCGGCTCGCCGGTCCGCGGCGGGGTCTCGTACCGCGAGGCTCACCTGATGATGGAGCTCGTCGCCGAGAGCGGACTGCTCGACTCCCTCGAGCTGGTCGAGGTCAACCCGATTCTCGACCACGAGAACGCCACGGCGGAGCTGGCGGTCGAGCTGGCGGCAAGCGCACTTGGGGCGCGAATCCTCTAGCGCTAGATTGATCCTGCGGGCCGGTAGCTCAGTTGGCAGAGCAGGGGACTTTTAATCCCAAGGTCGCAGGTTCGAATCCTGCCCGGCCCACTCGAAATCGCCTGCAAATCGGCCGTTCTTGATAACACCGCCATGCCGAAGTAGGGTCGCATTGGCGCGTGAGAGTACGAATGGAGTGCCGGGGGGTCATCAGCCTCGTGTCGGAGTGACCCGCGCTGGCCTGCGGATCTCGCCTTGTCGCTCAACCGGCCGGACCGGCGCCGCGTTCTCGTTGCCGCACTCGAGTGACCACGAGCGCACGAAGGTCGAAACCCGCCGAGCCTGCGGTCGCCGGGTTTCGACACGACGATGCTCCCAGCCGCCGGCATTCTCTCAACGCCACGCGGTGGGTCGATATCAGGCGACGTGGAGTTTCTCCTTCAGCTCTCCCACGCGTTCGTCGAAGTCGGCTTTGACCTCGGCCTTGCGCTTTTCGCGCAGTGCTCGCCGCGCTTCGCGCGCGGCGGCGTCAGCAGCCTCCTCCGCCGCCTCGAGCTCATCCAGGACCTCAGCGACCGGGCGGTGGGTGACCTCGCCTCCGAGCTTGGCCATCTCCCACGTCGATCACCTCGGCCGCCGGCTCCCCCACGCTCGCGATCACGGCGGTCGACTCCGGCGGAATCGCCTTGCCGAGAACGCTGAGCGCCCTGATCGGACTTCTCGGCGCGATCGAGGTCGAACACCCCGCCCATCAAGGCGCCGGCGCCCAGCCGACGAGAACACCGACCGGTCCGCCCAGGACGCCGACGAGCATCCCGATCAGCGAGCCGCTCGCCATCCTGATCTTTGCGGGGACGTTCGACATCGTCGAGTCGATCTCCGTTCGGCACGAGATCGACGTGTGGTGGGTGCAGTTGATCGCAGGGATCATCGAGCTCGCGCTCGGCTTCTGGGCCGCCGGCTACTACGGTCGCAGCGCCATTCTTCTCGTCGCCTGGGTCGCGGCGTTCGCCGTGATTCGCGGCGTCATGAACATCATGCTCGCGTTTCGCGTACGCGAGGTCCAGCACGCGGCTCCCTCCGAAGTCTCGACGTGAGCAGCGGCTGGGTCCGCGACCCTCGGCTGGTGTACGCGAATCGATCGGCCGATACGCCTTACCTCGCTGGAGGTCGTCGGCCTCGGCGTGCGCGCCCCGCTACTTGGCGGCCGCCATGATGTCCGCGTCCCTTCTCGCCATCACGGCGTCGAGGACCGCGTACTCGGCCTCCTCGATTGCGGTCTCCGCAAACGCGACGGCATCGTACGCGTCGGCCTCGGCCCATTGGGCGTCGCGCTCGGCGACCCCGGCGTCGACCTCGGCCTTCCTGGCATCGATGCGCTCTCGAAGACGCTTGACGTGCTGATCCCAATTGCTCTGGACCTCTTTCCACTGGCGGTCGGCCTCGCCGGCGGCCTCCTGAGTCTTGGTGCGCAGCTGCGCCGCGCGATCGTCAGCGTTCTTCCGTGCTTCGTCGACCATGGCCTTCAACTCGGCATCTTCCTTTGCGACCGCTTCCTTGATGCTGCGGTCGGCCTCCTCGACCTGCTCTTTGAGCTTCGTGAAGTCGTCTGACACTGCCATTTCGCAGCCTCCTCTCTTCTTGCTCTAGCCCGTAATTCCGGGTCGTAGCCTGCTGTACCGGTCGAGCCCGTACCGGCCTGTCACGCCGGAGGTCGCGGGTTCGAGTCCCGTCACTCGCGCCTGGTACGCCTTGCTCGCGTCCGGGAACTGGACGACGACGACGTTGTGGATCTCAGCCATTCCCTTCTCCTTTCGTTGGACTTGACGATCGGACTGTCTCGCGCGTCGCTGCCAGCTCGCTGCCACGCGGCACGCCGCCGCTGCCGCGACGGGCCGTCCGGCCGGCGGCGGTACTGCCTGTGATCGGACGAGGCGCATCTTCACGCGCAGCGTCGGCGGCCAGCCGATCACCCCACGTCGCGCGCCCTCGGTTCGGCGCTGGCCGGAACGGGTCGAGCATGGAAGCCCGCGGCGCTAGCACCAATGGGCCGCTCGACCTAGCCGCCGCGCGCCGCGTGTAAGCCGTCGACGGCGTCAACGGCGCTGTCGGCCCGCGCCTTGACGGCAGACGCCACCTACCCGGCGGCGTCCGCGGCGGCAATGCGAGCTCTCCGGGCGGCAGTGAGCTCCTCCACGACGATCTGGATGCCGGCCGCAATCGGCACGCCGATGATCGCACCGATGAGCCCGAAGAGCGCTCCGAACATGAGAACGCTGGCGAGCACGGTGAAGCCGGAGATCCTGGCCGCCTTTCCGATGATCGTCGGCTGCAGGATGTAGTTCTCGATCTGCTGGTAGACGACCATTACGATCAGGAAGACGACGAACGCTGCGGGGCTGACGGAGAGCGCGGCGAGTCCGGCGATGATGCCGGCGATCGTCGCCCCGATGCTGGGGATCAGGTCGAGGATCCCCGCGATCACCGCCAGAGCGAGCGGGTACGGGACGTCGAGGATGACCGCTGTGACGCCGTACACGGTTCCGCAGACCAGGGAGATGGCCAGGTTGCCGAGCATGTAGCGCGAGGTGGTCTGGACGATCCGATCGGCGACCTGCAGGAAGCGCTCGCGATCGCCCCGGTAGAGCAGACCTCCGACCCAGCCTCGTAGGCGTGTTTCGTCGATCAGTCCGAACAGCGTCAGGAACATCACCGAGAGAACGAGGGTCACCACGCCGAAAGCCGAGACGCCGACGTCGGCGACGCCGCCCGACACCTTGGCCACTCCGCTCGTGATCTCGCCCGCGTGCTGCGCCAACGTGTCGAGCGAGTCGCTCCCGGCGTTGATCAGGCTGCCCAGATCGCTGCGCCTGGCATCCTCGACGATCCGGGGCAGGTCGTCGCTGAAGTCGCGCACGGCGCCGATGGCCGCCTGTGTCACCACCAGAACGACCGCCCCGAGGACAATCACGGTCGCCAGCACGAGTACGGCTGCGCACAGCTTCCGGCTCCAGCGGAGCCGCCGTTCCATCGCGCTCACAACCGGGGAGAGGACGGCGACGCTGAAGAGAGAGACGAATATGACGAGAAGGACGCTCGCGATCGACGCCAGCGCCCACGCGACGGCGACGACGCCGGCGATCAGCAGGATCGTCCGGATCGACACCGAGACCTCGAGCTGGGTGCGACGCGCCTCCCCGGCCTGCGAAGAGGCCTCACCCGCGGTCATCTGCTCCTCGTACGAAGCGGTGTGCATGACTTGTCTGCATTCCTGTCGAGAGCCGTCAGAAACGGCTGTCGCTGCGGACGAGGCGCGTCTCCACGCGCAGCTTCGTCGGCCGCCCCACGTTGCGAAACGGCCCGTCGCTCATGCCGAAGCGGCTCTGGTCGACCATGATCGTCGCCTCGAGCTCGAGGTCGCCGTCGACCAGTCGCACCGATGCGTCGAATGCGAGAGGCACGCGCCTGCCCGCCGCTTCCAGCTCGCCGCTCACGTGCGCGCGTCCGCTTCCCCATTCCGGTGACGCGCGTCGAGGTGAACCGCACGAGCGGATGCTCGTCGGCGCCGAAGAAGTCGGCTGACCGAAGATGGTTGTCGCGTGCGGGACAGCCGGTGTCGACGCTGCCGGCGTCGATCGTCAGCTCGATCCGCGAGCCGCCCGGACCGACAATGTACGCGCCGTCGAAGCTGCGGAAGCGGCCGCATACGGTGTCCAGGCCCCACAGGTGCTCGACCTCGAACTCGACCGTCGTCCGGCTGGGATCGGCCGCCCACAGCTCGACCGTCGTCTTTGTCTCGATAACTGCGCTCCTCATTTGGTCTCCTTGCTCGTCGGGATCGGGTCGAGCATCCCGCCCGCGGCTGCCATGCCGCTGCCACGCGGCGGCACGCCGCTGCTTCGTCGCTAGGGCTCGAGGTGAACGCACGACGTTCACAACGGGGTCAGCGCGGAGTGCCGCGCCGGAGACTCGGTTCGTCTCCGCTCGGTCTCGAGCAGAGTCCGGGCGACGATCCATCCGAACACGAACCCGCCGATGTGCGCGAAGAGCGCGATCCCGCTCCCTCCCGCCGACGGGTCGACGAACACTCGCGTCTCGCCCCCTGTCCACGCACGCAGGAGCGTGCGAGACTGGTGCGTGCAGGCTGATTCCCTGCGCGCATGGACCAACCGCTCGAAATCCGGCTGCTCGGCCCGTTCGAGGTCCTCGCCGGCGGACGGCCGGCGAACGTGAGCGGCAGCAAGCGCCAAGGCCTGCTCGCGCTGCTCGCGCTGCGCCGCGGTCGCGTCGTCGGCGTCGAGTCGCTGATCGACGCGTTGTGGGAAGACGACCTGCCTGCCGCGCCGCGCAACGCCGTCCAACACCACGTCGCGCGTCTTCGCGCTGCACTCGGCCAGGAGACGATCGTCGCCTCGCCCGACGGATACGCGCTGACGGACGCGAGCGTCGACGCGCTGCGGTTCGAGGAGTTACTCGCAGAGGCGCGTGGTGCACTGCGGGCGGGGGATGCCGCTGCCGCGGCCGAGTCCGTTGCCCTCGCGCTGCAGCTCTGGCGCGGCCCGGCGTTGCACGGGCTCACCGACACCGCCTGGTTCAGCGCCGAGGCGCGGCGGCTCGAGTCGCTTCGAGTCGACGCGCTCGAAGAGCAGTTCGAGGCGGCGCTCGCGCTCGGAGAACATCGCGAGATCGTCGCCGCGCTTCGAGCGGCGCTCGAGGAGAACCCGTTCCGGGAGCGGCTGTGGGGGCAGCTGATGCTCGCGCTCTATCGCTGCGGCCGCCAGCCCGACGCGCTCGAGGCTTACGGCGAGGCCCGGCGCGTGCTCTCCGAGCAGATGGCGCTCGAGCCGGGCCCCGAGCTGCGCCGGCTGCAGGAGGCGATCCTCACGCACGACCCCGCGATCGCCCCCGCCCCGGTCGCGCCGAGGCGCCGCGGCAACCTCCCCGCCCCGTCGACGTCGTTCGTCGGTCGCGAGCAGGAGCTCGCCCAGGTGCTCGAGCTGTTGCGCGAGCACCGGCTCGTCACGCTGACGGGGCCGCCCGGGGTCGGAAAGAGCCGGCTCGCGCTCGAGGTCGCCCGCGCGCTCGAAGGCGAACCCGGCGCCGGCGCGTGGCTCGTCGACCTCGCGCGCGCAGGCAGCCCCGACGACGTCGTCCGCCTCGTCGCTGCAGCCGTCGACGCTCGCGGCGCCGACCCGCTTGCTCGCACGGTCGCGCGCTTCCGCGACGACGACGCGATCCTCCTCCTCGACGCGTGCGAACCGGTCGTCCAGGAAGCGGCGCGAGTCGCAGCGGCCGTGCTCGCCGAGTGTCCGGGCGTGCGGGTACTCGCGACAAGCCGTGAGGTGCTCCACCTTCCGGGCGAGGTTCGCGTCACGGTCGAGCCGCTCGCGCTGCCCGATCCGGAGTCGACCGACGGCACTGCCTCACCGGCGGCTCAACTCTTCCTCGATCGCGCCCGCGCTGCGCGGCCGCGGTTCGAATTGACCCCCGACGCAGCGCAGATCGTCGGCGAGATCACCCGTCACGTCGACGGTCTGCCGCTCGCGATCGAGCTCGCCGCTGCGCGGCTCAACGCTCTCGGGCTCGCGGAGCTCCTGCTGGTCGTCGAGCGCCGCCTCGGGCTGCTTCGCGACCGGCCGGCGTCGGACGCGGGCCGCGCCGCGCTCGGGGCGCTCGTGGAGTGGAGCTACGACCTCTTGCACGCGGACGAGAAGGCGCTGCTCCACCAGGTCGCGGTGCACCGCGGCGGCGCGTCATTGCCGTCGCTCCACGCCGTCGGTGCGAGCGAAGGGCTCGACGAGGCGACCGTGACGTACCTGCTCGGCGTGCTGGTCGACAAGTCGATCCTCTCCGCGTCGTTCCCCGCCGAAGGAGCGCGCTACGACCTGCTCGACACGGTGCGGGATTACGCGCTCGAGCGTCTTGCCGAGAGCGGTCGTCTCGCCGCCGCCCGGCGGGCGCACGCCGAGTACTTCGCGACGCTCGCCGACGCAGCGTGGGGGAAGCTTCGCGGACGCGACTGGCAGACCTGGGTCCGCCGGCTCGACCTCGACCACGACAACCTGTGGGCCGCGCTCACGTACGCTCGCGATGCACGCGACAAGGGCATCGCCACCCGCCTGGCGTCGCTCGCCTGGTACTTCACGCTCGCGGAGCGCGTGACCGAAGGGCGGCGATTCGTCGAGCTCGCGCTCGCGGAGGCGTCGGACGACATTCCGTTCGATCGGCGGCTCGACGCGCTTGGCGGTCTCTGCTTCCTCGCGACCGAAGAGCTCGACCTCGACTCCGCAATCGAGATCGGCGAGCGTGCGCTCGCGCTCGAAGCGACCGGCACGGACGCGCCGCAAGTCGGTTTCGCGCAGGCAACGCTCGCACTTGCCGTCGCCGCTGCCGGCGACGTCGACCGCGGTGCCACGCTGGCGGAGCAGGCGCGTGCGACGCTCGAAGGAGGCCGAGATCACTGGTCGTCCGCAGTCGCCAGCCTCCTCCGTGCGCACATCGCGGCAGCCGTCGGAGACGCCTACACGGTCGCGGCCATGGCGGCGGACGCGCACCGCCACGCCGATGCGATCGGGTTCGACGCATTCCGCGTCCCGGCGATGCTGCTCGATGCGTGGGTCGCCGAGCGGCGGAGCGACGGCGACGCCGCCACGGACGCGTACCTTCGCGCACTCGATCTCGCGGGCGACGCAGGCTTCGCGGACCACGTCGCGTTCGCCCTGTCCGGGCTCGCTTCATGCGCCCTTGCGCGCAAAGACCTGCGCCACGCCGAAGAGCTGCAGCGGCGCGCCCTCGCAACCGCCGAGGGAGCGCGTGCGGACTGGGCCGCCGCCCATGCGCGCGTCGAGCTCGGCCGCATCCTCGCCGCGGCCGGCGACACCGACACCGCCGCGAAGCTGTATCGGAACGTCATCGAGTGGTCGAAGCGGCCGCGCCAGCACGGGCCG
>CAVTZA010000007.1:0-374265 GCA_963739085.1 uncultured Actinomycetes bacterium | reverse complement strand
CGCGCCGCCGCTAGACGCGTTGAGGGGCCGGTGGCACGCCGCCGGCCCCCAATGCCAATGATCGGACCAGGACGCAAGGATGCGAGGGCGCGCCGTCGTGGGGGCGGGCGCGGTCGACGGTGCTGCCTACTACGCCAGCAGCAAGAAGGCGCGGAGGCCGCGCGACGAGCGGACCAGGAGCCGATGCTCGAGACGGAGGCGCAGAAGCCCTCTGCGCCGGGCGAGGGCGCCGCGCAGCGCGAAGAAACACGGTTCACCCGGGTGAACGAACCGCCTGTGGGGTGACGCGTTGCTGGCAGCCGCTTATCGTGGCCCGCTACTACGACGAGGAGGAATCTCCATGGGATTCAGGCGACGGACGAGGCGCCGGGCACTCATCGCGGGAGCAGCGGTCGCCCATCACAGGGATACGAAGATGTCCGAGCAGCAGCAGGCGTACGAGGAGGCGCCCGCCGAGGAGCCGGCGGAGTATGCGCCGCCGCCGGCGGACACGGCTGACGAGATCGAGCACCTCGCGCAGCTCCACGCCTCGGGCGTGCTGACCGACGAAGAGTTCGCGGCGGCGAAGGCCAAGGCCCTCGAGGGCTGACCGCACGACAGACGAAACCGGAGGCTGCAATGGTTGAATCGCGCAAGGACGTGCTCATGAAGGCGCTGGAGGCCGAGATCAGTGGCGGATCGGACGATCCGGGCAGTCTGTTCACCGACGACGTCGTCGGGTGGTCGCCGTACGCGACCGTGTCCGGGATCACGGCGCTCGAAGAGCTGGCGGCTCTCCGTGAGCTCGCCTTCTCGAACGTCGTCATCATGTTCCGAGGGCTCGACGAAGTCGGCAACAAGGCGTTCGCAGAATGGGTTGTCGAGGCGGACCACACCGGCACGCTCGTCCTCGGTGAGGATGCTGCGTTGGAGGCAACCGGGCAGCATGTCAAGCTCGCAGGCGTCACGGTGGCGGACTTCCGCGACGGGAAGATCCGGTCGTACCGGACGTACTTCGACGACCTCTCGCTCATCGAGCAGCTCGCAGGCGCCTGAGTCAGGCGCCATGGAGTTCGAGGTCGAGGACGATCCGGATCCCCTCGACCTCGAATTCCTCGAAGCCCAGGTTCGCCGCGAGGCTTCGGCTGCCATGGAGCTCGGCGACGGAGTCGAGCTGGCGATCTTCGTGCGAGACGCGGGCAAGGTCGTAGCCGGCATCACCGGCTGGACGTGGGGCGACAGCTGTGAGCTGCAGAGCCTCTGGGTGGAGCCGGGCCTGAGAGGTCGCGGGCTAGGGTCCAGGCTCCTGGCTGCTGCCGAAGCCGAGGCGGCGGCGCGTGGCTGCTCGCAGACGGTCCACTTCACCTACGACTTTCAGACTGGCCGCCTCTACGAGCGGGTCGGTTACGAGCTGGTGGGTCGAGTCGAGGACTTCCCGTCAGGAGCAGACGTCCTCTGGTACCGCAAGCGCTTGAACCCACCGGCGAGGCGGCGTTCGGAGGTCGCCGAGTCGAAGAAGCGATCCTGATCGCGACCCGAATTACAGTCGTGCGGACACCGATCAAGCACCCGTCAGACCCGATGTACGCGGAGTTCGAAGTACACCGGTCGATGATCTGCGACCGCGTCCGCACGGAGGCGTTCAAGGGTGCGATCGACTCCGTCGTGCGCGCAGGCGACATCGTGCTCGACGCCGGGGCGGGGAGCGGCATCCTGAGCGTTTTCGCGGCGCGGGCAGGGGCTGCGCGCGTCTACGCGGTGGAACAGACGTCGGTCGCCGTCCTGGCGCAGGAGCTGGCCACTGCGAACGGAGTCTCGGAGATCGTCAGGGTGATTCACGGCGACGTCACGGACGTCGAACTGCCGGAGCGAGTCGACGTGATCGTCTCCGAGTGGCTCGGAGGGTTCGGGATCGACGAGGGGATGCTCGTCCCGGTCGTCGTCGCTCGTGATCGCTGGCTCAAGCCGGGCGGAATCATGATCCCCTGCTCGGTCACGGCGTGGGCCGCGCTGGTGCACGACCGCTATCTCTCCGAGACGCTGGAGTTCCTACGCGACAACCCCTACGGCCTCGACCTCGGGGACCTCCTGGAAAAAACCGTCAACGAGGTCTCCTATTCGGGCGGATTCCGTCACCTCGGGGCGGGTGACAGACGCTCCGAGCCGTGTCGGCTGTGGACGACGGACGTCGAACTGATCTCGCTCGAGCAAGCGCGGGCGCCTCACAGAGCCGAGGTGCTGTTGCCAGTCCACGACCACGGAACGGCCAACGCGCTCGCACTCTGGTTCAGCGCCGAACTCGCACCCGGCGCCTCGCTCTCGGTCGGACCGGGCGATCCACCGACGCATTGGGGAATGACGACCGCGCCCCTGCGCTCACCGGTGGAGCTCACTCCGGGCATGGTCGTTCGTGCCAAAGTCAGGACCACCCTTGCTCGGCCGGTCGGGACCTGGACGAGGTGGGCGATCGCGATGCCAGGCCCCGACTGGGAGGAGCACGACGAGCAGTCGGTGTGGGTGGAAATCGACGACGACTGAGCTCCAGGCGCAGAAGGAGCAGATCCTCGAGATCGAACCGATTAGTGGAGCTTCTGCGCGGTTGGCAAGGCTCCGAGCTCTTGCGCACGAACGATCGCATCCTGCCGCGACGAGACCCGCAGCTTTTGGTAGATCGACTTCGTGTGCGAGTGGATCGTGTTGAAGGAAAGGAACAGCTCCTTGCCGATCTCTCGCTTGGACAGACCCTCGGCGAGGTAGCGGAGAACCTCGAGCTCGCGCTCCGTCAGGTCGCTGTCACCCCCGATTCGGCGGTGGGCCGGCGTCAGTGTGTGCGCGACTTCCACAAGCTGTGCGCTCAGCACTCCCGGATCCGGGCAGCCGGCAAGGAGTGTCCTCGCCTCCTCGAGCATCGCTCGCGCGGGAGCGGGCGCCTCGAGGGCGCGGCGCACCGGGGCTGACACGAGCAACGCATCCGCAATGTCAAGCGGCTGGCCGCGGGCCCGAAGGTTCGCCAAGCCCCGATCGAGCAACTTCCCTGCCTCCTCGAGCTCGTTTCCGCGGGCGAGGGCGGCGCCAAGGGCTACGTGCGCGATGCCCGCGCCGGGCTTGTCGGCGACGCCGTGAACCTCGAGCGTGCTCAGCGCACGCCGAGCCGCTGACGCGGCGACCTCGACGTCGTCAGTCTCGAGCGAGATCCGGGCGAGCATCGCCTTGGCCATACCGGCGACAAGCCATTGGTTCGAACGTGCGGCGAGGAAGGCGGCCTGCTCGAGTGGCGCGCGGGCAGCCTCCGACGCTGCCCGTAACGCGCCGTGCCCAGCCAAGCGCGAGGAGGGACATCGGTCTTGCGATCGAGAACGTGTCGCCCAGCAACTCGAGGGCCCGTTCGGCGGCGCCCAGCATGCGAGCCGAGTCGCCCCAGGGAAAGCAGGCGCGGGTCAGGGCGGTTGCAGCCTCGAACGGGAGCCCGCAGGGCATCGGCTGCTCGAATCGCGCCGACTCCGCCGACTCGAGCGCGGCCAGCGAGTCCTCGCGGCGATTGAGCGCGCTCAGCGCCCAGGCCCTGACGACGGCGAGCCGCGCATCTCGTTCGACGTTCGTCCTCGGAAGTTCCTCGAGCTGGCGGAGGATCGCCGCGGCGTCGTCCTGCCCGAGCGAGGGGTACCAGTCGTCCAATACCAACATGGTCGCGCTCTCGTGCGCGTTGGCGGCGACGGCGTGACGCACGGCTTCGTACTGATAGCCCTCCAGGCCGAGCCACTCGGACGCCCGCCGGTGCACGGCGCGGGCAAGCTCGGGATCGCGTTGGAGCAGCTGGTTCCGGAGCACGTCCGCGAACAACTCGTGATAGCGATACCACTCTCGGCGGTCGTCGAGTGGCAACAGGAAGAGGTTGGCGCGCTCGAGCTCGGTCAAGGCCTCGGCGGAGCCCTGCCTCCCGGTGGCCGCGTCGCAGAGTGGCCCACACATCGCGTCGAGGACCGACGTCTCGAGGAGGAACTGGCGTCGATCCTCATCGAGCGTGTCGAGAACGACCTCGGTCAAGTAGTCGACGATATGGCGGCTGGCGCCGCCAAAGCGTGCGACGAAGGCAGGCGCGATCGGGAGCTTGAGAGAGCGACATCGCCGCCAGGTGAACGCCGACCGGCCAGCCTTCGGTGCGCTCGTGCAGCGCGCCGAGCGTCTCAGTCGGCAGGCTCAGGCGCAAGATCTCGTTGAGGAAGGTGGCTGACTCGGCCTCGGTGAAGTTGAGGTCCAGGGCACGAAGCTCGATCAACTCGTCGAGGGCGCGCAGCCTCCCGATCGGGATCGGTGGATCCGAACGCGTGGCGAGCGCCAATGTGACGTTGCTCGGCGTTCGCTCGAGGAAGAAGTTGAGCGAGTCATGACAGATGCGATTCGTGATCTCCTGGTAGTCGTCGAGGACGAGAACGAGCTTCTCGCCGATTGCTTCCAGCTCGCGAAGAACAGCCGGGACGACCGCATCGAAAACATCCGCGCCCGGCTCAGGCAGCGCACTCAGGCCGGCTGCGCCCCATCCAGGCGCGACGTGGCGGATCGCCTGAGAGATGTAGCTCCAGAACGTGACCGGGTCGTTGTCCCCCGAGTCGAGCGACAAGCAGGCGAAGGCGCGGTCATCGACCTCGCGCCACTGCGCGAGGAGGGTCGTCTTTCCGAACCCCGGCGGCGCAGCCAGCAGTACGAGTCTCGGCGCCGACTCACGCAGCACGTCGGTGAAACGCGCGCGGACCAGAGCGTCGCGCGGGGCGCGGACCCGCTCAAACTTCCACTCGAAGAAGTCCCCATCATCCGAGGGACTAGCTGCGACTCGGTCGGCCGCTCTCAAGGTTGTGGTCACAGTCATTCGACCCTGATCCAGCTACAGAAGGCTGGCGCCAGCGTCGCTCATGGAGCACCGCGCAGCAATGAGGCCTGCACGGAACTTCGGTTCGTGCATGCGCCCGGGGTGTGTGCACCCCGAAGTAGGGGTGCAACCGCCTACGCGGGTTTCTGGTTCAAGGACGTTTTCACCTGGGTGAACGCGATCGGCGGGTGAGGTCGGAGACACAGACTCGTTGAACAATGGCTGCGCACGGCACGACGTTCTCAACGCACGAGAGAAGGAGACCAGATGGGCGGCTACGGGCGTAACGCGATGGCGCCGGTCGTATCGCACCTACGAAGGCCGCGCTCTCGGCGTCGGCTAGCACGGCGACTCGAGCGCGTGGTCCATCGGGTTTCGGCGCGCTCGCCGTCCCGCCGACGCGGACTGCGGCGATGGCTACCCCTGAGCTAGAGACACACGCAATGCCCGCGGACAGTTGGGCGTCGGGCGCAGCCGACCCCAGCCACATGATCGAAGCCGATCAGCACCTGCAGGTGCTTTGGACGAAAGGAGAACTCATGGCCCAGCAATCCACCGAGACTCCGGTTCTCGACCTACTCGTAAGGATGACCGCTGAATCGCTCCAGGCGTCCAGCCTCGACGAGCAGAGTCTGGTGCTCGTGCGCATCGCTGCGCTGGTCGCGGTCGACGGGCCGCCTGCCTCGTATCTGCTGAACCTCGAAGTCGCCGGCGAGGTCGGCGTCGACGAGGAGCAGATCCGCGGCGTCCTCACTGCCATCGCGCCGATCGTCGGCACGGCGCGTATCGTCTCGGCGGCCGGCAAGATGGCGCGCGCGCTCGGGCTCGCGATCGAGCTCAGCGAGCTCGAGGCGGCGGGAGAAGCCGGCGAGGAATAGCTCTCTGTCGTGACCGGCTCGCCCGACCGGAGGAGGATCAACATGGCCGCAACGAAGACCCCCGCGCTTACCGATCAGGATCTTGCCGAGCTGCTCGCCTTGACGAAAGGCGCCGACAGCGTGGAGCTCAAGCTGACGGTGCCGGTGTCCGACCGGAGCCGTGGAGCGGCGGCGCTCGGGGTGGATCCCCTCGACGCTCAGATTCGGCAGGTCTACTTCTTCGACACGCCGGACCTGACGCTCAACAAGAGCGGCGTCGTCGTTCGCGCTCGTCGCGTCCAACGCAAGGGAGACGACACGGTCGTGAAGCTGCGCCCGGTGGTCCCGAAGGAGCTTCCGGCTGAGCTGCGCCGCTCGCCGAACTTCGGCGTCGAGGTCGATGCGATGCCGGGCGGGTTCGTCTGCTCGGGATCGATGAAGCGCGCGCTGAAGACGACGGACGTCAGGGATACGGTGTTGGGGAAGCGGCCAATCCGCAGGCTCTACTCCAAGGAACAACGGGCGTTGTACGCGGCGCACGCACCCGAGGGGCTCGAGCTGGACGATCTCTCGATTCTCGGCCCGATCTCCGTGCTCAAGCTGAAGTTCGCGCCCGAGGGGTACGCCCGCAAGCTCGTTTCCGAGCTTTGGCTCTACCCGGACAACTCGATGATCCTCGAGCTGTCGACGAAATGCGCGCCCTCGGAAGCGTTCCAGGTCGCCGCCGAAACGAGAGCGTTCCTGACGCAGAAGGGCGTCGACCTCTCAGGCGAGCAGCAGACCAAGACGAAGAAGGCGCTCGCAGTATTTCTCGAAGCGGCTGCAGGCAAACGGCGACTAGGCCCCAACGGATCCGCCACGCTCCCTGCGCGCCCCCGCGCTCAAGCGCCGGTCGAGCCGGCTTCCCGCTCCTCCGACAGGAACGCAAGGGTGGCCTTGACCCGCTTGCTGGCGTCCTCCTCCCCGGAGAGATCCAGCTTGGAGAAGATGTGGTTGATGTGCTTTTCCACGGCTCGCTTCGTGAGCACGAGCGACTCCGCGATTGCGCCGTTGCTCTTCCCCTGAGCTACCTGGGCGAGGACCTCGCGCTCCCGCGGGGTAAGAGCCGCCAGGGACGAGTGCTCGGCGTGACCCTTCGACGCGACGAGCACGTCCACGATCCTCGCGTCCACGACCGAGCCGCCGTCTGCGACCGTCTCGAGGGCGGACAGGAGCTGTGCGCGGTCGTGCACGCGCTCCTTGAGCAGGTACCCGCGGCCGTCCGAGCCCGACTCGAGCAGAGCAAGCGCGTAGAGCGGCTCGGAGTACTGGCTGAGCACCACCACTCCCACGTCCGGGTTGCTCTCCCGCAGGAGCGCCGCAAGCCGGATCCCCTCGTCGCTTTGGGACGGGGGCATCCGGATGTCCGTCAACACCACGTCCGGTGGATCGGCCTCGACTGCCTCGAGCACCGAGGGGAGGTCTGCGTACGCGCCCACGAGCTCGATGTTCTGCTGTCCGCCGAGCACCTGCGCGAGGCCCTCTCGCACGAGCAGATTGTCGTCCGCGATCACGACGCGGATGGCCACGGGCGCACGATACCCGGCGGGCCATGCGGGATCGTCGTGGCCGCATTGCCCTGCGAAGGCATGCGCACACCCTGGCGGAAAACCGGCAGGCGTCATTGCGGGCCTCGTTTACAAGGAAGAAGGTGGGGTACTACGACGACGGCTCGTCCGTCCTGGCACCCGAATCGACGCCACAAAGACACCAGATGGAGACACGAGAGCGAGGAGCCGCGATGCCTGCACCTATCTGTTCGGCGCTTCTCTCGCGTTGGGATCGACACGACCTCCCGTGAGCGCCGACGTGAGCTCACTTGTTCGACGGCGAGCACGGGTCGGCGTCGGGGTGATGACGGTCGACGACCAGGCCGTGTTCCGCCAGGCCGCACGGGAGGTGATCGAGTCGACCGACGGCTTCGAGTACTTGGGCGAGGCCGGCTCCGGGGAGGAGGCGCTCGCGCTCGCGGGCGAGCTCGATCCCGACCTCGTGCTGGTCGACATCCGCATGCCCGGGATCGACGGCTTCGAGACGGCGCGCTCCTCAGCGCCGCACATCCCGCTTCCACTGTCGTGCTTATCTCGACCGATTGCCTCGAGGAGCATCCGTCCGGTGACGGGTTCTCCGGCGCGGCAGCGTTCGTCCGGAAGGAGGACTTCGGGCCTGCCCTGCTCCAACGGTTGTGGGTCGACCACGGCCGACGTCCGCTCGCGCCTGACGAGATCGATTAGCCGTCAGTCGCTGCGATTCTCGGAGGCGGAGTGGGCGACGGGACCGACGTCGCTGCCTGGCGGGGTCGGCGACCGGGATGTTGGCCCGGATCGTGGTGCCTCGTCCCGGGGTCGATTCGACCACGAGGGTGCCTCCGAGCGCGGCGATCCGGTCGGTCATGTTCGCCAGGCCCTTGGCCCGCGTTCCGGGTCGATTCGAGGTGGTAGCCGACGCCGTCGTCGAGGATCTCGAAGTAGAGCCGGCGATCGCGCTCCCAGAGCCGAATGACAGCGGTCGCGCCCGGACCGGCGTGCTTGTCGACGTTCTGGAGGCCTTCCAGGCAGCAGAAGTAGACGGCGGCCTGCACCTCTTCGGAGTAGCTGCCGATCGCTGGAGCCTCGAGCTTCGCCGGTGAGGCCGAGCGCCGCACGGCGCTGGCCAGGGCCTCTCGGAGTCCGAGCTCGCGAAGCACGGGCGGGTAGAGGCCATGGGCGAGGTCGCGGAGCTCCTCCAGGATCTCCTCGAGCTCTTTGCCGACGTCGTCGAGTCGCTGTGCGGCCTCTGGGTCGGCGAATTCGCGGGCCAGGCCGACTCTGATGCGAAGGGCGACCAGGTGTTGCTGCGCCCCGTCATGGAGGTCGCGCTCGAGCTTTCGGCGCCCGGCGTCGCCGGTGGCCAGGATGCGCGCGCGCGTTGCGCGGAGCTCCATGCTGGTCGCGTCGAGCTCGGCGGTCAGGCGACCGTTCTCGATCGCCAGCAGCAGCGCCTGACCCGCGGCTGCGAGGAGCTCCGGGTCGGTGTCCAAAGCCGCGTCGTGCCTGATCACGGCCACGGTCTCGCCGTTCTGGGTGACCGGAGTCGACGACTGGCCGGCCGCAGGCGTGGAAGCAAGGGGCTCGCCGCTCGAGTCGACAAAGCCGCCCGCCTGCTCGAGCCGGATCCCGAGCTCGAGCGACGGATCATCGAGCGCATCGGCCAGCGTCGTGCGCAGCTGAGCGGCGCTCGGGTTGTCTACCAGGCGGGAGACGATCGTTTTCAACGCCGTCGCGGCGAAGAACGTGCTCACCACGACCGAAAGCAGAAATCCGTATGGCGCTGCGCCGATACCGATGGTGGCCAGCAAGCTCAGATTCGAGAGCGCGCCCGCATCCAGGTGCACGAGCTCGACACGGGCTGCGTAGACGACTAGGAGCAGAGCGACGGTCGTCAGAACCGGGACGTAGACAGGCAGGAGTGCCCGTCTCCGCGGCCGCGTCGCCGTCGCTAGCCGGTAGATCAGGTAGACGAAGATTGCGGAGCGGACCGCGAACAGGTAGTGAGTCGTGATGTCGCTGCTGAAAAGACCGTCGGCGATCGTCGGCCGATCGGCAATCATCAAGCCGTTCGCGGGACACGCAGCGTTGCAGCCGGCCTGCGGAAAATTGCCATAGACAACCGGCGAGAAGAGGAGCGAGGGGACGTACGACTCCAGTCGTTCGACCCCGATCGCGGCGAGCAGCGCCCATCCGACGCGACTCTCGATGCGACCCGCCGGGAACGCGAAGACGACGTAAAACCAGGGAAGAACAAGCAGCCAATCGGCCAACACACCGATGCTGCGGAGATGCGGCTCGGTCGCTCCCTGAAGCGCAAGCGCGACCGTGCAGACCGCGACCGCGAGAAGCAAGAGACCGAGTCGATTGCCAGGGCGTCGAACCAGCCAGTAGAGCGCCGCGCTGAACCATCCCACGACCATCACGGCGATCACCAGGCCGAATGCGACCGGGTCGACGAGATGGTCGCTCGTCGCGAGGAGCAGACCCGCGCCGATCGCGACGAGAACCCCTCCGACCGCAACTGCGATCAGAACGCCGCGTCGAGCGAGGATCGTCGAGAGGGTAGGCGGCGCGGCCGGAGCAGCTGCAGAGTCACCGACGACCGTGGACACCGTACCTCCGAACTTCGCGACGCCGATGCCTATATAGCCACCTGCACCGCCGCCTGTCCAGTAAACGCCGCCGCGACGGCGCGCTGCCGTGGCTGGTAATCCGAGCGCTCGATCAGCCCGACGCGGTAGTCGACAGGTCGAGGGCGTCCGCTCGAGTAGCGGTCAGTCGCTGCGATTCTCGGAGGCGGAGTGGGCGAGGGGACCGACGAGCTGTGTGGCGGGGTCGGCGACGGGGATGTTGGCCCGGATCGTGGTGCCTTGTCCCGGCGTCGATTCGACGGCGAGGGTGCCTCCGAGCGCGGCGATCCGGTCGGTCATGTTCGCCAGGCCCTTGGCCCGCGTTCCGGGTCGATTCGACGTGGTAGCCGACGCCGTCGTCGACGATCTCGAAGTAGAGCCGGCGATCGCGCTCCCAGAGCCGAATCACAGCGGTCGCACCCGAACCGGCGTGCTTGTCGACGTTCTGGAGACCTTCCAGGCAGCAGAAGTAGACGGCGGCCTCCACGTCTTCGGAGTAGCTGCCGATCGCTGGGGCCTCGAGCTTCGCCGGTGAGGCCGAACGCCGCACGGCGCTGGCCAGGGCCTCCGCGAGTCCGAGCTCGCGAAGCACAGGCGGATAGAGGCCGTGGGCGAGGTCGCGGAGCTCCTCCAGGATCTCCTCGAGCTCTTTGCCGACGTCGTCGAGTCGCTGCGCGGCTTCTGGATCCGCGAATTCGCGGGCCAGGCCGACTCTGATGCGAAGGGCGACCAGATGTTGCTGCGCCCCGTCATGGAGGTCGCGCTCGAGCTTTCGGCGCCCGGCGTCGCCCGTGGCCAGGATGCGTGCACGCGTCGCGCGGAGCTCCACGCTTGTCGCGTCGAGCTCGGCCGTCAGGCGACCGTTCTCGATCGCCAGCAGCAGCGCCTGACCCGCGGCTGCGAGGAGCTCCGGGTCGGTGTCCAAAGCCGGCGTCGTGCCTGATCACGGCCACGGTTTCGCCGTTCTGCGTGACCGGAGTCGACGACTGGCCGGCCGCAGGCGTGGATGCAAGGGCTTGCCGCTCGAGTCGACAAAGCCGCCCGCCTGCTCGAGCCGGATCCCGAGCTCGAGCGACGGATCATCGAGCGCATCGGCCAGCGTCGTGCGCAGCTGAGCGGCGCTCGGGTTGTCTACCAGGCGGGAGACGATCGTTTTCAACGCCGTCGCGGCGAAGAACGTGCTCACCACGATCGAAAGCAGAAATCCGTAGGGAAGCAGGGCGCGACCAACCGTGAGGAACCAGCCGACGTCCGAGATCGTGCTGGGATCCAGATCGAGATGATGGGTGACGACGCCGTGGAAGATCAGGACCGGCACCGTGAGCATCACGGCGGGTAAGTAGATGGGAATGAGCGCACGCCTGCGCGGTCGAGTTGCCGTCGCCAGGCGGTAGAACAAGACAGCGAGAGTCGCCGCTGCGACCGCGATCACCACGTACGAAAATTCGCTGCCGAACGCGTCGGCGATCGTCGGACGGTCGGCGATCATGAAGGCGTTCGTGGGACACGCCGCGTTGCAGCCGGCGATCGGCCCGCCGCCGCTCACGACGGGCGAGAAGAAAAGCGAAGGGAAGAACGGCGAGAACCAGAGCACCCATCCCGCGAGCAGCAGCCGCTCCGGCGTGCCGGCAAGCCGTCCGTCGGGGAAGGCGAAGATGACGTAGTAGGCCAGGAGGAACGACGGGAAGTCACCGAACACACCAATGCTGTGGAGCAGGGGATCGGACGCCCCTTGCAGCGACATGACGACCGACGCAAGCGCCAGCGCCACGAACGCGAGGCCGAGGCGATTGCCGGGACGTCGAACCAGCCAGTAGAGCGCCGCGCTCGACCATCCCACGATGATCACGGCCCGCTGGATGCCGTACGCAATCGGATCGACGAGGTGGTCGCTCGTCGCGAGGAGCAGACCCGCTCCGATCGCGACGAGAACCCAAGCGATCGCAGCGGCGATCAGGACGCCGCGTCGAGCGAGGATCGTCGAGAGGGTAGGCGGCGCCGCTGGAGCAGCTGCATAGTCACCGACGACAGTGGACACCGTACCTCCGACCTCGCGACGCCGATGCCTATATAACCGCCTGCCCGCCGCCTGTCCAGTAAACGCCGCCGCGACGGCGCGCTGCCGCGGCTGATATTCCGATCGCCGGTGGAACGGCGGGGTACGTAACAGACAACCACTCACCCGGGTGAACCGGACAGACGGGTGATGTGATGCCGCCGGCCCGTGGCGAGACTGGGAAGCCAGAACGATGGCAGACCGTGAGCTCGAGGCACAGGGCGACCCGCCGCCTGGCGCAGCAGCCGACAGGCACTCTGGAGTACCTGTCGCCGAGTCGAGCGATGCCGAAGCGACGAAGCCACGCCCGGATACGGGCGCCGGCGCATCCGACGCTCGGGTGCCGACGTGGGTCTGGGTCGTCCTGGGCTTGCTGGCAGTAGCGCTGGTCGCGGTGACGCTGGGCCTGTTCGTCGAGGCTCGCGACGCTTCCGCGAATGCGGACGCCGCCTCGGCGTCGGCCACTCAGTTGCTGGACGATCTCGTCGCCGACGTCAAGACGACCAACGAAGAGCTCAACACCTTCAACAAGCAGTTCGAGTCCGCGCTCAGCTCCGCTCAGACGCAAGCGTCACAGGCGAAGCAGAAGCAATCCGAGAGCTCATCCTCGAACCAACGGAGCCCATGACGGTGCCGGAGCCCCGCGCAGAAGCGGAGCCGGGCGGCGCCTCCGACGACGGCGAGAGCGAGCTGCCGGCGGAGTCTCCGAGCGCGCAGAACGGTGCGGAGGGGCAGTCGGACGCTGTCGCTGAGACGGACGAGAGCGAGACGCCGGCGGACGCTGTTGCTGAGACGGACGAGAGCGAGACGCCGGCGGAGTCTCCGAGCACGCAGCCCGCTGCGGAGGCGGAGCCGGACGCCGCAGCTGTCGCGGCGGAGGTCGGCGCTTCCGAGCCGCCGGCGGTCGAGCAGGCGACGGCCGAGGAGGCTCGTACCGCTCGGCCTCGAACTGCGCGGGCGCCCGCCTGGGCTTGGGTGGCGATCACGCTCATGACACTGCTGCTTACGATCGGCCTGACCACGCTGGCAGTCGCACGCAACGCCGACCCGAGCACGCCGGAAGCCGTCGCGGACGCGCAGACGCTGGTCGCGGAGATAGAGGCGTTGAACGGCTACCTGGCGACGACGAACCAGCTGCTGGCGGGCGCGATCCAGAGCGCCGAGCAGTTGAATGCGGCCGCGCAGACCAAGCTCGCAGGCCTGTCGGCGAAGCTCGCCGACGCCGAACCCCGCGTCGGACAGGCGCGCGCGCTCCTCGGCAGCCAGCTCTCCGGGACGACGCGCTCCCAGCTCGACGACGCGCAGCAGCAGCTTCAGTCTCTCCGGGGGACTCTCACTGAGCGGAGCGAGCGGCTCTCTCAGCAAGAGCTCGAGACGGTCAAGCGGGATGTCGCGGGCCTCGACGACAGGGTCGGGGTCGCAACGGGGCAGGGGTCCGGTCGCGCGAGCGCTAACGAGGCTCGGATCGCGGCGCTCGAGAGCAAGCAGTCCCAGACCGATGAGTCCAGGGCTCGGCTCCAGGCCGAGGCCGACCGGCGCCGGGTCGAGGCCGAGCTGCTCAGGGCGGCCGTTCAGGCCCAGCGGGCGGCGATTGAGGCCCAGCGGGAGGCCCTTCAGGTGCAGCGGGAGCGCGCGCAAGACCTCGCTGCTCAGATCCGCGAGCTGAGGCGGACCATGGCGGCGCTCCGGCGGATCGTCGACAGGCTGAGCTCGAGGCCCTAGTTGTAGTTCCACAAAAGGTCGAGCCGGCTAACGCGTTTCGCCCGCTTGCGCCGCTTCGAACGCCGCGACTGCGGCCCGGACCGTGGGGAAGAAACGGTCGGGCCCGATCCGCGCTGTGAGGTCCGTCTCCTCGAAGATCTCGCGCTGCCGTCCCTTCAGGCGGGCGAAACAGAGCGCGATGCCGCGTTGCTCCAGCTCGACATCGAGTCGAGCAAGGACGTCGATCGCGGTGGCGTCGAGGTAGGTCCACGCCTCGGCGTTGAGCACCAACCACCTGACGTCTTGGGAAGCGTCGACAAGCTCGAGCACACGCTGTCGGAGGTAGTCGGCGTTGACGAAGAACGGCGGAGCGTCGAAGCGGTATACGAGCAGCCCCGGCACCGTCTCGGCATCCTCCCCGCGAGCGATGTCGTGATAGCCGTCGACGTCGTCGACGCGGCCGAGCACGGCATCGTGCGGGCGCGCCGCGCGGTAGAGGAAGACGCCGATCGAGAGTGCGATCGCGACTACGACGCCGCCGACGACCCCGAACACGAGCACGCCGCCGAAGGCGACGAGCGCGAGCGCGACCTCGGCCGAGCGGACGTGCCGAAGGCGCCAGATCGATCGGATGTTGATCAGCCCTGCCGCGGCGACGACGATGATCACGCCGAGCGCCGCCTTCGGCAGCGGCTCGATCAGGGGCATCAGGAAGAGGAGGAAGAGCCCGACGACCGCCGCCGCGACGATGACAGCAGCCTGTGACCTCGCACCCGCGGAGTCGTTGACGGCGGACCGGGAGTTGGAGGAGGAGACGGGGAACGCGCTTGTCAGCCCGCCGATCAGATTGGCACTGCCGATTGCGGTCAGCTCACGGTTGGCGTCGACTTCGTAGCCGTGCTTCTGCGCGAAAGTGCGGACGGTCGCGACGAGGTCCGCGAAGGCAACCAGTGAGAATGCCGCCGCGGGAAGCACGAGATCGAGGACGTCGCTTCCTCCGACCCCCGGCAGCCCGAACGAGGGCAGGCCGCCCTCGACCTCGCCGACGACCGCGATCCCGTGATCCGGCAGGTCGACGAGCGCGGCGATCACGAGCGCGAGCGCGAGCACTACGAGGGACGAGGGCAGGATTGGAAGGAAGCGACGAACGGCGATTGCCGCCGCCAGCAGGCAAGCGCTCAGGAGCACGGTCGGGCCGTTCGCGTCGCTCAGCTCTGACAGCACCTCCCAGACGACCGCGAAGAAGTCGTCCACCCCGACGCTGATCCCGAGGAGCTTGCCGAGCTGGGACGAGATCACGATCAGCGCGACCCCGTTGATGTAGCCGAGCAGCACCGGCTTGCCGAAGAAGTCCGCCACGAAGCCCAGCCGGACCACGCCTGCCAGGAAGAGGATCCCACCCATCACCAGCGCGAGCGCCGCCGCGAGAGCCACATAGCGCGCCGGGTCGACCTCCCCTCCGACCGTCGCGAGCGGCGCCACCGTCACCGCGGTCAGCGCCGCGAGCGTGGAGTCGGGCCCGACCACGTGCTGCCGCGACGTCCCGAGCAGCCCGTAGACAGCGAGCGGCAGGAAGGTCCCGTAGAGGCCGTAGACGACCGGCAGCCCGGCGAGCTCCGCCATCGCCAGCGACGAGGGCACCGCCACCGCGCCCACCGTGGCGCCCGCCACGAGGTCGGACCGGAGGTACGAGCGCGGATAGCGCAACAGCGTCGCCAGGCCGGGCGCCGCCTCGGCCAGCGACCGCGGAACGAGCGAGTGCGCGTACGAGGCCAGCGCCGCGTGAGAGCCGTCGCGCGTCACGTCGCGTCCCTCCAGGCGGCTCGGCTCGGGCTTGTCACGCTCATCCTCGCCGTCAGCTTCTGCATCGTCCAGATGGCCGGCGCGTGACCCGGGACGACCGGCCGCAGAACGATTCCATCGGCCCCTCCCTTTCGGTCGGCACGGCAGGTCGTCCAGGGAGGAGGCTCTTGCAATCTCGCAGGTCGCGCATCACCCGCGGGTCACCTTCACCCGGGTGAACTCGCGGCCGGGCGATGTTCGGTGACCGCGCCTCTGCGATGGTCGGGAAGCACGCCAGACGGGAGCCGCGATGGCAGTCGGAAACACCGAGAGCGACCAGTCGATCGATCGGACGGTTGTACGGATCCTGCGTCCGCCGGACGGCCGGGTCGTAACGCGGACGCTCCACCCGGCGTACGAGCAGCAGATTCGTCGTCTGAAAGGGGGCAGTTTCATGGCAACACAGAGCTACACGGGGGCGGACGTCTCCGGGTACGAGGTCGAAGGAGGAGGCTGGATCATCTTCGCCGTCTCCATGCTAGGCCTTGCCGGCGTCTGGAACGCGATCCAGGGCATCCTCGCGATCGGCGATTCGCGGATCTATGTGGGCGAGCAGACGTTCGTGTTCAGCAACCTGAACACGTGGGGCTGGATCGTCCTGCTGCTGGGCGTTGCGCAGTTGCTGGCGGCGTTCGCGATCGTGAGCGGGAGCGAGTTCGGCCGCTGGTTCGGGATCGCGTGCGCGGGTGTGAACGCGATCGGCCAGCTGTTCTGGGTCCCGGCGTATCCGTTCTGGGCGATCGCGATCTTCGCGATCGACATCCTCATCATCTACGCGCTTGCCGTGTACGGCGGCAAGAAGCTGAGGGAAGCCTGAGCCGATGTGCCGTTGGCTCGCATACTCCGGCTCGCCCGTGCTCCTCGAGGAGCTGATCTACAAGCCGAAGCACTCGTTGATCGACCAGAGCCTGCACTCGAGGCTCGGCGCCGAGACGACAAATGGTGACGGATTCGGGATCGGGTGGTACACCGACGCCGACACACCGGGTCTCTTCCACAGCACGGAGCCGGCGTGGAACGACCGCAACCTCCGTGAGCTCGCCGGGCACGTGAAGTCGGGCCTGGTGTTCGCGCACATCCGAGCCGCCACCGCTACGCCCGTCCAGCTGACGAACTGCCATCCGTTCCGGCACGGCAGCTGGCTCTGGATGCACAACGGCGTGATCTACGACTTCCACCGCGTCAAGCGCGACCTCGTGCTGGCGATCGACCCGTCGCTGTACCCGGAAATCCAGGGCTCGACCGACTCGGAGGTGTTCTTCTACCTTGCCCTGACGCTCGGCCTGGAGAGCGACCCGCCGAAGGCGGTGCAGGACGCCGTCGGCGTCATCGAGGCCACCGGCCGACGACACGGGGTCGCGCACCCGATCCAGATGACCGTGGCGACCACGAACGGCGAGAGCATCTGGGGATTTCGCTACTCGAGCGAGGGGCGGTCGCGCTCGCTGTTCTTCAGCACCGACCTCGCGACGATGAAGATGCTGTACCCCGACAACGCGCGATTCCAAGAGCTGGACGAGGAGTCACGGCTCGTGGTGTCGGAGCCGCTCGCCAGCCTCGCCGGGGCCTGGAACGAGGTGCCGGAGTCGAGCTGGGGCGTCGTCCAGCCGGGTCGGGACGAGCTGCACACGTTCGTCCCGGCCCAGCTGGAGGTGCCGGTCTCCTAGGCGGGTGCTTGCACTAGCTTCTCGCGCGCGGCGCATGGAGAGGACCAGCAATGCCGGCTTCTCGCCCTCGCGGGCAGTGAGATGGGTTCGAGCGCCCCCGTGACTTCCACAGCTCCCGCGCCTGTGCCGCGGCCGCTGTGGAAGCGCTTGCTCAAGTCCGCGCTCGTGATCGCGGCGCTCGTTGTCGTCTTCGGGTGGCTGCTGCCGCAGTTCATCGACTACGAGGAGGTCTGGGACGCGCTCACGCTGCTCGATGCGTGGGAGGTGGTCGTCCTGCTCGGGCTCGCGCTCGCCCGCGTGCCCACCGAGGCACTGATGTATCGGGCGTTCCTGCCCGGCCTCGGTCTGCGGCGCGGAAGCGAGGCGTACCTGTCCTCGAACTTCGCCGGGCAGCTGCTCCCGCCTCCGAGCGCGAGCGTCGTCCAGTACGGCTACTTCCGTGGCGGCGGCTACTCACCCGACGCCGCCGGGCTCGCGGCGATGGGCTCGTTCGTGTTCCCGACGGTCGGCCGGTTTCTGCTTCCACTCGTCGCGTTCGCATTGCTGTTCGTGACCGATGAGGCCAACGGCTCGGTCGCGCTGGCGGGCGCGCTCTCGCTCGTTGTGACGGCAATTGCGGGCATCGCCGGCTACGTCTTCCTGCGCGGAGAGGGCTCGGCGCGCTGGCTCGGAGCCAAGGCGCAACGGCCGCTCTCCTGGATCCTGGTGAAGTTCAAGCGCGATCCGATTGAAGACGGAGCCGGAAAGGCGGCCGAGCTCCGTACCCAAGCGCTCACCGTCCTGCGCGAGGGCTGGGCACTGGGGTCGGTCGGCGTCGCCGCCAATCTCTTGCTCACCTACCTCATCCTGCTGGCATCGCTCCGGTTCGTCGGAGTGTCGAGCGCCGAGCTATCCGCGGCCGAGGCCTTTGCGGCGTTTGCAATTGCCTTCTGGGCCGGGGCGGTGTTCCCGATCACAGGCAGCGGTTTGGGAGTCGTCGACGCCGTCCTGATCGCGATGCTCATCGAGCTGGGCACTGCCGATGACGACGCGCTCGTGGCTGCGGCCCTCCTGTGGCGGGTCTTCTACTCGGTCCTGACGTTGCCGCTCGGAGCGATCACCCTCGGCCGCTTCCGCGTGCGAACCCCGAAGTGAGCGCGGCGCTGGCGGCGCGAGCTCGACACTGAAGGAGGCGCGTCCTCTCCGTCGCGGCGCTTGCGCGCAGGGGCAGCGAAGGATTCGAACCTTTCAACCCTTTGGGATGAAGAGAAGCGGCGGTTCGCGATGATGTAATCGACGCTGTAGCGATCTCATCGCGTATGGAGGATTCTGAGGCCCGCCCATCCCAAACTGGCTAGGCTCCGTCGAGCCCAAACGAAGGAGAGACTATGGAAGTCGGCCCTGTCGACGTCTACATCATCGGCTTCCCCGGCAACAAGTTCACAGGCCGGATAGCACCCGCGATCAGAGAGCTCGTGGACAACGGGACGATCCGCGTCCTCGACCTGCTCTTCGTGATGAAGGACGAGGACGGCGTCGTGACGACGCTCGCGATCGAGGATCTGGACGAGGAGGGCGCCGCTTTCGCGGAGATCGCCGTCACCGAGCCCGGTTCGCTCAACGAGGAGGATGCCGACGAGGTCAGCGATGACCTGCCCGCCAACAGCTCGGCGCTGCTGGTCGCGTTCGAGAACGTGTGGGCCAGGAAGGTGGTCTCGGCGTTCGCGGCCGCGGACGCCGTGCTGATCGACTCGATCCGAATCCCCGCTGAGGTCGTCGCGGCCGCGCTTCCGGCCGAGTAAGACATCAACCATCGAACAAAGGAGACGAAATGGGACTAGTGCGCATGGCGGCAAGGACGGCCGTCGTCGCCGGGACCGCGACCGCCGTGTCCGGCCGCGTGGCGCGCCGGCAGAACGCGCGGTGGGCAGAGGACGACCAGCAGGCTTACGACCAGCAGACGGCGCAGCAGCCGGCCTATGAGGCCCAGCAGGCTCCCCCCGCCGACGACAACACGGCGGAACTGCAGAACCTGGCCCAGCTCCACAGCCAGGGAGTGCTCACGGACGAGGAGTTCACCGCGGCGAAGAAGAAACTCCTGGGAATCTAGCGTCGGAGGTCTTTCCGGGCCGCGTGGGCCAGGTCGAGGCGTACACGAGGCTGGCGGGGGTCTATGACGAGATCGTCGTCGAACCCTGCCATGGCGCCTGGGCGTCCTTCCTCCACGAGCTCTGGATCGATGACGAGCACGGCGTGCACGACGTGCTCGACGTCTGCTGCGGCACCGGGCTGCTCGCAGGCGAGCTGGCTGCGCTGGGGTACCAGGTGGTCGGCCTCGATGGTTCCGAGGCGATGCTCGCCCGCGCCCGTCGACGGGTCGGGTCGGAGGTGCGGCTCGTACGATCGACGCTTCCCGCACTGGCCGTCGAAGGCGTATACGACGCCGCGGTCTGCACCTTTGACGGCCTCAACTACCTCACTCCGGCCGATCTCCGCTCGACGTTCGCCGCCCTGTCCCTTCGCCTCCGCCCGGCCGGATGGCTCGTCTTCGACGTGCACACGGACGCGATGATGGCGTTCACGGTCTCCCGACCCGTCGTGCACGGCGAGCAGGGTGAGCACCGGTTCGTGATCAGCAGCGTCGTCGACACCCGCGCGCGTACCTGCGACACGCGCATCGAGATCGTTCCGTTGTACGGCAGCGGCGCCTTCAGCGAGCAGCACCGGCAGTACTTCCATCGGGCCGCCGACATGCGGTCCTCGCTGGTCGACGCGGGATTCGAAGTGACTGCGGTCAGGGACGGCTACTGCGAGCGTCCGGCCGACGCCTCCACTCTGAGCGCGACCTGGATCGCGCGCCGTGCCTCGGCCCGGCGCGAGTAGGGTGCGCACATGAGCACGAGCGGCCGGCGCTGCACCATCTGCCAGGCTCCGGCGTCCCCCACCGGCAATTCCCGGATGTTCGGGCGGTACCGCGAGTACCGCTGCGAGCGCGGCCACACCTTCTCGAGCTGGTCGGTGCCGACGCCGCCGGTGCGCCGGAAGGGTGCTGGTTCGTAGGATTCGCCGCTTCGGCGCGGCCCGGCCTGGCACCAAACCGAACCTTCCCGACCCCGTAGGTACCCCTCAGGTCGTGCGCCTGGCGAGAGGCCGCGCCCTGCCGACCAGCCGCAGCGAGCCGCGGACCGGAGACTCGGCTTCGTACGGTCCCTGAGAAGGACGACGCTCTTCGCAGCGCCCATGCTCGACCGTGAAATCATGAGCGCTGTGAGCCGGAGCGGGTTATGACCCGGCAGCGCTGGATGGCCGTCTGCTTCGCGCTCGGGTCGACGTGCTTCCTCATCGGACCGTTCCCGGGGTACGTGCAGCTCGTCGGGGAGTCGGCCGACGCGATCACGTTCTTCGTCGGCTCGATCCTGTTCACGCTCGGCGGTGGGCTGCAGAGCTGGCTGGCGTGGCCTGAGCGGCGCAACCCGGATGGCGGGCGCGCCGCTTGGTGGGCGGCGATCATCCAGTCCGCCGGGACCCTGTTCTTCAACGTCACGACCTATCAGGCGATGGACGTCGGGCCGACGAGCTCCGAATACAACACGCTCGTCTGGCGGCCCGACTGGCGCGGGTCGATCTGCTTCCTCGTCTCGGGCGGGATCGCCTACGTCGCCTCGCCGCGCAGCGCCTGGCTGCCGCGGCGCGGCGGCGCGGGTTGGTGGCAGCCGGCGGTGAACCTGCTCGGTTGCATCTTCTTCGGGATCTCGGCCGTCGCCGGCTACGTCGTGCCCGCGACCGGCTCGATGCTCGACCTGGCCGCGTCCAACTGGAACACCTCACTCGGCGCTGCGTGCTTCCTGGCTTGCGCGCTGGACACGCTGCATACCGGCGAGGCCTCGAAGATGCCGATCCGCCGCCGGTTGCGCAAGCTCGAGCACGAGCTCGAGACCGAGGTCAAACGGGTCACCTGAGACGAAAGCTGGGATCGCCGATCGTGCCCACGTCAGCGTGCCGATCCGGCCCCCGCCGCGCGTCGTCGAAGTCCTCGGTGTCCGCGAGCGGGAGGCGCAGCCGCACGGCGGCGTTCGCCTGCCCCAAGCACGCGGACGCCGCCTCACCCGAATCGGAGTGACCGGGATCACCTGATCGGGATGACGACGGGCGGCGGGGCGGCTTCGATGATGAGTCGACAACGAAGGAGGATGCGATGTGTCGCTGGATGGCATGGCACGGGCAGCCCGTCCTCATCGAGGAGCTGCTCTTCAAGACCCAGCACGGGATCGTCGACCAGAGCTTGCACTCGCGAATGGGTGCCGAACCGACGAACGGCGACGGCTTCGGGGTCGGCTGGTACGGCGCCGGCGAAGGCCCGGGCGTCTACCACAGCGTCGCTCCGGCCTGGGGCGACGCGAACCTGCGCGAGCTCGCCGCGCACGTCGAGTCGCCTCTGTTCCTGGTGCACGTGCGGGCGGCGATCGGGTCACCGATAACGCAGACCAACTGCCATCCCTTCCGCCACGGGCGCTGGCTGTTCGTGCACAACGGCTACGTCGGAGACTTTCACGTCATCCGGCGGGACCTCATGTGGGCGATCGATCCGGAGCTGTTCGCCGACATCGTGGGGTCGACGGACACGGAGGTGGTGTTCAGGCTCGCGCTCACGTTCGGGCTCGAGGAGGATCCGATCCGAGCGCTCGAGCGCACCGTCGGGCTGATCGAGGCGACCGCCACCGAGTGCGGCGTCGCGCCGATGGTGCAAGGGACCTTTGGTGTCTCGGACGGCAGCAGCCTGTGGGCCGTGCGCTACGCGACCGAGGGCCGGGCGCGGTCCCTCTTCGCGTCGGCCGACGTCGACTCGCTGCACCAGCTGTATCCCGAAAAGAAGATGTGGTTCGCGGCGGCGACGTCCGACGACCGGCTGATCGCGTCCGAGCCGTTCTCGGACCTGCCGGGCGTGTGGCACGAGATCGACGAGTCGTCCGCCGTGATCGTACGCAGCGGCGGCGTGCTCGAACACGAGCCGTTCCGCCCTCAGGTTCCGCGGGCCACCCTCTCGTCGCCGGGCTCGTAGCCGAAGTCATCCCTTTCGGGCGATGCGGCCGCCGGGCGTCAAGCCTAGTGTCCTGGCGTGATCCGGGTGGCAAGCGCGCCCGGCGATTCTGGCCTCCGTGGGGGTGAGCCATGCCGACCCACCAGCACCGCCCGTCCAGCCCCGATGTCACGAACGGCGGCGATGGGTCCGCGCTGATCGAGAAGCTCGAGGAGCTCGCGGCCGCCTATGGCAGCCGCTTCCTGCTCGAGCCCGCGCCGGACAACGCGCTGCCCGAGCACGGCATGCGCGCGGTCGACGCGATGCGCCTTGTCGGCGAGGAGCTCATCCTCGACGGGATCCCGCAACGCAATCTCGCGACGTTCGTGACGACGTGGATGGAGCCCGAAGCGCAGCGGATCATCGCCGAGAACCTGCACCGCAACTTCATCGACCACGCCGAGTATCCGCAGACCGCCGAGATCGAGCAACGTTGCATCCGCATGCTCGCGAGCCTGTTCCACGCACCGGGCGAGACGACCGGCGCGCGCTGTCAGGGCTCCTCGGAGGCGATCATGCTCGGCGCGCTGTCTCTGAAGTGGAAGTGGCGCGAGCGCCGCGAGGCAGCCGGGAAGGACACGAACCGGCCGAACCTGGTGTTCGGCGGCGACGTGCACGTCGTGTGGGAGAAGTTCTGTCGCTACTTCGACGTCGAGCCGCGGATCATCCCGCTCCAGCCCGACAAGTACACGATCGGGCCCGAGGACGTCGAGCCGCACGTCGATGAGAACACGATCGGCGTCGCCGCCGTGCTGGGCACCACGTTCACCGGCCACCGCGACGACATCGTCGGGATCAACGACCTCCTGGTCCGGCTGCGCGACGAGCGCGGGCTCGACGTCCCGCTGCACGTCGACGGCGCCAGCGGCGGCTTCGTGTGGCCGTTCCTGTACCCGGACTCGGAGTGGGACTTCCGCCTCGAGCAGGTGCGCTCGATCAACGCCTCGGGCCACAAGTTCGGGCTCGTGTACCCGGGCATCGGCTGGCTCGTGTTCCGCGAGAAGAGCGACCTGGCCGAGGACCTCGTCTTCTATGAGAACTACCTGGGCAAGACCGACGCGACGTTCACGCTGAACTTCTCGACCGGGTCGGCGATGGTGCTCGCGCAGTACTACAACTTCGTGCGCTTCGGCCACGACGGCTACCGCTACATCATGGAGACGATGCAGGCCAACGCCCGCGCGCTGGCCGAGCGGATCGCCGGCATCGGCGAGTTCCAGCTGATCGGCGACGAGGACGACGAACAGCTCCCGCTCGTCGCCTTCCAGCTCACGGACGGCCACGACTACGACGAGTTCGACGTCGCGTCGCAGCTCGCGGCCGAGCGCGGCTGGATGGTGCCCGCCTACAAGCTGCCGCCGAACGCCGACCACGTGACGATCATGCGCGCGCTTGTCAAGCTGACGCTCGGGCACTCGCTCGCGTCCAAGCTCGCCGACGACATCGCGGAGGCGTGCGAGACGCTGAAGAAGAAGGGCGGTCTGCACGACCTCGACCGCAAGCGGGTGAAGACCGGCACCGGGTACTGAGTCATCCAACAGTCGAGTGAGAGCGACGACCGCTGATGGCTTGACAGGTCATCGGAGCTTCATTCCCCAACACCGGCCCATTCCGACGTCGTGTCGCCTCGTGGGCTGTCAGGGGTATATGAAGCCGCCGCGGTCATCGAAGTCCGAGCCGTACTTGAGCGCGACGCCCCAGACGTTGGCTTCAGGGTCGCGGAAGCTGAAGCCGTAGCCCCAGCCCGACCGTTCGGGCTCAGAATCCAAAGCGGCGACGTCGTCGAACTCGCGAAGCTGCTGGTGGGCGCGAACGACTGCCTCCTCGTCCTCACAGTGGATCGTCAGCGCGAAGCCGCGAAACCCCTCGGCGCCAACGCCGAATTGCCGCTCGAACCTCGTCTCGGAGAAGAGCCCGAGAACGACGCCGTTTGCGCACTGAAACACGACGTGTTCGGGCACGCTCGTCGGCGCTTCCGGCCAGCCGAACTGTCGGTAGAACGCAGCCATGCGCCCGATATCCCGACAGGCGAGCGTGACTGCGCTGATCCGTGCTGGGATGCCCACCAGGCGACCAGCGTATAGCCGCAGTCAGGGGAAATTCTCGTACGCCGGCTCATCCAACGGCGCTGTTGCAGCGGGTTAGCGTATCGACGCCGTGGCCGAAGAGACGATCATCCGTGAGTTCCGCAAGGACGACCTCGGGGCGATCGTCGAGTTGTCACTGCGCGCCTGGGAGCCCGTCTTCGCGTCAGTGCGGCAGGTCCTGGGCGACGACATCTTCCTCCGCTTGCACCCGGACTGGAAGGAGGGCCAGGCTGACGCGGTGCGATCCGCGTGCATGAACGAAGAACGGGATGTGTTCGTCGCGGTGACGGCCGGACGGCCGGTCGGTTTCGTCGCGGTCGCCCTGAACGCGTTTCATGCCGGGATGGGCGTGATCGACATCATCGGCGTCGATCCTGACTATCAACGGCGCGGCATCAGCTCGCGGCTCACCGAGTTCGCGACTGAGCACATGCGCAGCCGCGGCATGGACATCGCCGTGGTGGAGACCGGCGGCGACCGGGGTCACGAGCCTGCGCGGGCGGCGTACGAGGCAGCGGGGTTCACGCTCCTGCCGATCGCCCGGTACTTCCGGCTACTCGACAAATAGGGCCGAGTCGTGCTGCTTGCACGTTCGCTTCAGGAGCGACGGAACCATCCCGCCTATGCCGGCTTTCAGCTGCTCTTCAGCTCGACGCCGATGACGTGAAACTCGGAGGCGTCAACGTTCTCGAGCGTGTGCGGCGGCAGCGCATCACCCCAGATCGCGGTGCCAGGCGCCGGCAAGGCGCCGCCCCTGCGCGTGTCGACGAGGATTACCCCGTCGGGGTCACGACGGACGAAGTGGCAGAACGAGAGGATGTAAAGGATGCCCGGCCAACGGTGCGTGTGCACCTGCGTGGTCTGGCCGGGTGTGATCCTGGTTTCGAGGACGCGGACAGTGTCGTTCTCGAACAGGAGTCGGTGTGACTCCGGGGCCGCTGCGAGCGCATCGAGCGAAGCCGGCCACGTCCATGTCTCCGTCTCCATCGCATCCGACTCTACTCTTGGTTCAAGGCATCGATCTGCTGGGGGATACGGGATAGCCTCGTCCAATGGTCGACCACCGGTTCGAGGTCCTGTTGCTCCCTGGGGTCGTCTTGCCTGCACAGCCGGCCTATCGCACGTTGCTCGCAGCGCTCGGGGACAACGTCCGCGCGGTCCCGAAGGACCTCGAGCTGTACGCAGCAAGCCGAGCCACCCAAGGGTACGACCTCGATGTCGAGGTCGACGGCATCCTGCGCGAGGCCGACGATGCGGGCTTCGACCGCTTCCACCTCACCGGCTACTCCGGCGGCGGCGCCGCCGCGCTGATGTTCGCGGCCAGACACGGCCGCGCGGCTGCGGAGTCTCGCACTGCTCGAGCCGGCGTGGGCCGGCAACGACCGCTCTCAACCGGAGGAGACGCTGCAGGAGCAGTTCCGCGCGCTCGACGGCCTGCCGGCGGACGAGCAGATGGCGGAGTTCACCCGCCTCCAGCTCGCGCCCGGCGTCGAGGCGCCGCCGCGCCCGGAGGGCCCGCCACCGCCGTGGCTCGCGAAACGCCCCGCCGGCATCCGCGCCATTCTCCGGGCGTTCGACGCCGGCACGCTCGACCTCGACGCGCTACGACGCTTCACGCAGCCGGTCTACTTCGCTCTCGGGGGCCTGAGCAACCCGAACTACTTCGCCCAGATGGCGAAACGACTCAGCGACGTCTTCGCGGACTTCACACTCGAGACGTTCCCGGAGCGCCATCACTTCGACCCGCCACACCGCAGCGAGCCGGAGCACGTGGCCGCCTCGCTCCTAGCGCTCTGGCAACGGGCTCAGCGATAGCCGCCGAGCACGAGCACCGAACCGATGGACTAGACCCCGGCAGCTTCTCCGTCGTCGTACACGACCGTCGTTCCGGCCATGAAGTCCGCCAGTCCGCGCCGGCGCTCGTCGAAGAGGACCGGGACGAAGCCCAGGAACAGGGGAACGATCGCGAGCACGAGGCCGATCACGCGCACGATCGATCGGCCGACCGACGGCGGGTCGCCCGCCGCCGTCCGCACGCGCAGCCGCAGCAGCCGCATGCCGAGCGTCTGGCCCGCGGAGCTCCAGAAGAGGACGAAGTACCCGCCGGCGATCACGACCCAGCCGACGAGCAGGAGCACGCCGACGAGCCACTGGGGACGGAGGCCTCCGACCAGCGACGCGATGAGCGCGACCACGCCGACGATCCCGAGGTAGATGAGGATCGTGGCGAACGCATCGGCCGCGAGACGCAAGGGCGCGCGTGACGATGCCCGCGAAGACCGGGCGGCCGGCGCGCTCGCGGCGGCGTACGGCTGACTCGACCCGCTGATCCATCCGCACGGCGGACGTCTGCACGCTTCCGGCGACCTCGTCCGCGAACCCACGGGTCTGTCGGCTGACCGCCTCCCGAAGCTCGGGGCTCGACGCGACGTGCCGGAGGGCATGCTGCGTCTCGTCGCTCGCCATCACGCGATCGGTGAGCTCCAGCGTTTGCGGGCTTGCCAGCGCCGCGGTCAACAGGCGCTCGAGCTCGCCGCTGGCGGCGAGCTCGGCGAGCACACGCTCGAGGACGCGGTGGCGGACGAGCGAGCGAGCGACTTCTTCAGGGAGCGGTCCGGCCAAGGCCCGGTCGATGACCCGCGCGATCTCGGGAGCCGACAGCACCTCATCGACCGCGGTCTCGAACTGGTCGCGCCAAACGCGTGCTGCCGCCCGCGCCGAGAAGAGGGCCGCTCGACCGGCCGCGTCGGTGAGCCCGGAGCGCTGCTCGTCGTCAGGCGAGGCCATGAGTGATTATCGCTCCTCCATCCTTCAGCTCCACGACCTCGTCGACGAGGTCGAGGCCTTCCGGGCGATGCGTGATCAGCAGGACCGAGCGGTCGCGCGCGGCGGTGAGGGCGTCCTCGACGAGCGCCTGGGCCGTGTCGGGATCGAGGTGGGCGGTCGGCTCGTCGAGGACGAGCACCGGCGCATCCGCCAGGAGAGCCCGCGCGACCGTCAGGCGCTGGCGCTGGCCGCCCGAGAGCTCGGTGCCCTCCTCGCCGACGAGCGTCTCAAGCCCGTCGGGCAGCGACGCGACCCAGTCGTCGAGCCGGGCGCGCCGAAGCGCGTCGTGCAGCTCGGTCTCCGTCGCGCCGGGCCGGGCGAGGAGGAGGTTCGCCCGGATCGTGGCGTTGAAGAGGTGGGCGTCCTGCCCCGCGAGCGCGAACATCGCGCGAACATCGTGCTGACGCAGCTCGCGGACGTCGCGGCCTGCGAGCGTGACCCGGCCCTCGTCAGGGTCGAGAAACCGCAGCAGCAGATGGGTCACGGTCGTCTTGCCGACGCCGCTCGGCCCGACGAGCGCGACGCGACGGCCCGGCTCCAGCCGCAGGTCGAAGCCGGACAGCGCGGAAGCACGGCCGACGGATACGTTCTCCAGGGCGACAACACCGGCCGGTGGCGACGGCCGAGGCTCCTCGGGGTCGCGCACCGCGGGCTCGCGGTCGACGAGCTCGAAGACGCGCCGGCCGGAGGCGAGGATCCCCGATAGCTCGCGCGCGGCGGACTGCAGCGGAGTGACGCACTCGAACGACGAGAGCGCGAGCAGCGCGAGCGTGGCGACGAAGACGCGGTCGAGCGTGCCCGCGTCGTGGGCCTGAACCCCGACCGCGAGGACGCCGGCGACGGTCAGGCCGGCCCCGAGGATCGACAGGGCGTCTCCGAGACCGGCTGCGAGCGCTTCACGCCTCCCGAGGCGGGCCAGCTCGCGGTTCAGCGACTCGACGCGCGCGAGCGTCGCCTCCTCGCGCCCGTACACGACCAGCTCCGGCGCGCTCCGCAGCAGCTCGACGAGCTCGGCGGTCAGCTCCGCGCGCGCCGGCGCACGGCGCTGCGCGGCGGCCCGCTCCACCGCGGAGGTCAGGAGCGGCACGACGACGCCCACCGCGATGAGACCCGCGGCGAGGATCGCGGCCGCGACGGGGAGAAGGGCGGCGGTGACGGCCACGCAGGCGACGCCGACGACCAGCGCGACGAGCGGCGGCCCGAGCCCGCGCACGTAGAGACCCTGGAGCGCGTCGACGTCACCGACGAACCGGCCGAGTAGCTCGCCGCGCCGGTAGCCCTCGAGCTGGGCCGGAGCCAGCGGCTCGATCCGCTCGTAGACGCGCGTGCGGATCCGGCCGAGACCCCGCAGCGCCACGTCGTGCGAGCCGAGGCGTTCGAGGTAGCGGGCGATCGGCCGCGCGAGGGCGAAGAAGCGGACGGCGACGATCGTCGCGGTCAGCGAGAGGATCGGTGGTTGCTCGGCCGCGCGCGAGATCAGATATCCCGCCGAGGTCATGAGCGCGACCCCGAAGCCGAAGACGAGGACGCCGAGCCCGGCCGAGAGCACGAGCCGGCGGGCAGAGACGCCGGCGAAGTCGACCAGGCGCCCGATCGTCGCGATCATGCGGCCACCGCAGCGGGCTCGACGATCCGGCCGGCGTGCAGGTGCACGATCCGGTCGGCGCGCGCCGCCAGCTCCGGCCGATGGACGATCAGCAGCACCGTTCGGCCGACGCGGAGGCGCTCGATCGCCTCGCCCACGAGCTCGGCGCTCGCCGGGTCGAGGTTGGCCGTCGGCTCGTCGAGGATCACGAGCGCCGCGTCGCGGAGGAAGGCGCGCGCGAGCGCGATCCGCTGCACCTCACCCGCCGACAGCGTCCTCCCGCCCTCGCCCACAACCGTGTCGTACCCGTGCGGAAGCGCCAGCACGAAACGGTCGGCGCCGGCCGCCCTCGCGGCGACCCGTACGCGCCGGTCGTCCGCGTCCGGGTCGCGCGAGCCGGATGTTGTCGGCGAGGGTGCCGCGCAGGAGGGTGGGCCTCTGCGGAACCCACGCGAGGTGGGCCCGCCACGACTCGGCCGTGCAAGCGCCCAGATCGACGGAGCCGACGGTGACTCGCCCGTCGGTCGGCTCGGCCAGCCGGAGGAGGAGCGCGGCAATCGTGCTCTTTCCTCCTCCGCTCGGCCCGACGAGGGCGACCGTCTCGTTGGGGTCGAGCTCGAGGTCGACGTGCTCGAGGACGTTGCCCGGCCGAGCGGGATACGCGAACGAGACGCCTTCCAGCCGCACCGGCGCGTCCTGTGGGCTCGGGGCCTGGACGACGGCAGGACGTGACGACGCGACGGGCTCGACCAGATCGAGCAGCCGCCCGGCCACTGCGAGCCCGTCGGCGCTCGCGTGGAACTGCGCCGCGAGGTTGCGCAAGGGCAGGTAGAGCTCCGGCGCGAGCACGAGCACCGTCAGCCCTGCCTCGAAGCCGAGCCCGCCCTCGACGAGGCGAACGCCGACCGTGACGGCGACGAGCGCGATACCGATAGTCGCGGCCAGCTCGAGCACCGAGCCGGAGAGGAACGCGACGCGCAGCGTCCCCATCGTCGTCCGCCGGTACTCCTCGCTCACGGCGCTGATCCGCTCGGTCTGCGCTTCGCCGCGGTTGAAGGCGCGGAGAGTGGGGAGCCCGCGCACGACGTCGAGAAAGTGGGTCGAGAGGAGCGCGAGCGCCTGCCAGCGTTCGCGGGCGCGCTGCTCCGTGTAGCGGCCGATCAGCCACATGAACACCGGCACGAGCGGCAGCGTCAGCAGCATCACGGCGGCGGAGATCGGATCGATCCACGCCACGAACGCGAGCACCGCGACCGGGACCGCGACCGCGAGAACGGCCTGCGGCAACGAGCGCGCGAACGTCGTCTCGAGCGCGTCCACACCCGACACCGCCGCGGTCGCGATCTCGCCGCTCTCCGCGCCGTCGAGCGCAGCCGGACGATCGCGCAGCCGTCGCTCCACGACGTCGAGCCGAAGGTCGGCGAGGACGTCGTTCGCCGCGCGGCGCCCGGCCACCTCGAATCCCCAGGCGGCGGCCGCCCGGCAGGCCGTGGCGGCGACGAGCAGGGTGAGCGGCGTGGTCACCTCGCCCAGCGAGGCGCCGCCGAAGGCGCGCGCGGCGACGGTCGCGATCAGGACCGCCTGGACGAGCACGAGCAGCGAGGCCGCGACTCCCAGCAGGACGTCGAGCGACGAGCAGCGTGCGCACGCTGTCCGCACGGCGGACGAGGCGCGGATCGAGGAGCGGCACCGCCGTCCTACGTGCCGGTCTCGCGCGCGATGAGGTCGACCGGGTTCTCGATCTCCTCGCCGCCCACACGCGCGCGGAAGACGTAGTACGTCCAGCCCTGGTAGATGAGGATGACCGGCGTCACGAGCAGGGCGACCACGGTCATCACCTTGAGCGTGTAGTGCGCCGAGGAGGCGCTGTCGACGGTGAGGCTGTTGGCGAAGTCGTTGCTGGCGACCATGACGCGCGGGTAGAGGCTCGTGAAGATCGTGGCCACGACCAGGAAGGCGCCGGCCGCCGTGAGCCCGAACGCCCATCCGCTGCGGGCGACCCTGACGCAGACGACCGCACCGAGGAGCGCGGCGATCGCGAGTAGCGCGGGCAGCAGCGGCGGGAAGACGTCCTTGTCGTTCTTGTCGACCGCGACCGCGACGGTCCAGATCAGGAACCCCGCGCCGACGACGGCTGTCGCGATCGAGAGCCGACCTGCGGCCGCCACGGCGCGCCGGCATAGCTCGCCGGTCGTGCGCAGCGTGAGGTAGGTCGCGCCGTGGAACGCGAACAGCAGGACGACCGCGACCCCGCCGAGCAGCGTGTACAGGTTGAAGAGATCCCAGAAGCTGCCGTCGAAGTCCCCGCTGGAATTGATCGGCACGCCGTAGAGCAGGTTCGAGAAGGCGACACCCCAGATCAGGGCAATGCCGAGGCTGCCGATCGTGTTCGCCCAAGCCCAGAGCCCGAGCCAGCGCGAGTCCTCGTGCCGCTCGCGCCACTCGAACGAGAGCACGCGCACGATCAGGAAGACGAGCAGCAGGAGCAGTGCGATGTAGAAGCCGGAGAACATCGTCGCGTACCAGGCCGGGAAGGCCGCGAACATCGCGGCGCCGGCGATCACGAGCCACACCTCGTTGCCGTCCCACACGGGGCCGATCGTGCGGAACATCGCGCTGCGGTCCTCCTCGTTGCGCGGCAGGAACGGCAGCAGCAGCCCGACGCCGAGGTCGAAGCCCTCGAGCAAGAAGTACGCGCCGAAGAAGAAGGCGAGCAGGCAGAACCAGAGCTCTTGCAGGTCCATCTCAGTATCCGATCGCAGGCATCGGGGTCTCTCCGGTCTCGTCGCGGTCGACCTCGGGCGGGTCGAGCCTCGCGTAGCGGCGCATCAGCCAGATGTCGAGCACCAGCAGCGCGAGGTAGAGGCAGACGAACACGGTGAGGCTGAACGCGAGCATGGCCGAAGAGACGGCGGGCGAGTGCGCGTCGGCGGTCTTGAGCAGGCCCTGCACGATCCACGGCTGCCGGCCCATCTCGGTCAGGATCCAACCCGCCGTCGCGGCGATGTACGGAAACGCGATCGCGACGATCGCCGTTCGGTGGAACCAGCGCGCCCGCTCGAGCTTCTGCTTCCAGTAGAGCCAGGCGCCGACGGCGGCCACGAGGAGCATCAGCACCCCCGTGAAGGCCATCACCCGCATCGACCAGTAGATGACGCGCACGTTCGGCATGTAGTTGTCGGGGCCGTACCGGCTCTGCTCCTGCGCCTGGAGCTGATTGAGGCCCTGCACCTCGCCGTCGAACGAGCCGGTGGCCATGTACGAGAGGACTCGCGGGACCGTGATCGAGAAGCTCGGCGTCTGGTCGCTCACCGTGAACCCGCCGATCTGAAACAGCGAGAAACCGCACGGCTGGCAGGTGTTCCACTGCGCCTCGGAGGCGGCGATCTTCATGCTCTGCGCGCTCGTCACGGCTTCGCCGAAGCGGTTGCCGACGACGAGCTGGAGCAGCGTTACCGGCACCGCCACGATCAGCGCCAGCTTCGCCGCCTTGAGGAAGAGGTCGACGTCCTTGCGGCGCAGGAAGTGCCAGCAGCAGACGCCCAGCGTCACGATCGACCCGAAGATCAGGCCCGCGAGAATCGTGTGCAAGTACGCGCGGAGCGCGAACCCGTTGGACAGAAGCGCCCAGAAGCTGGTGAGGTGCGCCTCCCCGTTCACGATCTTGTACCCGACCGGGTGCTGCATCCACGAGTTCGCGACCAGGATGAAGAACGCCGACATCCACGTTCCGGCCACCGCGATCCACAGCGTCGCCAGGTGCACGCGCGGCGACAGGCGGTTCCAGCCGAAGATCCAGAGCCCGAGGAACGTCGCCTCGAGCATGAACGCTGCGAGCCCCTCGATCGCGAGCGGTGCGCCGAAGACGTTGCCGACGAACTTCGCGTAGGTCGACCAGTTCATCCCGAACTCGAACTCCTGGACGAGGCCGGTGGCGACGCCGATCGCGAAGTTGATCAGCAACAGCGTTCCGAAGAAATGCGTCAGCCGCAGCCAGCGCTCGTCCCCCGTCCGGTGCCACAAGGTCTGCATGACCGCCACGATCGGCCCCAGCCCGAGCGTCAGCGGCACGAAGAAGAAGTGGTAGATCGAGGTGGTCGCGAACTGCAGGCGCGCGAGGTCGGCGGTCGTGCTCGCCAGTACGTCGATCACCTCGCTGCCCGCCTCGCCATGCCGGAATCTCGATGCCGCGGCCCAGCTCCCCGTGTCGAGTCACGGAACATCGCCCATGACACTCCCGCGGAAGCCATCACGAGACGTCGTAGTCGAATCCGTTGCCGGCCATGGGTTTCCAGGCTCGTGCCCGAGGTGCAGCCACATCCTCAGCCCCGACTCGAGGAGTCACATCGTCCAGAGGGGATGATTCAGTTGCCGCCGCCTGAGCGAGGCTAGTCCACGGCGCGCTCGTAGCTGACGCGACGGCGCAGATTGCCCTCGTCGGCGGGGTCGAACCAGATCGAGATCAGCACCGCACCGCGTGTCGCCGGCGACTCGACCAGCTCCGCATATTCGAGCGCGGCATCGTTGCCCCGGTCCGCGATCGCCGCAAGAGCCTCGGCGTTTGCTGCTTGCTCAGCAGCGGCGTGCGCCTTTTCCCAGCAGCGAACCTCGGCATGGAGCTCCTCGCCGTCCTCGCGCCGGATCCGGTAGTCCACCGCCCAGCCATCCTGTGAAGGCGCGGTGAGGTCGTGTGCCTCGACCACTTCGGCCATAGGCGCCACCGTACCCGAGGTGCCCGAGCCCTTGGGCCGGCCCTCACATCGTCCAGAGCGGATGATTCAGCGGCGGGCTCGCCGGCCTGAGGATGCGCGAGGTGGCGCTCGAACCAGGGGGCCAGGAGACAGTCAGTGCCGAGGCGCGCTGGCCGATGGCCGGCGCGATCGTCGCCGCGATCGTCCTCACGGTGCTCCTTCCGGACGACGTGCGCCTGGGCCCACAGTGGGTGCTGCCGTTGATCGAAGGTGTCCTGCTCGTGGTGGTGGTCGCCGCCGATCCGCGCTCGATCACCCGCCGCTCGCGCGAGCTCCGCGTTGTCTCGATCGCGCTCGTGTCCGTGCTCGTCATCGGGTCGCTGTGGTCGACGGCGCTCTTGATCGACGACCTCGTGCACGGCGGCCCGGAGACGAACTCGGCTCGGGACCTGCTCGAGGCCGGGACGGTCGTGTGGCTGTCCAACAACATCGCGTTCGCGCTGCTCTACTGGGAGCTCGACGGCGGGGGAGCGGCGGCGCGCGTGCACGACGCCCCGATGCACCCCGACCTCGCGTTCCCGCAGCAGCTGAATCCGCGAATCGGACCGCCCAATTGGCGCCCGCGATTTCTCGACTACCTCTACCTGAGCTTCACCAATGCGACCGCCTTCAGCCCGACCGACGTGATGCCGCTGGTGCCGTGGGCCAAGATTGCCATGGCTGTGCAGGCGGTCATCTCGCTCGCCATCCTCGGCCTCGTAATCGCACGGGCCGTCAACGTCTTTTCCTAGCCCTCGACGGTGATCCGGGCCCCGCGCTTGTGAGTGAGCCCGGCCCAGGTCCAGTCGACGATCGCCTTGGCGCGATCTCGCCGGTCGAGAGGAGCGCGAGGTGCACGCTCCCCGAGGCGAGCCAGGCGAGCTCGCCGTGGAGCGTCTGGCCACCGGGAGTTGCACGACCGCGGAAAACCCAGGCCTCAGCTACGCGGTGGCGACAGACCGGTCCGGCGCGTCCGCGGCGGCTTCCTGTTCACCGGTGGCCCCACGCGCGAGCGAGATGACAACCGCGCCGACGAGCGCGAGGCCGAGGCCGACCACTGCGAGCAGGATATGCCAGCCCGGGCGGCTGAGACGCTCGTCGAGCAGGAGGATCCCGATCAGGATCCCGACGAGGGGGTTGGCGACCGAGACCGTGGCAACGGAGGGCGCGAGACGACCCGTTCCGAGTGACACCTGCTGCAACACGAACCCGAGCACGCCGGCAACCGCGAGCGCGTAGCACTCCCAATGGGAGAGCATCGTCCCCACGCTCTCGTGGAGGTAGTTGAGCGTGGGCTTCGTCAGCGCAGACGAGAGCCCGAAGAGGACTCCCGCGACTGTGCCGTACACGGCCGCCTTCATCGCGAGAGGGCCGCCGCTACCGAAGACGAGGATCAGGACGGAGAGCACGGAGAGCAGGCCGATCGCGATCGCCCACTGTGAGTTGGACGCGTTCTCGTTCCCCCCGGCCGGGTCGCCGAAGTACACGAACAAGCCGAGCCCGATGATGATGGCGACCGCGCCGATCACCTCTCGGCGACCCACGTGCTGCCTCGTCATGAAGTAGCCGAGCGGCAGCGCGAACACGACCGTCGTGACGAGCAGCGGCTGGATGATCGACAGACGGCCGCGGTCGAGCGCGCCGGCCTGGAACAGGTACCCCGTGAACAGCGCGAGCGTGCCGATCAGCCACGTCGTCTGGCCCGCCAGGCGCACGAGCGACATCGGGTCGGCCAGCGAGATCGTCGGGAGGTTCAACGCCCCCTTTTGCTGGAGCGTCGCCGCCAGCGCGAAGAGGAACGCCGCAACGAGCGCGAGACCTGCAGCCACGCGCGAACACTACGGTGTGGGTCGGCTACTGCGAAGGGTGCGCGAACTCGGTTTCACGCGGGAGGCTGTGCTCGTGGATGAGGTCGCCGAGCCGGTCGCGCCGCTCGATGGCGGCGGTTGGCGAGCGCACAACGACGCAGGAGTCGCTTCGATTGTTTGCGCGCATGGCCGGGGTGTTGGCTGGTTGGAATGACGGCGCCGCGAGACCGGCAATTAGCGCGTCCCCGAGCGTTGTCGCAGCCGACGTGGTGGTCTCGAGGCAGATCGTCCGAAGGGGATGAACGGCACGTAATGCGGGCGCCTGAGCGCTCGGCCGGTTTCACCCGCTCGGGATGATTCCGAAGAGGCCGCTGGGCTATACGCTCGTGTGGCTCTGAGCGCTCGACCTGACACGAACGGCAGCCGTCCCCGCGTCCTCGTCCTGGGCGGCGGCTTTGCCGGCATCGGCGCCGCCCAGAAACTCGCGAAGAGCGACGTCGACGTCGTGCTCGTCGACAAGCACGACTACCACACCTTCCAGCCGCTCCTGTACCAGGTCGCGACCGGGCTGCTCGAGCGGTCCGCAGTCGGACACCCGATTCGCGACCTCTTTCACAAGCAGGACAACGTCCGGATCCGCCAGGACGAGGTGACGGCCATCGACCTCGATGCGCGCGAGGTCAGCTTTTCGGAGCTCGAGCCGCTGAGCTACGACTACCTCGTGCTCGCGCTTGGCGCCGAGGTGAACTTCTTCGGCGTGGAAGGGGCGGCCGAGCACGCGTTCCCTCTCTACACATTGTCCGACGCAGTGCGCCTCAAGGATCACATTCTGGAGCGGTGGGAGTCGGCCGACCGCAAACCGAGCCTCATCGAGGACGGAGCGCTGAACGTCGTCGTCGTCGGCGGCGGCCCGACCGGCGTCGAGACAGCGGGCGCGATGGCCGAGCTCTACACCGGTGTCTTCCGCAAGGACTACCCGGACGTGCAGTCGCAGCAGGCCAGGATCACGCTTGTCGAAGCCTCTCCGGACATCTTCGCGATGTTCAAGGAAAACCTCCGCGCCTACACGGTCGAGGCGCTCGAGAAGCGCGGCGTCGAGGTCACGACGGGTGAGGTGGTCGAGTCGATCGCGCCTGAACGGGTCACGCTCAAGTCGGGAACCGTCCTCCCGGCGCACACGCTCGTCTGGGGCGCGGGCCTGCAGGGCAACGAGCTCATCCGCTCCCTCGGCCTCGACCTCGAACGGGGCAACCGGATCGGCGTGGACGAAGAGCTGCGGATCGCCTCGCACCCGGAGGTGTACGCCGTGGGCGACATCGCCGCGATCACCGACACGAAGACGCAGCAGGTGCTCCCGCAGCTCGGCTCCGTCGCGCTGCAGTCGGGCGAGCACGCGGGAGACACGATCGCGCGGCACGTCGCCGGCAAAGAGACGAAGCCGTTCAAGTACCGGGACAAGGGCACGATGGCGGCGATCGGTCGTGGCGCGGCCGTGGTGCAGATGCTCGGCGGCAAGACGATGAAGGGCAAGAAGGCCCAGCTGGCCTGGGGCACGGTGCATCTCGCGCTGCTTCCGACCAACGAGGATCGCGCCAAGGCCGTGGTCAACTGGGCCGGGGCGGGACTCACGCACGAGCGCTCGGCCCGGATCAGGGTCGAGCGCTAGGAGAGGGTCGGCCGACCGCAGCGCCTGAGATCGAGGCGCGCGACCAGGCGCGAGAGCGGTTGGAAGGTGGGTAGTCGTGCTTGTCGACCAGGACAACGTCGACGTCCGCCTTCTTCAGCCTTGGTGCGGCGCCGAACCCGGCGAAAGCCGGCGCCGAGGGTCAGGACGCGTGGGCACTGGGTCTGGACTTCACTCGATATGTCCCACCTGCGGCCTCCAACCTAGGCAGGCGAGGTCGACTCAACATCACCCAGGCCGGATGATTCCCGGCTCGCGATCGCGGTCGCCAGCAGGGGCAGGACGAGCACGGAGATCATGCCGGCGCCGATCAGCGAGGTACCGACGTCGTCGGCGATTGCGCCGCGGTCGGTGCCGATCCCCACGATCGCCACGATCAGCGGCAGGCCGGTAGCGGCGCAGAGAGCGAGGCTGAGCGTCGGCCGTGGGCCAAGCTCGCGGAACCAGAGCAGGGCGGAGGTGCCGCGAACGACGACGAAGAGCGTGAGGAAGAGCGCCGCGAGTCCAAGGCCGGTCGGACTCAGCAGGCTGTCGAGGTCGAAGTTCATGCCCGTGACCACGAAGTAGATCGGTATGAGGAACCCGAACCCGACGCCCTCCAACCGCATGCGCACTGGTGCCGCCTCGGGGGAGTTCAGTGCCAGACCCACGACGAGGCCCCCGGCGAACGCGCCGAGAACGAAGTCGAAGCCGACCTCGATAGCAAGGAAGACGAGCGCCGCCAGGCTGAGGACGGAGAGGCGCACCGCAGCCTGGCCCGTGGTGTGCACGGTCTGCTGGAGGATCTGGACCACGCGCGGCGGGCGCGCTCGGAGCGCAGCCGCCGCCGCGACGAGCACGACGGCGCCGAAGCCGACGAGGAGCAGCGTCTCGGTGACGGCGCCGTACGCGCCTGTGAGGAAGATCGAGATTACGACGATCGGCCAGAACTCGCCCGCCACGCCCGTGCCGAGCACGGCCGAGCCCAAGGGCGTGGGCAGCAGGCCCGCGTCCGCGAGGATCGGGACGAGCGTTCCGAGCGCGGTCGTGCTCAGCGCCACGCCGAGCAACCAGGACTCGGCGTCGAGACCGGCCTCGTGCAGCGCTAGTGCGATCAGGATGCCGAGCGCCAGTGAGATCGCCCAGCCGATCGTTCCGCGCACGAGCGATCGGCGCGCCACATGGTGTTCGACCAGCTCGAGGCCGGCGAAGAAGAACAGGAAGACGAGGCCGAGGTTGGCAAGGAAGTCGATGTGGGTGTCAACCTGGGCGAGGTCCAGCCCTTCGGGGCCGATGAGGATCCCGAGCACGATCTCCAGCACGACGGTGGGCAGGACGATCCGCCGCGACAGCCTGGACAGAATCGCGCCCGCACTCGCGGCGGCGAGGACCAGTACCAGCGAGCCGGCATCGGGTAGAGGCGCCTCGGCCGCGAAGAGCGCCAGTCCGCTCACCGAGCGGTCGCGGGCGTCAACCCCCAGCTGCCCGTGAACGAGTCGCCGGGCTCCAGTCGGATCAGACCCTCGCCCGTGCGAAAGGCGTTCGGTGGACAGGTCATCGGCTCGACGGCGAGGCTGCGACGCGCGACGTCGGGAAGCGGGTCGCCGGTGAACAGCATCAGGTATCCGTAGGCGTCGTCCATCCAGAGCGTCAGCCCGGACTCGCTCTCGCGATCGTGGAGCACGACGCGGGCGAGGCCGTCCTCGTCGCGCTCGAGGTCGGTGAAGCAATGGTCGAGCCTGGTCGAGCCCATTGCGCGGGGCAGCCGATAGTCGTGCTCGCTCGCCCTCGACCGCATCGCTCCCAGTGGGAATGCCACGCTCGTCGGATTGCAGCATGGTTCGACCCGGCGCCTGCAGCACCACCGAGTCCACGGTCTCCGTCCCGACTGTCAAGTAGGGTGCGCGCCGGCTCCGATAAGGACAAGCATCCGGCCCGACATTGGTAGCCGTCGTTCGCACGCTCAGCCCGGCAGCCTGAAAGCTCGTAGTCGATGCTGCAGGGCGAGCGCGAACGGGTAGCCGGGCTGGGGGTGAAGCTGGTGCTCCATCGTCACGCGGCTCGTCTCATGCTCGGTGACGGTCCACGCCGACCAGCGCACGAGGCCGTGGATCGCGTTCCCACGTTCCGCCTCGTTCAGCGGCAGCTGGTGCTGCATGTCGCCGAACTCGTAACGCCCGTCCGCGATGCGGTTCGGCCACGGGATGAGCACCTGACCCCGACCCGAGGCGCACATTTCCTCGGCCCCGTAGCCGTCCAGGACCTCGCGTCCTCCGGCCGAGTAGGACCGGAGCCCGCCGCCGACCTCGACGACGACCGCACGCTGGTCGCCATGGGCCAGCTCGAACTGCTTGCCGGATGGAGCGATCAGCGTCTCAGGCGGTCGCGGCGAGCTGGCGCACGCCCATCCGCTCGAGCAGGTGATCGCCCACGCGGAGGGAGTTCGCCATCGCCGTCAGCGCCGGGTTCACGGCGCCGATGCTCGGGAAGATGCTCGTGTCGACGACGTAGAGGTTGTCGACCTCATGGGCCCGGCAGTCGGTGTTCAGCGCCGACGACGCGGGGTCGGACCCGAAGCGGCACGTGCCCGCCTGGTGGGCGACCCCGGCGACCGGGATCTCGTTCTTCATGTAGGCAAAGCGGTGGAAGAGGTGACCCTCGTTCATGTTCAGCTTCGGCAGCAGCGACCTCAGCTTCTCGTAGAGCCGCTTCCGCGCCTCAGCGTTCGTCTCCGAGTAGGTGAGGCGGACGTTGCCGTCGGGCGCGAGCGTGACCCGGTTGTCGGGGCTCGGCAGGTCCTCGGTCGAGAGCCAGAAGTCGATGGCGTGCTTCGCCACCTTCTCGAGCGTCCACTCGGGCGCGAGCTTCGTCTGACCGGGCTTCTCGCCGCGGTACATCTGCGACGACGACTTCCCGACCATCTGGATGTTCCCGAGCGGGAACTCGAAGTCGTCGGCGCCGAAGTAGAAGTCGTTCAGCCCGAGCGTCTTCTGGAACACGGTCGGGTTCTCCTCCTGCGAGAGCGCGAGCACGGCGAGCGAGTCGTGGAACATGTAGTTGCGGCCGACCTGGTCGGAACCGTTGGCGAGGCCGTTCGGGTGCTGATCGTTGGCCGACGCGAGCAGCAGCTTGGCCGTGTTGGCCGCGCCGCAGGCTGCGACCACGATGTCGGCCGCGAAGCCCTCGGTCTTGCCGTCCACCTCGACGACGACCGCCGAGACCTCGTTCCCCGACCCGTTCGTCTCGAGCTTGACCACCCTCGCGTTCGTCAGCAGCGTCACGTTCGGATGCTCGAGCGCCGGCCGCACGCCGAGGACTTCGGCGTCGGACTTGGCGTGGACGAGGCAGGGGAAGCCGTCGCACGTGGTGCAGCGGATGCAGTGGCTGTAGGGCCGGTTGGTCTCGGTCAGCCGGACGCCGCACGGCGCGTGGAACGGGCGGTGGCCCGCCGCCTCGAGGTCGTCCGAGAGCTGCTGGATCCGCGGCTCGTGCGAGAGCGCCGGGAACGGGTACGGCGCGCTCGCCGGCGGCTCGGTCGGGTCCTCACCGCGCGCGCCGCGGACCTCGTAGAGCTGCTCGGCGAGGGTGTAGTACGGCTCGATCTCGTCGTACTCGATCGGCCACGCGGGCGAGACGCCCCCGGCATGCTGGAGCTCGCCGAAGTCCTCCTTGCGGAGGCGATAGAGCGCCGCGCCGTAGAGCTTGGTCGCGCCGCCGACGAAGTAGTGGATCTGCGGCTGGAAGGTCTTGCCGCTCTCGTCGTACCACGTGTCCTCGGAGACGTAGCGGTTGTCGGCGAAGACGTCGTGTGCGGACCAGTTCGACAACTCGCGCGGGAGCCAGTCGCCGCGCTCGAGGAGCAGGATGCGCTTGCCCGAGGGTGCGAGGTGCCGCGCGAGCGTGCCGCCGCCGGCGCCGGTTCCGATGATGATGACGTCGAACGAGTCCATCGTCAGTACTCCTTCAACAGCTCGGAGACAATGATTCGCGCCGCGGCCTCCAGCAGCGCCAGGTGCGAGAAGGCCTGCGGGAAGTTGCCCAGGTGCCGCCCGGTGTCGGCGTCGAACTCCTCGGCATAGAGCCCGAGAGGCGACCCGATCCGCAGGAGCCGCTCCATCAGGTCACGGGCTGACTGCAGCTCGCCGACGATCGCGAGTGCCGAGACGAGCCAGAACGAGCAGATCAGGAACGTCCCCTCCTTGCCGGAGAGGCCGTCGTCGGTCTCGTCGGTCTTGTAGCGCAGGACGAAGCCGTGCTCGGTCAGCTCCTCGGCGATCGCCTTCACCGTTGCCTTGAGCCGCTCGTCGTCGCCGGGAAGGAACCCGAAGATCGCCGCCAGGAGCGCGGAGGCGTCGAGCGCATCGGTGTCGTAGTGCTGGCACAACACGCCACGCTTGTCGACTCCGTGCTCGAGGATGTCGGCGCGGATCTCGTCCGCGGTGGCCCGCCACGTCGCCTGCGCCTCGGTGTCGCCGCGGATCTCGGCGAGTTGCGCGGCGCGATCGAGAGCCACCCAGCACATCAGCTTCGAGGAGACGTAGTGCTGCGGTTTCCCACGGGCCTCCCAGATCCCCTGGTCGGGCTCCCGCCAGACCCGGGTCGCGCATTCCGCCTGCGTCTGGACGAGCGGCCAGAGGCGCCGTGGGAGACGCTCGCTTTGACGGGTGTGGAGCAGGATCGAGTCCAGGGCCGCGCCGAACACGTCGTTCTGACGCTGGTCGAAGGCGCCGTTGCCGATCCGCACCGGCCGGGCGCCTGCATAGCCGGTGAGGTCGTCGCGCGTGGTCTCTGTCAGGTCGCGACGCCCGTCGATCCCGTACATGATCTGCAGCGAGCCGTCCTCGGTGGGCTCGATGTCGGCGATGAACTGCATGAACTCGTCCGCTTCCCAGTTCAGGTTCAGCCAGTGCAGCGCCTGCAGGGTGAACGTGGTGTCGCGGATCCACGTGTAGCGGTAGTCCCAGTTGCGCTCGCCGCCGGGCGTCTCGGGCAGCGAGGTCGTCAGTGCCGCCACGGTCGCGCCCGTGGGCATGTAGGTCAGGCCCTTGATCGTGAGTGCGGAGCGCTGGACCGGCTCGCGCCAACGGTGATCCGGGATTCGCGCTCTCTGGAGCCACGAGCGCCAGAAGCGAATCGTCGCGGCGATCCTCTTCTCCGCGTCCTCGAGATCCGCGGGAACCCTGAGGTCCTCCGCCCACGAGAGAGCGCAGTACGCGCGGTCGCCTTCCGCGAGGATGTGCCGGCCGCGCACGCGGTTGCCCTCCGTGCCGAGCGGAAGGTCCGACTGCAGCCGGAACGTCTGGCCGGCTCCCTGGGCATCGACCGTGTGACGCCCGTCGACCATCGTCCACTCGGCGGGCGTGCGGCCGTAGTCGAAGGCGGGCTCACAGATGAGCTCGACCTCGACGTCGCCCTCCAGGCACTCGACCGTCCGAACGAGCATGTGGTCGGCGTCGTCGTCGGCCGGGGGCCGGGTGTGGGGCGTGATCGCGTCCTCGTGGTCCCAGGGCCCCAGCGTCAGTGCGTCGCGGACGACGATCCAGCCGTTGGGCGTCTTCCAGGTCGTCTCCAGGACGTTTGTGCCGGCGACGTAGACGCGCGCGGTCGGATGGTTGATGCCGTACGGGCCAAAGCGGAAGAACCCGGCTTCGCGGTCGAGCAGGCTGCCGAAGATGCTCGGCGAGTCGAAGCTTGGGATACAGAGCCAGTCGATCGCTCCGTCCTCGGCGATGAGCGCGCCCGTGTGGCAGTTGGAGAGGAACGCGTAGTCGGCGATCGGCGGGAAGGGCGAGGGTGCCGCGGCGCTCTGTTCTGCGGGCTTGGAGGTAGGCTCGACGGCGGTCATGAGGTCACCCAGGGTCCGTGCCAGCGGCCGTGACCCGCGACCAACTCCTGTGCCTCCTCCGGGCCCCACGATCCCGGCGCGTATCGGTGCACCGGTGGCGGCGCGTCGAGCAGCGGCTGCATGATCCGCCAGGTCTCCTCGACACCGTCCTGGCGCGTGAAGCGGGTGCTGTCGCCGACCATCGCCGCGTGGAGCAGCACCTCGTAGGGCGTCGGGCCCTCACCGCCCTCCTCGGCGAACTCCATGTCGAGATCGATCCTGCTCCCTCCCGGCCGATCGGCCCGGTGCGCCTGGACGACGAGCCTGATGCCCGGGGACGGATCGAGCTTGACGACGAGCTGGTTCGGCTCGGCCTCTTCGCCGGAGACGGCGAAGCGCAGCTTCGGCGGCTTCTTGAAGACCAATCGGAGCTCGGTCTGTGTGGTGGGGAGGCACTTGCCGGCCCGGATGAAGAACGGAACGCCCGACCAGCGCCAGTTCTCGATGTCGAGGCGCAGGGCTGCGAAGGTCTCCGTCGTCGAGTCGGGCGCGACGCCGTCGACGTCGAGGTAACCGTCGTACTGCCCCCGCACGTAGTGGGCCGGGTCGGCTTCGGAGACCGCGTGGAAGAGCGCCACAAGGGTGTCCTTGATCGTCTGCGGGTCGGCCCGGGAGGGCGCCTCCATCGCCGCCGCCGCCACGACTTGCATGAGGTGGTTGACGACCACGTCGCGCAAGGCGCCGACCGGATCGTAGAAATGGCCGCGATCCGCGACGTCGAAGCTCTCGGCCATCGTGATCTGGACGGACTCGAGGTAGTTGCGGCTCCAGAGGGGCTCGAGCATCGAGTTCCGGAACCGGAGGTGAAGGATCTCCTCGAGGCCCATCTTCCCCAGGTAGTGGTCGATCCGGTAGAGCTGCGACTCGTCGATGTACTGGTGCAGCTCGACGGCCAGCGCGCGAGCCGAATCGCGGTCGTGGCCGAAAGGCTTCTCGACTACCACTCGCCCGTTCTTGGTTAGACCCGCCTCGGCCAGGCCTTTGACGACCATGCCGAAGAGGAAGGGCGGGATCTCGAGGTAGAAGACCGGGGTGGAGGCGCCGCTGATCGCGTCGCCAACGCGCTGGTAGGTCGCGGCGTCACCGAAGTCGCCGGTCACGTACGAGAGACGCTCGGCCAGCCGGTCGAAGGTCGCCTCGTCGAGCTCTTGACCGGTGCCCACGATCGACTCGCGGGCCCGATCCTTCAGCTGGTCGTCGGTCCAGTCGTCGACGGCGACGCCCACGATCGGACAGTCGAGGAGCCCGCGCGCCTCGAGTCGGTAGAGCGAGTGAAAGGTCATCACCTTCGCCAGGTCGCCGGTGATCCCGAACACGACCAGGACGTCGGCGGGTTGGGGTGTCGTTTCCTGCGACGTGGTCGCGAGCGCGCGTTCCGGCGTCGCGGTGCCGGTTCCACTTGTCATCTCCCACCTCCCGGGGGTTCTGTCGGCCGAGCCTAGTGCGGCGACCGCCGCGGATCGTCATCCCGGAAGGATGATTTGAGCGTTCATCCGGACCGGATGATGTCGGCGCCTTTTCGGCACGGTCCAATGGATCCGTGTGGCGCCTCGTCTTCCAGACGCGCCAGTACCTGCGGGGGAGCCTCTGGTTCCTCCCGTTGCTGGGCGGCATCGCCGGAGCCGTACTGGGGCTGCTCGAGGCGCCGATCGGCCGCAGGGTCGACGTGCCGGAGTCGCTGCAGTACTCGGCGTCGACGGCGAGCACCGTCCTCTCGGCGATCGTCGGCTCGACGGCGGCGCTCACCGGCTTCGTCGTCACCGTCAGCGTGCTCGTCGTGCAGATGGCGACGGGCACCTTCTCCGCGCGCTACATGCGCCTCTGGTACCGCGATCGCGTGCTCCACGTCCTGCTCGCGCTGCTGGTCGGGACCTTCACGTTCTCGTTCACCCTGCTGGCGGGCGTCGAGGAAGGCTCGGTCCCGAACCTCGGCATCACGACGACCGGGGCCCTGATGGCGGTCGACCTGTTCCTCTTCCTGTTCTTCCTCGACCGCTTCATCCACCGACTCCGGCCTGTGGCCGTCGCCGCGCTCGTGGCCCACGCCGGGCGGCGCACGTTCGAGTCCCTGATCCGCGACTCTGCGCGGGCCGATGCTCCGGAGCTCGTCCTCGAGCGGTTCGAAAGCGATGAAGAGCCGACGGCCGTGCTGCGAACTGCGCGAGCCGGCTCGATCCAGGCGATCCACGGCGCGCGGCCTCGTGCGGTTCGCGCGTGCCCACGGCTGCACCGTGGTGCTCGAGCACGTCGTCGGCGACTTCGTCCCCGAGGGCGCCCCGGTCATCAGCGTCTACGGCGGCGACGAGGCAACCCGTTCCTCCGAAGGTCGGCTGCGCGGCATGGTCGCGCTCGGCGACGAGCGCACGATCGAGCAGGACCCCGCGTTCGCACTGCGGATCATGGTCGACATCGCGATCCGGGCGCTTTCACCTGCGGTCAACGATCCGACCACCGCCGTCCAGGTGCTCAACCACCTGGGCGACACGTTGCGCCTGATCGGTTCTGCCGAGCTCGAGCCGAAGCGACGCGAGGCCGGTGCCCCGGGACGCGTGCTCGTTCCCACCCGGGCTTGGCACGACTTCCTGTCGCTCGGCGTGACGGAGATTCGCCAGTACGGCGCCTCCTCCGTCCAGGTCGTCCGTCGGCTCCGCGCCCTGCTGGAGGAGCTGCACGGGTCGGTCCGGCCCGAGCACCGACGCGCAGTCGAGGACGAGCTCGCCCGCCTCGAGGCCGAGGTCGAGCGGGTGTTCGGCGGCTCGCCCGACCTCGATCGCGCCGGCGAGGCGGACCGCCAGGGCATCGGCGGCGCGATGCTCGACACCGGTGCGTCAGTCGCCGGCTGAGCCGCCGAAGCGCAGTGCTACGTGCCGATCGGCGCCGGTTACCCCTCGCCCTGCTCTTCCTCGAGCTCTGCGACCTCGATCGCGACCTCGATCGCATCGACGATCTTGCCTGTCGCGGAGGCGATCCGGGCCGTGCCGATGATCGGTGCGATCCCGGCGAGGACACCGCGGACCTGCTCGGCGTCGATGCCGACCTCGCCGGCCGCGCCGAGGTTCAGCAGATACGAGACAGTCGGGGCATCGACTGCGGCAAGCGCAGCGATCCGAACGAGCATGAGTGTCTCCGGATCCAGACTCGACGCCTCGACCGAATCCGCGGTCATGCTTGCGATCAGGTCGAGGACCGGGGTCTCAGTGGTCGATTCAGCCATGGTGCTTCCTTTCGTTCGACGTTCATTCTGGGGACGCTGCGGAGTATGAGCCTGCGCCTGCCGTTTCTCGTCATGCCGATCGCATGAAACGAGGGCTCTGGCAGAACGGAACCGCGGGGGTCATCCGGACGAAGAGCGTTCGGTCGCCTCGACCTCCAGCATCAGACCCTGGACCTTCAGGACGCGGACGGGTGTGCCACTCGGCAACTCGGTCGGCGCGCGCGCCTGCCAGAGCTCGCCGAGGACGCGAATCTGCCCCGTGGGGGTAAGCGGCTCCGTCACCTCGCCCACAGAGCCGACGAGGTTCTCGACGCCGGTCCGGACCTTGCGGCCTCGGATGCGGCGCTGCCAGAACGCGACCTCGCCCACGAACGCGAAGCAGCTGAGCAGCGCGGCCAGGAGGCTCCACGGCCAGGGCACGAAGATCAGGAGCACGAGGGCCAGCAGCAGGAACATCGGGCGACGCCGATGATCGGCCGCTCAAGCCAAGCACGCATCACCCCTAGCGGATGATTGAGCCTGGTTCATCGCCTTCGGGGCTACGCAGGCTTCGCTTCTCGGCTTGCTCCCCGGAAGACGGCGGCTGCGAGGAGCAGGAAGCCGACGCCGGCGAGGATCAGCGCGACCCCGACGACGATGCTGAAGATCGAGACTCCGGTCGCCAGGTAGGACATGTTGAGTGCGGTCGACAAGGCGGTCTCGGTCACCCAGAGATTGCGGGCACCGTTCGAGACCGGCTTCCCGGCCTCATCCTTCGCCGCGGCAGCCTCGTCGTTCGTGCCGGCAGGATTGGTTGGATCGGAGGTGGACGCGTACCGTCCCATCTCGGCGTAGGTGAGCCCGTTGGAGGATTCGAGCGCGTGGATCCGCATGTACTGCGCGAAGCAGCGAGCCTCGGATCCCGTCGTGATCGGCTCCTCCGCGACGTCGCAGTCGGGCGCATCCACCTCCAGCTTCGCCTCCTCGATCCCGGGAGCGATCCCTTCCGGGCTCATGTCCGGCGAGCCGACGATCTTCTCCTGCGAGAGCTCGTCCTCCACCGTGCTCTTCCCGACGAATCCGATCGCGATCGTCCCGATGCCGAAGGCGATCAGGATCACCCCTGCGGCGTAGCCGCCGAGCCGAAACAACTTCGCATGTTTCATCGTCGCACCCCCCGGTCGCCTTCAGAGTTCGTGATGATGTCGCACCGCGCTCGTCCCCGCCAAGCTTCCAGGCCCGAAAATCGAGAGCGACACGCCTAGCGGTCATCCGCCTGCTACGAAACGGCTAGGTCTTGCCCGGCTGGACGGTCGGGATGCGCTGGGCGAAGAAGAGCGCTCCGATCGTCGCCAGGGCGAGAATCGCGAGCGCCGTCCGGAGGCCGTCGACGCGGGCGCCTTGGTAGGCGTCGAGCGCCGCATCGGTCGTTCGGTTGCTCGCTCCGGCCTCGTCGAGGGCCGCCTCGAGGTCGGCGTCCGAGACGAACGCGACCCCGCCCGCGAGCTCGACCTGCGCCTCGGACTTGGCCCGCGCCGGGATCGCGTCGCTCTGCTGGATGTTGGCCAGGAACGACGACGCGACGGCGGCGATCATGACCGAGCCGGCGAGCGCCGTGCCCAGGGACGCGCCGAGGTTCGTCATCGTGTTCTGGACGCCGCCGACCTCCGGGCTCTGGTCGTCGGGAACCGCCGAGACGGTTACCGCTCCGAGCTGCGAGGCGAGCGCGCCGATGCCGAGGCCGACCAGGAGCATCGGGACGAACACGACCTCCGGCCCCGAGTTCTCGTCGAGCGCCGCCAGCAGGACGACGGTGCCGGCCAGCAGACAGAAGAGGCCGGCGCGAACCACGAGTCGCGGCGAGATGTCGGGGAACAGGCGCGGGATCCCGACCGCTGCGAGCAGCAGCGTGATCGAGAGCGGGAGGAGGCGTGCGCCCGTCTCCAGAGCCGTCAGGCCGAGGCACACCGAGAGGAAGAGCGGCACCACGAAGAAGAGGCCCGCCTGCACGAGGTACTGGAAGAAGAACATCAGAGCCCGCCGCTCAGCTGCTGGTTCTTCAGCAGACCCGGCCGGACGAGCGGTTCCTCGCCGCGCGAGACCCGGCGAACCTCCCAGCGCGAGAAGAGCCAGATCACGAACAGGCCGCCCATGATCAGCCAGATCGTCGGCGAGAGCCCGGCCCACGAGGGCCCGTCGGCCTTGGGGTGGATCCAGCCCCACTCGCTCGAGCGGAGCACTCCGAACACGAGCATCCCCAGCCCCGCTGCGGAGAGCACCGTGCCGACGACGTCGAGGCGCGGTCGCTCCCCGACCGGCGCGTCGGCGATCCGGCGTGTGAGCAGGAGGATCACGAGCACGACCAGCACCTCGCCCGCGAAGACCCACCGCCACGAGAAGTAGGTCGTGAAGAAGCCGCCGATCAGCGGGCCGACCGCGACCGCAATCGCACCGGCCGCCGCGACGAGGCCGTAGGCCGCTGGGCGGCGCTCGATCGCGAAGTTCCCCGCCACGAGCGCGACGATGGCGGGCAGGATCAGCGCTGCGCCCACTCCCTCGAGGAACGACCACCCGATCAGCAGCACCGGCAGGCTCGGCGCGAGCGCCGTCGTGAACGAGCCGCAGCCGTAGATCACGCAGCCGATCGCGAAGGCGCGCTTCCGCCCGATCAGCCCGCCGATCTTCGCGCCGGTGATCATCAGCGCCGCCATCACGAGCGTGTACGCCGTGATCGCGCCCTGGATGCCGGTCACTGTCGTGTCGACGTCCTTCGCGACCGTCGCGATCGAGACGTTCATCACCGAGCTGTCCAGCGTCATCAGGAACTGGCCGGATGCGAGAGTAAGGAGCACGAGACTCGCGCCGGCCGCGGCAGCCGACGGTGCAGCTTGAGCGGTCTTCATCGACGCGATTCTCTGCTAGCGGAACCAGGGCCGCCAGAGCATGAAGCTCGCGGCGAACCAGACGAGCGCGAAGCCCGCCACGACAGAGAGCGACGATCCGGCGACGGCGAGCGTGACCGCGAAGGCGATCGCGAGCGCGAGGGTGAGGACCGCCCATGCGCCCGCCAGGAGAACGAGAGCGGCGAGGCGCATCCCTCGCCGAGCGGTCGAGGCGATTCGATCGACGCCGTCTTGCCAGGGCGGCTGCAGGTCACGGAGCGCTTCGCGCAGCTCGGCGCGCGAGCTCGCGCCGAGGGCGAGCTCGGCCCGTGTCCCCAGGTCCTCGACCGAGAGTCGTCCTTCGACGAAGTGGCGCCTCAGGGAGGCGACAGTCCGTTCGCGCTCAGGGTCGCCCGCCAAGGCCATGTCGCGATCCTAGCCCGGGGATCACTTGCTCGTGGTCGCGCTCAGGCCGACGGGGTCTGCGGAGCGGGCACTGGCGGCGTCGTACGCACGCGCTTCCAGACGAGATCGAGGATCACGGCCAGCAGGGCGATGCCGATGATCGCCGAGAACGTCTCGGGGGCGTTCCGGAGGGTGTCGATTCCGAAGAAGACGAGGACCGTGATCGTCGCTGCGATGCCGAGCAGCACGATCGGCGCGGCCGAGCCGGTCTCCGAGCGGAGCTTGTAGGCCGCTATGCCGACGAGCAGGAAGATGATCAGCGAGCAGGCGCTGCCCACCGCAGCACGCCGGTGAGCCCGGCCTCGCGCGCCTGAGCGACGGCGCGCTCCATCCTGCTCGCGAAGTCCGCCGTGGTGAATGGCAAAGCGTTCGCGCGCTAGGCGACCAGTCGCTTCAAGCCTCTGAGCTTGAACGCGAAGATGAGCTCCGTGATCCCGCGCGACAGCGCCATGATTCCCGACGTAGGCGACGAGCAGGATCGTCTTGTCCTTGAAGCTGCCGGCCACCCAGAAGGCCAGCAGGATCTCGATGACGCCGACGATGAGCTGGATCCACCAGAGCTCGAACACCGGTTTGGTCGCGAATGCGGCCGTCACGTCGAAGATCCCCTTGAACAGGAAGAAGAAGCCGATCAGCGCCGAGATGGTCGCGAAGGCGTTGTGCGGGTGCACGAAGGCCCAGGCCGCGGCGATGACGAAGAGCACGCCCAGGATCCCGTGGACGATCTTCCAGCCGGTCGTCGAGACCGTGATCTGGAAGAACTCGTTCACTCCCGCGAAGAGCGCGACGGCTCCGAAGAGGAACGAGATCGCGTACACGGTCGTGTAGTCCCACTGGAACACGAGCAGCGAGAAGATCAGCCAACCGATCCCGGTGAGGAGGAAGAGCCACCAGCGGTCGGCCGTTTCCTCGACGAGCTCGCGCTCCTGGAACATCATGTTCATCGTGGTCATCGTTCCTCCCTGGTCATGGCTGTTTCTCCTGCCGATCGCGGGTTCTGCGCAGGGGCGAGATTTCCTGCGATGACCGGGAGTGCTCAGGCAGGAGGTTGGCCGGGGCTCCGCGGCCGGAGTACGCCCTGCAGCTGCTCCGCCTGCTGCCGAATCAGAGCCGACGAGTAGGTGAGCTGCTCCGGGCTCGGCGGCGGTGAGGCGAGTCGGAGTGCTCGATCGGCCTCGAGCGTGGCCGCGAGCTCGTCGAGCCGCGCTCGCAGCCGGGCAGCCGAGGCGCCGGACTCCTCGTCTGGCGCGCGGGACTCGAGCGACTGCGCCTCGGCCGTGAGCGCCTGCACCTGACCCGTCACGACGGAGCCCTCGGCGAGGACGTCGTCGAGCGTCACGAGGCTGCGGCGGGAGAGGTCCGCCAACTGGTTCGACCAGGAGGCGGCTCGGCCGCGGCTGCGGCGCCAGAGCAGCAAGCCGGTCAGCGCCGCTGCAACCACTGCGGCGGCGAGAACGATCCAGCCCCACGGCGTGTCGTCCGTCGAGGAACCGGCTTCCGTCGTGGTGGGCGGCGTTATTTGCACCGTCGTCTGCGTCTCCGTGACCGTGAACGGTGGCGGCGGCGGGGGAGGAGGCGGCGGCGGTGGGGGTGGTGGCGGTGGTGGTGGCGGTGGTGGCGGCTCGGTCTCGGTCGTCGTGACAGCCGGCGACTCGGCAGTCGTCCCGGGCCTGAGCGTCCGCGTCGGACCGGTCCCGGTCCGCGTGGCGGTCGGTGTCGTCCGCGTGGCCGTCTGCCCGGTGCCGGTGGTCAGCGAGCTGCCGTCGCCGCCTCCGCACGCGCCGAGCAGGAAGCCGGCGACACCGACGAGGACGAGGATCGGCCCGACCCGTCCGAGCCGCCGCAGTGTTGTTCCCCGATCCGCCACGGCGCTGCGGAGTCCACCATCACGCTCGTCCGATCACACCACCCCGATGGGGTGATCCGGTCAAAGGACGGGCGAGATGCCCGCGAACAGCGCCGCCCGCGCGCGCTCCTTCACCCCGGTGAGCCGCCGACCGGGCGACGAGACCGCCTCGGCCGGCACGGAGAAGCGCTCGTCGAACTGCGCGGCGACGCCGTCGGAGCGCAGGAGCAGGTCGATCTCGAAGAAGCGCTTCAGGCTCCAGGCCTCGAGGTTGCAGGTGCCCGCGAGCAGCTCCTCGCCGTCGCGAACGAACGCCTTCGCGTGCAGCATCGTCGGGTACTCGAGGATCCGGACGCCGGCGTCCAGCAGCTTCGCGTGGTGGAACTGCTGCGCGGCGGCGCAGGCCCAGTTGTTCGCGTTCGCGGGGACGAAGAGGCGGACGCGGACGCCGCGGCGGGCAGCCCGTTCGATCCGGCGGATCATGCCGCGGTCGGTGACGTAGGGGTTGACGACGTCGAGGGTGTCGCGCGCGCCGTCCAGCAGCCGCGCGATGGCCTCGGTGATCGGCCGGTACTTCCCGGGTGCGTTGTGCAGCACGGTCGCCGGTATCGGATCCGGGCCGGCCTGGAGCGGAGGGAAGAGCGCTTCGAGCTCGCCGGCTGAGAGCTCGCCGCCGAGCCAACGGAAGCCGGCGACGAAGACGAGCTGCAGCTGCGCGACCACCGGCCCCTCGACGCGGACGAACAGGTCGTGGAAGCGACCGTCCTGGAAGTGGTCTTCGATGCCGGCCCCGCCGACCCAGCCGACGCGCCCGTCGACGACCAGCACCTTGCGGTGGTCGATGTGCCCGACCGCCGCGCAGGTTCCACCGGGAGGAGTCGCCGCTCCCGAGCGGCCCGAACGGAGCCTGGAGCTTCGTGGCGCGCACGACGCAGACCTGAATGCCTGCGCCGGTCAGGCGCTCGTAGAACGCCGACGAGCTTCGCTCGGGGTCGGAGCCCTGCCGGTCGACGACGAGCCGGACGGCAACGCCCTCGTTCGCCTTCGCGATCAGGGCCTCGGCGAACGCGTCTCCCACGACCCCTGGGCGGAAGCCGAACTGGTTGATGTGGATCGAGGACGTGCCGGAGGCGATGTCCTCGAGCATGCGCGGGTAGAAGCTCCCACCCTCGACGAGCACCTCGGCCGATGCTGCACTGCTCTCGGAGAACGCAAGCGCCAGGTCGCCGAGACCGCACCGGGGCGGTGAGGAAACGCTCGGCTTGGTCGCGGATCGCGCCGTTCGCGACGGCGACCGTCACGTCTCGGCGACCGCCGCCACGCGGGAGCTCCCGCCTCTCTGCCGGTCGACGAGCTTGCCGAGCTCGCAGACGGCCAGGAGCGCGAGCGGCCCGAGCAGGCAGATCCCCCACTGCGCGCTCGTCAGCGGCACCGTGTCGAAGATCCGGTTCAGGGCGCCCAGCACCGTGACGAGGAACGTGAGCACCAGTGCGACGCCGATCAGCTGCACGAAGCGCCGGTTGGCGATCGTGTAGCGGCTGAAGATGGTCCCGGTGAGCTCCCGGACCTCCAGCGCGCCCACGATGTGCATCAGGGAGAGCGTCGTCAGGCCCATCGTCGTCGCGACCTCGAGCTCGTAGCGGTCCTCGCCCCAGGCGACGATGCCGAGCGCGAGCGCGCTCATCACGACTGCCACCGCGCCGAGCCGGATAGCCAGCCCGCGTGAGACGATCGGGGCGCTCGCGTCCCGCGGCTTGCGTCGCATCAGGCCCGGGACAGCCGCGTCGAAGCCAAGCCCGATCGCGAGCACGACGTCGACGGCGAAGTTGATCCAGAGGATCTGCAACGGCGTGAGCGGCGCGCCGTCCGCGACGTCGAAGATCCCCGCGCCGACGAACAGCAGGATGAACGCGCCCAGCTCGATCAGCTGGATGCGGACGTACTTCATCAGGTTGTCGTAGATCCCGCGGCCGCCCTCGACGGCTGTGACGATGGTGGCGAAGTTGTCGTCCGTGAGGATCATGTCGGCGGCTTCCTTCGTCACCTCCGTGCCGGTGATGCCCATCGCGACGCCGATGTCCGACCGCTTGAGGGCGGGCGCGTCGTTGACGCCGTCGCCGGTCATCGCGACGACGTTCCCCCGATGCTTCAGCGTGTCGACGAGGCGGACCTTGTCCTCGGGCGCCACGCGCGCGACCACTCCGATCTCGCCGACCTGCTCGTCGAGCTCGGCGTCGCTCAGCGCAGCGAACTCGATGCCGGGGAGCGCGCGTCCTTCGATGCCCAGCTGGCCCGCGATCGCGGAAGCAGTGGTGGCGTGGTCGCCGGTGATCATCCGGACCTGGATTCCCGCCTTCTTGCACAGGGCGATGGCGTCCCTCGCCTCCTTGCGCGGCGGGTCGACGATGCCCACGAGGGCGAGCAGGGTCAGACCCTCGACCTCGGCGAGCAGGTCGCCGTCGGTCTTGAACGTCTCCGGGTCGAAGTCGCGCGAGGCCACGGCGAGGACGCGCAGCCCTTCGCCGGCGAGACGGTCGTTCTCGGCCAGGACGCGATCGCGGGCGTCGCCCTCCAGGCGGAGAGCCGAGCCGTCCGCGTCCCGGGCGTGGGAGGAGCGTGCGAGCAGGACGTCGGGCGCGCCCTTCACGAAACAGCGAACGACCTGCTTGCCTCCGTCCTCGACGTCGTGGAACGTCGCCATGAACTTGTACTCGGAGTCGAACGGCACCTCGGCCAGGCGCGGGTAGGCGCTTCGGGTTTCCGCGATGTCGACCCCGCCCTTCGCGGCGAGCACGACGAGGGCCGCCTCCGTGGGGTCGCCGACGATCTCGCCGTCGTGGACGGCCGCGTCGTTCGCCAGCGCCATCGCCATCATGAACGGCTCCAGCGAGGTGTCCGATTCGCCCGCGACGCGCAGGATCTGGCCTTCGGTGGAGTAGCCCTCGCCCTCGATCGAGTAGCGGCGGCCGGCGATCACCAGCTGCCGCGCGGTCATCTGGTTGAGCGTGAGCGTGCCGGTCTTGTCCGAGCAGATCGCGGATGTCGCGCCGAGGGTCTCGACCGAGCGCAGCCGCTTGACGATCGCACCCTTGGCGGCGAGCGCCTGCGTCCCCAGCGAGAGCATGGTCGTGACGACTGCGGGCAGCCCGGTGGGGATCGCCGCGATCGCCAGGCTGATCCCGATCAGGAACAGCTCGTCGAAGTCGTCCCCGCGCAGGAGCCCGAAGAGGATGACGAGCCCAAGGGCCGCGCCGGCCATGATCGTGATCAGGACGGTGAGCTGATCCAGCTGGCGCGTGAGCGGAGTCTTCTCCTGCTGGACGCCGCTCAGCATCCCGGAGATCTGGCCCACCTCGGTGTTCATGCCGGTGGCTGTGACGACCATCTCGCCCCGCCCGCGCGTGACGGTCGAGTTCATATAGGCCATGTTCACGCGGTCTCCGAGCGGGACCTGGTCGCCGGCTACCGGCTCGAGCGACTTCAGGACCGGCGTGCTCTCGCCGGTCAGGGCCGACTCCTCGATCTCCAGCGTCGCCGCTACGAGCAGCCGCCCGTCCGCCGGGACCTTGTCGCCCGCCTCGAAGCTGACGACGTCTCCCGGAACGAGCTCCTCGGCCGGGATGTCCGCCCGGTCGCCGCCGCGGCGCACGTGCGCCTTGATCAGAAGCATCTTCTGCAGCGCGGCGACGCTCTCGGCGGCCTTGCCCTCCTGGTTCACGCCCAGGACCGCGTTCAGCACGGTCAGGCCGATGATGACGATGCCGGTGCTGAACTCCTGGAGCGCGACCATGCTGACGATCGCGGCGCCGAGGAGGACGATCTGCATGAGGTCGCGGTACTGGCGCAGGAAGACGTGCCAGCCCGGCTCCTTCTCGGCCTCGTCGAGCTTGTTGGGCCCGAACTGCGCGCGTCGGCGCTCGACCTCAGCCGGGTCGAGACCGGTCTGCGGGTGGACCTCGAGCCGCATGCAGGTCTCGTCCGCCGCGAGGCCATGCCAGGCTGTCTCCGGGCTCGCCGCCTGCGTCGCTCCGACCTCCGTGGTTGCCGCCATCTATGCCACCTGCTCCAGCTCGAGCCCTGACGCGTCGCGGGTGACGATCGTGCCGGCCTCACCGCGGAGCAGCGCCGGTGTGTGCGAGATCGAGCCGATCGCGGCGAGCCCGCCGGTCTCCTCGACGAACGAGCACGCGGCGCGCACCTTCGGCCCCATCGAGCCCGCAGCGAACTCCGACTCGGCGAGGGCTTCCGGCGTCGCCCGCCTGATCGCGCGCTGTTGCGGCGTGCCCCAGTCGGCGTAGACGGCGTCGACGTCCGTGACGATCGCGAGCGCGTCGGCGCCCAGGTCCTTGGCGAGCAGCGCGCTCGCGAGGTCCTTGTCGATGACCGCCTCGACCCCGACGAGCTGCCGACCCGCAGGGGAAGGCTCGTCCGTGTACATCACCGGGATGCCGCCGCCGCCGGCACAGATGACGACGCAGCCGCTTCTCGAGCAGCCACTCGACCGGCTCGATGCCGAAGATGCGACGGGGAAGGGGGGAGGGGACGACGCGGCGGAAGCTGTCGCCGTCGGGCCTGAACTCCCACCCTTTCTCCTGGGCCAGGCGTTCGGATTCGGCGCGGTCGTAGATCGGCCCGATCGGCTTGGTGGGATTCCCGAAGGCAGGGTCGTCGCCGTCCACCTCGATCAGCGTCAGCAGCGACGCCAGCCGTTTCTCGAACGGCAGCTCGTTCCCGAGCTCCTGCTGAATCAGGTAGCCGATCATGCCTTCGGTCTGGGCGCCCAGCAGGTCGAGCGGGTACGGCTCGACCTCCGTGTAGGCGGAGCCCTGCAGCGCGAGCAGCCCGACCTGCGGCCCGTTACCGTGCGAGATCACCAGGTCGTGCTCGAGCGCGACCGGCGCCAGGGCCTTGCAGGCCACGCGCGCGTTCGCGCGCTGGTTCTCGGCCGTCAGCGGCTCTCCGCGCCGGAGCAGCGCGTTCCCGCCCAGCGCGACGACGACGCGCACCGTCAGCTCCCGAGCGTCGCGACCATGACGGCCTTGATCGTGTGCAGTCGGTTCTCGGCCTCGTCGAAGACGAGCGACGCCGGCGACTCGAAGACCTCCTCGGTGACTTCGAGCGCCTCCAGCCCGAACTTCTCGAAGATCTCCTTGCCGACCTCCGTCTCGGTGTTGTGGAACGCGGGCAGGCAGTGCATGAACTTCACGTCGGGATTCCCGGTCGCCTGCATCGTCTCGACGTTGACCTGGTACGGCATGAGCAGCTCGATCCGCTCCTTCCAGACCTCGTCCGGCTCGCCCATCGAGACCCAGACGTCGGTGAGCAGGACGTCGCAGCCCTTGACCGCCTCGGCGACGTCCTCCGTGATCGTGATCTGCGCGCCCGTCTCGGCCGCGACCGAGTTCGCGAGCTCGACGATCTCGTCACGCGGCCAGAGAGACTTCGGGCTGGCGATGCGGACGTCCATCCCGAGCTTCGCGCCGCCGACGAGGTACGAGTCGGCCATGTTGAAGCGTGCGTCGCCGAGGTAGCAGAAGACGACCTCGCCGAGCGGCTTCGCGATGTGCTCCTGGAAGGTGAGGAAGTCGGCCAGGATCTGGGTCGGGTGCCACTCGTCGGTGAGCCCGTTGTAGATCGGGACGCCGGCCCAACGGGCGAGCTCCTCCGCCGTCTCCTGGCCGAAGCCGCGGTACTCGATCGCGTCGTACATGCGGCCGAGGACCCGGGCCGTGTCCTTCACGGTCTCCTTGTGGCCCATGTGCGAGCCGGACGGCCCGATGAAGGTGACGTGCGCGCCCTGGTCGTAGGCGGCGACCTCGAAGGCGCAGCGTGTCCTCGTCGAGTCCTTCTCGAAGATCAGCGCGATCTCCTTGCCGACGAGCTTCTGCTCCTCGCGCCCTTCCTGCTTGGCGGCCTTCAGCTCGGCTGAGAGATCGATCAAGTAGATGATCTCCTCGGGACTGAAGTCGGCGAGCTTCAGCAGATGCCTGCCGCGCAGGTCGGTCATGGTGCTCATGGCTTCGCTCCTCTCCTCATGCGTCGCGGACGATTGGACAGGTCATGCAGTGGCCGCCGCCGCGTCCTCGCCCCAGCTCGGAGCCGGTGATCGCGAGCACCTCCACACCGGCCTTCGCGAGCCGTCGCGTTCGTGGCCTCGTTGCGCTCGTAGGCGACCACGGCTCCCGGCGAGAGCGCGACGACGTTGTTCCCGTCGTCCCACTGCGTCCGCTCGGCCTCGAACTCGTCGCCTGCGGTCGCCACCAGCTTGAGCTCGGTGAGGCCGAGCGCCTCGCGGACCTCGTCGAGGAACGGGCGCTCGGAGAGCTCCCCGGTGACGCCCTCCTCGCCGCCGGGCCGGAAGAGGACGGGCAGGATCTGGTCGACGACGGGCTCGTAGAGCGTCGCGACGTCTCGGTCGCAGAAGGTGAAGACGGTGTCCAGGTGCATCGCCGCCCGTTCGCGTGGCATCCGGGCGCCGATCACGAGCCGGGCCGCGCCCGCTTCGAAGAGGTTCCGGGCCAGGATGCTCACGGCCTTGGCGTTGCTGCGCTCGCCGAGACCGACGAGAACGACGCCGTCGCCGACCGGCATGATGTCGCCGCCCTCGAGGGACGCGGTGCCCCAGTCGTGGTCGACGCCGCCGAACCAGATCGGAAAGCCGGCGTCGCGGAAGCGGGGGTGAAAGCGGTAGATCGCCTCGACGTTCAGCGTCTCGTTCTGCCGCGCCGGCCAGTACATCGCGTTGATCGAGACGCCGCCGTAGATCCAGGCGCTCGTGTCGCGCGTGAACAGCTGGTTCGGCAGCGGCGGCAGCACGAAGTCGGTCGGTGCCAGAGCCCGGCCGACGGCCGTCACGATCTCCGCCGGCAATTCGCTCAGGATCACGCCTCCGGTGAGCTTGGTCGCAAGCTCGGCGGCCGGCATCTCGCTCATCCAGGCGATCAGCTCGCGCGAGAAGATCGCGGTGACCTCCTCCGGCCGGAGCCTGCGGGTCAGCACCCACTCACGCGCCTCCGGGTCGGCAAGCGTCTCGGCCAGGAGGTCGTGGAACAGCAGCACCTCGACGCCGCGCTCGCGCATCAGGTCGACGAAAGCGTCGTGCTCTTGCCGCGCTCTCCGGACCCAGATCACGTCGTCGAAGAGGAGGTCGTGGCAGTTCGTGGGCGTCAGCCGCTCGTGCGCGAGATCCGGCCGGTGCACCATCACGGTGCGGAGCGTTCCTACCTCCGAGTTGGCGCCCAGTTCAGTCGTCGGAGCGGCGGTGGTCATGGCGTTCCCCTTTCGCAGTCCCTGTCCTGCGACATTACCCTCCAACCCCCCAACTCACGGCGGACGTGGCGTTCACGCCCAGTGCGCCGACGTCGTCACCGTGGTGATGCTTCGGGCCGCGGCCGTACGCGATGAGGCCGATGACGACGAGCGCGAGAACGAGCACGATCAGCCAGCGAATACTGTCTCTCATCTCGGTCCTCCTTCGTTCAAGACACCACGGCTGCGGCGCCGAGCACGACGACGCAGAGGATCGTCAGCGCGGCGAGCAGCGGCCAGACCCAGCGCAGAAACGTGCCGTAGGGGACACGGGCGATCGCGAGGCCGCCCATCACGACGGCCGACGTCGGGATGAACAGGTTCATCAGGCCCGAGGCGCTCTGGTAGGCGGTCACGACGAGCGACTCGGGCACGTCCACGAACCCGGCTAGAGGGGCGGTGATCGGCATGGCCAGGGTCGCGAGCCCCGAGGACGAGGGGATCAGGAATGACAGCGGGAGGAAGAGGCCGAACATCACGATCGCGAAGACGGCCTCGCCCGTGTCGCCCAGGGCGCGCTCGACCCAGTGGAGGACCGTGTCGGTGATCTGGCCGTTGTTCATGATCACGGTGATGCCGCGGGCGATGCCGATGATCAGCGCCACGCCGAGCAGGTCGCGGGCACCGTCGACGAAGGTGGCGGTCAGCTCGCCTTCCCGCATCCGCCCGATCAACCCGATGATGACCGAGAACAACAGGAAGGAAGCGGTCATCTCGGGGAACCACCACCACCACGTCGGCAGCGGGATCCCCAGGTCCTCCCAGGGAATGACGCCGTAGATCATCACGACGAACGCGAGCGCGAAGACCACCAGGACGAGCTTGTGGGTGCCGGTCAGCTCGATCTCGCCGCCCTCGCTCTCTGCCCGGAAGCGCGCCTCGTTCTCGGCCTTCAGCTCGTACACGACCGACTTGGACGGGTCGCTTGCGGACGCGATCGGCGTAGCGCAGCACGAAGAAGATGCCGATCGCGAGGCCGGCGATGAGGATGACGAGCCGGCCGATCAGCCCGTCGCTGATCGAGACGCCGGCGATCCCTGATGCGATCCCGGTCGCGAACGGGTTGACCGTCGATCCCATCACACCGATGCCGCAACCGAGCAGGACGATCGCCGCACCTGTGAGAGCGTCGTAGCCCGCGGCGATCAGGACCGTGATGATGAGCGCGTAGAAGGCCAGGCTCTCCTCCGCCATGCCGAAGCTCGTCCCTCCGAGCGCGAAGACGCTCATGAGCACCGGGATCATCAGGCGCTCCTTGCCCTGCATTCGCTGGACGAGCCCGGCGATGCCGGCCTGGATGGCCCCCGTCTTCATCGTCACGCCGAGGAAGCCGCCGATGACGAGGATGAAGAGCGCGATGTCGATCGCGCCGAAGAGCGTCCCCGAGTTGTAGTAGTTGATGTTCCCGGCCGGGTCCTCGATGCCGTAGAGGCCGTTGATCGGCGCCGTCAGCGAGTCGACGAGGATCCGCGAAGGCTTCGCATCCACCTCGTGGTAGGTGCCCGGGATCGGCTCGCCGTCGGCGTTCAGGTTGTAGGTGCCTGCGGGGACGACCCAGGTCGCGATCGCCGCGAGCACGATCAGCGCGAACAGGATCGTGTACGCGGACGGCAGCGTGAAGCGGCTCTTCTGCTCCGGTTCGCGCCGGAACCATGGCTTGATCACTCATCCGGGCCTCCCTGGCGTCATGTCGCGGACCCCGGCCATTTCCTCGCCGTGCGCCGCCTCCCTCGTCGGAACCTTGAACCCGATGAACCCGTAGACGACGTCGAGGACCGGGCTGAGCAGATTGAAGAAGCAGTAGGGGAGATACGAGGCCGTCGACACGCCGAGCACGCCCGAGATGTACGCGCCGCACGTGTTCCACGGCACCAGCACGGACGTCACCGTGCCGGAGTCCTCGACGGCGCGCGAGAGCACCTGCGGCGCGAGCCCGCGCCGCTCGAACTCACCTCGGAACATGCGGGACGGCAGGACGACGGCGACGTACTGGTCGCCGGCGATGACGTTGAGGCCGACACCGCTGGTGTTGACCGAGAGGATCAGTTTTCCGCGCGAACGCGCGCGGTTGACGATCGGCAGCAGAAGCCGCTCGAGGAAGCCGGCGTGCTCGAGGATCGCGGCGAACGAGAGGGCGGCGAGCACGAGCCACACGGTCGTCAGCAGGCTTGCCATCCCGCCCCGGGAGAAGAGCTGGTCGACGGCCGGGTTCCCGGTCGCGCTCACGAAGCCGGTCGCCATGGAGGCGTAGATGGCCTTGATCCCGGTGGCGACCGGGTTCAGGTCGGGCTCGTCCACGAAGGCCTTGACCGCAGACCACTGCGTGAAGCACGCGAGGATGCCGGCGAACAGGGCGGATCCGAGGATGGCCAGGAAAGGCGGCACCTTCTTGACCGTGAACACGACGAGCAGCGCCAGCGGCAGCAGGTTGAGCACCGAGATGTTGAAGGCGCTCTCCAGGATGTCGAGCGCCGCGTCCGTGCTGACCTGTCCCTCGGGCTCCGCGTTCAGTCCGATGAAGAGGAAGAGGACGAGGCTGATCCCGAGCGCTGGACCGGCGGTCCAGAACATGTTGCGGATGTGCTGCGCCGACGGTGAGGCCGCCGCCCACCAGGTTCGGGACCAGGATCGTGGTCTCGGACAGCGGCGTCATCTTGTCGCCGAAGTAGGCGCCGCAGATGACGGCGCCCGCAGCGGCCTCTTCGGAGAGGCCCATCACCTTCGCCATCCCGACGAACGCGACCCCGAGCGTGCCCGCGGTCGTCCACGAGCTGCCGGTGACCATCCCGACAAGTGCGCAGATGACAGCGGTCGCCAGGAAGAACACGTTGGGGTTGAGCACCCGGACGCCGTAGTCGACGACCGTCGGGATCGTCCCGGCCATGTTCCAGGTGCCGATCAGCGCACCGACGGCCAGCAGGATGAAGATCGCACCCATCGCCGTCGTGACGCCGCCGACTGCAGCGTCGGCGATGGCGGCCGCCGTGTAGCCGTTCTTGAAAGCGATCAGGCTGGCGAACGCGGCGCTGAGCAGCAGTGCGACCTGTAGCGGACCGTCGGTCGCGCTGACGCCGAAGAGCGCGATCGTGAGCGCGATCAACGCGATCAGGACGACGACCGGGAGGATCGCGTCGAGCAGGCTCGGCGGCCTTGGTTCTTCTGGGCCTTCCCCCTCGACGTTGCCGCCGACCCCCCTCGGCATCGGGCTACCGCTTCTGGTTGCCCTCGACGAGCTCGAGCGCGGCGGAGACGTCGTAGCCGAGGGCGAGCCCGAGGTTCGGCGCCGCGGAGACCACGCGTGCCGCGCCGACGATCGGCAGCACGGCGATCAGCGTTCCGACGATCTCCTCGTACGATGCGCCGGCGTCCAGGCCGGCCTCGACGGCGCTCATGTACGAAGGCGGCGCTGCGTCCATTGCGATGAGCGCGGCGATCCTCGCCAGCGCGTGCGACTTCGGGTCGATCCCGGACAGCTCGATGTTGGTGCGCTCCTCGGAAAGCAACGAGCCGACGAAGCGATCGTCGCGCACCGCCAGCTTCCGAAGCGTGACCTTGTAGTCGTCCACGGAGCGTCCTGCTTCATTGGACGACGACCGCTCGCCGCGGTGCATCACCCCGAGCGGATGAAATCAGGCGCTGCGGGCGGCGGGGGACGCGTCGACGAGGCCGAGCTCGATCGCGCGCTCGATCGCTTCGCTCCTGCTCGAGGCGTCGAGCTTGCGGTACACCGAGATCGCCTGCGTCTTGACGGTGTTGCGAGAGACGAACAGCCGCTCGGCGATCTCGCGGAACGAGAGGTGCGTCGTGAGCAGCGGCAGCAGGCGCAGTTCCGCGGCGGTGAGGGTCGAGGCCCAGCCCGATGCCTGGTCGGCCGCGGTCGTCAGCTGAGCACGGATCTGCTCGGCCTCGTCGGCGAGGGTGCCGAGCCGGGGTCGCCGGCGGAGGATCTCGTCGGCCTCGTGGTAGAGGGTCGCCGCGCCTCTGCCGTCCGCGAGCGCGAGGTGAGCCTTGGCGAGCTCGAGCTGCGTCTGGACCGCGAACCACGAAATCGCGTGCGTCAACTGGGGACGGACCCGCTGTGCGGCCACGAGCGTCTGACGTGCCTGCGCTCCCTGGCCACGAGCGATCGCGAGCCGCGCCGTGGCCGCCAGCAGGAGCCCGGTCACGACGTAGTCGGGCGACCGCGCGTCCTCGACGAGGGCGTTCGCCACGCGGACGCTCTCGTCGGCCGCCTCGAGGTCGTCGCGCGCGAGTGCGAGCAGGGCGAGCTCGCAGTGCGCCACGACGCCGGCGTAGATGCCGCCGAGCGCGTCGGCGGCCTCGGCGGCTCGCGCGAGCGCCGGCTCGGCCGCGGCCGCGTCGCCTGCGAGCAGGAGGGCGACACCCTGCAGCACCAACGAGATCGGCATCCAGGGGCTGTCGTCACCGAGCTCCATGACGGCGCGCTCGGCGTCCCTGCCCATCTGCTCGATGCCGCGACGGCACATCAGCGCCTGCACCGTCGCCGCCCACGCCTCGCGCGGGCTGCCGTCCGGCATCGGAGTCGTCGAGGACGACGACTGCACGGCAACCGCCCACCGCTCGGCCGTCTCGGGGCGCCCTCTCAGTGCGTGGATCCAGGTGCCGACGACCGCCACCGCCGGGTGCGCGTCGAGCAGCCGGTCGTCGTCGAAGAGCTCGAGCCAGCGCTCGAGGGTCGTGACCCGGCCCGTGCGGTACAGAGGAAATGCGAGCGACGTGAGCAGGCGCGCGACCTCGTCGAACTCCATGGCCGCGGCCCAGTACTCAATCGCCGCCTCCGGGTCGCCGTTCGCCTCGCACCAGGTGGCCGCACGCCGGTTCAGTCCGGCCACGAGCTCCGGCTCGCGCCGCCGCAGCTCGCCGGCGAGCATCTCCTTGAAGAGGTGGTGGTAGCGGAACCACACGCGCTTGTGGTCGAGCGGAATGACGAACAGGTTGTCCGCCGCGATCGCCTCGAGCCGCAGCGCGGAGTCGCTGCGCTCGAGGACCGCGTCGCACAGCGGGCCGCTCATCCGGTCGAGCACGGACGTCCTGCTCAGGAACTCGATCTCGTCGGAATCAAGCCTGGCGAGGTGCTCGGAGCGGAGGTAGTCGGTGACGAAGCGATCGTCGCCGCCGAACCCTGCGAGCGCGGTCGTATCCCCACCGAGCGCCAGGGCGGCGAGGTAGAGACCCGCGGCCCAGCCCTCGGCGTGCTCGTTGAGGCTCTTCGCCTCCTGCTCGCTGACGTCGACGCCGGCGCCGTGGAGCAGCGCCTCCGCCTCGGCGTCGTTCAGCGCCAGCCCTGCGGGGCCGAGCTCGAGCAGCTCCCCGTCGGCGCGGAGCCTCGGGAGCCCGAGGCGCGCCTCGACCGCCCGGAGAGCACGAGTGTCGAGCCCGCCTGGACGTGCAGCATCAGCGCGGTGAGCGCGTCGAGGCACTCGTTGTTGGCCAGCTCGTGCACGTCGTCGAGGACGATGACGACCGGCTCCTTGCAGGAGGCGAGCGCCGCGCCCAGGCGAGGAAGGCCGCGCGCCCACAGCGAGTCGCCCGCCCCTCTGATTGCCTTGAAGACGGCGGGCTTGATCTCGCCGTCGGCGTTCAGGGCCTCCGCAACGTACGTGAGCAAAACGACGGGGTCGTTGTCGCGATGGTCGAGCGAGACCCACGCAAATCGGCGTCCGTCTGCGGCGGCCCACTGGCCGAGCGCGGTCGTCTTGCCGTAGCCGGGAGGGGCGACGACGCTGACGAAGCGCCCGCTGCGTTCCGCGCGACAGGCGCTCCACGACGCCGGTCCGCTCGACGATGCCCGCCCGGGGCTGCGGGACGTCCAGCTTCGATCGCAGCACTTCGAACGCAGCTTGCTGGCCCGACCGGGCCGAGGCTTTTCTGCCCGATCGGCTTTGGACGCCCTGCGGCGACAACGCTTCCTCCGTCCTGACCCCACCGGAACCGTAAGCGCAAAGACTTGCGGGCGCAAATGTTTACTTCGTGTGAAACGCTCAGGTGAGCGCGAGGGCCTCGCCGGGCTCGAGGATTCGGACTTCTACCCCGGGTGCGAGCTCGGCCGCGTGGCGGCGGAACTCTTCAGGCGGCTCGGCCGACGCGCGCTTGGTCGGCAGGGTCAGCGTGCCCCAATGGATCGGCACCGCGATGCGCGGGCGGAGCATGCGCAGCGCCTGTGCCGCGCGCAGCGGATCGAGGTGGCCCGGGCCGACCTTGGGCCCCCAGCCGGCGACGGGCAGCAGCGCGACATCGAGCGAGCCGGCGAGCGCGTTCATCCCCTCGAACAGGTCGGTGTCGCCGGCGAAGTAGATCCGGCGCGACCCCGAGACGACGAAGCCGAGCGACGGCGCCGTCCTCAGCGCGAGCCTGGCGCTGCGGTGCTCGGCCGGGGTGGCGTGGACGGTCACGTCGCCGAACTTGATCTCGTCGCCCACGTCGACCTCGCGCACGTCCGAGAAGCCGCGCAGGGCGCGGCCGGCGCTCCGGGGGACGACGAGCGTCACCTCCGTGCCCAGCTGGCGCAGCGACGGGCGGTCGAGATGGTCGTAATGGACGTGCGAGAGGAGCACCGCATCCACACCTGCCCCCACCTCCGTGAGGTCGAGGGGCACCCGCCGCCACAGGTGCCCGATGCGGGTGCGCAGCACGGGGTCGGTCAGCAGACGGACGCCGTCGAGCTCGATCAGGACGGTCGCATGGCCGACGTAGAGGATTTTCCCCGAGCTAGCCGATTTGCATTGTTCGACCTTTTCACCCCGTTGGTGTGATTGAAAGCGGACCGCGGCCTGCGATAAAGGCCGCGTGCGAATGATCGCCGCACGGATCCTGGTCGTCCTCGGGGTCCTCTTCGTCTTCCTCAGCCTGCTCGCGGGCTACATCCGCTTCCAGGGGCTGGACACGGAGACGGTGAGCAACACCGCGGGCGAGCTCATCCAGGACGACCAGGTACGCGAGCAGGTGGCCGCCTCGCTGGTCGACGCGCTGTACACGAACGTCGACGTGACCAAGGAGCTGGAGCAGCGGCTGCCGCCGGAGACCAAGGGCCTTGCAGGGCCGGCGGCGGCGGGCCTCCGCGAGTTCTCCGACCGAGCCGCCGTGCGACTGCTGGAGCGCCCGCGCGTCCAGCAGCTGTGGGTGAACTCGATCACGCGCGCGCATCAACAGCTGCTGAGAGTCCTCGACGACGACGTTCGCGGGGTCAGCACCGAGAACGGTGCGGTGATCCTCGACCTGCGGCCGCTCGTGATCCAGCTCGGCGACCAGGTGGCAATCGTCGGCAACGTCGCCCAGCGGCTCGGGCCCGACGCCGGCCGGGTCGAGATCATGAAGGCGGATCAGCTGGAGACGGCGCAGGACCTGACCCAGCTGCTGAAGGTGCTCGGCATGTGGCTCTGGCTCGTTCCTCTGGCGCTGTGGGCCGTCGCCTTCTGGCTGGCGCGAGGCCGCCGCCGCTCGATCCTGAGGATGATCGCGTTCGGTTCCATCCTGGCCGGCCTCGTGGTCCTGATCGTCCGCTCGGTCGGCGGCACGTATCTCGTCGACTCGCTCGTCAAGGCCGACTCGGTGAAGCCGGCCGCGAACGACGCGTGGGACATCCTGACGTCACAGCTTCGCGACGGCGGTCTGACGCTTCTGGGGCTGGGCGTGATCGTGCTCTTCGCGAACTGGCTCGTCGGGCCTTCCCGCAGCGGCGTCGCCACGCGGCGGGGGCTGGCGCTCATACCTCGCCCGACCCGAGATCGCCTTTGGCGTGGCCGCGCTGCTCTTCCTCCTGCTGATCTGGTGGCGGCCGACCGTGCAGACCACGCGGGTCCCGCTGATGCTCGCCGCCGCGATCCTGCTGTTCGTCGGGGTCGAGATCCTCCGGCGGCATACTGCCCGCGAGTTCCCGGACGCGCCGCCCCCGAACCTCGGCGCCAGCCTTCGGGGGGGCGTCCAGCGGCTCCGCTGGAAGGAGACCGAGCACGAGGTCGAGCAGGTGGATCGCTTCGACGCGCTCGAGCGCCTCGGACGTCTCCGCGAGCAGGGCGTCCTCACGGAGGAGGAGTACGCGGCCGAGAAGGCTCAGTTAGTGGGACAGTAGGACCTTTAGCCCCACGATCGAGAGGCCGAGCAAGATGTTGAGGGCGACGACGGCGACCCTCCAGCCGCGGCTCACCTTTTCCAGCGAGGCGAAGCGGGCGCCCTCGACGGCGAGGGTTGCGATCCCGATGGTGATCGCGAGCCAGATCGCAGTCTGTTCGCGCAGGACGCCGAGCGCGCCGAGGACGAGCACGGCGACGGGCGCGGCCGCCGCCGCCGGGATCGCCAGCTCACGGCGCGCGACCGAGACCAGCTCGGCCCGGTCGAGCCGCCGGCCGCGCTCGAGGCTCTCCGCGAGCGCATGGGAGTAGAAGTGGGCGACCCAGAGCACGATTACGGTGACCGCGACGACTGTCGCCAGCTCCCAGGCGGCGCCCTGCTTGCCCGCCGAGCCCGCAGTGAGAGTGGCCAGGACGACGATCGTCCCGTAGACCGTCCCGGCCATGCTCTCGGGGGAGCCGAAGAGCAGGCGTCGAAGTCGCTCCTTCATCGGGCGGATGCTCTCATTCGAGGTCTAGGCCAGTGAGCACGATCGAGGAACAACCGGCGCGGCGGCGGTTCATGAAGCGCCACCTGCTCGGCGTGGTCGGCCTCGTGCTCGTCGTAGTCACGTTCGCGTACTTCCTCCCGAAGATCGCCGACTACCGCGACGTGTGGGACGTCGTGAAGGACCTCTCCTGGGAATGGATCCTGGCGCTCCTCGCCGTCACTGCGCTCAACCTCGCGACCTTCGCGCCCCCCTGGCTCGTGCTGCTCCCCGGCCTGCGCTTCTGGCCGGCGCTGCTGATGACGCAGGCGTCGACCGCCCTCTCGATCGTCGTTCCAGGCGGCGCGGCCGTCGGGATCGCCGGGGCGTACGGGATTCTCCGCCGCTGGGGCTTCCAGCCGGGGTCGATCGCGCGGGCAGCCACGCTCGTGAGCCTCTGGAATCAGCTGGCGAACCTCCTCTATCCGATCGTGGCGCTGTTCCTGCTGGTGGTCGTGGGGGAGGAGACCGCCCTGCTCGCGACGGCGGCGTTCGTCGGGGTGGCCATCCTCGGAGTCGTCGTCGGAGCGCTCGTCCTCGTTCTCTACAGCAAGCGCGCCGCCGGCGAGATCGGAGACGCCGCCGCGCGCGGCGCGACCTGGGTGCGCGGGAAGTTCCGCCGTGAGCCCGTGGCGTGGGGGAGGCGCAACTTCGAGCGGTTCCGCGCCGACGTCGTCGACCTGCTCAAGCGGCGCTGGCACCTGCTCACGCTCACGACGCTCGCGGGCAGCCTGACCGTCTTCGTCGTGTTGCTCGTCGCGCTGCGAGCCCTGCAGGTCCCGGCGTCACAGGTCTCGGTGGAGGAGGCGTTCGCCGCGTGGGCGCTTGCCCGCCTGCTCGGGAGCATCCCGATCACTCCGGGCGGCATCGGCGTCGTCGAGCTCAGCCTCACCGCGACGCTGATCGGCTTCGGCGGCAACAACGCCGGCGTCGTCGCGGCCGTGCTCGTCTTCCGCTTCCTGACGATGGTGCCGACGATCTGCCTCGGTCTAGTCGCGGCGGCGAGTTGGGGCCTGCAGGCACGCAGGCCGGCGGAGTCGCGCGGCCCGTGATCGTTCGCGGCGCCCTCGTCGTCGTCGCAGCCGTACTGGTAGCAGCCCCTGCCGCTCGTGCCGACCTGGCGGACGAGCAGCGGCTCGCCGAGCGGCACGCTCCCGTGATCCGGCTCGTCGAGCAGAAAGAGGAGTGCGGGCACGGCGAGCCGTACGAGCCGATGGACGTCGACGTCCTCTGGGGCGACCGGACGGTCGCGCTCCGCGGGCCGTGGAACCGCACCGATCTCGTCAAGATCGGCCCGGAGGCGGCAGATCTCGACGGGCTCTACGAGTACCACCTCGACTTCCCCGGCAATGCGCTGAGCCCCGGCTGTGACTACGAGCGCTGGTCCCGGCGGATAACCAAGGGGAGCAGGCCGGCGGTCTACGCGCACGTCGTGGGCGATCCCGGCCATCCCGGCAAGCTCGCGCTGCAGTACTGGATCTTCTACGCCTACAACGACTGGAACAACCTGCACGAGGGCGACTGGGAGATGATCCAGCTCGTCTTCGACGCCGAGGACGCGCGCGAGGCGCTCGGACAGGACCCGGTGTCGGTCGGGTACAGCCAGCACGAGGGCGCAGAGCAAGCAGACTGGGACGACGACAAGCTCGAGGTTGTCGACGGCACCCGGCCGGTCGTCTACCCGGCTGCCGGGTCGCACGCGAACTTCTACGACGAGGCACTGTTCGTCGGGACGTCGGCGGAGCAGGGCGTGGGGTGCGACGACACCCGCGGCCCACACGTCTCGATCGACCCGAAGGTGGTCACGATCCCGAGCGACGCCTCCGCCGCCCGGCGGGCGTTCCCGTGGATCGGGTTCGAGGGCCGGTGGGGCGAGCTGCAACAGGCCTTCTTCAACGGGCCGACCGGGCCGAACCTGAAGCGTCAGTGGCGCGAGCCGATCGCGTGGTCCGACGATTGGCGCTCGCGCAGCTTCGCGGTGCCGACGGGCGGCGCGTTCGGCACCGGCGCGACCGACTTCTTCTGCACGGCGGTCGCGGCCGGCTCACGGGGCCTGATCCAGCTGATCAAGAACGCCGCGCTCATGGTGGCCCTGCTCGTCGGCCTGTTCCTGGTCGTCGCCTTCGCCGTGTCTCGCACGGCGTGGCGCCCGGCGGCGCCGCTTCGGTTGGCCAGGCGGCGGAGGTGGGGGCAGATCCTGTCGGCCGCCGGCCACATGTACCTCGGCCACAAGCTGCTGTTCGTCGGCATCGGGTCGCTGCTGATCGCCGCCGGAGTGATCGTCTCGATCCTGCAGGCGGCGATCCTCGGCGGCTTCGGCGTGCTCGGCATCGACACCTCGGGCGAATCGGCAGGAACCCTGCTGCTGCTCGTCGTGTGGGTCGGCACCGCCTTGACCTTCCTCGGGCTCGCGCTCGTGCAGGCGGCGACGGTCTGCGCGCTCGTCCGCCTCGACGAGGGCCAACAAGTCGGCCCTGTCGAGGCCTACCGGCTCGCGCTCCCGCGCGTCCGTCCGCTCCTCGGCGCGGCCGCCGTCCTCGTGATCATGTGGATCCTGCTGTCGACGACCGCGGTGCTGATCCCGGTCGCGGTCTGGCTGGCCGTCCGCTGGTCGCTGCTCGCGCAGGCGGTCGAGCTCGAAGGGCTTTCCGCCTGGGCGGCGCTCCGCCGGAGCGCCCGGCTCGTTCGGGGTGGCTGGCTCCGGGTCGCGTCGCTCGTCGGGGTCGGAGCCGGCCTCGCGCTCCTCGCCGGTCCGTTCGTCGGGGCGCTCCTGATCCTCGCCACGAACGCGCCCCTGCCGTTGCTGAACCTGGTCGCGGGCATCGTGTACGCGGTCGCGATGCCGTTCGTCGCGCTGACGACGTCCTACGTCTACTTCGACGCGAGGGTGCGGCACGAGCTGGAGCCGAGCGAGGAGCCGGCCGAGCTTCCGGCCGAGGTCCGGCTTCAGCAGCTGTAGCCGTACTCGCGCGCCTTGCGGCAGAACTCCTCTTCGTCCGCCGTGAAGAAGTGCCGGATGCTGTGCGGCTTGCGGACGTAGTAGAGGTAGTCGACCGAGGCGGGAGCCGCGGCGGCGCGCATCGACGCCAGGCCCGGGTTGCCGATCGGGGTGGGCGGCAGGCCCTTGAACTTGCGCGTGTTGTACGGCGAGTTGCTCCGGAGGTGCGAGCGCTTCAGCGGCCGGGTGCCCTGGATGCCGAGGCCGTAGCGGAGCGTCGCATCGATCCCGAGCGGCATCCCCTGCTTGAGCCGGTTGTAGATGACGGCCGCGACCAGCTTGCGCTCCTCGGGCGCGGCCGTCTCGCGCTCGACCATCGAGGCGATGATCAGGACGTCGTACGGGGTCAGGTTCTTCGAGCGAGCGCGGCGCAGGTCGATCGTGCGCCAGACCCGCGTGAACGCGGCGATCTGATCCGCGACCAGCGTCGAGGCCGGCGTCGTCGGCGTGAACTCGTACAGCGAGGGGAAGAGGAAGCCCTCGATGCTGCTGCCGCTTCAGCTGGCCGCGGAACGCCGACGGCGCGGCTGCGCGCGACAGTGCCACCTTGTACGAGCCGCCGCTGAGCTGCGGTGTGACTCCGCGCTTGCGGATCGCGATCTTGCGCACCTCGGCCACCCGATCGGTCATCTGGCGCGCGCTGAAGCCCTCCGGGAAGACGATTCGCAGCACGACGGGCGTCTGCGCATGGGCCGTCCGTGCCGTCGCGCCGAGCGCGAGCGCGGCGAAGAGAACGCCGATGAAGACGAGTCCGCGAGCCATCGAAACCCCGCCTGAAACTAGCAGCAGAGGCGGAATGACCCCCTTCCGCGAGACGTTTGAATAGGTGTGGGAGGAGAGCTTCAATCGACATTCGAACGGGCCCGCCGGCGCAACGCGTACCGGCGCCTGCTGCGCGGGCTGAAAGGCCGCAGCGCGCGGGCGGAGCTGCTGGAGCTCGGCGAGGCCGAGCAGCGTCTGCGGCCCTTCAACAGGCGGTACGCGGGGATCCAGAGCATCCGCCTCGACCGGATCGTCGGCACCGACAGCCGCATCGGTGACTTCGACCGCGACTTCCTCCCGCAGCGCGCCGAGCTAGGCGACCGCTGGCGGCGCGTCGAGAGCGCCTTCGCGCACAGCGAGCTTGCCCCGATCGTGGTCAATCAGCTCGGCGACGCCTACTTCGTCGTGGACGGCCACCACCGCGTCGCGATCGCGCGCCAGCAGGGACGCGAGACGATCGATGCGGAGGTCACCGAGCTCCGCGCGCTCTGGCATCTGAAGGCCGACGCCGGCCCGAGCGAGCTGATCCACGCCGAGCAGCACCGGATCTTCATGGAGGAGAGCGGGCTCGCGCTCGTCCACCCGGATGCCTGCATCGCCTTCACCGAGCCGCACGGCTACGCGCAGCTGCTCGAGAACCTGCAGGCGCACGGGTACCGGCTGATGATGTGCCACGGGCGCGCGTTGAAGCCCAGCGAAATCGCTGCGGACTGGTACGAGCAGGTGTATCTCGCCGCGCTCGACGTCCTCCAGCACGAGGGCGTCGAGCCCAAGTGGACGGCGGGCGATCTCTTCCTCTGCGCCCACGAGCGCAGGCGCGAGCTCTCGATCGACGGGCGGCAGGCCGAGCTCGAGGAGGCCGCCCGCCAGATTCTCGAGGGCGACGCGAAGCGCTCGCGCTCGCGCGTTCGGCGCCTGCTGGCCGCCTGACCCTCACCGGCGTCGGGCGGACGCCCGGCCCGGAAAGATACGGGCGTGGACGAGGGGCTCATGCTCCTGCTGGTCGGCGGGATCCTCGCCGCCAGCGTCGCGGTCGCCTTCGTGGCGGCCCGAACCGGGTTGCCCGTGCTGGTCGCGTTCCTGGGGCTCGGGATGCTCCTCGGCTCGGACGGGCCGGGCGGCATCGAGTTCGACGACGCCGAGCTCGCCCGGAACGTCGGCATCGTCGGGCTCGCGGCGATCCTCTACGAGGGCGGCCTGCAGACCTCGTGGCGCCGCCTTCGCCAGGTCGCCGTCCCGGCGGCGCTGCTGAGCACCGTCGGGGTCATCGTCAGCGCGGTCCTGACCGGCGTCGCCGCCTACGCGCTCTTCGACCTCTCGAAGCTCGAGTCGATCCTGCTCGGCGCCGTCGTGTCGTCGACGGACGCAGCAGCCGTGTTCGCGACGCTCCGCGTCACGCAGATCCGCCGCCGCCTCGCGCGCACGCTCGAGGCCGAGTCGGGCGGCAACGACCCGATGGCGATCGCGCTCACCCTCGGCCTGATCGCCTGGATCGAGCGCGACTCCTACACGTTCGGCGACCTCACGCTCCTGCTGGTCCAGCAGCTCGGCCTCGGCCTGATCGTCGGCGTCGCGATGGGTTTCCTGGCCTCGTGGGTCTTCGCCCGCATCCCGGACTCGATCGCCGCGTTCGCCCCGGTGGCCTCCGTCGCGGTGGCCGCCCTGTCGTTCGGGGTCGCCGACGTGATCGGCGGCAGCGGGTTCCTCTCGGTCTACCTGGTAGGGCTCGCCGTCGGCAGCACGCCGTCGCGCCACCGACGGCAGCTGGTGGCGTTCCACGAGGGCCTCGCGTTCCTGGCCCAGGTGGCGCTCTTCATCGTCCTCGGTCTGCTCGTGTTCCCGAGCGAGCTCCCCGACGTCGCGCTGGCGGGGCTCGCGCTCGCCGTCTATCTGCTCCTCATCGCGAGGCCCGCCTCGGTCTGGGTCTCGACGGCGTTCACACGCGACTTCACGCGCCGCGACCGCCTGCTGCTCGGCTGGGCCGGGCTGCGCGGTGCCGTGCCGATCGTGCTCGCCACGTTCGTCCTCTCCTCGGACGTGCCGCACAAGGAGACGATCTTCAACGCGGTCTTCTTCGTCGTCGTCGTGTCGGCCCTCGTGCAGGGCACGACGCTGGAATGGGTTGCCGGCCGGCTCGGGCTCCTCCACCCGACGCCGCCGGTGCGGGAGGCCCCGCTCGAGGTCGGCCCGCTCAGCCAGCTCGACCTCGTCGACTTCGCCGTCGCCGACGACCACGCGGTGAATGGTTCCCGCGTGCGCGAGCTCGGCCTGCCGCGGAGCGCGCTGATCGCCGTCATCAACCGCGAAGGCGACGCGATCCCGCCCCGGGGAAGCACGATGGTGCGGGCCGGCGACCTCCTGTTCGTGCTCGTCCCGCGCAAGCGGCGCGCCGACCTCGAGGACGTCTTCTCCCGCTGGCGCCGCCGCGTCTAGGGGTAGCGCCGCGGCGCCGGCCCGTCGGGGACGAGGCGCCCGAGCCGAGTGCGGTGGCGGGACACGAGGCGGTCGAGCGCATCGATGAGACCGGACGCTCCGAGCCTCTGGAGCGCACGTCCGAGCCGGCGGGTCGGCCGGAGCTCCGCGAGCAGCTCGATACCGCCTCCGCCGTCGCCGGGCACAGCGGTTCCGTCGCGGCGGACGAGCCACCAGCGCTCGTCGCGGGCTTCTGCGGGCACCTGTTCCAGAAGGCTTGACGCATCGTCGTCGCCGAGCGACAGCAGGCCGACCGCCTCGCGCCGGTCGAGTAGGTCGACGACACGCGCCGCCCATCGGCAGAGACGGCAGTCGCCGTCGTAGAGCATGACCGGGCGCACGATCGCCCTCAGTCAACCGCTTCCTGACCTCGCGTGTGTGGAAAGTGCCGCTGACGCTCTGTTTTTCGGTCGGACCGTGTTAGCGTCTGGGCGTGTTCAAGCGGCGGGCGTTTCGCCGATCCGGCGGCGTCCGACACGAAGGAGAGGGGAGAAATGACCGTGCGTTCCAAGGTGGGCCGCAGGCCGCACCGCGGGGGTAGACGTGCCCTCGCAGTTCTCGCGACCCTGCTGTTCGTAGTGCTGATTCAGTCGGCCTCGGCCGGCAGTACCGCCGCAATCGATGCCGGCACGGCTGCGGGGCTCTGTTCCGCGGCGTATCCGCCTTCGAGCGGAACCGAGCCGCTGGCGCGCTGTCAGTGGGACATGGGCGTCATCCATGCCGACGAGGCGCACGCCGTCGCAACGGGTGCAGGGGTGAAGGTCGGCGTGATCGACGGGGGTGTGGACTTCACCCATCCGGACCTCGCCGGCGCGATCGACGTGGCTCGGTCGTGCTCGTTCATCTTCAGCTCGACGCCGACGGCCGATCCGGCTGAGGTCGCGAACGGCAATTGCTCGAACAAGGCGGCCGTTCAAGACCTCCAGGGTCACGGCACGCACGTCTCGACAACGATCGCCGGGAGAGTCAACGGCATCGGCATCGCAGGCGTGGCGCCCAGGGCCACGATCGTCGGCCTGAAGGCCTGCACGATCGTGGGCTTCTGCTTCGCCGATTCCGTCGCGGCCGCGCTTCGCTATGCCGGCGACCAGGGGTTGGACGTTGTCAACCTCAGCCTGTTCGCGGATCCGTACCTGTACTTCTGCTCGAACGACGCCGGGCAGCGGGCGGTGCTCCACGACCTCCAGTCGGCCGCGCGGTACGCGCAGCAACGGGGCGTCGTCGTGGTCGCCGCTGCGGGCAACGAGGCCGACGACCTCGGCCATCCGACGACGGACGAGATCAGCCCGGACTGGCCGCCCGACACAGCAGTGGTCCGGAGGGTCCGGAACAACTGCCGCGTCACGCCGGCTGAGCTTCCGGGCGTCGTCACGGTCTCGGCGACCGGCGTCAACACGCTCGCCAGCTACTCGAACATCGGATCGCCGGTGGACGTCACCGCGCCGGGCGGCGACGCGCCGCAGACGCCGGCCAGCGCGTACGGTCGCGGCCGGATCCTCGCCGGCTGGTCGAGCACGGACGGGACCGGAACGTGGGAGGCGCTCTCCGCTGCCAACCGAGCGGTTCTGACCGGCGGCGGCCGCTACGTCTGGATCAGCGGCACTTCGATGGCGTCTCCGCATGCAGCGGGCGTGGCCGCACTGATCCGTGGGCAGCACCCAGGCATGCCGCAGGGAGCCGTCGCCGCGCAACTTCGCGCGTCGGCTACAGCGATGTCGTGCCCGGCGAGCTGGCCGGCGGACGACGAGCGGCAGTGCACGGGCGGCTCGGGCCAGACCTCGTTCTTCGGAGCGGGAATGGTGAACGCGCTGGCCGCGGCTTCACACTGATCGCCAGGCTGAGCTAGGCCCGAACGAGCGGGGGGAGGACACAGTCCTCCCCCCGCCCCGTTGAACCTTCTTCATGCCTCTGCTTTGCTGGAACGGAGGGCATATGCAGCTGCGAGGCACAGCGCTCCTGCGGCGCGGACGCCCGGCGGGTCCGCCCGAGCGCGGTCCGCCGCTCTCTCCGCGTTCGAGCTACCGCGCGTTCATCTCCTATAGCCACGCCGCCGACGGCAAGCTCGCCCCGGCGCTGCAGGCCGGCCTCCATCGATTCGCGAAACCCTGGTACCGGTTGCGCGCCATCCGGGTCTTTCGCGACGAGGCAAGCCTCTCCGCCAACCCGGCGCTCTGGGACTCGATCGTGCAGGCGTTGTCGAGCTCCGACTGGTTCGTGCTCCTCGCGTCGCCCGAGGCGGCGTCATCCGAGTGGGTGGGCCGCGAGGTGGCGTACTGGCTCGCGCACAAGACCCCGGATCGCCTGCTCATCGCACTGACCGGCGGTGAGATCGCCTGGGACGAGGAGGCGGGCGACTTCGATTGGGAGCGAACGAGTGCGCTGCCGCCTGCTCTGCTTGGCGTCTTCGCCGAGGAGCCACGCTACATCGACGTTCGCTGGGCTCGGACCGCCGACGACGTCTCGCTCCGGAATCCGCAGTTCCGTTCGAGCGTGGCCGAGATCGCGGCGCCGCTGCACGGCCTGCCGAAGGACGAGCTCATCGGTGAGGACGTACGGCAGCACCGTCGCACCCTCCGGATCGCCCGTGGTGCGGGGGCGATGCTCGCGCTGCTTGCGATCGCCATCGCGGCTCTTGGGCTCCTCGCTCTGCAGCAGCGGGACACGGCGCGCGCCCAGCGCGATCGCGCGGAACAACAGGCACGGCTTGCAAACTCTCGCCGGCTCGCTGCGCTTGCCGACTCGGCCCTGGGACGCCGGGTCGACGTCGGCATCCAACTGGCTTTGCAGGCGTATCGGACCGACCCGACGGTCGAGGCGCGGAGCGCGATCACGACGGCGCTGGTCCGGACCGAGCGGACGCGCGCGATCCTGCGCAGCCCATCCGAGGTCCTCACAGTCGCCTACAGCCCCGACGGCAAGCGGCTGCTCACGACCGACGACGGCGGGCACGCGAGGCTCTGGTCGCTCGAGACCGGGAGGCAGCTCGGCAAGCCGATGACGTGTGCTTGCCTCACAGCGTCGACGGGAGCGGCCCTGACGCCCGACGGCCGCCGCGTCGTCACCGCCTCCGGCTCCAAGGGGATCACGATCTGGGATGCGGAGAGCGGCCGCGGGCTCTGAGCGAGCTTGCCGACAAGGGCTATGTGGGTGGCGTCGCCGTCAGCTGGACGGCCGATACCTCGTCTCTTTCGCCGAATCGTTTGCCGAGCTCCAGGGGAGCCCGCTGTTCGGCGTCCAAGGCCGGCGTCGCGAGATCAGCGTCTGGAACCTCCGCCGGCGCGCCCGGCTCGGGTCGCTGCCGGGGAGCACGAACGTCAAAGCGGCCGCGTTTGCACCGCGACGCAACCTGCTTGCCGTGTCCGAGTGGACCGGCGTCTCACTCTGGGACGTCGGCGCGCGGCGCCGCGTCGCCCGCTTCGACGATCCGAAGGTCATGAGTCTCGCGTTCAGCCCCGACGGCCGCACCCTGGCGACGGGGACCGAGCGCGGTCAGGTCGTGCTTCGCGACCTCGCGACGCGCCGCCGCCTTCGACGTTTCCACCAGAGTGCCTGGGTCACGGGTCTCTCCTTCTCGCCCGATGGAGACGTTCTCCTGTCGAGCGGCGACGACCGGACGGTTCGAATCTGGAATCTCCGGCAGCATCGCCTGACGGCGGCGCTCGTCGGCCACGATTTCAGCGTCGAAGCGGTTGCGGCGAGCCCGGACGACCTGACCTTCGCCTCGGCCGGCCAGGACGGCACCGTGAGGCTCTGGGATCGCGTGCCGCGGCCTCTGATGCAGTCGCTGACCCCGGGACACGACCTCCGCGTCGTCGCCGTCGCGCCCGACGGCCGCATGGTCGCGGCCGGGGAGACCGAGTCGCCTACCTTCGTGATCGACCTCCGCAGTCGAGCGACCTGGAGCTTCGGCAGCGAGCACGGCGATACGTGGGAACTGGACTTCAGCCCGGACGGCAAACGGCTCGCGGTCGCCGACGGCAACGGAACGGTCGAGGTTTGGGATGTACGTCGCCGTCGCCGGATCGGCAAGCCGATGCGGGGCGGCCCCGGAGCGATGGCCGCGGTCGATTTCAGCCCCGACGGGCGCCTGATCGCCGGGATCGGAGAGGACGGCTGGATCGCGCTCTGGAACGCGCAAACCTTGCAGCGAGTGTGGCGGCGACCAGTCGACGACACGCTGGGCGCGGGCGCCTTCGTTGACGCGCGGACGCTGGCGGTTGCCGGCAGCACGCTGGACCTCTGGGATCTGCGCACCCGGAAGCGCCGCGCGCAGCTGGCGCTTCCGGCGAGCGAGTCCGCCACCCTCGCCGTCGACTCGGCCCACGGGCGCCTCGCGGTCGGCGGTGACGACGGGCGCATTCTCCTGTTCACCACCGCAGGCAAGCGGATTGGAGAGCCGCTCCTGGCCGGTTCCGACTCGATCGATGCGCTGGCGTTCTCGAGCGACGGCCGCACGCTCGCCTCCGGGGGTTCGCTGGACGCCCTTCGGCTGTGGGACGTCCCGTCCAGACGCGCAGTCGGCACTCCGATCGATCTGCCTGCCGAGTCACTCGCGTTCAGCCGCGACGGTCGTTCTCTCCTGACCGGTTCGAGCGCGGGTGCGGTACTCGTCGACCCGATCCTCTGGCGCGGCGACCTGGCCGCCTACCTCGCGCGCTTGTGCCCGATCGCGGGTCGAGATCTCAGCCGCGCCGAGTGGCGCGAGTTTCTCCCCGACGAGGCGTACCGCGCTACGTGCGCCTGAGTCGCTCGGGGACAATCCCGCGCTTCGAGCGAATCGGACGAACAAGGAGATGCAATGGGTCAACTGAAGGGCTTCGCCAATGTCGTCTTCCCGGCTCGGGACTTGGAGGCCGGGATTGCCGCCTGGAGCGCCGTCCTGGGCGAGGCGCCCGCCTTCCAGGGGCCGGACTTCGCGGTCTTCACCGGAGGAGGAGTCGAGGTCGGGCTCACCGCGGCGCCGTGGGTGGATCACCCGCTTGTGTTCTGGAAGGTGGACGACATCGAGCAGGCGCACCGAGCCCTCGTGGCCGCGGGTGCGACGCCGCTCGGCGAGGTCGGCAGACGGGTCGCTGGCCGAGCTCGGCACGGCGGAGGTCACAAACGGCGACCCGGCCACCGGGATCGTCGACGTTCCAGGCGGCCGCCTGGCCGTCCTGAAGGCGGCTGACGGCAACCTCGTGGGTCTCAACCAGGCAGTACCGATGAGCTGAGCGGCCGGCGCCCACTCGCGCGTCTGCGAATCGTCCCTACGGCCCTACAGGGGCGGCAGGACTCGAACCTGCAACCCCGGGGGTTGGTGGCAAGCCGAGTGTTCATGCGGGTTCGCGGGGGGTTGGTAACGGATCTGGTAACGAAGAGGGGGGTGGGGGTACAGCCCGAGCGCCGCTCCCAGCCCTCCTCCCGGCCTCGTCCTCGCGGGGAAGCTGGCGCCCCTCGCGCTCGCTGCCTCACCGCCCCAGGATCGGCTTGAACAGGGCGATCCCGGGCGTCTGCTCCCGCCTAACGGCCCGAAAACTGGGGCCAAGTGTCCTTAGGCGCCTTGAACAAGCCGTTTCTCCTCCACCATGACCGGATCGGCTCAACCAGGCGGATCGGGGGTCGGGGTCGAGGCCGGGTGCCTCGCAGCCTCCCACGGCGAGCGACCGCCGCGCAACGAGAGAGGGAGACGCGAGGGCGGCAAACCCGCATGGCTAGTGGCCTTCCTGCCTGGGCCACATGCGGCGGGGTACCACCCCCCCGCAGCGCGATTCGTGCCGATCTCTCGCTATACCAGCACCCCAGCCCCACGATTTTGAGGTTTCTCACGCCTCATCTTGTCGGCTTGTCGTCATGCAGGTGTGCCATCAGATGTCGGCCCTTCTGGGTCGCGCTGGCTCCCCCCGGCCCGATCTGGGGGTGTGCGTTGACTCCCCCATCATCCGGCTCTGCTTGCATGGGATCCATGCAGCGGCGCGTCCAGGTGTACGTCTCGGAGGAGCAGTTCGAGCGGTGGCGGCAGGAGGCGGAGCGCCGGGGTGCGACGAACGGAGTGATGGTGCGGGAGATCGTGGAGGGCGACCTCGACGGACGGATGACGCAGCGGGACGTGACCGAGCGCATGGCGTCCCTCGTGGGCGACCGGCTGGAGGGACTCCTCGACGCGCACCTCCAGCGCCTCGATCAGAGCCTCCATTCCGCCCAGGGGCAGCCTGCCGTCGCCGCCGCCCCCGGCCTGCCTCCCGGCTACGTCCCGGTCGATCCGCCCTGACCTCAGGACATGGCCCAATGAGTGTCTAGCCCGGCTCCGGCGTCGGGGTTATGCTCGCGCCCGCGTGACTGGCCGCGGCGGCCCCGAGCCAGAGTTTCGCTGCGTCGAATACGAACGCTCGCCTAGCGGGAGCGAAAGGTTCCGCGCCTATATAACGGTCGACGACGAAGGTCGCGGTGTACTGCCCTGACTGCTCCGAGCGGGAGTTCGGTGACGACAAGCGCGAGGGCAAGTCGGATCGCGGAAGCGCGTAGGCCTTCGCCCGGCCCTTCAGTCGCGTTTGGGTCGGTGGAGCGTCCACCGGATCAAGGACGTGCGCCAATGGCGCACGGCACGCGAGGACGAGGCCTGCGCGACGGGCGCTCGCTGCCGCCACTCTTCCGGTACATCCTCAGCGGCGACCACCTCCTGATTCGCGCAGTCGCGGCAGAGCCGATGCCAGAACCTTCCCTGATCCCAGGCCGACGCGTAGATCCACCGGTGGGAGCACTCGGCCATCCGGCGCTGCCGGGCGGCATGCCAGTCATGGATGTTGAGCAACGTCCCGACAACCGCCAAGCAGAGCACGATCGTGATGACGGGCGGGGCGCTGAGAAGCACGAGGCTGGGCAGGAAGTCGGCAAACTCGTTCATCGAGTGAGTTGCCGACCAGACTTCCCGGCACACCTAAGAGAACCAGCACGAATATTACCGCCCCAGGGCTCTCGCGTCTGGTGTGCGGCCTGTCGTAGGGCGGGTCTTACTACCCGAAGCGGTGACGAACGGCCACCCGCGCCGCCTCCGTGGCGAGTGCGATGGCGATCAGTAGCGCGGCTGCGGGGTCGGCCCACCACCAGTCGAGTACTGAGTTGGCCAGAAGTGCGATGAGCGTGATTGCAGCGAGCGCGGCGGCGGCGAGGGTAAGAACACCGTCACCGCGAAGTGCCGGACTGCCGAGATGGCCAGCGAGGCGCAGCTTCAGGACTCCCAGCACGGGCAAGACGAGCATGGAAATCGCCGCGATGCCGAGGCCGAACGCCGACGACTCGGGATGGGCGCCGTTGATCAACGCGCGAACAGCTTGGAAGCTGATGTAGATCGCCACGGCGAACATCGCGGCGATGACCCATGTCTGGGCTCGGCGTTCGAGGTCTTCCGCTGCGACTGGATCGCTTCGTTCCTTCCGAAATCTCCACACGAGCGCGGCCGAGGCGGATGAATCGAGGAGCGCATTCAGAGCAAACCCCGCGAGCGCGAGGCTGCCGGTCGTGAGGCCGATGGCCAAGGCCGTCGCTCCGACGACACCGTTCCAGACGACGGTGAAGTACGAGAGCCGGAGAGCCGAACGGACGAGCGACGGGCGCTCGCTATCGGTGAGCGGAGCCAAATCGGAAAGCACTGGCACCTCCAGGCGGTCGCGGACGAGTTGCCGACCAGCCTTCCCGGCGCACCGACGTGACTTATACCGCCGCAGGCTCTGCACGGACTGTGCCAAGGCGCGCCTGCGCGCTGGCGTGCCTCAGTGTTCCGCAATGACGCCTGAGCAGCTAGGCCCAGGGGAGTTGAGCCCTCGGGCCTGCGAGCCGCCTGCCGGAAGGCGGCGCGCGAGCGTCCCCGCTTGCCTGACGGCCGACCGAGCAGACTGACGAGCGCGTCGAGGATCTCGTCGGCGGCGCTACCCCAGCGGCGGGGGTCGGTGTTCACGCCCATGCCGCCGCCTGTCGGGTGCCCATTCGTTCGTCCGCTGACCTCCACATCCGCCTCTGGCGGCGGGTCATCCCGGGCGGAGGACGCCCATCAGGGCAGCCGAAGAGCGGATGCGCCCACCATCGCGGCCTCGGGCGCGGCTTGACAGATCCGCGTTCATCCCCAGTACGCTTGACTCCAGCGCCCGACTTTCGGAGCCACAGGATCAGGCAGCGCCAGAGCGTGACGCGATGCCCGGAGGCCCGGCGGTGGTAGTGGGCGGTGTCCGGCTCGCCCCTCTCATCCTCGATGGGAACCGGGCCGATGATCCCGAGCGCGGCCATCCTCCTGATCGAGCGTTGCCAGTCGCCCCGGCACATGCCTTCGAGTCCGGCCCTGCGGGAGATCCGGTCGGCCCCCTCGGGCGTGAACGGGGCATGGTCGCGCCGCTGGGCCTCGGGCAGACGCGCCCTCGCCGCCTCCTGATGCTGGTAGGTCTTGACGGCCCGGGCGAGCTTGCGGTCGGCGCGGATCGCCCGACGCTGAATCTCGGTCAGGCGCAGGCGGACGGTGACGCCGGGGGTGACGAGGGCGACAACCTCATCGAGGTGCGGCCTCGGCCTCGCGCTGCGACGAGCGCCTCGCCGCTCCCAGGCCGTCGCCGCCACCGGCCGAGAGCGCACCTCCCGCGCCTGCGCGTTCTCGGGACTCCTGCCGTTCACCCGAGGCACGACGACCGCCCCTCATCGGGCCGGGGTGCTGCTCCTGACGGCGCGAGGCCGTCGTCGGGTTCTGGGTCGTCGTCAGAGTTGGACGACGAACTCGTCCGGCAGCGCGAACGCCGCGATGACGTTCGGGGAGAGCGGCGACCGACGCAGACGAGACGGCGCGGAGGCAGCGGGGGGAGCTTCCGCCCCACGGCCTTCAGAGCCTTCGGGGCAGGTGCCGCCGCCATGAGGCGGAGCATCGGTGACGTGACCCACCGCACCAACGCCGACATCTGCTCGGCGTACTCGGGAGATCCCGGCTCCAGCCCCGGCTCCAGCCTCGGCCCCAGCCTCGGCCCCGGCGTGACTCGGGCGGGTGGACGTGGCCGCGACGGGGTAAGCGCCCGGATCGCCGCTGCCGCTGCCACGGCCTCCTCGACCGACATCGGCTTGGGCCTCGGCCCCGTAATCGGGGCAGGCGGAGCTAGCCGGGTCGGTTCTGGATGAGGGCCGCTACGCGAGGGCGGCGGCATCGTTGTGGGGGACGGACTTCAAGCGTGATGAAGGCATGGGCGAACATTAGAACTGCCATCGGATAGACCCCCAGGATGCGAAACGGCCCCACCAGGGGGGCCGCTTCGATGCCTTCGATCACGTCGAGGTCATCACTCCACAACGCAGCCTCACCGTATCGAGTGGGGATGACGGCAAGGGCCTCCTAGCCGATGGAAGTCCATCTGGGCGGAGGCCGCACCTCCCGCGTCGGCCTGACGGCGATCAGCGGCCCGAGCGTCCCTCCGTCGAACCGATGCCAGCCTTTCCGCCCGAACGGCCCTCCCACCTCGAAGCGCGGCTCCGCCCCGTCCACGAACTCGATGGTCGCTCCGGGGCCATGCTCCAGTTCCAGTCGGCGCCTCGCCTCCGCGACGGTCACGGTGCCTATCGTGCCAGGGCGCGGCCATCCGTCCACGCGCCCGGGCGTATCGCGCTACGCTCGGAGTCGATGCCTGCGGTCGGCGGCACGACCTACTTCAGTGGACGACCTCTACGCCGCGCCCTCATCGCCCGGTTGAGGCTTGGGCAGCACGTCCCGGTGAAGTGGGACGGGATCCTCGCAGGCGGAGTCGTCTCCAGGCGCGATGCGCTCGCCTGCGTCAAGTGGTTGGACGAGCCGAGGCTCATCGGCTGCCTGCGCCACACCGATCCACCGGGGATCCAGGTAGATCGGCTCGACCAAGCCCTCCGCCGCCACGACACGTCCCTTGTCGAGGTGAAGCAGGACGCGCACCTGCGCGACGACCACGGGCAAGAGCGCACAATCGGCCGTCTCCTCGCGGAGAGAGGCACCGTGAGCATCGAGCTTGTCGAGCGGATCCTGAAGCACACTCGGATCGGCTTCAACGTGTTCCGCACCGACCGGGACTCTCCGCAGGGCCTACTGGGCGGCGAGCGCCAACGGGATCAAGACCCGGAGGAAAGTGGGTCGGCAGAGGTCGCTGGCCGAGTCGTATCCGGGGCGAGTTGTCCGATCAGCTATCTACGCTGACCACGCAACACGCAGCGCCCCCCTGAAGAAGGAGATTGTGCGCGTGGATCAGCCGACCGAGAACATCCGCAGCACCGTTCCGCGCAACACGTCCGAGACGAACATCGTCGTCAGGATCTCCGCCGCCGAGGCCCTCGACTTCGACCGGGTGGCGCTCGCGCTCGGACTCAGCCGCAGCACGATGATCCGCCAGTTCGTCCGGCAGACGATCTCGGTCGCCCGGGCCGGACAGGCGGTAGCTGCTTGATGGCGTTCGACACTTGGATCAACGTCATCTTCCCCTCGGAGAAGACGTTGCCCTCGGGGCTACGCGCGACTGACCCCGACCCGGGCATGACGCAACTCGACGCGCTACTACGTCGAGGGCAACGTCCTCCGATCCCACGCTCTCGCCGCCCAGCAGGCGTTCGACGCCGCGCTCGTCCTCGCCCAGGCGGGGGAGGGCGTCAAGGTCGTCTCGCGAGGCCGAGTGGCGGAGGGTCGCCAGCCAAGCGTCGGAGCCTGCGAGGCGGGGCAAGATCAGGCAAGCGAGCGCGCGCAGGCGAGCCGCCGCAGCCGAGATGAAGCGCCAACGCGCCGAGGAGCGCGAGGCGGGCGAGGGCCGAGAAGAACGGCCACGCCCCTGCCGAGGTGACCGACGGAAGACCTGCACGATGCTGCCGTCGAGGAGGAGCTTGCGCTCGCCCTCGCGGACGGCGATCTGCACACCACGAACCAGCCGGGGATAGGGAGAGCGACGATGCCGACATCTGAGGTCGAGGCCCTTCGTTCCGAGCTTGAAGACGATGAGCGAGAAGAGCGCGAAGAACGGGCCGAAGGAAGGATCGACCGCGAGCTCCCTGCGGACGGGCGCTGGCGGCCGGATCGAGTCCGTCGCTCATCCGGTTCGAGCAGCCCGTCGATCCGGCGCACGGCGACGATCTCGTGGCGAGTCGCTGGACGGCGTGGGCGGATGACATCCACGGCGACGCCGACGCCGAACCCAGAGGAGGTCTAGGCCGTGACCGCCGTGACCGAAGAACACCCGCTCGCCGCTACCGCCCGGGGTGATCGACCTGAGCCGCCCGAAGGCGGAGGCCATCGCTGCCGCCGCTGAGGCGGAGGCCAAGCCGAAGCGCAAGCCTCGCGCGAAGAAGCCAGGCGGAGGAGTAGCCCGATGGCGAAGCCGAAGCAAGGAGAGCCGACCCGAGGCGGGAGTTCGGGCGCTCGCAGCCCGTCTCGCCCGAGCCTACGAGGACGATGAACTCGGGCACATGGAGCCGTGGGAGCTAACCGGCGCGGTGAAGGAGTTGCTCGTCTTGTCGAGGCAGGTCGGCATCGAGCTTGACGACCAGCTTCATCCGGTCGATCAGGTCGTCAGCGCGATCCACCAGTACGAGCCGGACTACGCCGACGAGATGCTCCAGGAGGTGCAGGCCCAGGAGATCAGGGATCGCCAGCAGCTTGCCGAGGCGGAAGCTGCGGCTGCCCGGGGCCGGGTCGCGAACACCGCCAACGAGATCTTGGAACGGTCGGGCACCGGCGAGGACGACCTCCGGAGCGGAATGGTCACCGCGTTGATGAGGAACACCCCGATCCCGGACACCGAGTACGAAGCCATCGAGGACGTGCGGGAGATCGAGAGGGCCGCACGGGCGACCTCGAAGAGCATCGAGGACACCGACACCCGCGCCGAGATCATGGCCGCGCTCCCGGCCTCAGCGAGTCCTTACGGTGAGATTCGCTCCGACCAGCGCCTCGGTGCGATTCAGGACTCGATGGTGGGGGAGACGCATCGCTGGAGCGCGGATCTGGAGAACGCGCAGCCGACGTTGACGCACGAAGAGACGCTGGAAGCGCAGGCGGTTGCGAAGGGAGAAATACTCGCCGCCAGTCAAGGCCCTGCCGCCCTCCGCGAGTACAGGGAGGAACACGGCATCAACCTGGACGAGTACGCCTGACGTGGAGGACGTTCCCGGCCTGCTCGACGCCATGACCCCACGACAGCGCGAAGCCTTACGAGGCTGCCCAGGCGGCGGAGTCTGCCGAGGCCGAGGTGGTCGCGGAGATCGACCACGATGAGCCGCCCGACCTCACTGACGCGAAGGTGCATCTGAAGTGAGCGACGAGAACGGCGACGAGTACGGCCCCGCCGAGGACACGACCCCTCCCGAGCTTCGCTGGCTCGACTACCGCGACCCCCGGGTCACCGCCGACCCCGACAACTACACCACGATGAACGAGCGGAGCGGTCACACGCTCGTGGCGCCGAGATGCACGGGCAGGACGGCTGCGGGGCCTCGCTGCAAGGGGCCAGCGACGATGTTCGGGGAGGGCGGCAAGATCGTCTGCTCGGCCCACTCGCCGCTGAAGAAGGAGAAGGCGAAGCCGAGGCGCGGCGGGTCGCTGAAGGATCGCCTCCGCTCCCGTGCCGATGAGGACTACGACGCCCTAGAGGAAGAACTCCTCACGCTCGCCCAGAGCGCCACGGCGAGCAAGGTCTTCACTTGCTCGGGCTGCAAGAAACGGAACACCGTCGAGATCGCGGACGCCGCCGTCCGGCTGCGAGCCATCGAGGCGATCTTCGACCGGACGGGCGCCGCGAAGGCGACAGCGGCGAACAAGGGCGACGACGATCTCTTGACGGTCGCCGCGAACGCCGACTGGGCCGCGATCCAGCGGATGCCGACCGAGGACCTGATCCGGCTGCGTGACTTCGCCCTCGCCCGGGACGCGGATGTCCTCGAAGCGGCGATGCAACGCCAGCGCGATCACGACGCGCTCCGCTCCGAGTACGGCGGCAAGCGCGTGGTCGAGATGGCTCTGCGCTCCTCCCAGGACGAGCAGGCGTTGAAGCGGATCCGGGACGAGTTGAACACCATGTTCCCCCCGGAGACGACCGCCACCGCCGCCGCCTGACCGCCGCCCCGACTGCGACCCTGATGACCATGCTGCGTGAGATCGCCACCGAGCCGCACGTCAGCCCGTCCTCGAAGATCGAGACGCTGCTCGACGCCGCCTGCGCCTTCGACGCCAGCGCGTTCGAGATGCTCACCAGGATCGAGGCCGACCTCGTAGCGGCGGTCGAGAGGGGCGACTGGGCCACGGTCGAGCTTCTCGCCGCCGAGCGCAGGCTGCACCGCCAGACGCGGGAGATCCTGCTCCAGGAGGCCGAGGCCGCGATCCGGCGCGTTGACGCCGGGGTCATCCTGCGCGAACTGCTCCGCGCCGCCGCCTAGCTCCACCCGGCGCCGGGAGAGCCGCCGTCCGGGCTGCGACCATTCTCGGCATGGACACCATCGCGGATCTCCACCGTCAGGCGCACATGATCGAGCAGGCGCTCGAAGACCTCGACGCCGAGGAGCAGATGGCGGGGGCCGACCTCGTGATCGAATCGCTACGAGAGGTGCTCTGAGCCGATTGGCGCAGCGGCCGCGCCGTCCATCACTCGCTCCACATGCGCTTCTCGCGCCGCCCGGCGCGGATCGCCGCGAACGGGATCAGCACGAGCGCGACCAGGCCGAGAATCAGACCGGCCCAGAAGATGAACCCGGCCTCGCCGGTGAGCAGCAGGTACCCGGCGGAGAGCAGCCACAAGCACACGGCAACGACGATCGCGACCTTCATCACAGCCTCCCTTGGATTCTCTGGAGCTCTTCGAGCAGCTCGCGTTCCTTCCTTCGCCGAGAGGGAGACGCTCGGGGCGCTCCTTGCTCGGATCCAGGAGCGCCTCTTCGCCGCCGCCTGAGCGCCCCTTCCGTTACCAACTGAGTTACCAAGTCGGGCCGGATCGCCCGTCAGCGGCTTGGCCACAGGGGCGGCAGGACTCGAACCTGCAACCCCCGGTTTTGGAGACCGGTGCTCTGCCAGTTGAGCTACGCCCCTAGGTTCGCGGGTCGGATTGTACTGGCGCCTGTGCCGTCCCTTGCACCGGGGGACGTGGGGTGCGACGCTCAGGGCGAGAACGCCAGTGGAGCTCCTGGCGACGTGCCCGAGCTGCGGCAGGCCGGTCGCGGACGACCACGACTTCTGTGACTCGTGCGGCGCCCGCCCACCTGCGCTGGGAGGAGCCTGCTGCCGACGAGCAGACCGCGGTGCTCGAGCCGATCACCGAGGCCGAGACCGTCGACGAAGCCGTCGCTGACCCCGTCGAGGAGACGGCTGCCGTTCGCTCGCCGGTGTCGGAGCCGGAATTCGCCTTCACGGCGGACGAATCGCTCGGCATCGGAGTGTGGCTCGGCCTCCTGGGCGCAGCGGCGGCGCTCGGGGCAGCGATCCTCGCCACCGCTGCGAGGCGCTCGGGTTGAGCGGGCTGCACGAAATCTCCATGAAATCGCGAAGACACCTCGATGGGATTCGCCTACCCTGGCAACCGTGGACAGGCGCCGAATCGCCGTCATCGAGGACGAGGCGACCATCGCCGCATCGCTGGCCGCACGCCTCCGCTCGGAGGGGTTCGAGGTCGAGACCGCAGCCGACGGCTTCGACGGGGTCGAGCTCTGCGACCGTTTCCGGCCGGACCTCGTGATCCTCGATCTCATGCTCCCCGGGCTGGACGGGCTCGAGGTCTGCCGCCGGATCCAGCGCGACCGCCATGTGCCCGTGTTGATGCTGACGGCCCGTGATTCCGAGGCCGATCTCGAGGTCGGGCTTGCGGTCGGCGGCGACGACTACCTCACGAAGCCGTTCTGCCCGCGCGAGCTGGTGGCGCGCGTCCGTGCGCTCCTGCGTCGCGTGGAGCGGGCGGCGGCGCCGAGCGACGACGCGATCCGGCTCGGAAAGCTGCTGATCGATCCCGCCACGCGCGAGGTCACGCTCGAGGACGACACCGTGCACCTGACGCCCACCGAGTTCGACCTGCTCCATCGCCTCGCCCGTTCGCCGCACGTCGTGTTCGCGCGCCGCCGTCTGCTCGAGGAGGTGTGGGGCTACAAGTTCGGAGCGGGGGAGCGGACGGTCGATTCGCACGTCCGCGCGCTGCGGCGCAAGCTCGGCCATGAGGTGATCCGGACCGTGCACGGCGTGGGCTACGCGGCGAGCAGGAACGGCTCGGCGTGAGGCCGCTCGACTTTCTCGGCTCGATCAAGCTCAAGCTCGGGGTTCTGATCGCGGCGGCGGTCGTCGTCACGGTCGGCGTGATGCTCCTGGGCGAGCGGGCCGATCTGCCCGCCGTCCTCAGCGCGCTCGTCGCAGTCGTGATCGCGCTCGCGATGGTCCAGGTGCTCGCCCACGGGATGACCTACCCCCTGCGCGAGATGGTCTCGGCCGCGCGCGCGATGGCCCGCGGCGACTACGCGCGCCGCGTCACGGCGACCTCGCGGGACGAGGTCGGCGAGCTCGCGCGCGCGTTCAACGCGATGGCCGCCGAGCTCGAAGAGGTCGAACGGATGCGGCGGGATCTCGTCGCGAACGTCTCCCACGAGCTTCGAACTCCGATTACTGCGCTCCGGGCGCTGCTCGAGAACCTGATCGACGGGGTCGAGCCCGTCGAGCGCTCCACGCTGGAGACGACTCTCCGGCAGGTGGAGCGGCTCGGCGGGCTCGTCGAGCAGCTGCTGGAGCTCTCCAAGCTCGAGTCGGGCACCGTGCCGCTGAAGCGCGAGCGGATCGACCTGCGGCCCGTCGTCCAGCAGGTGCTGGACGAGACGCGGCCGCAGGCGGAGCGACGGGGGGTTGCCCTCGCGCTCGACGGCACGGTCCCGGTCGAGCTGGCCGCCGACGAGCCCCGCCTCCACCAGGTGGTGGCCAACCTCGTCTCGAATGCTGTCCGGCATTCACCGCAGGGCGGGCTGGTCACGGCGCGGGTGGGAGCCCACGACGGCATCGTGCGGCTCGAGGTGGTGGACCAGGGCCCCGGCATTTCCGCGGGCGAGGCCGATCGCGTCTTCGAGCGCTTCTACCGTTCCGACCAGGCGCGCGCCGCCACCGAGGGCGGGAGCGGGCTCGGCCTGGCCATAGCTCGGTGGATCGTCGAGCTGCACGGCGGGACGATCCGCGCCGAGGAGGCCCGGCCGCACGGCTGCCGCATGGTGGTCGAGCTGCCGCGCTGAGCCTCACAGCACCGCGCCGACCAGGAGCACCACCGCGATGCCGACCTCGACCAGGGCGGCGCCCGCGGCGATCGCAGACCAGGTCAGGAAGGTGAGGCTCAGGAACGGCAGCAGCGGTGCGTGCGGCGTCGCGAGGTCGCGCGCGGCGCCGGCGAGCACGCGCAGGCGCCACAGCACGCGCGGGAGGCGGAGGAGACCACGCTGGTCGCGCAGCTCGGCGGCGAGCCGTTCCACGTCGACGCGGCGCTCGCGGGCGGTCTCGGGCAGCCGTCGCAGCCGGTCGGGGAGCTCGGCCAGCTCGCGGAGCGCCGCCCACAGGAACCAGAGGACGATCGGCGGCGCGGCCGCGAGCAGGACCGCGAGCACCTCGCCGCCCTCGACGCCGTCGGCGTAGAGCACCGCAGCGATGACGAGAACGGCTGCGCTCGCCGCGAGCGCGAGCGTGCGAACGGCGCGGGCGAGGACGAGGACTGCGGAGCGCACGGTGCTCGATATACCCTCGCCGCGATGCATGCACCCTCGCAGCGGCGGGCGCTCGGAGCGCTCTTCCTGCTGATCACGATCTTCTTCGTCGGCGTCGCCGCGAGTGCATACGAGGCCGAGGTGTGGGTCGTCGTGGTCGCGGCCGGGGCCCTCGCGCTGTGGATGGGGACGATGGCCGTTCGGGCACTGAGACCCCGCTGACGCGGGAATCCACCGGCGAGGGCCGTATTCTGTCGCCGTGGCGACCGCCGCGGACACCCAGACCCTCTGGCTCGACTATCGCCGGAGCAAGGACAAGGGGATCCGCGATCGGCTGATCCTCACCTACGCGCCGGTGGTCAAGTACGTGGCCGGCCGGCTCGGCTCAGGACTCCCAGCGCATGTCGAGGAGGAGGACCTCGTGTCCTACGGCCTGCTCGGGCTGATGGCTGCGATCGAGCGCTACGACCCCAACCGCGACGTCAAGTTCGAGACGTACGCGATCGCGCGCATCAAGGGCGCGATCATCGACGAGCTGCGCGCGATGGACTGGGTGCCGCGGTCCGTGCGCGCCCGGGCGCGCGACATCGAGCGCGCGATCGCCGAGCTCGAGAAGAAGCACATGCGTGCGCCGAGCGACGAGGAGATCGCGGCGAAGCTCGGCATCACCGAAGAGGAGCTCGAGACGAGCCTCAGTGACATCGGTCGGACGTCGATCGCGGCCCTCGACGAGCTCTGGACGATCTCGTCCTCCGGCGGCGACCAGGTGGCCCTCATCGACACGATCGAGGACACGACCGGCCCCGAGCCGCAGGCCGCGCTCGCGCAGACGGCGCTCAAGGAGGCGCTCGGAGAGGCGATTGCCAGGCTCCCCGAGCGCGAGAAGCTCGTCGTGACCCTCTACTACTACGAGGAGCTCACGCTCGGCGCGATCGGCGAGGTCCTCGGCGTCACCGAGAGCCGGGTCTCCCAGCTGCACACGAAGGCGATCCTGCGCCTGCGTTCCCGCTTCTCCGCAGCGGCGAACCGCTCGGGTTTCGAGAACTAGCCGCAGCCTGACGCGGGTTTGCGGTCAGAGCTTGCGTTGCCACATCGGCGGGCGGTCCGTCGATTGCAAGATCTGACCCCGCTCGCCTCACGCCACGATTTAGCCTGCAAAACCGAGGTCGCTAAGATCCGGACTCACTCAGGCCGCCCCGACCGCAGGAGGACCTTCAACGTATGTCCGCGCTCGAGCCGAGCAAGATCCGCAACGTCGCCGTCGCCGGTCACAGAGGGACCGGAAAGACCTCGCTCGTCGAGGCGATGCTGTTCGAGGCCGAAAAGATTAACCGCCTGGGCAGCGTGGAGCAGGGCTCCACGGTGGCCGACTGGGACGAGGACGAGCAGCGCCGCGCGATGTCGATCTCGGCGTCGCTCTGCCACCTCGAGTGGGAGGGCTCGAAGGTGAACCTCATCGACACGCCCGGCGAGGCGAGCTTCCAGGGCGACACGATCGCCGCCCTGCGCGTCGTCGAGGGCGCGCTCATCGCCGTCAGCGGCGTGATGGGGATCGAGGTGCAGACCGGACGGGTCTGGGACCGCGCCCACGAGCTCGGGCTCGCGCGCCTCTTCTTCGTCAACATGCTCGACCGCGAGCGGGCCGACTTCATGCGGACGCTCGAGCAGCTGCGCGAGGAGTTCTCGCCGCGCTGCGTGGCCGTCCACCTGCCGATCGGCCACGAGCACGAGCTGAAGGGGATCGTCGACGTGCTGCACATGCGCGCGTACATGAGCCCGGAGGGCCAGCGCGAGAGCGGCCACGCCGCGATCCCGGACGACATGGCCGGGCTGGTCTCGACCGAGCGCGAGCGGCTCCTCGACGCCGTCGTCGAGACCGACGAGGCGCTGATGGAGCGCTACCTCGACGGCCAGGAGCTGTCGCCCGAGGACGTGGCCCACGCACTCCACGACGCGGTCGAGCGCGGCGAGATCTTCCCGGTCGCCTGCGGGGTCGCGACCAAGAACCTCGGCACGACGGCCCTGCTCGACCTGATCGTCGAGGGCGTGCCCGCGCCCAACGAGCACGAAGCAGGCATCTCCGTCAACGGCGACAGCGAGGACGGCTCGGCGGCCTTCGTCTTCAAGACGCTCGCCGATCCCTTCGCGGGGCGCATCAACGTCTTCCGCGTCGTTTCCGGAACGATCAGGTCGGACTCGACCGTCGTCAACTCCCGCGCGCACGCGAAGGAGCGCATCGGCCACCTGCTGGCCCTCCAGGGCAAGGAGCACGAGCAGGTGGAGGAGTTCGGGCCGGGCGACATCGGCGCGATCGCGAAGCTGAAGGACACCTTCACCGGCGACCTCCTGCTCGACTCGGAGCGCGAGGTCGAGCCGCCGACGCTGCCGTTCCCCGAGCCGGTGATGAGCTTCGCCGTCACGCCGAAGGCGAAGGGCGACGAGGAGAAGGCCGTCAGCGCGCTGCGCAGGCTGCAGGAGGAGGACCCGACGCTGACGCTCCGCCGCGACCCGCAGACCGGGGAGCAGCTCGTCGCCGGGCTCTCGCAGATGCACGTCGAGGTCGCAGTCGACCGCCTGAGGCGGCGCTTCGGGGTCGACGTCGAGCTCCGCCAGCCGCGCGTCCCGTACGTCGAGACGATTCGCAAGCAGGCGCGCGCCCAGGGCCGGCACAAGAAACAGACCGGCGGCCGCGGGCAGTTCGGCGATTGCGTGATCACGATCGAGCCGACCGACGACCACACCGGCTACGAGTTCGTGGACAAGATCGTCGGCGGTGTGATCCCGCAGGCGTACCGGCCCGCGGTCGACAAGGGGATCCAGGAGGCGATGTTGCACGGCGGGCTTGCAGGGGCGCCCATCCAGGGCGTGCGCGTTCACCTTGTCGACGGCTCGTACCACTCGGTCGATTCCTCGGAGATGGCGTTCAAGATCGCGGGCTCGGTCGCGTTCAAGTCCGCGTACGAGCAGGCGGAGCCGGTGCTGCTCGAGCCGATCATGGAGCTCGAGGTGATCACACCCGACGACGCCGTAGGCGCTGTCAACGGCGACCTCAACTCCCGGCGCGGCCGCCTGCTCGGGATGGAGCCTCGCGGCGGCGGCCACATGACCGCGATCAAGGCGGAGATCCCGCTCGCCGAGATCCTCACCTACGGTCCCGCGCTGACGTCGCTGACCGGCGGCCGCGGCGACTACCACATGCACTTCCTGCGCTACGACGAGGTGCCGTCGCACGTCGCCCAGAAGGTGATCGAAGCGACGAAGAAGGAGCAGGAGGAGGAGAAGGCGCACTAGTGCCACCTCCGGCAACACACGCCTACTTCTGGCCCGCGATCACGCGGCGCCAGGAACCACCCTCGACCTTGCGAAGGCTGCAAAGAGCCTTTGACGCGGCCGAGTGCGGCCCCTGGCTTGGTGCTCCCGACCCAGAAGCGGGGCAGCGTCACCGGAGGCGGCACTAGTGCCACCTCCGGCAACACACGCCTACTTCTGGCCCGCGATCACGCGGCGCCAGGAACCACCCTCGACCTTGCGAAGGCTGCAAAGAGCCTTTGACGCGGCCGAGTGCGGCCCCTGGCTTGGTGCTCGCGACCCAGAAGCGGGGCAGCGTCACCGGAGGCGGCACAGCTGATGCGGTCCGCAAGGACACTCGTCGACCTCAGGTGCGCGATCTGCGAGCGGACGCTCCTCGTCGGGGAGCGCGCGCTCCGCTTCGCGGCGCACGGGGGAGAGCTCGTCGACGTCTGTCAGCTGTGCGCCGACGAGGCAATCGAGCGGGGCTGGGCCAAGGAGGGCTCACCGACCTCGCCGACCGTGCCTCCCGCCAAGCGCAGGCGCAGGCTGTCGCTGTCGGCGATCTTCGACCCGCGCCGCACGGCGTCCGAGGACGAGACCGTCGCGCCGGAGCCGATTCTGCGCCGGCTGACGGAGCACGAGCTGACCATGGTCGACGCTGCCGACCTCTTCAACGCGAGCGCCTACCGGCGCACGATCGCCGGCATCGCGAAGAGCCTCGGCGAGCCGAAGGCGAGCATCGTGCCGCTCTCGGGCGTCAACACGGAGGTCGTGATCACGATCGCCTGGGACATCTCCTGGTACCAGTACCGCGTCACCGTCGACTCGGCCCAGCCCGTGCGCCTGGAGGAGCGCGGGCTCGAGCTCGCAGAGGTCGACGGCACCTTCAAGGCGTGGAACGCGAGCCTCGACGCGCGCGGCCGGCTCGTGCCCGAGATCGCACGGGTCTAACTAGGCCTGGTTGTCCACCGGGACGACTCCTACAATCAGCAGAGGATGATCTACTGCGTCATTCCGCCGGAGCTCGAGGGCGAGCTCTTCGACCGGCTGACCGAGTACTACCGGGACAACCCCAACGTGTCGGTGATCGTCGACCGGCGCAGCTGGCCCGGACCGCCGCTCGCTCCACGAGCCGACAGCGGAGCAGAAGGAGCGGCGCGAGCTCCGCGACCGCCGCCGCCGGCGGCCGGGGACCTTCCCCGCCACGGACGTCCCTGAGACTGCCTAGACCGCTACGATCGCGGCCGTGAGGCTGCTCGGCGGCGCGAAGACGTTCAAGAACTACATCGGCGGCGAGTGGGTCGACGCCGAGTCGGGCGAGACGTTCGAGTCGACCAGCCCGGCGAACGGCGACATCATCGGCGTCTTCCCGAAGTCCGGGCCCGCCGACGTCGAGCGGGCCGTCTCGGTTGCGAAGGAGGCCTACGAGGAGTGGCGCCTCGTGCCGGCCCCGAAGCGGGGCGAGATCCTCTTCCGCTTCGCGCACCTGCTGGCCGAGCACAAGGACGACCTCACGGAGCTGATGACGCGCGAGATGGGGAAGGTGCGCGCCGAGGCGGGCGGCGACGTCCAGGAAGCGATCGACATGAGCTTCTACATGGCCGGCGAGGGCAGGCGCCTCTACGGCCAGACCACGCCGTCGGAGCTCAGGGACAAGTTCAACATGAGCGTGCGGATGCCGATCGGCGTCGTCGGGGTGATCACGCCCTGGAACTTCCCGATCGCAATCCCTTCCTGGAAGATCGCGCCGGCTCTCGTCGCCGGCAACACGATCGTCTTCAAGCCGGCGACCGACACGCCGCTCCTGGGCGAGCGCTTCGTGGAGCTGCTCGCCGAGGCGGGTGTGCCCGCGGGGGTCGTGAACATCGTCCACGGCGGCGGCGGCGCCGTCGGCGACGCTTTGGTCCGCCATCCCGACGTCCCGGTGATCACGCTGACCGGCTCCCGCGAGACGGGCGTTGCCGTGCTGAAGAACGGGGCGGACGAGCTGAAGCGCGTCCACCTCGAGCTCGGCGGCAAGAACGCCATCATCGTCCTCGACGACGCCAAGCTCGACCTCGCGGTGGACGGGATCATCTGGTCGGCCTTCGGCACCTCCGGCCAGCGGTGCACCGCGGCGAGCCGCGTGATCGTGCAGCGCGGCGTCTACGAGCAGCTGAAGAAACGGCTGGTCGACGCGGTCGAGCAGCTGCAGCTCGGCGTGGGGTGGGAGGACGACACCGACATCGGCCCCGTGATCAACCAGCGCGCGCTCGAGAAGATCCACTCGTACACCGAGATCGGAACCGGCGAGGGCGCCGACCTGCTCACCGGAGGCGAGGTCGCGAGCGGCAACGGTCTCGACAAGGGCTTCTACTACCGACCGACCGTCTTCGGCGACGTGAAGCCGGACATGCGAATCGCGCAGGAGGAGATCTTCGGCCCGACCACCGCGCTCATTCCCGTCGACTCCTTCGAGGAGGCGCTTCGGGTCGCGAACGGCGTGCAGTACGGGCTCTCGTCGTCGATCTTCACGCAGGACGTGAACACGGCGTTCCGAGCGATCCGCGACCTCGACACCGGCATCACCTACATCAACGCGGGCACGACCGGGGCCGAGGTGCACCTGCCGTTCGGCGGCACCAAGGACACCGGCAACGGCCACCGCGAGGCGGGCCAGGCGGCGCTCGACGTCTTCACCGAGTGGAAGTCGGTCTACGTCGACTACTCGGGCAGGCTCCAGCGCGCCCAGATCGACAACCTCGGCGAGTAGCCCGTCCGTGAAGGCCAAGCTGTGGACGGACGGCGGCGCCCGCGGGAACCCCGGCCCGGCGGCCTTCGGCTACGTGCTCGAGGACGACGACGGCACCGTCCTCGCGGCGCACGGCGAGGCGATCGGGGTCGCGACGAACAACGTCGCCGAGTACCGGGCGCTCATCGCGGGGCTGGAGCGCGCGGTCGAGGTCGGCGTCCGCGAGCTCGACGTCATCTCCGACTCCGAGCTGCTCGTCAAGCAGATGAAAGGCGAGTACCGCGTCAAGAACGAGGCCCTGCGTGACCTGTCCGTCCAGGCCTCGCGGCTCTCACGCCGGATCCCGCGCGTCCGCTGGAACGCAGTGCGACGCGAGCACAACGAGCTCGCGGACAGGCTCGTCAACGAGGCGCTCGACCAAGCGATGGGGTGAGGCTCCTCGCGCTCGCATCGATCCTGCTCGTCCTGGCGGCGTGCGGCGGGGGCGATGGGAGCGGCACCGACCTCGAGCAAGGCCCGGCCGCGGCCGGCTTCGAGTTCACCCCGGAGAGCCAGCTCACGGACGGCCAGAAGATCGACGCGCGCTTCACATGCGACGGCGAGGACGTCGCCCCTGCGCTCGTGTGGAAGGGAGTCCCCGGCGACGCGAAGCAGCTCGGCCTCGTATTCGAGGACCCCGATGCGCCGGGCGGGACGTTCACCCACTGGCTCGCGTACGGGCTCGACCCGAAGGCGACGCATATCCCGGGTGCCGTCCGAATGCGCGAGGGCGAGAACGACTTCGGCCGCACGGGCTACGGCGGGCCGTGCCCGCCCGAAGGCCACGAGCACGAGTACGTCCTGCGCCTGTTGGCGCTCGACGCGCCGGTCGAGCTCGCCGCGGGCGCCGATCGCAAGGCGTTCGACGACGCCGTCGCCCCGCACGTGATCGCCGAGGCGCGACTGACCGCGCCCTACGAGCGCAGCTAGTCGTCGAGCGCTTCGGCCGTCGAGCGCGGTGCCTGCACCTGCTCGAACCGGACGTTCCCGGCCGGCGTCATCCAGGTGAGGATCTCGACGCCGAGCCGCCCGGCCTGCACGGCGGGGTCCGACGCGTAGAGCTCGCGCGCGGTCTCCGGGTCGCAGCTCAACACCGCGATCCCGCGGAGGCGCTCGTCGTCCTGGTCGGTGAACGGGCCTGCCGCGATCACGTACCCCTCGTCGCCGAGGCGGGCCTGGTTCGCGAGATGCGCGTCCTGGAGCCGCAGCGCCTCCTCCTCGCTGAAGTCGGGCGCGTCCGTGGGACGCACGAGCAACACGATCGTGTGCCGGTCGAACTCCACGGTCCAGAAGCTAGCTGCCGCGAAAGTGCCGGCGAAAACCGCGGCTATACTGGCCCCCAATGCGGATGTAGCTCAGTTGGCTAGAGCATCTGCTTGCCATGCAGAAGGTCGTGGGTTCGAGTCCCATCATCCGCTCTAGAATCCCTGCAAAGGTGCGTGTTGTGTTCATCGGACTGACAACGATGAACAAGACTTTGTCCCAGGGACGCTCAGGGGACTAGCCGCTCGACGCCAGCTCGTTCGCGAAGAACTCGAGCGCCGTCTTCGTCTTCGTCTGCTGCTCGCCGGCCGATGAAGCATCCAAGACCGAAGGAGACTGAGATGCCCCTCAGGCCAGCGCGTGCAGGACGAGTTGGTGTCGTCGGCGCCCCGGTAGCAAAGACCGCTGTGGTGGCCAAGGCCGTTTCACCTGGCCCGTCGCCGGTTGCGAAAACCGCGGTTGTGGCCGCGGCCGTCACACCTGGGCGGCCTGGGCGTAGGCGCGGGCGAATCTAGCCTCGACCGCCTAGCCGCTGGGCCGAGTGCGCCCAGGGACGCCGACCTGGACCACGTCACCGGCCGGCGCTACTGAGCGTCGGTCGCGCTTCAGCGCTCAATCGCGCTGAGCCGGGAGATCGTCCCGATCCGATGAGGTCGGCGGGCGTCGGCGATCGGATGGGAGTCGGAGCATCATCCAACTGTGTGGTTCATGCGGTCAGGGTGATGCATCTCGCGAGGCACGGCGCTTCCATTGAGCGACCGACAACGAGGGGCCGATGACGGATGCAACAACAGAGTTCTTCGATGACCTGAACGCGCGCGGCCACGAGCCCCTGCTGCAGAAAGCAACCGGCACCTTGCGTATCGACCTCTCGAACGGCAAGCGCAGGGCCCGCTGGCTCGTAGCGGTCAAGAAGGGCGACGTGAGCGTGTCCCACGCCAACGCGAAGGCCGACTGTGTTGTCCGTATGGACCAGGCGCTCTTCGAACAGATCGTCACCGGGAAAGAGAACGCAACTGCGGCACTGCTGCGGGGGCTGGTCGCTGTCGAGGGCAACCCACAGCTGCTAGTGCTCTTTCAGCGCCTCTTCCCAGGACCGCCGAACAGAAGGAAGCGGTCGTGAACGGGCTCGTTCAGATCCTCGACGGCAACACCTTCGTGGTCAGCGACTCGCGCGGCGACATCGAGGCGTCGCTGACGGATCCGACCGGCCTCTTCTCGTCCGACACCCGCTTCCTCTCGACGTGGATCCTGACCGTGGACGGCGAGCGGCTGAATCCGCTCTCGGTCGACGACCTGCAGTACTTCGAATCGCGCTTCTTCCTCGTGCCGGGCACCGGAACGGTCTACGTCGACGCCAAGAGCTCGGTCATTCGCCGGCGCGCGGTCGGGGACGGGTTCCACGAAGAGCTCACGATCCTCAACCACGACGACAAGCCGGTCGACCTCAAGGTTCGCATCGACGCTGCCAGCGATTTCGCCGACCTGTTCGAGGTCAAGGATGCGCTGGAGAAGAAGGGGCGCTACTCCGCAGAGGTCCGGAAGGGCCGCCTCCTGCTCTCGTACGACCGCGAGTCGTACAGGCGCCAGACCGTGATCTCGGCCTCCGCACCGGCCAAGGTCGACGAGAAGGGCTTGAGTTTTGCGGTTCACCTCGAGCCTCAGGGTGAGTGGACGACCGATCTCGACGTCGTCACTGCCATGGGCGCCGGAGGAACCTACGTCCGGCCGAAGTACGACCGCGGCCAGCGAAAGGCTCGACCGAACATGGAGCGCAGCCTCGACCGCTGGCTGGCAGACGCTCCGCGCCTAGAAACCGACTCGGACTCGCTGAAGGCGACCTATCGACGCAGCCTCGTCGACCTCGCCGCGCTGCGCTTCGCGCCGCCGGTCGCGGGAGGGCACAGCCTGCCGGCTGCCGGCCTGCCGTGGTTCATGACCATGTTCGGCCGCGACAGCATCTTCACGAGCCTGCAGGCGCTGCCCTTCACGCCGGAGCTCGCAGCAACGACCATCCAGGCGCTCGGGGACTGGCAGGGAAGTCGCGTCGACGACTTCCGTGACGAGGATCCCGGCCGGATCCTCCACGAGATGCGGTACGGCGAGATGACCGCGTTCGAGGAGCGACCGCACTCGCCGTACTACGGCGCCGCCGACGCCACGCCCCTCTACGTCGTGCTGCTCGACGAGTACGAGCGCTGGAGCGGCGACAAGCGGCTGGTTCGCGCCTTCGAACGCGAGGCCAGGGCGGCGCTCGCCTGGATCGACGACTACGCCGACCTGATGGACAACGGTTACATCTCGTACCAGCGGCGCAACGAGGAGACCGGCCTCGAGAACCAGTGCTGGAAGGACTCCTGGGACTCGATCTCCTACCGCGACGGCCGCATCCCGGGCTTCCCGCGTGCGACCTGCGAGCTCCAGGGCTACGCCTACGACGCGAAGATGCGCGGCGCCCGCCTTGCACGAGACATCTGGAAGGATTCCGCGTTCGCCGACGAGCTGGAGCGGCAGGCGGCCGACCTCAAGCGGCGTTTCAACCGCGATTTCTGGGTCGAAGACGGCGAGTACTTCGCGCTGGGCCTCGACAACGAGGGACGGCAGATCGACGCTCTCGCCTCGAACAACGGCCATCTGCTGTGGAGCGGCATCGTCGACAAGTCCAAGGCGAAGAAGGTCGCAGAGCACCTCATGGGACCGAGGCTCTTCTCCGGCTGGGGGGTGCGCACACTGGCAGAGGGCGAGGGTCGCTACAACCCCATCGGGTACCACGTCGGCACGGTTTGGCCCTTCGACTGCTCGTTCATCGCCTGGGGCCTGCGCCGCTACGGCTTCAAGGACGAGGCCGCCGTGATCGCCGCCGGCATCCTCGACGCGGCCGAGTTCTTCGACGGAAGGCTGCCGGAGGCGTTCGGCGGTTACGAGCGGGGCGTGACGAAGTACCCGGTCCAGTACCCCACGGCGTGCAGCCCGCAGGCCTGGTCGACCGGAACACCACTGCTCCTGCTCCGTACGATGCTCGGCCTCGAGCCACTGGGCGACCACCTCATCGTCGACCCGGCACTGGCCGAGAACATCGGGCTCCTCGCCTTGCTCGACATTCCCGGGCGGTGGGGGCGGGTTGACGCCTTCGCGCGGGGGCGCGTCGAAGTCGCGGCCGAGCTGCGGCGCCGGCGGGCCTGACCGGGCGTCTAGCGAGCTCCGGCCGGCGCATCGCAGCTGCAAACTCGCTCCGCGCGAGTTGTCGAGTCGCGTGGCGCGACTCGACTACGGCGGTGGCTTTCTCATCTGGGGACGATCACCGGGGTCCCCGCCCCGGCCCCCGTGGGCAAACGGCGGGGGATCCGTGACCTCGGGATCATGCACTCGCTCGACGATTTCGCGTTCAGGCAAGAACTCGTCGCAGTTACGGCACTTCCAGCCCTTCTCGCCGTCCCCGTCCACGCTCTCCCAACGATGGCCCAACACTCGACAGCGCAGACGCAAACCGGGCATGCGTCAGACGATACAACCGCGCCCGCTGCTGCGACACTCGCGTGACGAAAGCCGGAAGTCGCCCGCCCCCGTTCATGCCCAAACGTCCGGAAACGCACCTGTAGAGCGATCGGGCCTGGGGATCGCGACCCTTCGCAACCGTCGAGAAAGCGGCCTTCCGCGTGAATCAGTGCCGAGCGACCGGGCAGTCTCGGCAGCACCGAGTAGGACGCGGGTTGACCTTCGTGGCGGTCATGCCGCGTCCCTCCTCGGACAGCGGGAGCCCGGGCCGCTGACGCCCAGCCGGTAGTGCCACGCGAGCCCGCCGCCGCGCGTCACGCGCACCAAACGGCCGCATTCCGGGCAGACACGTTTCGGCACCTTCCGCAGCAGCGTCGCGGTCATCTAGTGGTCAGGGAGGCCTTCGGGACTCATTCATGGTGTACGCCCTCGGCTCACTCATGGATCACGGCGTCCCGGTGCTCTGGAGCGGCGACACAGGCGCGCTAGTCGACCAACGTGCGCTCGAGCCCGCCGAGGGCCTCCCGCTTCACTCTCTCTACGCCCTCGTGGTCGCCCCACAGGGCCAGCGTGCCGCAGAGGAAGATCGACAGGATCCGGCCTCTGAGCAGTTCTTCCTCGGTGATCGCCCCGTAGGCGGCCCGGAACTCCTCACGCCCCGCCGGCGGCAGCGTGCACCAGTAGAGGACGAGGTCGACGCCGCGGTCGTTGCGGCTCAGGTCGATCCAGTCGATTACGGCGGTCGCCCTCCATTCGTCGTCGACGAGGAGGTGCCGGAGATGGAGGTCGCCATGGACGACCGCGGCCGGCTGCGGCGGCGGCAGGGCCTCCGCGGCGGCCACGATCTCCCGCGCGAGCGACGGTGGGCGCCAGAGCCCGGCTTCCTCCAGCTCGCGGAACCGTTTTCGTGTCTGCTCGACGCGGAACGGCATGTCCGCGCGGCGCACCGGGTCCACCGGCAGCTCTGCGTCGAGATCGATCGAGTGGAGCGTGCGCAGGAACTCGCCGAGCGGCCTGCCGAGGGCGACACGGGCATCGTCGTCCGGCACCGCCTCCGCGAGCTCCCGGCCGGGCAGGAACGGCGCGCCGTAGAAGGGCCACTTGTAGGCCTCCGACGGCCGGCCGAGGTAGGTCGGCCGAGGGATCGCGAGCGGCAGCCGCTCGGCCAGCCCCGGAAGGTGGCGCATCTCGTTCTCGAGGCCCGGGATCACCATCGTGCGGCGCGGGAAGCGGAAGACCCAACGGCCGTCGACGAGCCAGACGATCGTGTCCCAGCCCTCGCCGATCAGCCGGAGCTCGCCGGCCTCGAGGTCCGGGAACTGCTCGGCGATCAGCCGCCGGGCGAGCGCCTCGTCGACGCGGACCTCAGCGTCCCACTCGGGCAACGGTCAGGACTGCTCGAGCTCGGCGAGCCGCGCGATGTTCTCGCGCTCCTCCGGGTCGGGCTGCTCGACCGCGAACCAGGCATCGAGGATCTCCTTTGCGGTTTCGGGCTCCGTCCGCTTGAGGCTCATCACGAGCACGTTGGCGTCGTTCCAGCGGCGGGCACCCTCGGCGATCCACGGCTCCCAGACCAGGGCAGCCCGCACGCCGGGCACCTTGTTCGCGGCCATTGCCGTGCCCGTGCCCGTCCAGCAGAACACCACGCCCTGGTCGGCTTGGCCGGCGGCCACTGCCGCGCCGACCTTGCGCGCGACCTCCGGCCACCGGTCATGCTCGAGCACCGTGACGTCGTGACCGCGTCCGCGTAGGTCCTCGACGACGGTGTCGGCGACGGCGCCTTCGTCGTCGGCTCCGACCACGATCCGCATGCCGGCTCAGCCTAGCCAGTGCCTGTGTCACGCCCTTGACACTCCAAGTGTCAAGAGCGCGAACGACACGGAGGTGGCGGCGCCGTAGTCTCGAGCGAATCCGAGTCCTCGTTCTTGAAGGAGAGCTGCCATGAAGCGCACCAAGAGGTTCAGCATTCGGCGCATCGCGCTCGGGTTGACGGTGTCGCTCGCGCTCGCCCCGGCCGCATAGGCCAGCCGACGCCCGTCTCTCCGGCCCAGCCGGACGGGACGCGCCACCGGTGACGAGGGCGGGGGGAGCCGCCCTCGTTGCCGTGTCGAGAGCCGGATCCCGCGCTACGTTCTGACTGTGACAGAGGATCGGAGCGCAGAACGTGTCGAGCTCCTGCTCGAGGCCGCCCGCCATCTCGGCGAGACGCTCGAGCCGGCCCGCGTGTACGACCGCTTCCACGAGCTGCTGACCGACTGGATCCACCACGACGGCGTGGTCGTGTCCGACTACGACGAAAGCGACGGCGTGATCCGCTGCGAGTACGCCTGGGTCGAGGGCAACCGACTCGACCCGTCGATCCTGCCGCCGGTGTCGTACAACCCCGACGGCGGGATGCAGAGCCGCGTGATCACGACGGGCGAGCCGCTCGTCATCAACGACGTCCGCGAGCAGGTGAAGGCCAGCGGGACGTACTACGACGTCGAGCGCGACGGCACCATGCGCAAGGTCCCGGACACCGGGCCGCCGGGCACGCAGGCGGCGATCATGCTGCCGGTCAAGCACGAGGGCCGCGTCGTCGGCGTCGTGCAGCTGATGAGCGACCGCGAGCCGTATTCGCAGGAGCACCTCGAGCTCGCGGAGGCGCTCGTCACGCTCATGGGCGCCGCCGTGCGGAACGCGCGCCTGCACAAGGCGGCCGAGGCCGAGGTCGAGGCCAGAGTTCGGGCCGAGGCCGTCGCCGCCGAGCGCGAGCAGGCGGCGAGCGTGCTCGAGGCCGTGGGTGAGGGCATCTTCCTCGTTGACGCCGAGGGCATCGTCCGCGTCTGGAACCGGGCGGCGGTGCTCGTCACCGGCCGTGCCGTGGACGAGGTCGTCGGTCGTCCGATCGACGACGTGATCCCGGGCTGGAGCGGCATCACGGGACAGATCCAGGTCGCCGAGGGCGGAGCCGCGCCCGCGTCGGTCACGGTGCCGGTCGAGCTCGACGGGACCGAGCTGTGGCTCTCGTTCGTCGCCGTGCGTAGCGTCGACGGCATCGTCTACGCGTTCCGCGACCTCTCGAGCGAGCGCGGGCTCGAGGAGGCGAAGAGCGACTTCATCGCCACGGTCTCGCACGAGCTGCGGACGCCGATGGCCGGCATCTACGGGGCGGCCCAGACGCTGCTCCGCGACGACGTCCAGTTCACCGACGAGGAGCGCCGCACCCTCCTCGGGATCGTCGCCACCCAGGCGGTCCGGCTCAGCCAGATCACCGAGGAGGTGCTGCTGGCCAGCCGCATCGAGACGGATCAGCTTCCCATGGGGATCGAGCTGGTGGACGCCGGCGCCGTGACCGCGCAGGCCGTTGAGGCGCTGCGGCCGCAGCTTCCTCCGGAGCTCACCGTCGACCTGAGCGTGGCCCCGGCGATCGAGCTCGCCTTCGCCGACAAGAACCGGCTGCAGCAGGTGCTCGTCAACCTGCTGGACAACGCCGTCAAGTACTCGCCGAACGGCGGTCGCGTGACAGCGAAGGTCGAGAACGCGCCCGACGCGGTGCGGATCTCGGTCGCCGACCAGGGGCTTGGCATCCCGGCTGCCGAGCAGCAGCGCGTCTTCGAGAAGTTCTACCGCCTCGACACCGACCTCTCGCGAGCCGGCGGCGGCACCGGACTGGGCCTCTACATCACGCGCGAGCTCGTGCGGCGAATGGGCGGCACCGTCTCTGTCGAGTCCGAACCGGGCGTGGGCTCGACGTTCACGGTCGAGCTGCCGCGCGCCGTCGCCCCTTAGACTTCCCGCGTGCGCTGTGCGCTGCTCGCTGCCGCCGCCGTCCTGGTGCTTGGACTGGCACCGGCGGCGTCCGCGAGGTTCCGTGACCGCTACTGCAGCCCCACCGGCGACTACTGCACGTCGGCGCAGAAGCAGGCCGGCGCAGTCAAGCTGACCCTGTCGACGTTCAGCTTCTCCGGGCGGTATCGGCTGTGCGTGAAGCCGACGGTCGGCGCCCAGACGTGCAAGAGCTTCCCGTTGCGTCGCCGCGGAGACGTCTGGCGCTCGGTCGTGACCTGGCACCGGAACTTCCCCAACCGCGGTGTGGGCTTCTACCGCGTGACCTGGTTCTACGGCGGGGTGCGTCTGGGGCCGCCGCTGAGCTTCGCGGTCGCCAACAGCTGAGCGAGCGGCCGAACCTCCGCGAAGCCGTAGCCGTCTGGGCCCTCTTCGGGCTGATGCTCGTCGCGGTGGTGATCACCTACTCGCGCGTGGACCCGAGCGAGCTCTACCACGTCGACGAGTCGGGGATCGCCGGCGGGCTCGGACGCGCGCTCGTCTCGCTCAACTTCCCGATCGCACTGGCGGCCGTCCCGCTCGCGGTTCTTGCCGCGCTCCGGATCGGCGAGCGGTGGGCCGCGATCGCGGCCGTGGTCGCAACGGTTCTCTGCTGGGTCGTGGCCGTTCCGGGCGTCGTCGACGAGGCCGACCTCGACGCCAAGGCGGCCAACGCGATCCCGGCCGCCGGGGTCGTGCTCGCGCTGGTTCTGACGATCGTGGCGATCGCGCAGAGGGGCCTCGGCACTCCGGTGCGCCGTCTCCGCGGCGACCCGGTCCGGGTCGCGGTCGCGGTCGGTGCTCGTCCTCGTCGGGCTTCCCTGGTTCTTCGCCGACCTCGGCATCTACATCGGGCACGTGCCGCTGCTGGGCGACCTGTACATGTCGAATGAGCTCCAGCCAACGGCCGACAACGCGAACCACCGAGTCGTCCATCTCGGCCAGCACCATGGCGCTCACGGCGTCTACCTCGCAGTGACCGCGCTCGCGCTCACGCGCGTGCTGCCGCAGGTCGCGGGCCGCCTGCGAGGCGTGCTCGCCTTCTACCTCTCGCTGATGTTCGTCTACGCGATCGGGCTGGTCATCGAGGACGGGTGGGGCGAGCAGGTCGTGGCGCGCGACTGGGCCTCGTGGAAGATCCCGAGCGTGCTGGAGCCGAAGCCCAGCGTGGCGTGGGCCGTCGTGCTCGCGACGGCCGTCGTTCTCGACGTGTTGCTGCTCAGGCCGCGCGCAGGGCGCTCGCAACCGTTCTGAGATCCTCGACGAGCCCCTCGTAGTCCCGGTCGCGATCCTGGGACCGCAGAACCGACGACGGATGGACCGTCGCGATCACGACCGGCGCCAGGTCGGACTCGATCGGTCGGCCGCGCTCGCGAGTGACCCGGAACTCCTTGCCCAGCAGCGCCTGCGCCGCCACGGCTCCCATCGGCACGAGCACGCGCGGCTTCACGATCTCGAGCTCCGTCTCGAGCCACGGACGGCACGCAGTGATCTCGGTCCAGCTCGGCTTCTGATGGATGCGCCGCTTGCCGCGTGGCGTCCACTTGAAGTGCTTGACGGCGTTCGTGACGTAGGTCCGCGAGCGGTCGAGGCCCGCGTCCTCCAGCGCCTTGTCGAAGAGCTGTCCGGCGGGCCCGACGAACGGATGGCCCTCGATGTCCTCGCGGTCGCCCGGCTGCTCGCCGACGAACATCAGCTCGGCGTCCTCGGGCCCCTCGCCGAAGACCGTCTGCGTGCCGGTCTTCCAGAGCGGGCAGGCCTTGCAGGCTGCCGCCGCTCCCCGGAGCTTTTCCAGCGTCGGGTGGGGCGGGACGAGTGGCGCGGCGGTGCCGTCGCCATCGAACAGCGACTCCTGAGTCATGCGAGGAAGGTTGCCCGGTCGCGTCGTTACCATGCCCCGGCACCTGGCGCCGTGGCCGAGTGGTTAGGCAGAGGCCTGCAAAGCCTCGCACACCAGTTCGATTCTGGTCGGCGCCTTGAGGGGCGTGGTTGAGCGGTTCGGTGCGGAAACGATTTCCCCGGTCACGTCCCGGCCTCGATCTCGGCCATGCGACGGGCGACGTCCTCGACCTCGATGTGGACGTACAGGTCGCTCGTGGTGGCGACGCTGGCGTGGCCGAGGAGGATCTGGAGCTCGTCGACGGACAGGCCGCGCTTCCGCCAGGAGGTGGCGAACGTGTGCCGTGTGGGGGGGTGCGGTATCGGACGCCGGCCTGCTCGAGGCAGCGGCCCCACCAGCGGTGGACGGCGTCTTTACCGTTGAGGCGGTCGACTCGGGGCCGGGTCGGGCTAGATGCGCGACCCGGCCCCCGTTTTCGAGGCTATGGCGAACCGAACCTGGGCGCTAGCGGCCCTTTCGGCCTTGTGCGCTGGAGCGGACGCCCGACTTCAGTTGCGTGCGTGCCTGAGTCGAGGATGCCCGCGCCGCCGCTGCGCTTGTTGACGCCGTCACAGCGAAGGTGCTTGCACCGCCCGTTGCGGTACCGAAGACCGTCTCGACGAGCGCGTTGGTGCACGCCGGCCGGTTGTTAATGGTCGGGGCCACGAAGTTGAGAGTGCCAAAGCACTGCGTGGGACCCACCACTCCGCCGTTGGTGCTCGTGAAGCCCGTCATGCCGGTGACGGCCCAGCGGTCCGTTCCGATAACGCTCCCGAGCGTGGCGATTGATCCACTCGGGCGCACGACGGTCACAGTGCAGCCGGAACTTCCCGGCACCGCCAGGGTTTGAGTGCCTCCAGGCCAGTGGAACAACCCGGAAACAGGCGTTGCCGTGATCGTGAACGTGAACGTGTGGGTTGCCGGACACGTCGGCGCGACGATCACCGGCGTGCAGATGAGCTCACCGGCTGCGTCGAACCCCCTCACGACTTGGCCGCTCGGGCAGGACTTCCCTTTGAGCTGGATGCCCTCTCCAGCGGGCCCCTGCGGTCCAGTGGCACCCGTCGGCCCAGCGGGCCCCTGCGGCCCAGCGGGGCCCTGCGGCCCGGTCGCGCCGGTGTCGCCCTTCGGCCCAGCGGGCCCCGTCGGCCCAGCGGGGCCCTGCGGCCCGGTCGCGCCGGTGTCGCCCTTCGGCCCAGCGGGCCCCGTCGGCCCAGCGGGGCCCTGCGGCCCTTGCGGCCCCCGTGGTCCCGTCTGGCTCCAGCTGATCGCGATCTCCGGCGGTCGGCAACTGTCGCCAGCGTCGGGGTCGATCACACGCAGGTTGCCGACGTTCTTCTGGTAGCAGCCGTTGATGACGCCGCTCGAGTCGGGAATCGCCGCAAACGCGGCGCCCCCGCCAACGACCCCCACAACCACGCCGGCAACCAACCAACGCGTCCGTCCAAATGTGAATCGGCGCATTTGCGCACCCCTCTCATCAGGAGGCGGGGCCTGCACCTCACTCCATGGACCAGGTGACGATGACACCAGGCACGAAAACAGTCAATAGCCACCGCGGGCGGCCCGCTCCAATACGCGCAAAGTCGCGGGTCGTGTCGCCTCCTGCCACGCAAACGGAAGCGCTTTAGGGGCCGGCCGCCGGGGCGAGCGTTGCGGAGGATGTCGCGGAGGGTCGGCCCTCGTTCGTGGCAGATCCTGTGCGGAACCAACCACCAGTTCGATGAGAGCTTTTTCGCCGCACGCTCCTAGGCCGGCGCCGCAGCGATCGCGGCCCTACCGTCTCGGTATGGAGGAGACGCGCTATGTCGGCCGCGCGAACCTGGCGAAGCGGCTGAGATCGCTCGAGGGAGAGGTCGGCCGCACGCACTACCGGGACGGCAGCGCCTGGCTCGAGTACGCCGGAGGGACGCTCACTGTGACGCCGCCGTTCGGCCTCGGCCACGAGGGCGAGTACGAGCAGGTGATGGTCGGGCCGCTTCTCGAGGCGCTCGGCGAGGACCACACGGTGGCGGCGCTGCTGGTCCGGCTTGGCGGCTACGCAGTTGGCACCTTCGAGGGCGAGCGGCTCGTCGCCTCCAAAGTGGGCTCACGCTTCGTCAAAGGTCGCCACCGCACTGGCGGCTCCTCGGCCAACCGCTTCCGTCGTCGCCGTGAAGGGCAGGAACGCGAGCTCGTCCAGGAGGCGGCCGCCGAAGCGGCGCGCCTGCTCACGCCCTGGCAGGGAAAGGTCGAGTGGGTCGCCCTGGGCGGCGACCGCGCCGCCATTCGCCGCGTGCTCGCGGCCCGCGCCGACCTTGCCTGGATGCAGCCCATCGCGCTCGAACGGTTCTTTGCCGTGCCCCAGCCGCGCCGACGCATCCTCGACGAGCTCCCCTACCAGCTCTACGCCGCGAAGGTAGTCGAGCAGCGCTAAGACGCCGACGGGCGTGGCTGGCGGGCATTGACGCGGCGTGTCCTCGGGCGCGAGCTCGGGGCAGATCGCCGCCGCGAAGGAGGCATCGTTCGAACGGCTCGAAGCGTGGGTCTGGACCGATTTGCAGAAGCTCCTCTACGCCAGCCTCGGCTACGAGCGGGTCGGAGCTTCGATCGACTTCTTCGGGCCACTCCAGTCACGGGCCTCGACTGCGGCTCCGCCAACGCGCCGCTAGGCGGCGGTGAGGCGCCGAAGCGCCGCGCGGACGGCGCCGGGCGCCTCGACCCACACGAAATGCCCGGCGCCCTCGACCACCTCGAGCCAGGCGCCCGGAATCCGCTCAGCCCCGTCCGTCGAGGCGGCGATCGGCATCGGGCTCCGCGAGCCGTGGACGAAGCCGACCGGGACACGAATCCGCGGCAGCCCCGCTTCGAGAGCAGGCAGCTCGGCCTGGATCGACGGCATCATCTCGGCGAAGCGATCGTTCGCAATCCGCAGCTCCGGCATTGGCGGTGCGTGCCCGGGATCGGCGAAGTATGCGGGCCAGACGAGGCGCATCCCCTCGAGCGCCAGCTCGTCGTCGACCGCGCCGGCAGTCGTGAGCTCGTCGAGCTCGCGCGCCCGCGCGCGTAGGTGCTCCGGTGTTCGGCGGAAGATCTCCTCGTCGAACTCCGGCCAGCGTCCGTCGCCGACCGGACCGAGCGGGTCGACGGCCAGCACACCGAGCAGCCGCTCCGGCATCGCCTCCGCGACGTGGAGGGCGAGGTGCCCGCCCCACGAATGGCCGACGACGTACGCCCGCTGCCAGCCGAGCGCGTCGAGGACGCGGCGGGCGTCGTCGACGTCCGCCGCCACCGTGTAGGGCCCTTCCGCCGCCGACGGCTCCTGCCCGCGTTGCTGGTACCACGCGACGTCGTTCTCCTGCGCGAGCTCGTCGGCGAGATCGCGAAGGTAGTCGAAGCCGAGGCCCGGCCCACCGTGCAGCAGGAGAACCGGCGGCCCGCTCCCGGCGCGGCGACCCCCGATCAGGGGGCCGCCGTCGTGCGTCGTGAACTCGATCCAGGCCACCGCGACGATCGTCTCACGAGGCCGTCGGCTCCGGGCGTGGGATCAGCCGGAGTGACGCCGGCAATCGCGCGTCGAGAGCCAGTAGCGAAACGATCGCCGCGAGGCTGAGCGCCGCCGCCGACAGAAGCGCGAGCGTGGGGGAGACGGCCAGGAGCTGCGCGCCGACTGTCGGCGCCAGTGCGAGCCCCAACCACCAGGAGAGGCCGATCGTCGCCATGTACCGCCCGCGGAGCTCCGGCGGGGCGAGGTCGGCGACGAGGGGCAGGAAGACCGTCGCGTGCAGGCACTCGCCGAGCCCGAACGCGACCGCCGCCGCGGCCAGGCAGGCGTAGCCGATCGTCGTCGCCGCGCCCTGCGCGACGAGCGCGAGGAGGCACGCACCGACCCACAACGCAGCCCCGAGGACGAGGACGCCGGCGCGGTTGCGTCCCTCGACGATCCGGACGATCGGCACCTGTGCGATGACGACCGTGGCGGCGTTGGCGAGCAGGAGCAGGCCGATCAGGCCCGGGGCGATGTCGAGCCCCGCGGCGTACGGCGGCACGATCCAGGCAAGAACGCCCCAGCCGACGACGATCAGCGCCACGTTCGTCGCCGCGAAGTGCACGAACGCCCGGTCGCGAAGGAGGCGACGGTAGCCGCCGGTGGCTCGAGCGGCAGGCGGCACGTCCTCCCGAACGCTCGCGGCGAGGATGGCGACGTAGAGGACGTACGTCGCCGCGTTGGCAAGGAACAGCGCCTCGAAGCCGCGGAGGCCGAGCCCCGCGACGAGGCCGCCGATCGCGCTCCCCAGGCCGATGCCGACGTTGACCGCCACCCGTGACACGGCGCTCGCGCGCTGGCGAAGCTCGCGCGGGGCGAGCACGGTCATCAGCGCGGATTGACTCGAGGAAAGCCCGCCGTTTCCGATGCCCGCGAGGGCCGCGGCCGCGAGTGCCGTGGGCAATGACTCCGCGAACGCCAGTCCGCCGTAGCCGGCGGCGAGCGAAAGGCCCGAGGCGATCGCGGTCGCACGGGCTCCGATCCGGTCGATGACGGCGCCGGCGATCGGAGCGGTCACGACTGCGACGCCGGTCACGAGACCGACGACGAGCCCGGCGATGCCGAGCTCGAAGCCGCGTTCCTCGTGGAGGTAGATGACCTCGAACGGGAAGACGGCGCCGTAGCCGAGCATGTTCAGGAAGACGCCGATCTCGACGATCCACAGCTGACGCGAGAGGCCGAAGCTCAGCCGGCGGGCGTTCACTCGAGCGCCGGGCTACCCGGCGTAGGTCGTGCGGGTGGGACGTACGGCCCTCGCGACGGCCGCTGCCAGCTTCTCGGCCTCTCGCGGCTCGAGTGCGGTCGTGGTGATCCGGATCCCGGGCGCAGACCGGAAGCGGTAGCGCTCGCCCGGGCTCACGGCCCAGCCGCGCTCGAGCAGCGACTGCACGACCGCCAGCTCCTCGTCGAGCGGAACCCACACGCCGAGACCGGAGTCCCCCTGGGCAACGATGCCGTTTTCGGCGAGCGCATCCACGAGGGCCGCCCGGCGCTCGGCATATGTTCGCTCGGTCCGGGCGAGCAGCCTGCGCGTGGCGGCGCTCGACCACAGGTTTGCGGCCGTCTGCTGCAGCAGGTGACTCACCCAGCCGGCACCGAGCAGCTGTCGCCCTTCGACGCGGCTGATCGTGAGCGGGTCGCCCATCACCGGCGCCACCCGGAGGTCGGGGCCGAGCACCTTCGACAGCGAGCGGATCACGGCCCAGCGCTGGTTCACGCCGAGCAGCCCGACGTACGGCGCGCCGGCCACGAGTCCGACGTAGTCGTCCTCGAGGACGAGCACGTCGGGATGGCGGCCGAGCACCTCGCGCAGGAGTCCCGCCCGTTCGGTGTCAAGGGCCGCTCCCGTCGGGTTCTGGCCTCGCGGCGTGGCGATGACGGCACGTGCGCCATGCCGGAGGCTGGCAGCGAGAGCGTCGGGCACGAGCCCGTGCCGGTCGACGCGCACGGGCTCGGCTTCCAGTCCCAGGGCGGCGAGGAGGTCTCTGATGCGGGGCCAGCTTGGATCCTCGACGACGACGCGGTCGCCGGGTCTCAGCTGCGTCTGCAGGATCCGTTCGATGCCGTCGAGGGCGCCGCCGACGATCGCGACGTCGCCTTCGATGCCGTCGGCGGCGAAGTCGGCTTCGGCGAGCTCGACGAGCTTCGCCAGCCGGTTCGGTCCGCCGTAGAGCTTGTGCCGGCTGTCCAACCGGGCGAGCGCCGGCGCGAGCGGCGGGAGCAACGCCGGGTCGGGATTGCCGCTCGCGAGATCGCGCACGTGCGGCGGAAGCGGCCGGCCCGCCGACGACCCGCAGGGGAGGCTGGGCCGCGACAACGGTGCCCCGGCGGCCGTTCGCGCTGACGAGACCACGCCGACCGAGGGTGCGGTACGCGGCGGCGACCGTCGCCGGGCTCACGCCGAGCTCGCCGGCGAGCTCGCGAACCGCCGGGAGGCGATCGGCCGGCGCGAGCCTGTCGTCAGCGATCGCCGACTCGATCGTCGCGGCGATCGCAGCTGCACCAGCGCCGGGCTCAATAGTGTGTGCTAGTAGCAAATTAAGATCGTACTATAACAAAGGTGGATCCCGCGGGACACGCTGGCCGGCCCACCCTTCACCGGCTAGCGAAGAGCCTGGCCCACTGGTAGGCGTCGAGCTCGCGGGGCTGTGCCCGCGAGCCTCCGACGTTCCGCAGAGCTCGGTGCGGGACGACCGCGGCCGTGCCGCGACGGAAGCCGGCCGCGACGAAGCGGCGATAGTCCTGCCACGCCGACTCGTCGACGAGCGGACGTTCTCGACGCTCGACGGCGAGCACGCCCGCAGCGACGGCGGGCGGTGGGTCGAAGGCCGAGCCCGACAGGCGGCGGAGGACGGAAAAGCGGTACCAGGCGCTCCACAGCACGCCGTTCAGCGTGCTGGGCCAGGGGCAGGCGCGCTTCCGCGCGACGTCCCACTCGACGACGAGGTCGGCGCGGACGAGCGGGACGCGCGGGTCGTCGAGGAGCATCCGCATGATCTCGGTCGTCCCGTCGAACGGCAGGTTCGCGACGACGCGGAAGGGCTCGGATCGGAAGCTCGGCCTCCAGGACGTCCCCTTCCACGACGTCGACGTTCGGCCAGCGGCCGCGCAGGTGCGCGGCCCAGCGTGGGTCGAGCTCGATCGCCACGACCTGCCGAGCCCGGGCAGCGAGCTCCGCAGTCAGCCGCCCGCTGCCCGCGCCGATGTCGAGCACGAGGTCGTTCGCGCCGATGCCGGCGTCGGCGACGAGCTCCGCCGCCAGCGCGCTCGTGCGGAGGAAGTGCTGGCTAGGTGCGCGGGCCGGCCGCGCGCGTCGTGCGCGCTGACCGGACACGGACCAAGGTGGTGTGGGCGCCCATGTGCTTGCCCAGATGATACGGCCGAGGACGCGCTATGTCGCCGAGCCCCTCGATCAGTCGGCGCGCGCTGAGCGGGCCAGGCCGGCCCCGGAGCGCATCGCGGCGAGCGGGCGGACCGTCCGCATCATCAGCATCAGCGCGGTGAGCCCGACGAGCGTGTTCACGGCGGTGATACCGACCTGCATCCCGACCGAGAACGAGACTGCGCCGGCGATCGGCGCGACGCCCCGCAACGCGTAGGCCGCCAGCACCTGCTGCGTGCCGACGCCGCCGGGGACGGGCACGACGTTGGAAAGCCCGTTGAAGGCGACGACCAGCGCGGCGGTCGCGATTCCGGCGTGAATGCCGAAGGCGTAGAGCACGAGGAAGGCGACGCCGATCCGGGAGGCGCAGCCGGCCAGCTGGTACGGCGCGACCGTGCGAAGGTAGAGGCCCGGCTGACGCAGGACGGCCGCGCCCTGCGCGATGTGTGCCGTCAGATCACGCAGGCGGCGCGGTCGGCGCCACACGACAAGCCCTACAGCGGCCACGAGAGCAACTGCGGCGACGACGGGCCAGACGCCGATCGAGGGGATCATGATCGGTGCGACGCCCAGCGCCGCGAGCGTCCCGAGCAGGACGGCGCCGACCAGCGCATCGAGGAGCAGCACCACGGAGAGCGTGGCGGCGAGGGTCGAGACCGTCGAGCCCTGGATGCGCGTGCGGACGAGCGCGAGCTTCGCGAGCTCTCCGCCGCGCGCCGGCAAGAACGCGTTCAGCGCGGAGCCGGCCGCGTACGACCCGAGCACCGATGCCGTGCGAACCTCTCGATCGGGATAGGCGGCGACGAGGACGCTGCGCCAGACGAGCCCCCGGCACAGAAGGTTGGCGAGCTGGAGCACCAGCGCGGCGAGCAGGAAGCGGCCGTCGAGCTGGACGAGCTGGTCGCTCGCCGCCTGCACCGCCTCCACACCGCGGTCGACCAGGGTCATGCGGCGACCTCGGGCGCGGCGAGCTCGGAAAGAGCGGAGGGGCGGTCGCTGATCAGGCCGTCCACACCGAGCCGCGCGAGCTCACCGGCACGCACGGCGTCGTTCACGGGCCAGGTCATCACGACGCCCGCGACGCGCCGCAGCTCGGCGACGGCCACCGAGTCGAGCAGCCGCTCGTGGATCGTCACGCCGTCGAGGGGCCTGCCGGCGGCGCGGCGGATGAGAGCCTTCAGCTGCCGGGCGGTGCCGACCGAATGGAGCCGGCGGACCGGAAGGTCCTCGAACGGCTCGAGCAGCGGCCAGTGTCGCGCGGCGATCGTCAGCCGGCGCGTGCCGAGGTACGGCTCGATCGCCGCGATCACGCGTTCGGCGAGATGCGGATTCTTGCCCTTGAGGTCGAGCATGAGCTCGGTGCTCGGCGCGGCGGCCGCGAGCACGTCCTCGAGCAGGAGCCGCGAGCGCCACGGCGGCGCGAGCTCCCAGCGGTCCCAGTAGAGCCGGAGAGGCCCGACCGTCTTGAGGTGCCGGATCTCGAGCCGGCCGCGAAAGAGGTTCACGTCGGCCTCGACGAATGTCATGCCCGCGGCCTCCGACGCGTGAAGGGCGTCGAGGCGGTTGCCGGCCCGATGGGCCACCACGAGGGGAGCACCGCCCGGGACGACCGATCCTGAAGTCGACATGCGGAGCGGCACCATGAGCAAGGGTATCGGCGTTTTGTGAACGATGGATGAGTCTTTCGTGCCGAGCTGTGACGAAACGGTGTCGACCCGGTGGCTAGGAGGGTCTGGCGGAACAACGTCTGTGCCGCCGGGCCGCTCTGCTCGCCCACCGCACCCCGGCGGCGAGCAACATTCGGCCAGACCCTGCTAGACCTTCAGCTCGAGCGAGCGGAGCCCGGTCAGGTCGAGCCAGATGCGTTCCTCGTGCTGGACGAGCCGGAGCAGGACGGCGTCGCAGTGGGGGCAGCGCAGGACGATCCCGGCCGAGACGTAGACGTGCACCGCTCCGACCGCGTCGGTGGCGCCGCAGCCCCCGCATGTGCCGACAGCGGTCGTGACGTCCGTGGTGAACACCTGCCGCAGGGTTCCGGCCGCAGCGTTGCCGTCCAGTCGCAAAGCGTCCATCTCAGCCTCCCGTCGGCCCGAAGCGTTCCGTCTTCACCTTCGCAGGATCCTGGCCAAGCTGCACGAGCGTCCCTGCGACGGCCTCCACGAACGGCGTCGGCCCGCACACGAACACCAGCGCGAGGTCGGAAGGCGCAACCTCGCTGAGCAGCTCCGCGTCGACTCGCCTCGCGTAGCCCGTCCACTCGGGAGGCTGCTCGCGCGTGAGCGTGTACACGACGTCGAAGCCGTCGCCGCTCAGGCGCTCGAGCTCGTCGCGGTAGATCACGTCCTCCCAGCTCCGCGCCGAGTAGAGGAGGCGCGTCGACACGCTGTCGCCGTCCGCGGCGCGCTGCCGGGCCATGGCCATCAGCGGCACGACGCCCGAGCCTCCGCCCACGAGCAGGACGGGCCCGCCGGGGTCGGGGTCCCAGACGAAGTAGCCGCCGACCGGGCCGCGGATCTCGAACTGGTCCCCCGCGCGCGCGACCGACGTGAGGTAGGGCGACACCTCGCCGTCGTCGATCGACTCGACCGTGAGCTCGACGCGCTCCGCGTTCCTCGACGAGGCGATCGAGTAGCTCCGCTGTGCCTGGTACCCGTCCTCGGCGGTCAGCCGGACGTCGACGTGCTGGCCGCCGCGATGGCCCTCCCAGCCGGGGACGTCGAGGACGAGCGTCTTGACCCGCGGCGTCTCCGGTCGCACCTCCGCGACGGTGGCGACACGCCAATTCAGTCGCCCCAGTACCGCTGTTCCTTCCACGGGTCGCCGTACAGGTGGTAGCCGTTCGACTCCCAGAAACCCGGCTCGTCCGTCTGCGCGAGCCGGAGGCCGCGCACCCACTTGGCGCTCTTCCAGAAGTACAGGTGCGGCACGAGCAAGCGTGCCGGACCGCCGTGCTCGGGATCGAGCGGCTCGCCGTCGTACGTGTACGCGACCCAGGCCTTGCCGTCGGTGAGGTCCTCGAGCGGGACGTTCGTCGTGTAGCCGCCGTCGCAGAATGCGACCGCGTACTCGGCCGAGGTCTCGACGTCGGCGAGCAGTGTGTCGACGGCGACGCCCACCCACTCGGTGTCGAGCTTGGACCATTTGGTCACGCAGTGGATGTCCACCGTGACCGTCTCGCTCGGTAGCGCACGGAACTCGTCCCAGGTCCAGCGCACGAGCTCATCGACCTCGCCGACGATCGTGAAGTCCCACTGGTCGAGGGGCGTGTGCGGCGTCGGTCCCGCCGAGAGCACGGGGAAGTCCCGGGTGAGGTACTGGCCCGGCGGGACGCGGTCGGGCGGGCCGTCGTCGCGACGGTGCCCGCCGAAGCCTCGCGAGATGATGCTCACGGCTGCACAGACTCGCGGTTGAGCGAACGCGTTACAAGTTCCTCGTGCGGTACGAGGTCGCCATCGACGGCGGGACGCTCGTGGGAGACCGTCACGGCGAGGGTCTCCCTGCGCTCCTGCTCCACGGCGGCGCAGCGGTCCCGGACTACATGGGGGAGTGCGCCGACCGCGGTCGAGCGCCTGCTCGCGCGCCTATGAGGTCTGCGAGACCGGGAACGCGCGGCGCTCCGGCCCGACGTACTCCGACGACGGCCGGATGATGCGGTTGTCGCCCTGCTGCTCGAGTACGTGGGCGGCCTGGCCGACGACGCGGCTGGCGGCGAAGAGCGAGGTGAACAGGTCGGTCGGGACGCCGAGGTAGCGGTAGACCGAGGCCGAGTAGAGATCGACGTTCGGGTAGAGGCCCTTCTCCTCGAAGACCGTGCGCTCTGCGGCGTCGGTGATCGCGAACCAGTCCGGCTCGCCGGCCTCCTCGGAGAGCTCGCGCGAGATCCGCCTGAGGATCGTGGCGCGTGGGTCGTAGGCCCGGTAGAGCGGGTGGCCGAACCCGTACAGCTTTTCGCCGCGCGCGAGCATGCCCCGGACCTCGTCGGGCGTCCGCTCCGCCGAGCCGAAGCGCTCGAAGAGCTTCATCGCCGCCTCGTTCGCGCCGCCGTGCAGAGGACCGCTGAGGGCGGCGATGCCTCCGACGACCGCGGCGTGGAGGTCGGCGCCGGTCCCGGCGATCACCCGCGCCGTGAACGTCGACGCGTTCATCTCGTGCTCGGCGTGCAGGATCATCGCGATGTCGAAGATCCGGCGCCGCGCGCTCGTCGGGCTGCTCGCCGTGCAGCATCGCGAGGAAGTTCTCCGCGTATCCGAGCGTCGGGTCCGGTGCGACAGGCTCGAGCCCCTCGCGCCGCCGGTGATAACGGGCGACGATCGTTGGCAGCTGGGCCGTCAGCCGTGCCGCCTTCCGCAGCCCGGCCTCCCTGTCCCTCGTCGCCGTGTCCGGGTCGGAGAACGCCAGCGCGGACACGGCCGTGCGCAACATGTCCATCGGCCTGGCCGAGAGGGACGAGCCGTCCACGATCGCCTGCACGTGGGGAGGCAGCTCGCGCTGGGCGAGCGCCTCGCGGAACGCGCTCAGCTCCTCTCCGGTCGGGAGCTCGCCGTACAGCAGCAGGTACGCGACCTCCTCGTAGCTCGAGCTTTCCGCGAGCTCGGCGATGTCGTAGCCGCGGTACATCAGCACGCCCTCGTCCGGGTCGATCGACGAGATCGCCGACTGTGCGACGACCACGCCCGAGAGCTGAACGGACTTCTTGGGCGCCATGGGTCGGCAACGATAGCTCCGCGATACCGTCTACGGGTGGGGATCTTCACGCTGGAGGCGCTCCAGGCCCAGCAGGGCGACTGCCTCCTCATCCACTTCGGTCCCGAGGACGACCCGCGCTTCGTCGTGGTCGACGGCGGGCCCGGGATCGGCATCCACGACCGCGTGCTCGGCCCCCGCCTACTGCAGCTTCGCGAGCGCTGGACGCAGTCCGGGCCGCTCCCGCTGCCGCTCGTGGTGTGCAGCCACATCGACAACGACCACATCGGCGGCCTGATCAGGCTCGTCGAGCACACGGCGACCTCGGACGCGGTGTCGGTCGAGGGCCTCTGGCACAACAGCTTCCGCCGGCTGGCGCCACGCGCGACGGAGCGCGAGCTCCGTGCGACGCTCGCACAGAGCCCGCTCACCGCCAGCATCGGGCAAGGCGACCGCCTCTACGAAGCGGCCGATACGGCCGCGATCGCCGTCAACCCTGGTTTCGACGAGGGCCTCGTCCTCGCTCCCGCCGGAGGGACCGCGCTCCACGACGTCGGTGAGCTGCGGCTGACGGTGCTGGGCCCCGACCGGAAGGCGCTCGCCGCGCTGCGCGAGAAGTGGGAGGCCACCCGTGGGCTCGGCCCGATCGGCGAGGCGATCGCGGGCAACGACGACAACTCGATCGAGAACCTCTCGAGCATCGTCTTCCTGGCGGAATACGGGCGCCGCACGATGCTCCTGACCGGCGACGCCCGTGGCGACTACATCCTCGACGGCCTGCGGCGGGCGGGGAGGCTCGGGAGGCGCGGGATCGACCTGGACGTGCTCAAGGTCCAGCACCACGGGAGCTCGCACAGCAACGACCTCGAGTTCTTCCGCCGGGTGCGGGCGCGCCACTACGTCATCTCGGCGAACGGCAAGTACGACAATCCCGACCGGCCGACGCTGCAGGCGATCGCGGACGCGCGCGGGTCGGCCGACTACACGATCTGGCTGACCAACCGAGGCCGGCGCGGAACGCCGCTCCGCCGGATGCTCGATCGCTTCGCCGACGACAACCCCGGTGTCCACGTCGTCTTCCGCAACGAGCGCCGGCCGTCCCTCAAGGTCGACCTCGACGCGGAAGTCGACTACTGCGATGCGGCTGCTCGCCCGAGGCCGCCCTCGGCGATCTCGGCGATGTCCGGGTCGCGCGGGTTGAGCTCTCGAGCCCGCTCGATCGCGTGCGCGCGCTCGGGGCCCTCGGTCGCGAGGGCGAGATCGAGCCACAGCTCCCAGTCGCCGTCGTCGCGCTCCACGCCCTTGCGGAAGCTCTCCCTGGCGGCCTCGACCTGGCCGCGGGCCAGCTGGGCTTCGCCGAGCAGACGCCACGGCTCCGACGACCATGGCTGCAGTCTGGCCGCGCGGCGCGCAGCCGACGGCTCGCCCGACTCGGCGACGGCGAGCTCGCGATTGCCCGCGTACCCGAGCAGCGCGAGGACGGCGAGGACCACAGCGACAGCGGCCAACGGGGCGCGGGCTCGCGTTCTCAGCGGCGCCTCGCGCGTGCGGGCCGACAGCAGGAGGGCGAGCCCGCACACGATCGCCGCGATCGTCACGGCGGGTATCTCCCAGTCCCAGTCCTGGCCCGCGTGGGCGAGATAGGCGGCGAACGCGCCCAGGGCCGCCGGGGTGAGTGGGTCGCGGGCGCGCAGGCCGGCGAGGAGCGGCGCACCCAGGGCGGTGAGGAGGAGCGCGAGCCCGACCGGCCCGAGCTCAGCGAGGGTCTCGAGGTAGAGGCTGTGCGCGTCGCGCGCGGGCTGTTGGACGGAGCGGTGGCGGTACCAGTAGCGGTGGTAACTGCCTGCGCCCGACCCGAGCAACGGATGGTCGGCGGCATCGTGCGCGGCGACGCGCCAGTAGTCGACCCGGCTGCTGCCCGAGAGCGTCAGCAGGCGCGAGGGGCCTCCACCTGAGTAGGTCGGCGTCGTGAACGAGCGCTTTGCATCACGCACGAGCTCGACCGGCCCTCCGGTGGCGATGACCACGACCGCCGCGGCGACGGCACCGGCCGCACCGAGCGCGGCCGCGAAGCGGAGATCCAGGCGACGCTCGAGCTTGGGGATCGCGACGCCGGCCGCCGCTCCCGCGGCCGCACACAGCACGAGCGCCGCGGCGAGCAGGGCGTGGCCGTCCACGGTCGCGGCGGCGAGCACCGCGACGAGTGCCGCAGGGGCTGCGGCGAGCGCGGCCACGCCGACCTGACGGCGGTTCGGGCCAACGGCGATGGCTGCCACGAGGCCGATGCCGAGGGCGAGCCACGCGCCGCGGCCGTACGTGAAGTAGAGCGTGGCGAGGAGCGGCGGCGGAAGCGCGAGGCAGACGGCCCGCGCGGCGGCGACGTCGCTCGACGCGCCCAGCCCGACCGCGAGCAGGACGCCGATCGCCGCCAGGATCGCGACAGCATTCGCGTAGCCCAGCGGCTCGGCGAGTCGGAGCGGCGAGTTGGGATCGGACGAGAGCGGTCCGATCGAGTCGTTCCCCACCAGGACGTCCGCCAGCCCGGCGAGGCAGAGCAGCGTGGCCGCCGCCAGCACCCCTGCGAGCAGCGGGCCGCGCGTGGCGGCGCCCGACAGCGAGAGGAGAGCCGTGGCCGCCGCGAGGTAGAGCAGTGCCCGCTCGGCCTCGAGCACCGAGGCGGTACCGTCGAGCGACCAGGCCGACGAGAGCAGCGTCCAGACGAGCAGGCCGCCGAGCGCCGCGAGGAAGACGAGCTCGGGCCGGCTCGGTTGCGCAGGCCGGCCGACGAGGAGGGCTACCGCCGTCACGACCAGGAGCGCCGCGCTCCACACCCAGGTCGGCGGGGCATAGCCGCCCTGGTCGAACCCGAGCACGGCGACGAGGACGAACGAGAGGAAGCCGGGAACCGCGTCTGGTCGGCGCGGCATCGGCGGGGAGTGTACGGCCCCGGGGCCGGAAGTACGATGGGGTCGTGGAGAACTTCGGACCTATTCAGATGCTGACCGTCGCGTTCGACGGCAGCCGCTTCAAGGGCGAGATCCTGCCCGAGCTCGACCGGCTCAAGAAGGAGCAGATCATCCGCGTCATCGACCTCATGGTCGTGCGCAAGGACGCGGAGGGCCGCGTGATGACGATGACCGCGAGCGACCTGGACTGGGAGGACGCGACGTCCTTCGGGTCGTACATCGGCGCACTGGCGGGCTTCAAGGCCGCCGGCCCGGCCGGCGTCGAGCCCGGCTCGATGGCCGGCGCGGCCGAGCTCGCCGACGGCCACGTCTTCGACGAGAACGACGCGTTCCGCGTCACCCAGTCGCTCCCGAACGGGATGTCCGCGGCCCTCGTCCTCATCGAGCACGTGTGGGCACGGTCCCTGCTGGACGCGATCGAGCGCGCCGGCGGTCAAGAACTCGGGAACGAATGGATCCGTGCCGACGAGCTGCTGACCGTGACGGACAAGGCGGTCGTCCGAGACGACCTAGCGCACTCGAGCTGCGTCCCTGGGGCTCCGCCGAGCGGAGCCCCAGGGACGCGGTTCTCAGTCGATGGCGCCGCAGACGGCCGCGGCGAAGTCCTCGACCGTGCGGTAGCCGCCCGAGGCATGCAGGATCTCGAGCTGGGTCTGCCAGTTCACGACGTCGGGCGCGATCCAGACGATCAGCCCGTTGTCGCTGTACACCGGGCCCTCGCCCTTGACGACGAAGTGACCGTCGTTGCCGGGGATGCGGACGAGCGCGGTGCCGTCGTCCAGGGCCTCGACGATGACGGGGCCGGCCAGCACCGTGCGGGTCGTCAAGCCGGTGGCCGGGTTGGTGAAGCTCGTCTTCCAGGACGACAGGTGAACGGTGAAGCGGTCGAAGTTGCCGTCGCCGTCGGTGAACGTCGTCGTCCGGCGCGTGCCCTCCGAGTGCAGGGTGACGTCGAAGTCGCACAGGTCTCCGGCGGGCAGCGTGCGAGTGCGGTCGACCTGCTCGATGACGACACTCGGCGGCGTCGCGGCTGCCGGTGCGGCCAGGGCGAGCGCCACGACGGCGATCGCGACCAAGCGGAACTTGCGCATGTGACCTCCTCGGGTCGTGTCAGTGACTAACTAGTCTTTAAGACTGACAATGATGCGAGTGGTTAGAGCCGTGCTATCGGTGTGCCGTGATCCTCGGTAACCCGAAGGAGTCGGGAGTCGACCTGGCGGTCGCGCTCCTCAACACGTGGGACACCTACGACGACCCGCACGAGCACCTCGAGCGGTTCGAGGACCTGCAGCTCTTCCTCGAGCTCGTCGGCCGCCCTCGTGGCGCACGCTCGGCGCGCCCGGCGAACCTTCCCGCGGTCAAGGCCGTGCGCGACCGGCTGCGCCTGGTTTTTGAGACGACGGACGAGGCCGAGGCGGTCGAGGTGCTGAACCGCGTGGCCGCGGAGGCCGGCGCCGTCCCACGGCTCGAGCGCGCGCACGGCGACTGGGTCGTCCGCTACGGGCCCGACGAGGACGAGGTCGTCGGCCACCTCGCCGCCACGGCGGCCGGTGCGCTGCTGGAGGTGGTGCGGGCGCACGGTCTCGAGCGCTTCGGCACCTGCGCCGCCTCGCCGTGCACCGGCGTCTACGTCGACCGGACGAAGAACAGGCGCAAGCGCTATTGCTGCGAGCTCTGCGCGGACCGCGCCGCCCAGCGCGACCACCGGGCTCGGCTGACGCGCTAACCGTCGCCGCCGCCGCCGACCCTTGACCCGTCAGTACGATCGCTGAAGGGGTAATCGATGGTCCGTTTTGCGCTCAAAGGGCTGCTGGGGCGGAAGCTCCGGACGGCATTGACGGCGATCGCGATCGTGCTCGGGGTCGCGATGGTCGCGGGCACCTTCATGCTCACGGACTCGATCGACAAGGCATTCGACTCGATCTTCACGGATGTCCGGCAGGGGTCGAACGCGGTCATCAGCGGCAAGACTGCCTTCGACGTCTCGCAGGGGACGGGCTCGGCCTCGCCCACTCTCCCGGAGTCGTTGCTGCCGAGCGTACGGCGCTTGTCCGACGTCGAGGCCGCCGAGGGCAGCGTGGACGGCGAGGCGCAGCTGATCGGCGACGACGGCAAGGCGATCGTCTACGGCGGCGCTCCCAACCTCGGCTTCAGCATCGCCAACGGCGCCTCCCCCTTCAATCCGCTCACGCTCGTCGAGGGCGCGTGGCCGAGCCAGGGCGACGTGGTGATCGACAAGTCCACCGCCGGCAAGGAGCACTTCAAGGTCGGCCAGACGGTCGGCGTGCAGGCGGAGGGCGCCGCCCGGAAGCTCCGGATCTCGGGGTTCGTCCGCTTCGGCTCGGTCTCGACGATCGGCGGCGCGACGCTCGCCGGGTTCGACCTGCCCACCGCCCAGGCCCTCTTCGGCAAGCGCGGCCGGCTGGACGAGATCGCGGTCGCCGCGAAGCCGGGCGTGTCCGACGAGCAACTCGTCCAGCAGCTGCGCGCCAACGTCCCGGCGAGCGCACAGGTCAAGACCGCGTCCCAGCAGGCCAGCGACGATGCCGCCGAGACGAACAGCTTCATCTCCTTCCTGCGCGGCTTCCTGCTCGCCTTCGCCGGCGTCGCGCTCTTCGTGGGCAGCTTCGTGATCGCGAACTCGCTCTCGATCACGATCGCCCAGCGCACGCGCGAGTTCGCGACCGTCCGGACGATCGGAGCCTCGCGGCGGCAGATCCTGACCTCGATCCTGCTCGAGGCGCTCGTCGTCGGCGTGCTCGCCTCGCTCGTGGGCCTGGCCTTGGGCTTCGGGCTCGCAAAGGCGCTCTTCTGGCTCTTCGACGCCGTCGGGTTCACGCTGCCGAACAGCGGCCTGATCCTGACGCCGACGGCCGTGATCGTCGCGCTCGCGGCCGGCATCCTCGTCACGGTCGTGGCAAGCATGCGGCCGGCGTTCAGGGCCACGCGCGTGCCGCCGATCGCCGCGGTTCGGGAAGGGGCCACGCTGCCGCCGTCGCGGTTCGCCCGCTATCGAGTGCCCGCGTCGATCCTGTTGGCGCTGCTCGGCTTCGCCGCGCTGATCTGGGGGCTGTTCGGACCGGATCTCGGCGTCACGGGGGTGCTCCTCTGGATGGGCCTCGGCGCGCTGCTGATCTTCCTCGGCGTCGCGCTGCTCGCCGAGCGCCTCGTCCGGCCGCTCGCGGCGGCGCTCGGCTGGCCGGCCGCGAGGATCGCCGGCGCTCCCGGGAGCCTCGCCCGCGACAACGCACGCCGCAACCCGCAGCGCACCGCGTCGACCGCATCGGCCCTGATGATCGGGCTCGCGCTCGTGACGCTCGTCGCCGTCCTGGCAGCGGGCATCGTCTCGACCTTCAAGAGCGCGGTCGACGACCTCTGGAAGAACGCCGACTACGCCGTCACGGCGCAGAACAACTTCTCCCCGATCCCGGTCAGCGTCGCCGAGGCCGCGGCGAAGACGCCCGGTGTCGAAGCGGTCGGCAACGTCCGCGCCGGCCAGGCCAAGGCCTTCGGCTCCGTCTTCAACGCGACCGCGGTCGACCCGGGCACGCGCGAGGTCTTCTCGATCGACTGGAAGGAGGGGTCGGACGCCGTGCTCTCGTCGCTCGGAGAGGACGGGGCGTTCGTGACGGAGAGCTTCGCCGACGACCACGACCTGAAGGTGGGCTCGCCCGTCGAGCTGACGTTCGCCAACTCGGAGCAGAAGCGGTTCCGGGTCGACGGCATCTTCAAGCCGCCGACCGGGGGCTCGCCGTTCGGCCCGGTCACCATCTCCGCCGCCACCTGGGACCGGTTCAACGAGCAGCCGAAGAACCTCTACTCGTTCGTGATCATGCGCGGCGGCCAGACGGACGCCAACCGGGCGGCCCTCGACAGCTCGCTCACGAGCTTTCCCAACGCCAAGGTACAGACGCGGAGCGAGTTCATCGACAACCAGATCTCCGGCCTGAGCTCCGTGCTCAACGTGCTCTACGTGCTGCTCGCCCTCTCGGTGGTGGTGAGCCTGTTCGGGATCGTGAACACGCTCGTCCTCACCATCTTCGAGCGGACGCGCGAGATCGGCATGCTGCGGGCGGTCGGCATGACGCGGCGGCAGGTGCGCCGAATGATCCGTTACGAGAGCGTGATCACGGCCGCGATCGGCGGCGTGCTCGGGATCGCGCTCGGGATCGTGCTCGGCGCACTGCTCGTGGCGCGGGTGGACTTCATCGACTTCACGCTCCCGATCGGCCAGCTGATCGTGTTCGCGGTGGCCGCGGTCGTCGTCGGGATCCTCGCGGCGATCTTCCCGGCGCGGCGCGCCTCGCGCCTCAACGTCCTGCGCGCTTTGCAGTACGAGTAGGGAGGGCTTGGCGAAATAGCGGCTGTGTCGCCGGGCCGCGCTGCTCGCCCCGAGGCGGCGTCCTCGGTCGCGCCCACGCTAGCTCCCAGCATCACGAACACTCCCTGCGTCCTTGCCTCGGAACGACCATCGCACCCCGGCAACGAGCGATATTCCGCCAAGCCCTCCTAGCTACTCGGCGGTCTCGACCGCGACACGGCGAGCGCTCAGCGCGCGCCGCGGGGTGACGAAGACGGCCAGCACCGCGCCGGCGAAGGCGGCGGCCGCACTGATCGAGAACGCGGTCACGAACGCCGATTCGGCGGGCACCTGTGTCCCGGCGATTGTGTCGGCGGTGAGGATCGCCGCGCCGACCTGGCCGCCGATCACGCCGCCGATCGTCCGCATGACCGTGTTCATGCCGGTCGCGACGCCGGTCTCGGTGGGGCGGACCGAGCTGACGATGATCGTCGCCATCGCCGCGAAGGCCAGCACGACGCCTAAGCCGAGCGCGACGTTGCCGACCACGATCTGCCAGGGCTCGTCGTGCCAGATCGCGAACGAGGCGATGCCGACTCCCGCGACCGCCATCCCGACCAGGAGCGGGAGCTTCCACCCGAACTGCTTGCCCAGGCGCCCGGCGAGCGGCCCGCCGAGGAGCCCAATCAGCGCCCCCGGGAGGAGGTAGAGACCTGTCTTGCTGGCGCTCGCCCCGAAGCCGTAGTCGACGAGGCCGGCGACGGACTCCGGCAAGTCACCCGGCGCCTGGACGAAGTTCGGGATCAGGACGAACGAGCCGAGCATGGCGAACCCGGTCGCGAGCGCGATCACGTTCGTCAGCAGCACGGGGCGGTGCGTGAACATGCGCATGTCCACCATCGGCTCGGGAACGCGGAGCTCGACGATCGCCCAGAGCGCTCCGAGGACGACGAAGGCGGCGAGGAGCGCGAGGACCGGCCCCGAGCCCCAGCCCCAGTTCTCGCCCTCGGTGAGCGCGACGAGCAGCGCTATCAGCGAGCCCGAGAGCAGGAGCGCGCCGGGGATGTCGAGCCGCGAGGGCGTCTTGACCGGCGACTCGGGCACGAAGAAGTGCACGAGCACGATCGCGACCGCGACCCCGATCGCGCCGATGATGAACAGCCAGCGCCACGAGGCGTAGTCGACGATGACGCCCGAGAGGACGAGGCCGATCGAGCCGCCGATCGCGAAGACGGACGAGACGATCCCGATGGCCGTCCCCATCCGCTCCTGCGGGAACTCGTCCTTGATGATCGCGAAGCTGAGCGGGAAGACTGCGCCGCCCGCGCCCTGGATCACGCGGCAGGCGATGAGCGAGCCGACGTTCCAGGCGAAGATGGCGCCGATCGAGCCGGCCAGGAAGATGCTCAGGCTGATCACGAGCAGCCGCTCCTTCCCGTACTGGTCGCCGAGCTTGCCGAGCAGCGGCGTCAGCACCGACGCGCTGAGCAGGAAGGCCGTCAGCAACCAGGTTGCCCAGGCGGTCGAGGTGTGCAGGTCGCGCTGCAGCGCGGGGAGCGCCGGGATCACGAGCGTCTGCTGGAGCGCGAACGCGATACCGGCGGTGAGGAGCGCCGCGAGAGTGACGTTGTAGTGCTGGCGTTCGTGCTCGTGGTGCGCGCTCACCTCGGCACGTTAGCGGCGGGCCGGGGGCCGCTACCGCGAGCGCGCGAGGAAGTCGCGCACGACCGACACGTAGCGCTCGTTCTCCTCGACGAACGTCATGTGACCGCTGTGCTCGAACACGACGAGCTCGGCGCTGGTGACACCTGCCGCGATCCTCTCCGCGGCCCGCACCGAGCAGGTGCGGTCCTTGCGGCCGGCAAGCACGAGCACGGGCTGGCTGACCGCGCCGAGCCGGTCTTCGACCTCGATCCCGCCGTACTCCTCGTTGGCGAAGCGGCGGAGGACCTCGGGCGAGTAGGCGGCGCCGGTCGTACGCCGCTCGTACTCGGGGATCCGCCCGTCGAGCGGATCGCCGAAATGGAACGGAAGCTGGGCACTCAGAAGGGTCGCGACCTGCTCGTCGGTCGTCACGTGCTTCTCGCGCTCCCACGACTGCGTGACGCGCTCCCGCAGCTCGACCGGCTCGAAGGCGGCCAGGTTGGCGTCGACCTCGGCCAGGAAGGACGCCGAGGGGACGCCGCTCGAGACGATCGTCTGTGCGGCCACGCCCGGGAAGTCGACCGCGTTCTGCAGCGCCACGATCGCGCCGTAGGAGTGCCCGAGCACGGCGTACTCCCCGAGCGCGAGCGTCTCGCCGAGCGCGCGGACGTCCGCGGCCATGCGCTCGAGCGTCCAGGTCTCCTCGGGAGGCCGGTCGGAGCGACCCTGCGCGCGCTGGTCGACGAGCAGGAGTCGGTACTCGTCGGTCAGGCCGTCGAGGTAGTCGCCGAACATGCGGTGGTCGAGACCCGGTCCGCCGTGCAGGACGATCAGCGGATAGCCCTCGCCGCGCTCGACGACATGAAGGCGCGTGTCGCCGACGTCGATGAGCCGCCCGTCCACGCGGCGATCGTACGCTACCGCCATGGCCTCGGACGCTCCGCTCGTGGTCGTCGTGACCGGCCCGCCTGCGAGCGGGAAGAGCTCGATCGCCCGCGCGATCGCCGACGCGCTGTCTGCGCCGCTGTTGGCGAAGGATTCGATCAAGGAGACCTTGTTCGATGGTCTCGGGACTGGCGACGCGGCCTGGTCGAAGAAGCTGGGAATCGCCACCTACGGCGTCCTCTTCCTTTTGGCCGAGGAGGAGGTGCGCGCGCGCCGTTCGTGCGTGCTCGAGGCGAATTTCGACCACAACGAGGCCTCGGCTCAGCTGAGCGCGATCCAGCTGAAGCACGGATTCAGGGCGCTGCAGATCGTCTGCACCGCCTCACGCGAGGTCTTGATCGAGCGCTTCAAGGAGCGGTCGGGCTCGCGCCACCCGGGTCACATCGACGACGAGCGGCTCGAGGACGTGATCGAGTCCATCGACGCCGGCCGCTGGCGTGCGCTCGAGCTCGACGGCGAGCTCATCGAGGTCGACACGACCGATTGGTCTACGGTCGACCTCGACGCGTTGCTCGAGCGAGCTCGCGCAGCCGCTTCGCGTGCTCCTGCGTGAGCTGACCCCGCTTCAGCCGCCACGACCAGTTGCCGGTGCCGCGGCCGGGCGTGTTCATCCGTGCCTCGCTCCCGAGGCCGAGCACGTCCTGGGCGGGAACGATCGCCACCGCCGCCCGGGAGCCGTAGGCCAGCTCGATCAGCGACCAGTTCGGCTCCGCGGCGTCGAGCTCCGCGACCGGGCTCGCCCGGTACCAGCCCACCGCGGTGTCGTTGTCGTGCGTGCCGGTATAGACGAGCTGGTGCTCGCGGTGGTTCCGCGGGAGGTACGGGTTGCGCGGGTTGCCGTCGAAGGCGAACTGCAGCACCGCCATGCCGGGCAGGCCGAGGTCGTCGCGCAGGCGCTCGACGGCCGGCGTGATCAGGCCGAGATCCTCCGCGACCACGGGGAGAGAGCCGAGCTCCGCGCGCACGGTCTCGAGCAGCTCGCGGCCGGGCGCCCGCCGCCAGCGACCTGCTCGTGCGGTCCTGCGTCCGGCGGGCACCGACCAGTACGCGACCAGCCCGCGGAAGTGGTCGAGCCGGACGAGGTCGACGAGCTCGAACGCCCGGCGGAAGCGCTCGGTCCACCAGCGGTACCCGGTCGCGCGAAGCGCGGGCCAGCGGTAGAGCGGGTTGCCCCAGAGCTGGCCGTCGGCGCTGAACAGGTCCGGCGGCACCCCGGCGACCTCGCCGTCCTGGAAGAGCTCGGGATGGGCGAGATGGTCTGCGCCGCCCGGAGCGACGTAGATCGGCAAATCGCCGATCAGGCGCACGCCGCGCGAGGCCGCGTACGAGCGAAGCGACGACCACTCCCGCTCGAATCGCACCTGGTCGTCGAGCGAGCCGCCGAACGCCGCCCAGTCCCCGGTCCAGAACCCGTGAGAACGCGCGAAGGCCTCGACCTCGGCGGGGGAGACCGCGGCGTCGGGCTCGGCGAGCAGCGCGGGCGACGCGGCGAAGGCCGATCGGGCCGCGTACGGGGACCCGTGTTCGTCGGGCGGGCCGAGCGGCAATACCTGCCACCACGACTGGCCCGCCGCGGCGAGCCAGTCGACAAACTCCCGCGCGTCCGCGAGGGAACCGCTCGGCAGCGAGGTCGGGTGAAGCAAGATTCCGGCTGATCGCGGAAGCTGCACGACGCTCAACATGCCAAAGGCCAAAGCCGAGACACCCCCTACGCGCATTCAGATCCAGGACGTCTGGCCGCAGACCGACTGCGGCCGCTATCCGACCAAGGCGGTCGTCGGCGAGCGCGTTCCGATCTGGGCGACGATCTTCCGCGACGGCCACGAGGTGCTCGGCGCGGCCGTCCGCTACAGGCGGAAGGGCACGCGCAAGTGGCAGGAGGCGCCGATGCACGAGTTCGGCAGCGACCGCTGGATGGGCCACCTCGAGGTCGACCAGGTCGGGCGCTGGGAGTTCACCATCGAGGCCTGGGTGGATCCGCGCGCCTCCTGGCGCTGGGAGATCCGGCGCAAGGTCGAGGGCGGCCAGAGCGATCTGACGAGCGAGCTCGCGGAGGGCGCGCTGCTCTACGGCGTCGACGACCTGAGCGTCAAGGAAGCGCTCGCCGACGAGACCGAGGACCGGGCCGAAGTGACCTCGCTGGCAAAGCCGCTCGAGCTCGCCGTCGATCGCGAGCGCGCCCGCTTCGGCTCCTGGTACGAGCTCTTCCCGCGCTCGTGGGGTGGCTTCGCCGGCGTCGAGAAGGCGCTGCCGGAGCTGGCGGAGCTGGGCTTCGACGTCGTCTACCTGCCGCCGATCCATCCCATCGGCGAGACCAACCGCAAGGGCAAGAACAACATGCTCAAGGCACGGCCTGGCGACCCGGGCAGCCCCTGGGCGATCGGGTCGGCGGAGGGCGGACACGACGCGATCCACAGCGAGCTCGGGACGATCGAGGACTTCGACCGGCTGGTCGCGCGCGCCCGCGAGCTCGACCTCGAGATCTGCCTCGACTTCGCGATCCAGTGTTCCCCCGACCACCCGTGGCTGAAGGAGCACCCGGAGTGGTTCAACCGCCGGCCAGACGGGACGCTCAAGTTCGCCGAGAACCCGCCCAAGAAGTACCAGGACATCTACAACGTCAACTTCGACAGCGAGGACTGGCAGGGGCTCTGGAACGCGCTCCGCGACGTCGTCGCCTACTGGGTCGAGCACGGCGTGCGGGTCTTCCGCGTCGACAACCCGCACACGAAGCCCGTCCCGTTCTGGGAGTGGCTGATCGGCGAGATCCACACGCAGGACCCCGAGGTCGTCTTTCTCGCCGAGGCCTTCACGCGGCCGGTGATGATGCAGACGCTCGGGAAGGCCGGCTTCAGTCAGTCGTACACGTACTTCACCTGGAAGAACACGAAGACGGAGCTGATCGACTTCGTCCGCGACGTCGCGAACTGGTCACCGTGGTACCGGCCGAACTTCTTCGTCAACACGCCCGACATCCTCCACGAGTACCTCCAGCAGGGCGGCCGGCCGGCATTCGAGGCGAGGCTCGTGCTCGCGGCGACGCTGTCGCCGAGCTACGGCGTCTACTCCGGCTACGAATGGCTGGAGAACACGCCCGTGCGCGAGGGGAGCGAGGAGTACCTCGACTCGGAGAAGTACGAGGTCAAGCAGCGGACGCTCGAGTCGGCGCCGCTCGCGCCGCTGATCAAGCGCTTGAATGCGATCCGCCGCGAGAATCCGGCCCTGCAGCGCGTCGATGACATCACCTTCCTCGAGACGGAGAGCGAGCACCTGATCGCGTACGCGAAGGTCACCGGCGACAACGCGCTCGCCATCGTCGTCAACCTCGACCCGTACGAGGCGCACGAAGGCGTTGCGGTCCTGCCTGCGTCGCTCGGCCTCGCGCCGTCGTTCACGGCCCGGGAGCTGCTCACTGACGAAGACTTCGGCTGGCGCACCGGCCGCAACTACGTTCGCCTCGAACCGGGCCAATCGCACGTGATCCGCCTTGGCTAGTGACAGTCTGTTACTTGCGGGTGGAAGCGCCCTGGTAGGCGGTCTGTCGCGTCAAGTAACAGTCTGTTACTTGACCTCGGAGGAGATGTGAGCACGAAGGACAAGGTGCCGGCGGCGGCCGCGGAGACGGACCGCGAGCGCGCGAAGGCGGAGGAGGCGGCCGACCGCGCGCAGCCCGGGCATTGGTTCGAGTCGAACCCGCTCTGGTTCAAGACCGCGGTCTTCTACGAGATCCACCTGCGCGGGTTCTTCGACGGCAACGACGACGGGTCGGGCGACTTCCGCGGGCTGATCGAGAAGCTGGACTACCTGCAGTGGCTCGGGATCGACTGCATCTGGCTCCTGCCGATGTACACGAGCCCGCTCCGCGACGGCGGTTACGACATCGCGGACTTCGGGGCGATCCATCCCGACTATGGGAACGTCGAGGACTTCCGGGCGTTCGTCGAGGCTGCGCACCAGCGCGGGATGCGTGTGATCGCCGACCTCGTCATGAACCACACCTCCGCCGACCACCCGTGGTTCCAGGAGGCCCGCTCGAGCAAGGACTCACCCAAGCGCGAGTGGTACGTCTGGTCGGACACGGACGACCGCTGGACCGAGGCCCGCATCATCTTCCTCGACACCGAGAGCTCGAACTGGACGTGGGACTCGGCGGCCGAGCAGTACTACTGGCACCGGTTCTTCAGCCACCAGCCGGACCTCAACTACGACAACCCCGAGGTGCAGGAGGCGATGTTGAACGTCCTGCGCTTCTGGCTCGACCTTGGGATCGACGGCTTCCGGCTCGACGCCGTGCCCTACCTCTTCGAGCGCGACGGGACGAACGGCGAGAACCTCGCCGAGACGCACGAGTTCCTGAAGCGCGTCCGCGCGACCGTCGACGCCGAGTACCCCGACCGCGTCCTGCTCGCCGAGGCGAATCAGTGGCCCGCGGACGTCGTCGAGTACTTCGGCGACGGCGACGAGTGCCACATGGCCTTCCACTTCCCGGTCATGCCGCGGATGTTCATGGCGCTTCGTCGCGAGGAGGCGCTGCCGATCATCGAGATCCTCGACCAGACCCCGGCGATCCCCGAGCAGGCGCAGTGGGGGCTCTTCCTGCGCAACCACGACGAGCTGACGCTCGAGATGGTCACCGACGACGAGCGGGACTACATGTACACCGAGTACGCGAAGGACCCGCGCATGCGCATCAACCTCGGTATCAGGCGCCGGCTTGCGCCGCTTCTGGACAACGGCCGCGACGAGATCGAGCTGATGACGGCGATCCTGTTCTCGCTGCCGGGCTCGCCGGTCCTCTACTACGGGGACGAGATCGGGATGGGCGACAACATCTACCTCGGCGACCGCGACGGCGTGCGTACGCCGATGCAATGGACCGGCGACCGCAACGGCGGCTTCTCGCGTGCCGACTTCGCCCAGCTGTACCTGCCGCCGCTGATGGACCCCGTCTGGGGCTTCCAGGCGACGAACGTCGAGGCCCAGCTGCGCACGCCCACCTCACTGCTGCGCTGGCTACACCGCTTCATCGGGCTGCGCAAAGCACACCCCGTCTTCGGCCTCGGCACCTACGAGGTGATCCGCACCGAGAACACGAAGATCTTCGCCCACATCCGGCGCTGGGAGGACGACATCGTCCTCGCCGTGCACAACGTGGCTCGCTCGGCGCAGGCGGTCGAGCTCGACCTGTCACAGTTCGCCGGCTATGTGCCCGAGGAGATGTTCGGCCACTCCCGCTTCCCGGCGATCGGGGAGCTGCCCTACCTGCTCACGCTTGCACCGAGGGGGTACTTCTGGTTCCTGCTGAGGCCACCGGAGTCGAAATGAGCCGCGTCGTCGAGCTCGTCGAGCGCGTCGGCGAGGACGAGCTTGCGGAGTTCGTCCTGAGCCAGCGGTGGTTCGGCTCGAAGTCGCGGGAGGTCGCGCACGCGGGCGTGCTCGAGACGACCGTGGCGCGCGAGGACGACCCGGCCCTTGCAGTCGCCCTCGTCGAGATTCGCTTCCACCCGGGGACGCACGAGATCTATCACGTCCCCGTCGGCGTCCGGCCGGCCGGGAGCGGCTGGACCGAGGGCAAGATCGCGACGGTCGACGGCCACGTGCTCTACGACGCGACGGCCGACCCGGAGCTCACGGCCGAGTTCGCCGCGTTGATCCGCGAGCAGCGGACACTCGAGGCGCCCGAGGGCGCGGTGATGGAGTTCCGCACGGTGTCGGGCGTCGAGGGTGAGCTCGAGGCGCCGCAGGTCATCAGGCCTATGGGCGTCGAGCAGTCGAACACCTCGCTCGTCTTCGACAAGAGGCTCGTGCTGAAGCTCTACCGCCGCCTCGAGCCGGGCGTGAACCCCGAGCTCGAGCTGCTCCGGTTCCTCACCGAGCACGGCTTCCCCAACATCCCCGCGCTCGAGGGCTGGGCGCAGTACCTCGGCAAGCCCATGGACGCGACGCTCGCCACGCTGCAGCACTTCGTGCCCAGCGAGGGCGACGGGTGGAAGCTCGCGCTCGACTCGCTCGGGGGCGACCTGGAGCTCTTCCTCGGCCGCCTGCGCCGGCTCGGCGAGGTGACCGGCGCGATGCACACGGTTCTCGCCTCCGATTCGAGCGACCCGTCGTTCGCCGCCGAGGAGCCGAGCTCGGAGGCCCTGGCGCTGCTCGTCGCGACCGTGGACGAGGAGATCGAGCAGCTCTTCCTCGACCTTCCGGACGATCCGGCGCTGGAGCCGATCGCCGGGCGCGGGGAGGAGGTGCGAGAGCGGCTGCGGGTGCGATCGCACGTCGGCGCGACCGGGCGCGTGATCCGTCACCACGGGGACTACCACCTGGGACAGGTGCTCTGGGCCGACGAGGACTGGGTCGTGATCGACTTCGAAGGTGAGCCCGCACGCGGGCTCACCGAACGGCGCCGCAAGCGCTCGCCGCTGCGCGACGTCGCCGGGATGCTTCGGTCGTTCGCGTACGCGGCCTCGGCGTCCGAGCTGGAGCGTGGAGTCAAGCCGCCCGACGACTGGGAGGAGCGTGCCCGCGCCGAGTTCCTCGCCGGCTACCTCGGCGAGGTCGACTCGAGCATCGTCCCGGCCGGCCAGGCATTCGACCGCCTACTGGCGCTCTTCGAACTGGAGAAGGCGGTCTACGAGCTCCGTTACGAGCTCGACAACAGGCCCGACTGGGTGCCGATCCCGGTCGCGGGCATCATGCGGCTGCTGGAGAACCCGGACTCGTGAGCGCGGTCGACGAGCTCGTCGAGGGCCGGCTGTCGGACCCGCACAGCCTGCTCGGCGCGCACTCGCAGAACGGCAGCGTCGTCGTGCGCGCGTTCCGCCCGGAGGCGGAGAGCGTGCGTGTCCGCGTGGAGGGCGCCGAGCCCGTGGAGCTCGAGCGCTCGCATCCCGCGGGGCTCTTCGAGGGGACGCTCGACGGCGCGGAGCTGCCCCTTCGCTACCGGCTCGAGGTCGACTACGCAGAGGGCGCGACGGTCGTCGTCGACGACCCGTACGCGTTCCCGCCGACCCTCGGCGAGCTCGACCTGCACCTAGCCGCCGAGGGACGCCATGAGCGCCTCTACGAGCGGCTCGGCGCGCATGTCCGCGAGGTCGACGGCGTGGTCGGGACGACGTTCGCCGTGTGGGCTCCGTCGGCTCGCTCGGTCAGTGTCGTGGGCGACTTCAACCTCTGGGACGGCCGCCTGCACCCGATGCGGTCACTCGGCCCGTCCGGGATCTGGGAGCTGTTCGTTCCGGGCCTCACCGACGGGGACCACTACAAGTTCGAGCTCCGTACGCAGGCGGGTGAGGTCGAGCTGAAGGCCGACCCGGTCGCGTTCGCGACCGAGGTTCCGCCCAAGAACGCCTCGATCGTCTTCCGCTCGACCTACGAGTGGGAGGACACGGAGTGGATGGAGGAGCGTCCGGAGCTGGACCACCTCGCACGTCCCGTCTCGATCTACGAGGTGCACCTGGGCTCCTGGCGGCGCCGCGTCGACGACAACTCGCCGTTGAGCTATCTCGAGCTCGCCGACGAGCTGGCCGACTACACGACCGACATGGGCTTCACCCACGTCGAGCTGCTGCCCGTGATGGAGCACCCGTTCAGCGGCTCGTGGGGCTACCAGGTCACCGGCTACTTCGCACCGACCTCGCGCTTCGGCTCGCCGGACGAGTTCCGAGCGTTCGTCGACCGGCTCCACCGGCGAGGAATCGGCGTGATCCTCGACTGGGTGCCGGCGCACTTCCCGCGCGACGCGTGGGCCCTCGCCCGCTTCGACGGCACCGCCCTCTACGAGCACGAGGACCCGCGGCGCGGCTTCCACCCCGACTGGGGCACGCTCGTCTTCAACTACGGGCGCAACGAGGTGCGCAACTTCCTGCTCGCCAACGCGCTCTTCTGGCTGCGCGAGTACCACGCCGACGGGCTGCGCGTGGACGCCGTGGCGTCGATGCTCTACCTCGACTACTCGCGCGAGGAGGGCCAGTGGGTGCCGAACCAGTACGGCGGCAACGAGGATCTCGACGCGGTCTCGTTCCTCAAGGAGCTCAACGAGCTCGTCCACGGGCGGGAGCCGGGAACGCTGTCGGTCGCCGAGGAGTCGACGGCGTGGCCGGCGGTCTCGCGGCCGACGTACCTCGGCGGGCTCGGCTTCGGCTTCAAGTGGAACATGGGCTGGATGCACGACACGCTGGACTACTTCCAGCGCGACCCGATCTACCGCCGCTTCCACCACCACCAGCTGACGTTCGCGCTCATGTACGCGTTCTCGGAGAACTTCGTGCTGCCGCTGTCGCACGACGAGGTCGTCCACGGCAAGGGCTCGCTGCTCGCGAAGATGCCCGGCGACCGCTGGCAGAAGTTCGCCAACCTGCGCGCGCTCTACGCCTACATGTGGGCGCATCCCGGCAAGAAGCTCCTGTTCATGGGCGGTGAGCTCGGCCAGGAGGCGGAGTGGTCGGAGGAGCGCTCGGTCGACTGGCACCTGCTCGAGCAGGCCGACCACGCAGGCGTCCAGTCGCTCGTGCGCGACCTGAACCGCGTCTACAAGGAGCACGCGGCGCTCTGGGAAGTCGACTTCGAGCCGAGCGGCTTCCAGTGGCTGGAGGCCAACGACGCGGGCGCCAACGTGCTGGCGTTCGCCCGCTGGTCGCGGGACGGCAGCGACGTCGTCGTCGGGGTCCTGAACCTCTCGCCGGTCCCGCGCGACCGCTACCGGCTCGGCATGCCCAGACCGGGCCGCTGGGTCGAGGCGCTGAACACCGACTCGACGCACTACGGCGGCTCGGACGTCGGGAACCTCGGCGGGATCGAGGCCGAGGAGCAGCCCTGGCACGACCAGCCGTACTCCGCCGAGGTGACGCTGCCGCCGCTCGGCGCGCTTTGGCTCGTTCCGGCCGCGTCGTAGTACTGCGCTCCCGGAGACGCGCTACCACCGACGGCTTGGCCAGGGCCGTTCGGGGAATGCTTCTTGTTGACAGGTCTGTCAGGAGGGACTAGCTTCGGCTGTACGAGGGAAGCTCGGGATGGGGGAGCCCGTGCAGGTACGGTGCAGATCGCAACTGCGGCGATGGCTTCGGCTTCCGCATGCCCGTCGTTCGGCCGGATTGCTGGCGATCGCGGCCGGCGTAGCCATGCTCGTCCTCGTTCCGGGCGCCGGCGGCGTGCCAGGGGATCCCACGCCGCCGGTGATGACGCCCGTGATCTTCGGCACGCTCGGGCAACAGCGGCTGGTACACGAGCAACGTCACCCTGAATTGGTCGGTCAATGACCCGGAGTCGCCCGTACTACGACGACCAGCGGCTGCGACGCGGTGACGTTCTCGGTCGATACTGCGGGCATCAGCCGCACGTGCTCGGCCTCGAGCGACGGCGGCTCGGTTCAGGTCACGAAGACGATCAAGCTCGACAAGACTGCCGCCAACCGTAAGCAGCACAGCCGGTCGAGCTGCCGATTCGAACGGCTGGTACAACAAGCCGGTCACCGTCGGGTTCTCCGGTACCGACGCCACGTCCGGCGTCGCGTCGTGCTCCTCCGTCGGGTATGGCGGCCCCGACAGTCCTGGGGCCGTGGTGAGCGGTACGTGTCGCGACAACGCAGGCAACGTGGGTAGTGCAGGGTTCGCGTTGAAGTACGACTCGACACCGCCCACTGTGTCTGCGCTAGGGACGCGTCCGCGCAACCACGGCGCCGACGTCAACTGGACAGGCGTCGTTCGATACGAAGCTCATCGAGGTCACCCGTGCGCCCGGAAAGAGCGGGGCCTCCTGGACCGTCCTGTACAGGGGCACGGGCACGAGTCTCCGCGACACGGGCCTCGTCGCTGGTCGCAAGTACACGTACATGGTCGCGCGTAACCGACGAGGCCGGAAACCGTGCGGGCGCACGAGGTTAGTCACGTCGGCACGGGCGCCCTCCTCCTACCCGCGCCGGCCGAACATGTGAAGGGGCCACCGTTGCTTGCCTGGAGCGCGGTCAAGCGCGCCTCCTACTACCACGTCCAAGTTTTCCGCGGGAGCCGCAGGGTGCTCGCCGCGTGGCCCACCGCAACGACGTTCCAGCTCAAGCGAACGTGGGTCATGAACGGCCGTCGCTTCCGGCTGCGGCCGGGCACGTACCGATGGTACGTCTGGCCGGGGTACGGTCGTCTGTCCGCAAGCCGCTACGGCGGTCGTCTGGGTGGGAGCACGTTCGTGGTCAGCGGGTAGGAGCACCAGTGGGCCGTCACGCCGCCATCCTGACCCTCGTCGTCGTCGGCCTGCTGCTCACGCCCGGCGCGGCCGGCACGGCACCCGACGTGCCAGGTGACCCGACTCCGCCCGTCGTCACGCCGATCATCTCGGGCACGCTGGGCTCGAACGGGTGGTACGTCACCACTGTCACCGTCAACTGGAGCATCGTCGATCCCGAGTCGATCATCCTGTCGACAGAAGGTTGCGATGCCCGGACGCTCAGCGCTGATACTACGGGCATCACGCTGACCTGCACGGCCGAGAGCGATGGTGGTATCACCTCGGTTTCGAAGACTTTCAGGGTCGACAAGACCGCTCCCGGCGCCACTTCCACCCCCGCCCGTGCTGCCGACGCCAACGGCTGGTACAACCACGCGCTCTCGGTGAGCTTCGCCGGCAGCGATGCCACGTCCGGCCTGGACTCGTGCTCGGCGCCCAAGACCTACTCGGGACCGGACAGTGCCGGCGCGAGCGTCACGGGCTCCTGCACCGACATGGCCGGGAACACCGGCCAGGCTCCGTTCTCGCTCAAGTACGACGCGACGGCGCCGCAGAACAACGGCGGCAGCGCGTCGCGCGCGGTGGACAAGAACGGCTGGTACAACCACGCGGTCACCGTCACCTTCTCGGGCAGCGACGCGACCTCGGGCGTCGAGACCTGCACCGGCGTGACGTACTCCGGGCCGGACGATCCCTCCACGGTGGTGAACGGCTCGTGCCGTGATATCGCCGGGAAACCCGAGCAGTTCGAAGGCGTTCGCGCTCAAGTACGACGAGACCGACCCGGCCGTGACCGGGAAGAGCCCGTCGCGGCAGCCGGATTCGAAGGGCTGGTACAACCACGCGGTCACCGTCACCTTCTCGGGCAGCGACGCCACCTCGGGCGTCGACAGCTGCACGCAGGCGACGTACGCGGGCCCGGACGCCGCGGCGGCGTCGGTACCCGGTACCTGCCGCGACCTGGCGGGGAACGTGAGCGGCTCGAGCACGCTCGCGCTCGCCTACGACGCGGCCGCGCCGCAGGTGAACGGCACGCCGTCGCGCCAGACCGATGCGAACGGCTGGTACAACCACGCGCTTTCGGTGGGCTTCAACGGCACCGACGCCACCTCCGGCGTCGACTCGTGCGTGCCCGCCCAGAACTACTCGGGGCCGGACAGCGCCACGGCTTCGGTCAGCGGAACCTGCACCGACCTCGCCGGCAACGTCGGGAGCCGCTCGGTGCCGCTGAAGTACGACCAGACCGCGCCGCTCGTGACGCCCGCGCCGGCGCGGAGCGCGGACGCGAACGGCTGGTACAACCACGCGCTCTCGGTCAGCTTCAACGGCAGCGACGCGACCTCCGGCGTCGACGCCTGCAGCGCCCCGCAGAGCTACTCCGGCCCGGACTCGGCGACGGCCTCGGTGACCGGGTCCTGCAGCGACAAGGCCGGGAACGGCGCCTCCAGGTCGGTCGGCCTGAAGTACGACGGGACCAGCCCACAGGTCACGGCGCTCCCCTCGCGCGGCGCGGACGCGAACGGCTGGTACAACCACGCGCTCACGGTCAGCTTTGCCGGCGCGGACGCGACGTCCGGCGTCGACTCGTGCGCGGCGCCCAAGACGTACAACACGCCCGACAGCGCGAACGCCTCGGTCGGCGGCACGTGCGCGGATGTCGCAGGCAACACGGGCCAGCAGTCGCTCGGCTTCAAGTACGACCAGACGGCGCCGCAGGTGACCGGCACGAACCCGTCACGCGGGGCGGACGCCAACGGCTGGTACAACCACGCGCTCACCGTCACCTTCCTCGGCGGCGACGCGACCTCGGGCGTCGACACCTGCACACAGGCGGGCTACTCGGGCCCGGACAGCGCGGGCGCCTCGGTGACCGGCTCCTGCCGGGACAAGGCGGCCAACCAGAGCGCCACGAGCAGCTTCCCGCTCAAGTACGACGCGACGGCCCCCGTCGTCACCGGCGCCTCGCCGTCGCGGAGCGCCGACGCCAACGGCTGGTTCAACCACGCGCTCACGGTCACGTTCGCCGGGAACGACGCCACGTCGGGCATCGACACCTGCTCCCAGGTCGGCTACTCGGGCCCGGACAGCGCGAACGCCTCGGTCACGGGCACGTGCAGCGACAAGGCGGCCAACCAGAGCGCGTCGAGCAGCTTCGGGCTGAAGTACGACGCGACCGCTCCTCAGGTCACCACCACGCCGTCGCGGCCGGTGGACTCGAACGGCTGGTACAACCACGGGGTCACCGTCACGTTCGCCGGGAGCGACGCGACGTCACAGGTCGACTCGTGCGAGGCGCCCAAGGCGTACTCCGGCCCCGACAACGCGAACGCGTCGGTGAGCGGGTCGTGCACCGACAAGGCCGGGAACACCGGCTCGCGCTCGTTCGGGCTCAAGTACGACGCGACCGATCCGCAGGCCAGCGCGTCGCCGTCACGTGCCCCCGACGCCAACGGCTGGCACAACCACGGCCTGTCGGTCAACTTCTCGGGGAGCGACGTCACCTCGGGGATTGCGTCCTGCGACGCGCCCAAGAGCTACAGCGGCCCCGACACGCCGAACGCGGTCGTGAGCGGCCTCTGCTTCGACGTCGCCGGCAACGACGGGCTCGCGTCCCTGTCCTTGAAGTACGACGCGAACGCGCCCGCCGTGACGGCGACGCCGTCACGCGCGGTCGACGCGAACGGCTGGTACAACCACGCGCTGACGGTCACCTTCGGCGGGACGGACGTCGACCTCGGGTCTCGCGTCCTGCGTCGCCCCGAAGACCTACAACGCGCCGGACAGCGCCACCGCGTCCGTGGGCGGCTCCTGTACCGACGTGGCCGGGAACGCGGGGACGCAGTCGCTCGGCTTCAAGTACGACCAGACGGCGCCGCAGGTAACCGGCTCTACGCCCTCGCGCGTCGCCGACGCGAACGGCTGGTACAACCACGCGCTGACGGTCGGCTTCCAGGGCAGCGACGCCACCTCGGGTGTCGACTCCTGCACACAGGCGGCCTACTCGGGCCCGGACAACCAGAACGCCTCCGTGCCCGGCTCGTGCCGCGACAAGGCCGCGAACACGAGCGCGACGAGCACGTTCGCGCTCAAGTACGACGCGACGGCGCCGGTCATGGCGCAGCCCGTTCCATCACGGGCGCCCGACTCGAACGGGTGGTACAACCACACACTGACGGTGGGATTCGGCGGCAGCGACGTCACGTCGGGCCTCGACTCGTGCGTTCCGCCGCAGGGCTACTCGGGGCCGGATCGGTCGAACGCCTCTGTCGGCGGAACCTGCAAGGACATGGCGGCGAACGTCGCGACGCGCTCGTTCGCGTTCGGCTACGACGCCACCGCGCCGGTCGACGTCGACGCCGCGCCGGACCGGGCTCCGGACGCGAACGGCTGGTACAACGACCCGGTCACGATCGACTTCGAGGGCGCCGACCCGACCTCCGGCATCGAGGCCTGCACCCGGCTGACCTACGGCGGCCCCGACAGCTCGTCGGCCTCGGCGAGCGGCTCGTGCCGCGACCGGGCGGGCAACGCGAGCGCATCGGCCGGCTTCGCGCTCAAGTACGACGCGACGGCGCCGCTGGTCAGCGGCGCGTCTGCGCTGAGGCCGGCGGACCACGCGGGTTGGTACAACCGTCCAGTCGGGTTCACGGTTCAAGGCGACGACGCGACCGCGGGCATCGCGTCGTGCCCCGAGGCGGTCTACGACGGCCCCGACGCCTCGAACGCCTCGCTCATGGCGGCGTGCGTCGACAGGGCGGGGAACAGCGGCAGCAAGGCGTTCCCCCTTCGCTACGACGCGCGCGGGCCAACCGTCGCGGTCACCCCGGCACGAGCACCGGATCACAACGGCTGGTACAACCATCCGGTCGGCCTGGAGCTGGCCGGCAGCGACGCGGTCGCAGGCCTCGAGTCCTGCGCTCCGGTCGAGGGCTACGACGGGCCGGACAACCGTGCCGCCGTCGCTGTCGGTAGCTGTTTCGACCGGGCCGGCAACGTGGGCGCGGGGACATTCTCGCTGAGCTATGACGCCACGCCGCCGCAGGTGACGGGGGCGCACCCCGACCGGGCGGCCGATGCGAACGGCTGGTACAACCGGCCGGTCGGCGTCGACTTCCTGGGTGCCGACGCGGTCTCCGAGGTCGAGGCCTGCGCGCGCGTGGGCTACGGGGGCCCCGACGTGTCCAGCGTGCTACTGAGTGGCTCCTGCCGCGATCGCGCCGGCAACGAGAGCGCAGCAGGCTCCTTCCGGCTCCAGTACGACGGCACGGCGCCGTCGGTCGCACGCGTGAAGGTCAAAGCGGGCAACCGCTCGGCCGTGGTCACCTGGACGGTCTCGACGGACACGACGGCGGTCGAGCTCGCGCGCTCGGTGGTCGGGCGGGCGGGCGAGCGCGTCGTGTACCGAGGTGCCGGCGACACCTTCACCGATCGCACGGTCGAGAACGGCGTGCGCTATCGCTACCGGCTGACCGGGTTCGACGAGGCTCGGAACGCCGCCTTCGGGTCCGTGGAGGCGCGGCCCACGGCGCCGCTCTACGGGCCTCCTGCCGGCGCGAAGGTCGTGACGCCGCCGCTCCTGGCCTGGAAGGCGGTCCCGAAGGCGACGTACTACAACGTCCAGCTCTGGCGGAAGGGGCGCATCCTGAGCTCCTGGCCCGGGAGCACGTCGCTTCGGCTGGCCAAGACCTGGCGCTACCGGGGTCGGACGTACCGGCTCGAGCCCGGCCGCTATCGCTGGTTCGTCTGGCCCGGCTTCGGTGCACGGGCGGCCAAGAACTACGGCCGGATGATCGGCTCGAGCACGTTCGTGGTCGTTCGCTCGCGGCGCGCTACCCGCTGAGCCGCAGCGACCGGACGGACACCGTCAGGATCACGCCCTCGCTGACCGCGAGGACGAGGAGGAGCAATCCGCCGGCGAAGAGCAGACGATCCGAGTGCGCCGCGGCGCTCTTCACCGACGGCCTCGGAAGGGCGCTCAACGCCTTCGTCGGGCTCCGGTCGGCGCGCCCCGTCGCCTTCTTGTCCGAGCGCTTCGGAGCGACCTGGGCGCGCTTCACGGGCTTCGCAGGCGCTCTGCGGACGACGGCCGCGGGCGGCGGCGACGGCGGTGTCGCGACGGCCGGCGGCGGCTGGACGATGACAGCGGTGGCCGGGGGAGCGGAGCGCGAGGCGGCCGGCGGTGGTGAGGACTGCTGTGGAGTCGCAGGCGGCGCCGGCGGCGGTGAAGGCGGTGGCTGGTGCTTGGGCGCGGACGGAACGGGAAGGGGGCGCGGACCGTGGGCGCTCGGAGGAGCCGGCTCCGGCGCGGGCCCCTGCGCGAGCGCGGAGCCTCCCCCGTAGCCGAGCAGCAGGCAGGCGAGTGCCAGTGTCCGCCCGATTCGGCGCGACGCCGACGAGACGCCATGTGTCCCCGCAGTGACCCTCAGGACTGCTCCCCCAGTCGCAGGTGCTGCAGCCCAGGTTATTACAAGGATTCGAGCGGCGTGTCAATCACCATGAGCAAAGACTCACACTCGGGCGCCTCGCTCGGGGGCGGGTCTGATCCGCGTCGCCCAGAACCAGAGGAACAGAAAGGCGACGTACGCCAGCCCGAGCACGGTGCCGATCCGGACCATCATGCCGGTCCTCTCGAGCTCGCCTGCGATGTCCGGCGCGCGGAGCGTCGCGGCTCCGGTTCCGTGGACGCACTGCTGACTCGTTACGAAGGTCTCAGCGCAACTAGAAGCCCCGATACCGCTGAACTTATCCCCACTAGATATGGGTTCGTGTACATCGCCACGGCTGTTTGATGATACTGCGAAATTCTCGCTCTTTGATATCGCCGAGATGCCGTAAATGATGGTGTAAAGGTCGTGGCTCCCGACTTGGCCGCGCGGAGGGAACGCAGTGTTCAGGCCGCTCCGTGCCGCTGCAGAGGCGAGCTCATCTCCGGTCGGGCGGTCTACGGTGGCCATCGCCGCGATGATGTGGTCAGCGGGTCGGTATCGCTGGTGATACTGCCGTGATACCGCCATTCTCCATGGGGAGACGGCCTTCTCGGGGGCTGTGGGACGGCCCTGCGAGGCCAGACCTGCCGGCGCGACCGCGAGCGCGGCCAGGACGATCGCCATGATGCTGAGGCGCCCGCGCCCTAAGCGTCCAGCGCGGCAGGAGAAGACGCGGCGGCGACGACCGACCGGCTGCGGCGAGCGAGGTGCTCGGGGGGACCGAGGATTGTGGAGCACGAAGGAACACGGTCGGTGAGTCATCTTCTGATAAATGAATTACCCCGCAGTGACGGACTCCAACCAGCGACGTTGGAGTAGAAAATATGATATTCGTGGTTCCGGGGCATCCCGCGTTATAGTGGCGGAGAGGACGGAAGGATTTCAGTGTCGGTTACTTTGGGGTTGGCAAAAAGAGCGCCCGGACAGCCGAGCGCCGGGCGCTCAAATTTCCCGCCGCCGGCACGACGCCGTAGCGAGGCGCGACGGCTTCTTCGCGCCTACCACGAGCACGGCGACCTCGCTGCGCGAGACCGATTGATCAAGCAGTACCTCCCGCTCGTCCGAAGCCGCGCCGCCCGCTTCGCCGGCAGCCACGAGCCGCTCGAGGACCTGGTCCAGATCGGTGCGATCGGCCTGATCAACTCGATCGACCGGTACCGGCTCGACCGGGGAGTCGACCTCGGGGCACTGGCGATCCCGACGATCGACGGTGAGATCAAGAGGTACCTGCGCGACCGACCCTGGCCGGTCCGGATTCCGCGGCGCCTGCAGGAGCTGCGGCGGAGCGTGGCCGCGAGCGACGCCGGCGTCCGCGGCGAGCTCGACCGGCCGGGAGCGCTGGCGAAGGTCGCCAAGGAACTGGGGGCGCCCCGCGAGGAGGTGGTGGAGGCGGTGCTGACGGAGCGGTCGGAGGCGCCCCTGCCGCTGGAGCCCGGCGTGTTCGACGACGACGCCCGGGGCCGGCAGTCGTCCGGTGAGCTCGAGCGTGGCTACGAGCTGGGAGAGGACCGCGTGTTGCTGGCGCGGGGCTTCCGTGTCCTGGACTCCCGCGAGCGCCGGCTCCTCCACCTCGCCTACTTCCGCGGGCTCAGCCAGCAGCAGATCGCCAGGGAGGTCGGGATTTCCCAGATCCACGTTTCCCGCCTGACGCGACGCGCGCTGGAGAAGGTCCGTGCGGAGATCGAGCGCGACCCGCGCGCAGTCCCCGACCCTGCACCGGACCCGGCAGCCTTGTCCTTGACGAGCAACGGCCTAGAATGACGCGGCAAACTGGTGTCGATTCGGCAGCTCGCCGCCCAAAAACCTGGAGCGGGGACCAGCGGCCCACTCCAGCCCGGGCCGCAAAGATGAGCAGCGGTCGGCGTCAGCGTGCCCCGACGGCGAAGGAGCTCGCCGACCGGCCCTACAGGGTCACGGTCGATCGCGAGGAGGTCGGCGGCGAGGAGCGTTGGGTCGCCTCGGTGGACGAGCTTCCCGGTTGCACCAGCGCGGGAAAGACCCGCGACGCGGCGATCGGCGGTGTTCAGGACGCCATCTCGGCGTGGATCGCGACAGCTCTGGAGGAGGGCCGGGAGGTCCCGGAGCCGGCCGGGAAGACGACGTACAGCGGCCGGCTCTTGCTTCGGATGCCCCGAAGCCTCCATCGCGAGCTGACCCGTGCGGCCGAGCGCGAGAGCGTCAGCCTCAACCAGCTGATCACGGACGTGCTCGCGAGCGCGGTCAACTGGCAGGGCGCCGGAGAGCGACGCCCGAGCAAGCCCAAGACCGCGCTGACGCAAGAGCCCGGCGAGCAAGGCCTCACAGCGCGCCCGACGGGGCAATCCGCGCAGCGCGCGCGGGATCCCCAGAGGGTTCTGATCATGGTGCTCGCAGCGAACTTCGTCGTCATCGTCGTCGCTGCGATCGTCGCGATCATCGTGCTGATGGCCGCCTGGCAATAGCCATGATGACCCGCCGGTTTCGGGCGCGCTGGCTCGTCGGCGGGGTGATCTGGGGCACGCTCGCCGCCGCGCCGGGCACCGCCACCGCCGCCGGGCCGGCGGTGCGCTACCTCGGCCATCACGGGCCGCAGGGGCTGCTCGCGAGCCCCGCCACGCTTTCGGCCGCGGCCTCGACCTCGCGCGGTCGCATCGTCGCGGTCACCTTCCTGCTGGACGGGAAGCCGCTCGGCTCGGACACGAGGCCTCCGTACGTCCTCGACGTGACGCCCGGACTGCTCCGGCCCGGCCGGCACAAGCTCCGAGTGATCGCGGTCGACAACTACGGGCGACGCGCGTCGACGCAGTCGATCGTCGTCAAGGTGAGCCCATCGAGGGCGCGGCTCCTGACAGCCTCGCCGACACACGGCTTGAGGACGGCTCTCGCAGGCGCTGCGTCGGGGAAGCGTGACCGTCCGCCTCGCACCCGGCCGGTATCCGATCCACGGGGTGGGGCTCGGTCAGGGCGCCAGGCTACTCGGGTCGGGACCGCGCACCGTCATCGCCCCGCCGGCGGGCTCGGACTACTGGGCGGCGCTGGTCGCCAAGGGCGACGACGTGCGGATCGCCGATCTCACGATCGACGGCGGCGGGGGTGGGCGCCGCGAGGAGGGCGGCATCGGCGTCGCCGTCTTCGACGGCTCGGACCGCGTCCGGCTCCAGCGGCTCCGGATGACGCACGTGCGGTCGCACGGGGTGAGCGTCTGGGGCGCGCACGCGGACGTCTCGGTCCAGGACTCGACGATCGAGAGCGACGGGCGCGGGGGGTCCGGCGTCTTCGCGCTCGGATCGGACCAGTCGCGCGACACGAGCGTGATCCGGACGCGCATCCGCGGCTTCCGTGACTTCGGCATTCTCTTCGCGCAGCGGCACTACGGCCGTCCCGCGGCCGCGTTGCACGCCCTCGCGCTCGACAACAGCGTCGAGGACGTGCGCGACCCGGCGCGCGACGCCTGCGTGACGAGGCCCAACACGACCCCTCGCTGCGGGACGAACGAGGGCGGCATCTGGTCCGGCGGGGTCGAGGCAGCGATCATCGGCAACACGATCCGCAGGACGAGGTGGGACGGGATCGAGACCGTCGGCTCGTCCACGCGCACCACCGTCGTCGGCAACCGGATCTCCTCGACGCGGACGGGCATCTACCTCGAGCACTCGACGAACGACTCGCTGATCTCGCGCAACGTCATCGCCCGCGCGCGCACCGGGATCAACGTCGAGTGGTGGCACGAGGGCGTGGGCTCGAGCCGCAACACGTTCACGGGGAACCGCATCGTCGGCGGCGGCCTCTTCGTCGACGTCGGCGGCGACGGCAACTTGATCCAGGACAACGTCTTCGTCGGCGGGCCGCGGCCGGCGATCGTGCTCCAGGGCTCCTCGAAGAACACCGTGCGCGCAAACCTCGGCTGCGGCCGCGAGGACGGCGACCTCGTGGGCATGCAGGTCGGCAAGTGGGACGACGGCCGGCGGGCGTATCCGCGTGACAATCGGCTGGAGGACAACCGCAGCGCCACGTACTGTGGAGGACGGTCATGACCGGCGAGCCCTCGGCCACCTCCTCGCGTTCGTACGCCGGCGCGCTCGGCGCGCGCGAGGGCGGCCCCGACAGACCGATTCCGCCCGACCTCGAGGGCACCGAGCCCGTCGAGGTCGGCCGCTACGTCGACGCGTTCCGCCGCAGCCGCATCCTGATCGCGTGCATCGTCGTCGCGCTGACCGCGGGCGTGTACTTCTTCTCCGCGAGCCTGCCGGATCGCTACCGGGCCACGTCGAAGCTGGTGCTCGAAGAGGGTGCCGACCCGCTCGACACGGGTGACGTCGCGTCCACCGAGCGCCGCCTGGCCACCATCCAGACTCTCCTGACCACGCGCGAGACGCTGCGCGGCGCCGCCCGGCGACTACGGGGTGAGACGGCAGTGAGCCTGAAGGACAAGGTGCACGCGAGCGTCACGCCGGGCGCGGACATCGTCAACGTCTCGGCAACGGGCGATACGCCGCGCGCCGCCGCCGCGATCGCGAACGGCGTGACGAGCACGTATCTCGCGCGGCAGCGGGTGACCGACCGGCAGCGGATCCAGCGCGCGCGCGCCAGCCTCGAGCGCGACCTGAACGCCTTGCGCGGACGCAGAGGCATTCCCGCGGAGGAGGAGCGGGCGTCGATCCGGGAGCGCCTCACCGACTTGAACCTGAACGCAGTGAACAGCGGGTCCGAGCTCAGGCTCGCAGAGGCCGCCCGGCCGCCCGCCGATCCTTACTCGCCGCAGCCGGTACGGAACGCGATCTTCGCGCTGTTCGCGTCCGTCTTCATCGCCGGGCTCGTCGTCGTGTCACGGGCACAGCTGAAGCCGCGCGTCAGCGGCGCACGCGAGCTCGGCCGCCTCATCGAGGCCCCGATCCTCGCCGAGATCCCTTACGTCCGGCGCCCGTTCGGCAGGGAGCGGAGCGCGCTGAGCGAGAGGGAGTACGAGGCCTACCAGACGCTGCAGGCTTCGCTCCGCATGCACCTGCCGCCGACCGAGAAGCGCATCGTGCTCGTCACGAGCGCGCTCCACGGCGAAGGGAAGACCGAGGCCACGGCCGCGCTCGGACTGGTGCTCTCCCAGGCGGGCCAGCGGGTCTGGCTGGTCTCGGCCGACATGCGCTGGCCGAAGCTCCACGAGCTCTTCGACGTGGCGCGGGCGCCCGGGCTGTCGGAGCTCCTGACGCAGGGCCGCCGGCAGCGCAACGGCGCCCCGCCCGGCAAGTCGAAGGCGAACGAGACCAACCCGGGCACGCTGCACGTCCTTGCGAGCGGGCAGAAGCCGGCCGACCCCGCTCAGCTCCTCGCGGGCGATGCCATCGAGACTTTCTTCGAGGAGATCAGGCACTCGGACTACGACTACGTGCTCCTCGACGGGCCGCCGCTGCTCGGGCTCGTGGACAGCCAGGTCCTCGCCCAGCGCGTCGACGGCGTCATCCTGGTCTGCCGGCCTTCGCTCCTCACGCCCGAAGTCGTGCTCGACCTTCGCGAGGCGCTCGAGCGGCTGCGCGTCGAGCCGCTGGGCCTCGTCGCGGTCGGCGGTCAGCGGTCGCCGCTGCCCTACGTGCGCCGGTAGCGCCGCCGGGGAATCGTGGCGCCGGCCCAGATCAGCGCGGCAACCAACCAGAGGTGGCGCCAGTGGAGCGTGTCCACGAAGACGCTGTTCGCGATCAAGCCGCACCACGCGCCGAGCAGCGCCGCCGACCCGACTCCGTACACGTCTCGGCCGTCCAGTGCGCCGCGGAGGGCGAACCCCAGCGTGAGCAGCAGCAGCGCCAGGACGACGGCGAGCCCGAGGACTCCCTCCTCGGTGAGGGCCCGGACGTAGGTGCTGTGGGCGGACAGGGGCGAGACGCGCTCGAACTGCCCGGGCCCGATCCCGAGCGGATACTGGAGCGCGAGGTCGACGCCGGAGAGCTGGGCGCCGAAGCGCTCGGTGTCGTAGGTCTGGAACTGGGCCCGCTGCTCCAGGAAGCCGAACGACGACGTGACGGCGAGGACCGAGAACAGGACGGCGGCGGCGGCCACGATGCCGGCGAGGACGGCCAGCAGTCGTCGGCCGGCGCCACGTCGCAGCGCGAGCACGGTGAGCAGCACGAACGCGCCGACCGCCAGGTTGAGCCAAGCCGCACGCGAGAACGAGAAGAGCACGCCGACGACGAGCGTCGACAGGAGCGCCAGCTTGACCGCGGGCCTGAGCCTGAACAGCCTCGGGAACGCGGTCTCCTCGAGCAGGATCAGCGCGGGGGGCACGAGGAACGGGCCGAACACGTTCGGGTCCTTGAACAGCCCCTGCGCCCGGGGGCCGCGCACGAGGAGCTCGCTGCCGGGGAAGGCGACGAAGAGCGCGAGCACGGCGACCAGCGCGGAGACGGTCGCAGCGGCGATGTAGGCGCCGACTACCAGACGCGCGCGACCGACCGACGAGACGTAGGAGGCGAGCCAGAGCCCGAGCACCCCGAGATAGAAGGTGATGCCGAAGAACTCGACCGCGCGCGCCACGTCGATCACCTCGAGCATGGCGAGCAGGTTCAAGGCCAGGAACACGCTCACGAGCGCGGTCACGCTGAGCGGCACCCGTCCGAGGCTGAAGCGAGCGGTGACGAGCGCCACGGCGACGACGACGGCGAAGACGAGGTCTGGCGGCGCAGGCTCGATGCGGACGACCGCGAGCAGCAGCACCCCCAGGGCGACCGCGGCGGAGAACCGCGCGACGGCCAGGGCGAGAATCGTGAGCAGGCCAAGGCCCGCGGCGACGAGCAGGAGGAGCGGCGGCGGATTCTGCGAGAGGCCGACCGAGAGCGCCAGGCCGAAGACGACGAGGCCCGCCGCCCCGGCCGCGTAGGTCAGGGCCCGCGAGCTGTCGAGGCGGCGAGGAAGCGGCTGGGCGGCGTGGAAGACGGCCATCGGCGGAGCTCAGCGGCGAGGCCGCGCGTGCTGATCGTGATCACGCTGGCCGAGGTCGGTGGGGCGCAGTCCTATGTGACGTCGCTGCTGCCGGCTCTCGCCGAACGGTTCGACGTCACCGTCGCCGCACACGGCGACGGGCCGGTGCGCGAGACGGCGCAGGCGTTGCGGCTTCCGTACGTCCCGCTCCGCCATCTCCGCCGGCCGATCAGCCCGTGGCGCGACCCCCTCGCGTTGGCTGAGCTCGTGCGGCTGATCAGGCGGGCGCGCCCCGACGTGGTGCACGTCAGCAGCTCGAAAGCCGGTGTGCTCGGCCGCCTGGCGGCGTGGGCGCTCGGGGTCCCGGTCCGCGTCTTCACCGTGCACGGCTGGGCTTTCGCCGCGAAAGGCGGGCCCTCCTCGCTGCTCTATCGCTGGGCCGACCGCCTTATTAGCCCGATGACGACCGCGACGATCTGCGTCTCGGAGCTCGAGCGCTCCAGCGGCCTGGCGGCACGCACCTGCGTCGCCGAGCGAACGGTCGTGATCCCAAACGCGGTCGACGTCCGGGGAGCGCCTCGCGCGCGCAGCACGCGGTCGAGGCCGTTGCTCGTGGCCGTGGGACGGCTCCGGCCGCCAAAGGACTTCGAGACGCTCCTGCAGGCGCTCGCGCTCCTTCCGGCGGACGCCTTCGAGGCGGCGATCGTCGGCGACGGCCCTCAGCGCGCGGAGCTCGAGGCGCTGCGCACGCAGCTGGGGCTCCAGGATCGCGTCCGTCTGGAGGGCGAGCGTCGCGACGTCCCGGCCGTGCTTGCGGACGCGGACGCCTTCGTACTCTCCAGCCGCTCCGAGGGCCTGCCGGTGTCCGTGCTCGAGGCGATGGCCGCGGGACTGCCCGTCGTCGCGTCGGCGGTAGGCGGGGTCGGAGAGCTCGTCGTCGACGGCGACACGGGTCTGCTCGTCCGGCCGGCGGACGCCGAGGCGATGGCGGCCGCGCTCGCGACGGTCGTCGCCGACCCGACGCTCCGCCGCCGTCTCGGTGAGGCAGGACGCGCCCGTGCCGAGGAGCTCTTCGACCTCGAGCCCTGCCGCCGCGCTCACGTCGCCCTGTATATGCGCGAGCTCGACCGGGCGGGCCTGTCCGTTCCCGTCCCATAGCGGACATGACGGTAGAGCCCGCGGAGCGGGAGCGGCGAGTCATGGCCGCCCTCCAGCTTCGCCGTGAAGTCGAGCATGCTGTCCCGGCCGTCGATCTGCCGACGACGGAGGGCGAGGCGATCGATGTCGGGGCGGTTCACGCCCGGCTCGCACGAGACGGCGAGGCGGAACCCGGCCGCGCGAACGAGGTCCTGCTCGCGGTCGCCGTACAGCCCTGACGGGTACGAGAACGCGAGCACCGGACGGTCGAGCCGGGCTTCGAGCGCCGCCTTCGAGCCGCGGATCTCGTAGTCCGCCGCGCCGAGCTCGAGGGAGAGCAGGTTCGGGTGTGTGAGCGTGTGCGCCTCGAAGCGCAGCGTGCCTTCGCGGTCGAGGTACACGATGTCGTCCCAGTCCAGCACCGGCGGCTGCTCGTCGTACCAGCCGAAGGTCGCCGTCCCGTCGACGACCGCCGGCGACACGAAGACCGTCGCCCGGAACCCGTGGTCGAGCAGCACGGGCAGCGCGTGTTCGGCGACGTCGAGAAAGCCGTCGTCGAACGTGAGCGCCACCGTCCTCGTCGGGGTCGCGCCGTTCTCGAGCAAGTCGCCGAGCTCGACGACGTCGACGACGCGATAACCCTCGCGGGCGAGGTGGTCCATCTGGCGGCGAAAGGCGTCCGGACGCACGGCGAGCTCGTCCCGCTCGTTCGCCACGCGGTGGTAGAAGAGGATCCGGAGCCCTCCGGTCTCCTCCGGGCGATGCCTGCGCGCACGCCAGGCGACCGAGCGCGCGCGCGTCGCGCCCGCCTTGAGCGCGTAGAAAGGAACCACCCTGGACATCGGCGCTAGCCGGCGGTGCGGTGCGCGGCTCGACCGCCGGCGGCGCGCCCGACAAGGCGTCTGGCGGGAGCCAAGCCCTCGAAGTAGAACCGCCGGATCGTGGGCGAGCGCTTCAGGAACCGCCGCGTTCTGATCGCCCCGACCCGCGCCGCAACCGCGACCGAGCCGCGCATGCTCGCAGCCTGGCCCACTGCCTCGTACATCGGCTCGAACCGGTCGGCGAGGTCGCTCTTGTAGCGCTCCGGCCCGCCGAGGAACTCGACTCGCCGCACGCCCTCGTCGCACGCGAAGCCGATCGAGTCGAGCGTGTTGAGGAGCCCCGGGGAGAAGCGGCTGAGCTCGGGGTCGAACGCGAGCCGGTAGCCGAACATCCTGCCGGCGAAGACGAAGTAGTAGTTGAACGCGATCGGCCGGCCGTCGAGCTTCAGGGTCGTGATGCGCGCCACGTCGGACGCAGCCTGCGCGCGGACGACCGAGCGATGAAAGCGGAGCCCCGTCTCGGTAGTGAAGCCCGAGCCGTCCGGACGGCCGTCCCAGCGCACGTCGTGAAGCTCGAACGCGTGCTCGAGCGCCTCGGTGAGTTCGTACTCGGTCCGGGCGATCTCGGTGTGGACGTGCCCGAGCTCGGTCAGCTGCCGTCGCCGCCGGCGATGCAGGCTCCGCCCTTTGCGCGAGGTCCGAGCCTGGTAGGTCTCCTCCCAGGAGCCCTCGAGATCGAGCACCGGCGACTCGGCTCGTTCGATCAGGTGGAGCCGCTCCGTCCCGAGCGAGGACGTCAGCCGGTTCTCGGCCGGCACCCCGTAGAGGTCGATGTAGTCGTACTCGAGGCCGAGGGCTCGCTCTGCAAGGGCGAGCTCGACCTCCGCGCCCTCGCCGGGAGCGAGCAGGAGATCGGCGAGCACCGAGTCGTGGTCGCCCAGGAACGTGAGCACCCGCAAGCCCCTCGTGTGGAGCAGGCACAGGGGGATCGCGCCCACGAGGCGCCCGTCCCTGCGGGCGACGATGACGGACAGCTCGCCGCCCTCACCGTAGTAGCGCCACCACTCCTCCAGCCACGTGTGCAGCAAGAACGGGGTCGGCCGGCGCATGGCGCGGACGAGGTCGTCCCACTCGGGAGCCAGGGCTGCAAACGCCTCCGGGGTGGAGGCGCGGTCCACCGTCAGCCCGGCCGGAGCCGCAATCGAAGTCACACTCTGAAAGTTCCCCGTGACGCGCCCGGCGAGCCGTCCTCAGGCCGCCGGCGAGGCGGCGCCCGTGCGAGCCTCGACCGTGTCCAGGAAGGCCTGGACGTCTCGCTCGCCCCGGACGACGACCACGCGGCGGCCGGGATGGGGCTTCTCGAGCTCCGCGAATAGCTCGGCCCGCGTCCGTCGGCGGTACTCCCAGAGGTAGCGCAGGAACTTCGTGGCGGCGCGATGGAAAGGCGCGGGCTCGCAGCCGGCGGGGATGTCGGCCCCCGGCCCGGTACGCACGAACCGACGGCGGGTGACGCGCCAGATCGAGGCCAGCGGCGAGATGTCGAACAGGACGACGGTGTCGGCCGCGTCGAGCCAGAGGTGGACGGTCGACTCGTGCAGGCCCTCGACGATCCATTCGTCGCGCTCCAGCTCGCGGCGCTGGAACGCCTCCCACTCCTCCGCGGGAGTCGGCACCCAACCGGGACGCCAGTAGAGCGCGTCGAGGTGGATCACGTCGATGCCCAGCGCCTCGGAGAGTGCTCGGGAAAGTCGGGACTTCCCCGCCCCCGCCGGTCCTATGACCACGACACGCCGCATCGGCGTCAAGCTTAGGCACGGCAAGGCCTACCTTGGCAACTGGACGCCGTCCCGGGTACACTCGATGTGCCCCTACACGGATCGGGGTCGCTCGGCGCATAAACCGTGAGTACACGCGCGCACGATCGGCCTGTCGATTCCCACCGAGTTCCTGGGGCGGCGGAGCCATGGTCGACGCTCGCCGCGGTGGTGCGGGAGCAGGGGTCGAGGCTCGTCCCCGGTATCGGTCAGGCGCTGCTCGTCTGTGTGCCCGTGCTCACACTGACCGCCTCGCACTACGGCTCGACCGACCCGGCACTCGGCTTCGGCGCCCTCCTCGCGGCGATCTGGGTGCTCGCGCTCCGAAGCGCCGCGGGAGCGGTGCACTTCGCGCTCGGGTCGGCGGTCCGCGCCGCCGTCGGCACCGTCACCGGCCTGGTGACCGTGTCGGCGCTCATCGTGTGGCTTCCCGGACTGAGCCTCCCGTCCTCGACGCTGGTCGCGATGGCGTTCTCGGTGTTCGCGCTGACGGCGCTCTGGGACATCGCCTGCAGGCGGGTGACCGCGAAGCGTCGCGTGCTGGTGGTCGGGGCCGGTTCGTGTGCGGCCGCCGTCGTCGACGGCGTGAAGGCAGAGCCCCAGACCCCGTTCGCGGTCGTCGGCGTGGTGGACGACGTCGTCGAGGAGCCTCCCGCGACGGGACCGCCGCTGTTCGGGCCGGTCTCCGAGCTCGCCGCGATCGTCGCGGCACAGCGGCCGGAGCTGATCGTCCTCGCGGAGGGCGAGAGCTCGATCGAGGCGCTCGACCGGCTGCTCGCCGCTCCGGCGGGCCGCTTCAAGGTCGTCGGCCTCGCGCACTTCTTCGAGCACGCCTTCGGCCGCGTCCCGGTCGAGCAGCTGACTCCGGGCTGGTTCATGAGCATCCTCCACCTGCGCCAGAAGCCGTACACACGCTTCGCCAAGCGCACCTTCGACGTGGTCGTGGCCTCTATCGGACTGATCCTCGCCGCGCCTGTGATGGCCGTGATCGCGCTGCTGCTCCGCGCGACCTCAGGCCCGGTGATCTACCGCCAGACGCGGGTAGGGGCGGGGGGCAAGCCCTTCACGATGTACAAGTTCCGCACGATGCGCGTGGACGCCGAGGAGGGCGGCCGCCCGCTCTTCGCCGCCAAGCGCGATCCCCGGGTGACGCGACTCGGTCGCGTGCTGCGCACCACGCATCTCGACGAGCTGCCCCAGCTCTGGGACGTCCTCAAGGGGGACATGTCGATCGTGGGACCGAGGCCAGAGCGGCCCGAGTTCGCGCCCATGCTCGAGGAGGCGATCCCGTACTTCAACCGTCGGCTCCTGATCAAGCCGGGCGTGACCGGTTGGGCCCAGCTGCGCGCCGACTACGCATCCGACGCCGAAGGCGCGGCGACCAAGCTGTCGTACGACCTCTGGTACCTCCGGCACCGGAACCTGCTCGTCGACGTGGCCATCTGCGCGAAGACCGTCACGAGCGTCATCCTGCGACCCGGCCGTTGACCCGAGCCCGTACACTGGGAGCGGCTCCCATGACCGAGAGCGACCGCATCCAGGACGGCGAGCCCGACACGCACGACACCTTCTTCGTGGACGAACAGGGACGGCCAACGGACGATCCGGCTCGTGCCGTGCGCGGGGAGATCGTCGCCCTGGACTCCGCAGGCCGCCGGCGTCGTTCCTGGTTCGTCTCGAGCCAGGCGAAGCTCGACTGGCTACCCGTCAGCGAGTCGGCGTTCCTGCTCTGGGTGCTCCTCGGGTTGCTCGGGCTCTGGCTGCTGCTCGGGTTCGCGCTCGGCCTGATCTGACGCCGGTCGACTGACTCGTTCGCCGCGGGTGCGCGGCTAGGTTTCAGCGCGTGGGGGGACTCCTGAAGCGCTTTGTGCGCCTGGTCTGGGGCGACACCGTCGAGCCCGAGCTCAGGCCGCTGCTCGCGGTCGCGCTGTTCGGCTCGCTCAGCGCGTCCTCGGTCTGGACGTTCGTCGGGATCTGGGCGATCGACGAGCTCGGCGTGGAGTCGTCGGCGCTCGCGGTCGGGCTCCTGTTCGGCGCCTGTCTCGCCGCAGCCACCGGCTACGTCAGCGGCCACGTGTCCGACCACGTCGGCCGCCGCCCGGTCATCCTCGCCGGGTGGGCGACGCTCTCGGCGTACGTGTGGCTGTTCGTGCTGGCGGGCGACGCCGGCAACCTCGGGCTCGTCGTTCTCGCCGGCGCAGGCGCGGCCGGAAGCATCGGCTGGGCCGCCACCCAGGCCATCGTCGCCGACCTGCTCCCGCCCGAGCGTCACGAAGCCGGCTACGCGTCGCTCCGCGTCGCGAACAACCTCGGCGTCGTCATGGGGCCGGTACTGGGCGGCCTGCTGCTGCTCGTCTCGTGGCCGGCGCTGTTCGCCGGAGTTTCGGTGCTGACCGCGTGCGTGTTCGTCGTCGCGTGGCGGCTCCTGCCCGCACGAGGCGCCTACACGCCCGAGACCAAGCCGGAGCGCGGCTCGTTCGCGGTCGTCCGCCGCGACCACGTCTTCCTGCTCTTCCTGCTCTCGACCGCGCTCGCCTACGTCGTGTACGTGGCCTACGAGACCGTGCTGCCGATCTCGCTGGTCGACTCGCACGGGCTCGCCCCGTCGACCTGGGGCTTCCTCGTGATCCTGAACCCCGCGATGGTCACCTTCTTCCAGCTACGGCTCACCAGGCGCGTGTCGCACATACCGCCGGTGGCCAAGCTCGCCGTGGCGATGCTGCTGATGGGGCTGCCGTTCCTCCTGCTGTCCCTGAGCGCCGCACTGCCCGTCGTGCTGCTCGTGATCTTCGTGTTCGTGATCGGCGAGATGCTCTGGGTGCCGACCTCGCAGGCCGTCGCCGCCGGCCTCGCGCCTGCCGACCTGCGCGGCGCGTACATGGGCGCCTTCTCGAGCATGGGCGCGGTCGGCTTCGCGCTGGCGCCCTTCACCGGCCTGCTCGTCCGCGACGCGGGGGGCGACACTGCGATGTGGGCGTTCTTCGCGGCGATGTCGATCGTCGGCGCCGCGGTCGGCGCCCTCACGCTGCGAATTGCGTACACACGCAGGTTCGCCCCGGCGCTTGCGCGCTCTTAGCCGCCGGCGACGAGGTAGACGGTCTCGCCGTTTGCGGCCGAGGCGAGCAGGTCCGGCCGGTGATCGCGGTTCACGTCGCCGATCCCGACCGCGTCGAAGCCGAGGTTCTCGTTCGTCGTGAGGCTCGTGATCGTGCGGAGGACCGAGCCGTCGCGACCGGAGAAGATCTCGATCTTCCCGGCGGCCGGAGCGCCGTCGCTGTTCGTGTAGGAGCCGACGGCGAGGTCAGGTCGGCCGTCGCGGTTCACGTCGCCCGCCTCGCGGCCCGGACCGAGGCCCTCGCCGGCGGCGGAGCCGGTCCAGCTGAGCAACTCGGAACCGTCGCGACCGGAGTAGACGGCCGCGCGTCCGGTGCCCGGCCCGCGTGACTGGTCGGAGAAGTCCCCGGCGTAGACGTCCGGTGTGTGATCGCGGTTCACGTCGCCCACGCCCGCGACGAAGAACCAGCCGAGGTTGACGCCGGTCGCGGGTGGCGCGATCTGGAGAAGCAGCTCGCCTGTGCGCCCTGAGAAGACGTAGACCCGGCCCGGCCCGTTTCCAGGCCCGGCGAGGCCGGCGTCCCGCGCGCCGACGATCTGGTCAGGGACGCGGTCGCGATCGAGGTCGGCCGTCCAGTCTGTTCCCGAGCCGAAGTGGTCGCCCGTGTCGCCGGCCTGCAGCTCGCGGATCAGCGCGCCGGTGCGGCCGGAGAAGACGTACGCCTTGCCCGCGCCTGCGTCGGCCAGCTCTGCGCCGACGAGGACGTCCGCGCGCTTGTCGCGGTCGACGTCGCCTGCGCTCGCCACCGCCGACCCGAAGAAGTCGCCGGCGGTCTCGCCGACGAGATCGTGGAGGAGCGCGCCAGTGCGACCCGAGTAGACGTAGGCATGGCCGGGCCCGTCGCTGGGGGCTGAGGCGACGATGTCGTGTACGTGGTCGCGATCGACGTCGCCGGCGTCGGCCATGGCGTAGCCGTGCTGGGCGCCGGCCACGGCGCCGTCGAAGCGGTGGAGGAGGCGGCCGGTACGGCCGGAGTAGACGTACGTGCTGCCGTTCGCGGTGAACGGCTCGCCGACGATCGCCTCGCCCGCGCCGTCCTTGTCCACGTCGGCCAGCTCGCTGACTGCCCACCCGAAGCACGCGACGAAGCAGTTGTTGGGCGGCGTCTCGCCCTGGAGCGTGTGCAGCACGTCCGTGGGCTCGACGAATTGCCCTGTCGCCCCGGCCGCGGTCGTGACCAGCATCGCCGCGACGAGCAGCGCTAGTGCGGTGACCTTTCGCATCGCTTCCTCCTCTGTGCGGCTTCGGCCGCCGCAGCCGGCGACCCTCGAGCCGAGGCTAGGAAGCGGACGCGAGCCGCGCTTCCAGGATCTTGCTCAGTTCGCCGGAAGGACGGCGCACCGCGCTCGGCGCGACGCCGAACTTGACACGGAAGGTGCCGCTGAAGTGGCTCAGGCTGCAGAAGCCGAGCTCGTGTGCGATCCGCGTCAGGTCGGCATCTGGATGGTCGAGGAGCTCGAGCGAGCGCCGGAGCCGCAGGTGGATGCGGTAGTCGTGGAGCGTGAAGCCGGTGAGCTCGCGGAAGACACGCGAGAGGTGGAACGGCGACGTGTGAAGCTCTCGGGCGAGGTCGCCGAGCGAGAGTCTCTCCCTCAGCCGGCGGGCGAGCAGGTCCTTCGCGGCCTCTACCAGCTCGCGATGGCAGCGCCGTGTGGTGCCGCGCGCCGGGCGACGCCGGACCGCCTGCTGCCGCGCGGCGCGCCGCACGAGCCGGTGAAGCGTTTCCTCGGCGAGTAGCAGATCGTGCTTCGGCTCGCGACGGAGGTGGCGGGCCAGAAGTCGGACGGTGAGGTAGGTCGCCGCGTCGCTCGCGCCGAGCGGGCGCGCGGCATTCCCGACGACCGTCTCGAACAGCATCGGGTCGACGGTCACGAAGAGCGACACGTCGCCGCGTGGATCGTGCAGCTCGCGGCGGTAGAGCTCGTGGCTCGCGTAGAAGACGACGTGGTTCGGAGTCGCCAGGACACGGCCGAACGCGCCTTGCTCGATGTAGACGCTCGTCTGCGGGAAGACGAGGTGCGGCCGCGGACCGATGTTGTCGTTGAGCTCCCGCCACAGCGGGTGCGTCGGCACGCAGCGAAACTCGCCCACCTGGAAGCCCTCCGAGTCGAGCAGGAGCGTCGACGTGGCAGGCGCCGTCACACGTTCAGTGTCGCACCCGCTCGCTAACGTGCCGCCGCGGTGCTTGCCGTTCGGAAAACGCTCGGTGCGACGCCGCGCCGAGACGGGCGTGTGGACTTTCGCGTCTGGGGCCCGCATGCGCGCTCGGTGCGGCTGCGGCTGAACGGGGAGGACCACGAGCTCGCCGAGGCCGGCGACGGCGTGTGGGCGGCGGAGGCTGCCGCGGCGCACGGGGACGAGTACGCGTACGTCGTCGACGGCGCCGAGTGGCCGGATCCATGCTCGCGCTGGCAGCCGGGCGGCGTCCGAGGGCCGTCCGCGGTGGTCGACCTGCCGCCTCCCTCGGAGTGGCGCGGCGTGGCGCTCGACGAGCTCGTCCTCTACGAGCTCCACGTCGGCACGTTCAGCGACGAAGGCACGTTCGACGGCGTCGTCCCGCGGCTCGCCGGGCTGCGCGAGCTGGGAGTGACCGCGATCGAGCTGATGCCGGTCGCCACGTTCCCGGGAGAGCGAGGCTGGGGCTACGACGGCCTCTACACGTGGGCGCCTCACCCCGCGTACGGCGGGCCTGAGGGGTTGCGGCGGCTCGTCGAGGCAGCGCACGGCGAGGGGCTCGGCGTCGTGCTCGACGTCGTCTACAACCACATCGGCCCCGGCAACGAAGCTTTGCGCGCTTTCGGGCCGTACCTCACCGACCGCCACCGGACGTTCTGGGGCGATGCGGTCGACTACTCGCAGCCGGCGGTGCGCGAGTGGGCGATCCAGAACGCGGTGATGTGGATCCGGGACTACGGCGTGGACGGCCTGCGACTCGATGCGACACATGCCGTCTTCGACGACTCGCCCACGCACGTCCTCGCCGAGCTGGCCGAGCGCGTGCGCGAGGCGAATCCGCGCGCGCTCGTCACGTCCGAGATCGAGCCGGGCGACCTGCGCCCGATCGAGGACTGGGGCCACGACGCGCAGTGGGCGGACGAGCTCCATCACGAATTGCATGCTCTGCTCACCGGCGAGCACGACGGCTACTACGCGGGCCACGGCTCGCTGGCGGCCCTCGCCGCCCAGCTCGAGCGGACACCGCCCGAACGTCTGATCGTCTGCTCGCAGAACCACGACCAGGTCGGGAACCGCGCCCTCGGCGACCGCCCGCGCGCCGAGGAGCTGCGCCTGCGGGCGGCGGTGACGCTCTTCGCCCCGCAGACCCCGCTGCTCTTCCAGGGCGAGGAGTACGGCGAGCGTCACCCCTTCCAGTTCTTCACCGACCACATCGACCCGGCGATCGCCGAAGCCACGCGAGACGGCCGCCGTCGGGAGTTCGCGTCCTTCGCAGCCTTCGCCGGCGAGGAGGTCCCGGACCCGCAGGCGCGGGAGACCTTCGAGCGCTCGAAGCTCGACCGCGTCGGCGGGCGACGCCGAGCTGCGCGCGTTCTACCGCGAGCTTCTCGCCCTGAGGCGCGCGCTTCCGCGCGAGGCGTCCGCGGCCGTCGAGGGCCGCGTCCTGCGCGTTCGCCGCGGCGAAGTGGAGCTGGTCGCGGACTTCGATGCGCTGACGGTCGAGCTCCGACGGTGAGAATCTGGCCCGGCAACCCGTTCCCGCTGGGCGCGATGTGGACGCGGGGATGGGACGAACTTCTCGCTCTTCTCCGAGCACGCGGAGCGGGTGGAGCTCTGTCTCTTCGACGGCGACGACCAAGAGACGCGCGTCGAACTGACGGAGCGCACGGCGCACCACTGGCACGGCTTCCTGCCGGACGTCCGGCCCCGGGCAGCGGTACGCCTACCGGGTGCACGGCCGCTTACGACGCCGAGCGAGGCCTGCGCTTCAACGCCGCCAAGCTCCTGCTCGACCCGTACGCGAAGGCGATCGAGGGGCCGATCGCGTGGGACCGGGCGAACGCGCTTGCCCTACGTGGACGACGGCACCGACGAGGCCGACCTTCGTCCCGACGGCAGTGACAGCGCCCCGGCGATCCCGAAGTGCGTGGTCGTCGACGAGCGCTTCGACTGGGAGGGCGACGTCCCGCCGCGGCGGCCCTGGAACGAGACCGATCATTTACGAGACGCACGTCAAGGGGTTCACGAAGATCGACCGGCGCGTGCGCGACGACCTGCGCGGCACGTACGCGGGCCTCGCCTCCGAGCGGGCGATCGCGTACCTGACCGACCTCGGCGTCACCGCGGTCGAGCTGCTCCCGGTCCACCACATCGCCGACGAGCAGTTCATCGCGGACAAGGGCCTGACGAACTACTGGGGCTACAGCTCGATCGGCTACCTCGCGCCGCACGCCCTGTACGCGGCGACCGGCACGCGGGGCGAGCAGGTGCGCGAGTTCAAGGGCATGGTGAAGGCCCTGCACAGGGCAGGAATCGAGGTGATCCTCGACGTCGTCTACAACCACACGGCCGAGGGCAACCACCTCGGGCCGATGCTGGCTTTCAAGGGCGTCGACAACAGCGCCTACTACCGGCTGGTGCCCGAGGAGCCGCGCTTCTACATGGACTACACGGGCACCGGGAACACGCTCAACACCGTCCACCCGAGCGTGCTCCGGATGATCATGGACTCGCTGCGCTACTGGGTCATGGACTGCCACGTCGACGGCTTCCGCTTCGACCTCGCCTCCGCGCTCGCACGCCAGCTGCACGATGTCGACCGGCTGCACGCGTTCTTCGACATCGTCCACCAGGACCCGGTGCTCTCCCAGGCGAAGCTGATCGCCGAGCCGTGGGACGTCGGCCCCGGCGGCTACCAGGTCGGCAACTTCCCCGTCCTGTGGAGCGAGTGGAACGGCATCTACCGCGACACGATGCGCGACTACTGGCGCGGCCAGGCGGGCGTGGGCGCGTTCGCGTCGCGCTTCACGGGCTCGAGCGACCTGTACCAATCGGACGGGCGGCAACCCTTCGCGTCGATCAACTTCATCACGGCGCACGACGGCTTCACGCTCGCCGACCTCGTCTCGTACAACGACAAGCACAACGAGGCGAACCTCGAGGACAACCGGGACGGCGAGAGCCACAACCGCTCGTGGAACTGCGGCGTCGAGGGGCCGACCGACGATCCGGAGATCGTCGAGCTCCGCCGCCGGCAGCAACGGAACTTCCTGACGACGCTGCTGCTGTCGCAGGGCGTGCCGATGCTGCTCGGCGGCGACGAGCTGAGCCGCACGCAGCACGGCAACAACAACGCCTGGTGCCAGGACAACGAGCTCTCGTGGTTCGACTGGGAGCTCGACGCGACCCGAGCAGGAGCTGCTCGCCTTCACGCGCCGGCTGATCGCGCTGCGGAAGGCGCACGCGCGTCTTCCGGCGGAGGCGCTTCCTCGAGGGCCGGGACGGAAGCGGGGCCGACGCGCTGCCGGACGTCTGGTGGTTCCGGCCCGACGGTCGCCGGATGACGATCCGCGACTGGGACAGCCCCGACTCGCACGCGCTCGGCGTCTTCCTGAACGGCGAGGCTCTCACGGACGTCACGCCGCGGGGCGAGCACCAGCGCGACGACTCCTTCCTGCTGATGTTCAGCGCCTACTACGAGCCCGTGACGTTCCGGATCCCCGCGCGGCGCTTCGGCACGCGCTGGGCGTTCGAGCTGTCGACCGCGGAGCCGACTCGTCGAGGCGGGGGCGCAGAGCTTCGGGCCGCGCGAGGAGGTCACGCTGACCCCGCGCTCGATCCTGGTGCTGCGGCGGTCTTGAGCGACTTCCGCGCGACCTACCGGCTCCAGCTGACGCCGGAGTTCGGGTTCGCCGCCGCGCATCGGGTCGTGCCCTACCTGCGCGACCTGGGCGTCTCGCACCTCTACCTCTCGCCGGTGCTGCAGGCCCGCTCCGGTTCGACGCACGGCTACGACGTCGTCGACCCGCGCGAGATCTCCCGGGAGCTCGGCGGCGAGGACGCGCTACGCGCCCTCTGCTCCGCCGGCGGGCTCGGCGTGATCCTCGACGTCGTCCCCAACCACATGGCCGTGAGCGACGAGAACCCGTTCTGGCGGGATCCGGCGCTCCGAGAGCGGTTCTTCGACTGGGACGCCGAGACCGGCTGGTACCGGCGCTTCTTCACGATCGACGAGCTGGCGGGCGTCCGCGTCGAGGATCCCGAGGTCTTCGCGACGACTCACGCGAAGGTGCTCGAGCTGGTCGAGGACGGGCTCGTGCAGGGCCTCCGCGTCGACCATCCCGACGGGCTCTCCGACCCCCGCGGCTACCTCGAGCGGCTGCCCGGGCCGGTCTGGGTCGAGAAGATTCTCGAGCCCGGCGAGTCCCTCCGCGACTGGCCCGTGGAGGGGACGACGGGGTACGAGTTCGCGAACGACGTCACGGCGCTCTTCGTCGACCCGCGCGGGGAGGAGCCGCTGACGGCGCTGTACGAGGAGCTGACCGGTGAGTCACGGAGCTTCGCCGAGGTCGCGCGGGAGGCGAAGCTCGAGCTCGCGCGCACCGACTTCCGGCGCGAGTTCGGGAAGCTGCGGGAGCTGCTCGACGATCCGCGCCTCGAGGAGGCGGCGGCTTCGCTGGCCGTCTATCGGACGTACGTCGAGCCGTCGTCCGGGCGGGTCGACGACGCCGACCGCGCGGCGCTCTCTGCGCTTCCGGACGACCTTCGGCGCGTCCTCCTGCTCGAGGAGCGCGGCCACGACGAGTTCGTGCAGCGCTTCCAGCAGACGACGGGCCCGGTCATGGCCAAGGGGGTCGAGGACACCGCGTTCTACCGGTGGCACAGGCTCACGGCGCTGAACGAGGTCGGCGGGAACCCGGATCGCTTCTCGCTGTCGGTCGACGACTTCCACCGGGCGAACCTCGAGCGCGAGGCGCGGTTCCCGCGTCATCTCCTCGCCACTCAGACGCACGACACCAAGCGGAGCGGCGACGTGCGGGCGCGCATCGTCGCTCTGGCGGGGATGGCCGGCGAGTGGGCCGAGGCCGTTCGCGGCTGGCGGCGGCTCGACGACCCGGGCGAGGACTACCTGCTCTGGCAGACGCTCGTCGGCGCCTGGCCGATCGGGCTCGAGCGCATCCAGGCGTTCATGCAGAAGGCTCTGCGCGAGGCCAAGCGGAACACGAACTGGATCGACCCCGACGAAGCCCACGAGCGGCGAGTCCGCGAAGCGATCTCGGGGCTCTTCGAGCAGCTCCCGGACGGCTTCGAGGCGTTTGCGGCTCGCGTGGCCGAGGAAGGCCGCCGCGTCTCGCTCGGAATGACGCTCCTCAAGCTGACCTCGCCCGGCGTGCCGGACCTCTACCAGGGCGACGAGCTCGAGTGCCTGAGCCTCGTCGATCCCGACAACCGGCGGCCGGTCGACTTCGGCTTACGGCAGCGGCTGCTCGGCGGCGAGCGGCCCGCGAAGCTCGACTTGGTCCAACGCGCCTTGTCCCTGCGCGAACGGCGCGAGCTCGGACGGTACGAGCCGCTCGATGCCGGCGCCGAGGCCATCGCCTTCCGCCGCGGTGAGGACATCGTGGTCGCGGTGGGGCTGCGTGGGCCCGTGCGACTCGGCCTGCCATCGGGACGCTGGCGTGACGTACTCGCGGATCGCGAGGCGGGCGACGAGATCGTGCTCGACCACGTTCTGCTCGAGCGCCTCTAGAGGCGCACTCCTGCTCCGGCACCTGGCGGTTAACGAACCATCAGCGCTGTGTGTAAGCGACAGGTTCGAACTTCATGCGGATTCGCACGTGTCCTCTTGGAATCCGCGGCGTGTAGGCGCAAGCTCGACCGGTCGCAATCGTTTCAAGGAGGCGCTCGATGATTCGCCCCGTGCTTCTCGCCGCCGTCGCTGCCGCGCTCGTCGCTGCCTCAGCAGCGCAGGCGCAGGCACCACAGAACGACAATCGTGCGAATGCCCAACGCCTCGGAGCGCCGCCGACGAGCGTGGCCGGCACGACCTCGGGCGCCACGAGGGAGGTCACGGATCCGCCCGGTTGCGCGCCGACGACGAACTCGGTCTGGTACCGCCTCGACGGGACGGACGAGGGTCGTCTGATCGTCCGGCTCGACGCGGCCGAAGACGTCGACCTGACGGTCGCCGTGCTCCGTCGCGTGAGGTCCGAGACCAGCTTCGTCACCTGCCGCAACACGGACGCCAAGGGCAATGCGGACTTCTCGTTCGGGACCGCGAAGGACGGCAACTACCTGTTCATGGTCGCCCAGCGGGCGACGTCCCAGCCCGGGGGCTTCCGACTGACGCTGCTCGCTCCCGAGAATCCCGAGCACTATCCCGGCACGCCTCTGCCCCGACGGGGAGTGACGACGCGCATCGATCCGCTGCTCGATGCCGACGACGCCTGGTCGACCGAGATGCGGCCCGCGCAGACGTACCGGATCAATCTCGTCACGGGGCGTGAGAAATGCGTCTCGCTCGCCCTGTACGGGCCGCGCTCGCATTCCTTCGCGTCCGGGTCGCCGCTTCGCTCGAGGTCGTGCGGCGGCTACCTGACCTTCACACCCGGACCGGCGGGCGGCGGTCGCTACACGATGCGCCTCCTGGCGAGAGGCGAGCGCGGCGAAATCACGTACCACCTGCAGGTCGCGCGAGCCGGGCGCGACGACACGTCCCCGGGCGTTCCGCTCGAGAATCTGGACGAGCGCCTCGGGATGCTCTCGGGCCGGTCGGTCGACGTCCTCGACCTGTATCGCTTCCAGGTCGGCGCCCGCAGTGACGTCGTGTTGACGCTGGCCACCGGTGGAGGCATGGAAACGGACCTTGCGCTGCTCAACGATCGCGGTCGCAGCGTGCGCTGCTCGTGTCTGGTGAGCGGAGGTGCGCGGATGAGGTTGCAGCTACCGCGAGGACGCTATTTCCTCGCGGTTCGGGCACGCGAGAACTCGGGTGGGCGCTACCGGCTCCGCTTGCTCGTCCGCGAGATCACGAAGACCCAGATCACGATCGACGGCAGCAGGCGGGCCTTCGCGACGCCCGGACGAGCGGTTGTCGTCGCGGCAAAGGTCTCGCCCCCACGGGCGGGCGGACTCGTACGCTTCCGCGTCGACCGCTTCGATCCGCTCCAGGGCTGGGTGTTCGCGCGGTACCTCACGGCCGGCGTGGCAGCGGATGGCCTCGCGCGAGTGAGCTGGACGCCGCCGTCTGTCGGGCGCTGGCGTCTCGACGCGCGCTTCCGCGGAACGATCACGCGTAGCCCAAGTGGCAGCGGGACCGCGTTCCTCCTCGTCGGGGAACCGCTCTAGCGTGTGGTGCTCGCCCGGCTCGGGGTGACCGAGCCGGGCCACGCTGGCCCGACTCGGTCGGGGGAAGGGCGGATCGCCCCGATGAGGCGACCCAGCATGGGGTTCGCCTTGCCGACGCCGGCCGATCTCAAACGCTGCGGTCAGCCGCTCAGCCGGCGGCGCCACGACTCGCCGGCCGCACGTCCCTCCGGAGTGGCGAGGAAGTGCTCGAGCGGGACGTGGAGAAAGGCGGCGCGTGCCTCCGCCAGCACCGTGTCGCCGTCGCGGAGGCTCCCGTCCACGTGCAGGCGGCGGCCGCGCACGCCGGCGAGGTGCGCCGTTACCGTCAGCTCGCGCTTGATCGGCACCGGCTTGCGGTAGCGGACGAAGATCCGCGCCGTCACCGTCGGGAAGCGGTACCAGGTGGCGAGGAGCCCGCAGGCCTCGTCGAGCGCGGCGCCGACCATCCCGCCGTGTGCGAGCCCCGGCCCGCCCTGGTGGCGCTCGTCGAACGAGAACGCCGCCTCGTAGCGCTCGAGCCCCTCGGCCTCCGGAACGGGCAGCCCGATCCCGTCGGGGTTGGCGCCGCAGCCCCAGCACGCCGGGTCGTGGTGTGGAGGAATCTTCACGCGTTTGTTCCGGTGCCTGGCACCGAGGAAGGGCCGCGGTCGACGGGCGAGCTCGCCGCCGCAGTTTGGGCAGACATGGCTCATCTCGCCGGAACACGACGGGCAGAACGTGCACTCGAACGTGCAGATGTACGCCTCGTCGGCCGGCGTCAACGCCGCGCCGCAGCGCTCGCAGGACGATCGCAACTCGAGCGCCATCAGCCGACGCGGACGAAGGCGCCGAGCTTCGTCTCTTCCTCGTGGAGTCGCTCGCTTCGAGTGGAGAGGACGCCGTACTCGGCGTCGAACGTCCGCTGAAAGCGGTCGTGCGCGTCCCGCGAGTCCCAGCAATCCAGCACGAGATAAGCGTCGCCGTCGCGGTAGAGCTCGGTGCCGAGGTAGCCGGGACTGCGACCGAACAGCTCGGCCCACGGGCCGTCGGAGCCGTAGACGCGCTCGAACTCGTCGACCTCGCCGGGCCGTGGCCGGTAGAGCCATGTCACGACGAAGCCCGGAGCCTGTGGATCGTTCGTCACGTTCTCGTGCGCATGCCTGGCACCGGTCAGCGCAGCCCGCCGCGCTCGTGGTGAGCGCGGAAGAAGTTCTCCGAGCCCGCTGTGGCCATGGCCGCCGAGGCCGAGATCTCCAGCGCGAGCGCCGCCGCCGCCACGACCTGGGCGAAGCGGTAGACCTTGCCCGGCCCGGCGCAGCCCATCACACCGAGCCACGTGCGGGCGTAGGGGAGGGTCGTCCCGCCGCCGACCGTGCCGACCTCGAGCCCGGGGAAGCGGATCGAGACGTGCAGCCCGCCCTCGACCGCCCTTCCCGTCCCGTGGGCCATCGACGAGGTGCCGACCATGCCGAGGTCCTGGCCGGTGCACGCGAACACGGCCGCAATGGCCGACGCCGGCGTGAACGCCACGGACTGCATCCCGCTCGCCACCGCGCCGTGCGTCCCGACCCACGAGAGCTCGAGCAGGTCGCCCACCGTCGTCCGCAGCACGCGCCGCACCGCCTCCTCGGACAGCACGGTCTCGGCGATGACGGTCTTGCCGTGGCCCGACTGGAAGAACTCGAACGACGGCTTCTTGTCGCCGCCCATGTTGGCCTCGAGCATCGCGCGCTCCGGCTTCACCGGCGCCCGCTCCAGCACGTAACCCATGTTCAGCGCGTAGGCGTTGCGGGTCATCATGTTCGGCCCGACCGCGTCGCCCGTCGTCCACCGCCACAGCACGTGGCACATCGGCCCGACCACGTGGGTCTTGGCCTCGCGCAGCACCGCGTGCCGCGAGAGCTCGGGCAGCGGGCTCGACCGGAGCCACTCGCGCATGGCCGAGACCTCGCCCTCGATCCAGCGCGCGAGCCGGATCGCCTCGTCGGCGTCGCGGCAGACGAAGCAGGACGCACGCGTGATCCGGTCGGCGAGCACGTGTGTCCGGAACCCGCCCGACTCGGCGACCGCCTTGATGCCGCGCTGCATCGAGGCCGTCAGCCCGCCCTCGGTGTGCGCAAGCGGCACGAAGACCTCGTCGTCGGCGCGCCCGGTCTCGACCACCGCGCCCGCGTCGTCCAGCGCGTACTCGCCCAAGGAGACGGGCAGCGGCCCGGCCACCGAGACGGGGATGACCGCCGCCCCCGTCAGCTGCTCAGCGGCGTTCACCCAGGGCTCGAGGTCGAAGCCGACCACGTCCCCGTCCAGCCCGAGCACCTCCTGCCGCGCCCGGATGGAGTCGGCGTCGTTCTTGCGCGGGAACCGCTTCACGGGCGCATTCTCACGCGAGCGCTAACCTCGCGCCTCGATGGCCGCGACGATGATGGACGGGCGAGTCGCTCTCCGAGCGCATCCGCGCAGAGGTGAGGGACGAGGTGGCCGAGCTCGGGGGCGACACGCCCGGCCTCGCCACGATCCTCGTCGGGGACGACCCGGCGTCCGACATCTACATCCGCAACAAGCACAAGGCCGCGCGCGAGGCCGGCATCGAGGCCCACGACTACCGCCTCCCCAAGGACGCCGCCGAGGACGACGTGCTCGGCCTCGTCGCCGAGCTCAACGCGGACGACGCGATCGACGGGATCCTCGTCCAGCTCCCGCTCCCGGACAGCCACGACGAGAACCGCGTCATCCGCTCGGTGGAGCCGATCAAGGACGTGGACGGCTTCCACCCCTTCAACGCCGGGCAGCTGTACCTCGGCGAGCCGACGTACGTGCCGGCGACTCCGCTCGGCATCCTCGCGCTGCTCGACGAGTACGACGTCGAGCTCGAGGGCGCGCGCGCCGTCGTGGTCGGCCGCAGCCAGATCGTCGGCAAGCCGGTCGCGCACCTGCTCCTGCAGCGCAACGCGACGGTCACGGTCTGCCACTCGCGCACGCAGGACCTCGGCGACCGTACCCGCGAGGCCGACGTCCTCGTCGTCGCCGCCGGCCGCCGTGGCCTCGTCGGCGCCGGCGACGTCAAGGAGGGCGCCGCGGTCGTGGACGTCGGCATCAACCGCACCGACGAGGGCATCGTGGGCGACGTCGAGCCCGCGGCCGCCGAGCGCGCCGGGATGATCACGCCGGTCCCCGGAGGGGTCGGACCGATGACGATCGCGATGCTCCTCCGCAGCACGGTTCGTGCGGCGCGCTACCGCCGAAATTTGCTTGCCTACCCGCGTGAATAGGCGCTACAGTTCTGCGCGTTGTATCCAGTTCGGCGGCTCGGTGCCCGGGCCGTCGTTTGTTCGTAAGGAGGAAGTAGTTGGCTCAGGGCACCGTTAAGTGGTTCTCGAACGAGAAGGGCTACGGGTTCATCGAGCGCGAGGGTGGGGACGACGTGTTCGTCCACCACTCCGCCGTGAACATGGACGGCTACCGCTCGCTGACCGAGGGTCAGAAGGTCGAATTCGAGGTCGTGCAGGGCGACAAGGGCCTGCAGGCCTCGAACGTCAACCCGATCTAGACCTTTTCCGAGACCCGAAAGACCGCCGAGGGCCCCGGAAGGGGCCCTCAGCCGTTTCTGGGAGGATTTCGACGCGATGGCGATCACGAGAGAACAGGTCGAGCATGTCGCCCGCCTGGCCCACCTGGCCCTGACCGACGAGGAGGTCGAGCGCCTGACGGGCCAGCTCGGCGCCATCCTCGACGCGGTCGGCAAGGTCTCCGAGCTCGACCTCACCGACGTCGAGCCGACGTCGCATCCGCTCGACCTCGTCAACGTGGCGCGCGCCGACGAGGCGCAGCCGTCGCTGCCGCGCGAGGAGGCGCTCGCGAACGCACCCGACGTCGAAGGCGGCTTCTTCAAGGTCCCGCCGGCGATCGGCCCGGAGCCCACGGCATGATCGACACGCTTCGCCTCACCGCGGAGGAGGCGATGGGCCTGCTGGAGCGCAAGGAGGTCTCCCCCCGCGAGCTCTGGAATGCCTATCGCGCGGCGATCGACGAGCGTGACGGCGAGCTCCACTGCTTCCTCTCGCTCGCGGACGAGCCCGAGGGCGACGGCGTCCCGATCGCGCTCAAGGACGTGATCGGCACCAAGGGCATCGAGACCACGGCCGGCTCGAAGATCCTGAAGGGGTACGTGCCCGTGTTCGACTCGACCGTCGCGGCGCGCGTCAAGCAGGCACGGCTGCCGCTTCTCGGCAAGACGAACCTGGACGAGTTTGCGATGGGCTCGTCCACCGAGAACTCCGGCTTCGGGCCCACGCACAACCCGTGGGACCTCACGCGGGTCCCCGGCGGCTCGGGGGGCGGCTCCGCGGCGGCCGTCGCTGCCGGGCTCGCACCGTGGGCGCTCGGCTCGGACACGGGCGGCTCGATCAAGCAGCCGGCGTCGCTCTGCGGGATCGTCGGCCTCAGGCCGACCTACGGCACGGTCTCGCGCCACGGGATCGTCGCGCTCGCGTCGAGCCTCGACCAGGTCGGCCCGACCACGAAGACCGTGCGCGACTGCGCGCTGCTCTACGGCGTGATCGCCGGTCGCGACCCGCTCGACTCGACGACCGCCGAGGTGCCGCCGGTGGAGATCCCGGAGGCCGAGGACCTCGCGGGTGTGCGCATCGGCGTCCCGCCGGAGCTCAACGACGCCGAGGGGATCGAGCCGGGCGTACGCGAGGCCGTCGACCGCACGATTCAGCTCTGTCGCGAGCTCGGCGCCGAGACGACCGAGGTCAGCCTCCCGCGCTCCGTCGAGTACGGCGTCCCCTGCTACTACCTGATCCAGCCGGCGGAGGCGTCCTCGAATCTCGCCCGCTACGACGGCGTGCGCTACGGCCTCCGCGTCGGCGACGGCACCTACCACGACATGGTCGAGCGCACCCGCGACGCGGGCTTCGGCGACGAGCCGAAGCGGCGGATCATGCTCGGCGCCTACGCGCTGTCGGCGGGCTACTACGAAGCCTTCTACGGCCAGGCGCAGAAGGTGCGGACGGTCATCGCCGACGAGCATCGCGCCGCGTTCGAGCAGGTCGACGTGCTCGTCTCACCGACCTCGCCCACCGTGGCGTTCCCGCTCGGCGCGAAAACGCAGGACCCGCTCGCGATGTACCTGTCCGACCTGCTCACGATCCCGTCGAACATGGCCGGGCTGCCCGGCCTCAGCATCCCGTGCGGGCTGTCCGAGGGGTTGCCGGTCGGCTTCCAGATCGTCGGCCCCCAGTTTGCGGAAAACACACTGTTCCGGGTCGGTCACGCGCTCGAGCGGGCGCTCGAGTTCGACTATGTCCCCGAAAGGCTGCGATGACTTGGGAAACCGTCGTCGGCCTCGAGATCCACATCCACCTGAAGACGCGGACGAAGATGTTCTGCGGTTGCGAGCTCGAGTACGGAGCCCCGGAGAACACGCGCACATGCCCGGTCTGCCTCGCGCATCCGGGGGCGCTGCCGGTGCCGAACGAGCTGGCGATCGAGTGGACGGTGAAGCTCGGGCTCGCGCTGGGCTGTGAGATCGCCGAGCGCGCCCTCTTCCACCGCAAGAACTACTTCTATCCCGACCTGCCCAAGGGCTACCAGATCTCCCAGTACGACGCGCCTCTCTGCGTGAACGGCCGCTTCACGGTGCCCGGTGCCGACGGCGACCGCGAGATCGGGATCACGCGCGCCCACCTCGAGGAGGACGCGGCGAAGACCGTCCATGTCGGCGGCGCCGGCGGTCGCATCGGCGGCGCCGACTACTCGCTCGTCGACTTCAATCGCGGCGGCACGCCTCTGGTCGAGATCGTGACCGAGCCGGACCTGCGCTCGGCCGACGAGGCGAAGCGGTTCCTGCAGCTGTTGCGTCAGACGATCGTCGAGCTCGGGATCTCGGACGCGGAGATGGAGAAGGGCACGCTGCGCGCGGACGCCAACGTGTCGGTCCGCGAGGTGGGCGAGTCCGGCTACCGCACGCGCACCGAGATCAAGAACATGAACTCGTTCAACTTCATCGCCCGAGGGATCGACGCGGAGGCGGCGCGCCAGATCGCGGTGTGGGAATCCGGCGGCGAGGTCGTCCAGCAGACGTACGACTTCGACGCCTCCTCGGGAATGCTTACGCCGCGGCGGACGAAGGAGGAGGCGGAGGACTATCGCTACTTCCCCGAGCCCGACCTCGTGCCGCTCCAGCCGCCGCCGGGCCTGGTCGAGCGGCTCAGCCGCGACGTGCCCGAGCTTCCCGGCGCTCGGGTCCGCCGACTGGAGGCGGCGCTCGACTTCGAGACGGCGAACGGGCTCGTCACGAGCGGCCGCGACCGGCTCTACCAGGCGGTCGTCGCCGCGGGCGCCGACGCGCGCGCGACCGCAAACGTGGTCATGAACCAGCTCGCGGGCGCCGGAGTCGACCCCGACGCAGTGAACGCGGCCGAGCTCGCGAAGCTGATCGAAGGACGGGAGAGCATCCCCCGCGGGGTGTTCGACGAGGCGATCGCTGCGAGCGGAGAGCCGGGCTTCGCGGCCGAGGAGTACCTCGCCGAAGCGGCCGTTACGGACGTCTCCGAGCTCGACCCCGTGATCGACCAGATCCTGGCCGAGAACACGGCGCAGGTGGCCGCGTACCGCGGTGGCAAGGAAGGCCTGCTCGGCTTCTTCGTCGGCGCTGTCATGCGCGAGACCCAGGGCAAGGCGAATCCAAAGGTCGTGAACGAGCGGCTCCGGGAGAAGCTGAGCGCGTGATCCCCGAGCCGTCGGCCCTCGGGCTCTTCGTGATCGCGGCGCTCGCGCTGCTGCTCGTGCCGGGGCCGTCGGTGCTCTACATCGTCACGCGCAGCATCGAGCAGGGCCGCACCGCGGGCCTCGCGTCCGTGGTCGGCGTCCACCTCGGGTCGCTCGTGCACATCACGGCGGCCGCGATCGGGCTGTCGTCGCTGCTCGTCTCGTCGGCCCTCGCGTTCAGCGTCGTCAAGTACCTCGGAGCCGCCTACCTCGTGTTCCTCGGGCTGCGGGCGATCTTCACGAAGGAGGTCGTCGAGGACGTCGAGGTAGGCGCGGCGCCGTTTCGCAAGCTGCTGAGGCAGGGCGCGGTCGTCAACATCCTGAACCCGAAGACGGCGCTCTTCTTCCTCGCCTTCCTGCCGCAGTTCGTCGACCCCGACGCAGGGTTGCCGGCCCTCCAGATCATCTTCTTCGGGCTCGTCTTCGTGGCGCTGGGCTTCGTGACCGACGGCAGCTACGCGCTGCTCGCCGGCACCGCCGGCAACTGGCTTCGCGACAGCCGCGGCTGGTACGCGGTGCGCCGTTACGTCTCCGGCTCGGTCTTCATCGGCCTCGGCCTGGTGGCCGCCTTCTCCGGCTCTCGACAGAAGCACTGACCTCGTCGAGCAGCACCTCGACGGCCTCCGCCTTCGACAGCCACTCGCCGCGCTCGAGGTAGGCCCGCGCCCGCACGGCGTTCAGAGCTGCGTCGTCGCGCGGCTCCTCAGGGCGGTCGCGGTACCACTGCAGCCCGATGGCGAGTGCCTCGAGGATCTCGTCCTTCGACGGTGGCACAAGCGCCTCGCTCGGCGACGGCCCGGTGAGCACGAGCCCGCGACTCGCGATGATCGCCCGGTCGAGAACGAACCAGTGAGGCGAGTCCTGACCCGGCCCGAACGTCGCGAGGAACGGCATCCGGGCGCCCGTGTTGAGGTTGAGCTCGGGAAGCGGCCTCCCCTGCGCGTAGACGACGAGCTCGAGCCCGCGGGCCGGGCAGGGGAAGGCCTCGTGGCGCAGCGCCGCGACGAGCTCCTCCTTCGTCTGCCGATCGACCGGCTCGCGTGCGACGATCGCGACGTCGACGTCGCTGCGCCCATGGACGTAGCCGCCGAGCGCGCCCGACCCCGCGAGGTAGACCCCGACCAGCTCGTCGCCGAGCAGCGCTTGCACGCGCTCGACGAGCTCCGCGAGGTACGCGGCTAGCTGCTGCGGCGGCTTGTGCTCGGCGGAGCCGGCGCCTTGCGCTGCTCGCGCTCCTTCTTCTTGCGCCGGCGGTCGGCCGCCCAGCGGCGCTTTGGTCTCGAGCCCCTTCCCATCGCGAGAGAGCGTAAGGGATGATCCCTGCATGACGCACCTCGAGGCTCGGCGGCGGTTTCCCGTCTCGGTCGAGCGCGGCTTCGACTACATCACCGACCTGCGGAACTGGCCGGCCTACTGGCCCGGTCTGGTGCGGGTCGATCCGTCGTCGGAATGGGGTGAGCCCGGCGACCGTGCACGACTCACGATCCGCCTTCTGGGTCGCGAGGTCGACCTCGAGCTGACCTTGCAGCGCTTCGAGCGGTACGGGCTCGTCGAGTACACGAGCGTTCAGCCGGGCCTCCCCGACGCCCGGCATGCTCGCCTCTTCGCGGCCGCAACCGACGGCTTCGACTATGGCATCGTGGTCGATTACGAGCCTCGGCCCGGCCTCCGTGGGCTGCTCGACCGGACCCTTCTGCGCCGCGGCATCTCACGCGCGCTGGAGCAGACGCTGCGCAACCTGGAGCGCGAGCTTCCGGCCGGCGGCGACGAGTCCCGCGATTAGCGCGCGCTCGGACGGGTACCTGGAGCGAGCCCTGGTTGCGACCAGGGCACATGTTGCGCCGAGTCGAGGAGGAACATATGGACACCTGGGTATGGATCGTGATCGCCGCGGCGGTCGTGGTTGCAGTCGTGCTGCTGGCGATGTGGGCCGCGAGCCGCAAGCGCCGTACGAGCAATCTGCGCGAGGGCTTCGGGCCCGAGTACGACCGGACAGTCGAGGAGACTGGCAGCCGGCGTAAAGCCGAGTCCGAGCTCACCGACCGCGAGAAGCGTCGCGAGGAGCTCGACATCCGGCCGCTCGCGCCCGGTGCGCGCGACCGCTTTGCCGACCGCTGGCGGACCGTGCAGGAGCGCTTCGTCGACGACCCCAACGGCGCGGTGGGCGACGCGCACTCCCTCGTGATCGAGGTCATGCGCGAGCGCGGCTATCCGACCGACGACTTCGAGCAGCGGGCGGCCGACGTTTCCGTCGACCATCCACACGTCGTCGAGAACTACCGCTCGGCGTACGAGATCTCACGCCGCGCGGAGAACGGCGAGGCCGACACCGAGGAGCAGCGGCAGGCGATGGTGCACTACCGCGCGCTCTTCGACGAGCTGCTCGAGGCCGAGCCGGCTACCCGCTGACACCCGAGCTGGGCCTGCGGCCACAGCGGCCGCGGGCCCCTCAGGCGAGCCGGAGGACCAGGCGCGCCTCGTCGGACGCGTCGGCCTCGACACCCTCGACCTGCGCGAACAGGGCGAACATGAATGCGGAGCATCGTCCGGGCTCGAGCAGGTCGTGGCGCGCGACGCTGCCCAGCCGCTCGAAGGTCTCCCAGCAGCCGCGAACGTCGTCGATTGCGACCCACCTGCTCCCACGCTGGCTTTCGACCAGCAGGCGGACGTCGGGCTCGTACTGCGCGATCGAGTTCTCCGCCGAGGTGGCGGTGGCGAACGATGATCGGCTCGAGCAGAGGTCTGAGATCAGCAGGTGCACCTCGGCCCACGCCGGGCGTGGCCGGTCCAGCATCTCAGTTGAGCCTGTAGACGATGCGGCCGCGGTCGAGGTCGTACGGCGAGAGCTCGACTCGCACGCGGTCTCCAGGGAAGACCCTGATCCGGTAGCGCTTCATCCTGCCGGCCATGTAGCCGAGCGTCTCGTGCCCGTTGTCGAGCTTGATCCGGAACATCCGGTTGCGCAGGGCTTCGAGGACTTCGCCTTCGAACTCGACTTTCTCTTCCTTTTCGGCCATTGGTCCTCTCTCAGTAAAGCGGAGCCGTGGCCGCTCTCGCGGCCACGGCTCGACGCGGCGTCCTTACGACGCGAGTACGGCGACGTTGGCCGCCTCGGGGCCCTTCTGCCCCTCACGCGCCTCGAACTCGACGCGGGCACCTTCGGGAAGGCTCTTGAAGCCCTCGCCGGCGATGTTGCTGTGATGGACGAACAGGTCCTTCGCCCCGTCGTCCGGGGTGATGAAACCGTAGCCCTTGCTGTCGTTGAACCACTTCACGGTTCCGCTTGCCATAGAAAAAACACCTCCTCTTACCACTCACGAACGGGTAGGAAGGCGCTGAAGCGCGAACCGGACTCGCTCTGACTTAACGGCCACGGTAGCACGACTTCCGTGAAACCGTCCTCTTAGATCAGGCCGCAGGCCCGGGCCGTGTTCGGCCAGGGATTGAAGCCCCGACCGGCGCGGTACGCGCGCTCGGCCACCCACATCTGCTCGAGCGGGGTCCAGTTGTCGGCGGTCCCCTTGCGGCGGAGGAGGTCGCCCCCGTACCGGCTCTGGAACGAGATGTCCATCTGCAGGCCGCCGTAGTAGGGACCGTGCGGGTCGTTCCAGCGGCCTTCGTAGCGGTGGATGCAGAGCCACTGGCTGTGGTGCGGTGGCCGGTGCGCCTTGCGCCTGTGCGCGAGGGCCCGCTTGCGCCAGAGGCTGCGCACCCAGCGCCGGTAGTGCGGGCTCCTGTGGCGGCGAACGGCGTGCGCCTGGGTGCGGTGCACGCCCATCACGTGCTGCCAGTGCCACGTCTCGCGGCGGTACCGCGCGATGTCGCCGAGCAGGTAGTCCGACGGCATCGCCGCCGCCCGGACGCTACGCTCGCCGGCGGCCGAGTCTCCCGGCGCCTCCAGTGCGGCGGCGCACAGCGCCAGCACGCACGCGAGCAGCAGTAACCGAATCGGTTGTCTCATACGAACCCCTTTCGGGCAGCGGAGCCGCAAGCGCCACCCGGCCGGACCATTCCGCAGTCGCCAGGGTGGACAACCCTCTCGGGCTCCTTGTTGTCCGAGCGGGCGGCAGGGTAGTCAGCCGGTTTGAGCTATTTGTTAAGAACGAACCCGCCGTAGAGGAGCACCGCCGCGACGGCGATCGCCGCTCCGGTGCCGGCCGCTCCGAGCCCGGCGAGGGCGCTGCCCACCGCCGCGACCGCCACGCCGGCCAGGATGAGCGCGTTGCCGCGCGGACGCCGCCGGATCGTGGCCAGCGCGACCACGATCACCGCCAGCGTCCCGAGCGTGTTGCCGAGTACGGCGAGCAGCCGGGCAGGGAAGAAGTCGAGGTGATCCTGCGCGTGCGGGATCTCCGAGCCGCCGACCGGCGTCGTCAGAGGCTCCGAGAGCATGACCCCGGCCGCGAGGCCGCAGTAGACGAGGGTCACGGGAAGCGCGGAGCGACGGCCGACGAGCAGCAGCGACCCCAGCCCGAGCAGCGGCGCGGTGAGCAGCGCGCCGAACAGGTAGTAGACGCGGAAGGCGTCGTCGCCCCAGCCGGCCGCGGCACCCCAGGCCAGCGCGGCCGACGCGGCCGCGTACGCGGCCAGCGACGTGCCCCACGCGGCCAGCTCGGCGCGGCGGCGAGCCCGCCAGCGTCCCGCGAGGCCGCCCGCGAGACGGAGCGCCAGCAGCGCCGCCGCGAACGCGAGCAGGGCCTCCACGGGCGGGACCCTAGACGTGGCCGGAGGCTTCGCTAGGGTCAGGCGGATGAAGCGGCACCTGTTCACCCCAGGACCCACGCCCGTCCCGCCCCAGGTCCTGGCCGCGCTCGCCGAGCCGGTCGTCCACCACCGCAGCCCCGACTTCAGGCCGATCTTCCGGAGCTGCCTCGACCGGCTCACCGAGGTCTTCCGCGCCGGCCGCGAGCCGCTCATGTTCACCGCCTCGGGCACCGGAGCGATGGAATCCGCGGTCGCCAACATCACGCAGCCCGGCGACCGCGTCGTCGTGGTCTCCGCCGGGAACTTCGGCCAGCGCTGGATCCAGATCGCGGAGGCGTTCGACTGCGACGTCGACGTCGTCGAGTACGAGTGGGGCGAGATCCCCGTCGCGGAGGACCTGGCCTCGCGTTTGCAGGAGCTCGGCGGCGCGAAGGCCGTCCTGCTCACCCACTCCGAGACCTCGACCGGGGTCGTCGCCGACGTCCGCTCGCTCGCTGCGGCGGCGCGGGAGGCCGGAGCGCTGTCCGTCGTCGACGCCATCTCGAGCCTCGGCGCGGTGCCGCTCGAGGCCGACGAGTGGGGGATCGACGTCGTCGTCGCCGGTTCCCAGAAGGCGCTCATGACGCCGCCCGGGCTCGCGTTCGCCTCGGTATCGCACGCCGCCGAGGGCGGCAGGGCGCGCAGCTACTACTTCGACTGGGCCCGCAACCGCAAGGCGCAGGACAAGCTCGACGCCGCCTACACGCCGGCGGTCTCGCTCGTCGTCGCGCTCGACGTCGCCCTCGGGCTCCTGCTCCAGAACGGGCTCGAGTCCGCTTTCGATCGCCACGTCCGGCTCGGCCGCGCCTGCCGCGAAGGCGTCAAGGCGATGGGGCTCGAGCTCTTCTCCCCTGACGACGACAGCTCGGCGGTCGTGACCGCGGTGAGCATGCCCGACGGCCTGGACGCTGCCGACGTCGTGCTCAGCCTGCGCGACCGCTTCGGCATCACGCTCGCAGGCGGTCAGGGGCCGGTGAAGGGAAGGATCTTCCGGATCGGCCACATCGGCTGGTTCGACATCTTCGACATCACGACCGCGCTGGCCGGCGTCGAGCTCGTCCTCGGCGAGCTGGGCGCCGACATCGAGCGCGGCGTGGCCGTCGGCCGCGCGCTCGAGACGTACGAACGCACCGCAGTGTGAAGGTCCTCGTCCGGGAGCCCATCGCGGACGCAGGCGTGGCGTTCCTGAAAGAGCGCTTCGACGTCGACGTCGACTTCGACTCCGACCTGGCCGAGCGGATCGGCGACTACGAGGGGATCGTCGTCCGCTCGAAGACGAAGCTGACCGCCGACCTCATCGACCGCGCCGACCGCCTGCGCGTGATCGGCCGCGCGGGGGTCGGCGTGGACAACGTGGACGTCGAGGCGGCAACGCGCAAGGGCATCGTCGTCGCGAACGCGCCCGAGTCGACCGTCGTGTCGGCCGCGGAGCACACGATCGGGCTGTTGCTCGCGCTCTCGCGGAACATCCCGCAGGCGCACGCGTCGCTGAAGGGAGGCCGCTGGGACCGAGCGGCCTACGCCGGGCTCGAAGTGGCGGACAAGACGCTGGGCGTGCTCGGCTTCGGCCGCATCGGGCAGCAGGTGGCGCGCCGTGCGCTCGGGCTGTCGATGCGCGTCGTCGCCTACGACCCGTTCGTGGCCCCCGAGCGGTTCCGTGAGCTCGGCGTCGAGCAGGCCGCTTCCGCCGAGGACGTGTACGCGGCGGCCGAATTCATCACGCTGCACCAGCCGCTGACGAACGAGACGCGCGGCGGTGTGAACGCGGCGGCGTTCGCGGCGATGCGGGACGGCGTGCGGATCGTCAATGCCGCGAGGGGCGAGCTGATCGACGAGGAGGCACTGGCCGAGGCCTTGCACTCGGGCAAAGTCGCCGGCGCCGCGCTGGACGTCTTCTCGGCCGAGCCCTACTCGGGGCCGCTGCTCGAGCTCGACAACGTGATCGTGACGCCCCACCTGGCGGCCTCCACCGAGGAGGCGCAGGACCGCGCGGGCGTGATCGTCGCCGAGCAGGTGGCAGCCGCGCTCGAGGGCGGGCTGGTCACGAATGCGGTGAACATCCCGGTCATAGGAGCCGACGACCTCGAGGTGCTCGGCCCGTTCATCCCGCTCTCGGCGACGCTGACGCGGCTCGCGATGGAGCTCGCCGCGGCGAGGCCGGCCCGCATCGCGCTCAGCTACTTCGGCAACCTGGCGGACTACGACACGCGCCTGCTCACGGTCGCGGCGCTGAACGGCGCCTTCCAGGGCCGCGTCGAGCAGACCGTGAACTACGTGAACGCGCCGGTGGTGGCCGCCGAGCTCGGCATCCAGGTAGCGGAGGAGCGGCGGCGGGATTCCCGCGACTTCACGAACCTCGTGAGGGTCGAGGTGGCCGGAGGGGACGAGGACGTGCGGGTCTCCGGGACGACCATCGGCCGGGAGAACCGGCGCTGGCTCGTGAGCGCGCTCGGCTTCGAGCTCGAGATGGAGCTCGCGCCGCTGATGGTGTTCTTCCGCTACGACGACGTCCCGGGCGTCATCGGCCGCGTCGGCTCGCTGTTCGGTGACGCCGGCGTCAACATCGCCAACATGGCCGTGTCCCGGACGCGCAGAGGCGACAAGGCGCTGATGGCGCTGTCGATCGACGAGCCTGCCCCGCCGGAGCTGGTCGAGCGCATCCACGCCGAAGGATTCGACGATGCCCGCTTCGTCCGGCTCGGATAGCAAGGGCGGTGCCTGGGTCATCGGGCAGTTCGCGGTGATGGGCGCCGCGCTCGCCGGCGGGTTCGTGGGCGGTTGGCCCGACAGCGTGGACGCCGTGTTCGGGGTGGTCGGGACGGTGCTGGCGGTCGCAGGCGCCGTTCTCGCGGTGTGGTCGGCGCGTGCCCTCGGGAGCTCGCTGACGTGCTATCCCAAGCCGCGCGAGCGCGGCTCGTTGGTGGAGAGCGGGCCCTACCGATTCTCGCGTCACCCGATCTACAGCGGCGGCATCTTCTTCTTCGGAGGCTGGGGCCTGTGGTCGAGCCCGCTCGCGTTCGCCTTGGCGGCGGCCCTCGCGGTGCTGTGGGCCTTCAAGGCGCGCTTCGAGGAACGGCTGCTCGCCGAGCGGTATCCCGGCTACGACGACTACCGGCGTCGCACGCCGTGGCGGCTCCTCCCGGGGCTCTACTGATGGCGGACGGCTGGCCCGAACCGGTCGAGCGCGTCGCCGGGTTCCTCCGGTCGGCGGGCGTCGAGGCCCGGATCGAGGAGTTCCCGGCGGGCACGCCCACCGCGCAGGCCGCCGCGGACGCGGTCGGCTGCGAGCTGAGGCAGATCGTCAAGTCGCTCGTCTTCACTTGCGGTCCGCGGATCCTGCTCGTGATGGTGCCGGGTGACCGTCGCGCCGACTCGGCGAAGGTGGCGGCGGCCGGCGGCTGCGAGAAGGCCCGAGTGGCGGGGCCGGAGCTCGTCGTCGAGGCGACGGGGTTCGAGCCCGGAGCGGTCGCGCCGTTCCCGCTGCGCCGGGTCGACCGGATCTTCGTCGAGCGGAGCCTGCTGGCACTCGACCGCGTCTGGATCGGAGCCGGCTCGACGCGCCACATGGCGGCCCTCGCGCCCGCCGACCTGGTGCGGCTCGCGCGCGCACAAACCCTCGATGCGGTGGAAGACCCCGACCGCACCCGTGGTTAACATCCGAGTGACGGCGGCTACAAGGAGCTGAGCATGCGGGAGACCGAAAAGATCTGGATGAACGGCGAGCTCGTGGACTGGGGCGACGCCCGAATCCACGTCGGCTCGCACGGTCTGCACTACGGAACCGGCGTCTTCGAGGGCATCCGGTGCTACGAGACCCCGAAGGGCCCGGCGGTGTTCCGCCTGACCGATCACCTGAAGCGCCTACATAACTCGGCGCGGCTGCTCTACATGGACATTCCGTACACGGTCGAGGAGCTGCGCGAGGCCTCGCTGGAGCTGATCGGCGTCAACGGGCTGCCCGAGTGCTACCTGCGCCCGATCGTGTTCTACGGCTACGGCGAGCTCGGGGTCTCGACGGCGGGGAACCCCGTCGAGACGGTGATCATGAGCTGGCCCTGGGGCGCCTACCTCGGCGACGAAGGGATGAAGAACGGCATCCGCGTCAAGGTCTCGTCCTGGAAGCGGATCGGGCCCAACACGATTCCCGCACGTGGCCAAGGCGACCGGCGTGTACCTCAACTCCATGCTGGCGGTGACCGAGGCAAACCGCGCCGGCTACGACGAGGCGATTCTGCTCACCGACGAGGGGTACGTCGCGGACGGCTCCGGCGAGAACGTGTTCGTCGTCTACGGCGACAAGATCGCCACGCCCGCGCTCTCGACGTCGATCCTTCCCGGCATCACACGTGACTGCGTGATCCAGATCGCGCAGGACCTCGGCTACACGGTCGAGGAACGGAACGTCATCCGCTCCGACCTCTACCTCGCCGACGAGATCTTCATGGTCGGCACGGCCGCCGAGGTGACGCCGATCCGGTCGGTCGACGACCACGAGATCGGGCCGCCCGGGCCGGTGACCCTCAAGCTCCAGCAGGCGTACCTCGACACGGTTCGCGGCGGCGGAGAGCGCTGGGCGCACTGGCTCGAGTACGCCTCGATCCCGGAGCGCGCTCCCGCGGAAGCGTGAAGGCAAAGGCCGCCGTCCGGCGGATCCCGCTCTCGAAGCCCTACATCGGCGAGCGGGAAGAGGAGCTCGTCCTCGAGGTGCTGCGCTCGGGCCGGCTGTCGCTCGGGCCGGCGATCGACCGCTTCGAGGAGCTGTTCGCCGAGCGGATCGGAGCACCCCACGCGATCGCGGTCTCCTCGGGCACGGCCGGGCTCCACATGCTCTGCCACGGCCTCGGTCTCGGGCCGGGCGACGAGGTGATCACGTCGCCGATCTCGTTCGTGGCGACGGCGAACTGCTTCATCCTGGAGGGCGCCGAGCCGGTCTTCGCCGACGTGGACGCTGCGACGCTGAACATGGATCCGGCCGCCGTCGAGGCGGCGATCACCCCGCGGACACGAGCGATCGTGGCTGTCGACATGTTCGGCTACCCCTGTGAGCTGGACGAGATCCGGGCGATCGCGGCGCACCACGGGCTCGCCGTCGTCGACGACTCCTGCGAGGCGCTCGGTGCCGAGTACAAGGGCCGTGTCGTCGGGTCGCACGGCGTTCCGTCGGTGTTCGGCTTCTATCCGAACAAGCAGCTCACGACCGGCGAGGGCGGGATGGTGACGACGCACTCCGAGGACGAGGCGCTGCTCCTGCGATCGCTGCGCAACCAGGGCCGCTCCTACGAGAGCCGCTGGTTCCACCACGTGCGCGTGGGCTTCAACTATCGGTTCACCGACCTGCAGGCCGCGGTCGGGATCGCCCAGCTCGAGAAGCTCGACGAGATGCTCGCGCTGCGTTCCGCGGCGGCTGAGCGGTACGGCGAGCTGCTCGCGGGCGTCGAGGGCATCGAGACGCCGCTGACGGACGACGCCGACCACAAGCGCTCGTGGTTCGTCTACGTGGTCGAGGTTGCGCGGGGCGTCGACCGCGACGCCGTGCTCGCGCGCATGGCGGACGACGGCGTCGAGGCCGGCCATTACGTTCCGTGCGTGCACCTCCAGCCGTACATGCGCGAGCGGTACGGCTTCGCCGAGGGAGCCTGCCCGGTGGCGGAGGACGCCGCCTCCCGCACGCTCGCGCTGCCGTTCTACGCCGGCATCGAGCCCGACGACCAGGAACGCGTCGTCGAGGCCCTGCGCAGCGCGATCGCCTGAGGGCGGCGCCTGATTCGGACCGGTCCAGGGTCTGACCCCAGACGCGTCTCGCTGCGACATGCCCAGTTGGACGGGCAGTGCTGCCTGTGCGTCGATGACCAAAGGACAGCGCCCGGGATGGGCGTGTCCGGGGTCTGACCCCAGACACGTCCCGAACGGGCACGTCCGGCCGCGCCTGACAGAATCCCTGCCATGGCGGAGCGCCCGCAGCGGATGGTCTTCCTCGGCTTCGGGAAGTACGCGCGCGCGGACAAGATCTACGCGCTCGAGCCGCTGACCGGGGAGGATCGCGGCGGCGGCCGGCGGACCCGCGTCTGGATCGAGGGCGTGCCGGAGCCGATCGTCGCCGGCCGGACGGAGCGAACGATCCTGCACGAGATGGGCGAGGACGCGGCCACGACGGCGCCGCTCCTCGACGACGCGCTCGCCCTTGCGCGTCGGATCGTCGAGGACGCCGACAAGGGCCGCGTCGACATCGGCGACCTGAACCGGCGCGCCCGCAGTCTGCTCGAGCGCACCGCGAATCCGGACGAGCCCGACCAGCTCTTCTAGCGGGTGCCGGACGAGCATCGGGAGGACGAGGCCCTCCGGGCCGCGGTCGAGGACGCCCCGGAGCTGGCCGACCGGCCCGGCTGGCGCGTCGGCCTGAAGCGGATTGCGGTCGACACCCGCCCGCTGCGGTACCGCAACTTCCGCAACCTCTGGATCGGCCAGTCGATCTCGTTCTTCGGGAGCCACATCACGTACGTGGCGATCGCGTACCAGACCTACCAGCTGACGGGCTCGACGCTCGCGGTAGGCCTGATTGCCCTCTGCGAGCTGATCCCGCTGCTCACGCTGTCCGTGGTCGGCGGCACGATCGCGGACGCCGTCGACCGCCGTCGTCTGCTGCTGATCACGGAGCTCGGGCTCGTAGCGTGTTCGGGCGCGCTCGTCTTCAACGCGACGCTCGCAAGCCCGCGCCTCTGGGCGCTCTACGTCCTCGCCGCGGCTATCACCGCGCTCTGGGCGCTCGGCTCGCCGGCGCTCCGCTCCCTGACGCCGAGGCTCGTGCCGGAGGACCAGCTCGCCTCGGCGTCGCTGCTCAACACCGCCTACCACAGCCTTGCGGCCGTCGGCGGGCCGGCGACCGGCGGCCTGCTGATCGCGACGATCGGCCTCACCGGGACGTACCTCGTCGACGTGGCCACGTTCGCTGCCTCGCTGACGGCGATCTGGCGCCTCCCGACCTTCCCGCCGCACGAGCACGCCGACAGAGTGAGCCTGCGCTCGATGCTCGAGGGCTTCCGCTTCGTCGCGTCGCGGCGGGTGATCCTCGGCATCTTCCTGCTCGACACGAACGCGATGATCTTCGGGATGCCGAGCGCGCTCTTCCCGGCGCTCGCGCAGCACCGGTTCGGCGGCGGCGCCGGGGTCGTCGGCCTGCTCTACTCCGCTCCCTACGCCGGCGCGCTGCTTGCCACGCTCGTCTCGGGCTGGGTGGCACACGTGCGCCGGCAGGGGGTCGCCGTTGCGCTGGCGGCGGGACTGTGGGGAGTGGCGATCCTGCTCTTCGGCTTCGCGGAGTCGCTGCCGCTCGCGCTCGTGTTGCTCGCCTTCGCGGGAGCGGCCGACAACGTCAGCGCCGCCTTCCGCTCCGCAATCGTGCTCGCGGCCACCCCGGACGCGATGCGCGGCCGCGTGTCCGGGATCGAGCTCGCCCAGGTGGCGAGCGCTCCGGCGCTCGGGAACGTCGAGGCCGGCCTCGTCGCGACGCTGACGAGCCTCCGCTTCTCGATCGTCTCCGGCGGGGTCGTGTGCGTCGCCGGGACGGCGATCATCGTGGCCGCGTTCCCGGCGCTCCTCCGCTACGACGCGAGGCAGCCGCACGAATGACGTTGACGCAGGATTTCTTCGCGCGCTCGGTGCACGAGGTCGCGCCCGACCTGATCGGCGTCACGCTGCTGGTCGACGGCGTCGGTGGACCGATCGTCGAGGTGGAGGCGTACGACCACGAGGACCCCGCCGCTCACGGCTACCGGGGCCGCACCGACCGGAACGCGTCGATGTTCGGCCCTCCCGGTCATGCGTACGTGTACCGCTCGTACGGCATCCACTGGTGCCTGAACCTGGTGGCCGAGGGTGAGGGCGTCGCCAGCGCCGTGCTGCTCCGGGCGCTGGAGCCGAGGCACGGCATCGCGGAGATGAAGAGGCGGCGCGGCCTCGACGACGAGCGTCTGCTCGCCGCCGGGCCGGGCAGGCTCTGCCAGGCGCTCGGGGTCACGCGCGAGCACGACGGCCTCGCCCTCGACCGGCCTCCGTTCGAGCTCCTCGCGCGGGCGCGTCAACCGGAAATCGTGACCGGCCCGCGGATCGGGATCACCCGCGCGGCCGACCGGCCCTGGCGATACGCCCTCGCGGGCTCGCGCTACCTCAGCCGCCCCGTGCGATCAGCGTGATCGGCATGCCCGGAGCGGCGGCGACGCCCCACTTGGGCTGCTGTGCAACGACGCGGCCGTCGCCCTTGATCTCCGGATCGAGGTCGAGCGAGCGCAGCTTCTCCTCGGCGGCGTCCACCGGCAGCCCGACGAGCTTCGGCACGACGCCGTGCTCGGCCTTCACGAGCACGAGGATGACGCGGTCGTTGGCCGACACCCGCACGCCGGCCTTCGGGTCCTGCCTGACCACGACGCCGACCGGCTGCTTCGGCGCTGCGGGCTTGTAGACGACGGTAGGCGACAACGGCGTCGACGCGAGCTGCGTGCGCGCCGCAGGGAGCCTCGTCCCGACGACCTTCGGGACCTCGACCTCGTTCGGCTTGCAGTCGGCCGTCTTGCGCGGCGCCTCGCCGTAGTACACGAGCACCTGGTGCGCCCCCCGGCAGTAGCCGTTGTCGGCCTGGAGCAGCCCGTCGCGCATCACGACCGAGCGGCCCGCTGCCGGCGTGTACTGGGGCGGCTCGAACTGCAGCTTCTCCGCGTGGCGTGCCGACAGCGCGGACTCCATGAAGCTCTTCCAGATCAGAGCCGGGTAGGTGCCGCCCGCGACCGCATCGCCGTGGAACTCGGTCAGCATCGGGCGCAGTTCGCTCGGGTAGCCGACCCAGACGGCGACGGCGAGCTGGGGCGTGTAGCCCACGAACCAGGCGTCACCGTAGTTCTCGGTCGTGCCCGTCTTGCCCGCGACAGGCCGTCCGTCCGGAAGCGCCGCGGCGCGGCCCGTGCCCTGACGAACGACGCCCTGGAGGATGTCGTTCTCGATCGCCGCCTTGTTCCGGGTGAGAACCTGCTTGCCGACCGGCTCGTTGTCGATCTCCTTGCCGTCCCGCTCGACGGAGACGATCGCGCGCGGCCTGTTGCCCAGGAGCTTGCCGTCGACACGCATGCCGTGGTTCGCGAACGTCGAGAACGCGCGGGCCATCTCGAGCGGGTTCACCGGCTCGGCGCCGAGGCCGATCGAGTAGTACGCGTTGAGGCCGCTCGTGACCCCGAGATCCTTGGCGGCGTTCGCGACCGCGCGTGGCCCGACGAGCTGCGTGAGCTGCGCGTAGACCGCGTTGTCGGAATGGATCGTCGCGTTGCGAAGGTCGATCGAGCCGAGATAGTTGCCCTCGTAGTTCTCGACCTCCCAGAGCCGGCCGTCCGCCCAGATCTCGACCGGCTCCGAGACGAAGGTGTTCGACGTGGAGAGACCCTCGCGTAGCGCCGCCGCCAGCACGAACGGCTTGAAGGACGAGCCCGCCTGGCGCTCGCCCTGGACGGCGAGGTTGAACTGGCTCTCGCGGAAGTTCGAGCCTCCGACCATCGCGAGGACGCGTCCGCTCGAGGGCTCGACGGCGACGAGCGCCGCCTCCGGGCCGACGTCGGTGAGCCACTTCGCAATCGCCTTGCGCGCGAGCTCCTGCAGCTTCAGGTCGATCGAGGTCCTCACCTTCAGGCCACCGCCGAACACCTCGCGCGCGCCGTACTTGTCGATCAGCTGCTGCTTGACGTAGTTGACGAAGTACGGTGCCTCGTCGCCGGCCAGCGAGCCGGGCAGCCGGATGTCCTGCGGCTTCGGCAGCGGGGTTGCGAGCCCGGCCGCGAGCTCCGCCTGGGTGATGACGCCCTGGTCGGCCATCATCTGCAGCACCAGGTCGCGGCGCTCGTGCGCGGCGCGCGGGTTCGTCTTGGGGTCGAAGCGCGCCGGGTCGGACGGGATCCCGGCGAGCAGGGCGGCCTGCGCCAGGGTGAGCCGCTTCGCCGAGCGCCCGAAGTAGACGCGTGCGGCCTGCTCGATCCCGTATGCGCCGTTTCCGAAGTAGATCGTGTTCAGGTACTCGGTGAGGATCTTGTCCTTCGACCACTGCTGCTCGAGCTGCCAGGCGAGCGCGGCCTCGCGGAGCTTCCTGGCGATCGAGCGCTGGTTCTTCACGTACGCGTTCTTGACGAACTGCTGCGTGATGGTCGACCCGCCCTGGACGACCGACTGGTTGCGGATGTCGGCCCAGAAGGCGCGGATGATCGCGCGGGCGTCCACGCCCCGGTGCTCGAAGAAGCGCCGGTCCTCGACCGCCACGATCGCCTGCTTCATCACCGGGGAGATGGTGTCCGAGTCGACGATCACGCGGTTCTCCGCGCCACGCAGGACGGCCAGGTTGCGTGTGCCGTCGTTGTTGAGGATGTAGCTGTTCTGCTCGCGCGCGACCTGTCGGGACGGGTCGAGGCGCGGGATCTCCTTGGCAACCGCGGTCATGAACCCGAAGCCGAACGAGGCAGAGCCCAGCAGCCCCAGCACCAAAAGGAGCACGAAGAGGCGGAGCTTCCTGATACGGCGCCGGCCGTTCCTCCTCGGCGGCGCGCTCTTCCGTCTGAGCGGCAAAACCGCAGGAGTCTAGCCGCAGGCCCGGGCTAGACTCGCGCTTCCCATGGGCCTCGCCGAGCTCACCCGCAACGCCGTTCACGTCCAACCCGAAGGGGAGCTGGAGCGCAAGCTCGCGCTCGGCCGTCCGCTCCGGGTCAAGCTCGGCATCGACGTCACGGCACCCGACGTCCACGTCGGCCACGCGATCCCGCTCCAGCGGATGGCCGCGTTCCAGCGCGAGGGCCACACCGGCGTCCTCATCATCGGCGACTACACGACGCGCATCGGCGATCCCTCCGGCCGGTCGACGGAGCGGCCGATCCTCTCCGACGAGGAGATCGACCGGAACGCGAAGCTCTACTTCGAGCAGGCCTCCCAGATCATCGATCCCGACCGCACCGAGGTTCGCTTCAACGGCGAGTGGCTGGCGAAGCTCGACTTCGCTGCCGTTCTGCGGCTGACGAGGACGATCACCGTGGCGCGGCTGCTCGAGCGGGACGACTTCGCCAAGCGCTTCGCGTCGCAGGCGCCGATCTCCGTCTCCGAGCTCCTCTACCCCTTGATGCAGGCGTACGACTCGGTGGCGATCGAGGCCGACGTCGAGCTCGGCGGCACCGACCAGCTCTACAACCTCCTTGCGGGCCGTGACGTCATGCAGGCGTACGGCCTGGAGCCGCAGGTCGCGTTGACGACGCCGCTGCTGCTCGGCACCGACGGCGAGAAGATGAGCGCGTCCAAGGACAACTACATCGGCCTGCTCGAGGCGCCCGAGCAGCAGTTCGGCAAGACGATGCGCATCTCCGACGAGGCGCTGCCCGAGTACTACCGGCTGGTGATGGAGTCGGACGCCGACCCGCTCGCCGGCGACCCGATGGAGGCGAAGCTCGCGCTTGCCCGCTTCATCGTCACCCGCGCGCACGGGGAGGAGGCCGCCCGCGCCGCCGAGGCTCACTTCACGCGCGTGGTGCGCGAAGGACGGGCGCCGGATGAGGTGCCCGAGGTCGAGCTGCCCACAGACGACCCCGTCCACCTGCCCGGGCTGCTGGCCTCGGCGTTCGGCCTGTCGACGAGCGAGGCCCGACGCCTGATCGGTCAGGGCGGTGTCCGCGTGAACGACGAGATCGCATCGGACCTCGACGTCGCCCGGGACTCGCTCGCAGGGGCGCTCGTCCAGGCCGGAAAGCGCCGATACGTCCGCTTGACAGTGACCTAAGCGTTGCTATCATGCCCCGGCTGCCTCGAAGAGGCGGCTGTTGGAAAGTCCCCGAAACGACCAGGAGAGCCCTTCGTCAGAGCCGGATACGAAGCAGTTTCCGAGCACAGAGGGGCCTCCGCGAGTCGGAGGCTTTTTTACGGCCGGCTCTGGGTGGCGCGGTCTTTGAAAACTCAGCAGCATGCGTTTACGTCGAGACCTGAGCGGCGCCGTTCGCGGTGCCGTGAGGGAATCATGAAAGCCACCGTCGCTCCTTCGGGAGTGACTTTGAGGCTCTCTTAAGACGAAAGCCTTCGGAGCTTCGGCTCCGAATCACTTTCTTCACGGAGAGTTTGATCCTGGCTCAGGACGAACGCTGGCGGCGCGCTTAATACATGCAAGTCGAGCGAGAACCAGAGCTTCGGCTCTGGGGACAGCGGCGAACGGGTGAGTAACACGTGAGTAATCTGCCCTCGGCACCGGGATAGCCCGGGGAAACCCGGATTAATACCGGATGGCCTCTCGAGCTTTCGGGCTCGTGAGAAAAGGTAGCTTCGGCCTCCGGCCGAGGAGGAGCTCGCGGCGGATTAGCTTGTTGGTGGGGTAACGGCTCACCAAGGCGACGATCCGTAGCTGGTCTGAGAGGACGATCAGCCACACTGGGACTGAGACACGGCCCAGACTCCTACGGGAGGCAGCAGTAGGGAATCTTGCGCAATGGGCGAAAGCCTGACGCAGCGACGCCGCGTGCGGGAAGAAGGCCTTCGGGTTGTAAACCGCTTTCAGGAGGGACGAAGCCACTCGGGTTAATAGCCCAGAGGGTGACGGTACCTCCAGAAGAAGCCCCGGCTAACTACGTGCCAGCAGCCGCGGTAATACGTAGGGGGCGAGCGTTGTCCGGATTTATTGGGCGTAAAGAGCGTGTAGGCGGCCAGGTAGGTCCGTTGTGAAAACTCGAGGCTCAACCTCGAGACGTCGATGGAAACCATCTGGCTAGAGTCCGGAAGAGGAGAGTGGAATTCCTGGTGTAGCGGTGAAATGCGCAGATATCAGGAAGAACACCTATGGCGAAGGCAGCTCTCTGGGACGGTACTGACGCTGAGACGCGAAAGCGTGGGGAGCGAACAGGATTAGATACCCTGGTAGTCCACGCCGTAAACGATGGGAACTAGGTGTGGGCGGTGTCGACTCCGTCCGTGCCGAAGCTAACGCATTAAGTTCCCCGCCTGGGGAGTACGGCCGCAAGGCTAAAACTCAAAGGAATTGACGGGGGCCCGCACAAGCAGCGGAGCATGTGGTTTAATTCGACGCAACGCGAAGAACCTTACCTAGGCTTGACATGCACTGGAATACGGTAGAAATACCGTAGCCCTTCGGGGCCAGTGCACAGGTGGTGCATGGCTGTCGTCAGCTCGTGTCGTGAGATGTTGGGTTAAGTCCCGCAACGAGCGCAACCCCTGTCCTATGTTGCCAGCGTGAAAGACGGGGACTCATAGGAGACTGCCGGTGACAAATCGGAGGAAGGTGGGGATGACGTCAAGTCATCATGCCCCTTACGCCTAGGGCTACACACGTGCTACATTGGCCGGTACAAAGGGCTGCAAACCCGCGAGGGGGAGCGAATCCCAAAAAGCCGGTCCCGGTTCGGATTGGAGGCTGAAACTCGCCTCCATGAAGCCGGAGTTGCTAGTAATCGCGGATCAGCAACGCCGCGGTGAATATGTTCTCGGGCCTTGTACACACCGCCCGTCACACCACGGAAGCCGGTAACACCCGAAGCCGGTGGCCTAACCCGCAAGGGAGGGAGCCGTCGAAGGTGGGATCGGTGACTGGGGTGAAGTCGTAACAAGGTAGCCGTAGCGGAAGCTGCGGCTGGATCACCTCCTTTCTAGGGAATGCGGGAGCTCTTACTCCCGCAGGCGCCCGGCTCCTTGATGGCCTAGGCCGTCGGATGACCGGGCTCGCCTGGAAACTACGTCGACCTCGACGTCGACCATGCTGCTGAGTTTTGAGAGACCGCCCACCTGGCGGTCTTGGTTACTTTTGCCGGCGCGTCCGGCGCGCACCTTGAAAACTCCATAGTGGCAACACACGTGTTCTTTTCGATCAAGAGAACAAGGGCACACGGTGGATGCCTTGGCGCCAAGAGCCGATGAAGGACGTGGGCGGCTGCGATAAGCCCGGGGGAGGTGCTGACCAACCTTTGATCCCGGGATCTCCGAATGGGGAAACCTACGCGTGGTAGTGCGCGCGTGTCCCTGCCTGAATACATAGGGCAGGAGACGGTAAGCGGGTGAACTGAAACATCTTAGTAACCCGAGGAAAGGAAAGAAACCTCGACTCCCTGAGTAGTGGCGAGCGAAAGGGGATCAGCCCAAACCTGTGTGACGTGATAGACGGCAGTCGTTGTCACGCAGGGGTTGTAGGGCCTGCCTCGATCCGTCTGCCGGCGGGTCGGGAAGTTACAAAGTCGTGCGTTAGTCGAAGCGGATGGAAAGCCGCACCGCAGCGGGTAATAGTCCCGTAGACGAAAGCGCACGGCCTTCCTGGGCAGGTACCTGAGTACGGCCGGGCACGGGAAACCCGGTCGGAACCTGCGGGGCCCACCCCGCAAGGCTAAGTACTCCTTGGCGACCGATAGTGAACTAGTACCGTGAGGGAAAGGTGAAAAGTACCCCGGAAGGGGAGTGAAATAGCACCTGAAACCGTGTGCTTACAAGCGGTCGGAGCAGCTTCGTGCTGTGACGGCGTGCCTTTTGCATAATGAGCCAGCGAGTTAGTCTTCGACGGCAAGGTTAAGGAAACGGAGCCGTAGCGAAAGCGAGTCTGAATAGGGCGATTCAGTCGTCGGAGCTAGACCCGAAACTGAGTGATCTACCCATGGGCAGGTTGAAGCGGGGGTAAGACCCCGTGGAGGACCGAACCGACTTCGGTTGAAAACGGAGCGGATGACCTGTGGGTCGGAGTGAAAGGCTAAGCAAACTCAGAGATATCTGGTTCTCCCCGAAATATATTTAGGTATAGCGTCACGCGTTCAATACCGGTTGTAGAGCACTGTTTGGGCTAGGGGGCCTACCAGCTTACCGACCTCAGGCAAACTCCGAATGCCGGTATTCCAGAGCGTGGCAGTCAGAGTGCGGGGGATAAGCTTCGTGCTCAAAAGGGAAACAGCCCAGACCGTCGGCTAAGGCCCCTAATTTCTAGCTAAGTGGGAAACGATGTCCGATTGCTGAGACAACCAGGATGTTGGCTTAGAAGCAGCCACCATTCAAAGAGTGCGTAACAGCTCACTGGTCAAGTGGTCGGGCGCGGACAATGTAACGGGGCTCAAGCTAGAAGCCGAAGCCACGGACTTCACGCTTGCGTGGAGTGGTAGGGGAGCGTTCCCAGGTCAGTGAAGCGGCGGCGTAAGCCCTGCCGTGGAGAGCTGGGAAGTGAGAATGCTGGCACGAGTAACGAAAGACGGGTGAGAAACCCGTCCGCCGAATGCCTAAGGGTTCCTGAGTAAAGCTAATCTGCTCAGGGTTAGTCGGGACCTAAGTCGAGGCCGACAGGCGTAGACGATGGACAACTGGTTGATATTCCAGTACCACGTACCCACCGCTATTACCGATGGGGGGACGAGGTAGGCTAAGGGATCCCGGGCGATGGTCGTCCCGGGGTAACCGCGTAGGACGGTCGGTAGGAAAATCCGCCGGCCATCAAGTCTGAGACGGGATGCCGAGCCCCTAACCGGGCGAAGTCCCTGAAGCCATGCCTCCGAGAAAAGCCTCTAGGGAGGCGGGGCGTGCCCGTACCAAAACCGACACAGGTAGGCAGGTAGAGAATACCAAGGCGATCGGAAGAACCCTCGTTAAGGAACTCGGCAAAATGGCCCCGTAACTTCGGGAGAAGGGGCGCCCCGGTAGGGTGAAGTCCTTCGCGGACCGAGCCCGAGGGGGCCGCAGTGAAACGGCCCAAGCGACTGTTTAACAAAAACACAGGTCTCTGCGAAGTCGCAAGACGACGTATAGGGGCTGACGCCTGCCCGGTGCCGGAAGGTCAAGTGGAGAGGTTAGCCTTCGGGCGAAGCTTTGAAACCAAGCCCCGGTAAACGGCGGCGGTAACTATAACCGTCCTAAGGTAGCGAAATTCCTTGTCGGGTAACTGGATTGCCCGAGGCGGGAGTAATCCCGTCGGACAACCGGCTAATAACGGGGAAGCCCTCCTCGTACGCGGCGAGTCAAGGACGCCGTAGCAGCGAGTGGGTAATCCCGTGGGAAGTCGTCACACTTTCGTGATTGACCCCGTAACGACTGATCGTCCTTTTTGGACGTGAGATCGCAACTCCGTCGTCCGCAGCATGGGCGACAATCTATGGGTGCGATCAGACGCCGGCCCCAGACACAGTCGCGAGTTCCTCTCGGCCTATATCTCCGGATACGTCGACGGAGAGGGGTGCTTCACCGTTTCCATCTCGCCGCGAGCGAAGCTCAGGGCGGGCTGGGAGGTGAGGCCGAGCCTCTCCGTGAGTCAGAACGGAGACCGGGCCGAGGTGCTTCATGCGATTCAGGCGTACTTCGGATGCGGAAGCATCCGGCCGGATCGAAGCGATCGGACCCTGAAGTGGGAGACGCGGCGCTTGGAGGACCTCCTCGCGCGCGTGATCCCTCACTTCGAGGCCTGGCCGCTGCTATCCGGCAAGCGACGCGACTTCGAGTGCTTCGCCGCCGTCTGCAGGTTGATGGAGGTCGGAGCGCATCGAAGAGGCGACGGCTTGATTCGGATCGTCGAGCTCGCGCGGGCGATGAACCCGAGCGGGAAGCGGCGATACGACGCTGAAGCGATCCTCGAGCGACTGCGTCAGGGTGAAGGGATAGTCTGCGCCTCCGGAAACGGAGGATTCACGCGAAGTTCCGACCTGCACGAATGGCGCAACGACTTGGGCGCTGTCTCAACGAGGGATCCGGTGAAACTGTAGTCTCGGTGAAGATGCCGAGTACCCGTGGTTGGACGGAAAGACCCCGTGAACCTTTACTGCAGCTTGACATTGGAGTCTGGGGTACGTTGTCCAGGATAGGTGGAAGGCTTTGAAGCGGGGACGCCAGTCCTCGTGGAGCCAACCTTGGGATACCACCCTTCGTGTTCTGGGCTTCTAACCCGATGCCGTAATCCGGGTCGGGAACAGTGTCAGGTGGGCAGTTTGACTGGGGCGGTCGCCTCCTAAAATGTAACGGAGGCGCGCAAAGGTTCCCTCAGCACGGTTGGAAATCGTGCGTAGAGTGTAAAGGCATAAGGGAGCTTGACTGCGAGACTGACAAGTCGAGCAGGTGCGAAAGCAGGCCTTAGTGATCCGGCGGTTAAGAGTGGAATTGCCGTCGCTCAACGGATAAAAGGTACTCCGGGGATAACAGGCTTATACTTCCCAAGAGTCCACATCGACGGAAGTGTTTGGCACCTCGATGTCGGCTCGTCGCATCCTGGGGCTGGAGTAGGTCCCAAGGGTTGGGCTGTTCGCCCATTAAAGCGGTACGCGAGCTGGGTTCAGAACGTCGTGAGACAGTTCGGTCCCTATCCACCATGGGCGCTGGAAGCTTGAGAGGAGTCGTCCCTAGTACGAGAGGACCGGGACGAACAGACCTCTGGTGCATCAGTTGTCGTGCCAACGGCACTGCTGATTAGCCACGTCTGGATGGGATAACCGCTGAAAGCATCTAAGCGGGAAGCCCACCTCGAGATGAGGCTTCCCATCCTCTAGAAGGAGTAAGGGCCGTGGGAGACCACCACGTTGATAGGCGGGCCGTGGAAGCGCAGCGATGCGTGAAGCGGACCCGTACTAATTGCCCGAGGTCTTGATTTTGAACACGTGTCTGTCGCTATGGAGTTTTGAAGGTGTGCGGCCTGGCCTACGGCCCCTAGTTAGACCGGCCGAATAGGCGATGCGTGCACTTTTGACAGTTTCGGCGGTCACAGCGGCGGGGGTACACCTCTTCCCATTCCGAACAGAGAAGTTAAGCCCGCCGGCGCCGATGGTACTCGGAGGGCAACCTCCCGGGAGAGTAGGTAGCCGCCGAATTACTTCAGAAGAGCGCCCTATGGGGCGCTCTTCGCGTTTCCGGAGCACGATGCCGGTGCGCCGATCAGGCCGCGCGCAGCTTGTCGCGCCACTCGGGATCGAGGTCGCGCAGCTGCCGCACCCGATCGGCGACCGGTGGATGGGTGTCGAACAGCACGGCCGGCTGCTCGCGCGGGAACGGGTTGACCGTGTGCAGCGGCTCCGTCACCACGGGGTTCGCGGCGAGACCGACGAGCTCGCCGGCGAGCTCGAGCCGAAGGAGGACGTCCGCAAGGCCGTGAGGCGACTCGCAGAGCTCCGCCGCGTAACGGTCGGCCTGGAGCTCGCGCTTCGGTGAAAGCAGGAGGTGCATCTGAGCGGCGGCCACGGGCCCGAGCACGAAGAGCAGCGCACGCTGCAGGAAGCCGCCTAGCCGAGCGATCTCGAGCAGCGTCGAGGCGACCACCACGGAAGCGGTCTGCACGACCGCGTCGCGGCGCGCGACGTGCGCGACCTCGTGGGCCAGGACCCCCTCGAGCTCGGCCGGGCTGGCGCTCGCGACGAGGCCGGTGCTCAGGGCTACGGTCGACGCGGTCACGCCCCGGGCCGTGGACAGCGCGCGCGGAAAGGGATCGGTAATGAGGTAAAGCCGGGGCGGTGGGATCCCTCCCCGCCGCGCAAGCCGCTCGAGCGCAGCGCGCGCCGCCGGCGCCTCGGAGTCGGTCGCCCGTCGAGCGCCGACCATCGCCAGCGCGACCCGCTCGCCGTGCCACCAGCCGGTGAACGCTCCAAGAAGCGCGCAAAACACGAAGATCGAGGCCAGCCGCGACTCGCCGAGCACCCAGCCGATCCCGCCGAGAAGCGCGGAGAAGCACACGACCATGGCCCAGACCTTGGCCAGGTTGCGAGCGACCGCCAGCGTGCCCGACACGGCTACGGCTCGTCGCGCTCGTCCTCGGCGAACCCTCGCGGCGGCCAGTCGGGCTCGGGCGCGTCGCAGCGGCTCGTGCAGTGGAGGGAGGCGATATTTTGAAGCGGGATGAGGATGTGCCCGTTCAACTCGATGTGCGCGACCTCGTCGACCGCGCAGTAGGCGGTGAGCACGCCGTCCTGGTAGTCGCCGCCGAACAGGGCAACCTCGATCTGCTCACCCTTGTACTTGCTCGTGTAGTCCTCCACGCCGCGTCAGTCTAGCCGTCGAAAGTCGCCGTTCTCGACGGCGAAACGGGACACGCCGCAGTTCGCGAGAACCGTTTCACGACGCCGCGCCTCGACGTAGTCGATGCCGGCCGCATGCGCCTGGAGAACCCGGGACGGACCGCCGTGCGTCACCACGAGCAGCGTTTCCCCCGGGTGCCTTGCGGCAACCTCGTGGACCGCCGGAAGCACGCGTGCCGCGAGTTCCGCATAGGTCTCGCCGCCCTCGTATCCGTGCGGCGCCCGTGCGAGCCAGAGCGCATAGTCGTCCGGGAAGCGCTCGGCGACCTCCTCGCGCGTCAGCCCCGACCAGGAGCCCACGTCGATCTCGCGCAGCGCTTCGAGCGGCTCGGGCTCCAGGCCCAGCCGGCCGGCGACAATCTCGGCCGTCTCGAAGGCCCGGCGCAGCGGGCTCGTGTAGACGCGTGCGATGCCGTCGTCGAGGAGCGACTCCGCGAGCTCGGCGGACTGCCGGCGCCCGAGGTCGTTCAGCGGCGGGTCGGCGTGGCCCTGGAAGCGGTTGTCGCGGTTCCAGTCGGTCTCTCCGTGCCGGGCGAGGATCAGCGTCGTCACGCGGACTACGCTACCCGGCTCATGGACCTCGGCCTGCGCGACAAGGTGTGCGTCGTCACCGGCTCGACCGCCGGGATCGGCCTCGAGACGGCGCGCCTGCTCGCGCGCGAGGGGGCCCGCGTCGTGGTGTGCGGGCGTGATCCGGCGCGGGTCGACGAGGCCCGCCGCGACACTGGCGCCGAGCTCGGGGTCGTGTCCGATCTCACTGATCCGAGCGCGCCGGCAACGCTGATCTCCGATGCCGTCGCGGAGCTGGGCGGCCTCGACTGCCTGGTGAACAACGTCGGTGTCGCGGTTCAGCGCTCGCTCGAGGAGGTCACTGAGGACGACTGGGCGCAGATGTGGCAGCTGAACGTCATGAGCTACGTGCGCGCGATCCGTGCGGCGCTGCCGGCGCTCAGGGAGCGGGGAGGAGGCGCGATCGTCAACGTGTCCTCCTCGGCAGGAAAGCGGCCGTCGACGTCGATGCCCGACTACTCGGTCGGGAAGGCCGCGATCCTGTCGCTCTCGAGGCTCGTCGCCGACCTCTACACCGGCGACGGCATCCGCTGCAACGCGGTCACGCCCGGTCCGACCGCCACCCCCGCCTGGCTCGGCGAGGGCGGCCTTGCCGACCAGCAGGCGGCGCGGACCGGAAGGTCGCACGACGAGGTGCTCGAGGCGGTCGCGAAGGGTCGTCCGACAGGGCGCCTCGCCGAGCCCGAGGAGATCGCCGCCGTCATCGTCTTTCTCTGCTCGGAGCGGGCCTCGTACGTCACCGGCGCCGCCTGGTCCGCCGACGGCGGAACCGTCTCGATCATCATCTAGTGTGAGCCGCATGCCCGAGCTCGCGGGAAGGGTCGCCCACGCCTTCGAGGCGCGGATCCGCGAGCAAGAGGAGCGGTGGCTGTCGCCTCTTGCCGTGCGCTCGTACGAGCACGGCGGCAGACTCCGCCCCGAGGACGAATGCCGCCTCCGGACGCCGTTCCAGCGCGACCGCGACCGGATCCTGCACTCCAAGCCGTTCCGCCGCCTGAAGGGCAAGACGCAGGTCTTCATCGACCCCGCGGGCGACCACTACCGCACCCGCATGACGCACACGCTCGAGACGACCGGGATCGCGCGCGGCGTCGCGCGAGCGCTGCGGCTGAACGAGGACCTCGTCGAAGCGATCGGGCTCGGGCACGACACGGGCCACCCGCCGTTCGGGCACGCCGGCGAGGAGGCTCTGGACGATGCGCTCCGCGAGCGCTTCGGGCGGAGGTTCCGCCACAACGAGCAGTCGCTTCGGATCGCCGAGTCGCTCAACCTCACCGCGGAAGTGCGACAGGGGATCCTCACGCACACGGGGTCTCAGGAGCCGGGCACGCTCGAGGGCAAGATCGTGCGTCTGGTGGACCGGGTCGCCTACATCAACCACGACATCGACGACGCGATCCGCTTCGGCATCCTCGCCCCCGAGGATCTCCCGCGCGCGGAGGTCGACCTGCTCGGGCCCTCGGGCGCACGGCGCATCGACACGCTCGTGCACGACCTCGTCGAGCATTCCGGCCGTGCCGGCGACATCGTCCAGGGCGACGAGGTGGGCGAGGCGATGCTCTCGCTGCGCACCTTCATGTTCGAGCGCGTCTACCTGGGCCCGCAGACCCGGGAGCAGCACCGGCAGGCCCGCGAGGTCGTACAACGGATCTTCGACCACCTCGTCGGGCGCGGCGACGACCCGGACGCGATCGTGTCGTACCTCGCCGGGATGACCGACCGCTTCGCCCTCGACTTCGCCGAGAGGCTCTGACGTGGCCCGGATCAAGGACGCCTCCGTCGCCGAGGTCCGCGCGACCGTCGACATGGTCGAGCTCGTCTCGCAGTACACGCCGCTACGCAAGGTCGGCGGCCGCTACACCGGCCGCTGCCCGTTCCACGACGAGCGCACGCCGAGCTTCTCGGTCAACGCGGTGGACAAGCTCTATCACTGCTTCGGCTGCGGCAAGGGCGGCGATGCGATCACCTTCGTCCGCGAGAACGAGCAGCTCGACTTCGCCGAGGCGATCACGTGGCTCGCGGAGCGCTTCGGCGTCACGCTCGAGTACGAGGAGTCGTCGCCCCGCCAGGAGGAGGAGCGCCGGCGGAAGGAGCGGCTGTACGCGGTGCTCGAGCAGGCCACGGCGTTCTACGAGCGGCACCTGTGGGAGTCGGTCGCAGGCGAGCCGGTGCGCGCGTACCTCGAGAGCCGCGGGCTCCAGGAGCCCGTGTGCCGGGAGTTCAGGCTCGGGCTCTCGCCGGGCCAAGGCCTGGCCGCGAAGGCGCAGCAGAAGGGCTTCGGTGCCGCCGAGCTTCGCGCCGCCGGTCTGACGAACGCCCGCGGGAACGACTACTTCCCGCAGCGGCTGATGTTCCCGGTCGCGGATGCGCGCGGACGAGTCGTCGGCTTCCAGGCGCGCAAGCTCCGCGAGGACGACCCGCTGCGCGGGAAGTACGTGAACTCGCCCGAGGGCGAGCTCTTCCACAAGTCGGCGATCCTGTACGGGCTGAACCTCGCCCGCCACGCGATGGCGAAGCAGGAACGCGCCATCGTCGTCGAGGGCAACACCGACGTGATCGCCCTCCGCCAGGCCGGCCTCGAGCCCGTCGTCGCGTCGATGGGGACCGCACTGACCGAGCAGCAGCTGCGGGAGCTCTCGCGCCTGACGCGGAAGGTGTACCTCTGCTTCGACGCCGACGCGGCGGGCGAGGCGGCCACGCTGCGCGGGATGGAGCTTGCGGTCAAGCGTGATCTCGACGTGCGGGTGGTACCGCTGCCGCCCGGAGTCGACCCGGCCCAGGCGCCGGAGGGATTCGAGGAGCGTCTGTCTAGCGCCGTCCCGTTCCCGCTGTACCGCGTGAAGCTGATCGTCGAGGGCCAGGCCGACCGGCAGACGGCGCACCGCGAGGCGAAGGCGTTCCTCAACGGGCTCGCCGACTCGCCCGAGCGGCACGAGGCCTGGCGCTACGTGAACGACAAGCTCGGGATGACGGTGCAGCTGCAGAGCGCGGTCTCGACCATGAAGGCTGCGCCGGTGTCCCAGCGGGTCATGGAGGCGGGAGATCGCCTCGAACGCGACCTGCTGGCGGCCTGCATCGCGTTCCCGGGCCTGGCGGACGCACTGCGGACGATCCCGGCCGACCACTTCGACAGCGACCTCCACCGCCGACTGCGGGCAGTGATCCTCGGCGAGGCCGAGGATGAGGAGGTCGTCCCGGCGCTCGCGGAGCTCGACGCGGTGGCCGCGAGCGAGGCGATCGACGAGGCGACCGCGAAAGAGCTGCTCCTGCGGGTGCGAGAGCGCTATCTGCGCCGCCGGCTCGCCGACGCGAGCCTCGAGGAAACGAAGGAGCTCCAGACGAAGCTGCTCGAGATCCGCGCGGCGGTTCAGAGCATCGCCTGAGACCCGGCCTCGGGGTCGGAACCGGCCCGTTCCGCCGCTATCATGCGCGCGCCGCTACCCGCGTTCCCCGGTAGCTCAATTGGCAGAGCATCCGGCTGTTAACCGGAGGGTTGTTGGTTCGAGTCCAACCCGGGGAGTTGCACCTTCCGGAGCGGTGCGGGTTCTGGCTCAACAAAGCCGAATCGTCTTGTGACAGGCAGATTGCCCCGCCCGGACGGGCCCTGGCTGACCGGATGGTCGTGTGGACAAGTGCACGAACTGCGATACCCCCATCCAGGCCGTAGATCCCGACGAGTACGAGTCGAGGTTGTCCGCGGTCGTGGAGCAGACCGGCGACTATCCGAGCTCCGGTCTCCGAGTCGACGTCGAGCGCGAAGACGGCACCGTGGTAGAGGCGTGGTTGGGGCCGTTGGAGAGCTCGACGGAGTTTGACTGTCCGCGATGTGGCAAGAGGAACCGCGTCCGGGGACCGTGAGCCGCGTCACCTTCACCTTCAAGCTCTACGGAACGCTGGCCGACCGCGAACGCAACCTGGCAGGCTCTCGATCGCCTGAGTCTTCCTCGGCCTCCCGGCAACTCGCGGGGGCGGTGAGGGGGCTGACCGGGTGGCTCGCGTTCGTTCTGAGGACGAGCTGGCGGATGTTGCCGCCTCTGCGCAGCGCGGTAACGGGCTGCGCTCTCGGGTTCTTGCCATGAATCCGCGTGCTCGACAGCCCTGTCGCCGCGGTGGTATCTCTCACCTGCGCGCAAAGAAACGACCTTGGTCAGCGCGATTCCCGCCGGCCAAACCGGATCGCAACGCGTGGGGCGGACGGGGCTATCGTCACCACAATGGAGATCGACTTGTGGCACGGCGGCGACCTAGGCCGTGTGACGGTTACGTGTGTTCCGAACGACGATCCGGCCGCGATCGGCAAGGGCGAAGAGGCGCGGGGATTTCCCGCCTGCAGCGCGACGATTGCCTATCCCGGCCGCGGATATCGGGCCTTGTTCGGCTGGGTACAGCTCGTGTGCTCCACGGACAACGCCTTCGAGGGACGCGCTTTCGAGATGGATCCGCTCCAGTTGTTCGAAGACTCTCCGGCTCCGTTCTGCTGGTACGGCATCACTCCCATGCTTTTCGACGCGCCCTCACGAGACGAGCGGCGACCACTCGAGTGGCTCGCGCACAGCTTCCTGGCGTTTACACCTCGTGAACCGGACGGTCTAAAGCGGGCAGCACCGCTGCTCGGTTTCTCCTGGGGGTTCCTGATCGGCGACGACGGGCACATCGTGCTCAGGGCCGTCGAGCAACTCTCGGCCGGCGACTGGAACGACCACCTCCCGTATCTGCGCGATTGCTACCCGAGCTGGCAATTCTCCGAGCTTACGCCGGCTCGGGGACGTGGCCGGACAGGAAGACCTAAAGGTTCGAGCCGAGCGGTTCGAAGGGCCGGGAAGCGAACCGAGCGCCGACGGAGCTCGGATGACGGTGCGGCGATCGAGATATGACGGTCGAGGCGCCCTGACGCCACGGGCGCCACGGCGCCTCCCGCCCCTCCCGCATCGGCGTCTGCCCATAGGTTTCCGGTCATGGAGGAGCAGGGGACGCGGCACCCGTGGATCGAGCGCCTGCGCGCGCAGCGCGACCGTCACCTTTCCCGGAGCCGCTTCTACCGCATTCCCTTCGCGCTGCTCGGGTTCACGATCGTGCTGGTCGGAATCGCCCTGCTCGTGCTCCCGGGGCCAGGGCTGCTCGTGATGGCGGTCGGGTTCGCGATGCTGGCACTGGAGTTCGCGTGGGCCGAGCGAGTGCTCGAGCGGACGCTCGAGCAGATGAGCAAGACGAGCCGCACGGTGCGCCATGCGAGCCGCCTACAGCAGGTGCTCTCGCTCGCCGCCGGCCTGGCAGCCCTCGTCGCGCTGATCGCGGCCGCGAAGTACCTCGACTTCCCGCTGCTGCCCTTCTGAACCTCCGTGGATTCCACCTGCCGGTCCAGGCTAAGATCAGGGCGTGGGCTGGCTCTGGATCTCACTGCTCGCCTGTGCCGTGGCGGTGCTGGTAGCCGCCGAGTGGCCGCGGGTCTCCAGTCGTACCGGGATGGAGGCCAGGCGGCGTCGCGAGCGCTCCCGCCGCAAGTCCCAGCTCAAGCTGCTGCGCACCGAGAGCGACGAGTTCGAGGCCGCGGTGCAGCGCGACCTTGCGCAGCTGCCGGTGACCAAGGAACAGGACCGCGAGCGGCCCGGCTAGGCGGCGCGGCTAGCGCACGACGATCGACGTCGTGAGCCTGCCGGTGTTCGGCAGGATCGCCGTCGCGTTCTCCATGTTCCGCGACTCCTGGTAGTCCGAGACCTGGACCGTCAGCTGGTGCCGGCCCGGGCGCAGGCGTCCCGTTCCAACGCTGATCACGCCGCCGGTCATGGTCACGGGGACGCTCGCGCGGTCGATCGTCACGAAGACGGTGCGCGGATCGATACCCGAGCCGCTGTCGGTGGCACGGATCCGTAACGGCGCCCCCTGCTGCACCGTCCGCGAGGGCACGCGCAGGCGTGGGCGCGTCGTGTCGTTCACCCAGTAGCGAAAACGAAAGCGACCCGCGCTGCCCAGACTCGGCCCGTCGAAGACGACGTCGTAGCTCCCCGCCGCCGGCCGGACGGCTCCCGCCGCGGGCGTCGGCTGCCGGTACTGGCGCAGGTAGGGGTTGAGGTTGATGGGCAGGGCAGTCTGCCCGATCAGGCGGTCCTCGTCGCCGGCGCGGACGATCCGCGGCTCGACCCGGACGCCCTTCGCGCGCCAGACGACGGCGACGCCGAAGTTCACCGCGGGCCGGCGGAGCCTGACGCGGAACACGCGCTCGGGCCCGAGCAGTCGGCCGGTGACGCCCGGCAGAGCGACCTCTGACGGATAGCGGTACTCCCGGATGCGTGCGGTGGCGCCCCGAGTCGTCGACGCATGCAGGCCCGGCCGGGTGAGCCGCGTCGACGGCTTCCGTGCCAGCGACGGATTCGAGACACGGAGCCAGTACGCGATCCTTCGCCGCTCCGCGCCGCGCATGAGCACGACGAAGCCGGTGAGCTCGCGCTCCCGGGCTGCCCGTCCGACCGCAAGCGAGACCGGCAGGGGCCCGGGCACGGTCACGGCCGCCGGGACGCCGATCGAGACCGCGCTGTCGGCGCGCTGTTGGTCGACGGACACCGTCCACGGCCCGGCGCCGGCACCCGCGTCCGACAGCTCGATCGGACGGGTCGTCGAGAAGCCCGGCCGGACGAGGCCGAACGAGATGCTCGTCGGGCGGGCGAACACGAGTGGCGAGTCGGCCTTGACGAGGTCGACGAGCCCGCCCCCCTCGCGCACGGGGCGCACGTCACCGGACGACTCAACCTCCCTGCCGGACTGCACGAGCGCCGACTTCACCTGCCCCGGCGTCCAGATCGGGTGGCGCTGGAGCAAGAGAGCAGCGCTGCCCGCGACGTGCGGTGACGCCATGCTCGTCCCACTGAATGACGCCCAGGTGCCCTCGCGGGCCGGCACGGACGAGAGGATCTCGACGCCTGGAGCGCTGACGTCCGGCTTCAGTAGGAGCGAGACGGGCGTCGGGCCCGCGGAGGAGAACTCGGCGAGCTGCGGGCGGCTCTCCGGCGTCACGGCCGCGACCGTGATCGCGTCGGCCGCGCTCCCGGGTGAGGTGACCGAGCCGCCGCCGAACTCGGCGTAGTCGTTGCCGGCCGCCACGACAGGAACCACTCCGGCGGCCGCCGCCCCGTTGATCGCCCGCACGACGAGGTCGCGGCCCGGGTCGATCTCGGGCTCCCCGAGCGAGAGGTTGATCACGTCCATGCCGTCGCGGACGGCCGCCTCGATGCCGGCCGCGATCTCGGGCGAGTTGCCGTTGAGCCCGACGCCGGCATCGGTCGGAACCGTCAGGACCTTGTAGTTGCCCAGGTACGCGCCCGGGGCCACGCCCGAGACCGTGCGGCCGAAGCCCGTGCGCGTGCCCGCGTTTCCGGCCGCGATGCCGGCGACGTGCGTGGCGTGCTCGGAGAAGACGGGGTCGAAGGGCTTGCGTGCGTTCTTCCAGGAGGCCGAGGGGGGAACAAACGCCCGCGCGACGATGACCTTCGCGGTCGTGTCCGCCGTGACGCCCTTCGGGAACCCGGGCGGCATGGTGTAGCCGGCCGGATTGAAGAACGGATGCGAGGCGTCGATCCCGTCGTCGATGATCCCGATCTTCATCCCCTGCCCGGAGGTCGCCAGCGTCGGGCCCCAGAGGGTCGGCGCCTTGATCAGCTTCACGCTGCGGTCGAGCAGCGGGCGGTACCTGACGCTCGGCCACACCTTCGCCACGCCCGGAACGGAGTCGAGGCGGTCGGCCTGGGAGCGCGGCAGCACGACCGAGAAACCGTTCGCGACGACCGTGTACCGCCAACCGAAGCGGACGCCCGGGGCCGTGGACGCGATCCGCGACTGCAAAGAGCGCTGGGCGGACGCGAGCGTGCGGACGTACGAGCGGCTTGCGGGCGCGCGCAGGGTCAGCCGGCCGCGCGTGCGTGTGGAGGACAGCCAGCGGCCCTGGGTGGAGGCTTGTGCGAGCGGCGGCTGGTTCAGCGTGACGACCACCTCGACGAGGTCGTCCCCGTGCTGAGCCGGCCGGGCGAGCGCCGACGCACCCGGAAGGGCGAGCAGCGCAACCGCGGCGACGAGTGTCCCGAGCCGTCTCAGATCGCGCATGGTACGTGCGTTTTCGAGGTGTCGGGGCCTGGCGGCCGCGGCTACACTGACGTCCGCGCGGATGTGGCGGAATTGGTAGACGCGCACGGTTCAGGTCCGTGTGGGGGCAACCCCGTGGAGGTTCAAGTCCTCTCATCCGCATTCACATCTGGAGGACGACGATGAGGGCGCCGCCCCGGCGCCGCTGGGAGTGCTTGCCCTCGTCCGAGTCGTTGTAGTCCGCGAGGTCGCAGTCTGTCAGCACGCCTTCCGCATCGATTCGACCGTCGTAGAGCAGGATCAATAGAATCAAGATCAGCCACAGCCAGCCTTCGCATTTACCATTCTTCTATTTCCTTATCTCACGGAGCCAGAGCGCCTCGCATACAACCATCCAGCCTATCTTCCCCTTCTCTCTCCTTTCTTATTTTTCTTCTATCTCTTACTTCCATTTTATACCTTCTTTTATTCTTTTTATCATCTCCTTCTCCATATTCTCTTTCTCTTCTCCTCCTTATCTTTCCTTTTTATCTTTATCCTCTATCCTTTCCATCTCCTCCTTTTTTATTTCCTCTTCATCCCACAGCACTCTGAGCTACGTAGATATGAGCCGGCACATGTACAACGACTACTGGATCAACGAGAACCGCAGGCTCGATCGCGCTGTTGATCAGGATCGCACGGCTCTGGCGACGCGACCGGAGAGTCAGGAGCGGACATGCTGGTCTGCTGCTTCCTTGTCGCGGTACCCGTCGCGGTACCGGCAGAGATCTTCCTCACGATCCCGGACATCCCCTGGTCGACACTTCTCGCCGCAGCGATAGTCGTCCCGGTCTGGCAGGAAGCTTCCTCTTGGGGCTTCGGCTCTCCTAGCGTTCCCCTCACTAACGCACGCATCCCTGGCGTTCACCCAGCTTGCTCGCCATCCCCGCGTTCTTGTAGCCGTTATTTGCGCTCCTTGTCGCCCTCCCGCTCTACCTGTTCATCCTCGTAGCCTGGATCTTTATTTGGCTCTGTTTTGTCTTCCCTTACCGTCTTTTCCAGTCTTACTTTAATACTCTAACTTCCCACTGCCGCTCCAACGCCCCGCTCTAGCAGCCCCTAAGCCTATTACACCTAAGCTAAAATACTCGCCACTCTTCCGTCAGTACTGTTTTTATTTCTGCATCTACCCTCACGCATACGCAACGCTGTATCGAAGACACCGTCCCGTCTCTTTACGCCTAAAGCTCTAGCCCTGCTTGCAGCGATGCGTCAGCGTAGCTGTAGTGAGCGCTACCTGATCTAACTCGTCTATCCCTTCGTCTCATCTAAGCCCTAAACCGCATCGCAGCCTTAAACCTCTTCCGCAATCTCCTCTTCCATCACTCGTTTGAGTTGTACTTTCGTCCTGACGCAGCTTTTCTTCAAGCTTCTTCTTTTTTTTCTTCTAGCTACGGCTTGCTCTTTATCCTTCTGTTTCTCTGCATTTTTCCTCTACCAGAGTGTCTCTTTTTCTATATCGCAACCCGACTCCGCCTCCGCCTTAGCGCTCGCTTTTTCTTTTATTTCCTTTTTCATTTTCTTCGTTTCCCTTTCGCAGCTTCTATGAGTTCTCTGTCTTTCTTTGTCGTTCCTTCATTATCCTCTTTTAGATCCCAGCGAGCTTTGCGATGCCGATGGTCAGCGTCAACGGTGCCGAGCTCTACCACGAGGTCCGCGGCAGCGATCCGCCTGTTCTTTTGATCATGGGGGCGACCGGCGACAGCGGTCATTTCTACACGCTCGCCGATCTCCTATCCGACTAGTTCACAGTCATCACTTACTACCGTCGTTTTAACAGCCGTAGTCCATCTCCAGCATAGTGTACTACTACGTCTTCCTTGTAGCATTCCGATGATGCTTCTTCCCTCTTCTATTCTTTCTCTTTCTTCCCTCTGTCTTTCTTCTTAACTAGCAGCTTCCTTAACTTCTCTCTCTCTTGTTGACCCGCCACCTCGCGATGTTGCGCGTTGCCGTCCTGCACTAACCAGCGTTGTACTCTTTCCTCTACTACTTCTACTTTTTCCTAGCCCCACTGCAAGGAGTCTTCCCGCAGTCTATTTCCTAAGTCTTACATCACTTTTCTTTGTAGCCGTTCTTTCTATACATCTTCCTTAGACTACTCGTTTACACAGCTTTCCCCCTCACTCCTTCAACTTATCTTTGCCAGCGCCAGCACTCTCTTCTACTTCGAGCTCGGCACCTACTAGAGATCCATGCCTTATTACCAGTCTCTATCCTCCATCTCCTTCTCCTTGCTGCTTTTCTTTAGCTCTTACAGCCACTACTTCTTCGCCTCTTTCTCCTTCCCGCTCAGCAAGCTACTCTTCTCAGATGTATTTACCACTCCTTTCATCTCACTTTTCCTACCACTACCTCCCCATTTAACTCTCCTAGACTATACTTCCTTTCCTTCTCTAAGTCAGTCCTTCGTCCCTCTCGCTGAGCGGAAGCACGGACTGGAAGCGGGGAGCAGGAATCGAACCTGCATCTGCGGCAAGGCGAGCCGCCGTCCTGACCGTTGGACTACCCCCGCACCGTCGTGCCCTTCAGTACTTGTCGTTGCTCGCGGCGGTTTCACGTCACTGTGCGACATCGACTTGCGGTCCGCGCTGGCACGCCTCGAGCCAAGCTTCAACATCCGAGGCCCGAAACCGTCCCCGTCGTGGGTCGCCTGCCGTGGCTGCGCGGCGAAGGTGGTGGGGCGCTCGAGGAGAATCCGGCCGTGCCCGAGCACCCCGGGGGCGGCTAGGGGGAGCCAGCCGCCTTATGCCGTGGGATTCGGGAAGGGGCGCTCGGATCCCTGCCTCGAGGCTGCACCTTCATGTGTGTGAACGCAAAGGACAACGAGATTGAGCGCTCACAACGCCTTCGTTAGAAATCTGGATCTGCGGCAAGCGGCCAAGGCCTTCAGGCGCCGGGCGGCTAGCCAAGCGGGGAGTAGGGGGACCCGCTTGTCGGCTGCCCGGCGCCCGGTCGCTCTAGCCGTGCCTCCCGAACGGCCTCGATCCGCATAAGAAGATTCGCGAGACCTGCCGAGATATCGCATACTGCATCGTGCGAGGGGACAATGATCGCTCAGAACGATCTGCGTCTCTCTCTGAACGAGCCGGAGGCAGGCATTTGCCTCTTCGCGCATAGGAGGCGTCTCCGGTTCGCTCTCCTCGGAGGGGTTGCTTGCCCCCGGTGGGCGGCCCCTCCATGGACCGACACGAGGGGTATCACATGGGGGTGAGGGGCCCGAGGCCTGCGGCCCGACCCGGGCCCCCCGAGAGCGGCGGCGGGGGAGACGAGCAGCGCCGCCCGGTGCGTATCTAGCCACGATTGAAAGCGGGAAGGTAGGTCCCGCGCGTCCTCACCTTGGCTCCGGCTTTAGCCCGTTGGGCCAAGAAGAACGCGTTCTTAGTCGGCCAGCGCGTCTAGGACCTGCTGTGCGTGCGTGTCCGGCTTCACGCGGCGCATCACCTTCGAGACGTTGCCTTCCCGGTCGATCACGAACGTCGAGCGCTCGATCCCCATGTACTTCTTGCCGTACAGGGAGCGCTCGCCCCAGACGCCGTACTCGTCGGCGACCTTGTGGTCGGGATCGGCGAGCAGCGTGAACGGCAGGCCGTACTTCTGCTTGAACTTCACGTGCGAGCTCTCGTCGTCCGGGCTGATGCCGAGCACGACCGCTCCGCGTTCGCCGAACGCGTCGTAGTTGTCGCGAATGCCGCACGCCTGCGTAGTACAGCCCGGCGTGTCGTCCTTCGGATAGAAGTAGACGACCACCGGTTGCCCGCGCAGCTCGGACAGACGAACGCTGTTGCCCTCGTCGCTCGTGAGCTCGAAATCGGGTGCCGGCTTGCCTTCCTCGACCATCACATCGAGCCTATACGCTCGCGGCGTGGTCGCCGTCCACGAGACGCTCGCGGTCCTCGTGATCGCGGTTGCGGCGGTGGCGTCGGCCGCCGGCGCGGTCGCTTATCGGCGCCGCGGGTCCGCAGGTCCTCTGGCGCGTCAGCTCCTGGCGCTCGCACAGACGGTGCTGATCGCGCAGGTCGCCGTCGGCCTGCTGCTCCTGTCCGGCGACAAGCGCGCCCCCGAGGAGCTCCACTACGCCTACGGGACGCTCGCGCTGCTCGCGGTGCTGGCCCCGTGGCTCTACGCGCCGGCAGATCCTCGGCGACGGCTGCTCTGGTTCGCGGGAGCTACCCTGGTGGCCGGGGCGCTTGCGGTGCGCGCCTTCATGACAGGCGCATGAGACGGCTGATCGGCGACATGAACCCGTTCGTCCGCGGACTGATCGTGGTCGGGCTGATCGCGGTGGTCGTGGTCGTGCTGCAGCTTCAGGCGACGCTGACCGCGCTGTTCCTGCTCGCGCAGATCGCGTTCTTCCTCGCCATCGCGTTCTTCGTCTACCTCGTCTGGCGCGAGCGGCGATCCGACATCGAGTCGTGGTCGACGCGCGCGCGGGCTGCCTTCTACGGCGCGGCCGCCCTGATCGTGCTCGACCTCGCCGCGTTCTTCCTGACGAGCCCGTCAGGACGTGACGCGCTCGCGTTCTTCCTCGTGCTGATCATCTGCGGCTTCGCGATGTTCCGCGTCTGGCGCGACCAGCACTCCTACGGCCTCTGAAGCCCAGGCCGTTCCGGCCGGCTTGGGCGAGCGTGAGCCGCCTTGCTGGTGCCAGGCACCGTCACGAAAGCGTCACGGACTGTCCACAGGCCCCGCGGCCGCCGGCAACGGCGTTCCTCTTCATCGTGACGGCTCTTCGGGCGGGTACGCCGGCCGCGCGAGACGCGGCCACGCCGCCCGTTTCCAGTGCCAGGCACCGTCACGAAATCGTCACGACGACCGCCCAGGGGACAGGCGGAAGGAGCTAGGTCGCCTCGACCCGGGCGCCCCTGCCGTCCAGGGCGTCGAGCGCCTCACGGATCGGCATCGACTGCCCGACGAAGATCGGCGTGTCGCGCTCGGTGTAGCGGGAGGCCTCGGTGTCGCGGAGCGTGAGCATCAGGTGCATGAAGTCCGCGGGCTCCTCGCACTCGAACGCGGTCATGAACTCCTGGTCGTCGATGCCGAACGAGTACGTCGTGTGGTTCTGGATCGTCGCGAAGCGGGCGCCGATGGCGATGTGCTCGTCCATGGCGCGCTGGCGCTGCTCCTCGGGCAGGGCGTACCAGGCCCGCACCTTCACGAACGGATAGACGACGAGATACGGATGGCCGCGCGGGACGACCTTCCTCGCCTTCCGCGCGCTGGTGTACTGCGACGGCTTCGTGGTCGCGAGATAGGAGTACGGCGTCGTGAGCCAGCCGGAGAGCGGCGACGCGTTGAGCTCGGCTCCGAGCTCGCCGAGGTCCTCGTAGCGCTGGGTGATCTTCCAGAGGAAGAAGTCGCAGTCGGGCCGGACACCGGCGGTCGAGTAGGCGCGTAGCCCGTCCATCCGCTCGGCCCAGCTCTCGACGACGTCCGCGAAGGCGTCCTTCATCGCCGCGCGCTCCTCGACCGGAAGCCGGCGCCAGCCCGAATCGACCTTGTAGAAGCCGTATGAGACGTACTGACCGCTCACCGAACTAAGCCTAGTCCCCGCAGTCGACCTTGCCCGCCCTCGCATCCTCCGCGGCCTGCTTTACCCGCTCATAGCTCGCCTTCGGCGTGTCGTCGACGTAGCGGATCCCCGACTGCCAGCCGCGCAGGTCGATCTCGTCGAAGAGGTGGAAGAGCAGGATCCCGATCACGGTCTCCTGGCAGGCCGCGATATCGATCGCCTTCACGTAGTGGTCGGCCTGGACGTCCTCGGTCACCGGTTTCACCGAGGCGAACTCCTTGCCCTCGTAGAGCGACTGCTTGTCCGGCGGGATGCGCGACTCGACGCCGAACTCCGTGTAGAGGATCGGCAGGTCCTCACCCTCCTGGGCCGTGCCGTCGAAGGCCTCGCCGAGCAGGGCACGCAGGCGGTCGTAGTCGCCGAGCGTGATCGTCGTGGATTCCGGATGCGGGTTGCCCGGCGGCACGCTCGAGTTCGTCTCGTAGGGGTGGTAGGCGAGCATGTCCATGATCGGCTTGTCGCGGCCGCTCTGCCGGTACGCGATGCCGAGGTCGCGGATGAACGCGGTGGGCGAGTGCGTGTCACGCGCCAGATCGGGGCGGTCACTGCCGCGCGGAGCGAGCGCGCCGCCGAGGACGTTGACGTCGTCCGACACGGCCTTGAGCGCGTCGTAGGTCTCGGCGAGGAGCAGCTCGTAGTCCTGGGCGGCGAGGTCCTCGCCGCCGGGACCGAACTGCGGCAGCCAGAAGCGGTTGAGGTTGGGCTCGTTGCCGATGATGAAGTCGCGGGTCGGCAGCTGTCTCGCGAGCGACGCGGCGTAGGCCGCGAAGTCCGCGCGGTCGGTCTCGGTCCGCGGAGTCGTCGCACTGCCTGCCTGGTACACGGCGATGAACAGCCGGAGGTCGAGGCTCTCGCTCGCCTCGGCCACGTTTCGCAGGACGCGGAGCTCGTCCGGCGAGGGCTCGCGCGCCCCCGGCGTCCAGATCGAGGTGATCCGGATAGCGTCGAAGCCGGCGTCCTTGATCGCCTGGACCCGCTCTTTCGCAGCCGCCGCGTCCGGCTGCCGCGTCGAGTCCTCGACGACCCCGACGAGGAAGTCGCGGTCGCCGCTCCCGCCGCCGCAGCCGGCGGCGAGCGCGAGGACGACGACGGCCAGAGCCAGACCCCTGAACACGGCCGGGCAGACTAGCCTGGCTACGGTGGCCGACGTGGCAGAAGAGCTCGAGCAGAAGCTGAAGAGCGTCCCCGCGCGGCCGGGCGTCTACATCTTCCGGGACGACAGCGGCCGCGTCCTCTACATCGGCAAGGCGAAGTCCCTCCGGCCGCGCGTGCGGAGCTACTTCCAGAAGGGCATCCGGAAGTACGCACAGGCGCAGCTGCCGGAGCACATCGCCGATCTCGAGGTGATCGTGACCACGAACGAGGTCGAGGCGCTCCACCTCGAGCAGAACCTCGTCAAGCGCCACCGCCCGCCGTTCAACGTCAAGCTCCGCGACGACAAGTCGTTCCCGTACATCGCCGTGACCGTCGACGACGACTACCCGCGAGTGATGTTCACCCGCGAGCGGCACCGGCGCGGAGTCGTCTACTTCGGCCCGTACGCGAACGCGAAGAAGGTGCGCGAGACGCTCGACGTCCTCAACCGGGTCTTCCCGTACCGGCCGTGCGAGGGCCCGCAGCCGGGGCGCCATTCCGGGATTCCGTGCCTCGACTACCACATCGAGCGGTGCCTGGCCCCGTGCGTGGGCTATGTCTCCAAGGAGGCCTACCGCGAGATCATCGACGGCGTGATCGAGTTCCTCTCCGGGGAGACTCGGCCGATCCAGCGCCAGCTCGAGCAGAAGATGAAGGAGGCGGCCGCCGGCGAGCGCTTCGAGGAAGCCGCGCGTAATCGGAACCGGCTCTTTGCCGTCCGCCACCTCGCTGAGCGCCAGGCGGCCGACCGGCGCGCGACAGGCGACGTGGACGTGATCGGGTTCGCGCTCGAGGGCGATCGCGCCGCCGTGCAGGTGTTTCCGCTCCGCGACGGCCGGCTGATCGACCGGTACGCATTCCACCTCGAAAACGTCGAGGGGCAGGACCCGGCCACGGTACTGGAGGCCTTCCTGCTCGAGTACTACGGGTCGACGCCGAGCGTGCCGCCGCAGATCGTCGTCCCGGCCGAGGCCGGCGACACCACCGCGATCGCGCAGTTCCTCTCCGACCGGCGCGGGTCGCGGGTCGAGGTCCGCGTCGCCGAGCGGGGTGAGAAACGCCGGCTGCAGGAGATGGCGACCCAGAACGCCCGGCTGGCGATCGAGCACGAGGAGGCGGCCGCCGAGCGCTCGCGGCTGCGACGGGTGGAGGCGCTCGAGGAGCTGCGGGAATGCCTCAACCTGGAGGCGCTGCCGCTGCGGATCGAGTGCTACGACATCTCGAACATCCAGGCGGAGTCGCCGGTCGGCTCGATGGTCGTCTTCCAGGACGCGGTGCCCAAGAAGGCGCACTACCGCAAGTTCGGCGTGCGCGGCCTCGACCAGGGCCCGGACGACTTCTCCGCGATGGCGGAGGTGGTGTCGAGACGGTTCGCGCGGCTGCGCGACGTCGCCGACGAGGAGTACGACGAGTCGTTCTCTTCGGTCCCGAACCTCGTCGTCATCGATGGTGGCCGGGGCCAGCTGTCGGCGGCGCTCGGAGCGATGCAGGCGTTCGACCTGCCCCGCGTCGCGGTGATCGCGCTCGCCAAGCGCGAGGAGGAGGTCTACGTCCCCGACCGTGCCGAGCCGATCGTGCTCTCACGCCACTCGCCGGGGCTCCAGCTCCTGCAGCGGATCCGCGACGAGGCGCACCGCTTCGCGCTCGGCTTCCACCGCCAGCGCCGCGACGCGAAGGCGCGCGAGTCGATCTTCGACGAGCTCCCGGGCGTCGGCCCGGCGCGGCGGCGAGCCCTGCTCCGCCACTTCGGCTCGGCGGAACGCTTCCTCGCCGCGACGCAGGAGGAGCTCGAGGGCGTCCCCGGCATCCCGGCCAAGACCGCGCGCTCGATCTACGGGCAGCTGCACAAGGCCGGACGGGCCTAGCGCACGCGAAGGCGGCCCTCGAGCGGCTCGGGGTCGCTGCCGAAGCGATACGCGCCGCGCCCGAGGCGGACGGTCCACGTCGCCGTCCCCTTGAACGCCGCGGTCGTGCGCCGGTTCACGCCTGGGCCCGCGAGGTGGAAGTTGCGACGCTTCGACGCGTCCCGGACGACGATGCGGTAACGGCCGGCCTTCACGGCCCGAGCCGACACGTAGGCGGTCCCGCCGGCGGTGACGCCGGCGCGGAGCGTCTTCGCCCTGGGCTTGGGCGCCGGTGGCGGCGGGGGCGCCGGGGGCGGGCTCGAGCCGGCGCTCGTGAACAGCTCGCCGTTCATCGTCTGCCAGTGCGGCTCGCAGGCGTACGCGTACCGCGTGTCGGCCTGCAGCGTGACGGTGAAGCTCTGCTCGCCGACGAAGTCGAGCTCGGTGCGGAAGTCGACCGTGCGGTCCTCGTTGCTCGCGAAGTGGAAGTTGTGGATGTGCGAGCGGTCGCGGATCAGGAACGTGTACGTCCCGGGCGCGATGCGGGTGATCGGCGCGCCGCTCGCGTCGGTGAGCCCGATGTCGAAGCCGTCGTTCGTGCCGACGAACCCGATGAGCGTCGGGTTCTGGGAGCTGCCGGCGAAGCCGGCGATGGCGAGCCCGAGGGCGACGCGGAGGCCCCGAACAGGATCGCGATACGGCGGCGGACCGACACGTTGACCGGAGGCTGCCGCGCCGTCACCATGGCAGTCAACTCTTTCGCCAGAAAGGAAATCGGTGGCGATCCGCTTCCACGTCCCGGCTCACGGCCTCGACCGGCTTGCGTTCGCGTACTCGCCGGTGCTGGAGGCGGTGCTGAGCCTCCACGTGCTGAGCGAGCCGAAGCACCACCCCCTACAGCACGAGTGGGTTCGCCGCATGCGCACGCTCCCGGCCGCGCTCCGGCGGCGCGTCGCCGACTTCGCCTTCGTCTACCGCCGGACGATGCCGGACTTCCTTGCGCCCACCGCGGACTCGGGCTTCCGTAGCTTCGAGGAGGAGCTCGAGCACCTGGAGGGGCTCGACCGGGAGACGCTCGGGCTCGAGTTCCTGCGACCGCTATACGACCACGAGGGCCGGCACGACACGGCGCTCCTCGACGATCCGGCCGTGCGGCAGCTTGCGCTCGAGCAGAGCGCATTCCTCGGCGCCAGCGCCGAGCTCACCGCGCTCGTCTTCGACGACCCGCAGGCACTGGTCAGCGGCTTCACCGAGCTCCTCCGCGACTACTGGAACGCGGCGTTCGCCGAGGAGTGGGAGCACCTGGAGCCGCGACTCGCCGCGGCCGTCACCGACGCGGGCCGGGTGATCGCCGCGGACGGTGTGTACGCATTCCTGCAGGGGCTCTCGCGCCGGCTTCGCGTCGACCCGGCGCGCGAGGAGTTCGGCCTCGACGTCCCGCACGAGCACCGCGTGGAGGTGACCGAGACCGACCGGCTGCTGCTCGTCCCGAGCGCGTTCGTCTGGCCGCACGTGCGCGTGAACTGCGATGCGCCGTGGCCGCTGAGCATCGTCTATCCGGCCTCGTTCGTGATCGCCGACGCGCGGCCGCGGATTCCGTCAGCCGACCTCGTACGCGTCCTCCGGGCGCTCGCTGACGACACGCGGCTGAGGGCGTTGCGGCTGATCGCCGAACGTCCGCGCTCGACGCAGGAGCTCGCGCCGCTCGTCGGGATCACCGAGGCCGGCCTCTCCAAGCACCTGCGACAGCTCGCTCAGGCGGGTGTGCTCACGACGAGGCGGGACGGCTACTACGTGCTGTACAGCGTCGACGTCGAGCGGCTCGCGCCGCTGTCGGACACGCTGCTCTCGTTCCTGCAGGCCGACGGCGGCTAGGAGCGGTCCGCGGGCCCGGAGCCGTTGCCGTCGCCGTCCGGCGCCATGAACGGGTAGCGGTAGTCGGTCGGCGGCACGAAGGTCTCCTTGATCGTCCGCGGGCTGACCCAGCGGATGAGGTTCCACATCGAGCCCGCCTTGTCGTTCGTGCCCGAGGCCCGCGCTCCGCCGAACGGCTGCTGCCCGACGACGGCGCCGGTGGGCTTGTCGTTCACGTAGAAGTTGCCGGCCGCGTACTCGAGTGCCTGGTGGGCCTGCTCGATCGCGCCGCGGTCGTTCGCGAACACCGCGCCGGTCAGCCCGTACGGGGCCGTCCGGTCGACGAGCTCGAGGGTGTCCTCCCACTTGTTGTCGGGATACACGTAGGCGGTCACGATCGGGCCGAAGAGCTCCTCGCGCATGAGGACGTTGTCCGGGTCGCGCGTCTCGATCACGGTCGGCTCGATGAAGTAGCCCTCGTCGTTCCGGGCGCCGCCGCCGACGAGGATCTCCGTCTCGTTGGCGCGCTTCGCGCCCTCGATCGCCTTCTTGTGTCCGGCCCAGGCCTTCTCGTCGATCACGGCGCCCATGAAGTTCTCGAAGTCGGCGACGTCGCCCATCTTCAGTGTGGCGACCTCGTCTGCGAGGCGCTCGCGCAGCTCCGGCCACGCGCTCGCGGGCGCGTACACGCGCGAGGCCGCCGAGCACTTCTGGCCCTGGTACTCGAACGAGCCGCGGATGATCGCCGTGGCGACCGCGTCGACGTTCGCGGACGGGTGCGCGACGATGAAGTCCTTGCCGCCGGTCTCGCCGACGATGCGTGGGTAGCCCTCGTAGCTCGCGATGTTCTCGCCGACCGTCTTCCACATCCCCTGGAACACCGGCGTCGAGCCCGTGAAGTGGATCCCTGCGAGCTTCGGGCTGGCCAGCACGGCGTCTCCGACGGCGGCGCCCGGCCCGTAGACGAGGTTGATGACGCCGTCGGGCAGGCCGGCCTCCTGAAGGAGCTTCATCGTCCAGTACGCGGAGACGGCCGCGGTCGATGCAGGCTTCCAGACGACGGTGTTGCCCATCATCGCCGGGCTCGTCGTCAGGTTGCCGCCGATCGCGGTGAAGTTGAAGGGGCTGACCGCGAAGACGAAGCCCTCGAGCGGCCGGTACTCCAGGCGGTTCCAGACGCCCGGCGACGAGGAGGGCTGCTCCGCGTAGATGCGCGCCAGGTAGTCGACGTTGTAGCGCCAGAAGTCGATCAGCTCGCAGGCGGAGTCGATCTCCGCCTGGTAGGCGGTCTTCGACTGGTTGAGCATCGTGGCCGCGTTCAGCGTCGAGCGCCAGGGCCCCGAGAGCAGCTCGGCCGCGCGCAGGAAGATCGCGGCACGCTCCTCCCACGGCATGCGCGACCAGTCGTGCCAGGCCTCGCCGGCGGCCTCGATCGCCTTGTCGACCTCGGCCGTTCCACCCTGATGGACGTCGGCGAGGACGTGGTCCTTGCGGTGAGGCATCACGGCCTCGAACGTGTTGCCGGTGCGGATGTCCTCGCCCCCGATCACGTTCGGGATGTCGAGGCGTTCGCCCTGCATCTCGGCGAGCCGCACGCGGAGCTCCTCGCGCTCGGGCGACCCGGGCACGTAGCTCTTGATCGGCTCGTTGCGCGGCGGCGGCGGACGGAAGATTCCCTGGCTGCTCATGGGGCCGATTGTAGATTGGACGCGTATGGCGCCGACGTGCGTGCGCTACGAGGCGAAGAGCTGGGGCGTGGGGGAGCTCTGGCTCGAGGGCGACCGTTTGCTCTGGGCGATGCATCCGGTCGCGAAGCGACCTGTCCGCGGAGCGGACCAGGGGAGGGGGTTTCGGGGGAACCGGGAGGTTCCCCCGCGGGCACGCGACCTCGCCGGGCGCTTCGCCGCGTACTTCGCGGGCAAGGACGTCTCCTTCGACGACGTCGAGATCGACCTCGAGGAGGAGACGCCGTTCGGGCGGCGGATGGCCGAGGTCCTGCGTGCGCTCCCGCGCGGAGAGGTCGTCAGCTACGGCGAGCTCGCCGAGCTGGCGGGGCGGCGGCGGGCCGCGCGTGCGGCCGGCTCGTTCTGCGCTCGCAACCGCTTCGCGATCGTCGTCCCGTGCCATCGGGTCGTGGGCTCGGACGGGCTCGGGTCGTACGGCTCGCTCGGGCTCGACTACAAGCGCCGGCTCCTGGCGATGGAGGGGTGGCATGGCGCTCTCGAATGACCTCCGTAACGAGCTCGCCGCGATCGCGCCGCGGCGGGAGTGCTGTCGGCTGGCCGAGCTGTCGGCGCTCTTCCACAGTGCGGGGGCGGTGCACCTGCGGGGACGGGGCGCGGTCTCGCTCCACCTCGACGTCTCGAGCCCCGCGGTGGCTCGCCGCGCGTTCAGCCTCCTGCGCGAGTTCGGGGTGGAGTCAGAGATCCGCACCTACCGGCGCCGGGCGTTCGATCGCGCCACGCGCTACCAGATCCACGTCGACGGGACGAACCGGGCGCTCCAGGTGCTGAACGAGGCGGGTGTGCTCACCGCCGCGCTCGCGCCGCTCGAACGGCCGCCCAAGCGCGTCGTCGGCAGAAGCTGCTGCCGCTCGTCCTACCTTCGTGGTGCGCTCCTGGGCGGCGGCTCGCTGAGCGGGCCCCGGGCGCCGCACCTGGAGCTGCGGACGACCGGCAAGGCCGGCGCCGACTTCCTCGTCCAGGTCGCTTCGGCCGAAGGAGTCACGCTGCACGCCGTCGAGCGGCGGGGCCACGCGCTCGCTTACGCACGCGGCTCGGAGGCGATCGGCGATGTGCTGGCGGTCGCGGGGGCGAGCGACGCGGTGCTCGTCTTCCAGGAGCAGGTGGTCATGGGCGAGGCCAAGGCACGCGCCAACCGCCTGGCCAACGCCGACCACGCCAACCTCGTCCGCACGAGCCGCGCGGCGCACGAGCAGCTCGAGGCGGTTCGGAGGCTCGAGCAGGCGGGGCTGCTCGAGGGCCTGTCACCGGCGTTGCAGGAGATCGCCGAGCTGCGCCTGACCCATCCCTCGCTCCCGCTGAGGGAGCTCGCGCTCAAGTGCCGACCGCCTGCGACCAAGGCGGCGGCACACCGGCGAGTCCGCAAGCTGATCCGGCTTGCCGAGCGGTAAAGCGCCGCGAATATGACTTACAACTCCCCTAGTCGCCTCGTCGCAAAGTGCGCAATACTCTCTGACAAGCGGCGGGTCTGTGCTCGTCCGGCGGCGGATTCAGACCCCGTCCGTCGCCAAGGTCCGGAGCGCGGTTCAACTGGAGGGGGAGGTCGTCCTCGGAGCTTCCCCTCCGGCCCGCCGCCTTATCGACACGCGTGGCGAGATTCGACTAGCGCGTCGCGGGCTTGCCGACGCGGAACGGCCGGCCGAGGAAGGTCGTCGTCCGCTGTGGGTTCATGGCCGCGGAGAGCTGCACACCGTACGCGTACCAACCCGGCGTGAGCCGGCGCCGAGCGAAGCGGACGCGCTGAGTGGTGTACGCCTTGGCCGACCCGGCCGCGCGCACGGCACCGCGTTTGCGTGCGAGCGCACGTGTGACGGCTCTGCGATCGAGTCGGGGGCCGCTCAGGCGAAAGATGCCGGCGCGGTAGCGAGCTGACTCGTCGGCCCTGACACTGAGAGACCAGGAGCGGCTCGCCGCCGGCAGCGGTCTCTTCGGCCGCGGAAATGTCGAGCGTGCCCCGACGACCGTTTGCGTGTGCCGCCAGGCCCGGTTCCGGCCGGGGCAGCGTCCCTTCGTCTGCGCGAACGTGCCCTTGACGGCCGTGTAGGCCGGGCGCTGGCTTCCGTCTGCCCGGAGGAGCGCGGCCTGCCATCGTTCGAGCACCGGCTCGTCGATGAGGCCGAAGTAGAGGATCGACCGCACGCTCGGGTCGCACGCGAGATAGGGGATCAGGCCGCTGTAGATCTGCGTCTGCAGGGCCTCGTCGGTCGTCTGGACGTTCTCGGTGCCTTGGTAGGCGTGAGCCGCCGTGTCGACGACCCGGACCTGCCAGCCCACCTCGTCGAGCCTGAACCTGAGCCCGCCCGACCGGCCGCCCTCGGCGAAGAGGGGCTGGCGCGTGCCATGAAAAGCGTCCCAGAACGCCTGCTTGACGCGATCGAGGTTGGCTACGCCGGCGTTCGGCCACTGGTAGCCCGTGAGGAGCCCATCGCGGTTCGACCGCGGGTAGGGGTGGAAGCTGAGCTCGTCCATGATCGGCTTGCGGCGGGCGCTGCCGCGGTAGGCGGCGCCCATGTCGCGCAGGCAGCCGACCGGGGACCGGGACACGTTGTCTTTGGCCTTCGGGTTGTCGTTGCCGCGCGGAGAGAGGCCGACGCCGATCACCGCGATTCCCGGGTCGACCGCCTTCAGCGCGTCGTACGAGGCAGCGAGCAGCCGCTCGTAGGCGACGCAGGCCGCGGGCGAGCCGTTGGGGTTGTACTGCGGTTGCCAGAAGCGCGTCTGATTCGGCTCGTTGCCGACGATGACGTCCTTCACGGTCGGGAACGTCCGCGCGACCTGCGCGGTGAACGCCGCGAACTGCGCGGCGGCCGGCGCCGAGTTGCCGACCGCCCTCGGGCTCGCGAGATCGATCGACAGGATCACGCGGATCCCGCGCGCCTGAGCGAACGGGAGCATGCGCTCGATGTCCTGCTGCTCGCGAATCGTCGTGGGCGCGCCGGGGTCCCAGGAGATCGTCACGCGCACCTCGGACATCCCGACGTCGGCCATCCGGTCGAGCAACCGAGCGGGCTCAGCGCCCCTGACGCCGTCCTCGACCACGCCGATCTGGAGGTCGGCGGCAGCTTGGCCCGCGAGTGCCAGCGCCGCGCAGACGGCCGCGAGTGTGAAAGCGGCGAGCCTCGTCATCGCACCCGGACTTCGGCGCCTGCGCGCTCGGTCCTCGTCGAGGCACGAAGTAAACTCGAGGCGGTTTACGACGAGGGAGGCTGCATGGCGACGCGGGTTGGAATCAATGGATTCGGGCGAATCGGGCGCAACTTCTTCCGCGCCTACCTGAAGCGCGACCCGGATTTCGAGGTCGTGGCGATCAACGACCTCGCGTCACCGGACGTGCTCGCGCACGTGCTCAAGTACGACTCCACCCACGGCGTGCTGGGCGCCGAGATCACGCACGGCGACGGTGAGATCTCGGTCGACGGGACGAGCTACAAGATCCTGTCCGAGCGCGACCCGGCCGCACTGCCCTGGTCCGACCTCGGCGTGGAGGTCGTGGTCGAGTCGACGGGCTTCTTCACCGATCGCGAGAGCGCCGCGAAGCACATCGAGGCCGGCGCGAAGAAGGTGATCATCTCGGCTCCCGCCACCGACCCCGACCTCACCGTCGTGCTCGGCGTGAACGACGACCAGTACGACCCCGAGCAGCACGACGTGATCTCGAACGCGTCGTGCACGACGAACTGCGTTGCACCGATGGCACGCGTCCTCCTCGACGCCTTCGGGATCGAGTCGGGCTTCATGACCACGGCCCATGCGTATACGACCGAGCAGCAGCTGCAGGACCAGATCGCGCTGACGCGCAAGGGCAAGCCCGATCTGCGGCGGATGCGCGCGGCGGCCGTGAACATCATCCCTTCGACCACGGGCGCCGCGAAGGCGACGTCCCTCGTCATCCCCGAGCTGAAGGGCAAGCTCGACGGCCTCGCGCTGCGCGTGCCCGTGCCGGATGGCAGCATCACCGACCTCGTTTGCGTCCTCTCGCGCGAGGCGAGCAAGGACGAGGTCAACGACGCGTTCCGGTCGGCCGCAGGGCAGGACCGCTGGAGCGGGATCGTCGAGTACACCGAGGACGCGATCGTCTCCTCCGACATCGTCGGTAACCCGCACTCGCTGATCGTCGACGGCCAGTCGACGATGGCGAACGGGACGATGGTCAAGGTGCTCGGCTGGTACGACAACGAGTGGGGGTACAGCTGCCGGCTCGCAGACGTGGTCGAGCGCGTCGCCCAGCGGATCCCCGCCGCCGCGACCGCCTAGGTGCGGAAGCCGCGCTCGGTCCGCGACGCGGACGTCGCCGGCAAGCGCGTGCTCGTGCGCGCCGACCTCAATGTCCCGCTGGAGAACCGGGAGGTCGCCGACGACACCCGGGTCAGGGCGGCGCTGCCGACGCTCGAGCTGCTGCTCGACCGCGGCGCGTCCGAGGTGCGCGTGGCGTCGCATCTGGGACGGCCGCACGGGCCCGACTCGGAGTACTCGATGCGGCCTGTCGCCGACCATCTGCGCACGCTGCTCCCCGACGAGCGCATCCATGTGCTCGAGAACACCCGCTTCAACCCGGGCGAGACCAGGAACGACCCGGGGTTCGCGCGCGAGCTCGCCGACGGCTCCGACCTGTTCGTCAACGACGCGTTCGGCTCCGCGCATCGGGCGCACGCCTCCACGGTCGGCGTCGCCGAGCTGCTGCCGGCCTATGCGGGCCTGCTCCTCGAGCGCGAGCTCGCGGAGCTCGGCAAGCTCCTGGGCGAGGTCGAGGCGCCGTTCGTCCTCGTTTCCGGCGGCGCGAAGGTCGACGACAAGCTCGGCGTCCTCCAGAACCTGGGCGGCAAGGCGGACGAGGTGCTGATCGGCGGCAAGATGGCCGAGCAGGTTCGCGAGGAGAACCCGCTGGCCTTCGAGGTCGTCCTGCCGACCGACGTCGTCGCCGCCTCCGAGTTCGCCGAGGACGCCGAGACGGGGGTCGTCCCGTACGACGCGCTCCCTGACGGGTGGCTCGGGTTGGACATCGGCCCCGAGACCCGACGCGACTTCGCCGAGCGGATCGGACGGGCGCGAACGGTCTTCTGGAACGGGCCCATGGGCGTCTTCGAGTGGCCGCGGTTCGCGGAAGGGACGAAGGCGGTCGGCGAGGCGGTGGCCGGCCTCGACGGCTTCACGGTGGTCGGCGGCGCAGACTCGGCGCGTGCGCTCCAGGAGCTCGGGCTCGCCGATCAGGTCTCGTGGCTCTCGACCGGCGGCGGTGCGGCGCTCGAGCTGCTCGAGGGCAAGGAGCTTCCGGGCGTCGCCGCCATAACGGAGGCCTGACCGATGCTGATCGCCGCCAACTGGAAGATGTTCAAGGGCCCCGGCGAGTCGAGGGCGTTCCTCGACGAGTTCCGGCCACCCGACGGCGTCGACGTCGTGATCTGTCCGCCGTACGTGTCGTTGCAGTCGGCCGTGGGTCGCGGTGTGCCGATCTACGCGCAGAACGTGCACTGGGAAGCGGAGGGGGCGTTCACCGGCGAGGTCGCGGCGGCGATGCTTGTGGAGGTCGGGGTCGAGGGCTCGATCGTGGGCCACTCGGAGCGACGTCAGTACTTCGGCGAGACCGACGACACAGTGGCCCGCCGGACGGCGGCCGCGCTGGAGGCGGGGCTCAGCGTGATCGCGTGCGTCGGCGAGCTCGAGGAGGAGCGCGACCGCGGCGAGACCGAGACCGTGCTCCGCCGCCAGGTGTCGGTGCTCGATGCGCACGAGCGGCTCGTCGTCGCGTACGAGCCCGTCTGGGCGATCGGCACGGGCAAGACGGCCACGCCCGAGCTCGCCCAGGAGGCGCACGCGCTGATCAAGAGCCTGCTCGCGGTGCCGGTGTTGTACGGCGGTTCGGTCAAGCCGGAGAACGCCGCGGAGCTGCTGGCTCAGCCTGACGTCGACGGCGCGCTCGTCGGCGGTGCGTCGCTCGAGGTCGCGTCCCTGGAGGCGATTTGCCGAGCAGCGGCTTCCCTCTCGTAGCGCTCGTCGTCCTCGACGGCTGGGGCTGCGCGCCGCCGGGACCGGGCAACGCCGTCGACGCTGCCGACACGCCCGTCTTCGACCGGCTCTGGCGCGAGTACCCGCACACGACTCTCGATGCGTCGGGCGAGGCGGTCGGGCTCCCACCCGGACAGATGGGCAACTCGGAAGTGGGCCACCTGACGATCGGCAGCGGCCGCGTCCTCTTCCAGGACCTCGTGCGCGTCAACCGCTCGATCGAGGACGGCTCGTTCTTCGAGAACGCCGCTTTGGTCGGTGCGTTCCGGCGGGCACTCGAGGCGGGGACCGCAGTGCACCTGCTCGGGCTCGTGTCCTACGGCGGCGTGCACTCGCACATCGACCACCTGCGGGCGTTGCTCCGGCTCGCGGACCAGGAGGGAATGTCCGACCGGACCTGGATTCACGCGTTCACAGACGGCCGGGACGTGTCGCCGACCTCGTCCGTTCGCGACCTGGCCGAACTGCCCGAGGAGCGGCTGGCAACGGTGGTCGGACGCTACTACGCGATGGATCGCGACCAGCGCTGGGAGCGAACCGACCGTGCACTTTCGGCGCTGATTCGGGGCGAAGGCGTGACGGTGCCTGGCACCGTCGAGGCAGCGGTTCGCCGGCAGTACGACGCCGGGGTGACCGACGAGTTCCTCGAGCCGATCGTCGTCGAGGGGCGGCCGCGGCTCGCGGAAGGCGACCAGGTCGTCTTCTTCAACTTCCGCCCGGATCGCGCGCGGCAGTTGACGGAACGGCTGCTGGCCTCGGGATTCGATGTGACGACGATGACCCGCTACCGCGACGACCTCGACACGCACGTCGCCTTCCCCGAGCAGGAGGTCGCCGAGACCATGGCCGAGGTGCTCGCGGAGCACGGCGTGCGGCAGCTGCACGCGGCCGAGACGGAGAAGTACGCCCACGTCACCTACTTCTTCAACGGCGGACGCGAGGCGGAGTGGAGCGGAGAAGACCGGATCCTGGTGCCGTCGCCGCGGGACGTCCCTTCGTACGACCACAAGCCGGAGATGTCGGCGCCCGAGCTCGCGCGCAGGTTCTGCGAGGCGATCGCCACGGGCGACTACCGCTTCGCCCTCGTGAACTTCGCGAACCCCGACATGGTCGGCCACACGGGCTCGATCCCTGCAGTGACGAAGGCGGTCGAGACCGTCGACGCCTGCCTCGGCGGGGTGATCGAGGCTGTCGAGCAGGCCGGCGGCGTGAGCCTCGTCACGGCCGACCACGGCAACGCCGAGCAGATGCTCGAAAGCGACGGAGTCAGCCCGCACACGGCCCACACGACAAATCCGGTCCCGCTGATCGTGACGAACAAGGAGGTAGAGCTCGCCGAAGGCGGCGAGCTCAGCGACCTCGTCCCGACGGCGCTCCAGCTCCTGGGATTTTCGAAACCCTTACAAATAACCGGGAAATCACTAGTTTGAGGGCGCACAACCAAGCTATACTCCGGCTCCTTGTCGCTCGCGCAGCCTGATCTAGGCGTCCTGCGGAAGGCACAGCGAGGAGATGAGCGTGCCTTCTCGCTCATCCTGCGCGCCTACGAGGTCCCCGTCTACAACTACGTGCTCCGTCTCGTCGGAGACCGCGCGCTCGCGGAGGATCTGACGCAGGAGGTCTTCCTGCGCGTGTACCAGGGCCTGCCGCGCTTCTCGCTGCGCTGTCGCTTCACGACATGGCTCTTCCAGGTGACGAAGAACCGGGTCCTCGACGAGCTGCGCGCAAGCGAACGGAGGCCGCGTGCGGTGGTGGCGCTCGACGACGTGGCGCCGCTCGAGGTGCTGGACGCGCCCTTCGAGCGCATCGAGGCGATGGACGCCGTCTGGCGTGCCGTCGAGGAGCTCAACGTCGACCTCAAGATGGCATTGCTGCTCCGCGACGTGGTCGGCCTGTCGTACAGCGAGATCGCCGACTCGCTCGAGATCACGCTCGCCACGGTGAAGTGGCGGATCTACAAGGCGCGCGAGGAAGTCCAGCTCGCGCTCGAGCGCGAGGGCATCACCTTCGCGCCGAGCACCCGCCGCGAGGTCGCGGCGAACGGCACCGCCGCGGCCGCCTCCTAGCGCCTCGACTGCTCGCGGAGCCAATCCGCGAGGTTGCGGAAGTCCTGGGCCGGCGTCGCCCCCTGCGGCACCGACGCGGCGGGCTTGGAGCCCGAGCCGCTGCCGCCGCCGTCGCCGCCGGTCGCCGTGAACGCCACGACTGCCACGGACAAGGCGAGCGCGAGCACGAGGAACGCGACGGCCCAGACGGCGCGGCGGGCGACGTGGAACGTGACCCCGCGGCGCCTCGCGACCCGGGTCGCGGCGGTGGTGGGCGCGGCGCGGGCGGATGCCAGCTCGCGCGCCAGCGCCGACGCCGACGGCGGCCGCGCCGCGGGGTCGCGCGCGAGACATGCCTGGATCGGCCCGGCGAGGTCCGCGGGCACGCCCTCGAGCGGCGGCGGCGGGCCCCACGTTCGGCGCGCGAGCAGCTCGCCGATCGTCTCGTAGCCGTAGGGCGGCCGGCCGGCGAGCAGCTCGTAGAGGCACGCGCCGAGCGAGTAGAGGTCCGACGCGGGCGTCACGGGCTCGCCGCTCGCCTGCTCCGGCGAGAGGTACGCCGCCGTTCCGAGCACCGTCCCCGCCTCCGTCAGGCGGGTTCCCTCGACGGCGTGCGCGATCCCGAAGTCGGCGATCTTCAGCGTCCCGTCGGTGGTCACCAGCAGGTTCCCGGGCTTGACGTCGCGGTGGATCAGCCCGGCACGGTGCGCGTGCTCGAGGCCTGCGCAGGCCTGCAGGGCGAGCTCGCGCACGCGCTCGGGCTCGAGCCTGTCCTCGCGCCGCACGGTCTCGGCGAGGCTCTCGCCCTCGACGCACTCCATCACGATGAACGGCCGGCCGTCCTCCTCGCCCGCGTCGTACACCGCCACCACGTTCGGGTGGGACAGACGCGCTGCGAGGCGGGCCTCGCGGACGAAGCGACGGCGCAGCTCGAGGTCATCGGTCAGGTTGTCGGCCAGCAGCTTGACCGCGACCGAGCGACCGAGCTCGGTGTCCTGCGCGAGGTAGACGACGGCCATGCCGCCGCCGCCGAGCGTCTTCTCGACCTCGTAGCGGCCCGCGGCGAGGGTCGCGGAGCTAATTGTCGCCTCTCTTCCCATGTCCGCGCCCGTGTTTCTTCTCGTGCTTCTCGTGCTTCTCGTGCTTGTCGTGGGCCTTGCCGGGGCCGTGGTCGTCCCTGTCCTCGTCACGATCCTCGGCGACGGTCGGAGTCGGCGCCGGCGGCGGCGCGGCCGCCGGGCAGCTGATCCGAGCGCGGTCGAGGACACGACGGACCTGAATCCGCACCGCGGCCGGCACGGCAGCCTCGTTCGCCCGGCGCCCCAGCTCGCGTGCCGCGGGCTCCGCGCACCGATGCTGGTCGAGCGCAGCCGCCACCTCCTCGCTCGCCGAAGCGAGCTGGTTCGCGAGCGCCGGGTCGAGGCTCGGCGGGGCCGAGGAGGGGTCGTCGCCGCCGCAGGAGACGAGCCCGGCGGCGAGCGTCAGGGCGAGCAGCAGCCGAAGCGCATTCGCCATCGGCGTACAGGTACCCGATTTCCGGGAATCCCGCCGCTAGAGACCGAGTGCCAGCCGCTGCGCGAGCGTCTCCGGCAGGCCCTGCTCGCGAATCGCCTCCTGTGTGCGCTCCAGCGGATACTCGGTGCGGCGGAAGAGCGCTCGCTGCGCGTCGAAGTCGAGGATGACCCAGGCGGCCCGTGGGTCGTTGTCCCGCGGCTGCCCGACCGAGCCGGGGTTGAGCAGCCAGCGGCCCTTGGTGAGATCGGCCTCGTGGCCGCCTGCCGCGAGGCCGCCGGCGGCACGGCCGTTCTCGAGGATCATCGCGAGCGGCACGTGGCTGTGGCCGACCATGACGATCGGCGCGTGCGTGATCTCGAGCGACTCGCGCGCGACCGGCTCGCTCAGGACGTAGTCCCAGATCGGGTCGCGCGGGCTCGCGTGGAAGAGCTCGGCGCCGTCGACCTCGGCCTGCGGCTCGAGCGACTCGAGGTACGCACGCGAGTAGTCGGTCAGGACGGTCTGCGTCCAGCGCGCCGCGGCCGCCGCGTCGGGTGAGAACTCGTCCAGCGGGATCGTGCCGAGCACTCCGAGGTCGTGGTTGCCGACGAGGCAGAGGTCGGATCGGTGCGCGACGAGCTCGCAGCAGCGGTTCGGGTCCGGGCCGTAGCCGACGAGGTCGCCGAGGCACCAGACGGCGTCGACCGTCGTCCTCCTCGAGCGCGTCCAGGACGGTCTCGAGTGCGGCCGCATTACCGTGGATGTCGGATATGACCCCGACTCGCATGGCTCAGCTTATCCGGCTCGGGGCGGTGCTCCTAGCGGCTTTGGCGTGGCTCGTCGCTGCCTCGTTGCTCTGGCGCACCGCTGTTCCGGCGAACCTGCGACTGCCGCCGATCGACGTCGATGCCTTCTTCGGGAAGCGTGCGATCGAGAAGGCGGCCGACTACCGGCGCGTGCTTCGGCTCCTGTGGCTCGGCGTGACGGTTGCGCAGCTGACGGCGTTGTGGCTGCTCGTCAGGGCTGCGCCGAGGGTGGAGGCACGGCTGCGCGGGGGCGCGCTCCTGCGCGGGATCCAGCTCGGCCTGATCTCGGTCGCGCTCCTGTGGGTCGTGTGGCTGCCCTTCGGGATCGCGTCGCTCTGGTGGCGGCGCAGACACGACATCTCGCGGCTCGGCTACGGCGACCTCGTGCTCGACCCCTGGCCGCGCTACCTCGGCGAGGCGCTCGTGACGGCCGGCGCGGTGGCGCTCGCGATGGTGCTCGCTCGTCGGCTCGGCCGCCGCTGGTGGCTCGTGGGCGGGCCGGCGTTCGTCGTGCTGGTCGGCGGAACGCTCGTGCTGACGCCGCTCGTTCTGTCGCCCCGGCTGGCCCCGCTCCACGACAAGCGGCTTGCGGCCGAGATCCAGCGCCTTGCGCATCAGGAGGGCCTGGGCAAGGTCGAGGTCGAGGTCGAGAACGCGAGCCGGCGGACGACCGTGCCGAACGCGGAGGCGATCGGCGTCGGGCCGACGACGCGCGTCGTCCTGTGGGACACGCTGCTCGACGGCCGCTTCACGCGACGCGAGATCCGGTTCATCGTGGCGCACGAGCTCGGCCACGTGGGACGCCATCACCTCTGGAAGGGGATCGGCTGGTTCGCGCTGCTGGCGCTGCCCTCCGCGTGGCTCCTCGCGTACCTCACCGACCGGCGCGGCGGGCTCGACCGGCCGAGCGTCGTGCCCTTCGCCGTCTTCGTCGTGGTCGCGATCCAGCTCGCGCTGCAGCCCGTGGCGAATGTCGTGTCCAGGCGGTACGAGGCCGAGGCGGACTGGATGGCGCTCCGTACGACGCGCGACCCGCAGGCGGCGGAGTCGCTCTTCCGGAAGTTCTCGACGACCTCGCTCGACGAGCCGAAGGAGCCGGAATGGGCCTACGTCCTGCTCTCGACGCACCCCTCGCTCGCCGACCGGGTCGGAATGGCCGAGGGCTGGCAGGCGCGCGCTACTCGGGGCGAGGAGGCGCCTCGGGCAGGTTCTTGATGCCCTCGTGCGTCTGCCACTTCGACCACGCGTCGTTGACCGCCTCCACGAGCTCGCCCATGAAGCGCGGTGTCAGGTTCACGCGCGACACGACCGCGCCCGGGACCTCCTCCTCGGCTGCGCCCTCGTGGTCGACGCGCACGAACGTGATCGTGAACTCGTAGTCGCTGAACGAGACGTTCGCGAAGTTCGAGTACACGCCCGCGAGCTGCTCGGGGTCGATGTGGATGTTGAGCCTGCGTTCGAAGCCGTCGCTCTCCATCGCTCTACGATAACGGCGTGAGCGAGCCGGGGAACGCGGTCGACAGGCTCGCCGGGGAGCTGGCACGCATCGCCGGTGCGCCGGTCGAGCTGGAGCGGCCCGCCAAGTCGGAGCACGGCGACTACGCGACGAACGTCGCGCTGAGGCTCGCGCCGCAACAGGGGCGCTCGCCTCGCGACCTCGCCGGCGACCTGGCCGCACAGGCGGCGGAGCACCCCGCCGTCGACCGCACCGAGGTCGCCGGGCCCGGCTTCCTGAACCTCTGGCTGTCCGATGCGTGGTACGGCGACACGCTCGCCGAGATCGCACGTGCGGGCCGCGACTACGGCGCCGGGTCGGCCGAGGCGCCGGAGCGCGTCCAGGTCGAGATGGTCTCCGCGAACCCGACCGGTCCGATCACCGTCGCATCCGCGCGGAACGGCGCCTACGGCGACGCGGTCGCGCGCCTGCTCGAGTTCGCCGGGGACACCGTCGAGCGCGAGTACTACTACAACGACGCGGGCGCCCAGATGGACCGCTTCCGCGCCTCCGTCGAGGCGCGGCGGCGTGGGGAGGACCCGCCCGAGGACGGCTACCACGGCGAGTACCTCGACGAGCTCGCACGCATGGACGGCGACCCTGTGGCGGCGATGCTCGAGGAGATGGAGGCCTCGCTCGAGCGCTTCCGCCTGCACTTCGACTCCTGGGTGCTGCAGAGCGAGCTCGAGCAAGGGATCCACGAGCTGCTCCCGCGGCTGCCGACGTTCGAGCGCGACGGTGCGGTCTGGGTGCGTTCCAGCGAGTTCGGCGACGACGACGATCGCGTGATCATCCGGTCGCCCGAGCGTGGCGGCACCCCCACCTACCGGGCGGCGGACATCGCCTACCTCGTCCAGAAGCTCGACCGCGCCTTCGATCGCGCGATCTACGTCCTCGGCGCCGACCACCATGGGACGCGCAACTGGTACGCGGCGGTCGCACGGATGCTCGGCTACGACCCCTCGCGCGTCGAGGTGCTCCTCTACCAGCTCGTGCACCTGACGCAGGGCGGCGAGCTGACGAAGATGTCCAAGCGCCGCGGCGACGTGGTGTTCCTCGACGACTTCATGGACGAGATCGGGGTGGACGCGGCCCGCTGGTACCTGGTCTCGCGCGACCACGACCAGACGATCGACGTGGACGTCGACCTCGCGGCCGAGAAGTCGCAGAAGAACCCGGTCTACTACGTCCAGTACGCGCACGCGCGCATCGCCGGGATCTTGCGCAATGCCGAGGGCCGCGCCGAGAGCCCGCAGCCCGCGGGCCCGCTCGCGCGGGAGGAGAAGGAGCTGATCAAGCGCCTGGCCGAGTTCCCGGCGCTGATCGCGGAGGCGACCGAACGGCGGGGCCCGCACGCGATCACGACCTACGCGATCCGCGTCGCGGACGACTTCCACCGCTTCTACCACGAGCACCGAGTCATCGACAGCGGGGAGGCCGAGGCGTTTCGGCTGGCGCTCGTCCGCGCCACCCAGGCAGTCGTCGCGCGTGCGCTCGACCTCATCGGGGTGGACGCGCCCGAGCGGATGTAGGCTGCGGCGCCGATGGCCGGACCGGCGACGACTGGCAGACCGCCCGATCGCAACATCGCGCTCGAGCTCGTCCGCGTCACCGAGGCCGGGGCCATGGGCGCCGGGCGCTGGATCGGACGGGGCGACAAGATCGAGGCCGACCGGGCCGCGGTCGACGCGATGCGCGCAGTCCTGGACACCGTGCAGATGCGCGGTGTCGTCGTCATCGGCGAGGGGGAGAAGGACGAGGCGCCGATGCTCTACAACGGCGAGGAGGTGGGGAGCGGCAGCGGCGCGGAGGTCGACGTGGCGGTCGACCCGCTCGAAGGCACGCGGCTGACCGCGCTCGGGCAGCCGAACGCGATCTCGACCGTCGCGCTGGCGGAGCGCGGGACGATGTTCTTCCCCGGTGCGGCGGTCTACATGGACAAGATCGCGTGCGGTCCGGAGGCTGCCCGAGCCGTCGATCTCGACCAGTCGCCGTCGGACAACGTGCGGGCGGTGGCGGAGGCTCGAGGCGTCTCGCCGCGCGAGGTCTCGGTGGTCGTCCTCGACCGGCCCAGGCACGAGACGCTCATCGCCGAGTTGCGCGAGATCGGCGCGAAGGTGCTCCTGATCCCCGACGGCGACGTCGCGCCCGCGATCGCGGCGGCGCAGCCGGGCACCGGCGTCGACATGCTCATGGGCGTGGGCGGGACGCCCGAGGGCGTGCTGTCCGCGGCGGCGCTGAAGTGCGTGGGCGGCGCGCTCTACGGACGCCTGTGGCCGCGGGACGACGACGAGCGGCAGCAGCTCGTGGAGGCGGGCTTCGACATCGGGCGCAAGCTGGCTCTGGACGACCTGGTGGCCGGCGAGGACGTGTTCTTCGCGGCGACGGGCGTCACCACCGGCGCGCTCCTCAAGGGCGTGCGCTACACGCGCGACGGCGCCTTCACGGACTCGATCGTCATGCGCTCGAGGTCCGGCACGGTTCGGCGGGTCGAGGCGACGCACGCGCTCGAGAAGCTCACGGCCCTGACGGGCCGCGAGTACCGCTAGCGCCGCAGCGCCAGCCGCGTCACGCTTACGCGGTGACCGCCTCCCGCTCCATCTCGGGCGCGTAGGTGCCCGTCCGCGCCGCGGAGTTCATCTTCGCGCGGTGGTAGAAGGCGCGCTGCGCCGCGTCGCGGTTCTCGGCCTTGCCGCCCCACGCCTTCTGCGCCGCCGCCTGCAGCGCGCGCCCATAGGAGAACGACAGCTGCCAAGGCAGGTCCTCGCCGAGCGCGTTCATCGCGTTCAGGCGGGCGGTGGCGTCCTCGTCGGTCTGGCCTCCTGAGAGGAAGACGACGCCCGGAACGGCCGCCGGCACCGTCCGCTTGAAGCAGGTGATCGTCGCCTGTGCGATCTCCCCGTGGGAGACCTGCTGCGGCGCGTCGTAGCCGGGCAGCACCATGTTCGGCTTCAGGAGCATCCCCTCGAAGTCCACGCGCTGGTCGTAGAGCTCGGTGAAGACCGCCTGCAGCGTGCGCGAGGTGACGGAGTACGCCCGCTCGATCGTGTGCGTCCCGTCCATCAGCACCTCGGGCTCGACGATCGGCACGAGGTCCTGCTCCTGCGAGAGCGCCGCGTAGCGCGCGAGCGCGTGCGCGTTCGCCCAGATCGCGTAGTCGCTCGGGACGTGCTCACCGTCGATCGACAGCACCGCGCGCCACTTCGCGAAGCGCGCGCCGAGCTCGCGGTACTCCTCGAGGCGCTCGCGGAGCCCGTCGAGGCCCTCGGTCACGGTCTCCTTCTCCGCGAGCGCGAGCGGCTTCGCCCCCTTGTCGACCTTGATTCCCGGAATGATCCCGCGTTGCTCCAGCACCTCGGGGAACGGCGTTCCGTCCTCGGACGACTGGCGGATCGTCTCATCGAAGAGGATCACCCCGCTGATGTAGTCGCCGGCGCCCTCGGTCGTGAAGAGGAGGTCGCGGTACGCACGCCGGCTCTCCTCGGTCGACTCGACGCCGATCGCGTCGAAGCGCTTCTCGATCGTGCCCGAGCTCTCGTCCGCGGCGAGGATCCCCTTGCCCTCGGCGACGAGCGCCTTCGCGGTTTCGTGCAGCTTGTCCCTGTCCATGGTGCCTCCCTGAAGACTGTCTTTAACCGTTGATTATCCCGCGTGAGAGGCCGGGTCGGGGCGGGTTAGAATGGCGCCACGCGGACGTAGCTCAGTTGGTAGAGCATTGGCTTCCCAAGCCAAGGGTCGTGGGTTCGAGTCCCATCGTCCGCTCTGCGGATTAGCAGGGATTTCCTGCCGACACTCATCGAGGGTCACGTCCATGTTGAGGACGAGACTCCCACCATTCTCCACGAGCGAAGCAGGCTCGACGTCTTCCCCGGGCTGCTACTGCGAGCTCTTACGATTGTCTCGTGACGCGCTTTGGGGAAAAGGCGGTCTGGTTCGAGTTCACCTCGGATCGCTTCGACCACGCATCAGAGCTGCCGGCTGAGGCGAACGCCGGCAACCGGTTCTACGGGCGTGACGTGGCCGAGTTCATCAGCACGGGGTTAGCGGAGCGCGGCTTCGACGCCTCCCACCTCGACGAGGATTGGGGCTGGCAAGCGCACGCCAAACGCCCCGACGAGTCGGTGCTCGAGGTCTCCATCTACCACAACCCGGACGACGATCCCGACACGGAGAACGACTGGGCGATCATGCTCCGTTCGCTGCACAAGGAACGCATGCTCGGCATCGTGCCGCGCTTTCGCGAGAGCGAGGTCGACGACGAAGCGATAGCGACGCTCGAGGATGTCTTTCGTCAGTCCGGCATCCAGCTCAAGCGAGCGCCGGCTCGCTAGGCGCGGAGTCTGGGTCGGGCCGCTCTGAAACGAGCCGCTGGGCGTCAGCCGGCGGCGGCGAACGCGCCTCGCGCAAGAAAGAGGGGAGAGCTCTCGCCCTCCCCTCGACCGGCCTACCTTCCCCCAGGCGGCCGAACTACTGCTCCTGAGGTTCCGGGTTGGTAGACCCGAAGGCGCCTGGAAACACGCACATCTGCTCGTAAAGTTTCCGTAAGCGAGGTTCACCGCTCCGGCGGATCGCGCATCATTCGACCTGATGGCGGCCGCGTTGTTTCGCTCCTCGACTGCGTCCAGCTTCGACGGCCTCTACCGGCGCCACGTCGCGTCGGTCTACCGCTACGCCTTCGCAGTCGTCGGCAACCACGCCGACGCCGAGGACATCACCCAGCAGACGTTCCTGAACGCCTACCGGGCGATGGCCCAGGGAACGAAGCCGCGCAAGGCGGAGAACTGGCTGCTCACGATCGCGCACAACGAGGTGCGGCGCCACTTCCGCGACACGCAGAAGAAGTGCAAGGAGGTCGAGTTCGACGAGCAGCTCGCGCCGGCGGCGCCCGAGCGGAGCGACCACGGCGTGGCGGACGTCCTACGCGCGCTGCGGCACATCCCGCCCTCGCAGCGCGAAGCGCTCGTGATGCGCGAGTTCGAGGGCCGCTCGTACGCCGAGATCGCCGGGATCATGGGCCTCTCCGAGCGCGCGCTCGAGACGCTGATCTTCAGGGCGCGCCGGTCGCTCGCCGAGCAGCTCGAGGGAGCGCTCACGTGCGCCGAGGCGGAGGAGGCCTTCATGCGCCGCCTCGACGGACGCCTGCCCCGCCGCGAGTCGCGGCGCCTGCGCCGCCACGTCAAGGACTGTCTCCAACTGCGCGCGCTTCGGTCGCATCCAGAAGCAGCAGCGCTCGCTGCTGAAGGGCCTCTCGGTCATGCCCGTTCCGGCCTCGATCTTCCTCTTCCGCGGCGAGACGGCCGCGGCGGCGGGCGGAACCGCGTCGGTCGCCGCGGGCGCCGGGGCGACGGGGGTCGCGACCGGGCTGATCGCGAAGGCCGCCGCCGTCACCGCTGCTGCCGTCGTCGCCGGAGGCGTCGGTTACGAAGTCGCCGTCGCACCGGAGCCCGCAGGCAAGGTCGAGCCGAAGGCCGTCCAGCGCGTGGAAGGCCGGCCTCTGTCGGCGCGCGCCATCGGGGTCCCGACACCGCTCGTGCTGAAGGCGAAGGTCCCGCAGGGCCGGCAGGCCGGTGGCCGCCGTCGCGCGCAAGGCCGTGAAGAAGAGCAAGCCGGTCGACACAAGCGTGCCGCCGGGACAGGCGAAGCTCAAGGAGCACCGGGCCTCCAGCGCGGATGCGAAGACACCGCCGGGACAGGCGAAGCCGAAGACGAACGGGAACGCGAACGGCGCGGCGACGCAGCGCGCGGTCAAGGCCCCTCAAGCGGGGTCCCGTCCGGGCGCGCCCGGTCAGGAAGGCACAGCCCAAGACGAAACCGGCGAAACCGGCGCTCGAGAAGACCCACCCGCCGAAACCGGTCAATGCCCCGCCGCCCGCCGCCCGGGATCGCGGAAAGCCCGACGGCCCGGCCGCCCCGGCCGTGACGGCACCCGAGCCGAAGAAGCTGCCGCAGGAGGGGAAGGCCGACCGCGAGGCGATGGCCTCGGAGGGCTGCACGAGCCGGTGCAGGCGACGATGCTCGACCTCGTCGAGGAGCTGCCTCACTAAAGCTTCGGGCACGCCCGATCTAATCTCTCCGGGCGATGCGGACACCTGCTGCCCCCGCTGCGACAACCGGCGTCTGGCGGGGGGTAGTTCACGACGCGCTCTGGGCGCCGTCGCCGCACAACACCCAGCCCTGGCAGGTCCGGCTGCTCTCCGGCCGCGAGGCAGAGCTCTGGGCGACCTCCGACCGGCTCCTTCCAGTCGAGGACCCCGACGGGCGCTTCCTCACCGCCGGGCTTGGAATCTTCCTCGAGGCGCTGGACGTCGCCGCCGCCGCGCGCGGCCTCGCGCTGGACTTCGAATACGTGCACCCGTCGCTAGGCGTCGGCGCCCGCGAGCAGGCGCTCGCCGCCCGGCTCGAGCTGGTGGAGCGTGCCGAGCCGGGGCGCGTCAACGTCGAGCTCCTGTCGCGTCGACGGACGTCGCGGCTTCCGTTCGACGGCCGGCCTGCCTCGCCGGCCGCGCTCAGGGAGCTGGAGGGGATCGCCGCCCGGGCGCAGCACGAGGCGCGGTTCTCCTCCGACCCCGACCTCGTCGACTGGGTCGTCGGGCTCAACGCCGACACCGTCTTCTACGACCTCGACGAGGACGACCGGCGCGAAGAGATCGGCCACTGGACGCACTCGACCGATGCCGAGGCCGCGCGTCACGGCGACGGCTTCTCGCCGACCTGCCTCGGCTTTCCGGCGCCGCTGGTCGGACTGTTCTTCCGTCGACACCGGCTGTTCCGGAACGCCGTGGTCCGGAAGGCCGCCCGGGCGCTGTACCTACGCTCGATGCGCGGCACGGCCACGGTCGGCTGGATCGCCGGGCCCTGGAGCACGTCGGAGGACTGGTTGCAGGCGGGGCGGATGCTCATGCGCTTCTGGCTCGCTCTGACCGCGCAGGACCTGTACCTGCAGCCCTTCGGCTCGGTGATCACGAACCCGACCGCGCACACCCGCTTGGCCGAGCGCCTGCATCTCCCCGAGGACGACCGCGAGCTCTGGCTGCTCCTGCGGATCGGGTACGGCGCAGAGCCACCGCGGAGCGCCCGTCGACCGCTCGCCGAGGTGCTTGCTTGACCTACGCGGTCAGGCGCAGTCTCGTCTTCGGCCTCCTGCACGGCGCCAAGTGGGTCCGGCTGGGGCTGCTCGCCCTCCCACATGCCGAGCGGCTGCTGCGGCCCGGCCTGGAGCCGCTGCTCTGGCGCTTCGGCGAATGGCGGCTCTGGCTCGCCGTCGAGGGCGCTCGCAAGCGAGTGCCCGCCTATCGGCGGTTCCTCGCCGAGGCCGGCGAGCCCGGCGTGACGCTGAAGGGCTTCAGGCCGGACTTCTCGGCCCTGCCCGTGATGGACAAGGAGACCTATGTTCGCCGCTTCGCGATCGAGGAGCGCTGTCGCGACGGCCGCCTGCCGATGCGCGGCGCCGTGATCGACGAGTCCTCGGGGACGAGCGGCGAGCCGAACAACTGGGTGCGCGGCCCGGAGGAGCGTGCCGACGGCCGCAAGCTGCTGCACATGGGGCTTCGCCAGGCCTTCGGCGATGAGCCGCTCTTCGCGCTCAACGCGTTCGCGCTCGGCCCATGGGCGACCGGGATGGCGGTGAGCATGGCCGTCGTGGACGTGGCAGTGGTGAAGTCGGTCGGCCCCGACATCGGCAAGATCGAGAAGACGCTACGGCTGTTCGGCCCGCGCTACCGCTACCTGCTGATGGGCTACCCGCCCTTCCTCAAGCGGCTCGTGGACGAGGCCGATGTCGACTGGTCGGAATACCGGGTCGCGGCCGTCGTGGGCGGTGAAGGGATGAGCGAGGCTCTCCGTAGCTATCTCCTGCGCTCCTTCGACCGTGTCTACTCGAGCTTCGGCGCCTCCGATCTCGAGATCAACCTCGCGGGCGAGAACGACTTCACCATCGCCGTCCGCCGCCTGCTCGCGGAGCGGCCGGAACTCGGTCCCGCGCTCGGCCTGCAGGAGCGCGGCGGACTGCCGATGGTCTTCCAGTACAACCCGCTCGATTACTTCGTCGAGTCCACGGCCGAAGGCGAGCTGGTGGTCTCGGTCTGCCGTGTCGGGACCGTCGCGCCGAAGCTCCGTTACAACCTCCACGACCTAGGTGCGGCCGTCCGCTTCCCTGTGCTTCGCCGGGCACTGGCCGAACTCGGGCTGAAGCCGGAGGACCTGGCCGAGCGGCCGCTCGACCTCCCGCTGCTCTTCCACTGGGGCCGCGCGGACTCGACCGTGGCGTTCTACGGCGCGAACATCGGCCCGGCCGACCTCGAGGAGGTCGCGTACTCGCTGCCGGAGCTGGCCGGCCTCGTCGACTCGTTCGCGCTCGTCCCTTGGGAGGACGAGGCGGCCAATAAGCGTCTCCGGATCGTCTTCGAGCTGGGCGAGGGGGCGGAGGCGCCGGACGGCGAGTCGATCGGCCCCGCCGTGCTCGACCGCCTCCGAGGCCGTGAACCAGGACTACCGCGAGGCCGCGCGCTTCATCCCGCCCGGAGCGGAGCCGACGGTGGAGTTCCATGCGCGCGGCACCGGCCCCTTCGCCGGCCACGACGTCCGCCTCAAGCGCCGGTACGTCGTGGAAGGCTAGCCCTCCTATCAGGCGCGTTCGATCGACGCCTGGTCGCGGTCGACGTGCTCGCGCCAGCGGAACGTCCGCAGCATCACGAGGATGGCCAGGAAGCCGAAGACGACGTTGACGACCGTGAGGACGATCTTCACGCCGATGCTGAAACTGAGCAGCGCGGAGGTCGGCGCCTCCCCCTTGAACACGTAGACGAGGAGCGCCTGCTCCGTCCCGACCCCGCCCGGCGTGAACGGCAGGGCGGTCGCGAGGCTCTGCGTGACCTGCACGAGCAGGACGTTCTGCGCGTTCGACGGCAGCCCGAACGCCTCCAGGAAGAAGTAGACGGACACGAGCCTGAGCGACCAGTCGAGCGCGTCGAGCAGGACGACGCGACGGATGTACTCACGCGGCGTGCGGAGGATCGTGAAGCCCTGGCGAACGCGGCGCCAGAAGTTCGCGACGCGACGCGAGCCCCACGTGAGCCCGACCACGGCGAGGACGACGAGGCTGCCGGCGAGGAGCGCGGCGAGCCGCGGATGCTGGAGCACGTAGAGCCAGTCGATCTCCGGGAGGCGCGGCAGGACGTCGAGGCCGGGAAGGAGGCCGAAGGCGATCGCCCAGATCACGAGCAGCGACGCGACGACGGTGTCGAACAGCGTGTCGACGATCAGCGTGGCGCCGAGCGTCGGGTACGTCGAGCCCGGGACGCGGTGCTTCAGCAGGTAGAGCTTGAGGACGTCGCCGCCGCGGGCCGGCACGATCGCGTTGACGCCCACGCCTGCGAGGTACGAGCCGTAGACCCAGCGCCACCTGACGTTCGTCTTCGGGTAGGCCGCCTGGACGATGTTGCGCCACGCCCGCGTGCGGACCGCCACCTTGACGATGTGACAGAGCACGGCGAGCGCGAGCGGGCCCCACGCCACCGACGCGAGCCCGTCGAAGAAGGCGTCGCCGGCATCGATGATCCCCCGCACACCGGTGAGTCTGCCCGCGGCCGCGGGGCGGTGATCCGGACTCCGTGGAGTCGTCGTATCGGAGTCGGCACACCGATGCTGCGTTTAGGACTCGGTCGTGCCGATATACACAAGACCATGCAGAATCCCTTTCAAGGCTTTACAGCCGTCTGGCAGCGGCCCACCGGTGACTGGCCCGTGTGGATCGCGGCGCGCACGAGCGCGCAGGCCGGCGTCTGCGCGATGGTGACGTTCGCGGTGCTCGAAAGCCGCCTCGAGCGCGTCGAGCAGGCAGACGCCGACTAGCGGGGCCAGGCGTCGGCGAGGCGCCTGCGCGTCTCCTCGAGGTGCTCCGGAAGCACCTTCACGTCGGCCAGCACCGGCATGAAGTTCGTGTCGCCTGCCCAACGCGGCACGACGTGCAGGTGGACGTGGTCGAGGACTCCGGCACCCGCCACGCGGCCGAGGTTCCAGCCGAGGTTGTAGCCCTGCGGCCCGTAGACGTCGGCGAGCGCGCCGATGCCCTGCGACGCCAGCCGGTGGATCTCGACCACCTCGTCGTCCTCCAGCTCGCCGAAGTCACCGGTGTGGCGGAGCGGCGCGACCATGAGATGCCCGGAGGAGTACGGGAACTTGTTCAGCAGCACGAAGGCCTTGCCGCCGCGATGGACGACGAGCCCGTCCTCGTCGGAGGCGGCCGCGGCATTGCAGAAGACGCAGCCCTGCTGCTCGTCGGCGCTCGCGATGTACTCGAGGCGCCAGGGCGCCCACAGCTGCCTGGTCACCGCCGCATGTTCGCAGCCCGACCGACAGCGGGGTCTAGCATCTCCGCCCCACGAGTTGCGCCCACACCGAGGAGGACGAATGCCCGTCGACGAAGCAAGCTCGGAAGAGACCCCGTACGGCCGCTACATCACGTCGGACGGCTGGTTCGTCCTCAACCTCTCCGACGCGCTCGCCGTGCGCAACGACGAGAAGGGCGGCGCGACGTATCCGCTCGAGTCGCGGGAACACCCCTTCCGCGACGTCGGCGTGAGGGTCACCGTCCTCCCGCCGGGCCAGCCGAACGCGCTCTACCACTCCGAGGGCGTGCAGGAAGGGTTCCTCGTGCTCTCGGGCGAATGCACGCTGGTCGTCGAGGAGGAGGAGCGGCAGCTGCGGCAGTGGGACTACTTCCACTGCCCGGCCGAGACCCGTCATGTGACCGTCGGCGCGGGTGACGGCCCGTGCGCGATCCTCATGATCGGTGCGCGGCCCGAGGTCGAGACGCTGAGCTACCCGGTCAGCGAGGTCGCCGCGAAGCACGGCGCGTCCGCCGCGAAGTCGACCGAGGACCCGGAGGAGGCCTACGCAGACTGGCCGGGCGAGTTCCTGCCCGTGCGCCTTCCGTGGCCGCCCGGTTCCGAAGCGAAGCCCTGACTCAGATCCAGCGCTTGTAGCGGAAGAAGCCGAGCAGCCCGACGATCGTCGCGGCCATCGCGCCGAGCACGATCCAGAACGACACCTGTGTGCTCTCGCCCGGGAAGTCCACGTTCATGCCGAACACCCCCGTCAGCACCGTGAGCGGGAGCAGCGTGACGCTGAAGATCGTCAACAGGCGCAGGACGTCGTTCTGGCGGTGCGAGATGACCGACTCGTTCGTGTCCTCGAGCGCCTCGACGACCTCCTTGAAGTTGTCCAGGAGGTCCCAGATCCGCTCGGCCGCGTCGACGATGTCGTCGAAGTAGAGGTCGAGCTCCTCGGGCAGGAACCGCTCGACGTGGCGCTCGAGCAGCCGCAGGGTGGAGCGCTCGGGCTTGATGATCTTGCGGTAGGAGATGATCTCTTGCTTGAGGTTGGAGATGTCGCGGACGATCTCCTCGGAGCGTCCCTCGAACATCTCGTCCTCGATCCGGTCGAGCTTGTAGCCGATCTTGTCGAGGATCGGGAAGCAGTAGTCGAAGAGGTCGTCGAGCACGTGGTAGAGCAGGTAGCCCGACCCCTTCGAGAAGAGGCTCTCGCGCAGCTCCTCGTCCTCTGACGCGCGCGCGAACAGGCGCGTCACCGGGAGCAGCTCGACGTTCGGCAGCGTGACCAGGTAGTTCGGCCCCATGAAGACGTCGAGCTCGGCCGCGTTCAGGCGGCCGATCGTCTTGTCGTAGACGGGGAAGTGGAGGACGACGAAGCGATAGTCCTCGTACTCGTCGATCTTGGGCCGCTGGCGGCGCGAGAGCACATCCTCGACGTCCAGCGGGTGCCAGCCGAACCGCTCGGCCAGGACCGACATCTCGCCCTGGGTCGGACGCTCGAGGTGGACCCAGGTCAGCCCGTGCGCGTCGAGCTCAGGAAGCTGGCGCGGCGCAGGGGCGACCCCGGCCGCGCCCGCGACCGACCGGCTCCGCTTTATCCGCGGGAGGCTCGGCATACGTACTGAGTGGGTCTTCCAGCGCCGTCATCAGCGCTAATGGTACTAGGACGGTCCGCGGCCGCCCGGATGAATTCGTCGAAGTCGAGTCAGTCCGCGCCGAGCAAGCGGCTGCGCGGGCTCAGAGCGACTTGCACTGACCGCGCTTCTTGCCGTGCAGCACGACGTTCGGGTGGACCCCGCCCGGACCGCTGTCGACCGGGTCCGGGACGTTCCCGTTGCAGTTGAGGTGTCCCTTCACGAGCGTGTTCGCGCCGATGAAGGGCGAGGAGATCGCGCCGGTTGCGTCGTTGTCCTCGACCGTCAGGTTGTGGCCGACCGAGTTGGAGTGCACGGAAAAGACCCGCGGTCGCTGCGGGTGCAGCATCCGGACCCCGGAGACCTCGAGCGAGCGGAGGATCCGGCTCACTCCGACCTCGACGCCCTCGCCGCCGCCCCCGCGCACTGCGACCTGGCCGCCGATCGTGAGCGAGAGGAGGGTGACGTCCGCGGTGTCGAGGAGCGTGACGTTGCGGGCGATCGTGCCCGTGGAGCCGGCCAGCGGCTGCCGAATCACCGCCACTTTCTTCGCGCCCTGCGCGAGCACCTGGCCGCCGATCGAGATCCGGGTGCCGGTCACCTGGAGCGTGGCCCCGCGGGCGACGACGACGTTGCCGTGGACACGGAACGCACCCGGCGCGTTGAGCGTCGCGTTGCGGCGGACGAAGACCTGCCCCTGGACGTTGACGCTCCTCGTGCGGCAGGAGGCGCTCGCGGGCACGACGAGGTTGCCGCGCACGAGCCCCGAGACGCTGCCCTTGCAGACCCGATTGGCAGCCGGAGTCCCCGCCGCGCTCCCAACGAGCGCGAGCGCGCACAGACCAGCGGTCAGGGCAAGGGCAATCCGCATAGAACGTTCTCTCCTGGAGGGGACGACGGCCACACTCAGCATGGCACCGAGTGGGCGACCCGCCTAGACACAAATGGGGTACTCGACGCGTGGGCCGTCAAGCGAGAGTTCTCGGGCCGGCCGCGAACCTGTGCCGAGCTCAGCAGGCGGGAAGCCGTCACAACCGTTCCGCCAACTACTGAGCCGCGTTTTCGGAGGTCCTGGTGGGAGGGTGATCTGGGGCTGGGCGCTCGCGCGTATCACCCTTCCGGTGACGGGCGGGAGCGACACCTTCGAGTCCAGGAACTACCAGGCGCATCTCCGCATGTGCGGGATCTGTGGACGTGTGCCGGGGGAGGGAGCATCTCTGTCCAGCCAGGGCTGGGCGACGGCCAGGAAGAGGAACGGCGCGCTCGCAGCGATCTACTGTCCCGAGCACGGGCCTGACGCCGCCAAGCATCAGGCGCGGCTGGATGCTTCGCCGATCCTGCGCTGGTGAATCGCTACTAGCGTCCGGGCGTGCGGCTCGCCACCCGGCCCTGGCCTACCTTCGCTCGAACCACCCAGCTGGGTCATGCGGCTGGTGCCGATTGTGCGCGACGCTGGACCTCGACAGGAAGTCTGTTCGAGGAGCGGTACTGATGGAGCAGGCAGCGAGAGCAGAGACGTGGACGAAGAGCGGCCACTACGTGTGGGCCGTGCTGTTTCCGATCGCCGGCGTGATCCTGGCCGTCCGTGCTTGGAGCAAGAGCGAGGTCGGTCCCGGGTTCGCCTTGATGACGACCAGCGCGCTTGCCTTCGCGCTCTGGTACGTCCTTCTGGACGTCCAGGGCTACTGATGGTGAATTGCTTCGACGAGCTCGCGGTCGAGCTCGCTGACTGAGCGCCTGTAGTCGCCGCGGCCGCTCGTCCACCACGACGACCGGCGACATCTACACGGGTCGGCGAGGACGAGGCTGACGGGGATTTGCAAATTCGTTCCCGCCGGCTTCTCCGCAATCCCGCTATTCAAGCGGGGCATGCGCCAGGCAGGAATCGAACCTGCGACCTCGCGCTCCGGAGGCGCGCGCTCTATCCCCTGAGCTACTGGCGCGGGACCGACTCAGTCTAGCGGCGGGCCGGCTCGAAACCGGCCCGCCGCCGCGTGCGCCTGGCCCGCTTCAGGCGCCAGTGCAGCCACTGCTGCTGCATCCGGCCGACCTGGTCGGGCGTGAACTCCTCGTAGCAGCTGTCGAACGAGTAGTCCATGTAGTTGTGGATCGGGTCGAGCCCGGGCTGCGGACAGGTGTTCTTGCCCACGGGGCACCCGCTCGTCGGCTCGAACTCCGGCGGCGTGTCGCCGATGCCGTCGCCCTTGCCGTTGCAGTGGCCCTCGAACGTGTGGGCGAGACCGAGCCAGTGGCCCGCCTCGTGCGTCAGCGTCTGGCCGAGCGAGAAGGCTGTGCCGAACGGCCCGCCGGGCATGGAGCCCCAGTTGATGACGACGCCGTCGAGCACCGAGGCCTTCTGCTGCACCGTGATGCTCGGGTAGTAGGCCCAGCCCAGGAAGAAGTCCTGCGCCCCGCTCGTCGAGTACACGTTGAGCGCGGCCGAGTCGCCCTTCTTGAGGCCGTCTTCATCGCGACTTCCTCGGCGCTTCCCGGCTCCGCGTCGAACCAGGCGGCGTTGTTCGTGCGGTCGACGCCCGCGAGCGTGAACGAGATCTTCGCGTTGGAGCCGCCGAACATGCCGGCGAACGCCATGTTGAACACGGCCATCTGCTCGTCGATGGTCGTGTTGGAGACGTTCCCGGTCGTGCCGTTCGTGACGACATGGAAGTACACGGGCACCGAGGCGCTGAAGTTCGCCGGGACCTTCGGCGCCAGACCCGGGGATGTCGCTGTTGACCGGTGCTGTTCCGGAGCACCGGTTCGCGGGCCACGCCGCGGGCCGTCCCCGACGGCTGGAGCGCCGCGAGGCTGTCGAACGCCGACGTCGTCGCAGAAGGCCGAGGCCGCCACTGCCGCTCGATGACGGTCGTGCCGGCCCCGGCCGTTGCGGTCGTCGCCGCCGCCACCGCCAGGACGTGATGGTCAGGAGGATCAGGAATCGCTTCACGTACGTTCTCCGCTTCGCTGCTGGCACGCGCGGAAGAAGAGGTATGCGTCCTGCATGCGGGTCGTCTGACCAGGCGTGAACTCCGTGTAGCAGGAGTCCCACGAGTAGTCCATGTAGTTTCGGATCGGGTCGGCGCCCGGATCCGTGCACGTGTCCTTGCCCAGCGGGCAGCCGGACGTCGGGGTCCGCTCCGGCGGCGTGTCGGTCACCTGGTCGCCGTGCTCGCTGCACCCCGTTCGAACGTGTGTGCCAGGTTCAGCCAGTGACCCGCCTCGTGGGTCACCGTGAAGCCGAGGCTGAACTGCGAGCCGTACGGACCGCCCGGCATCGACCGGTAATCGATGACGATCCCGTCGAGATACAGCCGGTTCTTGGCGGTCTTCGGGTAGTAGGCCCACCCGAGGAACGCGCCCCCGTCGACCGTGTAGATGTTCAGCGCATTCGTCCCACCTTGGTGGAGCGCGCGCTTTGCGGCACGTTCGTCGTTCGAGCCTGCCCTCATGAAGTGCCAGGCCGCGTTGTCCGTGCGCGTGACGCCGGCGAGCCGGAACGAGAAGCCGGTGTTGGCTCCGCCGTAGAAGCCGCCGTACGACAGGTTCAACGCCCCCATCTGCTCGTCGATCGTCGTCTGCGAGACGTTCCCGGTCGCGCCGGCCGTGATCACGTGGATGTACACGGGGATCGTGGCGGCGAAGCGCTTGCCGCCCTTGCCCTTTGCGCTCTCCGGCACCTCCTCGGCGATCTCGCTCAGCTCGGGCTCACGGGCCTTGTCGATGCCGCGCGCCGTGGTGCTCGTCGCGAGCGCCTCGACGCTGCTGAAGCCGCAGAGCTCACTGCTCACCGTCGCGCCGCTCACGGGCACGGCCGCCGCCGGCGAGACCGCAAAGCTCATGTAGACCGCCGTTGCCGCTGCCAGGGCGAACAGCAGCGCGTGCCTACGGCGAACTCGAACCACCTTCATCCTTGTCCCCCTTCTAGAGTTCCCCAGACGAATGCCGCGCGAGATCCTAACCCGGTTCCGATGAAGTTTCCAATATCGTGGAGCTGACCGCCAGGAAGGCGACGCTCACGCTCGCCGAGACGTTCACGATCTCGCGCGGGTCCGAGGACGAGGCCGAGGTCGTCCACGTCGGGATCACGCACGAAGGGCAGACCGGTTACGGCGAGGCCGCGCCGATCGAGCACTACGACGAGTCGGCGGCGTCGACGCTGGCGTTCCTCGACGAGGCCGGCGAGCTCCTCGGCGACGATCCGTTCGCGCTCGAGGAGATCGAATCACGCTTCGCCGAGCGGCCCGGAGAGCAGGCGGCGAAGGCGGCGATCGACGCCGCGCTGTACGACCTGTGCGGGAAGCTGCTCGGCGTCCCGGTCTGGCGCCTCCTCGGGCTGCCGCAGACCGGGCCGCCGACGAGCTGGACCGTCTGGCTCGGCGATCCCGACGACATGGGGCGGAGGGCGGAGCGAGTCGCCGGCCGCTTCAAGCGCCTGAAGCTGAAGATCGGCGGCGGCGACGGGCTCGACGTCGAGCGCGTGCGCGCGGTCCGGGGCGTCGCGGACGTCCCGCTCCAGGTGGACGTCAACGAGGCCTGGTCGCTCGAGCAGGCGTTGGACGCGCTTCCGCAGCTCGCCGAGCTCGGCGTCGAGTACTGCGAGCAGCCGCTCCCGGCGGGAGACCCCGGCGGGCCCGAGCTCAAGGCGCGCTCGCCGCTCCCGATCTACGTCGACGAGGACTGCCACACGCTCGGCGATGTCGCCGACTGCGCCGAGCGCGCGCACGGGATCAACATCAAGCTCGCGAAGTCCGGCGGGATCCGCGAGGCCGTGCGGATGGCGCACGCGGCGCGCGCGCTCGGGCTCGGCGTGATGCTCGGCTGCATGGTCGAGTCCGGCCTCGGCATCTCCGCCGGCTGCCAGATCGCAAGCCTCTGCGACCACGTCGACCTCGACGGCAACCTCCTGCTCGCGAACGACCCGTGGCCGGGCGTGCAGCTCGTCGACGGCGTCCAGACACCGTCCTCGGCACCAGGTCTTGGAGTCACGGAAACGGTACTTAGTCCTCGCTGAGGGCAAGAGCGGCGATCCCCACTACGGGAAGACGGCGCGCGGGGTCATCCGCTACTCGCCGCACCCTGTGGTCGCGGTGCTCGACTCGACGCGGGCCGGGGAGACGATGGACGGCATCCCGGTCGTCGGGACCGTCAACGACGCCCTCTGCTTCAACCCGACGACCGCGATCGTCGGGGTGGCGACCCAGGGCGGGCGCTTCCCGCCGGCCTGGCGCGAGCTGCTCAAGAGCTCGATCGCGAAAGGGCTCGACGTCGAGAGCGGGTTGCACGAGTTCATCAGCGACGACCCCGAGCTCGCCGAGCTCGCGGCCAGGCACCGGGTCGAGCTGCGCGACCTGCGCAAGCCGCCGCCCGGCCTGAGCGTCCCGACGGGCGAGAACCTGAAGGTGCCGGGCACGATCGTGCTCACCGTCGGCTCGGACTGCGCGATCGGCAAGAAGACGGTCGCCGTCGAGCTCGATCTCGAGGCGCGCAAGCAGGGGCTGAAGTCGGTGTTCGTCCCGACCGGGCAGACCGGGATCGCGATCGCCGGTTGGGGCATCGCCGTCGACGCCGTGATCTCGGACTTCCTCGCCGGGGCGGCCGAGTGGCTCGTCGTCGAGGGCGGCAGGCGCGGGGGAGAGCTGCTGTTCGTCGAGGGCCAGGGCTCGCTCGCGCACCCGGCCTACTCGGGCGTCACGCTCGGCCTGATCCACGGCTCCGCGCCGCACCTCTTCGTGCTCTGCCACAAGGCCGGCGCGCGCGAGGTCGAGGGCTTCCCGGGCCACCCGATCCCGCCGCTTCCCGAGTTGGTCGAGCTGCACGAGCGCATCTCGCTGCCTGCCCGCCCCGCCCGGGTGGCGGCGATCGCGGTCAACACCGCCGAGCTCGAGGAGGACGCGGCGAAGGAGGCGATCGCGGAGGCCGCGGAGGAGACGGGCCTGCCGGCCGACGACCCGGTGCGCTTCGGCGCAGGCACACTGTTGCGCGCGGTGCAGGAGCGCGCTGGAAGCTAGCCGCACCGCGTGAGATGCTGATGTGAGTCGATTCGCAGGGGGTCTCGGATGAGGAAGACGACGATCGCCATATTCGCGTGCGCCCTGACCGCGCTCGCGCTCTCCGCGCCGGGCTCGGCGGACATCACGGTCGGCGTCAGCGACGACCTGCCGATCGGAGCGGCCGACGCGGGCGCCGGCTTCTACGACACCATGGCCGACGTCGGCCTGCGCGAGAACCGTGTGGCCGTCAAGTGGGATCCTGCGGCGCCGACGACGATCCCGTTCGAGGCCGGCATCGACCGCGCACTCGCCGAGGCCCGGAAGCGCGGCGTCAACGTCGTGCTCTCGCTCTACCCGCTACGCCCGCGCGCGATCAGCGATTCGCCGGCGTCCGCCGGCCAGTTCGCGGCCTGGACGGCGCAGGTGGCGCGGCGCTTCCCCACCGTCCGCGACTTCATCGTCGGCAACGAGCCGAACGTCAACAGCTTCTGGCAGCCCCAGTACGGGCCCAACGGCAAGTCGGTCTCGTGCGGCGCCTACGAGGGCCTGCTGGCTTCCGTCTACGACACGCTCAAGGGCGTGAACCCCGCGCTCAACGTGATCGGCATCGGGCTCTCGCCGCGCGGTAACGACAACGCGGCCGCCCGGTCGAACCCGTCCACCTCGCCGGTGCGGTGCATCCGCGACATGGGCGCCGCCTACAAGCGGAGCAAGCGCACGCGCCCGATCATGGACGAGCTCAGCTTCCACCCCTTCCCGAACCTCTCGACCGACCCGCTCGGGCGCGGCTACCAGTGGCCGAACGCGGGGCTGGCGAACGTCGACCGGATCAAGCAGGAGGTCTGGGACGCCTTCTACGGCACCGGTCAGCCCGTCTTCCCGGAGTCGTCGTTCGGCAGCTTCGGCTCGCTGGCCTCGCTCGCCGCTGCCGACTCGCTGAGGTTCCGGCTCAACGAGGTCGGCTGGCAGGTCGAGATCGTGCCGAGCGCCCGCGGCGCCTACTTCGGCAAGGAGAACGTCGCGACGACCGACGAGGCGACGCAGGCCGAGATCTACTCGCAGGCGATTCCGTTCATCGCCTGCGACCCCTCCGTACGGTCGCTGCTCTTCTTCCACCTGATCGACGACCCCAACCTCGATCGCTGGCAGTCGGGGCTCGTCCGGGCCGACGGCAGCCGGCGGCCGTCCTACGACAGCGTCAAGGCGACGATCGCGCGCACCGGCGGCCGCTGCGGCGGGATCACGACCGCGTGGCGGCACGCGACGTCGGTGATCGGCCCCTCGACGCGCTTCCCGTTCAAGCGCTCGGTGGCGGCGAAGACGCGCACCTGGACGACCGTGGCGACGGCGTTCGAGTCCGCGAACTACTTCGCCGGTGTCTTCCGCGTGCCGCGCCGCGTCACCCCGACCGGCAAGGCGCGCACCAGGATTCGCGCCGCACTCGTCCGCGCCAAGCCTCGTGGCGCGGTGCTCGCAAAGTCCGGCAAGGTCCAGGCCTACCGCGAGAGCGTCATCCGCTTCCCGCGCCGGACGCTGAAGCAGGGGTACTACGTCTATGCGGTGCAGCTGTTCGCCGAGATGAATCCGACTCGGAAGAGCTTCTTCGTGAGCAAGCCCTTCGCGGTGCTGGCTCCGAAGAAGAAGCGCTAGTGGGCGACCCGCGCGTCGAGCGCCTGGGGACGCTCCTCGTCGACTACTCCCTGGGGCTCGGCGAAGGCGAGGTGCTGCGGATCAACTCGAGCGACGCGGCGGCGCCGCTCGTTCTGGCGCTCCAGCGGGCCGCGCTCAGACGCGGCGCGCACGCATACGCCAACATCGCGCTCGAGGGCCTCAGCGAGATCCTCGTCAACGAGGGCTCGAAGGAGCAGCGGGAGTTCGTCCCCGACCTCGCGCTTCGCGAGGTCGACCGCCTCGACGCCGAGGTCACGATCTGGTCCGAGGTGAACACGCGCGCGTTCTCACGGGCAGACGCCGAGGCGCACGGCCAGGTCTACGCGGCGGAGCGCAGCCTCGTCAACCGCCGCTGGGAGCGGATCGGCCGCGGCGAGATGCGCTGGGTCGGCACGCTGCTGCCGACGAACGGCCATGCCCAGGACGCCGAGATGTCGCTGCGCGAGTACGAGGACTTCGTCTTCCGCGCCTGCCACGTCGACGGCGACGAGGACCCGGTCGCGCACTGGCAGCAAGTGCGCGAGGAGCTGACCGCGCGCGCCGGCGAGCTCGCCGACACGCGCGAGATCCGCATCGTCGGGCCCGACACCGACCTCGAGCTCGGCGTCGCGGGCCGCACCTGGCAGCCGTCGTACGGGATCTACAACATGCCCGACGGCGAGGTCTTCACCAGCCCGGTCGAGACGGAGACCAACGGCGAGATCCGCTTCACCCTCCCCGCCGTCTTCCAGGGCCGCGAGGTCGAGGACATCCGGCTCCGCTTCGAAGGCGGACGCGTCGTCGCCGCCGAGGCGCGACGGAGCGGTGACTACCTCGAGACGCTGCTCGACACCGACGAGGGGTCGCGCATCCTCGGCGAGTTCGCCTTCGGCCTCAACTACGAGATCGACCGCTGGACGCGGAACATCCTGTTCGACGAGAAGATCGGCGGCACCGTCCATCTGGCGCTCGGCTCGGGCTTCGAGGACTGTGGCGGCAAGAACCAGTCAGCCCTCCACTGGGACATCATCTGCGACCTGCGCGAGGAGGGCGAAATCTACGCCGACGGCGAGCTCGTCTGGCGAGCGGGCCACTTCCTGGAGGCGCCAAGGCCGGTGGCCGAGCATGTCTGATCCGCGGATCGAGCGCCTGGCGGCCGTGCTCGTCGACTACTCGGTCGGCGCGAAGGAAGGGCAGCAGATCACGATCGAGGCCCCGTCGGTCGCGGCGCCGCTCGTCCGCGAGGTCTACCGCAGGATCCTCGGTGCGGGGGCGTTTCCGCTGCCTCGGATCGGCATCGAGGGGACGCTCGAGAACCTGATGTTCGACGGCAGCGACGCCCAGCTCGACTGGGTCAATCCGGCCCGGCGCGACGACATCGAGGAAGTCGACGGGCGGGTCGTGATCATGGCGCCGAACAACACGCGCAGCCTCACGACCGTGGACGCCTCACGGCAGGCCCGCGTGCACAAGGCGCTCGAGCCGCAGCGGAACCGCTACCTCGAGCGCGCGGCCGCCGGCGAGCTCGCCTGGGTGCTCACGCTCTTCCCGACCCAGGCGGCCGCGCAGGACGCCGAGATGTCCCTGTCGGAGTTCGAGGACTTCGTGTACCGGGCCGGGTTCCTCGACCGCGACGATCCGGTGGCCGAGTGGAAGGCCTTCGGCGAGCGCATCGAGCGCGTGGGGTCCTTCCTCGACGGCGTCAGCGAGCTCCGCGTCGTCGCCGAGGACACGGACCTGACGATCGGGGTCGGCGGCAGGCACTGGATCCGCTCGCGCGGGCGCGAGAACTTCCCCGACGGGGAGATCTTCACCGGGCCCGTCGAGACGAGCGTCGAGGGGACGATCCGCTTCACCTACCCGGCCGTCTTCCAGGGCCGCGAGGTCGACGACGTGCGCCTGCGCTTTCAGGCGGGCGAGGTGGTGGAGGCGACCGCCGCACGCGGCGAGGACCTGCTGCGCGAGATGATCGCCGTGGACGACGGCGCGCGCCGGGCGGGCGAGTTCGCCTTCGGCCTGAACGAGGCCGTGACGTCCTTCACCCGCGAGATCCTCTTCGACGAGAAGATCGGCGGGACGATGCACCTCGCGCTCGGGACGGCGTATCCGGAGACCGGCAGCGCGAACCGCTCGGCCCTCCATTGGGACCTGATCTGCGACCTCCGAGGCGGCGGCGAGGTGTACGCAGACGGCGAGCTCTGCTACCGGGACGGCGCCTTCCTCCTTGTCTAACTAGGGCGCGTAGCGCAGCGCAGCGCAGGCTTGACATCGAACATGTGTTCGCCTAGCATGCGAACGCATGTTCGCTCGAATCGTCATCTTCGCACTCGCGCTCGCGCTGCTGCTGAGCATCGTCGCCCGCGCAGGCCAGAGCGCCGGCCCGGAGCGCCGCTACGTCGTGAAGCCGGGCGACACGCTCTGGTCGATCGCGCTCGGCCGCTACGGCGGCGACCCGCGCGAGGCTGTCTGGGAGATCCGGGACCGGAACGGCCTCCACGGGACTACCGTCCACCCGGGCCAGGTGCTCGTGCTGCCCGCCAGTTAGGGCCGCCTCTTTCCCTGGCCGCGTCGATGAATCTCGGATGCCGCAGGGACGCCGGTGGGCTAGATCCCTCCCTCGTAGACTGGCGCCGTGGATCTCGACGTCGTCTTCCTGGGCACCTCCGGCTCGATGCCGACGGCCCAGCGCGCGCCCACTGCGCTGCTCGTCCGCCGAGGCGGCGAGCGGCTGCTCTTCGACTGCGCCGAGGGCACGCAGCGCCAGCTCTTGCGCTCTTCGGTCGGCCTCGTCGAGCTGCGCGAGGTCTTCCTCACGCACTACCACGCCGACCACTACCTCGGCCTCCCGGGCATGCTCAAGACGTTCGCGCTGCGGGGACGAGAGCTGCCGCTGACGGTCTATGGCCCTCCCGGCCTCGACGACCTGTTCAGGTCGCTTCGGCGCATCTTCGGCCGGCTCACGTACGAGCTGTCGCTGGTCGAGCTCGAGCCAGGCGACGCGCTCACGCGCGAGGAGTACGTCCTGTCCACGTTTCCGGTGCGCCACGGCGTGTCGGCACTCGGCTACGCCCTCGTCGAACCGCCCCGCCCGGGCCGCTTCGACGTGGAGGCCGCGACCGCGCTCGGCGTCCCGCACGGGCCCGAGCGCGGCCTGCTCCAGCGCGGTGAGGACGTCACGCTCCCAGACGGACAGGTCGTCTCCCCGGCGGACGTCCTGGGGCCCGCGCGTGCCGGGCGGAAGCTGCTCATCGCGGGCGACGGCGCTCCGGCCGCCTCCGTGCTCGAGGCTGCGCAGCACGCCGATCTGTTGATCCACGAGGCCACGTTCTGCGAGGACGAGCGCGAACGGGCCGAGGAGACCCTGCACTCGACCGCGCGGGGCGCCGCCGAGCTCGCTCGGGCCGCCGAGGTGCGGCTCCTCGCGCTCACGCACCTCTCGAACCGGTACTCGGGCGGCGAGGTCCTGCGGGAGGCGCGCGAGTCGTTCGGCGACACGGTCGTTCCCAGGGACTTCGATACGATCGACATCCGCTTCGAGGAGCGGGGCGGACCGGTGCTCGTGAAGGGCGGCGCCGTTCACGAGCACCCCCGCGAGCGAGAACCCGTGACGACACTCCAGGAGGCAACGGAATGAGCGGCATGGTGCAGGTGGCGCTGGCAAGCGACGTCACCGAAGGTGAGGAGCTGCAGGCCCTTCTGAGCGAGGCGGGCATCGCGTCGGAGCTCGAGCCGGCGGTGGAACACCACCCGCGCGCGACCGACGACGTGCCGACGAAGGTGCTCGTCCCCGAGGGCTCGATCGAGGACGCACTCGCGGCGATCGAAGCGCTCAGCGAGCCGGATGAGCTCGGCGGCGAAGCCTGATTTCGACGCGATAGCGGCGACATACGACGAGCTCCGCCCGGTCGACACGAACTGGTGGGAGCTGTTCGAGCTGCTCGCCCGCGAGGCCGATCTCGTCGGTCGGCGCGTGCTCGATGTCGGCTGCGGCACGGGCCGCGCCGCCCTGGCTCTCCACGAGCGCGGTAGCCGCGTCTGGGGTGCGGAGCCGTCGGCGGAGATGGCCGCGCAGGCACGGGCCCGCGGACTGAACGTCAAGGCCGCGCCGGCGGAGCGCCTCCCGTTCAAGGACGGGTGGTTCGAGCGGGCGCTCGCCTGGCTCGTCGTGCACCTCGTCGACCGCCCGGCCGCGTTCGGAGAGCTGGCGCGCGTCCTGCAGCCCGGCGGCCGCCTCGCGATCGCCACCTTCGACCCGACCCACTTCGACCGCTACTACCTGAACCGCCTCTTCCCTTCGCTGGAGCGGATCGACCGGGAGCGCTTCCCGGAGCCCGACGCCCTCGTCGCAGAGCTCGAAGCCGCGGGGTTCGAGCCCCGCCTGATCCGCCTCAGCCAACGGGGCGAGATCGGCCGCGACGAGTCGCTGAAGCGGATCCGCGGGCGCTTCATCTCGACGCTGAGGCTCCTGGACGAGGCCGAGTTCGAGCACGGCCTGGCCCGCGCCGAGCACGAGCTGCCCGAGCGCGTGGGCTACGAGCTGGAGTGGGTGGTCGCGGTCGCTAGTAGACCCTGACGCGCGGGTCTAGTACCGCCGAGAGCACGTCGACGATCAGGTTGAAGGCGATCACCGCCGTGGTCACGCAGAGCACCACGCCGACGATCAGCGGCAGGTCGAAGCCGACGTTGCCGGACAAAGCCGTGAGCGCCAGGTTCCCGAGCCCGGGCAGGCCGAACACGCGCTCGACGAAGATCGCGCCGCCGAAGGCGACGCCGATGTCCATCCCGAGCATCGTCACGACCGGCAGCAAAGAGCTGCGCAGCACGTGCGAGCGCAGCACGCGCACCTCGGAGGCGCCCTTCCCGCGCGCGGTGCGCACCCAGCCCTCCTCGAGCCCGAACATGACGTTGGTGCGCACCATGCGGGTGTAGAGCGCGGCGAAGAGGAGCGCGAAGGTCAGCCACGGCAGCAGCAGATGCTGGAGCCAGCCCTCGGCCCCGGAGCAGCCGGTCGCAGCGCTCCCCTCGCCGAACAGCGGGCAGTAGCCGTCGATCGGGACGAGCTGCCACTTGTAGCCGACGAACTGGCGCAGGAAGAGCCCGATCGAGACCGGGTGCGCGGAGATCCCGATCAGGACGAAGACGAGGATCCCCCGGTCGAGCAGGGACCCCGGCCTGAGCGCCGAGATCGTCCCGAGGGGAATCGAGAGCAGCAGCCAGAGGATCGCGCCGCCGAGGATGAGCGACGCGGTCACGGGCGCCGCCTGGCGCAGCAGGTCGGTGACGGGCACGGGATCACCCCTCAACGACTGGTACGACACGCCGAGATCGAGGTGGGCCGCGCGCCAGAGGAAGTGCCCGTACTGGACGACGAGCGGATCGTCCAGGCCGAGCTGGTGGCGGGCGACCTCGAGCTGGTGCTCGGTCGGATTCTGGTTGGGGACGACAAAGCGCGCCGGGTCGGCCGGGATCTGGAAGAAGATGACGTATGTCACGAACGACATGACGACCACGAGCAAAATCGCCCAGAGCACGCGTCGAAACAGGTACGCAAGCACGGCCGGAGGGTAGTCACCGACCGGACCACCCGCGCGACCCTTCGGTTCGCGTAGCGTCGCGGGCATGCAGCGCTATCGCTACGTCGTCCTCGGGGTGGGGTTCCTCGCGCAGACGTCGTTCGCGGCGGCGCTCTTCGCCTTTGCCGTCCTTGCGCCTGCGCTCCAGGAGCAGTTCGGCGTGGGCCTGGGCGAGCTCGGTCTCGCGATCGCGCTTTCGACCGGCGGAATGACGCTGACGCTGCTGGCCTGGGGCCTGCTGACGGACCGCGTCGGCGAGCGAATCGTCGTCTCCATCGGCCTCGGAACCGCTTCGGCGCTGCTGCTGCTCGCGGCCACCGCCGACGACTTCCTGCTGCTCGTCGTCTTCGTCACGCTGGCCGGCATGGCCGGGGCGGCCGTGAACGCCGCCACCGGGCGAGCGGTCATGTCGTGGTTTCCGGCGAGCGAGCGCGGGCTGGCGCTCGGGATCCGGCAGACGGCCGTCCCGGTCGGGGGCGGCCTCGGCGCGCTCATCCTGCCGCTCCTCGCGTCGCGCCACGGACTGGGCGCGGCCTTCGCGGCGCTGGCCGGCGGATGCGCGCTCGCTGCGGCCGCCGCGTTCACGTGGCTTCGCGAGGCGCCCGGTTTCCCGGAGGAGACGATCGCAGGCCAGGTGACGAGCCCGCTCCGCGACCGCCGTCTCTGGCAGCTGGCCGCGGGTAGCACCTTGCTCGTCTCGGTGCAGATCGCCCTGACCGGGTTCGTCGTGCTCTACCTCCACGAGGAACGAGGCCTGTCGCCTGGCGCAGCGGGTGTCGTCCTCGCGGTCATCAATGTCGCCGGCGCGGTGCTCCGGATCGGGCTCGGGCGCTTGTCCGACCGGATCGGCAGCCGCCTGCGCCCGCTGAGGACGCTGAGCGTCGCGCTGGCGGCGGCGATGGCGTGCGCCGCCATCCTCACGGAGGCCCCCGACCCCGTGCTGATCGCGTCGTTGGTCGCCGCCGGCGCGCTCGCGGTGGGCTGGAACGGCCTGTCGTTCACCGCGACGGCCGAGCTCGCCGGCCGCGAGCGGAGCGGGGCTGCGCTCGGCTTCCAGCAGACGGCGCTCGGTCTTGGCTCGATGCTCGCGCCGCTCGGCTTCGCGGCCGTGGTCGGTGCGACCTCCTGGTCGGTCGGCTTCGGCCTGCTCGCTTTGCTGCCGCTGGGCGCGTTCGCCACCTTCGGTCCGCTCCTCGCCGCCGAGCGCGCCTCTTAAAGGACTGATTCGACTCCGTCCGCCCGGGCGGTTACAGTCCGCTCGCTTCGTCCTTTAACACGGTCCCGTGAGGCCGAGAAGGAGAGTGTTCGTGCCCCAGCCTGCCGAGACCTCGGCCGAGAAGCTCCTGCTCGACGAGGACGCGATGGCGCGGACGCTGAGGCGGATCGCGCACGAGATCGTCGAGGGCAACGCCGACCTCGGGCGCCTCGCGCTCGTCGGCATCCATACGCGCGGCGTCCCGCTTGCGCAGCGGCTGCGACGTCAGATCGCCGAGCTCTCCGGAGTCGAGCCTGCTGCGGGCACGGTCGACATCACCTTCTACCGCGACGACGTCAGCGTGCGCGGCCGCGGAGCTCCCCGGCACGCGCAGCCGGTCGTCCGCGCGACGAGCCTGGACTTCCCGCTCGAGGGCAAGACCGTGGTGCTCGTCGACGACGTCCTCTACACGGGCCGCACAATCCGCGCGGCGATCGAGGCGCTCTTCGACTACGGCCGCCCTGAACGGGTGCAGCTGGCCGTGCTCGCCGACCGCGGCCACCGCGAGCTTCCGATCCGTCCCGACTACGTCGGCAAGAACCTGCCGAGCGCACGTGACGAGCGCATCCAGGTGCAGCTCGTCGAGGTCGACGAGGTCGACCGCGTCCTTCTGATCCCCGCCCCCGAGGAGGGCTGATGGCCGACATCCACGTCATGCGAGACGACCTGCGACCGCCGGACCCGCCGGCCCGGCGCCACCTGATCTCGATCTGCGACCTGACCCGTGAGGACGTGGAGCGCCTGCTCGCCACGGCACGCAGCTTCGCGCGCTCACTCGAGCGCGAGATGAAGAAGCTGCCGACGCTGCGCGGGCGCACGGTCGTCAACGTCTTCTACGAGTCCTCGACGCGCACGTCGTCGAGCTTCGAGCTCGCGGCGAAGCGCCTCTCCGCGGACACGATGTCGATCAAGGCGGTCGGCTCGTCGGTCGACAAGGGCGAGTCCCTCAAGGACACGGCTCTGACGCTCGCGGCCTACGACCCCGATGTGATCGTCCTGCGGCACCCGCAGATCGGCGCGCCGCAGCTCGTCGCGCGCGTGACCGAGGCCCACGTGGTCAACGCCGGCGACGGCAAGCACCAGCACCCGACCCAGGCGCTGCTCGACCTCTACACGATCCAGGAGGAGTTCGGCCGCGTCGAGGCCCTGCACGTGGCGATCGTGGGCGACGTCCTCCACTCGCGCGTCGCACGCTCGAACATCCAGGCGCTCGTTCTCCTGGGCGCCCGGGTGACGCTCGTCGCGCCGCCGTCGCTCCTGCCCCGCGGGATCGAGGCGCTCGGCTGCGAGACCTCCACGGACATCCGCACGATCGCGCACGCCGACGTCGTCTACGTCCTCCGCATGCAGCGCGAGCGCATGCAGGAGGGCGCGAGCTACGTGCCGAGCCTGCGCGAGTACACCGCGCGCTGGGGGGTGACGCCGGAACGCCTGCGGCCGGGCCAGAAGGTGATGCACCCGGGCCCGATGAACCGCGGCGTCGAGATCGACCCCGCGGTGGCCGACTCGACCGACTCGCTGATCGAGACACAGGTCCGCGCCGGGCTCGTCACGCGCATGGCAGTGCTCTACGACCTGCTCACGCAGGGGCCGGTCGCCGCCCCAGCCCTCGCGATCCACGAGGTGGCCTGATGCTCTGGACGAAGGACACTCCGAAGGCGGACGTCGTCATTCGCGGCGCCCGCGTGCTCGACCCCGTCGAGGGCGTCGACGCGCAGCTCGACGTCCGCGTCGACGGCGGGACGATCGCCGCGATCGGAACCGCGGTCGACGCGAACGGCCACCGCGTGGTCGACGGCGCTCGCCTCCTGCTCGCGCCCGCGTTCGTCGACCCGCACGTCCACCTGCGCACCCCTGGGCGCGAGGACGAGGAGACGATCGGGTCAGGCACGGCGGCGGCCGCGGCCGGCGGCTACTGCGCGATCCTGGCGATGCCCAACACCGACCCGGTCGTCGACTCGGCCTCGGTGCTGCGCTCGCTCGCCGAGACGGCCGCGGAGGAGGCCCACGTGCCGGTCGGGTACCTGGCCGCGATCTCGAAGGGGTCGGAGGGGGGTGAGCTGGCCGAGATGGGCGAGCTCGCCGAGTGCGGCGCTGTCGGCTTCTCCGACGACGGGCGTCCGGTCGCGGCCGCCGGCCTGATGCGCCGCGCCCTCCAGTACAGCGCGATCACGGGCCGCCCGCTGGCACTCCACTGCGAGGAGGCAACGCTCTCGCGGGACGGCCAGATGCACGAAGGCGCGGTGTCCGCGGAGCTCGGCTTCGCCGGCTACCCCTCGGTCGCGGAGAGCGTCATGGTCGAGCGCGACCTCGCGCTCGCCGCCTACGAGGCCCTCCCGCTCCACCTGCTGCACCTGTCCGCGCGCGAGTCGGTCGAGGCGCTCGGGCGGGCGCAGTCCGCAGGCCTGCCGGTCAGCGGCGAGGTCACGCCACATCACCTCTGCCTGACCGACGAGGCGGTCCGGACGCTCGACCCGAACGTCAAGATGAACCCGCCGCTGCGATCCGCGCAGGACCGCTCGGTCCTGATCGAGGGCCTGCGCGACGGGACGATCGCCGCCGTCGCCACCGACCACGCCCCGCACGCCCGGCACGAGAAGGAAGTGCCGTTCGAGGCGGCGCCGTTCGGCGTCACCGGGCTCGAGACCGCCTTCGCCGCCCTCTACACGCAGCTGGTCGAGCCCGGCCTCGTCAAGCTCGAGACGCTGCTCGAGCGCATGTCGGCCGGCCCGGCGAGGATCTTCGGCCTCGACCGGCCCCGGATTGCGGTCGGCGCCCCTGCGAACCTGACCCTCGTCGACACCGCGGCAAGCTGGCGCGTCAGCGAGGAGAGCTTCCGCTCGCGCTCGACCAACTCGTGGCTGCTCGGCACGACGCTGAAGGGAAAGGTGCGGCTGACGATCGCCGACGGACGGGTGGCCTTCGAAGCATGACGGGCTTCCTCGTCCTGGAGGACGGCACGACGTTCCGCGGCGAGTCCGTGGGCGCGCAGGGGTACGCCCTGGGCGAGGCCGTCTTCACGACCGCGATGACCGGGTACCAGGAGGTCGTCACCGACCCGAGCTACGCCGAGCAGCTCGTCTGCTTCACCGCGCCGATGGTCGGCAACTACGGGGTGGCGCCGCACCGCAGCGAGTCGCGTGCGGCGCACGCGAGGGCCGTGATCATGCGCGAGGCGCGCGGCCCCGCCTGGACGGACTGGCTCACGGAGCACGGCCTCCCGGCGCTATCCGGCATCGACACGCGCTCGCTCGTGCACAAGCTTCGCGAGGGCGGCGCGATGCGGGCCGCCGTCGTCGCCGGGGACGCATCGGTCGATGAGGCGCTTCGTGCGGTCCGCGAGCTGCCCCCGATGGAGGGCCGCGCGCTCGCAGCAGCCGTCTCGACGAGGGAGCCCTATGTGCGCGGCGGCGACGGGCGCCTGCGTGTCGCGGTGCTCGACTACGGCTGCAAGCGCTCGATCGTCGACCGGCTCACGGCCGCCGGTGCACAGGTCGCCGTCTACCCGCACGACACGCCGGCCGCCGCCCTGCTGGAGACCGGGCCCGACGGCGTCCTGCTCTCGAACGGCCCCGGCGACCCGGCTGCCCTGACGCCGCAGATCGAGGAAGTGCGCCGGCTGCTCGGACACGTTCCCGTGCTCGGCATCTGCCTCGGACACCAGCTGCTCGCGCTGGCCACCGGTCTCGAGACGTTCAAGCTCCGCTTCGGGCATCGCGGCGCCAACCACCCCGTGCTCGAACGAGCCACCGGCCGCGTGCTCGTCACGAGCCAGAATCACGGGTTCGCGGTGCGCGCCACGGAGGCGATCGAGGCGACGCACGTGTCCCTCTACGACGGCACCGTCGAGGGCATCGACTACCCGCAGCTCCGCGCACGCTCGCTCCAGTTCCACCCGGAGGCGGGCCCCGGCCCCCACGACGCCCGGCCGCTGATCGAGAGCTGGGTCGAGGAGGTGAGCCTTGCCCAGGCGGCATGACCTCGAGTCCGTCTGCCTGATCGGCTCGGGCCCGATCGTGATCGGGCAGGCCTGCGAGTTCGACTACGCGGGCTGCCAGGCGCTGAAGGTGCTGCGCGAAGACGGATTCCGCACGGTCGTCGTCAACTCGAATCCGGCGACGATCATGACCGACCCCGGGTTCGCCGACCGCACCTACGTCGAGCCGCTCGACTTCGAAGCCCTCATCGACGTGCTCGCCCGCGAGGAGCCCGACGCCTTGCTGCCGACGATGGGCGGGCAGACCGCGCTCAACCTCGCGCTCGAGCTGGCCGAGTCGGGCGTCCTCGCCGATCTCGGCATCGAGCTGATCGGCGCACCGGTCGACGTCATCCGCCGCGCCGAGGACCGCGACCGCTTCCGCGAGACCGTGCGCATGGCCGGGCTGAAGGTGCCCGAGTCCACCGTCGTCGCGAGCTGGGACGACGTGCCCGACGAGCTCACGTTCCCGGTCATCCTCCGCCCCGCGTTCACGTTGGGTGGGCACGGCGGCGGCACGGCCTACTCCTGGCCGGAGTTCGAGGCGCTGCTCGAGCGCGCGTTCCGCGAGAGCCCGGTGCACCAGGTGCTGGTCGAGGAGTCGTTGCTCGGCTGGGACGAGTTCGAGCTCGAGCTGATGCGCGACAAGGTCGACAACGTCGTCGTCGTCTGCTCGATCGAGAACCTCGACCCGATGGGCGTGCACACCGGCGACTCGGTCACCGTCGCGCCGCAGATGACGCTCTCCGACGAGGCCTACCAGGAGCTCCGTGACGCGGCCCTCGTCGTGATCCGCGCGGTCGGCGTCGAGACCGGGGGGGCGAACATCCAGTTCGCGCGCGAGCGCGTCAGCGGCGAGCTGCGCGTGATCGAGATGAACCCACGCGTCTCGCGCTCGTCAGCTCTCGCTTCGAAGGCGACGGGCTACCCGATCGCGAAGGTCGCGGCGAAGCTCGCGCTCGGCTACACGCTCGACGAGATCCCGAACGACCTCACGCGCACGACGCCGGCCAGCTTCGAGCCCACGCTCGACTACGTCGTCGTCAAGTTCCCCCGCTTCGCGTTCGAGAAGTTCCCCGGCGCCGACCAGACGCTCGGCACGCAGATGAAGAGCGTGGGGGAGGCGATGGGGATCGGGCGCACCTTCACGGAGGCGTTCGCCAAGGCGATGCGCTCGCGCGAGATCGCCGACGCCTGGCGGCCCGCGAACCTGCACCCATGGTTCCAGGCCGAGCTCGACCGGATGGACGCGGCGCTCGCGCGCGTCCGCTCGCTCGACAACCTCGTCGCGGACGACTTCCTGCAGCTGAAGCGGCTCGGGCTGTCCGACACGGAGCTCGCGATCGCCTGCGGGGCGACCGAGGACGAGGTGCGCGCGAAGCGCCGGTCCTGCGGCGTGCGGCCCGCCTACCGGCGGGTCGACTCTTGCGCCGGCGAGGTGGAAGCCGCGTCCTCGTACTACTACTCGACGTGGGGCGAGGCCGACGAGCAACCGGCATCCGCCCTGGATGGACGCTCGGTAATCATTCTCGGCTCGGGCCCCAACCGCATCGGCCAGGGGATCGAGTTCGACTACTGCTGCGTCCACGCCGCGCAGAGCTTCCGCGCGCTCGGCTACGAGGCCGTGATGGTCAACTGCAACCCGGAGACCGTCTCGACGGATTACGACACCTCCGACCGGCTCTATTTCGAGCCGCTGCGCGTCGAGGAGGTGCTCGCGGTCTGCGAGCGCGAGCAGCCGGCCGGCGTCGTGATCCAGTTCGGCGGCCAGACGCCGCTCAAGCTCGCGCGCGCGCTCGAGGCGGCCGGTTGGCCCATCCTGGGCACGCCGTTCGACGCGGTCGACCTCGCCGAGGACCGGGAGCGGTTTGCGGCACTCTGCGACGACCTGGGCATCCGCGTGCCGGCCTGGGGCATGGCCGACAACGAGGACGAGGCTGCGGCTGTCGCCCGACGCATCGGCTACCCGGTGCTCGTGCGCCCGTCCTACGTTCTCGGCGGCCGGAACATGGTGGTCTGCTACGACGAGGAGACCGTGCGGAGCGCGGCGCCCGACGGCGTGCGCACGCTCGTCGACCGCTTCCTCGAGAGCGCGGTCGAGATCGACGTCGACGCCGTCTCCGACGGCGAGGACACGTGGGTCGCAGCGGTGATGCAGCACGTCGAGGAGGCCGGGGTGCACTCGGGCGACAGCGCCTGTGTGCTGCCTGCGCCAGGCCTGGCCGAGGCGGCCACCGCCGAGATCGAGGACGTCGTCCGGCGGCTCGCCCGCGCGCTCGGCGTCGTCGGCGTGCTCAACGTTCAGCTCGCGGTAGCGGACGGCGAGGTCTTCGTGCTCGAGGTCAACCCGCGGGCGTCGCGAACCGTCCCGTTCGCGAGCAAGGCGATCGGCACCAACCTCGTGGACGCCGCCTGCAGGGTGGCGGCCGGAGCGCGCCTAGCCGACCTGGACCTTCAGGCCTACGGCCCGGCCTACGGCCCCCAGTTACATCAAGTGAGCGTCAAGGCTGCGGTGCTGCCGTTCATTCGTTTCCCGGGCGCGGACCCCGTGCTCGGCCCCGAGATGCGCTCGACCGGCGAGGTGATGGCGAGCGCCTCCGACTTCCCGACCGCCTTCGCCAAGGCGGAGCGGGCCGCAGGCCGGCCGCTGCCGAGCGGCGGAACCGCGTTTTTGTCCGTGCGCGACGCCGACAAGACCGCCGCCGTTCCGCTCGCCCATGCGCTCGCCCGCCTCGGCTTCTCGCTCGTGGCCACTGCGGGGACGGCCCGAACGCTCGCCGCCGCCGGGATCCCGGTCGACCGTGTGCGCAAGGTCGGCGAGGAGGGGGAGGGGCACACGGTGGTCGACCTCGTCCGCCGGGGACGCTGCGACCTCGTCGTCAACACGCCCGGCGGTGGATCGGGCGCACGGAGCGACGGCTATCGCATCCGCGAGGCGGCGCTGTCGGCGCGGATCCCGTGCATCACCACGCTGTCCGGAGCCCGCGCCGCCGCACACGCGATTGCGAATGCCCGTGGCGAGACCGTTTTGTCCCTTCAGGAGCGCATCGATGAGGCGCGAAGCGCTTAGCGTCCTCGCCGTCGAGGCCGTCGGCCCGTACACGCTCCTGCGGGTGACGCGCGGCGGCGTCGACCCCGGGACGCCCGGCCAGTTCTTCATGCTCGGCGCGCCGGAGCGCGTGCTCCCTCGGCCGATGAGCCTGTGCGCCGCGCCTCCCGGTGAGCTCTGGTTCCTGCTCGAGGCGATCGGGCCCGGCACGCGTGCGCTCGCCGCGCTCGAGCCCGGCGAGCGGCTCGGCGTGCTCGGCCCGCTCGGCAGAGGCTTTCGCCTCGAGGTCGATCGGCCGCTGCTCGTCGGCGGCGGGATCGGCATAGCCCCGCTGCCGTACCTTTCGGTCGCGCTCGGGGAGCCGCCGGCGGTGCTCGGCTTCCGCTCCGAGTGGCACGCCGAGGCGGCTGCTCTCGTCCCGAACGCCGAGGTGGTGATCGAGCCGACGCTCGTCACCGAGGCGATACCGGTGGGCTTCGACGTCCTTGCCTGCGGCCCGGAGCCGATGCTCGAGGCCGTCCGTGCCCGTGCACCCGGCGCCCAGCTGGCGTGGGAGGCTCCGATGGCGTGCGGTTACGGCGCCTGCTACGGGTGCGTCGTCGAGGTCGACGGCGAGCTCAAGCGTCTCTGCGTCGAAGGGCCGGTGCTCGTTGCTGCTTAACGCCTCCGGCTGCCTGGACGCGCTCGTGGCGCCCGAGGTCGCGTCCACCCTGGACGCCTTCGTCACGAAGACGGTGACGCCCGAGCCTCGCGCCGGCAACGCTCCCGTCCGGATCGCCGAGACCGACCACGGGATGCTCAACTCGATCGGGCTCCAGAACCCCGGCATCGACGGCTTCCTCGAGACGACCCTGCCGCGCCTGGCCGAGCTGGGCGTGCCGGTATGGACGTCCGTCGGCGGGTCGTGCCCGGAGGAGTACGCGCGCCTGTGCGCGCGACTCGAGCACCGGCACGAGGTCGTCGCGATCGAGCTCAACCTCTCGTGCCCGAACGTCGCCTCGCCCGAGGGCGACGCCGCGGAGATCGTTGCCGCGGCACGGGCCGAGACGGAGCGCCCCCTCTACGCGAAGCTCTCCGCGGCGCTGCCCGACCTCGGCGCTGCGGCTCGGGCCGTTCAGGACGCCGGCGCCGACGGCCTCTCGCTCGTCAACACCGTCCGCGGGCTGGCGCTCGACGAGCGCTCGCTGAAGCCGCGGCTCGGGCCGGCGGTCGGCGGGTACTCGGGCCCCGCGCTGAAGCCGGTAGCGCTCGCAGCGGTCTTCACGTGCTACCGCGAGACCGGCCTGCCGATCGTCGGAATGGGAGGCATAGCGACCGGCCGCGATGCCCTCGAGTTCCTGGCCGCAGGTGCGGCGGCCGTGGCCCTCGGGACCGTGCTCTTCGCCGACCCCGAGGCGCCGACCAGGGTGCGGCGAGAGCTGGATGAGGAGCTGCGAGCGAGAGGCTTTTCGTCGCCCGCTCAGGCAACGGGGCTCGCACACGAAGCCCGACCGTTGCGGGCTTCACTTTCGGTCGCCTAGTAAAATCCCTGCATATAGGGGATTTTTACCCGCTTGATCGGTTTGGCCAAGCTGCTAGTATCCCGCGCCGTGGTTACTACCAAGGCTCCGGCCCAAGCGCCCGTCCGGTCGCACCATCAACGAATGGAAGCGCTGGCCAGGGCCAACGACATCCGCGTGCGGCGGGCTCAGCTGAAGAAAGATCTGAAGGCCGGCCGCGTTGGGATCGAGGGAATTCTCGCGCGTCCGCCCGAGTACGTCGCCACCGCGAAGGTGTTCGACATCCTCATGGCGCTGCCGAAGTTCGGGCGCGTCAAGGCGGGTCGCTTCCTCAACCAGGCGCGGATCAGCCAGTCGAAGACGGTGGGCGGTCTCTCCGACCGTCAGCGCACCGAACTGATCGACCTCTTCAACAACCGCTAGCTCGGCCGTTACGTTCTGCGGATGCCGCAGAGGCCCGTCTTCGTCGTGACCGGTACGTCCGGCGCGGGCAAGGGCACGCTCGAGCGCAACCTGCTCGCGCGCATCCCCGAGCTCGAGCTGGCCATCTCGGCGACGACGCGCGGCAAGCGGGACGGTGAGAAGAATGGTCGCGAGTACTGGTTCATCTCCGACCGGGAGTTCGACGACAAGCTCGCGGCCGGAGACTTCCTCGAGCACATCGTCTTCGAGTGGGGACAGCGCTCGGGGACGCTCCGCTCCGAGATCGACCGCATCCTCGACGCCGGCCGCATTCCGCTCCTCGATCTCGAGACCGAGGGTGCTCTCGCGGTGAAGAAGACAGCGCCCACGGCCGTGACGATCTTCGTCAAGGCGCCGAGCTTCGAGGAGAACGAACGCCGCCTCCGCGAACGCGCGACCGAGAGCGAGGGGGAGATCGAGGAGCGGCTCGAGCTCGCTCGACGACAGCTGGAGCAGGAGCGCTTCTTCGACCACGTGATCGAGAACGACGACCTCGATCGAGCCGTGGACGAGCTCGAGGGCATTGTCCGCGACGCCCTGGCAGCCTCGGGAACTGGCTTCAGAATCAGGCGCTGAGCCACCGACTCCGAAACCAGTTCAGCTACAGTGTCACGACCGTGATCCAGCCACGCATCGACACCCTGCTCGAGCACGTCGGAGAGAGGTACGCCCTCGTGATCGTCGCCGCCAAGCGCGCGCGGCAGATCAACAACTACCACCACCAGCTCGGCGAAGGCACGTTCGACGACTTCGCGCCGCCGCTGGTGGAGTCGCGCTCGAAGAACTACCTCACCATGGCCCTCGAGGAGATCAGCGAGGGCAAGATCGAGCACGAGTACACGCGCTAGCCCGCGACCACGCCGCTAGCGTCACAATTAAGTACGTGAGGGCGAGGATCCTGCTCGGCGTGAGCGGGGGCATTGCCGCCTACAAGGCGTGCGAGCTCCTGCGCTCGCTCGTTCGTGAGGGCCACGAGGTGATCCCGATCGTCTCGAGCTCCGCCGAGCGCTTCGTCACCGCGGAGACCTTTGCCGCCCTCGCACGCCGGTCGGTCAAGGACGACCCGTACCCGCATCTCGAGCGGGCAGACCTCTACGTGATCGCACCGTTGACCGCGAACACGATGGCCAAGCTGGCGCACGGGCTCGCCGACAACGTCCTCACCGAGGCCGCGCTCGCGCATCGCGGTCCGCTCGTCCTCGCACCGGCGATGAACGACCGCATGTGGTCGCACCCGGCGACCCAGGCCAACGCCGACGCTGCTGCGTTCGCGCGGCGCGGAGTTCGTCGGGCCTGCGGAAGGCGAGCTCGCCGAGGGTGGCTCGGGCGTGGGGAGGATGGCCGAGCCCCGTGAGATCGCCGCAGCGCATCCGCGAGCTCCTCGCGCGCGGGACGGGCGCGCTGGCCGGGAAGCGCGTCGTCGTCGCGGCCGGCGGGACGCGCGAGCCACTCGATGCCGTGCGCTACATCGGCAACCGCTCGTCCGGCCGGATGGGCGTCGCGCTCGCCGAGGAGGCCGACCGTCGCGGGGCTGCGGTCACCCTCGTCGGTTCCAACCTGAGCGTGACGGCGCCCGACGGGATCGAGCTCGTCTCGGCACCGACGGCGGAGGACGTCGCACGCGAGGTGCTCGGGCGGTCCGACGCCGACCTGGTCGTGATGGCCGCGGCGGTGGCGGACTACCGTCCGACGGAGACCCGCGAGGACAAGCGCCCGAAGGACGGGAAGGCCTGGGCGGTGTCGCTCGAGCCGACCCGCGACGTACTCGCTGAGCTCGGCAGGACCCGCCGGAACGGGCAGTTGCTCGTAGGCTTCGCGGCGGAGGCCGGGGGGAACGGTCTGGAACGAGCGCGCGCAAAACGCAGTAACAAAGAGGTGGACCTGATCGTCTACAACGACGTGTCCCGCGATGACATCGGCTTCGACGCGACCGAGAACGAGGTCGTGCTGGTGAGCGCTGTCGGTGAGCGCGCGGTCGGACGCGCGCCGAAGCACCAGATCGCGGCAGCCGTGCTCGACGAGGTCGAGCGCCTCCTGGAGGAGCGAGATGGAAGCCGGTAGGGAGCGCGTCGCCGCCACGTCGGCCTCGGCCGTCCTCCGCTCCCTCACGGAGAACCTCGCGCGCGTCGTGCACGCGCCCGAGGAGACGCTGCGCATGTGCGTCCTCTGCCTCGTCAGCGAGGGGCACCTGATCATCGAGGACTTCCCGGGAGTGGGGAAGACGATGCTCGCGAAGGCGCTCTCGCGCTCGCTCGACTGCAGGTTCTCACGGCTGCAGTTCACCCCCGACCTGCTGCCCTCGGACGTGACCGGCGTCAACGTCTTCAACCAGAAGTCGAACGCTTTCGAGTTCCGTCCGGGCCCGGTCTTCACCAACCTGCTGCTCGTCGACGAGATCAACCGCGCCTCGCCGAAGACACAGGCCGCCCTGCTCGAGTCGATGCAGGAGAACCAGGCGACGATCGACGGCGTCACCCACGAGCTCGGCCGGCCGTTCATGGTGATGGCGACCCAGAACCCGATCGAGTACGAGGGGACGTACCCGCTTCCCGAGGCCCAGCTCGACCGCTTCACGATGCGGATCGCAATCGGTTACCCGCCGCTCTCGGACGAGGCCAAGATGCTCACCGAGCAAACGAGTGAACCGCCGCTCGACGCGCTCGAGCCCGTCACCGGGACGCAGGAGATCCTTGCTGTCATCGACGAGGCCCGCCGCATCTTCGTCGAGGAGAGCCTGAACCGGTACGTGGTCGCGCTCCTGCGGCACACGCGCTCGGACCCGCGCCTCTACCTCGGCGCGAGCCCGCGGTCCGGCATCGCGCTCCTGCGCGTGGCGAAAGCGAGGGCGCTCTACGACGAGCGTGACTACGCCGTGCCCGACGACGTGAAGGCCGTCGCCGAGGCGGTCCTCGCCCACCGGCTCATCCTTGCGCCCGAGGCGCGCGCCGCGGGGTTGTCGGGCGCCGAGCTCGTCCGCGACGCCGTCGAGAAGACCCCCGTCCCCGTTTAGCAGGAGGGTCTGGCGGAATGTCGCTCGTTGCCGGGGTGCGATGGTCGTTCCGAGGCAAGGACGCAGGGAGCGTCCGTGTATCCGGACGCGTAGCGTGGGCGCGACTGAGGACGCAGTCCTCGGGGCGAGCAGCGCGGCCCGGCGACTCAGCCGATATTCCGTCAGGCCCTCCTTCTAAAATGACACTGCGAGGTCGGCTGCTGCTCCTGCTCGCGGCGGTCACGTATGTCGCTGCATGGGCGTTCGGTTCGCGCGCCCTGTATCCGGTTGCCGTCGGGCTCTCGCTCGCGGTGTTGCTCGCCTGGGCGTGGGCGCGCGCGCTGCGGCGGCCGATGCGCGTGGAGCGCCGGACCGGCCATACGGACCACATAGAGGGCGCGGACGTCCTCGTGGAGGTCGAGCTCCAGCCCGAGACGTCGCTCGTTCCGTCGTCGGTCCTGCTCGTCGAGCGGATCGGGCGCCTCGGTGAGCGGTCAACCGTGCTCGAGCGGCGGGGAAACCGGCTGGCCGCACGCTACGTGCTCCAGTCCCTTCCGCGCGGCCGTTACGCCTTCACCGAGGCGCGTGTCGTGCTCGACGATCCGTTCGGCCTCGAGCGCGTCGAGCAGCCGCTGCCGGGTGAGGGGAACCTGCTCGTCTACCCGCGGCTCGTCGAGCTCGACGGGCTGTTCACGCAGGGGATCGAGGCCCACCAGGGCCGCCGCCTCGCGCTGTGGCGCCCGGCCGGGTTCGACCTCCACAGCGTCCGCGAGTACCAGCAGGGCGAGTCGCTACGGAAGGTGCACTGGCCGACGACGGCGCGGCGCGGCGAGCTGATGGTCAAGGATTTCGACGACGCCGCCCGCGATGAGATCGCGGTCATCCTCGACGCCCAAGCAGGCCTCGAGGTGGGGACGCCTCCGACCTCGAGCTTCGAGCTGCAGGTGCGCGCCGCAGGCTCGATCCTCCAGTCCCACGTTCACGCGGGGCGGCGGGCCGTGCTCGTCGTCAACGGCGCCCGCCGGGCGATCCAGGAGGTGCACACGCACGGTGCCGAGTGGCGGCTGGCGCTCGAGCTCCTCGCGGCGGTCGAGCCCGACGGTCCGGAGCCGCTCGCCAACCTGCTCGCCGACGAGGCATCGCCGGCTGCGCGTGCGCTCGAGCTCGTCGTCGTCACGTCCTCGGTGACTGCGGCTCTGGCGGACCGGCTCGCGCAGCGGGCGAGGGCCCGCCGGCGGGTCGCGCTGGTGTTCGTGGACGCCGCCAGCTTCGCCACCCACCCGAAGTCGACGACGGAGCCATTGCTCCTGCGCCTCCAGGCGTCGGGTGTGCCCGTTGCCGTCCTGCGCGCGGGCGACGATCTCGCCGAGGTGCTCGGCTCGCCCGCCCGCGAGGGGGTCGCGCATGGCTAGAACAGCGCTCCTCTACGTGCTGCCCGCCTTTCTCATCGCGACCTTCTGGGCGCGGCTCGAGCAGGGCGGGGAGGGACAGGCGCGGTTTCTGTGGCTCGCCGCGCTGGCGCTGCTTCCGGCGCTCGTACGCCCGCTCTGGGCGCGTGTCGGCGCGCTGCTCGTCGTGTCCGCGATCGCAATCAATGTGGCGCTCGACGCCTCGGTGCTCGATGCGCGGCCCTTCCGGGACGAGGACTTCTTCGGGCCTGCGCTCTCGCGCCTTTGGAACGGCTTCGAGGCGTTCTTCGAGGTCAACCTGCCGTTTCGCGCCAGCGACCACGCCGCGATGCACGGCGCGATCCTCGTCGCCGTCTTCGTCTTCTGCGTCGTCCTGGCGCTCGCCATCGCCGGACGTCGGCCGCTGCTCGCGTCGGCGGCGCTGATCTTGGGTGCGGGGTGGCCGGCGACGATCCTGACCGGAGGCGGCGACCTCGCCCGCGGCACCGTCATCCTCGCCGCGGCGTTGCTCCTCTTCGCCGGGATGCGCGCGCTGCCGACCCTCGACCTCCGACAGCCCGTGCTCGCGGGCGCGGCGGTCGTGCTGGGCGCGCTCGTCGTCTCGACTTCCCCCTCGATCGCCCGCGGCGAGTTCGTGGACGGCTGGCGGACCTGGGACGTCCGCAGCCTCACCAAGGCGTCGATCGGCGTGGAGTACGTGTGGAACGCGAACTACGCCGGGATCGAGTTCCCGGAGAAGCCGACCAAGGTCCTCACGATCGACGCGCCCAACCGGGCCGTCTACTGGCGGGCCACGACCCTCGACACGTTCACGCGCGGTCGCTGGGTCGAGGATCTCTTCGACCGCGGTCCTCCGTCGTCGACGCTCGACGGTGTGGACGACCTCGCGGACGACCCGCTGCTCCCGGCCGCCGCGCGCAACCGGAGGAACTGGCGCCGCGCGTTCGTCCACGTCGACGCGCTGCGCGACAACCATCTGATCGGCGCCAGCGTGCCGGTCGCCTACGACACGGAAGGCCGTGACGTCACGTACTGGTTCGGCAACGTCGCCGACGTCGACGGCGGCACCCAGCGCGGAGACGAGTACACGGTCTGGAGCTACGCGCCCGAGCCGTCGCCGCAGCAGCTGGCCCGCTCGAAGGCCGCGTACCCCGACTTCATGAGCTCGCCGTTCCTCTCGGTCGACGGCGTCGACATGCCCGCCTTCGGGCAGGCGGGGAGAGAGCGGATCGTGGCCGACGTCTTTCGCCGCGACCCGCGGCTCGCGCCCTACGGCCGGCTCTACCGCCAGGCACGGAACGTCGTCGGGACACCGCGCAATCCATATGCGGCAGTCGTCGCGCTCGAGGCCTGGTTCCGCGGTCGCGGCGGCTTCGTCTACGACGAGCAGCCGCCGACGCCGGCCGGGACGCCCGCGCTCGTTTCGTTCGTGATGTCGACGAAGCGCGGCTACTGCCAGCACTTCGCCGGCGCAATGGCCCTGATGCTGCGGGAGCTCGGCATCCCGGCCCGCGTCGCTGCCGGCTTCACCTCCGGGCGCTACGACCGTGAGGAGAAGCGCTGGATCGTCGTCGACCGGAACGCGCACACATGGGTCGAGGTGTGGTTCAAGGGCTACGGCTGGCTCCCCTTCGACCCGACGCCCGGTCGCGGCCAGCTCGGGGCCACCTACTCCTCGTCGTCGCTGCGCTTCGACGTCGGTGGTGCGCAGGGAGCGGTGTTCGGTGCCGGCGACCGCGCGAGCGAGCTGTTCCGCGAGGCGCAGGGGCCCGACCGGCCGCGCGGCGCCGATCCGGGCGGAGCGCGGCAGGGTGGCCCGGGCGCGAGCGACAGGAACCGCGCCGGGAGGGGAATCGTGACGCTGCTCGTCCTGCTCGCGCTGGCCGCCGCGGTGCTGCTGACCGCCGCGAAGCTCGTCCGGCGCAGCGCCCGCTACCTGACCCGCGATCCGCGGGCACTCGCCGGCGCAACCCGCCGCGACCTCGTCGGCTTCATGGCCGATCAGGGCGTGCCGGTTCCGGTCAGCGCCACGCCGACGGAGCTCGGGCGGATCCTCGAACGGCAGTTCGGCGTCGACCCGACGCGGCTGGTCGAGGCGCTGACGGTGGCCCGGTTCGGCCCGCCCGACCGGGCAGGCGAGGCCGCGACGCAGGCCCGACGGGAGCTGCGCCGCGTCCGCAAGGCCCTCCGCGCCCGGCTGAGCGTCCCGAGCCGCACCCGCGGCCTGCTCAGCCTGCGCTCGCTCGCCGTCTGACCCGCCGTGGAGGCGATCGTCATGGCGGCGGGGGAGGGGACGCGCCTGCGCCCGCTCACGGAGACCTGGCCCAAGCCGGTGCTCCCGATCGACGGCCGGCCCGTGATCGCGACCCTGCTACGCGAGCTGGCAGCTGCCGGGGTCGAGCGCGTCACGGTCGTGTCCGGGCATCTCGCCGAAGTGCTCGAGGGGCTCGTCGGCGACGGCAGCGGCTTCGGCCTGCGCGTCGAGTACGTCCGGCAGCCGCGGGCGGACGGCTCGGGGGACGCGGTGCGGCTCGCGCTCGTGGGCGGGGCGCGGATGCCCGCGCTCGTCGTCGCGGCCGACACGGTCTACCGCCGTGGGGACGTCGCACGCTTTGCCGCCGCCTTCGAGTCCTCCGGCGCGGACGGCGCCGTGGCGGTGCGGGCGGAGCCGCCGGCAGGGCCGGAGCGCCCACCCGTGCTCATCGAGGCGGACGGAACGGTCAGCCGAGTGGTCGACGACGATCCCGACAACCGTCTCGGCTCGGCCGCGCTGTGGGGCCTCGGACCGCCGGTGGCGCAGGAAGTCGACCGGCTGGCCGGGCCGCCGTACGAGCTGGCCGCCGCGTACCAGCGAGCGATCGACGCGGGTGCCCGCGTGCTCGGCTTCGAGATCGGCCCGACCCGAGACTTGACGCGTCCGGTTGACTTGCTTCGAGAGAACTTTTCCTACTTGAAGGAGATATGAGCGAGACGTACGACCTCTTCCAGCGCGGCCGCGGCCAGCTCCGGCAGGGCATGGCGGCGCAGGCCACGGTCTCCCTCGAGAAGGCGAAGCGGCGCGAGCCGCGCAAGGCATCGATCCGCGAGGCGCTCGGCATCGCGTACTTCCGCCTGCGCCGCTACGAGGAGGCAGAGGCCGAGTTCCGGGCGATGCTCGAGCTGTCGCCCACCGACGACTACGCGCACTACGCGCTCGGGCGCTGCCTCGAGAAGCGCGGCCGCGACGCCGAGGCCAACGGGCACTACAAGCTGGCGAGCTCGCTCCGGCCGTCGAGCCGGCGCTACGCGTCCCGCATACGGAACTAGCGGAGGGACCCCGGCCGTGTATCGGTCATAGTCGCGCTTGCGATGAGGGCGGTCGTCCAGCGTGTGTCCGCGGCCCAGGTGACGGTCGACGGAACGGTGCGCGCCGAGATCGGCGCCGGGCTCTGCGTGCTCCTCGGCGTGGCCCACGGCGACACGGCGGCCGACGCGGAACGCCTGGCCGGCAAGATCGCCCGGCTGCGGGTCTTCGAGAACGAGGCGGGCAGGTTCGACCGAAGTGTCCTCGACACGGGCGGCAAGGCCCTCGTCGTCAGCCAGTTCACGCTGATCGCGGACACGGAGAAGGGCAACCGGCCGAGCTTCGCCGCGGCAGCTCCCCCCGAGGAAGCCGAGCCCGTCTACGAGGCGTTCGCGGAGGCGCTTCGCGCGCTGGGCATCGTCGCCCGGACCGGCGTCTTCGGCGCGCGCATGGCGGTTGAGCTCGTCAACGACGGCCCGGTGACGATCGTGCTCGATCTCTGACGGTGGGAACCCTCGGTGCTGGAGCCGCGCCGGCTGCCGGCGGGGGTCCCGCGCTCCTGTTAGCGGAGCGCGCGCACGGCCGCGAGGACGCGGTCGACCTCGCCGGGCGTGTTGAGGAGCCCGGGCGCGAGCCGCGGGTAGGACGGGGAGTAGGGCGTCTCCGTCGCGACGATCCGCCGTCGGCGCAACCCCGCCACCACGGCGCTCGGGCTGAGCCGGTCGACCGAGAAGACGACGATGCCGGCCGAGACCGCGTCGCTCGCAGGCGTGATGAGCCGCACGTGCGACATCGCTCGCGAGCCCCGCCTTCAGCCGCCGGTTCAGCACGTGGATCCGGGCGCTGACCCGGCTCTTCCCGATCTGCGAGTGGAACCGGAACGCGTCGGCGAGCGCCCAGCGGTGCTCGAACGAGTGGAAGCCGCCGGGCGTCATGTCGCGGGCCGTGCGAGCCGCCCGAGAAGGCCGGAATCGTCGGGCGTGCGCGCGGCCAGGCGGACGCACGTCCCCAGACGACACCGGTGCCGCGCGGCCCGAACAGCCACTTGTGGCAGCCGGCGACGAGGAAGTCGCAGCCCAGCGCTCCCACGTCCACCGGTTCGACGCCGAGCGCGTGCACGCCGTCGACGCACAGCAGCGGGCGGCCGCGGTCGCGCAGAGCCTGGGCGATCTTCGCGATCGGCAGCTTCACGCCCGTGCCCGAGTGCACCCAGGTCAACGCGACGCACCGCCGTGCCCGCGCCGACGCGCGCGCACGACGGAGTCCACGATCTCCGCCTCGGTCGCACGCTGCGGGATCGCGGTACAGCGTGACCCGCCGCATCGTCGCGCCGAGCGCTCCGGCGGCGAGCCGCAGCGACTCATGCGTGGCGTAGAAGTCGTGGGTCGTCGTCACGACCTCCTGGCCGGGCTGCAGTCTGAGCCCGCCGTAGAGCAGGCCGAGCCCCATGGTCGTCGAGTCGGTGAGCGCGATGTCGACGGGCCTGGCCCCGAGGTAGCGCACCCGCCTGGCGCAGCACGGCCGCCTCGAGCGGGTCGCCGTAACGGTGCAGGTAGCCCACCGGATCGGCGTCGAGGCCGCGCCGGTGGCGGTCGATCGCGCGCCGCACGGGCCCGGGATGCGAAGCAAGGTAGAGCCCGCCCATGTGGATCAGCCCGGGCGAGAGCCGAAACTGCCGCCGTACGTCGTCCCAGCCGAGCGCGGTGTCCGCAGCCGGCGCCGCTGCGACCTCCTCGAGATCGACACGGCCGGCCGCGGCGAGGGCCACGCCCGTGCGGACGAGGAGCTGCCTGCGGTTCAAGCCCTCCATCGCTCTCTTAGACGTCGCCCGCGGCCGCTCGGCTAGGCACTGAACCGGTTGCTATTCTGATCTCCGACCACATTTCACCGGCTTGGCGAAATGGGCGCGGTGGCGCCCATTTTTGTTAGAGGGGAAGGATGGCGGAAGTACACGACAAGGAACAGCAACTCTTTCGGGAAGTCGCACCCACGGTCGAAGGGGCGATTCCCGGCGTGGAGGTTCTCGCACTCGAGCTCGCAGGGCCCGAGCGCTTCGTCGTGTTCGTCGACCATCCGAAGGGCGTCGACCATGCGCTGTGTGAGCGGGTCACGAACGTGCTCCGCCCGTACCTGCGCAACTACTCGGTCGACGTGTCCTCACCCGGCAGCGAGCGGCCGCTGCGCAAGCCCGCGCACTTCGAGCGGGCGGTGGGGCGAAAGGTCGAGCTACGGACGACCTCCGAGTTCGGCGGCCGCAAGCGCTTTCGCGGCGAGCTGGTGTCGGCAGGGGAGCGCGGCCTGAAGGTCGCTCCCGGTGGCGCCGACCCGGTGGAGATCCCGTACGACGCGATCGTGCGGGGAAATCTGATCGACGACGGATCGAGGGACTGACATGAGCCGAGAGATCATCGAGGCGGTTCGCGCGCTCGAGCGCGAGAAGGGCATCGACGAGGGCGTGCTGGTGCACGCGCTCGAGGACGGCCTGCTCGCCGCGTACAAGAAGACCCCGGGCGCAGCCCGCCACGCGGTCGTCGAGATCGACGACGAAGGCGACTTCCGCGTCCACGCCATCGAGCTGCCGCCCGATCTCGAGGAGCGGCTCCTGGACGAGGCCCGCGAACGCGCCCTCGAGGAGCTGGAGCGGCTCGAGGCCGAGAACGGCGAGCGCTCGCACACGCTGCTGAACGACGACGACCTCGACATCGAGTGGTCGCAGGTTCCCGAGGACCAGATGCGGCGCGAGGACGTCACGCCCGAGAACTTCGGCCGCATCGCAGCCCAGACGGCCAAGCAGGTGATCCAACAGCGGATCCGCGAGGCGGAGCGCCAGATGATGTACGAGGAGTACATCGACCGCGTCACCGAGGTCGTGACCGGCATCGTCCAGCAGGCGGGCGACCGCAACAACGTGCTCGTCGACCTCGGCAAGGTCGAGGCCCTGCTGCCGCGCTCCGAGCAGGTGGACGGAGAGCGCTACGAGCAGGGCAGCCGGATCAAGGCCGTCATCACCGAGGTGCGGTCAGGGACGAAGGGACCGCAGGTGATCCTCTCGCGGCGCGATCCCGAGCTCATCCGGACGCTGTTCGAGCTCGAGGTACCCGAGATCGCCGACGGCCTGGTCGAGATCCGCGGCGTGGCGCGTGAGCCGGGTTACCGCTCCAAGATCGCTGTCGAGTCGCATACCCAGGGCGTCGATCCCGTCGGCGCCTGCGTCGGCCCGCGCGGGTCGCGCGTGCGCATGGTGGTCTCGGAGCTCCGCGGAGAGAAGATCGACATCATCCCGTGGAACACGGAGCCGGCGCGCTTCATCGCGAAGGCGCTCTCGCCGGCCCGCGTCCGCGAGGTCTTCGTCGACGACGACACGAAGGAGGCGACCGTCGTCGTGCCCGAGGACCAGCTCGCGCTCGCGATCGGCAAGGAGGGCCTCAATGCCCGCCTCGCCGCCCGCCTGACAGGCTGGAAGGTCGACATCCAGAGCGACGTGGAGTTCGCCCAGGCCGAGGCGGAGGCGGCCTACGGCGGCGGCGCCGACGAGGAGGAGTTCTCCGGCCGCTGCGCCGCGATCCTCTCGAACGGCAAGCGCTGCCCGAATGCCTCACTCCCCGGCTCGCGTTTCTGCGGCGTGCCCGCCCACCAGGAGCTGGCCGCGCGCGAGGCTGCAGGAGAGCCGGTCAACGTGATCGGCGTCGTCACCCCCGACACCAACGGCGACGGTGCCACAGCCGAGGTCGACGAGACCGAGGAGCCGGCCGGCGTCGCGGCCGAGGCCGTCCCGGAGGAGCCCGAGCCGGCCCAGCAGGAGGAGGACGAGAAGTCCGCGTGACGGAAGCGATCCGCACCTGTGCGGGCTGTGGGCGCAAGGCGCCGAAGGCCGAGCTCTACCGCTTCGTCGAGCGGGCGGGCATGCTCGTCCGCGGCAAGGGCGAGGAAGGCCGCGGCGTCTATACGTGCAAGCGGCTCTCCTGCTTCGAGCGGGCGGCCACGACGCGGGCCTTCAATCGCACCCTGCGGCGCACCGTGAAGATCGATCCGGCACTGACGGCCCTCTACAATCGCGGATAGCCATGGCAAACGAATCCGGCGGAAACAGACCGAATCGCCCAGTCCGCCCTCGCGGCGGGTCGGGCGGCGCGCGGCGCAAGCGCCGCGTCGTCATCGACACGGGCGCCGCGAGGCCGCGTCAGGACTCGCGCCAGGCGCGCGACCGCACCGAGCAGCGGCCGAAGCAGCAGCAGCCCGTCGCGGCTCCGACCGGGCCGGTCACGGTCCCGTCGGGCGTCACGGTCAAGGACCTCTCGCAGGCGCTCGGCATCCCGGTCGCCCAGATCATCAAGATCATGATGGGCGTCGGGGAGATGGTGACGATCACGCAGTCGCTCCCCGACGACGCCGTCCAGCTGATCGCGAGCGAGGTCGACCGCGAGGTCAACATCAAGCGCGCTGCGGACGAGGAGGAGGAGGTCGAGGTCTACGAGGACGACGAGAAGGACCTCCAGGACCGCCCGCCGGTCGTCACGATCATGGGCCACGTCGATCACGGCAAGACCACGTTGCTCGACGCGATCCGCGAGACCTCGGTCGTCGAGACCGAGGCGGGCGGGATCACGCAGCACATCGGCGCGTACCAGGCCGAGCACGACGGCCGCAAGATCACCTTCCTCGACACCCCGGGCCACGAGGCGTTCACCGCCATGCGCGCCCGCGGCGCGAAGGTCACGGACATCGCCGTGCTCGTGGTGGCAGCCGACGACGGCGTCATGCCGCAGACGAAGGAGTCGATCTCCCACGCGCGCGCGGCCGAGGTGCCGATCGTCGTCGCCGTCAACAAGATCGACCTTCCTGCCGCCAATACCGACCGCGTCAAGACCGAGCTCGCGGCCGAGGAGCTGCAGCCCGAGGACTGGGGCGGCACGACGCAGTACTCCGAGGTCTCGGCCAAGCAGGGCCAGAACCTCGACGACCTGCTCGAGCGCATCCTCCTCGTCGCCGACGCCGAGCTCGAGCTCAAGGCGAACCCCAACGCCGAGGCCTCCGGCCCGATCATCGAGTCCAGGCTCGACGTCGGCCGCGGCCCGGTCGCCACGATGCTCGTCCATCGCGGCACACTGAGGGTCGGCGACGCGATCGTCGCGGGCGACGCGTGGGGCAAGGTGCGCGCGCTCTACAACTACCGCGGCGAGAAGCTCCGCGAGGCGCGGCCGGGCGAGCCGGTCGAGATCCTCGGGTTCGACAAGCCGCCGTCGGCCGGCGAGCACGCCCGCGTCGTCGAGAACGAGCGCGCCGCGCGCCACTCGGCGAACACGCGGGGCGAGCGCCTGCGCCGCGAGCAGCTCGCGCAGCAGACGAAGCGCCGCACGCGGCTCGAGGACGTCTTCACGCAGCTTCAGGAGGGCGTCGCACAGGATCTGAACCTCGTGCTCAAGGGCGACGTCGTCGGCTCGGTCGAGGCCGCGGTGGGCGAGCTCGCGAAGATCGAGCACCCGGAGGTGCGCGTCAACGTCATCCATCAGGGCGTGGGCGGGATCACCGAGGGCGACGTCATGCTCGCCTCGGCGTCGACCGCGATGATCGTCGGCTTCAACGTGCGGCCCAACGCCGAGGCGCGCGCGCTGGCCGAGCGCGAGGGCGTCGAGATCCGCACCTATCGGGTCATCTACCAGCTCACCGAGGACATCGAGCAGGCGCTCGTCGGCATGCTCAAGCCGACGCAGGTCGAGGAGACGATCGGGGAGGTCGAGGTCCGCCAGCTGTTCCGCGTCTCGCGGCTCGGGACGATCGCCGGCTCCTACGTCACCAACGGCGTCGTGCGCCGCAACGCGCAGGTACGCGTCGTGCGCGACGGGACGGTGATCCAGGAGACCGGGATCGCACAGCTCAAGCGCTTCAAGGACGACGTGCGCGAGGTCCAGGAGGGCTTCGAGTGTGGGATCCTGCTCGAGAACTTCAACGACGTGAAAGAGGGCGACGTGCTCGAGATCTACGAGACCCGCCAGATCGAGCGCACCGACCTTTCCACGCCGGCCCCGTCGGCGCCGGCGACTACGAGCGCTTCGTAGCCAGCCGCAGCACCCAGAGCCCGCTGTTCATGTCGGACGCGAGCACGTAGTCCTTGGTCGCGTAGACGCCCCATACGAACGCGCACGAGCTCTCGCCGCAGGTGTCGCCGGCCGGATCCTTGGTGCCGGGAGGGAGGAAGCGCGCAACGATGCGCGGCTTCGTGGGCTGCGAGATGTCAGCCACGACGATTCCGTGGCGGTACCACGAGAAGAATGCGCGGTTCCCGAGCACCTTCGGGTCGTGGACGCTGTGCGCGAAGTACGGCACGTGCGGCCGCGGCGACTTGAGCGCCGCGGGAAGCTGCAGCGTCGCCAGGCGCTTCGGCCGGCGCGGGTTCGAGATGTCGAAGAGCACCGGCGCGCCGAGGAAGGTCTCGTGCGTCTCGATCAGGACGCGGCCGCCCTTGGCGAGCGCCGCGGAGTGGGCATCCCCCTCGGCCTCGGCCGCCGGCAGCTTCGTCCGGCCGAGGAAGCGTGGCCGGGCCGGATTGGAGATGTCGAGGATCACAGTGCCCAGATCCCAGTTGGAGAGGTAGGCGCGCGTGGCGGCGTCGTTGGTGATCACCGAGTGCACGAGGTTCGCGGGGTAGACACCGCGGCCGGCGTTGGGATGGATGCCGAGCGCCCGCCACGAGCCCCAGGACCCGACCTGGACGGGCCGGCGCGGGTCGGTGACGTCGAAGATGCGGAAGTCCGCGAGACCGGGATGCTTCGCCGTCTTGGTGTTCGGGTCGTAGTCGGGCGACGACAGGAGCTCGGAGCGCACGATCGCGGTGTAGACCCAGACGTGGCCGCGCGCGTTCTCCAGCCAGATCTCGTGGGAGCCGCGCACGCCCTCGGTGCGCACCAGCGAGAGCCGCTTCGGGTGCCGCGGGTCGGTGAGGTCGTAGAGCCCGAAGCCGCGGAACGCGGACTCGTCGCAGTGCTGCATGCTCGTCACCGCGAGCGTGCCCGTGAACGACGCCGTGCGGGCCTCGCGGACGATCGTCTTCTCCGTCCACGTCCCCCGAACCTCGGGCTCGCGGGCGGCGTCGGCGAAGGTCGAGACGAGCTGCGGACGGCGGAGGTCGGCGAGGTCGATGACTCTCACCCCGGTCGACGGGCAGTTTTCGCCGTGCCAGCTCGAGAGGTATGCGAAGCCCTTGTGCGCGAAGACGTCGGCGTGGTACCCGCCGCCTGGATTGAGGTTGGAGAGCACGCGGAGGCCCGTGACCTTCGGCCGCGGCGCGAAAAGCATGTCGAGCGAGGTGGGCAGCGGCGCGCCGAGGCCGGCGCCGGCGCCGTAGGCGTGCATCGTGCAGGCCACGGCAGCTGCTGCGGAGACGGCAAGCGTCGCGATGACTGCGGGGACGAGCGCGCGAACGAGCCTCATGGTCCTCCGATCGACGAGCTACCGATTGAATAGGACCTGATGAACGCGGGGTTTGTTGGCATCCTCTCGGTCGAGCTGCACTTCCCGGAGAGCGGCTCGCTCAAGGGCAAGCGCAAGTTCGTCAAGTCGGCGAAGGCGCAGCTCCAGCACCGGTTCGGCGCCGCCGTCGCCGAGGTCGACCATCACGACCTATGGCAACGGGCACGGCTGACCGTCGCCTGCGTGGCCCGCGAGCACGGTGAGCTCGAGCGTCTTCTCGACGACGCCGAGCGCTACCTCTCCGGCCAGGAGTACGAGCTCGTCTCGACGGCCCGCGAGGTGGTGGTTCCCGTTGACTGAGCGGATGCGCCGCGTCAACGAGTCCGTTCGGCAGGTGCTCTCCGAAGCGGTCGGCGAGCTCAAGGACCCGCGCATCGGCTTCGTCACCGTGACCGGCGTGGAGACGTCCACGGACCTGCGGCACGCGAAGGTGTTCGTGAGCGTGCTCGGATCGGAGCGCAAGCGCGCTCAGAGCCTGGCCGGCCTCGCGGCGGCGCACGGAGTCCTGCAGAGCCGTCTCGCCCGCGAGCTGCGGATGAAGCGCACGCCGACGCTCGCGTTCGAATACGACCCCAGCGTCGAGGGTGGGGTCAGAATGTCGCAGCTGATCGATGAGCTCGCCCCGGACAACGACACCAGCAGCTGACCTCGCCGCCGTCGCGGCCTCGCTGCGCGAGCACGAGCGCTTCCTCGTCACCACGCACGAGAACCCCGACGGCGACGCGCTCGGCTCACTCCTCGCCTCGAAGCTGGCGCTCGAGCAGCTGGGCAAGGACACGACGATGTACCTCGGAGGCGAGGCGCCGCTGCCGGCCGAGTACAGCTTCATGGAGCTGGGCGACCTCCTCCGCCAGATTCCCGAGGATGCTGGCGAGCGGGCGCTCCTCGCTGTCGACTGCGCCAACGAGAGCCGGCTCGGCCCGGACCCCGAGATCCTGGTGAGCGCGCCGATCGTGATCAACGTCGACCACCACCACGACAACACCCGCTTCGGCACGGTCAACCTCGTCGTGCCGGACGCGTCGTCGACCGGGGAGGTCCTCCGCGACGTCTTCCACGAGCTCGACGTCGAGCTGACTCCCGAGATCGCCGAGTCGCTCTACATCGCGCTCGTGACCGACACCGGGCGCTTCCAGTACCGCAACACCACCTCGAAGGCGCTTCGCCTTGCGGCCGAGCTGGTGGACGCCGGCGCCGACGTGCACCGCGTCTTCGAGGGCGTCTACGAGTCGGTGCAGTTCGCGAAGCTCAAGCTCCTGGCGCGAGCACTCGAGCGGGCGCAGATCTACGAGGGCGGGCGGCTCGTCGTCTCGAACCTCAAGCGCACCGACTTCCACGAAGTGGGGGCCGCCGAGCCGTACTCCGAGGGCATCATCGACTACCTCCGAGCCGTCGAGGGGGCCGACATGGCTGCGCTGATCCGCGAGCCCCCGCGCGACACCGGGCCGACGCACAGGATCAGCCTCCGGGCGTCGAGCGACGAGATCGACGTCTCGGAGATTGCCCGCGCGTCGGGCGCCGGCGGCGGCCACCGCCAGGCGGCGGGCTTCTCGAGCGACGATTCGGTCGAGGAGATCGTGGAGTTCCTGCGCCGCGAGTTCGCCGCGGCCACGGCGTCCTAGTGCCGCCCCGCGCGCTCTCGCCGAGCGGGATCGTCCTGCTCGACAAGCCCGCCGGGCCGTCCTCGTTCGCGCTCGTGCGCGATCTGCGTCGGCGGACCGGGGCCCGGACGGGGCATGCCGGAACCCTCGATCCTTTCGCCACCGGATTGTTGCTGTTGTTGTCCGGTCGGGCAACTAAGCTGGCCTCGTGCTTCGTCGGACTGGACAAGCGCTACCTCACGGACGTCGATCTCTCGGCACGGACGACGACGGGCGATCCCGAGGGCGAGATCGTCGAACGGGCCGAGCCGCCCGCGTCCGTGGCCGCGCTGGAGGAGGCGCTCGAGGACCTCCGCGGTGAGATCGAGCTGCCGATCCCGGCCGCGTCGGCGGTCAAGATCGGCGGCGAGCGCGCCTATCGGCTGGCCCGGCGTGGGGTGGAGGTCGAGATGCCCCTGCGCCGGTCGCGGGTCGACGCGCTCGACGTCATCGCGTATAGAGACGGCATCGCGACGCTGGACCTGCGCGTGAGCTCGGGCACCTACGTCCGCGCGATCGCCGACGCCCTCGGCGGCCACTGCGCGACGCTGCGCCGCACCGAGATCGGGCCCTTCCGGGTGGAGGAGGTCGACCCGGAGCGGATGATCCCCGAGGACGAGGCGCTCGCCCGGCTCGGCCCGCGTGTGGAGCAGTCGTGAGCGTCGCCCGGAGCCTCGACGGGCTGGAGCGCCGGCCGAGGGCGGTCGCGATCGGGACCTTCGACGGCGTCCACGTCGGGCACCGGCGGATCCTCGAGGCGGCGATCGCGGACGGACGAGCTCCGACGGTGGTCACGTTCGACCCGCACCCGCGGGCGGTGCTCACGGGCAACCAGGTCGAGCTGATCACGTCGCTCGAGCGCCGGCTCGAGCTGCTCGAGGCGCTCGGCGTAGCGGACGTGCTCGTGATGGAGTTCACTCCGGAGCTCGCGGCTCTCGAGGCCGAGGCCTTCGTCCGCAAGTGCCTCGAGCCGATCGGCACCGAGTCGGTGGTCGCGGGGCCGAGCTTCCGCTTCGGACGGGGTGCGCGGGGCGATCTCGAGCTCCTTCGGCGGCTCGGGCTGGACGCACGGCCGGTACCCCTGGTCGAAGGCGTCTCGTCGACCCAGATCCGACAGCTGCTGCGAGCAGGCGAGGTTGCGACCGCCGCGCGGCTGCTCGGGCGGCCGGCGGAAATCGAGGGAACGGTGGTGTCGGGCGACGCCCGCGGCGGCACGCTCGGCTTCCCGACGGCGAACCTGGCCGTGCCCGCGAGCGTGCTCGTGCCCGCCTACGGGATCTACGCCGGCGCGATCGGAGAGCATCGCGCCGCGGTCTCGATCGGCGTCAATCCGCACTACGGCGGGCGCGAGCGACGCGTCGAGGCGTTCCTGCTCGACTTCGAGGGCGATCTCTACGGCTCGAGGCTCCTCGTTGAGCTCTGGGCCCGGCTCCGGGAGGAGCGCGCCTTCGAAAGCGAGGCCGAGCTCGTTGCCCAGATCGCGCGCGACGTAGACGAGACGCGGGCGGCCGAGCGGCCGTGACGGGCACGTCCGACCGGTAGAGAGACACAGGTTCCGGCACGAGACCGCAAGTTCCGGTCGCTCGAGGACTCTACTGGGACATGGACCGCCCACGTGCGAAGCTCGTCTCCAGCGTCGTGACCGTCCGCTGCCTCGACTGTGGACAGGTCTACTCGAAGCCGCTCGGCGGCGGCACGGTCAGCGCCAACCCGGGCTGTCCCGAGTGCGGGTACGTCGGCTGGGTGGTCGTGCCCGAACTGCCTACGCCAGCAGGCGAGCCGAGCCGCTGCGCCGAGGATCGCCCGCGCCGCCGGTCCGCGTGATCGCGCTGACGCCGCCGAAGTAGTGGTGCTGAGCCGACCACTCGCGCACCGCGAAGCCCGCCGCCTCGATCCGCCGCGCGATCCCGGCCTCGAAGCCGGGCTCGAGGTGGACGGTGTCCCCTGCGACGTGCAGGCGCGGCCGCGCCACGGCCTCCGTTGCGTCGAGGCCTTCGTCGAGGACCCCGGCGAGCACTTGGACGAGCGCGCTGCGGAGTCGCGTTCCGCCGGCGGCGCCGGCAGCGAGCTCGGGCTCCCCGTCGGACGCGAGTGCCACCATCGGCGCCATCATGCTCGCCATCCGGTCGCCCGGCTCGAGCCGGCCGCGGAGCAGGTCGGTCTCGCCGAGCATGCTGTTCAGGTGCAGGTCGAAGCCCGGCAGGAAGTCGCCCGAGCCGAGCCCCAGGCTGGTCGTGAGCACGCATGCACTGCCGTCGGCGTCGACCACCGTGACGTTGGTCGTGTCGCCGTTCGCGTCGGCGCCGTCGCCGGCGAACGCGTCCACGAGCGCCAGCGCGCGCTCGTCGGGAGCTAGCCCGCTCAGCGGCATGAGGCGCGCCAGCGGCGCCGAGATCGGCCCCAGCGCCGGACGGGTCAGGATGCGTGTGCCGGCGTACTCGAACGCGACAGGCTCCGACCAGCGCCCCTCGTAGGCGGCCAGGTCGCCGCGGGTCACGAGCCCGCCGCGCTCCTCGACGAGCGCGAGCAGGCTCTCGGCGATCGTTCCCGAGTAGACCGAGCTCGCGCCTTCGGCGGCGAGCGTCTCTAGGGCGTGCACGAGGCCGGGCTGGTGCAGCCGGTCACCGGCCCGCAGGAGCTGTCCGCCGGGCGCATAGATCGGCCCGCCCTCGTTCATGGTCATCACCGGAGCCAGCATGTCGAGGCAGGCGGCGTGGGCCGGGGGCATGTCGACTCCTGTACGGGCGAGCTCCAACGCAGGCTGGCAGAGGCGTGCCCACGACAGGCGCCCGAAGCGCGTCCAGAGAGCACCGAGCCCGGCCGGAACACCCGGGACCCCGCAAGATGCCGGTCCGACGGCGTAGTGCACCAGCTCGGTCCCGAACGGCACCTCGAGCTCGAGCAGCTCGGCGTGACGAGGCTCCACGCCGAGGCCCGGCACAGCCACGAAGCAGTCGAGGTTCTCGACCGTGCCGCTTTTCGCGTCGAGGTAGAGCGCGTGACCACCGCCGAGCAGGCCGGTCATGACCGTCTCTGCCACGCAGGAGGCCAGCGACGCGGCGACCGCGGCGTCCGCCGCCGAGCCCCCGTCCGCGAGGACCTCGGCGCCCGCGTCTGTGGTGGCCGGGTGCCCTGCGGCGATGCCTGCCCTCATCGGCGCCCGATGCTACTGAGACGCTTGGTACCCTGTTCGGCGTCCGCAGCCGCGGCCGAGCGCGTCCTTCCTTGCGCGCCGTGCGGCGACTGCGGGGTCATCTACAAGGAGGTCGCGTTGACCCTCACCAAGGAAGAGAAGCAGGACGTCGTCGGGAAGCATGGCCGTTCGGAGTCGGACACCGGTTCGACGGAGGTCCAGGTCGCGCTGCTGACGCGCCGGATCAACCAGCTGACGGAGCACCTTCGGGCACACCCGAAGGACCACTACTCGCGTCGGGGGCTGCTCAAGCTCGTCGGGCGACGGCGACGCTTCCTGAACTACTTGCAGCGCAAGGATCTGGAGGGCTATCGGGCCCTGATCAAGGAGCTCGGCCTCCGGCGGTAGGCGCCGAGGCGAGCTCGGGGGGTGGAAGTTTGAGCGAACCGGGCCACGGCGGTTGGCTCAAACCTCCACCCTCGGAATCGAGAGGAGTGGAGAATCCACATGAGCATCGCAGTTGAGAGCCCGGCGACGGTCAGCCTGACCGTCGGCGGCAAGGAGATCTCGTTCGAGAGCGGCAAGCTCGCCAAGCAGGCCGACGGCGCAGTCGTCGTGCGCTCGGGCGACACGATGGTGCTGGCGACCGCTGTCGGCCGCACCGAGCCGCGCGAGGGCGCGGACTTCTTCCCCCTCACCGTCGACGTCGAGGAGCGGATGTACGCCGCCGGGAAGATCCCGGGCGGTTTCTTCAAGCGCGAGGGACGCCCCACCGAGCGGGCGATCCTGACCGCGCGCATGATCGACCGCCCGATCCGGCCGTTGTGGCCGAACGGGTTCCGCAACGAGGTGCAGGTGATCGGCATGGTGCTGTCCGCCGACCTCGTCACGCCGCACGACATCCTCTGCATCAACGGCGCGTCGGCGGCGCTGATGATCTCGCCGCTGCCGTTCCTCGGCCCCGTGGGCGCGGTTCGGATCGGGATGATCGACGGCGAGCTCGTCGTCAATCCGACGCTGCAGGAGGTCGAGGAGGAGTCGACGCTCGACCTGATCGTCGTCGGGACGCGCGAGAGCATCACGATGGTCGAGGCCGGTTCCACCGAGATCCCCGAGGACCGGCTCCTCGAGGCGCTCGACGTCGCCCAGCAGGAGATCGCCAAGCTCTGCGACGCGCAGGAGGACCTGCGCCGCCAGGTCGGCAAGGCGAAGTGGCTCGACGACGAGGTCACGCGCGAGGTCGAGGCCCACTCCGACCGGATCCGCGAGCGCATCGGCGCCGAGGGCCTGCGCGAGGGCTCGGCAGCGCTGGAGGAGATCCACGCCGAGCTCTGTCCCGAGCTGACGATGGAGTCGAGCGAGGAGGACATCATCCGGCAGATGCAGGTTCGGGCCAGCCTGAACCTCATCCTCGAGCGCCTGCGCCTCGAGGCCGTCAAGGAGCCCGTGAGCCGGCAGTTCGAGGACGACCTGCACGCCCTGACCGAGGCCGAGCAGGACTCGAAGGAGCTCAAGTCGGCCAAGCGCCACCTGCTCTTCGACCGCATCATCGACAACGTCGAGCTGCCGTTCCCGGTAGGCCCGGCGACCGTCGACGGCGAGAGCCCGCAGGTCAAGGACTCGCTGACGAAGCAGTTCGTCAAGAAGGCCGCCGAGTCGATCTACAAGGAGCTCGTCCGCCGCAAGATCGCGATCGAGAAGCGTCGCCCGGACGGCCGCAGCGAGGACGAGATCCGCTCGATCTGGTGCGAGGTCGGCGTGTCGCCGCGCACGCACGGATCGGCGATCTTCCAGCGTGGCCAGACGCAGATCATGAGCCTGCTCACGCTGGGGACGGCGAAGGAGGGGCAGCGGATCGACGACCTCTCGCTCGAGAAGGATCGCCGGTTCATGCACCACTACAACTTCCCGCCCTTCTCGGTCGGTGAGACGGGCTTCATGCGCGGGCCGAAGCGGCGCGACATCGGCCACGGTGCGCTGGCCCAGCGGGCGCTCGAGGCGGTGATTCCGTCCGCCGACGTGTTCCCGTACACGATTCGGATCGTCTCGGAGACGCTCGAGTCGAACGGCTCGTCGTCGATGGGCTCGGTCTGCGGCTCGACGCTGGCCCTGATGGACGCGGGCGTGCCGATCGACGCGCCGGTGTCGGGCATCGCGATGGGCCTCGTCAAGGAGGGCGAGGACTACGTGATCCTGACCGACATCCAGGGCGTCGAGGACCACCTCGGCGACATGGACTTCAAGGTCGCCGGCACGCGCGACGGCGTGACCGCGCTCCAGATGGACATCAAGATCACGGGCGTCACGCGCGAGATCATGAGCAACGCGCTCGAGCAGGCGAAGCGGGCGCGCGAGTTCATTCTCGACCGGATGCTCGAGGCGATCCCCGAAGTTCGCACCGAGCTCGCCGAGCACGCTCCGCGCATCACGTCGGTCAAGATCGATCCCGAGCAGATCGGGATGATCATCGGCAAGGGCGGCGAGACGATCCGCGCGCTCGAGGCCGACCACGAGGTTCAGATCGACATCGAGGAAGACGGCACCATCCTCATCTACGCGACCGAGGGCACCAAGGCGAACGACGCCATCGCCGAGATCCAGGCGATGACGAAGGAGCCCGAGCCCGGGGACACGTACACCGGCAAGGTCGTCAAGACGACCGATTTCGGCGCGTTCGTGGAGCTGAAGAAAGGCACCGACGGCCTGCTGCACGTTTCGAACGTCGGCCCCGGCCGGGTCGCGCACATCGAGGACGTGATCACGCGTGGTGACGTGCTCGACGTCGTCGTCCAGGAGGTCGACAAGCAGCGGGGCCGCATCGGCCTCAAGCTCGTCGCCAAGCACGAGAACGGCTCCCTGGTGCAGCCGGAGGAGCTGATCGAGCGGGCGAAGGACGCGCCTCCGCGCGAGCCGCGCGAGGATCGCCCGCGCCGCGACGGCGAACGCCGCGGCGGACGCGATCGCGGCCGCGGCGGACGCGACCGCGGCTAGCTGAACCCGGTGGAGGCCGCCTCGAGCGGCCTCCACCGACCTCTCTCAGCGTCTTCACCCAGCGGCTGACGACGAGCCGCGCTACAGGGCCGGCATCGTCAGTACAGGGCCGGCATGGTCAGTACGTGGCCCTGGACATCGATCAAGGAGCCGCCATCTGCGAGGCCTTCCTCGTGAGCGAGGGCGACAGCCTGCGCGCGGCTGTGCACACCCAGCTTGCCGAGGACCCGCTGGATGTGCGTCCCGACTGTCTTCGGGCTGATGACCAGCCTGTCCGCGATGTCGGCCTGCGTGAGACCACGAGCGAGGAGCTCCAGTACTTCGCGCTCGCGGCCCGTCAGCGTGGCGACATTGGCGGTCGAGCCGTTTCCGACGCCGCGAGGAATCGAGTCAATGTGGCGTAGGTGAGTGCGGACGCGTGCGAGCAGCTCACCGTCGTCGAACGGCTTGACGATGTAGTCGTCTGCGCCGAGCAAGAGCCCGGCGACGCGGTCGAACGACTCGGTTCGTTCACCCGACACGAAGATGACCGACATCTCCCGACCGAAGGCGTCACGCAGCTCCCGGCACACCTCGTAGCCGCTCAGCCGGGGCATGTTGACCTCGAGCAGTACGAGCGCGGGTCGCTCACGGTGCGCGACCTCGAGTGCCTCTCGTCCGTCTGCAGCCTCGGTCGTACTGAAGCCGGTCCGTTCTAGCAGACCGGTGACGTGATCGCGACATGCCCCGTCGCCGTCGGCGACGAGTATCAGGGGGGTCGTACCCAGAATCCTCCCTCTTCTCCGCCGCAGCCAGGGCTTTTCAATGTTCTAGCGCCTTACCGAAAACTATGCAAGCACGCCGTAAGGTGCTGACCCGCCGTAGGGCAATTCCCGCAGCGCAAGACACCGGAATTGCCCCCTTCCGGATCGGCGCACCCGGTCCTAGATTGTCCACAAGGGACTGTGGACAACGTCCGTCCCGCCCGGGCGGGGGTGGGGGGCGGACCTCGCAAGGAGGCGTGCATATGAACGATGCAGTGCTGCGCGTATCGGCTCCGCCGACAACGCGGCCCTCGACTCAAAGGAGTGTGCGATGACAGCAATGCGACGACGTCTCGAGCCGAGACGGAAGTCGATTTCGCTCGGGGTGGTACTCGCTCTGATGGCGGCCGCGCTGGTGCTCGTCCTACCGGCGGTTGCAAGCCATCCCGAGGTGAGCCTTCCGGGCAGCAACTTCGAAATCGATACAGACGCGAACCTCAAGGTCGACGACGCCGCGCCGTCCATCGACTGGGCGAACGTGACCGAGATTCGTAAGGCGGACACAGCCAGCGGCCAGCAGGACGAGTCGTTCGGCCAAGGCTCCAAGGAGGACACCGCGGTGCCCTCCGTCGTCACCGGTGGTATCCCGCCGAACAAGAGCGACCTGAAGTTCTTCGGCTTGTACCAGGAGGGCAGTACCAGCGCCGGGTTCCTCAACCTGTTCTGGTCGAGGGTCCAGGACCCAAGCGGAACCACCAACATGGACTTCGAGTTCAACAAGCGGCAGTGCACACCGAACCAGACCCCGGCGGATCCGGACTGCACCGCGAACGGCCTCACGCCGTTCCGCAGCATCGGCGACCTGCTGATCCAGTACGACCTGTCGAACGGCGGCGTCAACCCCACCCTGTCGATCCGGCGATGGACCGGCAGCGCCTGGGGTCCTCACGAGTCGACCTGTCGGCGGCGGGCGATGCTGCCGGCTCGATCAACACCACGACGATCCCGGCGGCCGCGAGCGACGGGATCGGCGCGCAGGACCCGCGGACCTTCGGCGAGGCCCAGTTGGATATGTCGGTCATCCTCGACCCGACCGTGTGTGACTCGTTCGGCTCGGCGTACCTGAAGAGCCGCTCGTCCGACCAGTTCAACTCGGCGCTGAAGGACTTCGTCCCACCGGTGGCCGTGAACATCACCAATTGCGGTGGTGTCCTGGTCAAGAAGGTCGATGACGTGGGCACCCCGCTCTCCGGTGCAGTGTTCAGGCTCTTCAAGGACAACGCACCGATCGGCGGCAGCCGCGGCGCCGAGGACACCATCACCACGTTCAGCTGCACCACCGGCTCCGACGGCCTGTGCACGATCAGCAACGTCACCGCCGGCGAATACTGGATCGTGGAGACGACCACCCCGCCCGGTCACGAAACCGCACCGGATCAGCACGTGACCGTCGTGGCTGGTGTCACCAACACCGTCCCGATCGTGTTCGTGAACCCGCGGCTCCGTGGTGCCATCGAGGTCACGAAGCTGCGGAAGCACGCGGCGGCCGGCCCGGGAGACCATCCCCATGCGGGAGTCGACTTCACCGTCAACGGCGTCACGAAGACGACCGATGCCAACGGGAAGGCCTGCTTCGACGGCCTGTTGTTCGGCGACTACACCGTCCATGAGACGACGCCTTCGGGTTATCAAGGCGAGGCCGACAAGACGGTGACCGTTAACAACAAGGCGAGCTGTTCCGATTCGCCGTATGTGGGCGAGACCGTGACGTTCCACAACACGCCGCTCACGGACCTGTCCGTAGCGGTCAACTCACAGATCGACGGCGGCACAGCGTCGACCGTCAGCTGCACGCCGGACGGCCCCAGCGGATCGACTGGCGCCAACGGCGACGGCACGTTCAGCGACACTAACCTGCTACCTGGCACCTATACCTGCACTGTCGTCATCGATCCGTAACGACGACTAGCGACGTCTGAAAGAGAGGGGGCCGGCGATCCGGCCCCCTCTTACGTTTGTGGACTAGCCGACGGTGAGGTCCACCGACCGGACGCCCACGTTGCCCATCCAGTCGGTCGCTTCGAACCTCGCTGTGTGCTGCCCGGGGGCGCCCACCCGCCACTGGTAGCTGAGCAGGCAGGTGTACGAGAGGTTGTCGCACGCCGCGCTCGACATGTAGGCGCCGTCCATGTAGAAGTCGATCTTTCGGACCGCATGATCGTCGTCGGACGAGACGACGACGTTGAACGAGGAGCCGCTGATCGTCTGTCCCGACGTCGGGTTCGGCCAGAACAGCCTCGGCGCGGTCGTGTCGGACGAGTAGACCTTGTAGTAGCTCGTGGGGGACGTCCCGCCCGAAGGGCGTGAGCCCCGGCCCTTCTCATGCGTCGTGACGGTGCCGCTTGCTCAGACGGCCGTCAGCATCGTGGTGGCCATCAGCGTCTGCCTACGGCTCTCGAGCGTCTGGTAGTCGTCGATCCGGTAGCGCCCATCCAGCGGGAACCGAGGGCGTGGGCGTTAGCATCCGCGCGGTGCAGAACTACGCCCTCTCCGAGCTCGACTCCGGCCAGCGGGTGATCTCGGAACACGTCGAGAGCGTCCGGTCGGTCGCGCTCGGCTTCTGGATCGCCGTCGGCGCGCGGGACGAGCCCGATCCGAAGGCGGGCATCACGCACTTCATCGAGCATCTGCTCTTCAAGGGCTCGCAGAGCTACAGCGCCCGCGAGGTGGCGGAGATCTTCGACACGCTCGGCGGCGAGCTGAACGCCGCGACCTCGCGGGAGCACACGGTCGTGTACGCGCGGGTGCCCGACCACCATCTCGAGACGGCGCTCGACGTGATGACCGACATGATCTACGCGCCGCTCTTCGCCGAGCTCGACGCGGAGCGCGAGGTGGTGCTCGAGGAGATCGCGATGTACGAGGACACGCCGCAGGAGCTCGTCCACGACCTCGTCTCGGAGGCGGTCTTCGGCTCGCATCCGCTCGGGCGCCCGGTAATCGGTCGGGCCGACGTCATCTCGAGCGTCAACCGCCGCTCGATCGCCGCGTATCACCGGGCCATGTTCGGGCCCGGCAACATCGTCCTCGGCGCGGCCGGGAACGTCGAGCACGAGCGGCTGGTCGGGCTCCTGAGCGACGCGGAGTCGAAGCTCGGCGAGCCGCCCGCGCGGAGCCGACGGGTGCGCTCGCCGCTCGTGAAGGAGCCGGCCCCCGGCGTCCGCTTCACGCGCAAGGACACCGAGCAGTACCACGTGTGCGTCGCGGCCCCCGGCATCGCGCGCTCCGACCGCCGCCGCTTCGCCGCGTCGCTGCTCGACGCCATCCTCGGCGGCTCCGCCTCGTCCCGGCTCTTCCAGGAGATCCGCGAGAACCGCGGCATGGCGTACTCCGTCTACAGCTTCGCGTCGCAGTACACCGACACCGGCTTGGTCGGCTACTACGTCGGCACCCGCGAGGAGAACCTCGCGACGTGCCTCGAGATCGCGAACGGCGAGATCGCCGACGTCGCGGCGGGCAACCTACGGAATAACGAGCTGGAGCGCGCGAAGGAGAACCTCAAGGGGCGGATCGTGCTCTCGATGGAGGCGACGTCCAACCGCATGAGCCGGCTCGGCAAGTCGCTCGTCACCGACTCCGAGCTGCTCTCGCTCGACCGGATCATCGCCGAGATCGACGCCGTGCAGCCCGAGAACGTCGCCGAGCTGGCCGAGCTCCTGCTCGCGCCGGAGCGGCTGTCGGCGGCCGGAATCGGCCCGACGGAAGAGCGCTTCACCGCGGCGCTCGAGCCCGTCAACCCGGCGCTCGTCGCGGCCGCCGCCTAGCGTGCGTGTCGCCCTGCTCGGCCACAAGGGCAAGGTCGGGCGCGTGCTCCTGCCCGCGCTCGAGGCCGCGGGCCATGACGTCCAGCCGCTCGGCCGGGAGGACCGGATCGAGATCCGCGGCGCCGACGCGGCGATCAACTTCACCCGACCCGGACGCGGTCTTCACGACCGTGCGCATGTGCCTCGAGCAGGACGTCCCGTGCGTCGTCGGAACGACCGGCTTGAGCCGCGAGGAGCTCGAGTACCTCGGAGACGTCGCCAAGGGGCGCTCGCTCGTGCTGTTCGTCGCGCCGAACTTCGCGGTCGGCGCCGTCCTGATGATGCGCCTGGCCGCGGAGGCCTCGCGCTGGCTTCCACGCACCGAGATCGTCGAGCTGCACCACGAGAGCAAGGCCGATGCCCCGTCGGGCACGGCCAAGGCGACCGCCGAGCTCTTGCCGGGCACCCCGACGATCCACTCGGTGCGCCTGCCCGGTCTCGTCGCCCACCAGGAGGTGCTCCTGGGCGGCGAGGGCCAGGTGCTGACGATCCGCCACGACGCGACCTCTCGGGAGGCGTACATCCCGGGAGTGCTGCTCGCGCTCGAGCGGCTGCCGACGCTGCCTCCAGGCCTCACGGTCGGCCTCGAGTCGCTGCTCGACTAGCTCACGGGCCTGGCGAAGCGTCGCCCGGTCTCCTCGAAGCCGAGCGCGCGGTAGAACGCATGCGCGTCGGCGCGGCGCTCGGCGGTCGTGAGCCAGAGGACCTCGCAGCCGCGTGCCCGTGCCTCAGCTTCGGCCGCGACCACGAGCGCCCGGCCGACACCGGTCCCGCGCCGGCTCTCGTCCACGACGATGGCGCTGATCTTCGCTGCGTCGCCGTCGTACTCGAGCGAGCGCGAGACGTGGACGCCGACGAGACCGACGATCCGGCCGTCGTCCTCGGCCACCTGTACGCGGTCGACGCCGGTCGCGGCGAGCCGCTCGAGACGGCGCACCACTGCGGACGGTCTCGTCGGGTAGCCGAGCTGCCCGATCAGCTCCGCGAGCTCGGCGGCGTCGTCCGGACGTGCGTCGCGGATCTCGACCATCGGCGTGTCTAGACTAGGCGCCGGTGCTCGGCGAAGTCCTCACCGCGATCGTCACGCCCTTCGACGAGGACGGCCGCCTCGACATCGCACGCTTCCGGGCGCTCGCCTCGCATCTCGTCGACAACGGCTCGGACGGTCTCGTCGTCACGGGCTCGACCGGCGAGTCGCCGACGCTCTCCGACGACGAGCGCTTCGAGCTCTACGAAGCCGCCGTCGACGAGGTCGGCGGCCGCGCCACCGTGATCGCCGGCACCGGCACCTACTCGACCGAGCACTCCGTCCACCTGACCCAACGGACGCACGAGCTCGGCGTCGACGGCTTCCTCGTGGTGACGCCGTACTACAACAAGCCGCCGCCGCGGGGCATCGTCGAGCACTTCAAGGCGGTCGCCGCGGTCACCGACAAGCCGATCGTCGCCTACAACATCCCGGCGCGCGTCGCGATCAACATGGAGCCGGAGACGATCGCGATGCTCGCGGAGATCCCGACCGTGAAGGCGGTCAAGCAGGCGAACGCCGACCTCGAGCAGGCGCGCCGGATCGTCGAGCTCGGGCTCGACCTCTACGCCGGAGACGATGACCTGATCATGCCGTTCCTCGAGCTCGGCGGCACCGGGGGCGTTTGCGTCCACACCCACGTGGTCGGGCCGCAGGTGAGGCAGATGATCGACCTCTACCGCGCCGGCGACATCGAGGGCGCCCGGCATGTCGAGGCCGAGACGGCACCGGCGCTCGACATCCTCAAGGTGGTCGTCAACCCGATCGCAATCAAGGCCGCGCTCAACCTGCTCGGCCACGAGGTCGGCGGCCTGCGCCTTCCGCTCGTCGAGGCGACCGAGGACGAGCGGAGCCAGGTTCGCGGCTGCCTCGAGCGGCTAGGCCTGCTTCAGCCCCTCGCGGTATAGCGGCACCGGCGCGAGCGCCACTCCGAGCGCTTGGAGGTGGTCGCGTAGCGGCCGGGACTACACTTCGCTGATGCCGGAGCAGTCCCTCAGGATCATCCCGCTCGGCGGGCTCGGAGAGGTCGGAAAGAACATGACCGTGTTCGAGACCGACGAGGGCATCGTCGTCGTCGACGCGGGCCTGGCCTTCCCGCGCGACGAGCACCTCGGCGTCGACCTGATCCTCCCGGACATGAGCTACCTGCGCGACCACGCCGACCGCGTGCGCGCGGTGATCCTCACGCACGGGCACGAGGACCACGTGGGGGCGCTCCCGTACCTCCTGCGCGAGGTCCGCATCCCCGAGGTGTGGGCGACGCGACTGACCCTTGGCCTGGTTCAGTCCAAGCTGGACGAGCACGGCCTCCTCGGCACGGCCGAGCTCCGCGAGGCGGAGCCCGGCGAACGACCCAGGATCGGCCCGTTCGACGTCGAGTTCGTCCGCATGGCGCACTCGATCCCGGACACGGTGGCGGTGATGCTCGAGTCGGCCGCCGGACGCGTTCTCGTCAGCGCCGACTGGAAGCTCGACCATACGCCGGTCGACGGCCTGAAGACAGACGTCGGGGCGCTCGCCGAGCTCGGCAACCGGGGCATCGACCTGCTGCTCGGCGATTCGACCAACGCCGAGCGCCCCGGTGTCACCGGGTCCGAGCGCCTCGTCGGCGAGGCGTTCCGCCAGATCATCCCGCAGCGCCAGGGCCGTGTCCTGGTGGCCTGCTTCGCCTCGAACGTGCACCGCATGCAGCAGGCGATCGACGTGGCCGTGCAGGTGGGGCGCAAGGTCTGCGTGGTCGGCCGCTCGATGCGGAAGAACCTCAACATCGCGCGCAACCTCGGCTACATCGAGGTTCCCGAGGAGACGCTGATCCGCCCGAACCGGCTCGACGACTTCGCGCCGCACGAGGTGCTGATCCTCTGCACGGGCAGCCAGGGCGAGCCGATGTCCGCGCTCACGCGCATCGCCTACAACGACCATCCCTCGGTCGAGGTCGAGCGCGGCGACACCGTGATCATCTCCGCGAAGCCCGTGCCCGGGAACGAGCTCAAGGTGCACGACGCGATCAACAACCTCGCGCGCGCCGGGGCGGAGATCCTGCACCAGGAGACCGCGCCCGTCCACGTCTCCGGCCACGCCTGCGCGGAGGAGCTCCGAACGCTGATCTCGCTCGTGCGGCCGAAGGCGCTCATGCCCGTGCACGGGGAGTTCCGGATGCTCTCCGCCCACGCTCAGCTGGCACGTGAGGGCGGCGTCCCCGCCGACTCGATCGTGCTGGCCGAGAACGGCGCGGTCGTCGAGCTCACGCCCGCCGGGGCCCGCATCGTCGACCACATCGAGGCGGGCGTCACCTTCGTCGACGGGCTCGGCGTCGGCGACGTGCGCGACGTAGCTCTCCGCGACCGGCGGCACCTGTCCGAGGACGGCGTCCTGATCATCGTCGCCACGCTGGCGGACTCGAACGGCCGCAACGCCTCGCCGCCAGAGCTGATCGCGCGCGGGCTCGTCGAGCCGGGCCCGCTGCTGGACGAGACACGGTCCGAGGCCCAGAAGGTCCTGTCCGAGCTCGCGCAACAGGGCGTCACCGAGATCAAGCTGCTCCAGGAGCACCTGCACGACGCGCTCGGGCAGCTGATCTACGACAGAACGGGGAGGCGCCCGATGATCCTCCCAGTCATAGTGGAGATATGAGCACCGTCCGTGCGCACCCCCGCTGGCCGGACATCCTGGCCGAGCACGCGGCGGACGAGAGGACCGCCGCGCGCCTGATCGCGCAGCTTTCCGCCTGCGAGGTGTCGGCGCTGGCGTTCTGCCGGCTGCTGGAGCGCTGGGGGAGGGGAGAGGCGGAGCCCAGCACCGTCGGACGGCGGCAGGCCGCCTTGCGCAGAGCGGCCGAGCGCGCCGAGACGGCGCTCGCCGGGCTGGAGCGCCCGCTCTCGCGCTATCTGCTGGAGCTCGAGCCCGAGCGCGCCGAGGGCCGCTCCTGGTACGGCGAGCCGGGCCCGGCCGAGCTGCTCGACTGGAGCCCGGTACTGGCACGAGCGGGCGTGCGCGTCTCCGAGGTTCGCGTGGCGCAGGCCTACCTCGAGCTGGCCGTGCTCATCCGCGCCCTCGAGGGCCTCAGCACGGCCGCCCGGATGCGGATGTCGCCGGACCGGTCGTCGCTGTGGGCCGGCCTTTTCGACCTGCGCGAGAACCTGCTCGGGCGCGCCGCCGAGAACCTGCGCGCACTTGCCGCCTGAGCTGACGGTCGTCGGGTCCGCGAACCTCGACCTCGTGGCCCGGGTCGAGCGGCTGCCGCGGCCGGGGGAGACCGTCACGGATGCGGAGTTCCTGACCGCGCCAGGAGGCAAGGGCGCGAACCAGGCGGTCGCCGCGGCCCGCCTCGGCGCTCGCGTCCGGTTCGTCGGCGCGGTCGGCACGGACTCGTTCGCGGGGGAGGCGCTCGCCGGCCTGCGCGAGGCGGAGTGCGAGCTCGACGTTGCCGAGGTCGACGCCCCCACCGGCGTGGCGCTCATCTACGTCGACGCCGCTGGCGAGAACACGATCGTCGTCGCTCCCGGCGCGAACGGGCTGCTCGAGCCGCTCGAGGTCGAAGGTCCTGCGCTCTGCCAGCTGGAAATCCCGGTCGCCGCGGTCGAGGCGGCCGCGGCGAGCTCCTCGTTCTTCGCGCTCAACGCGGCGCCGGCCCGTCCCGTGTCGCCCGAGCTCGTCCGCCGCGCCGACCTCGTGGTGGTGAACCGATACGAGCTGGAAGCGCTACAGGCCACGCCGCGCCTGACAGCGTTGACGCTCGGCGCCGAGGGCGCAGTCCTGCTCGAGGACGGCAACGAGGTCGCCCGCGCGGCCGCACCGCGGGTGGACGCGGTCGACGGAACCGCCGCCGGCGACGCGTTCACGGCATGCCTCGTCGTCTCGCTGCTCGAGGGGCGGCCGCAAGAGGCAGCGCTCGAGCGCGCGTGCAAGGCGGGCGCGCTCGCCGCCACGAAGCCGGGCGCACAGCCGTCGCTGCCGACGGCCGAGGAGGTGGACGCGCTGTGACCCGCATCGTCCTCGACTGCGACCCCGGCCACGACGACGCCATCGCGCTCCTCCTCGCGCTCGCAAGCCCGGAGCTCGAGCTCGCAGGGGTGACGACAGTCGCAGGCAACCAGACGCTTCCGAAGACGACCGCGAACGCCCTCCGCGTCCTCGAGCACGTCGGCCGCGGCGACGTCCCGGTGGCCGCGGGTGCCGACCGGCCGCTCGTACGCGAGGCTTTCGTCGCGGCTCACGTCCACGGCGAGACGGGGCTCGACGGCCCCTCGCTGCCGCCGGCGCAGGGCTCGCCTGTCGCCGGCCACGCGGTCGAGTTCCTCGCCGAGCACGCTGCGGGTCAGACGGTCGTCGCGGTCGGCCCGCTGACAAACGTGGCGCTCTACCTCGCGGTCAACCCCGACGCGCGGCCCGAGCGCATCGTCCTGATGGGCGGGGCCATCGCCGAGGGGAACGTCACGCCGGCGGCCGAGTTCAACATCTGGGCCGATCCGGAGGCGGCGAGACGGGTCTTCGAGAGCGGTGTCGACGTGACGATGGTCGGGCTCGACGTCACGCACAAGGCGCTCATGACGCCCGAGCACGCCGATGGCCTGAGACGCGCAGGGCGGGCGGGCAAGCTCGTGGCCGAGCTGTTCGACTTCTACCACCGCTTCCACGCGGCAACGTACGACCTCCCAGGGTCGCCCGTGCACGACGCGCTCGCTGTGGCCTACGTCATCCGCCCCGAGCTGCTCGAGCTTCAGCACCGCCACGTGGCGATCGACTGCGAGTCGGAGCTCTGCCGCGGGCGCACCGTCGTCGACCTCTGGCGGCGCACGGGGAACGAACCGAACGTCGCACGTCGCGGTCGGCGTCGACGGTGAGGCCTTCGTCCAGCTCCTGCTCGAGCGGATCGAGTCGCTGGGATGAGGCTCGGGGCGATCACGCTGCAGAACCGCCCATGGGACGAGCTGCTCGAGAGCTGGCGCTACCTCGACGGCCTCGGGCTCGACTCGCTGTGGATCGCCGACCACCTGGCGAACCCGATGCGCACGCACCGCCCGTGGTTCGACGGGTGGACGTGCCTGCCCGCCCTGGCCGCCGCGACGGAGCGCGCACGGGTCGGTGCGCTCGTCAGCTCGATGGTGCTGCGCAACCCCGCAGCGCTCGCGAAGGCTGCGATCACGCTCGACCACGTCTCCGCCGGCCGGGCCGAGCTTGCGCTGGGCGCGGGTGGGGCGCCCTTCGACCGCGAGCTGGCGGGAGAGCCGGCGGGCTCCTTCGGCGAGTTCGTCGACCGCGTCGTCGGCGTCCTCGGCGACGAGTCGCTCGCGCCGCGGCCCGTCCAGCCGCGGATCCCGCTGACGATCGGCGGCCAGAGCGACACGGTGCTCCGCCTGGCGGTCCGCTACGCGGACCGCTGGAACACCTACGGCGGCCGGAGCCTCGGCCCGGAAGACGCGGTGCGCCGCTCGCAGGAGCGGAACGGGCGTCTCACGGCACTCTGTGTGGAGCACGGCCGCGACCCGGCTACGCTGACCCGCTCGATCCTGATCGGCCACCCGTTCGTCGGCGAGACGCCGTGGCGCTCCGAAGACGCCTTCGAGGACCTCGTCAAGCGGTGGTCGGGGGCGGGCTTCGACGAGCTGATCGTCTACTACCCACCCGAGACCGGGATGCCCGAGGGCAGCGTCACACCGGGCGTCTTCGAGCGCGCCGTCGAGCGCAGGCGAGAGGGGTAGGCGAAGGGGCGTCGAACGGACGCCCATGGCGAAGCGCCGGAAACGACGCACCCTGAGACCGCGCACGCCGTCGCGCGTGAAGAAGCGAAGGACCTCGCGCGCGTCCGAGCGGCGGCACCAGCACCCCGAGCTGATCGGCCTCGGCCTCGTCGCCGTCGGCCTCTTCCTCGCCGTCCTCCTCTACCTCGGCTGGGACGGCGGTCAGGTCGGCGGCTGGATCGCCGACGGCCTCCGCGAGCTCCTCGGCTACGCGGCCTACGCGCTGCCGGTCGGGCTCGTCGCGCTCGGCGCCCTGATGGTCGGGCGTAGCGAGCTCGTCGACGTCCGCCCGTTCCGCACGGGCATCCTCATCGCCTCGACGGGCCTCTTGCTCGTCCTCGGCGGCGACTGGGGCGGGTACGCGGGTGACGCGCTCGAGAGCATCGTCGCCCGGCTGCTCGGCAGCACGGGGGCGCTCATTCTCGGCGCCACCGCACTCGTCTTCGGCGGCCTGCTGGTCACCGGAGCGTCGCTCGGCGCACTGTTGAGGCACTCGGGGAGCGCCGTGCGGCGGGCGGGCACCGCGGCGCGCCGCTCTCTCGACCGCCAGGAGGGGGCGGCGCCGCCGCGGGCCGCTGAGCGATCGCTCGCACCCGTGACGCCGCTGCCGACGCTCACCGAGCCGCACGCGCCCCCGGTGGACGCCGTCTCCGAGTTCCCCGACGTCGTCGGCAGCTCACCGCCGCAGCTCGTGCCCGATCCCGAGGAGGATTCCTCGCAGGAGCAGCTGTTCGAGTCGGAGGCCGTCGCGACGACAGGCGTTTACCGGCTCCCAGAGCGCGCCCTGCTGCGCCGCTCGACGAAGCACACGCCCAAGAACGCCCAGGCAGGTGCGCAGGTCGCCGAGGCACTCGTACAGGCGCTGGCGCACTTCGGCATCGAGGCGACGGTCATGGGAGAGATCTCCGGCCCGCGGGTCACCCGCTACGAGCTGAAGCTCGCGCCCGGGACGAAGATGTCCAAGGTCTCGGCGCTGAAGGACGACCTCTCGTACGCGCTCGCGACGACGGAGATCCGCATCCTGGCGCCGATTCCGGGCAAGCAGGCGGTCGGCGTGGAGGTGCCGAACCTCAGCCCGAACCTCGTCACGCTCGGCGACATCTTCGACGACCTCCCGGCCGGCTCGAGCCCGCTGGCGGTGTGGCTCGGCAAGGACATTTCGGGCAACGCCGTCTGGACCGACCTGGCTCGGATGCCGCACGTCCTGCTCGCCGGCACGACCGGCTCGGGCAAGTCCGGCTGCGTGAACACGATGCTGACCTCGATCTTGCTGCGCTCGACGCCGGACGACGTGCGCATGATCCTGATCGACCCGAAGCGGATCGAGCTCTCGTACTACGAGCGGATCCCGCACCTGATGACGCCGGTCGTCTCCAGCCCCAAGGAGGCCTCGGCCGTGCTCACGAACGTCGTCGCCGAGATGGAGCGGCGCTACGAGCGCCTCAGCGGCGTCCGCGCGCGCAACCTGCCCGAGGCCAACCGCGCCTTCCGCAGCCGCGGGGAGCAGACGCTCCCGTACCTGCTGGTCGTGATCGACGAGCTCGCCGACCTGATGATGGTCTCGCCGCAGGCGGTGGAGGACGCCGTCATCCGCCTCGCGCAGAAGTCCCGTGCGGTCGGCATCCACCTCGTCCTCGCGACGCAGCGGCCGTCCGTGGACGTGATCACGGGGATGATCAAGGCGAACGTGCCCTCGCGGATCGCGTTCGCCGTCTCGAGCCAGACCGACTCGCGCGTGATCCTCGACCAGGCCGGCGCCGAGAGCCTGCTGGGCCAGGGCGACATGCTGTTCAAGCCGCTGGGCACCTCGCGTCTGCAGCGCCTCCAGGGCGCGTACGTGAGCGAGGAGGAGATCGCGCTGATCGTCGACCAGTGCCGCGACCAGCGCGAGCAGGAGCTCGACGAGAGCCTGCTCGAGGCGCCCGAGCAGCCGTTCGACAGCGGCGAGACCGAGGACGACGAGTTCGACCCCGATCAGGACCCGCTGCTCGACCGCGCGATCGAGATCGTCGTGCAGACGCAGACCGCGTCCGTGTCGCTGATCCAGCGCCGGCTGCGCGTCGGCTACACGCGCGCAGGCCGCCTGATCGACATGCTCGAGCGGCGCGGAATCATCTCCGGCTACGAGGGTTCCAAACCCCGCCGCGTGCTGGTCACCGAGGCCGACATCGAGCGCGTCGGGACCCCTTAGAAAACTTACAAAAAGGTGCTTCGAAGCCTCCTAACTTCAGGCTAGAGTTCCGCGTCCAACATCTTGGCGTGCGGCCATTGGGGGCACGCGCGTCTCATTGCGGAAACGAGGAGGATTCATGAAGGCACGCAGGCTGATCCCGCTCGGGATCGTGGCGGTCGCCGCCATCGTGATGGCAGCGGTTGCCGCACTTGCGGCGAGCGGGTCGAGCGATGCGGCTTCTGCGAAGACGTACCGCGTCGGGCTCGTCAGCGACGTCGGTCGCTTCAACGATCGCTCGTTCAACCAGTCGGCGCTCGAGGGCCTGAAGCGGGCTCAGAAGACGCTCGGCGTCAAGGGGCGTCCGGTCGAGTCGCGCCAGACCAGCGACTACGTCCCGAACCTGGCGTCGCTCGCACGTCAGAAGTACGACGTGAGCATCTCGGTGGGCTTCCTGCTCGCCGGCGCGACCAATGACGTGTCGAACCGCTTCAAGAGCTCGAAGTTCGCAATCATCGACTACTCGGTCAAGGCCGATCCGTTCAAGAAGAACAAGAACGTCCAGGGCCTGACCTTCGCCACGAACGAGAACAGCTACATGATCGGCTGCCTCTCGGCCTTGATGGCGAATCGCCGCGGCACGAAGCACATCAGCGCCGTGGGCGGCATCAAGCTCCCGACGGTCGACATCTTCATCGCCGGTTACAAGGCCGGGGCCAACAAGTGCGTGCCCGGCACCACCGTCGACGTCGACTACTCGCAGGACTTCGGTGCGCAGGACAAGTGCAAGGAGCTCGCCCTGAACCAGATCGCGCAGGGCTCGCAGGTCATCTTCCAGGTGGCCGGCGGCTGCGGTCTGGGCGCGCTCGACGCCGCCAAGGAGAAGGGTGTCTGGGGCATCGGCGTCGACCGTGACCAGGCGTTCCTCGGCAACCACATCCTGACGAGCGCCGTGAAGCGCGTCGACCAGGCTGTGTACCTGACCGCCCAGGCCGTCAAGAACGGGAAGTTCAAGGGCGGCACCGACGCGGTGTTCAACCTGAGCAACAAGGGCGTCGGCGTCGGCAAGATCAGCAAGAGCGTCCCCAAGGCCTTCATCACCAAGATGAACAGCCTCCGGCCGCTCATCATCAGCAAGAAGATCAAGCCGCCGACAAAGCTCTAAGCACTTCCGGAGCTGAGCGAAGGGCGGGCCTTAGGGCCCGCCCTTTCGTCGTTTCGGGAGTAGAGTCGTCCCCGACATTCGGAACAAGGGGGATTCGGTGCGAAACACTCACTGGGCGGCTCTGCTCCTCGCCTCGGCCCTGCTGGCGCTCAGCTTCGGCTGCGGCGGCGACGATGACGACGACGGCGGTGGAGCGTCCGGCACGACCACGACAACGGAGAGCACCAGCACGGGCGGTGCGAGCGATGTCAAGGTCGGTCTCGTCAGCGACGTCGGGCGTTTCAACGACCGCTCCTTCAACCAGTCGGCGCTCGAGGGCCTCAAGCGGGCCGAGTCCGAGCTCGGCGTGGAGGGCCGCCCGGTCGAGTCGCGGCAGACCTCGGACTACGTGCCGAACCTGTCGACGCTCGCGCGGCAGGGTTACAACCCCACGATCGCGGTCGGCTTCCTGCTCGCCGAAGCGGTCAACACGGCCGCCACGCGCTTCCCGGACTCGAAGTTCGCGATCATCGACTACTCGGTCAAGGCGCCACCGTTCAAGAGCAACCCGAACGTCGAGGGACTGACCTTCGCGACGAACGAGAACAGCTACATGATCGGCTGCCTGGCCGCCGAGATGGCCAAGCGTGACGGAGGCAACGTCATCAGCTCGGTCGGCGGGATCAAGCTGCCGACGGTCGACATCTTCATCGCCGGCTACCAGGCCGGCGCGAAGAAATGCGTCCCCGGGATCAAGACCCTGAGCGGCTACTCGCAGGACTTCGTCGCCCAGGACAAGTGCAAGGAGATCGCGCTGAACCAGATCGCGCAGGGCTCGAAGGTCGTCTTCGCAGTGGCCGGCGGCTGCGGCCTCGGCGCGCTCGACGCGGCCAAGGAGAAGGGCGTCTGGGGCGTCGGCGTCGACCGCGACCAGTCGAGCCTCGGCCCGCACATGCTCACGAGCGCGGTGAAGCGCGTCGACCAGTCCGTCTTCCTCACGGCGGAGGCGATCAAGGACGGCACGTTCAAGGGCGGCACCGACGCGGTGTTCAACCTCGAGAACGACGGCGTCGCGGTGGGCAAGATCTCGCCGAAGGTGCCGCAGGAGCTGATCGACAAGATGAACGAGCTCAAGCCGCAGATCACCGACGGGACGATCAAGCCGCCTTCCACGCTGTAGGCGCCTGACTTTCCGCGGGGGCCGCTTCTCGCCTTAGAATCGGACGGCGAATGGAAGCGGCTCCCGCCCCCGTCCTCGAGCTACGCGGCATCACGAAGCAGTTCCCGGGGGTGCTGGCGAACGACCACGTGGACTTCGACCTCATGCCCGGCGAGGTGCACGCGCTCCTGGGCGAGAACGGGGCCGGCAAGTCGACACTGATGAACATCGTCTACGGCCTCTACCGGGCCGACGAGGGCGAGATGGTGCTCAAGGGGAAGCCCGTCACCTTCAGCTCGTCGAAGGACGCGATCCGCGGCGGAATCGGGATGGTCCACCAGCATTTCATGCTGATCCCGGTCATGACCGTGGCCGAGAACATCGTGCTCGCCGAGGAACCGGTCCACGACGGCGTGCTGCTCGACTACGCCGCGGCCCGCAAGCGGGTGAAGGACCTCGCCGACTCGTTCAACTTCCACATCGACCCGGACGCGCGGATCGAGAACATCGGCGTGGGGCAGCAGCAGCGGGTCGAGATCCTGAAGGCGCTGTACCGCAAGGCCGACGTCCTGATCCTCGACGAGCCGACGGCCGTGCTCACGCCGCAGGAGGCGACCGAGCTGGCTGGAATCCTGCGCACGCTCAAGCAGGAGGGCATGGCGATCGTCTTCATCAGCCACAAGCTGAACGAGGTGCTCGAGATCGCCGACCGCGTCACCGTCCTGCGGCGCGGGAAACGGATCGACACGCTGCCCACTGCAGGCGCGACGCGCGAGTCGCTGGCTCGCTTGATGGTGGGACGCGAGGTGCTGCTGCGGGTCGAGAAGACGCCGCCGAAGCCCGCCGAGCCCCTTCTGCGGGTCGAGAACGTCTCCGTGCTCGACGACCGCGCTCTCCCGGCCGTGCAGGAGGTGTCCTTCGAGGTGCGGGCCGGCGAGATCGTCGGGATCGCCGGCGTCGACGGCAACGGTCAGACCGAGCTGATCGACGGGATCACCGGCCTGCGGAGGCTGGAGAGCGGCCGAGTCCTCGTCGGCGAAAAGGACGTGACCAGCGGCGGCGCGCGTGAGGTCATCGACGCGGGCCTCGGGCACATCCCCGAGGACCGCCACCGGCGCGGTCTCGTGCTCGACTTCACGCTGGCCGAGAACCTGGCGCTCCACGACTACCGCGAGCCGCCGGACTCCCGCTTCGGCTGGCTGTTCCCGCGCAGGCTGATCGCGCGGGCCGGGAAGCTGCTCCAGGAGTTCGACGTCCGCGGCGGAACGCCGCTCACGCGCGCGTCGGCGCTCTCGGGCGGCAATCAGCAGAAGGTCGTGGTAGCACGCGAGATCGAGCGTGACCCGCGGGTCCTGCTGGCCGCCCAGCCGACCCGCGGCCTCGACGTCGGCGCGATCGAGTTCGTCCACCGCAGACTCGTCGAGGAGCGGGACGAGGGGCGGGCCGTGCTGCTCGTGTCGCTCGAGCTCGACGAGATCCTCTCGCTCTCCGACCGGATCCTCGTCATGTACGAGGGGCGGATCGTGGGCGAGTACGGGCCTGACGTCAGCGACGAGGAGCTCGGCATCGCGATGACCGGCGCCGCGGAGCCCCAGGCGGCGTGAAGCGCTCGAGGCTGGCGCGTGAGCGAGTCGGTCGGACCGACGACGCCGCCTCCGGAGACTCCGCCGGCCACCCCCGGCCCGCCGAGCGTAGCCTCCCGCATGGCGTTCTACCAGAGCGCGGGCGGCGTGATCACGCCCATTATGACGGCCGTCCTCGCCTTCCTCGTCGGCGGGATCGTCGTGGCGGCGACCGGCCACAACCCACTCACCACCTACAGGGAGATCTTCAACGGCACGGGGCTGAACTGGTTCTTCCAGGTCGGCTCGCACGAGTTGCGCGTGCCGTTCACGCAGGCCCATGTCTGGTTCCCGTGGAACGTGAACGACGCCGAGTCGGAGGCCGCCTTCAACCTCCAGCAGACCCTGCTGCTCGCGACGCCGCTGGTCTTCACCGGCCTCGCGGTCGCATTCGCGTTCCGCTGCGGCATGTTCAACATCGGCGGCCAGGGGCAGTACATCGTCGGCGCGATGGTGTCGGTCTGGGTCGGCTCCTCGTGGGCCGGGATGGCCAAGGGGCCGCACATCCTGCTGGCGATCGGGCTCGCCACGCTCGCCGGGGCGGCCTGGGCAGGCATTGCGGGCTTCCTCAAGGCGACCGTCGGTGCCCACGAGGTGATCACGACGATCATGCTGAACTGGATCGCCTACTGGATCGGCCAGTGGGCCTTCGGCCAGGGTGGACCGCTCCAGAACAACTTCAACGAGTCGGTCCCCGTCTCCAACGACGTCGCCGAGAGCGCGAGGTTGCACGTCTTTTGGGGCGACCCGTTACTCCAGGGCCTGCACATCGGCTTCTTCTTCGCGATCGTGGCGCTCGTCGTCTACTCGCTGACGCTGAACCGGACGACGCTCGGCTACGAGGTCCGAGCCGTCGGCTTCAATCCCGAGGCCGCCCGCTATGGCGGCATCTCGGTGAGGCGCAACTACTTCCTCGCCATGGCGATCGCGGGCGGCTTCGCCGCCATGGGCGGCGCGCTCGACATCCTCGGCTGGCAGTTCCGTCTCGGCGTGATCGACATCCAGAACTCCACGATCGGGTTCATCGGCATCGCCGTGGCGCTGCTCGGCCGCAACACGGCAGTCGGGGTTGCTCTGTCCGCCCTGCTCTTCGGCGCGCTCCTCAACGGCACCTCGACCCGCAACCTCGATCCCGACGTCTTCCAGCCTGAGCTCGCCGGCAACCTGACGCTGATGATCCAGGCGCTCGTGGTGCTCTTCGTCGGCGCGGATCTCCTGATCGTGGTCCTCTGGCAGCGCGCGCGCCGGCTGCGCCCCAAACGGTCCCGAGCGGGTGAGACACCCGCGTGAGCGTGCGCGCCGAACGCGTGCCGGGCGGGTGGGTGCGGCTCGTAGAGCCGCGCTCGATCGCCATCTTCGGGATGGCCATCTCGTTGCTCGGCTTCTTCGTCGTGCTCCCGCCGTTCACGCTTCGCACCTGGGCGTGGCCCGTCGCGTGCGGCTTCCTCGGCGTGGGGGCCGGCATCTGGGCTGTCACGCGGGGCGTCAGGCGCGTGGGCTGGGGCGCCGTGGCGCTCGGGATCATCGCGATGTCGCTCGGGCTGCTGGCGCTGCAGTCGAGCGTCGGCAAGCTCGACGTGGTCGTGATCTGGTCGGCGCTGCTCGCCTCGATGCTGCGCTACGCCACGCCGCTCACCTTCGCCGCCCTCGGCGGGATCTTCTCCGAGCGTAGCGGCGTCGTGAACATCGCTCTCGAGGGGATGATGCTCTCCGGCGCGTTCTTCGGGATCCTTGCGGCCCAGAAGACCGACTCCTGGCCGCTCGGGCTGCTCGCTGCGATGGCGGCAGGCGCGACGCTGGGCCTCATCCACGCGTTTTTCTCGATCCATCTGCGCGCCGATCAGATTGTGAGCGGCACCGCGATCAACTTCCTCGCGCTCGGCGTGACCGGCTACTTCTTCGTCGACGTCTACGGCGAGCAGGGCACGCCGGAGGGGATCCCCAGGATCCCCGACGTCAACCTGCCGCTCGACAAGATCCCGGGCGCCGTCGGCACGTTCCTCGACGACGTGTTCGGCCACCTCAACCTGATGATCTGGCTCTCGTTCGTCCTCCTGGTCCTGTCGTACATCGTCCTGTTCAAGACCCCGATCGGCCTGCGGCTCCGCGCCGTCGGCGAGCACCCGCGCGCGGCGGACACGGTCGGCATCTCCGTGTACTCGGTGCGCTACGCGGCCGTGATTCTCTCCGGCATCCTCGCGGCGCTCGGGGGGGCCTACCTCTCGATCGGCTTCCTCGGCTCCTTCAACGAGAACATGACCGCAGGTCGGGGGTTCATCGCGCTCGCGGCCGTGATCTTCGGCGCGTGGAGACCGTTCGGCGCATTCGCCGCGGCGCTGCTGTTCGGCTTCTCGAGCGCGTTGGCGCAGCGCTTGCCGGAGTACTCCGGTTCGGCGGCTACCCTCTTCCAGGCGTTGCCCTACGTCCTGACAATGATCGCCGTGGCCGGCGTCATCGGCCGCTCGATCCCGCCCGCCGCCAGTGGCCGTCCATACATCAAGCAGTAACGCTCGCCCCACCGGAAACGCCGGCGCACCCCTCTCGGTCGTGCTGGGTCTGCTCGGCCTGGCGACCCTGCCCGCCGCCGTGATCGTCGCCCAGGAATCCGAGGAGATGACGATGGTGCAGGCGGGGGTGGCGGTCCCGGTCGCCGCGCTGCTCTCGTTGCTCGCGCTGTGGCTCGCCCGACGTGCGCGGCGGCGGGCCGACCGGACCCTCGACCGCGTGGGCGGCCGTCGGACGGCTCGGCTCGGCAAGCTGCTCGGCGGTCTCGGGCTGTACATCGCTGCGACTGCGGCGATCGCCCTCGGCGTGTACGCGCTGCTCTCGACTTCGGTCTGACGCGCGTACACTTCTGAACCCGTGTTCGAGATAGGCAATAGCCTCAGAGAGGCTCGCCTGCGGCAAGGGCTCGACTTCCCCGAGATCGAGCAGCGAACGAAGATCCGCGGCAAGTACCTGCGCGCTCTCGAGGAAGAGCACTTCGACCTCCTGCCCGGGCAGACCTACGTCAAGGGCTTCCTCCGGTCCTATGCGGAGTACCTCGGCCTGGACGGCCAGCTCTACGTGGACGAGTTCAACTCGCGCTACGTGACCGGCGAGGAGGAGCCGCCGATCGGGCCGAGACGGGCCGAGACCTTCGGCAGGCGCGGACGCACGGCAGAGTCACGCGGGATCATGCTCGCCCTCGCCGGGATCGCCGCGGTCACGGCGCTCGTCATCGCCGCCTGGCGCGCCGCGCCCGACAGCAACGAGCCCACGATCCCGAACCTGGACGCCGCGACGAATGGGCAGAAGGCCAAGGCTCGGCAACCGGCTCCGCACGTCACGCTCGTCGCCTCCGGGGGCCCGGGCAATACCTGGCTCGAGATCCATCGCGGCTCGAACGCCGGACGGACGATCTACCGGGGAACGCTCGAGGCCGGGCAGTCGCGCACGTTCACCGGTAAACGGCTCTGGGTCTATGCCCGCGCCCCGGGCAACCTGCACGTGAAGATCAACGGGCGAGAGCGCACGGGTCTCCCCGGTCGCGGTGCCCCGCGCGCGTTCCTGATCACGCCCCAACGCTTCCGCTCCGTCCAGCTGACTTCTTGAGCCGTCCACGCGCGGTCGTCCTGGTCACGGGCAGCGAGCTGGTCCGCGGCGACAGACAGGACCTCAACGGGCCGTTCCTGGCAGGCGAGCTCGTCCGGCTCGGGCTCGAGCCGGCGCGGATCACGATCGTCGGCGACGGTGCGGACGAGCTCCGCGCCGCCCTCGAAGAGGGCCTCACAGCCGACCTGCTCGTGATCTCGGGCGGGCTCGGGCCGACGCACGACGACCGCACGGTCGAGCTGCTCGCCGCGGCGGCAGGCCGTGAGCTCGTGCTCGACCCGGCGCTCGAGACCGAGATCGAGGGCGTCTCGCGGCTGATCGCCGACCGCCTGCGGCGGCCGTACGCGGACTTCGCGCCCGGAGTGCAGAAGCAGGCGTCCCTGCCCGCAGGCGGCGAGTCGCTCGGCCTCGCAGGCACGGCACCAGGCGTCGTGCTCTCGGCGAACGGCGCCGTCGCGGTCGCACTCCCGGGGCCACCCCCGGAGCTCCAGCGCCTCTGGAGGAACGCGCTCGAGTCGACGCAGGTGCAGAGCGTGCTCGCACGGGCTCGACCGCCCGGCCGCCGCGTGATGCGGTTCTTCGGCGCGAGCGAGTCGGCCGTGGCCCAGGCCCTCGCCGACGCCGGCGGGGAAGGCGACGGCATCGAGGCGACGATCTGCGCGCGCGACTTCGAGATCCACGTCGACCTCTTCGTCCAGCCGGGTGCGGAGAGCCGGGCTGACGCACTCGCGGCGGCCTTGCGCAGCCCGCTCGAGCGCTATCTCTTCGCCGAGGACGAGCGGGATGTCGCGGAGATCGTTCTCGCTCTCTGCCGTGCACGTGGCTTGACGCTGGCCGGGGCCGAGTCCTGCACCGGCGGGATGGTGTCCGAGCGGATCACGGCGATTCCAGGGTCGAGCGACGTGTTCGCGGGTTCGGTTGTCAGCTACTCCAACGCGGCTAAGCATCACCTCCTCGTGGTTCCCGACGACTTGATCGAACGACACGGCGCCGTCTCGGCCGAAGTGGCGGCGGCGATGGCGTCCGGTGCCACGATGGCATTCGGGTCGGACGTCGGTGTTGCCACCACAGGCATCGCCGGCCCCGGCGGAGCGACGCCCGAGAAGCCCGTCGGGCTCGTCTATGTGCACGCCGTGAGCCCTGATGGCGAGCGGGCTCGCGAGCTCAACCTGCCCGGGGATCGGGATCAGATTCGCAAGCGGTCGACCGTCCTCGCGCTCCACCTCCTGCGCACACTTCTGACACAGAACCGCAACGAAGTCGTATGACGTCGGCGGCTAGCGTCGGGGGCCATGATCGCCTTCGACTCTTCTGCGGCTTTCGCCTTCCGGACTCCACGCTCGACGACCTCGAGCGCTGGCAGGCGGCGCACGTGCGTGGGCGAATCGTTCCACGCGCCAACGTTCACGTCACATTGGCCTTCCTCGGCTCGCGCCCGGCCGGGGAGCTCCCCGCGGTCGCGACCGCGCTCCGTGAGGCGGCCGCGCGAGTCGGACAGCCGGTCTTCCGGGTGGCCCGGTACCGCGAGACGCAGAGCGTCGGCATGCTCGTCCTCGAGGAGGACGGCCACGATGCAGACCGGCTCGCAGCAGACCTGCACGAGCGCCTCGAGGCGCTGGGGCTCTACCGTCGCGAGGCACGTCCCTGGCTTCCGCACGTCACGGTCGTGCGCTTCCGCGAGCGACCGCGCCTGCGCCCGGAGATCCCCGAACTCGGCGCCTTCAGTCCGTCCGACGTCGCTGTCTACCATTCAGCGCTGTCGCCGAGCGGGGCGCAGTACACGGTTCTCCAAACGGCACCGCTAGGAGGTTGAGAAGTGGATCGCGAGCAAGCCCTCGATGTCGCCCTCGGACAGATCGAGCGTCAGTTCGGCAAGGGGTCGGTCATGCGCATGAGCGACCAGGGATTCGTCACCACCGGGTCGATTTCGACCGGGTCGCTCGCGCTCGACCTCGCCCTCGGAATCGGCGGTCTGCCCCGTGGCCGTGTGATCGAGATCTTCGGCCCCGAGTCGTCGGGAAAGACGACGCTCGTCTACCACGTGATCGCCGAGGCCCAGCGGCGCGGCGGCATCTGCGCCTTCATCGACGCCGAGCACGCCATGGACCCGCAGTACGCGCGCCGGATCGGCGTGAACATCGAGGACTTGCTCGTCTCGCAGCCCGACAGCGGCGAGCAGGCGCTCGAGATCGCGGAGCTGCTCGTCCGCAGCGGCGCCCTCGATGTCGTGGCGGTCGACTCGGTCGCCGCGCTCACGCCGAAGGCGGAGATCGAAGGCGAGATGGGCGACAGCCACGTCGGCCTACAGGCGCGTCTAATGAGCCAGGCGCTGCGGAAGCTCGCCGGCACGCTCAACCGCACCGACACGATCTGCATCTTCACGAACCAACTGCGCGAGAAGATCGGCGTCATGTTCGGCAACCCGGAGACGACGCCCGGCGGGCGCGCGCTGAAGTTCTACTCCTCGGTTCGCCTCGACATCCGCCGCATCGAGACGCTCAAGGAAGGCGTGGAGGCGATCGGCAACCGCGTGCGCGTGAAAGTCGTGAAGAACAAGGTCGCGCCGCCGTTCAAGCAGGCCGAGTTCGACATCATCTACGGCTCGGGCATCTCCTGGGAAGGCACGGTGCTCGACGCTGGGCTGGAGCGGAAGGTCGTGCAGAAGTCCGGCTCGTACTTCAGCTTCGAGGACGAGCGCCTCGGCCAGGGGCGCCAGAACGCGACCGCGTTCCTGCGTGAGCATCCAGACGTGACGCAGGGCATCCTGGCCGCGATCCAGGCCCAGGTCGGGCCCGATCAGATCGTCTCCGCCCGTCTGCTGCCGACCACCGAGGCCGACGCAGCGAAGGCTGCAGAGCCGGCCGCGGAAGAGGTCACGGCAGACGCCTGAACCCGTGCCGCGCGTCACGGCGCTGAAGCCGGATCGCGCGGAGCGCGACGTCGTGGTCGAGCTGGACGGCGCCGTCTGGCGAAGCATTCCTGTAGACGCTGCGGTGCGCGCTGGTCTGGCTCCGGGCGTCGAGCTCGGCCGCCCGCAGCTCAGGCGGCTCCGGCGCGAGCTGCGGCGGGCCGAGGCGCTCGAGGCCGCAACGCGGGCCCTTCGTCACCGGGATCGCTCGCGTGCCGCGGTCCGCGTGCGCCTGCGCGCAGCGGGCATCGCTCCGGCCGCGTGCGACGACGCTCTCGAGACGCTCGCGAGCACCGGCATCGTCGACGACGATCGCTTCGCCCTCGCGCGTGCGACGGCGCTCGCGGAGCGGGGCTCCGGCAACGCGCTCATCAGGGCGGACCTGGCATCCGCAGGCGTTCCGACGGAGATCGCCGACGCCGCCGTGGGAGCGTTGGAGCCCGAGCGCGATCGTGCAACAGCGCTGGCCGCCACGCGTGGCGAGAGCATCGCGACCGCCCGCTGGCTCGCGCGCCGCGGTTTCGCTTCGGAGTCGATCGAGGCCGCGCTGCCGAGCCTCGTTGCAGGCGACGTATGATCGGCGCTAGGATATCGGCCTGTTCCAATCAGCATTTTGCCTGCATACCTAGCGTTTTCTGAATCGATCCGAGAGCGAACACACATCCTCATGACACAGAAACAAGCAGCGCCGAGACCTTGGGAGGGGGTCTGAGAGACCGCCCATAGCGCTGCTTCGGGGCGTGATCGCCCCGCTCTGGACCGATCCGGGACGACTATGCGGGCCGGGTGCCGACTGGGGCACCCGTGGCGAAGCCACGGGCAAGCGAAGTCGACCCAGGAGCGCGGATGCTCGAAGTCGTCGAGGTTGTCGGACTCGTCCTCCTCACGGCGCTGGTCGTTTTGCTGATGCTTCGAATGCTCGGGGCATCGCGCCTCGGCGCGGCACGACGTATGCGCGAGCTTCTGCTGACGGAGGCCGAGCGCGAGGCCGAGACCGTCCGCCGTGAGGCTCAGATCGAGACTCGTGAGGAGTCGATCAGGCTCAGGGCCGAAGTCGAACGCGAGCTGTCGGAGCGGCGGACGCGGGTCGGGAAGATCGAGGAGCGCGTGCTCCTCGCCGAGGAGCAGGTCGAGCGCAAGCTGACCGAGCTGGCGCGGCGGGAGCAGGGCATGGCCGACCGCGAGACGCATCTCAGGACGCTGCAGCAAGAGCTGAAGGAGGCCAAGGAGGAGGAGCTCAAGACCCTCGAGCGCCTGTCCGGGATGACGGCGGGCGAGGCGAAGGCCCACCTGCTCGAGCGGTCGGAGGAGCTTGTCCGCCACGATCTCGCGCGGCGCGTGAGACAGCTCGAGGAGGAAGCGCAGGCCGAGGCGAAGCGCCGCGCTCGGAACCTGGTCGCCGACGCACTGCAGCGCGTCGCCGCAAGCCATGCGTCCGAGACGACGTCGTCGCTCGTCGAGCTGCCCACAGACGACATGAAGGGCCGGATCATCGGCCGCGAGGGGCGCAATATCCGCGCGCTCGAGCACCTCACCGGGGTCGACTTCATCATCGACGACACTCCGCAGGCGGTGGTGCTCTCATCCTTCGACGGGATCCGTCGGGAGGTGGCCAAACTCACGCTGCTGAAGCTGATCGAGGACGGCCGCATCCATCCGGCGCGGATCGAGGAAATGTACTACCAGTCGAAGGCCGAGATCGACGATCACATGCGCCAGGTCGGCGAGCAGGCCGTCTTCGAAGCGAACGCCGGCGAGTTCCACGAGGAGCTGGTGAAGATCCTCGGGCGCCTGCACTTCAGGACGAGCTACGGCCAGAACGTGCTCAAGCACACACTCGAGGTCGTCCACCTCGCGGGGATCATGGCGGCCGAGCTCGAGGCGAGCGTCAAGACGGCGAAGCGGGCCGCGCTCCTGCACGACCTGGGGAAGGCGCTGACGCACGAGATCGAGGGCTCGCACGCCGCGATCTCGGCGCAGTACGCCCGACGCTACGGCGAGTCGAAGGCGGTCGTCCACGCCGTCGAGGCGCATCACTACGAGGTTCAGCCGCAGACGGTCGAGTCCGTGCTCGTGATCGCGGCGGACGCGATCTCGGGCGCGCGGCCCGGTGCACGCGGGGACAGCCTGGAGAACTACATCAAGCGGCTGGAGGCGCTCGAGGAGATCGCCGTCCAGAAGAAGGGCGTCGAGCGTGCGTACGCGCTGCAGGCCGGCCGGGAGATCCGTGTGATCGTCAGGCCGGGGGAGATCGACGACGACACCGCTGTCCTCCTATCGCAGGAGATCGCCCGCGAAATCGAGGCGGAGCTCGAATACCCGGGACAGGTCAAGGTGACCGTGATCCGCGAGTCCCGCGCGGTCGAGTTCGCGAAGTAGCGCCGCGCGCCCTTCGGAACACCACACCCCACTTCCCCACCCAGGGTGGGGAGCCGTTTCCACCCGCCACCCGCCGCGAGCGTAGCCCGACTCGCGTCACGCGTCTGCGCCGAATCGGCGCCAATACGCGCACACGCCCGCCGCGAGCGGACGCCGGTGCGCGGCGACGAACCCCGAGGCCCGCAGGGGTACCATGACCGCCCGTGAAGCGGTACCACATCACGACCTTCGGCTGCCAGATGAACGCCCACGATTCCGAGCGGATCAAGGGCATGCTCGAGGAGCTCGGACTGGGGGAGGCCGTCGACCAGGCGGACGCCGACGTGATGGTCTTCAACACCTGCACGATCCGCGAGAAGCCGGATCAGCGCTTCGCCGCCCACCTCGCTCAGGCCCGGGCGCTGAAGGAGCATCACGGCGACAAGGTCATCGCCGTCGGCGGCTGCTACGCCGAGGCGCAGCGCGAGCGCCTGTTCCAGCTCTACCCGTTCGTCGACGTCGCCTTCGGCCCCGGGACGATCCCGCACCTCGGGGAATGGCTCGGCGCCGGCGGTGAAGGCGTCGCCCGCGGCTCGTTCGGCATCGGCGAGGAGCGCAGTTTCGCGGGCGTGCTCCCGATGCATCGCGAGCGGCGCTTCCAGGCCTGGGTGCAGGTGTCGATGGGCTGCAACTCGAAGTGTGCGTACTGCATCGTCCCCAGCGTCCGCGGCCGCGAGGTGAGCCGCCGTCCCGGCGAGCTCGTCGCCGAGGTGACGCGCCTCGCCGCCGAAGGCGTGCGCGAGATCACGCTCCTCGGCCAGAACGTGAACTCGTGGGGCCGCGACCTCGCGCCCGACCTCCGCACCGACTTCGGCGAGCTCCTGCGCGCGTGCGACGCCGTCGAGGGGATCGAGCGGATCCGCTTTACGAGCCCCCACCCGAAGGACTTCCGCGAGCCGGTGATCGCCGCGCTGGCCGACTGCGACGCAGTCTGCGAGCACGTCCACCTGCCGCTGCAGTCGGGCTCCTCCCGGATCCTCAAGGCGATGCGCCGCACCTACGACCGCGAGCGCTACCTGCGGCTCGCCGATCGCCTACGCGACGCCGTGCCCGATCTCGCGCTCGGCACCGACATCATCGTCGGCTTCCCGGGCGAGACCGAAGCCGACTTCGCAGAGACGCTGGCGGTCGTCGAAGAGGTGCGCTACGACAGCGCCTTCACCTTCGTCTTCTCGCCGCGTGCGGGCACGGAGGCGGCGACGATGCCCGATCAAGTGCCCGAAGACGTCAAGCGTGACCGGATCGAGCGACTGATCGAGGTCGTCCAGCGCATCGCAGGCGAGCGCAACACAGAGCGCATCGGGCGCACCGAGGAGGTGCTCGTCGAGGGACCGAGCCGCACCGATTCCTCGCTCCTCCGCGGCAGGACGCGACGCAACACCACGGTGAACTTCGCCGGCGACACGCAGGCGGGCAACCTCGTCGGCGTCGCCATCGAGGGCGCGACCTCGACGACGCTTCGCGGCAGGCAGGCCGCGCTCGTCGCGGCGTGAGCCGCCCATGAGCGCGACCGAGCGCACCCTTGCGTGGGACGGTTGCGTGAACGTCCGCGACCTCGGCGGCCACGAGACCGATGCAGGCCCCACGCCGTTTGGAGCCCTTGTCCGCGCCGACAGCGTCCGCAAGCTGACTGAGGACGGCTGGCGCGCGCTGGTCGACTACGGCATCGCGCGGATCGTCGATCTCCGCCTGCACGAGGAGCTCGAGGCGGATCCCCCGGCCGACCTCCCGGTCGAGGTCGTGCACGTGTCCCTCCTGGGCGACGGGCGCGCCGACGACTGGGAGGAGATCGACCGGATCGCCGCCGCGGCTCCCGACGCCGCCGGCGCAACCGCTGCCGTCTACCTCGAGTTCCTCGAGCGCTTCCGGGTTCAGTTCGCCGGCGCCATCCGGGCGGTCGCAGAGGCTCCGGCAGGCGGCGTCCTCGTCCATTGCCACGGCGGCAAGGACCGCACCGGCCTGATCGTCGCGCTGCTGCTTCGGCTTGCAGGCGTGTCCATCGAGGAGATCGCAGCCGACTATGCCCTGAGCGAGCGGAACCTCCGCAGGAGCGCGGAGGCCTGGATCGCCGGGGCTCCCGACGACGCCGAGCGCGAGCGTCGGGCACGGATCAGTGCAACGCCACATGACGCGATGGTCGCCGTGCTGGCGGAGCTCGATCGACGGCACGGCTCCGTAGCCGGTTACCTCATGGCCGGCGGCCTTGATGACGAGACGATCGAACGGGCCGCCGGCCGGCTCAGGCCGTGATCGCCGCCGTCTTCGGGCCCACTGCCTCGGGCAAGACCGACGTGGCGGAAGCGCTGGCCGCCCGCATCGACGGCGAGCTCGTCTCCGCGGACGCGATGCAGCTGTACGAGGGGCTGCCGATCCTGACGAACCAGTCCGAGCGGCCAACGCGCCTCGTGGCGGTCTGGCCGCTCTCGCACGAAGCCTCGGTGGCGGAGTACCAGGTCCTGGCCCACGAGGCCATCGACGACATCCTCGCCTCCGGCCGGACTCCCATCGTGGTCGGTGGCACGGGCCTCTATCTGCGGGCCGCGCTCGCCGCACTCGACCTGCCGCCGGCTGCGCCCCCAGAAGTGCGTGCTCGGATCGAGGCAGCCTACGAGCGGCTCGGGCCGGAGCGAGCGCACGCGAGCCTCGCGGAGCGAGACCCGCAGGCCGCCGCGCGCGTGCACCCGAACGACCGGCGTCGGGTCGTCCGCGCTCTCGAGCTCGTCGAGCTAGGCCGTTCGCTGGCTCCCTCCCGCGATCGGCTGTGGTCGCAGGACACCAGGCATCCCACCGCAATCGTCGGCCTCGACGCTCCGCGCGACGAGCTCGTGCGCCGCATCGAGGCGCGGACTGAGTCGATGGTCGCCAGAGGAGTCGAGGCGGAGGTGCGCAAGGCGCTCGAGCAACCGATCTCGCCGACCGCACGGGCGATCCACGGGCTCGCCGACTTCGCCGAGCTCCCACGCGAGCAGGCCGTTGAGGCGTACAACCGCCGCGTCCGCCGGTACGCGGCTTACCAGCGCAAGTGGATGCGCCGCATTCCCGGGCTGATCGCGGTGCGCGCTGACCGGCCGCCGGACGAGACCGCTGCCGAGATCGCCGACCTCCTCAGGGCCGACCCCGTCGTGCGCCCGGCGCGGCCGGACGAGGCCGAAGCGCTGTTCCGGGTCCAGCGAGAGGCGTCGCTCGCGGGCTTCGGGCACATCTACCCGCCCGACCGCTACCCGTTTCCCGACGACGCCATCCGGGCGCGCTGGCGTCATGCGCTCGAGAGCGACGAGACGCGCGTGCTGGTCGCCGAGCGCGACGGGGTAATCCTCGGGCTCGCGGCCTGGAGGGGCGAGTGGCTCGACGGCCTCTATGTCGTCCCCGAGGCGTGGGGCAACGGCATTGCCGCGCGCCTGCACGACGACGCGCTGCGCGCCATCGCGGCGACGGGCAAGGCGATGGCGCGCCTCTGGGTGCTCGAGGACAACGCGAGGGCGCGCCGCTTCTACGAGCGACGCGGGTGGCACCTGGACGGTAGCGACCGGGTCGTCCCGTTCCCGCCCCACCCACTCGACCTCGGCTACACGAAGGAGCTCTGATGGAGCGCTGGAGCGCCCTCGGGAACGTCTACCTCGTCGCGGAGGAAACCCCGAGGGACGTGCCGGCGTCCGTCGGTGACGCGGACGGGATCGTGGAGGTCATGGCGCACGGCGGTGACTGGGCGAAGGTGCGAATCTGGAATCCGGACGGCTCGCTCGCGGAGATGTCCGGGAACGGCACCCGCATCGCCGCCCGGTGGCTCTCCTCTCGCACCGGGAGCGAGCGCGTGACGATCCGGGTCGGGCCGCGCGAGACGACGGCACGCATGCTGTCGAACGACCTCGTCGAGCAAGACCTCGGCGCGGTCGAGGTCTCGCCGCCGGAGGAGATCGCGGGCGTCACGGTCGTCCGCGTTTCCGTGGGGAACCCGCACGCGGTCGTCGAGGGCGATCCGAACGAGCTGCCGCGCATCGGGCCGCTGCTCGAGACGCATGAGGCCTTCCCGCAGCGCACGAACGTCCAGGTCGCGCGCCGCGACGGCCCCGACGAGGCGACCGCGCGCGTCTGGGAGCGGGGCGTAGGGGAGACGAGCGCTTCCGGCACGAGCGCCGTCGCTGTGGCAGCGGCGCTTGGCCTCGACCCGGCGACGATCCACTTCCCCGGCGGCGCGCTGGCCGTCCGCTTCGAAGGCCTAAGCGCCTTCCTCACGGGGCCGGCCGAGCGAGTCGGCTAGCTGCTAACCGGCGATCCCGTGTTCGCGGAGCACGTCGTTGAGGCTCGTCTTGAGGTCGGTGGACGCGCTGCGCTGGCCGACGATGAGTGCGCACGACAGCCCGTACGTTCCCGCCGGGTACTCCTTCTGCCGCACGCCCGGTAAGACGACCGAGCCGGGCGGCACGACGCCCCGACGCTCGACCGGCTCCGGGCCGGTGACGTCGATGATCGGAATCGAGGCGGAGAGCACGACGTGCGGCGCGATCACCGACCTCTCGCCGACGACGACGCCTTCCACGATCACCGCCCGCGAGCCCACGAAGACGCCGTCCTCGACGATCACCGGCCGCGCTCCCGGGGGCTCGAGCACGCCGCCGATGCCGACGCCGCCGGCGAGGTGCACGTCGGCGCCGATCTGGGCACCGGAGCCGACGGTCGCCCACGTGTCGACCATCGTGTTCGGGCCCACCCAGGCGCCGATGTTCACGTAGCTCGGCATCAGGACAACGCCACGCGACAGAAACGCGCCGTAGCGCGCGACGGCCGGCGGCACCACGCGCACGCCGAGCTCCTCGTAGCCGTGCTTGAGCGGGATCTTGTCGCGGTACTCGAACAGCCCCAGCTCCAGCGGTTCCACCTCCCGGAGCCGGAAGTACTCGAGGATCGCGCGCTGCGCCTCGTCGTTCACGCGCCATTCGCCGTCGACGCGCTCCGCGACCCGCGTCTCACCTCGGTCGAGAGCACCGATGACCTCCTCGACGCGGTCGGGCGTCACAGCGCCGCCTCCAGCAGCGCCGCGGCACGCTCGCAGTCCTCGATGCTCGGCACCAGCGCGAAACGGATGTAGCCCTCGCCGGACGGGCCGAAGAAGGGGCCCGGCGACACGACGACGCCGTGCTCCAGCAGCCGCTCGGCGAACGCCTCTGATCCGCCTTCGACCTCCACCCACAGGTACATCCCGGCGTTGCTCGCAGCGACCCGGAGGCCCTTCCGCTGAAGCACAGGCAGCAACGCGTCCCGCTTGGCCCGGTACAGCGCCCGGGCCCGCTCGACGTGCGTCTCGTCGCTCCACGCGACGATCGACGCGCGCTGGACGAACTCCTGTGGCGCGGTTCCCACTGTCGGCCGGAAGGCGCGCAGCGCCGACACCAGCCCGTCGTCGCCTGCGGCGAAGCCGGAGCGGTACCCCGTCATCGAGGAGCGCTTCGAGAGCGTGTTGAAGACGAGCACATTCCGCAGGCTCCGCGCCTGCAGCGCCGATGCCGGCGGCTCGTCGAACCACAGCTCGGTGTACGCCTCGTCGCTCGCCAGCACGAAGTCGTGCTCGCGCGCCCGCGCGGCGAGCTCGTCGAAGAGGGCGCTCGGCGCCGTGGCGCCGGTCGGGTTGTTGGGGTAGTTCACCCACAGGATGGCGAGGCGGTCCCACACGCCGTCGAGCGCGTCGAGGTCCGGCAGGAAGTCGTTCTCCTCGAGCAACGGCAAGGCAATCGTCTCGGCGCCCGCGAACCGCGCGCCTCGCTCGGGCACTGGATAGCCAGGCTCCGTGAACGCGACCAGGTCGCGGCCGCCGTCGCGGTCGACGACCACCTGGGCGAGGCTGAAGATCGCCTCCTTGGAGCCCAGAGTCGGGATCACCTGCCGCTCCGGGTCGAGCCGAACGCCGAACCGGCGCCGCACCCAGCCCGCGATCGCCTCGCGCAGCTCAGGCAGACCCTGCGCGAGCGGGTATTTCGAGGTCTCGTCGACGCTCGCCAGGAGCGCCTCGCGGATGATCGTCGGCGTCCGCTCGCGCGGATCGCCGACGCCGAAGTCGATCAGCTCGACGCCGCGCTCGGCGACCCGACGCTTCGCCTCCTCCAGCCGCACGAACGGATAGGTGCCAACGTCGGTGAGCACGGGGGAGAGGCGCACGGCTCAGACGCTACCGAGCGCGAAGGCGGTCAGCGCCTCCAACGTCCGCTGCAGCTCGGCGATCTCGACCTGCTCGTCGACGCGGTGGGCGTACCGCGTGGCGCCCGGTCCGAGGTTGACGGCGTCCAGGCCGCGCTCGGCGAACTGGGCGACGGGCGTCCACGCCTGCTTGGGTGCGAGCTCGAACTCGCCGGCTGCACGCAGGCGGTCGAGCATTGGGTTCCCGGCCGGCACCGGCGCGGCGGCCGAGTGGCTGAGGACCTCGACATCGCCGGCCAGCTCGCGCAACCGCGCCTCGGCTTCCGCACGGGAGCGCCCCGGTGCGTAGCGGTAGTTGAGCGTCGCTGCCGCATGCGCCGGCACGACGTTGTCCGCGACACCCCCCTCGATCCGCGTGACCGTCACGACCTCGCGGAAGGTGAGCCCGCCGTTCACGATGTCGACCGGCTCGAGCGCGACGACGGGTGCCAGCGCCTCGACGGCACGGTCGATCGCATTCACGCCCGTCCACGGTCGCGCTGCGTGCGCGCTCTCGCCCTCGAAGGACAGCCGGGCGACGATCGATCCCACACAGCCCGCGTGCAGCTGGTTGTCGGTCGGCTCGAGCACGATAACGAGCGCGGCGCGGTCGAGCAGGCCCGTGTCGAACAGCGTCGGCAGCGGGCTCTCCTCGATGGCGATCTCCTCGCGCGGGAAGAAAACGAAGCCGAGGTCTACTGGCGACGCCGAGTCGAGGTCGGCCCGCCAGCGCGCGAGCTCCATCATCACGGCCACGCCCGCCTTCATATCGCTCGCCCCGAGGCCGATCACGCGCCCGTCGCGGATCCGGCCGGGCAGGTTCTCCTGGGCCGGGACGGTGTCGAGGTGCCCGGCCAGCACGACGAGCGGACGGTCGCCGGCGCCCGCGTCGTACCAGAGCGTCTCGCCGTCCCGCCAGGACGGCTCCCACGGCATCTCGGCGGCCACGTACTCCGCGATCAGCGCCTCGTGGCGGCTCTCGGACGGAATGTCGACGAGCGCGAGCACACGTCGGGCGAGCCGGTCGGCCATCGCTGCTGGCACGAAGCGGCATACTAGGCCGAGGCGTCGGCCCGGGCACCGGCGGACGCCGGTGGCAGGGGCTATGGTGATTACCGGAGGGAGCGGCACACGGAACGGATTGCCCCCGATCGACGTGCGCAGGCGTGGCTTTTTCAGGCTGCCGTAGCGCTGCTCTACCTGTCCAGCCTCGGAGTCATCCTCGTGCACGAGTCGCAGGAGCGCAGCCCCCTGCCAACCGCCTTCATCGCGCCGTCGGTGCTCGCGGGACTTGTGATCGGACGTTTCTGGGCAGTCGCCCTGCCCCTCGGCGTGATCGTCATCTCCCGCCCGTGGGTCGGCGTCGCCGACGAAGACCTCGTACTGGCGATGGTCGGCGGCCTGCTCGTCGGCGTTGTCCTGAGTCGTGTGCACGAAAGGACGTCGCAGCGTCCGCAGCGGCAGGCACGACCGCAGCACGCGCCGGTGCAGGACGCGACGGCGCACCGATGGCCCCGATTCAAGAGCCTCGTGAAACGGATCGTGACCAGAGAAGGCGTGGACGACGTGCTGGATCGGCTGCGCTTCCGGATCGACACGTTCCCCCAGGGTCTCTATCAACCGGTTTCATCGCTGCCGAAGCGCGCTGCGAGGGGTGTCGGCTCCGAGTCGCGTTGGTCGGCGATGTTCCCGGTCATCCGCTCGCAGGAGGTCACGAGCGCGCTCGACATCGGCGCCTGCGAGGGCTACTTCGCGATCGAGCTCGGCACGGACGGCATCCCGACGATCGCGATCGAGAGCAACCCGGGCAATGTCCGCACGGCGCTGCTCGCCGTTCGGAGGAGCGGAACCCGCAACGTCGGGGTTCTCGCCATGGAGGTGACGCCCGATAACGTCGGCACGCTGCCGACCTCGGATTGCGTGTTGTGTCTCTCGATCTGGCACCACTTCGTGCGGCAGTACGGGCTCGCAGAAGCGACTGCCATGCTCGAGACACTCTGGCAGCAGACGCGGAAGGTGCTGTTCTTCGACACCGGCGAGACGGAGATGACACCCGACTACGGCCTCCCGGCGATGACGCCTGATCCCCGCTCGTGGCTCACCGACTACCTGGCCCGGACCTGCACGCGCTCGCGGATCGACCACCTCGGCTGTCATCGGGCGTTCGACCCGGCGGGCAATCCCTACCGAGCGGAACCTCTTCGCCGTCATCCGCTCGCCGGCGAGCTGAGCGTCGTCTCTGCCGGGGAAAGTACGCTAGCCCGATGGTTCCGAGAACGCCCGATCCCCTGCCGGGTACGGAGCCGGAGCGCGCCTTCATCCTCGCCGTCCTCCCGTCCGGAGCTGACGCGGACGCCGAGCTGGGGGAGCTCCGCGAGCTTGCCCGCACCGCGCTCGCCGAGCCCGTCGGCGAGCTGACCCAGCACCGGGCCCAGCCGGACCGGCGCAGCTACGTGGGCAAGGGCAAGCTCGAGGAGCTCAAGCGTGCCTATGGCGACGCCGGCGCCGAGGTCTTGCTCGTGGACGACGAGCTCACGCCGACCCAGCAGCGGACGCTCGAGAACGCCCTCACGGCACGCGTCGTCGACCGCACGCAGCTGATCCTCGACATCTTCGCGCAGCACGCGGTCTCGGCCGAGGGCAACCTCCAGGTCGAGCTCGCGCAGCTCGAGTACAACCTCCCGCGGATGCGCGGCGCCTGGCAGCACCTGGAGCGCCTCGGCGGCGGCCGCGGAACCGTCGGCGCAGGGGTCGGGACCCGGGGCCCGGGCGAGAGCCAGCTCGAGACCGACCGCCGCCTAGCGCGCAACCGCGTCACGCTCCTGCGCAAGCGGCTCAAGGCGCTGACGAGGCAGCGGGAGACTCGGAGGAAGGCGCGCAGGCGCTCCGAGATCCCCACCGTCGCGCTCGCCGGCTACACGAACGTCGGCAAGTCGACGCTCCTGAACGCGCTGACCGACGGCGAGGTCTCTGTCGAGAACCGGCTCTTCGAGACGCTCGATCCGACGACGCGCGGCTTCGACCACGAGGGCCGCCGCTACCTCGTCACCGACACGGTCGGCTTCATCCGCCGCCTGCCGCACCAGCTGGTCGAGGGCTTCGCGTCCACGCTCGAGGAGACGCTCTCGGCCGACCTCGTCCTGCACGTCCTGGACGCGTCGGAGCCGGACGAGCGGATCGAGGAGATGCGGCAATCCGTCGAGGCGGTTCTGCACGAGATCGGGGCGGACGAGCTCCCGGTCCTGCAGGTGTTGAACAAGGTCGACGGGGTGGATCCGCTCGGGAGGCGCCGCCTGGCGAACCGCTATCCCTACGCGCTGCAGGTCTCCGCGCTGACGGGCGAGGGCCTCGACGAGCTTCGCGCCGCGGTCGCCGGGCACTTCGGCGAGCGCTTCGAGGACGTCCGCCTGCTGCTCCCCTACGACGAGGGTGCCAAGCTCGCGGAGCTCTACGAGCTCGGCGCGCCGATCGACGAGCGCGAGGACCGGCCCGAGGGCGTCCACATCCGCGCGCGGCTGCCGCGCCGCGACGTGCCTCGGTTTGCCTCGTACCTCGTCGCCGAGGCCCGCGAAACCCCACACACGGCCACGCGGTGACCGAGCTCCCGATCCGGCGCCTCCACGAGGGCGCTGTCCTACCGAGCCATGCCTACGAAGGCGACGCAGGCCTCGACCTGACGGCGTCCGAGGCGGCCGAGCTGCCACCGGGCGGCCGGGCGAGCATCGGAACCGGCCTGGCGGTCGCGATCCCCGAGGGCCACGCCGGCCTCGTCCTCCCGCGGTCAGGGCTCGCGGCCAACCACGGAATCGGGCTGCTCAACTCGCCCGGCCTGATCGACTCCGGCTACCGTGGAGAAGTTCGTATCATCCTGTACAACCCGGGCCGTGAGAGCTTTAAGGTGGAGCCAGGGATGCGGATAGCGCAGCTCGTCCTCGTCGCCGTCGACGCCGTCCGCCTCGTCGAGGTGGAGGAGCTACCCGAGGCCGAGCGCGGCGAGCGCGGCTTCGGCTCGTCGAAGGTGTAGATGGGAGCGGAGCCCCGGATCCGCGTTTCGGCGATCCTGAGCTGGAATGGGCGCATCCTGCTCTGCCGGCACGAGAAGGGCGACCGCAAGTACTGGCTGCTCCCGGGCGGCGGCGTCAACTCGGGCGAGAGCCTCACCCGTGCCCTGCATCGCGAGCTCGCCGAGGAGATCGGCATCGACGACGAGCTGCCGCTCGAGGGACCGGTGGCGATCGTGGACTCGATCGCGCCCGCGCGCAGCTACGTCGCCAAGCACGTCGTCCACATCATCTTCTCCAGCGACCTCGGCGGCCGCTCGCTCGAGACCGTGACCTCGCTGGACGCCGCGGTTCGCGGCCACCGCCTGTTCAGCGTCCCCGAGCTGGACGAGGTCGTGCTGCACCCGCCGATCCAACGCTTCCTCACCCGCTGGCGGCCGGGCGACCCCGTGGTCTACCTCGGGCCGCTCTGGGCGCCGTGAGTGGCGGGTCGTGGGGTGGGTCCAGGCGCGTCCTCGGGCGCTACGTGCGCGACAGACGCGTCCTGCGGCGCCGCCCGGCAACAGCGATTCGCCAAACCCTCCCGGCTAGGCCTTCCCGCCGCGAGCGTGCGCGCGCTGCGACGAGACGGCGTGCGCCTGCTCCTCGAGGCGGTCGTCGAGCGGCTCCAGCTCAGGCGCCTCGCCGCCGTCGACGTGGCCGAGCGCCTGCGCGAGCAGCCAGTCCGCAAGCCACGGGTTCCGGGGCAGGAGCGGGCCGTGGAGGTACGTTCCGACCGCGCGTCCGACCCTGCAGCCCTCGAAGCCGCTGTCGCCGTCGTTTCCGAAGCCGGCGATCACGCGCCCGAGCGGCTCGGCGCCCTCCTCGAGATACGTGCGGCCGGCATGGTTCTCGAAGCCTGCGAGCGTCCGCTGCACGCCCGGCTCGAGCTCGGATTCGATCAGGCAGTCGCCGATCATCCGCGTGTCGCCGGCGACCGTGTACAGCGGCAGGACGCCTGCACCGGGCTGCTCGGCGCCGCTGACGTCGCGGTAGAACGCTCCGAGGAGCTGGTAGCCGCCGCACACGGCGAGCACCGCCGCTCCGCCGGCCACCGCCTCTGCCAGCGCCGGGCCCTTCTCGGCGAGATCGGGCGCGATCAGGGCCTGCTCGCGGTCCTGGCCGCCGCCGACGTAGTAGAGGTCGTAGGCACCCGGCTCGACCGACTCTCCGACACCGATGGGGGACACCGTGAGCTCGATCCCGCGCCAGGCTGCCCGACGCTCGAAGACCGCGATGTTGCCCCGGTCGGCGTAGATGTTCAGGTAGTCGGGGTAGAGATGCCCGATGCGCACTCTCATGCGGCCCGCTCCCAGTACGGCCTCGCGTAGCCGCGCTCGGCGACGAGGCGCTGAAGCTCGAGCATGGCCGTGTACGTGGGCAGGGCGACGAGCTCGCCGCCCGGAGGCGTCAGCTGCAGCGCGCGGTCGAGCGCCCGCGGCAGCTGCGGCTCGAGCTCGATGGCGGCCTCGCCGAGACCGCCGTACTTGCAGCGCAGAGCCAGCTCGGCGGCCCGCCCTCCGGTGAGGACGATGCGCTCGAGCCCGTCCAGCAGCGGCTCGAAGTCGACGTCCCAGATCCAAGACACGTCCCGGCCGTCCGCGATCTCGTCGTTGAGCGCCGCGAGCACGAGGCTCGGAGCGCCGCCCGCCACCAGCGTGCGCACTGCCTCGTTCGCCCCGGCGGGGTTCTTGATCAGCAGCACGACCAGCGTCCGATCGCCGATCGCAATTCGCTCGAAGCGCCCGAAGGCCGCGCTGAAGCGCTCGATCCCGGCGACGACGTCGTCGAGCGGCGTCTCGAGCGCGAGTGCGAGCGAGGCGGCTGCGAGGGCGTTGTAGACGTTGTAGAGACCGGGCAGAGCCAGCTCCACGCGACGTGTGCCCGCCGGAGCGACCAGGTCGAACGTCACCCGCTCGAGGCCTCCGAGCTCGACATTCCTGGCCACCACGTCCAGCTGCGGCCGGGCGTGCCCGCACGCGGGGCAGCGGTAGTCGCCCAGGTGACCCACGTAGGCCGCTGCGTATTCATAGGGCGTCCCGCAGACCACGCACCACTTGGAGTCCGCCGCGTGCTGGAGCGTCGGCGAGGCGTGGCGCGGGTCGTCGAGCCCGAACAGCAGCTTCCGGTCGCGGTCGCGCGCGAGATCGCCGACCTGCGGGTCGTCTGCGTTCGCGACGACCCAGGCCGACGGATCCAGGGCGCGCGCAGTGCGGCGCCAGCGCTCGGCGACGTGCTCGAGCTCCCCGTAGCGATCGAGCTGGTCGCGGAACAGGTTTCCCAGCGCCACAGCGCGCGGATGCACGCGACGCGCCACCTCCGGCAGCGCCGCCTCATCCACTTCGAACAGGCCGAGGTCAGCGTCCCGGGCGCCCAGCAACGTCGACGTGACGCCCGAAAGCAGGTTCGCGCCGGCGCGGTTGTGAGCGAGCCGGAAGGCGGGGGAGAGGATCTCTGCCGCGATCGCGGCGGTAGTCGTCTTGCCGTTCGTGGCCGATACGAGCACCGACGCCGTGCGGCAGCCGGGCCGCCAGCCGGTCGACCGCGTCGGGGTCGAGCTTGGAGAGGAGCTTGCCCGGAAACGTGGTGCCCCCGCCGGTCCCCGTGAGGCGCGAGATCGTGCCGGCGGCGCGCGCGGCCGCGATCCCGGCGACGAGGGGCACGCGTGGTCGCATCGGGGGAGGTTAGCGCCAGGCCGCTGGATCCTCGATCGAGGGAATCGCCCTGCACAGCCCGGGTTCGTCCCCCGATGCGAGACGTAGCCCACGCGGCCGCGGCCGCTAGCGCTCACTTGCACTTCGGCGAATCTGCTCTACCATTGTTGCCGTGGCCCGCAAACCCGCCTATCGGGCCGTCGAGAGCATCGACCCCGAGGCCCTGGCTGCCTTCCAGCGCCGGATCAGGCGCCGCTACTCGGACGAGGCGATCCTCGGCGAGCTGAAGTCGTGTGCCGAGCGGATGGGGCGGTCGCCGACGATGCGCGAGTTCGCGTCGGACTCGAAGACGCGCGTCCATCCGCAGACCGTGATCGAGCACTTCGGCAGCTGGAACGAGGCGAAGCGCCGGGCAGGGCTCGTCCCACGACGTTTCGCGACACGTGAGGAGCTCCTGGAGCTCCTCAAGCAGCTGGGCGAGCGCCTCGGCCGGACGCCCACGGCCAAGGACCTGGATGCCAACCGGCGCTCGATGCCCTCGAAGTCGCTCTACTGGCACACCTTCGGCTCGCTGACGACCGCGCTGCGCGAGGCGGGCTTCGACGTCCCGGTGGGGGAGGAGCGGCTCGAGCGCGCCGTCGACCAGGGCGCCGCGCTCGCCCGCTCGCTCGGCCGGCTGCCCAAGTTCGCGGACTGGGGCGCCGCCCGCCGGGCAGACGCGACGCTCCTGACCGAGTGGCAGGTCTACCGCATGTTCGACGCCAGGCGAGGAGCCTGGTCGACCTTCCAGTTCCTCATCCGCGAGCGTCTGCGCGCGCAGGGAGTGGACGTGCTCGACGACGGCAGCCTGGCGGCCGCGTAAGCGGGAGGGTCTGGCGGAATATCGCTCGTTGCCGGGGTGCGATGGTCGTTCCGAGGCAAGGACGCAGGGAGCGTCCGTGTAGCTGGGACGCGTAGCGTGGGCGCGACCGAGGACGCTGGCTCGGGGCGAGCAGCGCGGCCCGGCGACACAGCCGCTATTTCGCCAGGCCCTCCCTACGCCGCGGCCGCGATCGAGGCGAGCGCCTTGAGGCACGAAGCGGCTTCGCGCGGCGCGCGGATCGCCGGCAGCGGCGCCTCGTCGTGCGAGTAGTCGGGCTGGAACTGCTCCCGCCAGACCTCGCGGCCGTGCGCAAGCGCCAGCAGCGTGCCCTCGGGCACCTCTTCGTGCTCGAGCTGCAGGCCGCAGTAGCGCTCGGCCAGGCTCAGTGTGGCCTGCGTGGACGCGAAGAGCACCTCGCTCTCGCCGTGGCCGACCCAGAGCGGGCGGCCCACGCCGCGGGCGAGGAAGAGGACGTCTGCGCGCCGCTCGTCCATCCAGGCCGTCGCCATCGAGCCACGGAGCTCCTCGAGCGCCCTGGCCTCGCTGTCCGCGTTCTCCGCGAGGGCGAAGATCGCGGCGGAGTCGACGGTCATGTCCGGCTCGGAGCGGGCGAAGCGGTGGCGGGCGAAGATTTCGACGTCGTTCGTGATGATCCCGTTGTGGATGCCGACCACGCTGCCGTGGCGGACGGGATGGTTGTTGGACTCGATCTTCGGGTGGCCCTTCGTGTAGTCGCGGACGTGCACGAGCACCTGCGTGGCGTCGTCGGCCACGCTGACGCGATCGAGGAGCGCGCTCGCACCCGAGCGCTGCTTGTGGACTTCCACGCTCCCGCGGGAGCGATAGGCGTACCCGACGGCGTCGGCGCCGCGCTCGGCGATGCCCGCCAGCAGTGCCTGCGCGGCGAATGTGCGGTCGAGCGTGCTCTCCGCGTTGAGGCTATATCCGGCTATTCCGCACATTGTTTGATGGTAGTAGGCCTTCCAGACGACTCAACCCGTTAAACAACGGGTCTGAGGGCGTGGGTGTGCCCAACCCCTTCCTTTCTTACGACGCATGCGCCTCCTGCGAGTTTGTACGAAGATTGTGAAAGTTTCCGCCGCAGGTACGTCACAGACACATCAACGGTCTTCCATGCCCTCCGCGCGTCCCTCGATCGAGGGTTTCCGGTCTCCTCAAGTCCTTTCGCCGGAAGGCCGATAACGGTTCGGTATGGCACAGCTACCACTTCCCGACCACGGTTTCGACTCGCCGGCGGAACCGCATCTCGAGCTGCTCCCTCCGGCCGAGGAGCCCGCAGAGGAGAAGGACGAGGCGGACGAGCGCGAAGCGGCCGCTCACACGCAGGATCCGCTGAAGCTCTATGTCCGTCAGATCGGCGACGGTCCGCTGCTCACGGCGGCGGAGGAGCGCGAGCTCGCCCGGCGCAAGGACGCCGGTGACGAGCTCGCGAAGCGGCGGCTGATCGAGGCGAACCTCCGCCTCGTGATGTCGATCACGCGCAACTACACCTGGGCCGGCGTCCCGCTCCTGGACCTGATCCAGGAGGGCAACCTCGGCCTGATCCGCGCCGTGGAGAAGTTCGACTGGAAGCTCGGCTACAAGCTCTCGACCTACGCCACCTGGTGGATCCGCCAGTCGGTCACGCGTGCCCTCGCCGACCAGGGCCGGACGATCCGGCTGCCGGTGCACATCGCCGAGCACGCCCGCCGCGTCCTCAAGGCCCGTCGCATCCTGACGCAAAAGCTCAACCGCGACCCCACCCCCGAGGAGCTCGCCGTCGAGAGTGGGCTGACGCTCAAACGCGTCAACAAGCTGCTCGAGCTCGTCGAGGACCCTGTCAGCCTCGAGACGCCCGTCGGCGACGGCGAAAGCCTCTACTCCGACCTGATCGAGGACAAGGACTCCGACTCGCCGGCGGGCGTGACCGCAAAGCATCTGCGCTCTCGCGAGCTCGCGCGCGCACTGACCCGCCTCAATCCGCGCATGCAGCGCGTCCTGGCGCTCCGCTTCGGACTCGACGGCGAGGAGCCGCAGACGCTCGAGGAGGTCGGCGGCGAACTCGGCATCACACGCGAGCGGGTGCGCCAGCTCGAGTCCCGCGCCCTGCTCGAACTACGCGCGGTCGCGCCGGGGCTCCGGCTCTACCTCGAGGCCGAGTAGACGCGCCTCCGCCCCGGTACCGTGGTCGCGGTGCCCGGCTTCGTCGACATCCACTCGCATGTCGTCCCGTCCGGCGACGACGGAGCACAAAGCGTGGAGCAGGGCATCGAGCTCTGTCGCGAGGCGGCGCGGCGCGGGACGCGCATCCTCTACGCGACGCCGCACGTCTGGGCGCACCTGCCGCTGACCGATGAGCGCGAGCGTGGGGTGCAAGCCGCCTACGCGCGCGTCGCCCCGGATGCCGGGCTGGTCCTCCGCCTCGGCTACGAGCTGGCACCGGCGCGCTGGCTGCTCCGGGAGGACCTGAGCCGCTACGCGCTCCAGGGAACGCGCTCGGTGCTCGTCGAGGTGCCGTTCGTCGGCTCTCCCGACGTCACGATCGCGCTCGCCGAGCGCGCCGAGGCACAGGGGCTCCTGCCGGTCATCGCCCATCCGGAGAGAGGGGAGGAGGTGGGCCTGGCACTCGCCGAGGGGCTCGCAGACCGCGGCTGGCAGCTGCAGGTCAACGCCACCAGCCTGCTGGGGCGGCACGGGGAGGAGGCGGAGGAGATCGCCTGGCAGCTGCTCCGGAGCGGCACCGCGGCGTTCGTGGCCTCCGACGGCCATCGGCTCGGCCGCCCGCCCTTCCTGGACGCCGCGTTCGAGCGCGCTCGTGCGGACCTCGGCCCCGAGGCGGCCCTGCGTTATTTCGACGGAAGCGCGCTCGACGCGGAGGCTACTGCTCCACGCCTTCCATCTCGCGCAACTTCGCCAGGCGCCTGAGCGAGTCGAGCTCGATCTGACGGACGCGCTCGCGCGTCAACCCGAGCCGGCGCCCGATCTCCTCGAGCGTCTTCGGCTCGCGGTCGCCGAGGCCGTAGCGGAGGATGATCACCTGGCGCTCGCGGTCGCCGAGCGCGGACAGCGCCAGCCCGAGCGCCTGGGAGCGGAGGTTGACCTCCACCTGGTCCTCGGGGAGCGGGCCGTCGCCGGCGAGGAAGTCGCCGAAAACCGCGTCCTCCTCCTCGCCGACCGGCTGGTCGAGGCTCGTCGACGCCCGTGCCGCGGCTCGCACCTCCCGCGCTTGCTCGATCGGCAGGCTCGCCTCCTCGGCGATCTCCTCGAGCGTCGGCTCGCGTCCGAGCTGCGTCCAGAGCAGGCGCTCGGCCTTGTTCATCTTCTGGAGGCGCTCGACGATGTGGACGGGCATCCGGATCGTGCGCGCCTTGTCGGCGAGTGCTCGCGCCACCGCCTGGCGAATCCACCAGGTCGCGTACGTGGAGAACTTGTACCCCCGGCGCCAGTCGAACTTCTCGACCGCGCGGATCAGGCCGAGCGTGCCCTCCTGGATCAGGTCGAGGAAGGGCAGGCCCTGGTTGCGGTAGTTCTTCGCGATCGAGACGACGAGGCGGAGGTTGGACTGGATCATGTGCTGCTTGGCGTCCATGTCGCCGCGCTCGATCCGCTTCGACAGCTCGACCTCCTGGGCGGCCGTCAGGAGCGCATGACGTCCTGCCTCGCGCAGGAACAGCTGCAGCGCGTCCGTCGTGGTCTCGAACGACGTCTGCAGCGGCTGCGGCGGAGGCGGCGGCGGGGCCTCGGCATCGGCGCGCTCGTCCTCGTTGATCTCGACGTTCCGCTGGTCGAGCTCACGGTAGAGCGTTTCGATCTCTAGCGCGTCGAGCTCGTGCGTCTCGATGAGCTCGGTCAGCTGTGTGCGGCGGACGACGCCGTTCTCTGCAGCGCCCTCCAGCAGAATCCGCACGTCCTCGTACTGGAGAACGCTCTCAATGTAGACCGACATCTAGCTCCTGTTCTCTTCCCGATTACCTGGCCGGGCCAAACATACGCGGTGCGGGTCGGAATGCAACCCTGAACCGGCGTCTCAACAAAGCCGTTGCCGGTCACGGCTGCGACTCGATGACTCCATTGGTAGCCGTGATCTGGCGGTCTCCGCTGCCGGTCGAGCCACGTGACGGTGAGCTCGAGGTTGGCACCATCGGGCATCCAGGTCTGAGGGAGGACCAGGCCGTCGGGCACGCCAGATCGGCCTTGCCCACGCGAACCGCCTCGACCGTCCTCGCCTCGTAGCCAAGCAAGCGGGACGCGCGGTAGCGTCCGGTGGTTGCCCGGGCCGGACCAGCTCCGAGCGACCCCGGAAGACGTCCTGCCCGGCGAGGCCGCGACGCTTCGGGCCGCCCAGGCATCGCTCGCGGGCGAACGGAGGGGCCTGAAGGCGCTGTGGCCGTTCCTCGGCCCGGCTTTCATCGCCGCCGTCGCCTACGTCGACCCGGGCAACTTCGCCACCGGAGCCGCCGCGGGCTCGAAGTTCGGCTACCTGCTCGTGTGGGTCGTCGTCAGCGCAAACCTGATGGCGATGCTCGTGCAGACGCTCTCGGCGAAGCTCGGTGTCGCAAGCGGCCTCAACCTCGCCGAGGCGTGCCGAGAGACGATGCCGCGGGCGCGGTACGGCCTGTGGATCCAGGCCGAGCTGGTGGCGATGGCGACCGACATCGCCGAGGTGGTCGGCGCTGCGCTGGGACTGCACCTGCTGACGGGGCTGCCGCTGTTTCCGGCCGCGCTCGTCGCCGGCGGGGCCGCGTTCGCGATCCTCGGCCTCCAGCGGCATGGGTTTCGCCGGCTCGAGGCCGCCATCGCGGGCCTCGTCGGCGTGATCGCGGTCTCGTTCGCCCTGAGCGTCTTCGTCACGGAGCCCGCCGGCGGCGAGATCGTGCGCCACCTCGTGCCGGAATTTCAGGGGACCGAGTCGCTCCTGATCGCGACGGGGATCCTCGGCGCGACGCTGATGCCGCACGTCATCTATCTCCACTCGGCGCTCACGCAGCATCGCATCGTCGGACGCGACGACCGGGAGCGCCGCATGATCCAGCGCTTCGAGCGGATCGACGTGATGATCGCGATGTCGATCGCCGGCTTCGTCAACCTCTCGATCCTCGCCATCTTCGCCGCCTCCCTGGGCGGGCTCGGCGTGGACGACATCCCCGTGGCGCACGACCTCCTGGAGGCTCAGGAGGGCGCGGGCGTCGCCTTCCTGTTCGGGCTCGCGCTCCTTGCCTCGGGACTCTCCTCGTCGTCCGTCGGGACGATGGCGGGGCAGGTCGTGATGCAGGGATTCATCAACCGTCAGATCCCGCTGTTCCTGCGCCGGGCGATCACGCTCGCGCCGGCGCTCGTCGTCGTCGCCCTCGGGCTCGATCCCTCTCGGGCGCTGGTGATCAGCCAGGTCGTCCTGTCGTTCGGGATCCCGTTCGCGCTCGTGCCTCTGATCTGGATCACCAGCCGCCGCAGCCTCATGGGCGCCCTCGTGAACACCCGCTTCACGACCGCGGTCGCGATCGCGATCGCGACCGTGATCATCACCCTCAACGTCGTGCTGCTCGCGGACCTCGCGCTCTAGCGGGTGTCAAGCTATCGCGACCCAGGAGCCATGGCCTTCACCATTCGACCCGTCGAGTACTACTACACGACCCTCCGGGACGAGCTCGGGGTCGGCTATCGCGTCCTGTCGGAGCTGGCGGCACTCGGCATCAACCTGCTCGCGTTCACGGCTGTGCCGAGCGGCCCGAGCGTGGCCCAGTTCGCGCTCTTCCCGGAGGACTCCCGCAAGCTTCTCGCCGCCGCGAGTGGGGCGGGGCTCGCGCTCGACGGCCCGTACCACGCGCTGCTCGTGCAGGGCGACGACGAGCTCGGTGCCCTGGCCGGCGTGCACCGGCGCCTCGTCGACGCGGGAGTGGACATCTACGCCTCGACCGGCGTGACCGACGGCCGCGGCGCCTTCGGCTACGTCGTGTACGTGCGCGAAGACCAGTTCGACCGGGCGGTCAGCGCGCTCGAGCTCTGACGCTACGGAATGGCGCACACCGCCACGACCGTGATGTGCCAGGCGGTTACAGCGCTCGGCCGAGCGGCCCGGACGAGCCACGTGTCAGGGGCGACTGCGTAGTTGCGGCTCGCGATGGCCGTCGAGTCGGTGAGCACGTAGCCACCGCCCGTCACCTTGGCGCCTCCGGGACACGTGACTGAGGTCTCCTTCGAGTTGAGCGTGTCGTCGGGGGTCGAGAACGTGACCGTCGTGAAGTTCGAGACACCCTTGGCGCCCTGCGGCCCCTGCGGCCCCTGGGTCCTTGCTGCCCCTGCGGTCCTTGCGGGCCCTGACGCCCTCGAGCGCCGGGACGTCCGCGGGCGCCGGACCGGCCTCCGACCGCGCCGCGAAACTCGCGCTTGGTCAAGGAGTGGTCTCTGATGTCCGCTCCGGTGAGTGACCCGTCGACGATCTGGGCGCCGCTGGCGCAGTTGACGCAGAGGGCTCCGGATTGTGCGGCGATTCCCGGGCCTGCAAGTGCCGCGAACAGCGCCATGGTTGCGATGATCAGCGACGGCGAGGTCTTCCCGACGCGCTTCTTGAGGCGCGTCCATCTCGTGTCGGCGGGGGTCTTCATGATGGGTTCCTCCTTCGCGGCTGTCTGATCGCTAACACAGGCCGAGTTGACGTTCGAACGGAGAGCAGTGCTTCTTCGAACCGCCGCCGCCTGGGTCGTCGGTTCCGTCTCCTGTTTCGTCCGTCGTGGAGCCACCGGTCGCGTCCGTCGTGTCATCCGAGCCTCCGCCGGTCGTCGGCACCGCCTTCGGCTTCTTCGTCGCGATGATCGCGATGCTCCTGCCCGAGCGATCGGGCCGAGCCTCGACGGTCGTGAACGCTCCGCGCTTGGCTGAAAGCGCGATTCTCAGGCGATTCGCAGTAGCCACCGGTCGGATCGCGAGGCCACCGAGCTCATTGCTTCCGATCGCGGACTTGAGCCCCTGTTGTGCCACGAGTACCGACGCTGCGCCGTCGGCCAAGTCTCCGTCCCTCGTCGCCAGCGTCTTCCGCCGCAGCGGCGGGCCCGTGAAGCGAATCGATGCAACGACCGCCGTGCCCGTCTCTTTGAGGGTGGTATGACGTGCCGTCGGACCGACGACCTTCGGCTTGGGTTTGGCCTTGGGTTTGGGTTCCGGCTTCGTGGTGGTGAGCGTGGTGACCTGGTCGCGCGAGTCGTCACCGGATCCGCCGAGCGAGGCCGTGAGGAGCACACCCAGCAGCATCGAGGCGACGGCGACGGCCGCGGCGAGCCCGATCCACAACACCAGTCCGGGGCGGCGCCGTCCCGCGGAGGGCCACTGAAAGCTCGTGACCCCTGCCGGCACGCGGTTCCCGGGCGGCACCGTGTCCGCCGCCACGCGTGCTGCCTCGACGGGCAGCTCAGGCTCAACCGCCGGCGGTGTCGCGAGAGGCGGCGTGGGGGAGGGCTCTTCATGGGTGATCGGGCGGTCGAGGGGAGGAGGAGTGGTCTCCTCGGGCACGATCGCGCGCGCTGCTGTGGATTTCCTCGGAGGCCGGCGAGCCTGAAAGGTCTCGAAGCCGTCGTCCGATTCGGCTTCGAAGGGCGCGGGGGTCAGCGGCTGCTGCTCCGTCGCGATGCCCGGAGGATCAGGTTCGAGCAGGCGCGCGTCGCGGCGCCAGCGAGGGCCGAGTGTGCCGATCACGATCTCCTCGAGCTCGTCCCAGGCCTGATGGGCGCTCTGAGTCCGGTCGGCGGGTGACTTCGCGAGGAGCCTCTCGATCCAGCTCGCAAGGTCGGCGTCGAGATCCGGACGGACCGACCGCGGAGCCGGGATCGGCTCGTTGACGTGCCGCATGAGGATCGCCATGGGCGTCTCGGCGTCATCGAACGGAACTCGTCCGACGAGCATCTCGTAGGCCATGACCCCGACCGAGTAGAGATCCGTCCAGGGACCGAGATCCCGACCCATAGCCTGCTCCGGGGACATGTAGGTCGGAGTGCCGACGGTCGTCCCCGTTGCCGTCAACAGTCGCCCCACGGTCGCACGGTTCAGTGCCTTTGCGATCCCGAAGTCCGCGATCTTGACCGTTCCCTCGCCGGTGACCATCAAGTTCTCCGGCTTCAGGTCGCGGTGGATGATCCCCCGCTTCGCCGCGTGGGCGAGCCCCGCGAGGATGCCTTCGAACGCCCCAGCGACCTGGGCGACCGACAGTCGCCCGATCCACGGCCGCAGCGACCCGCGGTCGACGTACTCCATCGCGATGTACGGCGTGCCCTCGTGCTCGAAGTACTCGTAGACCGTCACGACGTTCGGGTGGTTCAACGATCCCACGACGCGCGACTCACGCACGAAACGCTCGGCGAACGTCTCCTCGGAGGCGTGGAACGACGCGAGCTCCTTGAGCGCGACCTCTCGCTCGAGGTCGGCTTGCCGTGCGAGGTAGACGACCGCCATGCCGCCCCGACCGATTTCGCGGCGGATTTCGTAGCGACCGACGGTGCGCCGTACGTCGAGCATGCGGCCTTCTTCCACGGGGCTGTCGACAATGCGTCACATCTGCGACGACTCCGGCCGCCGCGCGAGTGACGCTTTTCACGCTAGAACCCGGGGTCGCGACGTCGTTCGCGCACGTGACAGAGCGAGCGTCACGCTCGTCACAGACGGGCGAACACCTACAGGCCGGAATCTGCTCGCATCAACGGCGCGCCGGCTCCCAGATCCCGCCGACCGCCTGCCCGAGGAGCACACAGAGATGGCGGACGTGCCGTGGCTCCACGGCGTGCTCGTGGTCTGTGCCCCGCGTCTCGGCGCCTCCCATCAGGTTTGGCGCCGTGTAGAGAAACGGCTGCGTGCAGAGGCGCTGCTTGGTGATGGGGCCTTCGCTCGGATCCTCGTCGATGAGCCGATTGCAGTCGGCGATCACGCTGAGGCCGAAGAGCCGGAGATACCGGTGCGCGACGCGCTGGGCAAAGGCGCCCTGCGTCAGGTTGTGGCTCTGGATGACGGCGAGCGCGCGGTCCCCGTGCGTCGCCCGCGGCGGAGTCCGGAGGGCGGTGGCGAGCTCGCGCGCGATCTGCTCGGGAGGAGTCCCGTCGCCCTGCCAGTCTCCGACGGGCGCCGCCTCTCCGGTCTGGCGCATGTGATCCGCGGCCCTCTGCTGGTACTCGTCCTGCAGGCCGAAGTGGTGTCCGAACTCGTGGGCGGACAGACCGGTGAGGTCGTCGCCCGGCTCGATGAAGTAGTGCCCCGCGTTCGAGGGCCCCCGTCCGGCCGAAAGAACGACCTTCTTGTCGGCCGGCGACCCCTGCTGTGGGTCGAATTCGATGTCGACGTCCGGACGCGGCGGCCCGCCGCCCACCGGCACCTCGACCGCCTTGAACACATTCCAGACCGTCCTGATCCCGTCGAGGAGCTGCCTGACGGTGTCGGCGTGATCCGGCAGCGGCGCCTTGGGATCCTCCTGGAAGTCGTAGCGAACCCGAACCCGGATCCGCGTCGGCCGTGTCCGGTTCGGCTCGACGGCCCAGTCGTACGCGGCCTGGGTACCGAAGATGTCCTTTCCTCGCGTGGGCATGAGCAGCATCTGATCCACACGTCCGACGGTCGAGGCGGGCACCGCCGCGTCGAGCGCCGCCCAGGTCCGCTTCCCGACGACTCCGTCGCGCACGAGTGGGGGATGGCGACGCTGAAAGCCGAGGACGGCGGTCTTGGTCTCGGCGGTGAACTCCATCGCGTCGGCATCGTCGAGGCCGGTCGCCGTCGGCAGGCTTTCACCGCCCTGATTGAGCTTCTCGTGCAGCTCGGCTACGGCGACCCCCTTCGAGCCGACACGAAGCACCGGCTTGCGGTCGGGGTCAGGCAACGGGCGACCGGTCGGGTCCGCCGGGCTGTGCGCGAGGACGGGTGACAACGACCCGTCGGGCTGAAGCTCCCCGCCCTCGACGAGCGCGTCGAGCGTCGTCCAGGTATCGGCGTCGGCAACGCCGTTGGGCATCAGCGGCGGATGAGCGCGCTGGAAGCGGACGACCGCCGCCCGCGTCCGGCCGCCGAACTCGGCGTCGATGACGAGGTTCTCGCCGAGGACGTTCAGCTTCTGCTGAAGCACCCCGACCGCCTGGTCGATGTCTCCCGTCTCGACGGTCGGCCGCGTCGGCGGCGCAGCGAGGATGAGCTGTCGCTGCAGGAGCGCCGTCGCCGCTCGATTGCCGACCGTCCGCTGAAGGGCGAGCATGCCCTGGGCGGCAAGCGTCACCGGCGTAGGCGCCGGGCGGGACGAAGGCCGCAGACGTCCACGCTGCGCCGGCTCAACTGCGCGCACGTCCACGTGAGGAGCGTACAACGATGCCGCGGAAAAACCACTACGCGCGCTTGCGCTTGTGAGAACATCGGGTGCGGCAACCCGCCGAAAAGGGGCAATACATGAGGAGTCGCGCCTTCGAGCGCAAGGCTGCGGGCAAGCATGCTGTCCCTTGGGTCGCGAAAAGGTCGGTTCGCCAGAATGCCGCTCAGTCGCTGCTCGATCTCCAGCGGACAGCGGGAAATCAGGCGGTCGTGCGTGCCCTGTCCCGATCGCACCGGCGATCGGCCGCCCCGGCGGTGCCCGGCCCCCTGCTCCAGCGAGAGGACTGGGACTTCACGCCCGCGGACTACTCAGCGCTGGTCAAGAAGAAGCAGGACCTCCGGTTCGAGGCAGACAGCGCGTGGTTCCCGAAGCCGTTTCAGGAGAACCTCTGCAAGACGTTGAAGTTCGCCCTCACGTCCACCAACCCCGCTCGTACGGCCGGTATCAATATCGACGACTTCTTCCACGGCCACGTGCTCGTACCGGCACGCAAGAGGACCGATGACCCGGCGAGCAAGAAGATGGACGAAGCGACACGGAAGAAGATCGACGAGCTGGGCAAGAAGACCGTCGAGCTCGAGAGGAAGAGGGACGAGCTTGTGCGAAAGGCACTCGGCGGGAAGCTCTCCAACCCGCAGACCCTGAAGAACATCGGGGCGTACGCCAAGGCGATGCAGGAGACGGAGAGGCTTGCCACCCCGATCCTCGAGGACGCGCTGAAGATCGACGGGACCGCGGTGATCTACCACACGTTCGAGTACAGCGGGCCCCAGATGAACCCCGGCAGCCCGACACGCAACATCCTGACGCCGCTTGGTGGGACCCCGGCCGGCTACGACCCCTCGGGCGTTGAGAAGCCGACGCAGTATGCGGCCGATTACGAAGACATTCTGCAGTTCGCCTTCCTGGTCGACGAAAGGGGCGTCATTCACGTCACGGTCGGAGGGAGGCTCAATCTCTCACACGTCATCGGAACGCCGCTGAGGTGAGAGCAACCGCGGACGCACGATAAGGATCGGCGCCGGCCACGCCGTTGGGCGAACACCCACAGCCGCGCACCGGCGTGCGAGTTAGAACGGGCGCTCGAGGTCGCCGCGATCTCGTGCTCTGAGAATCGCGACGAGCAGGCCGGGGAAGTGCAGCGAGCACGAGCCGGCTTTCGGCGAGCGCGGCGCCTGGCTGCTCGAGCGTGTAACGAGCTGCCCGGCAACCCGCCCACCGAGCCGGATCGGTCCACCGACCGACTGGGCCACTAGCGTACGCCAACGCCACGAGTCAGCGAAAGGAGCACACCATGGCTGTTGATCGAGGACGGCGCGGGGGCATCGGAGGAATCGGCGTCGGAGGAATCCTGGTCATCATCGGGATCATCGTCGCGCTCGTCTGGAGCCTCTGGCTCGGGATCGTCGTCGCGCTGATTGGCCTGATCGCCTTCGGAGGCTTTGTCAGAGGGAAGTGGTACTAGGGCGTCCGCTCAGCAAGAGCACGATGTCCGGGAGTACGGCTCTACGAGCTCGACGTCTCCACGCACGATAACGCGTGTTATGTCAAGTCGGCGCTTCCGAGCCCTGCCCCCACGACCTCGCCCGCGGCTCCTCCCGACCGGCTCGAACAGGTCCCATTTGACGGGGCGCGGCCGATCGTCCAAGCTACCGCCTCCGCGCCGCCGAACGGACTCCGTCCCGGACCCGATCTCGAGCAGGCGCCTCCGCCTCGAGTTCATCACAAGCTGCAAAGAAGGCTGTGGAAATGTGGAAAACTGAACTTTCCGCAAATTGCGGGTTTTCCGTTCTCGCAAGCCTTGCGGGACCCCTCTCGGCCCTCTAGATTCCCACCTGCGCCGAGCACGGAACGTGAGTAGGTCGAGGCAGTCTCGGGCGGTTGTAGGCGGAAGCCGAAAGCTGGCAGAGGCGGCGGACGAAAGCGAAACCGGTTCGGCGAAATGGCCCGAGGGGGTGCTTGCACTTCCTCGGGCCTTTTACGTTCTCCGGATGCGCGGCCGCGCGCGACGGACTAGCATCCTCGCTCCATGCATCTGCGACCTCCGAGCATCGATCAGGGCACCCAGGCCGGCCTCTGGGCCGTCGGGCTGGGCCTCTTCATCTGGCTCGGGATGCTGTCAGTGGACGTCGCCGGAGCGACGGCCGCGATCATGGCCGCACTCGCTGCGGCGGCGATCTTCTTCTTCGTCCGCCTCCGCGGCGAGGAGAAACCGAGGCCGCGCCGCCTCGAGCGCGACTAGCACGCCCAGCAAGCTGGGTGCCTGACTGTGCTCATCATCCCTTGCGGGAGTGTTTACGGGTTCGGCCGATCCGTCCGGCTCGCCCCGACGGGCTCGCGCTCGTCGGATCGAACCTCGGTGGGCTGCTCCTCCTCGTCGACGTGACGTCCGTCGTCGCGGGCTTCAGCTCCCGCGTCGGCTCCCCCTCCGCGACGGGCTCCGGCGCGGTGGCAGGACGCCTCTCGACAGCCCGCGCCACACGCGGCCCCGACGTGTCGAACGTGAAGCCGAACGTCAGCCCGGCGAGGAACGCCAGCGGCCCCGCGAGGTCGAGCAGATCGCCCACGACCCCGTCGACGCCGAGCCAGTCCGACCAGTCCGTCACGTGCTGCTGGAGCCAGTTCTCGGTCGGCTGGCCCGCGGCGAGCACCCAGCCCGCAACGAGCAGCGCGGGCAGGAACCCGAGCAGGAGCACCGTGCCGCTCAGGCGCGGCCACCCCCACTTCGTCCAGCCGCCCAGGAGCTGCGACAGCGCCATCGTCAGTCCGGCGGCCGCCACGAGGCCGTAGAGCGCCCAGTAGTCGGCGGTCGAGTCGTCGCCGACCTGCGAGGCGAGCCACACGAGCACGACCGCGGCCGCCACGCCGATCAGCGTGAGCACCCCTCTGGTGAGTCCGATCATGCGGGAGCCCTTCCCGGCCCAGCGGTGATCTACACCTCGGAGGGTTTGGCGGAATATCGCTCGTCGCTGGGGTGCGATGGTCGTTCCGAGGCAAGGACGCAGGGAGTGTTCGTGTAGCTGGGACGCGTAGCGTGGGCGCGACCGAGGACGCCGCCTCGGGGCGAGCAGCGCGGCCCGGCGACACAGCCGTTATTTCGCCAGACCCTCCTTTAGTCGTCGAGGTGCAGGCGACGGCTGTCGAACCGGGCGGAGTACAGCTCGGCCTGAAACTGCTCGACGACCTGCCCGGCGTCGGCGGCGAACACGTGTTCCACCACCCCGATCTCGCGGTCGTTGTGGAACGGCAGGTCGACGTGCGCCCCGGAGACGAGGTTCAGCGACAGCGATCCGCACGCGGGGCACCGCACGAGCAGCCCGACGGAGTCGCGCGCCGTGCCCGGCGCCAGCAGCGTGAACGACGACGGGAACACCGGCCGGGGCTGACCCTCGGGGTAGCAGAAGAAGCTCCACGGCCACTCGCCGCCCTCGATGCGGCGGGCGGCGAGCTCGCCGAGCTCGGAGGCCAGCGCGTCGAGCCGGGCCGTCATCAGGTTGAGGAACGATCCCTCCCCCAGCCCGAGCGGCGCCCAGTCGAGCTCCGCGTCGGACACGAGCGCCAGGTGCTCGTCACCGCACGAGCACTCGAAGCTGACCTGGTACACCGCCGGATGCTCCGCGCCGGGCAGGCGCTCGAGCCGTCGGAACGACGACAGCCGCGCCGCCGCCTGCCCACGTACCGGGCACGCGAAGCGGAACTCGGCTCGTAACGCGTCGTACATTGACCTGCTTCCCACTATAGGGACGTCCTACGGACGTCACGAGCCCCGTTCGGGTCAGGAGGGTTTGGTGGAGCGTCGCTCGTCGACGGGGTGCGATGGTCGTTCCGAGGCAAGGACGCAGGGAGTGTCCGTGTGGCTGGGACGCGTAGCGTGGGCGCGACTGAGGACGCCGCCTCGGGGCGAGCAGCGCGGCCCGGCGGCACAGCGATGTTTCGCCAAGCCCTCCTCTTAGTAGTGGATCAGCGAGAAGACGTCGTGCCCCTCGAGGAGCTTGCGGCCCTCGAGGAAGTCGAGCTCGATCAGGAACGCGATGCCGACGACGTCGCCGCCCAGGTGCTCGGCCAGGTCGACCATCGCGCGGGCCGTCCCTCCCGTTGCGAGGACGTCGTCGTGGACGAGCACGCGCTGGCCCTGCGAGAAGGCGTCGGCGTGCACCTCGAGCGCGTTCTCGCCGTACTCGAGCGCGTAGGACGTGCTGATCGTCTCCCACGGAAGCTTCCCGGGCCTGCGGGCGGCCACGAAGCCGCAGCCGAGCTTGTACGCGAGCGTGGCACCGAGGATGAAGCCGCGCGCCTCGCCGCCGAGAATCACGTCCGGCTTCCTGGGCTCGGCCCACTCCGCGAGCAGGTCGACCGACTCGCGCAGCAGCTCGGGCTGCGCGAGCATGGGCATGATGTCCTTGAAGACGATTCCCGGCTCGGGAAAGTCGGGGACGTCGCGGATCCTGGCCTGAAGGTCGCTGACCGGCACCGCGCGGGAGCCTATCGCGCCGCGCGGGACCGCACAGCCCGCCACAACAGCGCCTGACCGAGCTCGTGAGCCGCCTCGCCGAGCGCCTGAAGGTCCTCCAGCCCCGCCGACCGGCGCTCCTCGCTTCGTCCGCGCAGCGCGGGCGCGACGAGCTGCTCGATCAGCGCCGCCTCGCGCTCCGCGGCGGTTCGGAACGAGCGCAGGTGCCGGGCGGAGATGCCGAAGCGGTGCAGCTTCGCGCAGGCGGCTGCGACTTCCGCGTCGGTCTCCGGGTAGACGCGCTCGCCGGCCTCGTTCCGCGGCTCGAGCAGGTCGTACTCCTCCAGCTCCCGCACGAGCTCGCGCGTGACGCCCGCCCGCTCACAGAGCTCCTCCAGGTCGATCTCGGGCTCGGGCTCGCCGAGGACGGAGACGCGCTTGCGGCGCCGGTTCTTACCGGACGGCGCCGAGAGCTCCTGCCGGATCACGCGCAGCGGCAGGAATTCCTCGCGCTGGAGACGCAGGATCGTGCGGAGGCGCTCGACGTCGTCCTCGCCGAAGAGGCGGTAGCCGCCCCGCGTCCGCCTGGGCGTGAGCAGGCCCTGGTCCTCGAGGTAGCGGATCTTCGAGATCGAGATGTCCGGGAACTCGTCGCGCAGCCGGTCGCAGACGGCCCCGATCCGCAGCAGCCGTTCGTCTCGCGCCGGCGCCGCGGTCGTCGTCATAGCCCGACGAGAAAGGTCAGCCGGTACTTGCCGATCTGTACCTCGTCGCCGTCCTCCAGCGGTGCCGAGTCGATCCTCCGGCGGTTGACGTACGTGCCGTTCAGGCTGCCCTGGTCTTCGATCGCGAAGCGGCCGTCGTCCTGCAGGAGCACGGCGTGCTTGCGAGACACGGTGACGTCGTCGAGGAAGATGTCGCAATCGGGCGAGCGGCCGATCGTCGTGCGCTCACCCTGCGGCGAGAAGTGCTCGCCGGCGCGCCCGCCGCCGGAGCGGACGACGAGCGCCGGCCCCTCGGCGGTGATCTCCTCCGCGATCTCGGGCGCCTCGTCCTCGCCGTCGTCGGGCGTGAACGTCATCGTCGTATCGCCCTCGGCAGGGTCGTGCACGAGCATCGCCCCGCACTTCGAGCAGTAGTTGGCGGACTCCGGGTTCTGGAAGCCGCACTCTGGGCAGTAGACGTGGCTCACGCGGGCGGCGCTGCCTTACGCGCCAGGATCTCGGTCAGCTTCTCGAGGTTCGCCTCGACGATCGAGCTCCCCTCCCCGGCCTCGACGGCCTTCTTGAGCCGATCCTGGAGCTCCGCCTTCAGGATGTCGATCTTCCCGTGCAGGATCCGCCGGCGGTAGGAGATCTCGTTCTCCTCCTGCTCGAGGTCGCCGATCAGGTCCTTGAGCTCGTCGTCGGACAGCGATGCAAGGTCGGGCAGCGGTTCCACAACATCCTTTCCGTCGAAGGCGGGCCCCGCCATTCAAGCAAGAGCCTGCCGCAAGGGTCAACCTACACTTGAGACTCGAGCCTTCGCTCTACGCCTCCTGCTTCCTCCTCGAGCACACCCTCGACCAGTCCTCGAAGCTCGGCGGCCAGCTCCTCCGAGCTCTCGCGGCTGTCGCCCTCCGCGAAGACGTGCACGAGCGGCTCGTCGGGGTCCGGCAGCATCTGGGCCCAGCCGCGCTCCTCGAAGAGCTTGACGCCGTCCGTGAGGTCGAGGTCGCGGCCCTTGAGCTGCTCGGTGACGACGCGCATGACCGTCCCCTTCATCGACCAGGGGCACGGCAGCGTCTCGTGGAGCAGGGTCGGAACCGGGAGATCGGCCACGAGCTCGGAGACCGGCCGTCCCACCGGCGCCAGCAGCTCGAGCAGCTTGCAGGTGCTCGCCACGGCATCGTAGGCCGGCAGGAACTCAGGGAACACGTAGCCGCCGCCGACCGCGCCCGCGAAGATCACGCCCTCCTCCGCAGCCACACGCGTGAGCGTTGCCAGGGAGTGCGCCGTCCGGATCACCTCGAGGCCGGAGTCGCCGGCGATGCGGTCGACCGCGCTCGTCACGGTGACAGGGAACGCCACCTTCCCCTGCCGCCCGCTCGCACCCAGCAGGCGCAGGAGTAGCAGCAGCGTCTGCTCGGGCGGGACCTCCGCGCCGCTCTCGTCCACGAGGAAGATCCGCTCCCCAGCCCGGTCGAACACGACACCGAGGTCGGCGCCCACTGCGCTCACGAGCCTGCCCGTCTGGCCGATCAGCTCCTGGCTCGACAGGCCCGCCTCGACGCCGCCGCCGCTGAAGCCGTGCGCCGAGATCGCCTCGACCTGGAGCGGGCCGAGCACGGCCGGGAGCACGTACGAGGCAGCGGAGTAGCCGTAGTCGACGACGATCCGGAAACCGCGGCTCGAGATCGCCTCGCGATCGACCGAGCGCACGAGGTCGTGTGCGTAGTTCTCCCGGACGCGCGCCGGGTAGTCGACGAGGCCGACGTCGCCGGCTCCGACGAGGCGGAGCTCGCGGCGGACGAAGTTCTTCTCGATCTCTTTCTCCTGCCCCGAGCCGAGCTGGACTCCCGGTTGCTCGAAGAAGCGGATCAGGACGACCTCGGGGTCGTGGTGGCTCACGCCGACGTGGAAGCCCATGTCGTAGCTCTCGGTCTTCAGCAGGTGGCGTGCGACTGCGGACGGCAGGACGCGGAGGTCGGAGACGTCGACGCCGGTCGAGTTCAAGCCCGAGATCATCGTGCGCTTGATCATCCGGCACGCCCGTACGGACTCACGGCTCGCCACCACACGCGCACCGCGCTTCAGGGTCGTCCCGAGCGCCACCGCCAGCCGCACCGCCGTCTCCGGGGTGAGGTCGACGTTGACGAGCCCGCCGACGCCGTCACGCGTGAAGAGGTGCGAGGTGGCGCGCGACTCCCAGATCAGGCTCTCGAACAGGTGCGCGCCCGATTCGACCTCCTTGTACGGGTAGATGCGGACGCCCGGCATCACGACGCTCTCCGAGCCGATCACGACCTCGTCCCCGATCGCGACCCCGTCGTGGAGCCGCGCGTTGGCGCGGACGTCGCAGGAACGGCCGAGGATCGCGCCCTCCACGAGGGCGCTCCGCCCGATGTGCGACGACGCGTCGATGACCGAGCGGGTCGTCCTGGCGCCCTCGCGCAGCGTCACGCTCGAGCCGAGCACCGAGTACTCGCCGACCACGGCGTCGGGCGCGACGCGGCAGTAGTTGCCGATGTAGGCCGGACGCTCGACCCGGTCGAGGTCGGCGAGGTCGACCCCCTCCCCCACCCAGATGTTCCCGCGCAGGCGGATCCCGGGGATCTGGAGCCGCACGCGCTCGTCCAGGGCATCGAAGTTCGCCTGCCGGTACTGGTCGAGGTTGCCGATGTCCTGCCAGTAGCCCTCCATCACGTAGCCGTACATCGGCCGCCCCATCTCGAGCAGCAGCGGGAAGAGCTCCTTCGAGAAGTCGAAGGGCCGGTCGTCCGGGATGTGGCGCAGGAGCTCCGGCTCGAGCACGTAGACGCCTGTGTTGATCGTGTCGGAGAAGACCTGGCTCCAGGACGGCTTCTCGAGGAAGCGCTCGATGCGGCCGTCCTCGTCGGTGACCACGATCCCGAACTCGAGCGGGTTCTCGACCGACTTCAGGCCGATCGTGGCCGCGGCTCCCTTCTCCTTGTGGAAACGGACAAGCGCGCCGAGGTCGAAGTCGCAGAGCGCGTCTCCCGAGATGATCAGGAAGGTGTCGTCCAACCGGTTGCTCGCGAGCCCGACGGAGCCGGCCGTCCCCAGGGGCGTCTCCTCGACCGAGTACTCGATCTCCAGGCCGAGCGACTCGCCGGTGCCGAAGTAGCCGCGGATCGCCTGCGGCAGGAACGCGAGCGTGACGATGACCTGGTCGAAGCCGTGCTCCTTGAGCAGCTCGAGGATGTGCTCCATACACGGTTTGCCGACGATCGGGACCATCGGCTTGGGCTGGTTGGACGTCAGCGGGCGGAGCCTGGTGCCCTCGCCGCCCGCCATCACGACGGCCTTCATCGCTTCACCTCCCTTCCCGCTTTGGACAGATAGACGACTAGTGAAGCAACTGCCAGGCCGAAACCGGCCCAGAAGAGCCACAGCGGCCAGTCCGTGCCGGGGCTCGTGACCATCACGAGCGCGAGCGCCGCGTACAGGAGCCACGTGGCCGCCTTGCCGAGGAAGTTGACCTCGAAGCGGTAGCCGTGACGGATCGCGAACGGCGTCGACACGATCAGCAGCACGTCACGTGCCGGGATCGCCAGCGCGACCCAGGGCAGCCGGTCGAGGTACCAGAGCAGCAGCACGGCGGCGTCGATCATCAGCCGGTCCGCGAGCGGGTCTGCGATCTTGCCGAAGGCGGACTCGACGTGCCACCTCCGCGCGAGGAAGCCGTCCACCTGGTCGGTCGCGCCTGCGACGGCGAACACGATCGCAGCCGGCCAGCTCTTCCCGTCGTCGGAAGCGAGCAGGAGTGCCACGAACACCGGGATCAACCCCAGCCTGAAGATCGTCAGCGCGTTCGGGAGCTGCGCGAGTGGAGCCGGAACAGCGCGGGTGGCCATCGCATGCAATCGTAAGCGCCCGTGGAGGCCCGCCTGCCCCTGCCCGGCTTCGTCAACGCGCACAGCCACGCGTTCCAGCGCGCGCTCCGCGGCTCGGCCGGCGGCGGCGACTTCTGGGCCTGGCGGGACGCGATGCTGGAGCTGGCGGCCGTCCAGACGCCTCAGAGCGTGCGCACCGGCTACGAGGCCGTCTACCGCGAGATGCTCGCCGCCGGCTGGACGGCGGTCGGCGAGTTCCACTACCTCGGCTTCGACGAGGCGGTGGCCGCCGCCGAGGCGGCCGAGGCCGCAGGGATCGAGGTCGTGCTCCTCTACGCCGCCTACGGGCGCGGTGGGCTCGACCGCTTTCGCCAGGCGTCCGTCGCCGACTACCTCCACGAGGTGGAGCGACTCGCCGAGAGCGGGACCGCTGTCGGCCTCGCCCCCCACTCCGTCCGCGCATGTCCGCGCGAATGGCTCGACGAAATCGGCCGCTACGCCGAGACCGGCCAGCTCCCGCTGCACGTCCATGCGGACGAGCAGCCGCGCGAGATCGAGGAGTGCGTCGCCGAGCACGGCGTGCGGCCGATCGAGCTGCTGGCCGCCACGGGCTGCCTCGGTCCGCGCACGACCATCGTCCACGCGACCCACGCCGACGATCGGGAACTCATGCTCCTGGCCGACGCCGGCGCGCGCATCTGCGTCTGCCCGACAACGGAGGCCAGCCTGGCCGACGGCTTCGCGCCGGTCGAGCGCTTCGTCGAGCACGGGATCGGGCTCTGCGTGGGCTCGGACTCGAACGTCCGCATCGACCCGCTCGAGGAGCTACGCGAGCTCGACGGGATCGCCAGGCGCCGGACGATGCGGCGCGACGTCCTCTCAGCCGGCGACCTGCTCTGCATCGGCTCCGACGAGGGAGCGGCAGCTTTGGGCCTGGCCGAGTGGCCCGAGGTCGAGGTCGACCTGGAGCACCTCTCGCTGGCCGGGATCGATGAGGCTGACGTTCCCTGCGCGCTCGTCTACGGGTGCGCAGGGGACGTCTTCGCGGACTAGTACCGGAGCTTGAGCGAAGCTCTCATCCCCGTTCGGAGGGAGCTGCCCAATACGCTTCCCCGATGCTGGAGAACAGCCGCCTCGCGATCATCGGCGCGCCGCTCGATCTCGGCGCCGGCCGGCGCGGCGTCGACATGGGCCCCTCCGCGATCCGCTACGCGGGCCTGCGGGCCCGCCTCGAGGAGCTCGGCCTCGACTCGGTCGATCTCGGGAACGTCGAGCTTGTCGTCCCGGAGGAGATCGAGGAGGGCGATGCGAGCGCCCGCTTCCTCGCGCAGATCCGCGCCGTCTGCGAGGACGTGGCCAGACGAGTCAGACGCGCGCGCGAGCAGGGAATGACGCCGCTCGTCCTCGGCGGCGATCACTCGGTCGCGCTCGGCACGATTGGCGGCCTCGCAGCCGCATCCGGGCCAGGCGGCGTCCTGTGGTTCGATGCGCACGCCGACCTGAACACGCCCGCGAACTCGCCCAGCGGGAACGTTCACGGCATGGTGCTCGGGGCCGCGCTCGGGCTCGACAACGGCGCGTTCGCGAGCGACTCCTGGCCGCTCCCCGCATTGGATCCGGCCCGCACAGTTCTTCTCGGTACGCGCCTGCTCGACCACGGCGAGAAGGAAGCCGCCGACGAGCTCGGCCTCCGCGTGATCACCATGAGCGAGCTCGACCGGATCGGGATCGAGCGTGCGATGAGGGAAGCGCTCGAGCGCGTCGCGGGCGACGGCTTCGTCCACGTGTCGCTCGACCTCGACGTCGTCGACCCCGAGGTGGCGCCCGGCGTAGGTACCCCGTTGCGCGGCGGCCTGTCGTACCGCGAGGCGCACCTCGCGATGGAGCTCGTCGCGGAGGCAGGCGTGATGACCTCGCTGGACGTTGTCGAGGTGAACCCGATCCTCGACCGGCAGAACGAGACCGCCGACTTGGCAGTCGAGCTCGTAGCGAGCGCATTCGGTGCTCGTATCCTTTGAAAAGATGGGCCGTCCGGCCCTTTTGTGACATCCGATGCACGGGTCACAATGGGGACGGTCTTGCGGCAGATGAGAATCGACGTCAGCGATCGGGCGCTCGTCGAGGATCTCCTCGAATTCCTCCGACGCTGCTCCTGCACCGCCGAGCGAACCGGCCCGACGACCGTGCTCGTCGCGCTCGAGCCGGCTGTCTCCTTTGGCGCGGCACTCAGCCTCGTGCGCGCGGGTGTCTGCTACGCGTGCGCCGGTCCGATCGAGGCGCCGCTCGCCCGGCTGGGATCCGCGCTCTGTCTCGAGTGCCGGGCGAGCGAGGGCGCACGGCACGATGTGTCACGCGCCGACCAGGGGGCGCGACAGCAATGGGCGCAAATGGAGATCGAGGCCTACCTACGCGTCTGGCAGGCGCGGCACCCCGAGGCGCGCGTGACGCTGTCCGAGTCGACTGCCGGCGCCGTCGCCGCGACCGCGCGCTAGCGGCTTCGACCCCGGGCGTCGACGGGCCAGCTCGCGACGATCTCCCCATCCCGCTCGGCGATCAACTCGTCGAACAGATTGGCAACGACGCAGGCGTGGTTCGGGACGACACTCACCGTCTGCCCGAGGTCGAGTGACTCCGACCGGTCGAGCCGGACGTACGCGTGCTCCTCGTCGAGCTTCACGATCGTCGACGACGGCGCTTCGATGATGTGGCCGTGGCCGCCGGCGGCGCCGGCGTCGGCCGCCAGCGCCTTCGAGCCGGCGTCGAGCACCGCCCGGTCGGACGCCGGTCTACTGACCACGGTCGCCCGCACGGTGAGGGCAACCTCCTCCACCCGGCCGACCCCCGCGGCGATGGTGTTCATGTCGCCGAATGCGTAGGTGCCGACCCGGTACTCGGTGACCGTCGGCTGCAGCTCGTGCGCCTTCCACATGGTGGGTGTTCCACCCGCCGACACCGTCTCGACCGGGATGCGACAGAGCTCGAGCGCTGCGCGGAGGAACGGCAGAGCGCCGGGCGGCGCGGGGTACGTGAGGAAGCCGTCGAAGCGGAGCCCCTCGGTGCCTGCGGCTTCGGCCGCCAGCTCGGCCGCGCGCGCAGGCACGGCCACGCCGGTCCGGCCGAGGCCCGTGTCGCACTCTACGAGGACGCCGAGCTCCTTCCCGGCCGCGCGGGCAGCCGACGCCAGGCCGGGCAGGAGCGCCGCGTCGTCGAAGCTGACCCGAATCGTCGCGCGCCGCAGCAACGCGGCGAGCCGATCGAGCTTGTGGCGACCGACCAGGTTGTAGGGCACCAGCACGTCGTCGAAGCCTGCGTCCACCATCGTCTCGGCCTCGCCGAGCTTCTGGCATGTGAGGCCGACCGCGCCGAGCTCGAGCTGGCGCCGCGCGATCTCCACCGAGCGGTGGGTCTTGACGTGCGGCCGGTTCGCAAGCCCCAGCCGGTTGCACTCGTCCTGCCAGCGGCGCAGATTGTGGTCGAGGCGATCGACGTCGACCACGGCGGCCGGGGTGTCGATCACGGGCTCGCTCAGGAGCCGAGCCTCTCCCCCGTGTCGGCGTCGAACAGGTGTGCCTCGTCGGGTAGCGGGCGCAGCGCGATGCGGTCGCCGCGCTCGGGGACGTGCCTGGCGTCCACGCGGGCCACGAGCCGGACGGCCTGGCCTTCCACCTGGGCCGTACAGAAGAGGTACGCGTCCGCTCCGAGCTCTTCGACCGCGTCCACGCGCGCCGCGACGCCGTCGCTCGCCAGCTCGAGCGACTCGGGCCGCAGGCCGAGGACGACCGGCCGGCCGGAGCCGGCGTCGAGGGGCACGCGGAACGAGACACCGCCGAAGGACAGCGCCCCGTTCTCGCGGTTCGGCGCCGGGCAGAGGTTCATCGCCGGCGAGCCGATGAAGCCTGCGACGAAGACGTTGGCCGGGCGCGCGTAGAGGGCCTTTGGCGTGTCGCACTGCTGAAGCTTTCCGTCCATCAGGACCGCGACCCGGTGCCCGAGCGTCATCGCCTCGGACTGGTCGTGTGTCACGTACACCGTGGTCACGCCGAACTCCGCCTGGAGCGTTGCGATGTCGGCGCGCATCTGGACGCGCAGCTTCGCGTCCAGGTTCGACAGCGGCTCGTCCATGAGGAAGACGCTCGGAATCCGGACGATCGCCCGCCCCATCGCCACCCGCTGGCGCTGGCCGCCCGAGAGCTGCGCCGGCTTGCGATCGAGGTACTCGGTCAGGCCGAGCCGCTCGGCGACCACCTCGACGCGGCGCATGCGCTCCTTCTTGCCCACCTTGGCCATCCGGAGCGGGAAGGCGATGTTCGCCGCCACCGTGAGGTACGGGTACAGCGCGTAGTTCTGGAAGACCATCGCGACGTCGCGCTTCTTCGGGCTCACATAGGTCACGTCGCGATCGCCGATGAAGATCCCGCCGTCGTCGACCTCCTCCAGGCCGGCGAGCATCCGCAGCGCGGTGGTCTTGCCCGATCCGGACGGGCCGACGAGCACCATGAACTCCCCGTCTTCGATGTCGAGGTCGAGCGCGTCGACCGCCGGCGCATGCGTGCCCGGGTAGGTCCGCGTCGCACGTTCGAACCTGACCTCAGCCATCCTCCGACCTCCCTTCCAGTCGCTCGACCGCCCCGCCGAGCTCGTGTCGGAGTCTTTCTTGCGCATCCTTGTCCGCCCGCAGGGCATCGAGCCCCAGCAAGGCCGCACCCACGATCGCCGGCGAGCGGGTCGACCGGACCGTGATCGCCGGCCCCGTTTCCCGCAAGGCGACCTCGATCGAGGCCACGAGCTCCTCGGCAGCCGACTGGAGCAATCCGCCGCCGACCAGGACCTCGATCGCCTCACGCTCGAGCCCGAGCCGCGTCACCGCCACGCGGGCCATCGCGGCCACCTCGCCGACCAGCCGGTCCACGATCGCGCGTGCGACGGGATCCGCCTGGGCCTCGGCCAGCACGAGCGGCGCCAGCTCGATCACGCGTCGCTGGGGGATCCGACCGGCATGGATCGCCTCGGCGAGCTCGGTGGGCGTCTCGACGCCGAAATGGGCCGGGACAGAGCGCTCCAGCGTCGTCCTCGGCCCGCGGCCGTCTTCGCTGCGGGCGGCGGCCGACACGGCCTCGAGGCCGACGTCGTAACCGCCGCCCCAGTCGCCGGTGATCGCGCCGAGGGAGGGGAAGCGCGCGTGGCGACCGTCGGGGGTGACCCCGACGCAGTTGATCCCGGCACCGCACACCACGGCAACGCCCCAGCCGCGCTCGGTGCCGGCACGAAGCACGGCGAACGTGTCGTTGCGGACGCTGACGCGCTTCGCCCACGGACGCGCGCGAACCGCATCCTCGACCTGCTGCTCCTCCGCGGGGAAGTCGACGCCCGCGAGGAGGAGCTCGCCGACTTCGGCGACCGCGCCGTTGGCCTTGCGCAGCCCGGCCCCCGACATCGCCTCGTCGCGGAGCGCCCCGAGCACGTCGAGACAGCCGTCCAGCCCGAGGTGGTGCGGCGAGCTCTGGGGACCGCGGGCGAGAGCGAGCAGCGCGCCGTTCGAGTCGGCGAGCGCGAGGTCGGTCTTCGAATTGCCGCCGTCGACCGCGAGTATGAGCTCGGTCACGCTCTGACCTCGACCTCGAGCAGGCGCTCGACGAGCTCGTCGACCGGCTCGACCTGGCCGATCAGGGGATGGACCAGGAGTGCCTTGCGCGCGACGGCTGGGTCGCGCGTCAGGGCGGCGGCCACCGCCAGCCGCTCGTAGGCGGCTACGTGCTGGACGAGGCCCAGCAGCTCGGGCGCGAGCGGCTCCTGGGGCAGCGGCTGCAGCCCCTCGCGATCCGCGCGTGCCGGCACCTCCACCACGTCGTCGGCGGCAAGGCCGTCCAGCGTCCCGTCGTTCCGCACGTCGACGACATGGACGGCGCCGTCGCCGCTTGAGAGCGAGGCGACGAGCCCAGTCGCGGCCTCGCTGTAGTAGGCGCCGCCGCGGCGCTCGAGCAGCGGTGGCTTCTCCGCGAGCGTCGGATCGCGATACAGGTCGAGCAGCCCGCGCTCGATCTCGGCGACCGCCTCGGCACGCGGCACGAACTCGTCCGAGAGCTGCTCGGCCAGGATCCTGTCGTGGTTGTAGAAGTAGCGCAGGTAGTACGACGGCACCGCGCCGAGCTCCTCGAGCAGCCGTGTCGGGAGCCCGAGCTGCTCCGCGAACGACTCGCCGTGTTCGGCGAGGAGCTTCGGGAGCATGTCCGAGCCGTCGAGCCACACCCTCCTCACCCAGGTCAGGTGGTTGAGCCCGACCTGGTCGACCACGACCTGTTCGGGAGCGACCCCGAGCCGTCGCGCCGCATCGCGCTGGAAGTTGATCGCGACGTTGCAGAGGCCGACTGCGCGGTGGCCGGCGTCGAGGAGCGCGCGCGTGACGATGCCGACCGGGTTCGTGAAGTCGACGATCCAGGCCCCATCGGCGGCGCGCTCTCGCACGTGCTCGGCGATCTCGAGCACCACGGGCACCGTCCGGAGTGCCTTCCCGAATCCGCCTGCGCCGGTCGTCTCCTGGCCGATGCAGCCGCAGTCGAGCGGGAGCGTCTCGTCGGAGAGGCGCGCCTGCTGCCCTCCGACCCTGATCTGGATCAGGACGAAGTCGGCGCCGTCCACGGCCCGGTCGAGGTCGTCGGTCACCAGGAGGCTGCCGGCGTAGCCCTGGCGGTCGAGCATTCGCGCCGCCATTCCGCCCACGATCTCGCGCCGTTCGGGGTCGATGTCCTGCAGGACCAGCTCGCGGATGTCGATGCGGTCGCGCTCCCGGGAGAGCCCGGACACGAGCTCGGGGGTATAGGTCGACCCTCCGCCGACGACCGCGACCTTCATCCCTTCACCCCGGTCAAGGTGACACCCTCGACGAACGCCTTCTGCGCGAGGAAGAAGAGGATGATCACGGGCAGCATCACGAGCAGCGTCGCGGCCATCACGAGATTCCACTGGACCTGGTGCAGGGAACGGAACTCCGACAGCCCGATCGAGGCGACCCACTTATCCGGGCTGTCCACGAGGTAGAGCAGCGGCAGGAAGAAGTCGTTCCAGGTGTAGAGGATGGAGAAGAGGGCCACCGCCGCGATCGCCGGCTTGGCGAGGCGCAGCACGACGGTCGAAAGGATGCGGAGCTCGCCGCAGCCGTCGACGCGAGCCGCGTCCAGGTACTCCTCCGGGATGGTCAAGAAGAACTGCCGCAGCAGGAAGATCGCGAAGGCGTCGCCGAACCAGTTCGGGATGATCAGCGGCCACAGCGACCCGACCAGGCCGAGCTTTGCCCACATCACGTAGAGCGGCACGACGGTCACCTGCGGCGGCAGCATCAAGGCCACGAGAACGACCAGGAAGACAGCGTCGCGACCGCGCCAGCGTAGACGTGAGAACGCGTAGGCGACCGGGATGCTCGAGACCAGTAGGCCGAGGGTGGCGAGGGTCGAGTAGATGAAGGAGTTGAGCGCCCAGCGCCAGAGCGGCGCCTGGTGGAAGACCTCCGTGAAGTTGCTCCACTGAAACGGGTTCGGCCAGAGCCGGGACGAGAGCGCCTGCCCGTTCGTCATCAGGGCCGTGAGCAGGATGAACACGAGCGGCGCGAGGAACAGCGCCGCCGCCGCGATCAGAAGGCTGTGGTCCGCCAGGGTGATCAGGAAGCGGCGGCGGCGCACGGCTGCGGGCGGCTTGCGCCGGACAGCCGCTGCCGGGGCGCGAACCTCGGCGGCGCTCACCGCACCGCTCCCTGGTAGTGCACCCAGCGGCGCGAGTTGACGAGGATGATCAGCGTGAGCAGGAAGGCGACGCCGAGCATGACCATCGCCATCGCCGAGGCGTAGCCCATCTGGAAGAAGCGAAAGCCGTTGTAGTACAGGAGGATCGGATAGAACATGGTCGAGCCCTCGGGGTAGCCGAGCTCGAGCGTGCTCACGGACCCGGCTTGTGAGGCCTGCCCGGCCGCGACCGCCGAGGCGACGTACGCCTGCGTGAAGTACTGCATCGCCGCGATCACGCCGATGACGACGGAGAAGAGGATCACCGGACTGATCGTCGGCAGCGTCACCCAGCGTAGGCGGGCCAGCGGGCCGGCGCCGTCGAGCTGCGCGGACTCCGTCAGGTGGCGCGGGACGTCGAGGAGCGCGGCCAGGAAGATGATCATCGTGTTGCCGATCCCCCACAGCCCCAGCAGGGCCAGCGACGGCTTCGACCAGGTGGGGTCGTTGAACCACAGCGGCCCGTCGATGCCGAGCTTGTCGAGAATCGTGTTCACCGGGCCGGTGGCCGGGTTCAGGAGGTAGACGAATCCGAGCGTCGCGGCCACGGGCGGCACGAGCGCGGGCAGGTAGAAGACCGTGCGGAAGAAGCCGACACCGGCCTTGGCGCGGGTGAGCATCGTCGCCACTCCGAAGGCAAAGACCACTTGGAGGGGCACGAGCACCGCAACGAGCCAGAGCGTGTTGCGTACGGCGGTCCAGATCTCCGGGTCCTCCCTGAAGAGGTAGCGGTAGTTGCCCAGGCCGACCCACTGCGGCGAGCTGAGCAGGTCGTAGGTCGTGAACGACAGGTACGCGCTCATCACGAGCGGGTAGCCGAAGAAGACCGAGAAGCCGACGATCCAGGGGCTGAGAAAGAGCAGGACGGTGCCGCGCCTACGCCACGTCGCCCGCCGCTTGGCCCGCCGGCGGGCGGACGCTGCGGCCGGGGCGGCCGTAACCGCCCCGGCTGCAGGCGAAGAGATCACGGGGGTCCGCCGCCTCCGGCGCGCTTCATCTTCGCGTCGATCTGCTTGTCGACCTCCTTGAGGCCGCCGACGAGGTCACTCACCTTGCCCGACTGCCACTTGGCGAGGAAGGACTGGAACGTGTCGAGGTGCGCAGCCCCGAGCGCCGTGATTGGGATCGTCGCCGAGTTCGGGTTCGTGAAGATCTTCGTGAACACCCCGAAGTTCTTGTCCGGTTTCAGCTCCTTCGAGCGTGCGGAGGTGCGCGTCGACGGCACGTTCCGGATGCCGTTCGAGAATGTGGCGAGGGCGTGATCGTTCGTCGTCAGGTACTTGACGAGCTTCCAGGCCTCGTCACGGTTCTTGCCGCGCTCTGGGATGCCGATGATCGTGCCGTTGATGTAGCCGGCGCCGTACTTGCCGCCCGAGACGGGCATGGGAGCCGTGCCGTACTGGAGCTCCGGGTGCTCGGCGGCGATGAAGGCGACGCGCCACTCGCCGTCCATCAGCATCGCCAGCTTCCCGCGCTCGAACGCGTTCGAGGCGGAGAATTCGTCACCGGCGCCCGCCTGCCACTTCACCAGCTTGGCGTGGCCGTAGTAGTCGATCAGGCTCTTCTGCCAGCGCAGCAGGCGCTGCCAGGCCGGGTCCTTGCCCAGCGACGACTTGCCCGAGCCATCGAAGTACTTGGCGCGGACGAGCGGCTGATAGGTCCCAACGGTGTTCTGGTAGAAGCCGAACGTCGGGTTGAAGCCGACGACGTCGAGTGAGCCGTCCGCCTTCTTCTTCGTGAGCTTCTTCGCGTAGGCGGTCAGCTGCTGGAGCGTCTTCGGCGGGCCCTTCAGACCGGCGGCCTTGAAGAGCTTCTTGTTGTAGTAGAAGCCGTATGCGTCGGCGAGGAGCGGCAGGGCGCAGCGATAGCCCTTGTACTCGGTGTAGTACCGGGTCGAGGCCGGGAACATGTTCAGGTCGACCTTGTCCTGCTTGAGGTACGGGGCGAGATCGGCCCACGCGCCACGCTTGCAGAAGACACCGACGTTCCCCGACGTGAACGAGCTGATGACGTCGGCCGTCTGCCCGGCGCGAAGCGAAGCGACGATCTTGTTGTCGTTGATCGAGCCGACCACCTTCACGTCGACGTCCGGGTTCTTGCGGTCGTACTCGGCGACGACTTTGTTGAACTCCTTGAGCTCGCGCGCGCTCCACCCGACCCAGACCGTCAGAGTGGTCGCCGAAGCCTTGGCCCCACCGGCCGGCGCCTTCGCGCTCGGTTTCGAGCTGGACGCGACGCCGGCGAGCGCGAGTGCGAGGCCGGCGGCTACGAAGAGGACGACTGCCGTCGTCACACGTCTCATGGAAGCCCTCCTGAGGGACTGGTCCGGGGATTCCCTCCCCACGGGGTTAGTTAACTTTCCGAACGAGGACCCTAAGCCTGTGGTCACCAGAAAGTCAAATTTGGCTGTTTCTCTCGTTTTTCGGTTAGAGTTCTTGACGAGATGGCCGTCAGACGTGCGACGCCGCCGCTGCTGAAGAACCTCAACCAGCGCACGGTGCTGGATGCGATTCGTGATGGGGCGCCCATCTCGCGGGCGGAGATCTCGCGGCGCGTGGGCATCTCCAAGCCCACCGTGTCCCAGGCCCTGCGGTCGCTCCGGGCTGCCGGACTCGTGCGCGAGGCGGCCGACGACCCCGGGGGCCCGAGCTACGGCGCAGTCTTCTTCGAGCCGGTCGCGGAAGCGGCCCTGGTACTCGGCCTCGACCTCGGCGCCCGCTTCCTCCGCGGGGCGATCTGCGACCTCACGGGCGTGGTGCGGGCTCGCCGGGACGTCGAGCTGTCGGGCGCCGACGCCTCCGCCGTAGTGGAAGCGTTCGTCGAGCTCCGCGATTCCCTCGTCGACGCGGCCGACTTGCGCGCGGAGTTGATCGACACGGCGGTCGTCGGAGTGCCTGCCGTCGTCGAGACTGCCACGGGCGTCGTCGGCCTTACGTCGGTCGCCGGCCTCGACGGGATGCATTTCGGCGAGGCGGTCGCCCAGCGCCTCGGGGTCTCCGTCATCGTGGACAACGACACGAACCTCGCCGCTGTGGGCGAGCGGTGGCGGGGCGTCGCTCGTGGTCTCGACGACTTCGTGTTCCTCTCGATCGGCACCGGACTGGGTGCAGGGCTCGTGCTGCGCGGCGAGGTCCACCGCGGCCACAACGGCGCCGCCGGCGAGGTCGACCTGGTCTCGGCGGGCGCGACGAACGGCGACATCGATCCCTGCGCGGGTGCGCTGTCGACGGTCGCGCGCACCCTCGCGGAGTCGTTCGACGGATCGAGCGCGGTGGGCCCGCCCTTCGAGCCGCGGGAGGTCTTCGGCGCAGCGCGCGCCGGCGACGGCCTGGCGCAGCGGATCGTCGACGAGGAAGCCCGGCGGATCGCCCTGCACGTGGTGCCGATCGCCGCCGTCGCCGACGTCGCGCTCGTCGTCCTCGGCGGCGGGCTCGGAACGAACGGTGACCTCCTGCTCGAACCGGTGCGTGACCTGCTCGCGGAGTGGCTCCCCTACCCTCCGCGCGTCGAGGTCTCCTCGCTCGGCGAGGCGGCCGTGCTGACGGGCGCGTTGGCGGTGGGCCGCCGCGCCGCGCTCGACAACGTCTTCCAGAACCGCGCCTCCACAGCGCCCGCTTAGGAGGGTTTGGCGGAATGTCGCTCGTCGTCGGGGTGCGATGGTCGTTCCGAGGCAAGGACGCAGGGAGCGTTCGTATCCGCAGCGATACGGGCGCGACCGAGGACGCGGCATCGGGGCGAGCAGCGCGGCCCGGCGGCACAGCCGTTATTGCGCCAAGCCCTCCTCAAGCAGGCCCTCGATCTCCGCGAGGTACGGGTACGTCTCCCAGTCGCCCCCGCCCTTCAGCGCGCCGGCGGCGATGACGTTGCCGACGTCGGCGCAACGCACGGGCGGCCAGCCCTGGAGCAGGCCGTACGCGAAGCCGGCCGCGAATCCGTCTCCCGCTCCGACCTCGTCGACGACGTCATGGAGCCGCCGCGGGCGGACCTCGACGAGCCCGTCGCCGGTCGTGACGACGGCTCCCCGCTCCCCGACGCGGATCGCGATGTTCGCACCGACGGCGGCAGCGAGCTCGTCGGGCGAGGCCGTCCCGAAGAGGAGGTTGCCCTCCTCCGCTCCGCAGAGCACCCAATCGGCTTCCGGAAGGGCGGACGCGGCCTCGGTGGGGCTTCGCCACAGAGCGGGGCGATAGTTCAGGTCGAGGAGAACCGTGATCCCGCGGGCACGGGCCCGTCGGGCCACGTCGTGGACGAGCTTCCGCGGGCCGGAGCCGAGCGCCGTCGTGATTCCCGTGAGATGCACGAGCTCGACTCCGTCGAACGAATCGTCGGGTACGTCCGCCGGCGCAAGCTGGGAGGCCGCCGACCCGGCGCGGTAGTAGTGCATGCGCGTCGCTCCGTCCACGCGCGACTTGAAGTAGACGCCGGTCGGCCGCTCGTCGTCGCGGACAGCGCGGACGATGACGCTTTCAGCCGCCAGCGTCTCCGTCACGAGGGCGCCGAAGGGATCCGCGCCCAGACGCGAGATCCAGGTGACTCCGATGCCCAGTCGCGCCAGCGCGACGGCGAAGTTCGACTCGGCGCCGCCGATTCTCAGCCGATACGTGGCGCCGTCCTCGAGCGGGTCGAGGAGCGCCATCGTCTCTCCGACCGTGAGGACCCGCGGGCTAGCCCCCAACGTAGAGCACGGCGTCGACCTCGATCGCGAAGCCGGGGAGGTCGGACTGGATCGTCGTCCTGGCCGGGTACGGCTCCGGCACGAACTCCTGGTAGACGGCGTTCATGGTCGGGAGGTTCTCCATGTCACGAAGGTAGACGCCGATTCGAACAGCGTCGGCGAGCGACGCTCCGGCCGACCGCGCGGCCGCCTCGAGGTTGCGGAACGTCTGTCGGGCCTGTTCCTGGAAGCCCTCCGGCTGCGCTCCCGTAGCCGGGTCGAACGGCCCCTGGCCGGCGAGGTAGACGGTGTCCCCGCCGCGGACGGCGTGCGAGAACGGCCCGGCCGAAGCCGGTGCGTCCTCGGCGACGAAGACCTGCTTCACGACGGCGATCCTCTCACGGATGCGAGCAGCCTGAAGACCGGGTGGCGAGGAGCCTCGGCGGCGAACGCCTCGAGGGAGCCGTCGGCGGTCACGTCGAAGAACCGCTTCACGATCGGCGTCGTCCGCAGGTACTCGCGCAAGACCGGCGCGGCGTCCTCGGGGCCGAGCTCCTCGAACGTGTAGCGCGACGTCCTGCGCGCCCGCGTCAGCTCGACTTCACCTGCGGCGCGCGCGTTCTTGACCCACTCCCGCTCCCCATACGGAGCGACGAGCCAGCGCCGCTCGCCGTCGATGACGAGCTGCACCGGCGTCGAGTAGCGACGGCCGCTCTTTCGGCCTCGCACGGTCAAGACGTGGGTCCGCTTCCCGGCGAGACCGAGCCGGGCCGTCGGCGCGATCAGGAGGTTGAGCAGCCGCCGCAAGAGCGTGTGCGGGAGCGGGTCGGGTGCGCGGCTGGTCAAATGGGCGGGATGGTGACGATCGAGGACGTTCGCGCGCTGGCGTCGCGGTTGCCGCGATCCTACGAGGCCTTCGTGCGCGGCCGCGTGAAGTTCCGCGTCGGTCGGATCGTCTACCTGGCGTTCTCGCGCGACGAGCAAGTCATGGGCTTCGCGTTCCCGAGAGAGGAGCGCGAGGCGCTCCTGCAGACGTGGCCCGAGAAGTTCCTGCCGCCCGAGCCGGCCGACGTCCGCTACCAATGGGTGCGGGTTCGCCTCGACGCGATCGACACGGCCGAGCTGCGCGAACTGGTCTTCGACGCCTGGCGCATGGTCGTGCCGAAGCGCCTCGGCGCGAAGTCCGACGAAGAGCTGTTGCAGCTGGTCGAAGCATCCGGCAGCCAGAACGACTAGGGTGCGGCCGACCGAGCGCGCCTCCAGTGCGACAGGAGCACTCGGCATGAAGACTCCCTTCTCGCAGGGCCATCAGCCGTTGCCGGCGGTTGAAGGCGGGCTCCATCGCCCTATCCGCTGCGTCTAGTGCTCCATCGTCACCATGGCCGAGTCCGCGCAGCCGTCGACGTTCGCATGCCGCGGGCCGAACGGCGCGAGTTCAGCGCTTCTTGGGACGGTGATCGTGACCGAGCTGCTAGCAGTCGCGCCGCGTTGTCGGTCGCGCGTGCGGTGAACGTGTAGGTGCCGGCAGCGCCGGTGTTCCACGGAGCCGTGTACGGCGCGGTCGTGTCCTCGCTCAGCTTTGTCGTGCCGTTGAAGAACTCCACGCGGATCACCGTGCCGTCGGGGTCGGCAGCGGTCGCTGCGAGCGCTGATCTTTACCGGGGCGGTGAGGCTCGCGCCGTTCGACGGCGACGTGAGCGTCACGGTCGGAAGCTCGACGGAGGCGGCGGGGGCGGCGGCGGAGGAGGCGGCGGAGGCGGCGGCGGAGGCGGCGGAGGCGGCGGCGGAGGCGGGGCGGAGGCGGGGCGGCGGCGGCGGAGGAGGCGGAGGAGGAGGAGGAGGAGGCGGAGCGAGGCGTATCGCCGGTGGTCAGCGTGGCGTAAACGACCAGTGAGAGCGTGTTGCTCGGAGTGGTCGAGAAGTTCGCCGGCAGCGGCCGAAGGGCAGCGAGTAGTAGCGACCGAGAGCTGGCGTCGTCTCTGATACGGAAACCGAGCGTGTTCGATGAGGGCAGGTACGAGAGCCAGTACGTCCCGGCTGGGAGCGCGACCGGAGCACTGACGACCTGCGTGTTCCAGCCCGCCACGGGCGCGAACGAGGCCGTCGACGCCTTCAGCGCTCCAGGCCCACCACCAGCGCTCGAGGCATAGATCCCGAGGCGGAGGTCCCCAGCGGCCGTCGTGACGTAGAACGAGAGGCTCTGGATCGTGGCCGTCTGAGTCAGCACCGCCGACTGCGCAACGTGCAGATTCCCGTTGCCGCTATCGGCCCCCGGAAGGATCGCCTGCTCACCGATCTTGACCTCGCCACCAGGCGGAGGCGGCGGCGGCGGAGGAGGCGGCGGAGGAGCCGTGGAGTTGAGTGTGACCATGCTCGCCACAGACGGGACGCCCGCGGAATCGACGATGAAGAGCATGTAGACGCCGGGGACCGCCGTGTTCACATCGGCGGGACCGGTCGCCGTCAGCGTGCCGGCGCCGGCGTAAAGGTGAGCGGGACGTAATGCTGCTCCATCTCGACCGAGTGCGTTTGCGCTCCCAGTCGGAGCAGTCCGACCTTGCTGATCGAAGCAGCGTTCGGCGTGCTGATCTGGAAGGACGTTCCGTAGCTGACCGTGCCGGGCACGCCGGTGATCTCGGGACGCGCTGCCAGCTGCCCGGAGCCGTCCTTCTTGAACAGGTACGGCGGTGTGAAGAGCTCGGCGTTCTTCGCCAGATAGCCAACATCGTCGCAGGTGCCGCAAATGCCGCCGCCCGACGAGAGCACGCGGCCATCCGGAAGCAGCAGCGCGGTCGAGTGATACTGGCGAGTCACCGCCTGCGCCGCCAGGGTCGTCCACTGACCCGTCGCCGGATTCCACCGCTCCGCGTTGTAGACGCCTCCGTTCATGTCGATCAGCGAGGCCCCGGTCGAGTTTCCGCCCGTCGCCAGGACGCTGCCGTCGGCAAGCAGCGTGAGGTTGTGCTGGCGACGGCCGAAGGCCATGGGCGAGGTGGCGGTGACTGTAGGGGTGGAGCCGTTGGTGTTGATCACTACGGCGCTATTCGTCGACGAGCCGCCGCCGGCCACCAGCGTCTTGCCGATGTCGTAGACCGCGTGGCTGCCGTAGCTGCGGTTGATGCCGTCGCGCTGGGTGAAGCTCTGCCACGAGCCGCCGCCCGTCGTGTCGAGCTTCCGCATCGTCTGATCCGGCCCCGAATAGAAGACGCGACCGTCGGGCGCAACGTCCATCCACGGATAGAGCGGCAGGTTGAGCGTGGCGGTGTTCAGTGCCCGCAGCGTCCCGTCGGTCTTCCGCACCTCCGGCGTATCGGGGCCGCCTTCGGTGATCAGCATCTCGCCGTTCGCCAGCGGCGTCACCGACGGATACCAGCGGCCGGCCGCCATGGTGGGACCGACGCTCCAGTCGTTGTTGACAGGGTCGAACAGGTGCGTCTGTGTGATCCCCTGAAGTTGCGCGTTCTTGTTGCCGCCGGCGATGAACAGCGAACCGTCGAAGAGGTGCGCGAACCCGGAGCAGAAGATGTTGTAGCCCGTATCGACCCAAGCGGCTGTCTGGGTGCGCGTGACCGGGTCGTACACGGTGGCCCTCGTGAAGGTGTGGTCGGCGAACTTCTCCGTCGCGGCATCGCCGACGGAGTCCCAGGCGAGCACTTTCCCGTTCGGAAGCAGCGCCACATGAATGCCCACGACGGGCCACGGCTCGACCGGGCCCCATTCGCCGACTTGCCCGGGATCGGCCGCGACGACGGCGTCAGCCGCCTGCGACGCCCACGCCGACCGGATCCGCGTTCCATTGTTGAGCGCCGCCTCCGTCGCCGCGCTGTGAACGACCGCGTCCTCAGCCTCATGACCCGCGGGAGTGTTGACGTCGTGCGCCAGGACGCTCCCCGGAACACCAAGCGCGGCAGCTAGCGCGAGCGAAAGGATCGTCGCATTACGAACCGCCCAAACGCGTCGCCGCGACGTAGGGCGGCCAAGATGGCCGGCCGCAGAGTTCACCGCGACTACAGCATTACCACCCCGGACGAGCCAGTTCAAGAGCAGCCGAGCAGAGCCGACGAACCCGCACCTTTGCCCAGGTTTACCGCTCGGCGCGCCAGCGCCACCCACAAGCGGCTGCACGCAGCTCGTGCCTCCGCCCAGGGTTCAGCCGAGCCTCGGCCTCCGTGCGCTCGCGCCGCAGCGCGATAATCGAGGGCGTCATCTGCGCATCCTCTCGCCAGATCGACGTGTCGACGGCGCTGTCACCTCAATGGCCCGGTTCGTTACAAAGTCCGCCAACATGTTCCCGATGCGCAGACCGAGCGCCTCCGGGCGAGCGGGAGACGAGCGGTGAGCGGCCTGCTCGCCAACGAGCTCGCCCTTCTCGACGGGCTCAGGGCCGGTGACGAGGCGGTCTTCGCGGCGCTCGTCGGGCGTTACGGCGGCTCCATGCTGCGGGTCGCCCAGCTCTACGTGCGGGGCCGGGCGATCGGAGCGAACACGCTCAGGTCGTTGCTGCCGGCATTGGTGACGAGCAGATGCGAACCATCGCCGGTCAGCAAGACGGAGCCCTGCGAGGTGAGATGGGGCATGCCGTCGCCGCGGCCGCCGGTCGCGTAGGCGCCCAACTCAGACAGCCGTTACACGGCGTCGACCTTCGGCGTCAGTCCGCCATTCGGTGGGCCACGTCGTACTTCGCCACCGACGTCCGCCGCCCCGGCGTGTCCCCGGCCGACATCGCGCTCAGCGCCGCATCGCCGCGCTGGTAGTCGTCCTCGTTCTCGAAGAAGACGACCACGAGCGACTTCTCCGTCTCCGGGTCGTGGAGCACGAGGATCTCGGTGGCGGGAACACCTTCGGGCCGCTCCCCCTCGCCCATCTCGCGCTTCATCTCGTCCATCCGGTCCTTGCTGACCCCCTCGAAGGTCACGACTCGTGCGAGTGCCATCTCCGCCTCCTTGTCGATTGACACCAGCGTACGCCTGCTCACGCGACGGTGTCAGGCGGTGTAACGGATCGGCCGGTCCGCTGGACGAAAGCTGCTGGTCTTCGCCGCGTCCGCGGCGGCGGGCGACCGCCGTCGGCGCGGCCTACTCGATCTCGAACACGGCCGGCGGCAACGAGCTTCTCGTCTATGCCCGCTCGGCGCGCGGCTAGCTCACTCCGGCGGGCAGTGTCTCGGCCGGCGGCCTCGGCACAGGCGGCGGGTTCGCCTCGCAACGCGCCGTCACGTCACGGACAACCGCGCTCGACCTCGCCCTGAGCGAGAACGGGCACTACCTCTACGTGCTCGCCGCCGGAACGCACGGCATCGTCACCCTCGAGGTCGGCGCCGACGGCACGCTCACGCACGTCGACACGGAGGCGAACGTTCCGGCTGCGGCAGCCGGCATCGCCGTTCGCTGAAACACGCACCGCACTTGGGAGCCGGCCCGCGCGGCCGGCTCCCGTGTGCCGGAGCGGCCAGCCGGGTTCCACGATGGTGCGCGCCCGTTTCCGCCTTACCGCAGGCGCGCCCCCTTCGGGTGCTGCCCTCCGCCGCGCGTTTTCCTCCTCCCACGCTTCGCCGGAGCTCCGCCGGGCTCGCATCCGTCAGGACGTCGCTGCCGTAGTGTGGACGAGGGAATGCAGAGGTCACTCCGAATCGGCGCCGCTGTGGCGCTGGGAGCAAGCGCGGTCTTGCTGCTTCCGGCCGGCACTGCCCGCAGCGCCCGCTCCCCGTCCGCACTGCAAGCGTTCCGCGTCAAGGAGTACCGAGTGCCTGCAGGGTCGGGGCCGCACGACGTGGCGCCGGCGCGTGACGGAACGGTCTGGTACACGGCGCAGGCGGTCGGGAAGCTCGGCCGGCTGAACCCCTCGACCGGCAAGGTGACCGAGGTCGAGCTCGGCGACGGCTCGGCGCCCCACGGCGTCATCGTCGGGCCGGACGGGGCGGCGTGGGTGACCGACGGCGGCCTCAACGCGATCGTTCGCGTCGATCACCGCACACTCGCGGTCAGGCGGTACCCGCTCCCGGCCTCGAGCGGCTACGCGAATCTGAACACCGCGACGTTCGACCGGCGCGGACGCCTCTGGTTCACCGGCCAGAGCGGAATCTATGGACGCCTCGATCCGCGAAGCAGCGCTCTGCGCGTGTTCCGAGCACCAGGCGGAACCGGGCCGTACGGCATCACGACGACCCCCATGGGCCAGGTCTGGTACGCGTCGCTCGCAGGCAGCCACATTGCGCGCATCAACCTCGCCACCGGCAAGGCGACGGTGTTCCGTCCGCCGACGAAGGGGCAGGGCGCCCGCCGGATCTGGTCCGACTCGCGCAGTCGGCTCTGGGTGAGCGAGTGGAACGCCGGCCGCGTCGCACGGTACGACCCGAAGACGCGCCGGTGGCGCGAATGGCGCCTGCCCGGTGCGGCGCAGCCGTACGCGGTCTACGTCGATGACCGCGACATCGTCTGGCTCACCGATTTCGCCGCGAGCGCGATCGTGCGCTTCGACCCGGTGACGCAGCGCTTCACACGGGTCCGCTTGCGCCCGAACGCAAACGTGCGGCAGCTCCTCGGCCGGCCGGGTGTGGTCTGGGGTGCGGAGTCGGGAGCGGACCGGATCGTGTCAGTGTCGCGCTGAGCCGCACGACAAGCCGGTCGGGCGCGTGAAGGTTCACGACGCCGATCAGCCATTCGGCGGCCTGCTAGGCCGACGGTTTGGTGAACCGCCGGGCGAGCCGGCCGATGGTGACGCCCGCCGCCGTCAGCACGCCCAGCCCGAGGCCGACGACATTGGAGGTGGTGCAGGTGCGACAGACATTGCAGCAGGTCGGGGCAATCGGCGCATACTCGGCGGCCCTGTTGGTGATCGGGGCCGCTTTGACGGACAGGTTTCGCAGCATCGCTCGATCCGAAAACAGAGCCTAGCGCTCGAATCCGGCTATCCGCCAGACGAGCGGGTGACGCGCGTACGTGCGCCGGAGCCCGCGCTCCTCGAGAACGGCAAGCATCCGTGCCGGCGGATGCACGAAGGTCCGAAACTCGCTTCGACGCAACCGGAAGAACAGGTTCTGTGCGCTGATCCAAAGCCGCGAGACTCCGTTGCGCGGCGGATAGCTGAACACCAGCAAGCGCTGTGCGTGATCGGCCGCCGCCTGGAGTAGCCGCTCGTAGTCCGGATAGCAGCACACCACTCGATGAAGCACCACGACGTCGGCACGCTCCACGCTCTGTGGATCGGCCGCGATGTCGTGGAGGCGCCGCTCTGCTCTACCTTCGAAGCCGGTCTCGCGGAGGAGGCGCTCCGCCTCCTCGTCATAGGCAGGCGACAGCTCGAGGTTGGTCGTGCGCGCGGCCCCGCTCTTCAAGAGCTCGATCTGCATTTCGCCGACGCCGCCACCGACCTCGAGTACCGACGCATCCTCCACGCCGCGACTCTCGAGAAACGCGAGCATCCGCTGGGCTGTCTTGTCCAGCCCCTTGTCTCGGTAACGCCTCGCCGCTCGCTCAGCCTGGCGCGGCGTGAAGAAGCTGTCACAGCCACGCGGATTACAGCAGCTCGCCACTCACGACAAAGTTATCGCCTCGCTGTGACGACTTGCGACCGGAAACGTTGCCACGGGCTCACCGCGAGCGCGCGCGACCGTCGATGAGCTCGAGTGCTCCTTGGGTGTCGCGGTTCTTCCGCTTGTGCTGGGCTAGTACCCGCCGGCGGCCTGATAGCGCGAGGCTGCCGCGCGACTGGAGTACGTCGCCAGGTCGAGCGCGACGCCGAGCCCGACGATGATCCACTCCCAGCCGTCGACGCCGACGATGGGCGACCAGACGATGAGGTAGCCGAGCGTCGTCCAGGGGAGGAAGATCACCCCGAGCACGGGCCAGAACCACGAGCCGAACGCCGCGTCCCACCGGTCGTTGTCCACGAGCCACCAGAAGAGGAGGGCAACGCGGGGACCGATGAACCCCGCGGTCAGCGCCAGGCAGCACATCGCCTCGGACTATGACACACACGAACCGCCGCACTGGACGACTGCTCTCCTGGTTCGCGGTTCGTTCGAGCCGCGCGTCAGGCCGCGGCCCGTCGCAACGTGTCGAGCATTGTGTCGAGGTCGTACGAGTCGTCGTGCCGGACGCCGTTTACGTAGAAGGTGGGCGTTCCGTTGACGCCGCTGCGGACGCCGCTCATGAAGTCCTCGTGGACACGTGCGGCGTAGACGTTCTCCGCGAGCTCCCGCTCGAAGCGCTCGATGTCGAGCTCGAGGCGCTCGGCGTAGGCCAGCAGATTCTCGAGCTCGAGCCGCTGCTGGTTCTCGTACAGGAGGTCGTGCATCGGCCAGAACTGGCCCTGCGCGTCGGCAGCCTCCGCCGCCTCGGCTGCATGCTCGGCGTGCGGATGTGACGTCGTGATCGGGAAGTTGCGAAAGACGAACCTGAGCGCATCTCCCATTGCTGCCTGGAGCTCTTTGACGATCGGATACGCGGCGCCGCAGTAGGGGCATTCGTAGTCGCCGTACTCGAGCAGCGTCACGGCCGCGCCCGCCGCTCCCTGGACATGGTCGCGATCCTCCGTGACCGGCAGGGTGAGCGCGGCTTCCCAGGTCGTCCTCACCGAGGGAGCTCTTCCAGCGCTCGGAGGATTCCGTCGGCGCCTGGATTGATGCCGACGGGCGATACGTAGCTCCAACGGATGACGCCGTCGCGGTCGATCACGTACAGCGCCCGCTCGCTCGTTCCGTCGTCGTTTCGATACACGCCGTAAAGGCGCGAGACCGCGCCTTTCGGCTCGAAGTCGGAGAGCAGAGCAAAGTGGAGGTGCCGGTCCTGCGCGAAGGCCAGGTGGCACCAGATGCCGTCGACCGAGATTCCGACGAGTTGCGCGTCGAACCGCTCGAACTCCGGCAGAAGCTCCTGGTACAGACCGAGCTGGTCCGAGCAGACCGGGCTCCAGTCCTCGGGATAGAAGACGAGGATGACAGGACGACCGCGGAGCGCGGACAGCGACAGCTTCTGGTCCGGCGTCGACCGAAGCTCGAAGTCGGGAGCTTCGCTTCCGGGCGACAGTGGCTGCTGACTGGTATCCGGTGCGGCTACCACGATGGCGTCGCAGCAAGCTTGCCACGTTGGTCCGCGGACGGCCACGGAGCTGGTCGCAGGGCTGCGGCGGTCAGTATGGACGGGTTGAGCTCCGCGCGATTGTCACGATGACGCCTGCCGAGCAACCGAACGGTCCCTGCGAGGAGGTCTTGGGGCGGTGCAATGTTGCGTATGTGCACGGATCGAGGCGTCCGTTCCGCGGTTGTGGTGACGGGTGGCCACCGGTCGAAGCGAGCCTGTGTCGGCTGAGCGTTCGTTGAGTCTCTCGATCCTCTACGCCGCCGAGCCGGGTCGGCGGAGCCGCCGGACGACCGATGGTGTGCTTCTTGCAGTCGGAGCGTTCGTCGTCGGCCTGGGAGCGGTCATCGCCGAGTCGGCTTCGGCTGAAGATGAGGACGTCGAGCAGGCGCTGGTCACGGTGCTCGGGTGGGCGCCGGCGCTCTGGCGTGTCGCCCTCTTGGGTGCGCTCGTCCTTGCGTGGGGGATAGTCGCGGAGGCGCTGTTTCGGCGTCGCTGGGCGCTGGTTCGTGATCTCGCGGTCGCTGTAATCGTCGTCTTCGGAGTCGCGAGCCCCCTCGGTCGTCTCGTCGAGAACGATTGGCTCCCGGTCGAGCCGCACCTGTGGTCGTCTTGGGGCTTCCCTGAGCTTCGGCTTGCGTTCGTGGTCGCCGTTCTCGTCGTCGCCGCCCCTGAGCTCATCCGACCGGTTCGCACGGTTGCAAATTGGCTCGTCCTCCTGGCAGCCGTCGGCACGGTCGCACTGGAGGCGGCCTCTCCGTCCCGTGCATTGGCCGGCCTGGCGCTCGGGCTGGCGGCAGGCGCCTTCGTTCGGCTCGCGCTCGGATCGCCGGCGGGCGTGCCACGCCTCGAGCGGGTGCGCACCGCCCTCGAGTCGCTCGGCGTCGAGATGCGGGACCTCCGTATCTCGGAGCGGCAGCGAGTCGGCGCGGCGCTGTTTGTCGGCCGCGACGTGCACGGGAGCGCGCTGAAGGTGCGCGTGCTCGGCCGTGACGCGCAGGACACCCAGCGACTGGCGCGCCGCTGGAGCCTTCTCGCTTACCGCGATCCTCCGCGAAGTGCACCGGTCGGACGACTGGACCAGGTCGAGCACGAAGCCGTGGCGACACTGATGGCTTCGCAAGCCGGTGTTCGGGTACCAGAGGTTGTCGCAGTCGGCCTTGGCCCCGAGGACGACGCGCTGATTGTCACGCGCCAGCCGGATGTCGAGCCACTCGAGCTCTCGAGCCCCGATCAGGTGAGCGACGAGCTACTCGAGGATCTCTGCCAACAGGTCGCGCGGCTCCACGCAGCCGGCATCGCGCACGGCAGGCTCAACGCGAGCAACGTGCTCGTCGACGACCACGGGCCGATGCTCGTCGACCTGTCGGCAGCGACGCTCGGTGCACCACAGTCCCAACTCGACATCGACGTCGCCGAGTTCCTCGTCGCCTGCACCGTGCTCGTCGGCCCGCAACGCGCCTTGGACAAGGCGGTCGAAGCCGGCTGGGGCAACACCGTCGCCCGCGCCCTGCCATATCTGCAGCCCGCTGCACTCACGCCGCATCTCCGAGATCTCGCACGAGCACACGAGATCGCGCTGAGGGACCTCCGTGCTTCCGCCGCGGCCGCAACCGGCACAGACGCGCCGGAGATCACACCGCTCCGTCGCGTTCGCCCGAGGGACATCGTGCTCATGGCGGCCGTGATCTTCGCCGCCTACCTCCTGATCAGCCAGCTCGCCGAGATCGGCTTCGACACGATCGCCGACGAACTGCGCAAGGCCGAGCCCGCGTGGGTGGTCGTCGCACTGCTCCTCGCCCAATTGACCTTCATCCCGTCCGGCATCTCAGCACGAGGCGGGGTGGCGACGCCGCTCCCACTGCTGCCGTGCGTCGTACTCCAATCGGCGCTCAAATTCATCAACCTGACCGTGCCAAGCTCGGCAGGTCGGATCGCCGCCAACCTTCGATGCCTCCAGCGGATGGGAGCGCCCCGCGCCGAGGCAATCGCCGGCGGCGCCATCGACGACGCATCGAACAACATCGTTCAAGTCGCGCTCCTGCTGATCACCCTCCCGCTCGTGGGCGTAGACATCGACACGAGCCAGTTCCAGGGAGCGGGACCTGACCGCCGTCTCCTCGTCGCGATCGCCATCGCGCTCGTCGCCGGCGTCGTCGTGATTCTGGCGGTGCCGAAGGTCCGCGCCAGGGTCATGCCGGACATCCGCGGCGCACTCTCCGGCCTGTGGAACGTCGCCCGAGATCGGCACAAGCGAATGGAGGTGTTCGGCGGAAGCGTTGCGGCGGAGCTCCTCTACGCGCTCGCTTTGGGCGCGTGCTGCCTCGCTTACGACGTCGATCTCAACCTGGCGCAGCTCATCTTCATCAACACCTCGGCCGCGCTTCTCTCGGGCGTGATCCCCGTTCCGGGAGGTATCGGCGCCGCTGAGGCCGCCCTCTCAGCGGGCCTGATTGCGATGGGGGTCGACCAGTCGACGGCGTTCGCAGTGGCCATCACCAAGCGACTCTGCAGCTTCTATCTGCCGCCAATCTGGGGATATTTCTCACTGCGCTGGCTCAGTCGGAAGGGTTACATGTGAGGGCCCTGCCTCGGCAGGGCTTCTCTGCATAGCGGGGCCGACTACGGCCCCACTTCCTGCGATTCGGCTACCCAATGACAGGACGTGACGACGAGCCCCTGCGTCGTTGCCTGAGCGCCCGTTGCGGGCGCTCAGGCGTTCTCGAATTTCTGACGGACGGCTATCGGCGGATGGTCGCGCCCAAACGAGGGGCTACCGCGCCGCCGCCAGTACGTCCGCGTCTTTCCTTGCCAGCACAGCGTCCAGCACGGCGTACTCGGCTTCCTCGATGGCGGCCTGTGCGAACTGGATGGCGTCGGCTGCGTCGGCCGAGGCCCACTCTGCATCACGCTCCGCCACATTGGCGTCGTGCTCTGCCTTCTTGGCGTCGATGCGCTCGCGGATGCGCTTGACGTGCTGGTCCCAGTCGCTTTGGACTTGGTTCCAGTGAGCCTCCGCCTGATCCCCAGTCTCTTGCGCCTTGGCGCTGAGCTGGGCGGCGCGGGCGTCGGCCTTGGTGCGCGCCTCATCGACCATCGCCTTGAGCTCGGCCGTTCCTTCGGCGGCTGACGCTCTGATGCGCTGGTCGGCCTTCTCGACCTGCTCCTTGAGCTTCGAGAAGTCGTCTGACACGGGCATGGGCGGGACCTCCTCTCGCCTTGGAGATCTCGTCAGGATAACGCCTCGGACGCTAGCGCACCTCCCCTGTCCGCCTAGACTCAATCGCGTACGCTCGATCAGCCTGAGTCAATCTCCAGGGGAGGGCGACGACCATGACCGGAGCACTCGGCAGCCATCACCAAGACACCCTGGAGAGACTGTTCAACCACCCCACGAGCGGCAACATCGAGTGGCGCCAAGTGAGGTCGCTGCTGGAGGCAGTGGGAGACGTGGTCGAAGAGCACAACGGAAACCTCGCGGTCACGCTCGGCGGCGAGACCGAAGTCCTTCGTCCCCCGCATGGCAAGGACATCGACCGGCAGCTGATCGTCGACCTGCGGCGGATGTTGACGCGCGCGGGCTTCTCTGCGGACGATCGGTAGTTGCGCGGCCGGCGCCACGCCCGCACGCCCCGGTACCGTCCAAGCACTCCGCGCCACGACCCCTCGTAATCAAACCGGCCGAGCTGCTACGGATCTACGAGCAGACCGAGTTGACGTAGTACAGCTGGTTGTTCAACTCGCGCTGAGCAGCCCCGAGACGGCCCACGTTGTACCGGGCCTTCTCCAGGGTGGCCGAGTCGTACTCCGCGAGGTCGTCCATGATCGCGCGGAAGAGCATCGCCTTCGTTGCCACCTGGGGCTGGGTCACCGCGCATGTCCCAGGGGTCCTCGCCAGCGAGGTGATCTCAGCGGCGAGCGCCAAGCCCCGAGCGGTCAGGTTTGTTACGGACTCGACGTTGCGCTCGGCCGCGACCTCCGGAGCCAGAGGCTTGGCCTTGGCCACGGGCTTGGCCCTGGCCACAGGCTTGGCCCTGGCCACAGGCTTGGCCTTCGCGACGGGCTTCGCTGGAGTCAAGTCCTGCTCCGCCTCGACGCCGGCCACCAACAGCACGATCACGACACCCATCAGCGCCACCGCCAACGCGACCGTGGCGAGCACCGTCGCAGGCGCGAAACGCTGCCGCATCAATCCTCCTGAGCTCGGCCCCAGACTCTATGCCTCAAGTTGGCGTCCTGGTAGTCGCGAGGACTACCGGAGGGGTATTTCTTGACAGCGGCGAACCTGATCGATCGGGGGTGTTTAGGTGGTCCCGGCTGCACTATCGTTGGGTGCGGGGGCCGGACAGAGAGGTGGATGATGACGATTGAGGTCCTCGCACTCGCGCTGGTGGCAGGCGCCGCGCTCCTTCTCGCCGCGCGGCTCGACACCCGTCGATCGGTCGAGCCGGATGGGCCGGGTAGCGACCGATTCCGCCCTCGAGGCCGAGCAGAAGCGGCTAGCCGACCTGAGGGCAGAGCGCGAGCGTAGCGAGGTGGCCACGGAGCTCGCCAAGCAGGAGGCGGCCCTGGCGCAGCGCAAGCGCGACCTAGAACGGTCGCTGGCCGACGCGGAGAGAGGCGCCGCGGAGGCGACGGCGCGGATCGAGGCGCGCGAGGCGGTCCTCGCGACCCGGGAGGCCGCGCTTCAGCAGCAGGAGATTGAGCTGGCGGACCGAGACCGGTCGGTCGCCGAGCGCGAGCGCGAGTTGGTCAGGGCCAGAGCCAGCGTCAGGGCGCGTGAGGACGGCCTCGACGCGGCCGAGGCCGGCCTGAAGGCGAGGACGGACCAGGTCGCCGCTGATCACGGGCGGCTCGCGGAAGAGCGTCTGGGTGTTGCCGAGGAAGTCGCAACGCTGGGAACGCGGCGGACGGCTCTCTCTGCCGAGAAGGACGAGCTGGAGCAGGGCGAGGAGGGCGTTGCGGAGTTCGAAGTCCGGCTCGGCAAGAAGGAATGGAGCGAGTCCGACTGGTGGGAGAAGCAGCTCGGCCGCCCGCTCACGGCGAAGAAGTAAAGCGGCCTACGGGACACCGGCCAACCCGG
>CAVTZA010000006.1:0-46712 GCA_963739085.1 uncultured Actinomycetes bacterium | reverse complement strand
CGGCCCGGGCCATCTCCTCGACGGTGCCGCGGCCGTCCGACCAGGTCGTATGGCAGTGGAGGTCGCCGCGGATGTCCGCGAGCTCGACGAGCGGCGGCGGCTCGCCGCGAAACGGCTCCTCCCGGAGCTCGGGCGGGCACCAGGGGATGCCGAGGGCGCCGTAGACCTCGAGCTCGTCCTCGCCGTCCGGCAGAGGCCCGAGCGCCTCGACGTACGCCGAGGCGCCGGTTGCGCGGATCAGCCCGGCACCGGCCTCGTGCGGCGGTGGGACGAGAAGCTCGACCGGAACCCCCTCGACGGTGACGCCGACTGCCCGCCGGTCCTCGCGCTCGACGAGCGCGACGATCTGCGGCAATGCCTCGAAACGGCGGATCGCGTCCGCGGGATCCTCGGCCGGCGCGACGACCGCCAGCTGCTCGCAACGGTCGCGGAAGCGGCGCGCGTCGCCGGCGGGCTCCGCGCCGAGGCTCTCGGCGAGCTCGTGCGTCAGCGCCAGCGCCCGGTTCAGGAGCAGCGCGTGGGCCGGCGGGCGGGAAAGATCCTGTGCGAGCGCCGCGCGGAGCTTCTGCTCGGACTTCGGCCCGATTCCCGGCACCTCCCGCAGCCGCCCTTGCGACGCCGCCTCGCGCAGCTCGTCGAGCGTGCGGACACCGAGCGTCTGCGCAATGTCCATCGAGCGCTTGGCGCTCAGCCCGAGCAGCCGCCCCACGCCGACGAGATCCGGTGAGACCCGCTCCTCGAGCTCCTTCAGCTCGTGCAGGTCGCCGGTCTCGACGAGCTCGCGGAGACGAGCCTCGATGCCGGGGCCGATGCCGCGAACCTCCCGGATCCGGCCGGTGCGGACGAGCTCCGCCACAGGCACAGCGGAGTCGCGCAGGACGTCCGCGGCACGTCGGTAGGCGCGCACGCTGTAGGAGTTGGCGTCCGCAAGCTCCAGCAGTGTCGCGAAGGCATCGAGCTTCGCGGCGATCTCGGCATTCTGTGGATCGCGAGGAGCACTCACCTGGGTAGTGTCCCCGCCGTGGCGAGCGTCGTCGTCCCCTTCCGCGCTGCCTCGGCAAAGCGGCGCCTCGAGCTCCCGGAGGCGGAGCGCACCGACGTCGCGCACGCGATGCTCGGCCGGGTTCTCGCCTCCGCCGTGGCCGTCGGCCCGACGATCCTCGTGACCGAAGCGGACGCGAGCTGCGCCCGCGCGCTGGCCGCCGAGCACGGAGTCGAGGTCGTGGACGATCCGGGGAAGGGCCAGGGCGAAGCGGTCGCCGCAGCGCTGGCGGTCGTCGACGAGTGGCCGGTGCTGGTCGTCAACGCCGACGTGCCGGCCGCGCAGCCGCGAGACCTGCTCGCGCTGCTCGGCGCCATGCCGCCCGGCGGGATCGCGATCGCGGAGGCGGAGGACGGCACGACCAACGCTCTGGCTCTCTCGCAGCCCGGCCTCTTCGCGCCGCTCTACGGGCCGGGAAGCGCGGATCGGTTCCGTGCCCATGCCGCCTCGCTGGGCGTCGAGGCAGTGACGCTCGACGTCCCCGCGCTGGCCGACGACGTGGACACGGTCGCGGAGTTCGAACAGCTTCGGTCGTGAACGTCGTCGTCCTGAGCGGCGGCGTCGGTGGCGCGCGGTTCGTGCGCGGCCTCGTGGACGCGGTGGATCCCTCGGGCGTGACGGTGGTCGGGAACGTCGGCGACGACCTCGAGGTGCTCGGCCTCCACGTCTCGCCCGACCTCGACTCGATCCTCTACGCGCTCGCCGACCTGAACGACGAGGAACGAGGCTGGGGGAGAGCCGGCGAGACCTGGAACGCGCTCGAGTCGGTCGCCGACCTCGGCGGCGAGGCGTGGTTCAAGCTCGGCGACCGGGATCTCGGGCTGCATCTCGTCCGGACGCAGTGGCTGCGCGAGGGTGAGCCGCTCTCGGCGGTCACCCGCCGGCTGGCCGGCGCGCTCGGCGTCGAGGCGACGATCCTCCCCGCGACCGACGACCGGCTGCGCACGTTCGTCCAGACCGACGCAGGCGAGCTCTCGTTCCAGGACTGGTTCGTCCGGCGCGGGCACCGGGACGAGGTGACCGGCGTCCGCTTCGAGGGCGCCGAGACCGCGCGGCCGGCTCCCGGCGTGCTCGAGGCGCTTGGCGCGGCCGACCTGATCGTGATCGCGCCGAGCAATCCCTTCGTCTCGATCGGACCTGTCCTCGCCGTCCAGGAGATCCGGGACGCCATCACCAACCGACATGTCCCTTCCGTCGCCGTGAGCCCGCTGATCGCCGGTCGGGCAGTGAAGGGCCCGGCCGACCGGATGCTGTCCCGGCTCGCAGGCGGCACCACTCCGTTGCAAGTAACAGACTGTTACAAGGGCCTGATCGACGCGCTGGTCTACGACGAGGCCGACGGCGAGGTGGAGCTGCCGGTGCGCTCGATCGTGACGCGGACGCTCATGTCGGACGCCGACTCCCGCAGGCGCCTCGCCGAGGCCGCGCTCGAGGCGGCGGCCGCGCTCAGATGAGGATCGCGATCGTCGGCGGCACGGGAACCTTCGGGCGGGCGCTCGCCGAGCGCATCACGATGCTCGGCGAGAGCGTCGTGATCGGCTCGCGCGACGCCGCCCGCGCGAGCGAGATCGCCGCAGTGTTGGGCGTCGAGGGCGCGACGAACGAGGAGGCCGTGAAAAACGCCGACCTCGTGATCCTGGCCGTCCGCTCCAACGCCGCACTGGAGACCGCCCGGGAGCTCGCGCCCGCGATCGGGACCACGCCGCTCCTCTCGGTCGCCAGCGCGCTCGAGTTCACCGACGACGGCATCACCCCGGGTCAGCACGGGTACTCGCTGGCGGAGGAGATCGAGCGCATCGTCGACGCCCCTGTCGCCGCCGGGCTCCAGTCGCTCGCGGCCGTCCACCTCACCAGCCCGGACCCGCCGGACGAGGACGTCCTCGTCTGCGGCGCTCCCTCGGCCGCAAAGGACCTCGACCCTCGAGCTCGCCGGCCGCCTCGTGAAGGGCCGTGCCGTCGACGCCGGCCCGCTCGAGAACGCCCGCGCGCTCGAGGGGATGACCGCGGTGATCCTGAACGTGAACAAGCGCTACAAGGCGCACGCGGGCATCCGCCTCACCGGGCTCGAGTGATCACGGTCCTCCCGCTGGAGGGCATGCCCGAGATCGAGGAGGGAGACGACCTCGCCGGACTGCTCGCCGACGCAGCGGGCCGAATGGGCGGCTTCGAGCCCGGAGACGTGCTCGTGGTGGCCCAGAAGGCCGTGTCCAAGGCGGAGGGACGAGTGGTCGCGCTCGGCGACGTCGAGCCCTCGGAGGAGGCCCGCGCGCAGGCAGGAGACGGCGACCCCCGCCATGTCGAGGTGATCCTCCGCGAGACCGTCCGCGTCGTCCGCAGCCGTCCGCCGCTCGTCATCGCCGAGACGCGCCACGGCTTCGTCTGCGCCTCGGCCGGCGTCGACGCCTCGAACGCACCTGGCGCGGACACCGTCGTCCTGCTCCCGCTCGACCCGGACGCCTCCGCCCGCGCGCTCCACGAACGGCTCGGCGTCGCCGTCATCGTCAGCGACTCCTTCGGCCGCCCGTTTCGCCACGGGACGACCGACGTCGCGATCGGCGTCGCCGGGCTCCCGCCGCTCCGCGACCTGCGCGGCACCCGCGACCGGTCCGGCTACGAGCTCAAGACGACCCAGATCGCCGTCGCCGACGAGATCGCCGGCGCCGCCGAGCTCGTGATGGGCAAGACCGACGGGATCCCCGCGGCGATCGTCCGGGGCCTCGCAGCTCGAGGGCGACGGAAGCGCCCGTGAGCTCGTGATGCCGCCGGACCGCGACCTCTTCCGGTGAGCGCCGGCCCGCCTGTGGTGCTCGTCCACGGGATCACCGCCTCGACGGACTGGTGGCGGCCCACGGTCGCCGCGCTCGAGCCGGACCACGACGTCCACGTTGTCCGCCTGCCGGGCTTCCGCTACCGGGAGGCCGCGTCCTGGCTGGGCGAGTGGCAGGAAGAGCACGGACTGAGCGGCGCGGCGGTCGTCGGCCACTCGATGGGCGGCACCGTCGCACTCGCGCTCGCCGCCGAGCGGCCGCACCTGGTCGCAACGCTCGCGCTGATCGCGCCGGCCGGGATCTTCTCGACCCAGGCGCGCCGAGCGTTCGCTCTCCCGCTCGCCCGCTCGGTCCTGCGCTCGCCGCCTCGCCTCGTGTTCCTCGCCCGCGACGCGTGGCGCGTCGGCCCGATCCGCCTCTGGCAGGTCGGCAGCGACCTCCTCGGCTCCGACATCGCGTCGACGCTTCACCGCGTCCAGGCGCCGACGCTGATCGTCTGGGGCGCGGACGACAGGCTGCTGCCGCCGACGCTGGGAGCGATCTTCAGCGCCGAGCTGCCCGACTCCCGCCTCGTCGTGCTCGACCGCTGCGGCCATGTCCCGATGCTTGAGGCGCCGGACGCCCTGCACGCGGAGCTCCGGCGGTTCCTCGACGAAGATGCCGCTCCATGACGCTGCGCCGGAGACTCACGTTCTTCGCCGCCTCGCTGCCCGAGCGGCTCGTCCGCTCGACGGCCGCGGTCCTCGGCGGCACCGTCCACGAGACCGCGCAGCTCCTGCTCCCCCGGCTCGCGCGGCGCTCCCGGCTCTACGAGGCGAGCGCGAAGAACCTGCTGCGGATCCTGATCGAGGGCGTCGGAGACGTGGAGCCGCTCACGCCGACGACTCCGGACCCGAACGCGCCGCCGCCGAAGCAGCTCGCGATCCGCAAGGGCGTCGGCAACATCGTCGAGCTCGGCTCGATCGCGGCCTTCGGCTTCTCGCCGCTCTGGCTCCTCGCGGCGGCGGCCGACCTCACCCACGGCTCCAGGGTCTACCTGCACGCGCTGACCGACGACCTCAAGGCCTCCGGCGTGATCAGGGATGACGTGGACGTCTCGTCGGTGGACGATCTGCTCGGGATCCTGGAGGGCACCTCCGGGCGTACAGCGCGCCTGATCGACATCCCGCCGGTCGAGCTCGCGGAGCTCCGGGTGTCGCTCAGGGAGCTGGCCGACGGCGCGACCGACCTCCCGTCACAGGAGCAGCTCGCCCGCCTCTACGACGGCCTGCGGCGGACTGCCGCCGCCGAGGACCGGTCGCTGCTCGAGATCTCGCAGGGCATCGGGATGGCGTTCGTCACCTCGGCCCGCACGATCTCCGACAGGCACGTGAAGGTGCCCGTACCGGGAGGACTGGGAGCCGCTCCGCGACGAGGGCTTCGCCGCCTACGCCCGCCGCGTGTCACGTCCGTACGGCGAGGCCGCCGCCTCGCACTTCGACCCCGAGCGCAGCAGCTACACGGAACGCGTCCTGAACCGGATCCCGGCAGCCCCCGATCCGGAGAGCTTCGAGTTCTGCGACGAGCTCGAGCAGGGCTTCGGCTGGATCGCGAAGGAGAAGCTCGGCCGCTGCTCCCACGCGCTCAAGAGCCGCGGCGAGGTCTGGATCTTCGATCCCGCCCTGTGGGCGCCCGCAATCGAGCGGATCGCGGAGCTCGGCGAGCCCGCAGGCGTCGTCCAGCTGCTCGACCGCCACGCCCGCGACTGCGCCGAGGTCGCCTCGGCGCTGGGCGTTCCCCACTACGCCGTTCCCGTGCAGGGGATCACGGCCTCGCCGCTCGAGATCGTCCCGCTCGCGCGCTCGCGCTTCTGGAGGGAGGTCGCGGCCTGGATCCCGGAGCTTCGCGCCCTCGTCGTCGCCGACGCGCTCGGCACCGTCGGCTACTTCCGGGCTCCGGGCGAGCAGCTCGGCGTCCACCCGCTCTTCCGCTTCAGGCCGCCGAGGACGCTCGGCCGATACGAGCCGCGGCACATCCTGTGCGGCCACGGGGCCGGGATCCACGGCGAGGAGGCCCCTGCGGCGCTCCAGGAGGCGCTCAGAACGGCGCGCCGCCGTCTCCCCAAGGCCTGGCTCGGCGCCATCCGACGGGGCTAGTTGAGCAGCCGGGCTTCCGCTCTGGCGACTACCCTAGTACCTGATGGCGAAGAAGCGGCAGACCTTCGGGAAGATGATCCGTGAGCGCGAGCGGGCCGAGAAACGCGCACGAAAGCAGGAGAAGAAGGACCAGCGGAAAGCAATGATCGAGGCCGGACTCGATCCCTTCGCCGAGGATCCCTACGGAGAGAGATCGCCGGAGGCCGTGCCTCCGGACGACGAGCCGCGGACGGCGCGCCGCCTGACGGCGCGCCGCCGGAGAACGAGCCCGAGACGGGCGTCGCGCCCCCCGGCGAGAACCGCCCCTAGCTAGTCATCGTCGTCATTGGCCGTGGCCTGAGCCCACGGCGAAGAGCAGGAACTGCGTGAACTGCGCCGCGGCGAAGTTGTTGTCGCTGACGAGCAGCAGCGTGCGCTTCCCTCCGCGGAGCCGCGGGCCGAATGCCATTCCCTCCACGTTGTCGAGCGGAATCCCGAGCGTGTCGAGGTTCAGGAGCAGGCTCTTGCTCGTCGTGCCGTCCTTCCGGAGCTCGGTGACGAAGAGCTTGATCGTGTTCCCCGTGTCCGGCGCGCCGACCGAGAACGACCGCTCCATCGTGAGCAGGCGCCGGTTGCCGAGCGGGAGCACCTCCACGAGCCCGTTGACGCCGAAGCCCGTGAACGGCTCGGCGATCGGGTCGGTCTGGTAGTAGCGCCACTCGCGCCGGAGCGTGTTCCGCTTCAGGTCGTACTCGAGGATGCGCACGGGGCTTCCCGCGGCGAGCGTCGCCGCTGGGCCGTCCTGGACGAGCGCGTTCTCCGTGCCGGTGTAGAGGTGCTTGCCGCGCGTCGCCGCCGCCTCGAAGCCGAGGTTCAGGCGGACTCCCTGGGTACCGGCCGCGTTCGGGTTGAACTCCGAAGGGACCGGTACGTCACGGACGTAGGTGCCGTCGAGCCGGTAGACGCGGATCCACGGGTTGATGAGCCGGTTCGCGAAGCCCTCGGAGGTGATGACCGCCTTCCGGTTGTGCTTCGTGAGCGTGAACCCCTCGGGGTCGAGGCTGCCGGTCGGGTAGGGCGTCCCGTCCGGCTGCTTCAGCGTCGTGACGGACGTGAACGTGATGTCGTCGTTCGCCAGCTCGCCGTCGGAGATCCGGGCGCGCAGCTTGTAGAAGCGCGCGTTGGCCTGGTCGTCGGAGATGACGTAGAAGCTCTTGCCGCCGGCGTACGAGATCGACGAGAGGCCGCCCACGGTCGTCCCCATGAAGCTCGTCCCGGTCGGGATGATCGCCTGGCCGCGGAACTCGAGCGTCGGCGCGCCCTTGTGGCCCTTCCCTTTCTTGGCGGTGGCGGCGGGCGCGAGTACGGCGGCTGCGAGCAGGGCAGTGAGCGCCAGCGCGGCCCAGATCGCCCCTGAACGTCGGTGTCCGAGCATCGTGAGACCTCCTCGGTTGGCGGCTTTGCGGCCGGAACCCTAACTGGCTAGGACTACCGCGCGGAGACGATCGCGACGACCCCGATCGCCACGCAGACGGCGATCACCCCTGCGAGGCCGGTGAAGATCGCCGCGATCAGCATCAGCGGGAATCGAGATCCCCATCGCGCCGAGCACCATGTCCTTCTGATGATCCCGCTTGCGCTTCAGGGCCTTCTCGCGCTGGTCGTCCCGCTCGCCGAGGCTCTCTCGATCCGCTCGACGAACGAGTCGATCACGGCGGGCTCCAGCTCGGCGCCCAGCTCTTTCCGGGCCTCGATCGCGGCCTGTAGCTCGTCTCTCGGTACCGCATCGCTCATGGACTGGATTGTGCGGCCCGCGACCTCGGAGGACAAGCGACACCTTGCCGCAAGCGCGGCGACGCTTCACGCCGTTCGCTTCCGCGCCACCGTGAGGAGATAGTCGTAGCGGTACTCGGCCGACTCGGGCGTGCCGCTGTTCCACCGGGTCACGAGCTCGAGTGCCTCTCGGTCAAGCGCCGCTGCCCTCTCAGGCTGGTCCGCGAGGCTCCCGAAGATGGCGATGATGGGCCCGAAGGTCTCCTTGTAGAAGTCGAGGTAGGCATGGGGCGTGCGCGATCCGCCCGAGAGCCGCTCCACGTACTGCCTGCGCTCGAACTCGATGGAGGACACGCGGTCGCGGAAGAGGCCGCGAACGTGGCTTTCGTCGCCCCAGAGGATCGGTGAGAGCTCGCCCGGCTCGGGTGGCGGCGCGTATTCGCCGAGCAGCGCGAAGAACGCGGCCGTCACACCCTCGTTGACGAACGTGATCTGGCCGATCGTGCCTGCCGGGCGGCAGACGCGCAGCATCTCATCGGCCACCGTCTGGTGGTCGGGCGCGAACATGGCTCCCGCCGACGAAGTGACGACATCGAAGCTCGCGTCCTCGAACGGGAGCTTCTGGGCGTCGCCCTCCACCCATTCGATCGACAGGCCGAGCGACTCGGCCTCGCGCCTGCCGGCGGCGAGGCTCTCCGGTGTGATGTCCAGTGCGACGACGTCGGCACCGCGCTCGGCGGCGGAGATTGCGACGTTGCCGGTTCCCGCAGCCACGTCGAGCACTCTGTGCCCGCTCGAGATCCCGCTCGCCTCGACGAGAACAGGGCCGAGCTCCCAGAACAGCTCTTTCGCGAACCGGTGGTAGTCGCCGAGCGCCCAGATCGTGCGGGCGACGCTCGCAGCTTCCTCTCGAGTTGCCTCGTGGGTCGTCATCTGGCTCCGTACCTCCTCGATCCGTGCGAGCGCGGCCACCGCGGCCATCGGCTCTGGTTCCATGCCGCCGACGCTAGTGCCGGCTCGCGCTCCTGGCTTCGCCCGGACCGGTCATCTTTCGCCAGCCGGTGATGGCCCGAATTGGCTAGGGATCGACGAGGCTGTGGCGGACGGCGAAGGCGGCCGCTGCCGTCCTCGAAGGGAGCTCCAGTTTTCGCAGGATGTTCGTTACGTGCCTGTGGACGGTGTGCTCGCTCACGACGAGCCGCTCTGCGATCTGCCGGTTGGTCAAGCCCTCCGTCAGGAGGCCGAGGACCTGCCGCTCGCGGGCGGTAACGCCCGACGGGGACGGCGTCTTGCCTTTCGCTGCATCGAGGAGCCGGGAGGCTCGCGCTGCCTCGACCTCTGCGCCGAGCTCGCGGAGCGAGTCGACGGCGGTCGTCGCCTCCTCGACCGCTTCGTCGGCGCGGCCCTGCGCCACTAGGCTCGTTGCGAGCTCGATTCTTGCCCTTCCAGTCTCGAAGGGAGCTCCGCTCGCCTCGAACGCGTCGACGGCGTCTTCGAGCAGAGTCCGTGCGAGCTCGTGGTCGCCTCGGGCTGCCTCGAGCATCCCGGCGGCGAGATCGACGCTCGCGCGAAGAGCAGCGGTGCCGATCGAGCCCTCGAGCTCGCGAAGGTCTTCCACGGCTGCCGCCGCCTCCCCGAGCTCGCCGCGCGCGAGCCGTCCGCGGACAAGGAGGTCGAGAGCCGGAAAACGGGAGAGCTTCCGGTTCTCAGGGGTCTGGCGTAGCACACGCTCGACGAGCTCGACCGCCTTGAGCGTCTCGCCCCGGTCGAGCGCAAGCCGCGCGCGACAAAGCTGCGCGGCGGGATAAGGAGGGGCGCGATCGAGCAGGAATGCAGCATCCTTCGCCTTGCCCTGACGCCGCCTGAGCTCAGCGAGGCCGATCAGCGGCGCCGGCGCCCATGCAGGTCGCGACCGTGCGAAATCGTCGACCCCGTCCTCGAGCATTCGCTCGGCCTCTCGCCAGCGGCCTCGCCAGAGATCGATCGCGCCGTACTCGGTCCTGCAGAACGCGAGCATGTACCGACTGCCGTAGCGTTCGGCGAACCCTGCGATTCGGTCGCACCACTCGAAGGCGCGCTCGTAGTCGAGAACAGACGTGCAGGCTGAGACGAGCATGCAGCACGTCCACGCGCTCGAAATCGGGATCGTCGCGTCGCCTTCCAGTGCGATCGTCGTCGCCTCGTCGAGACAGCGCATTCCGTCCTGTACCTGGGCCGAGGCGACGAGCGCGGCGCCCTCGAGCGCCAGGCCGAGCATCTCCAGATCGGGGACGCCGAACCGCCGACCGAGGTCGGCGGCGAAGCCGGCGCGGCTGGTCGCCCCGTCGGTGTCGCCTTCGAAGTGGGCGACGTAGCCCTCGTGGAACGCGAGCCAGCCGTGGTCGGGTCCCGGTTCGAGCGAGTCGAGCAGGCGATGAGCGCGACCGAACCAGCCCGAGGCGACGGCGGTGGCGCCGTGGAAGTCGAGCTGGTCCGCCGCCAGCCACGTCGCCATCCGGGCAGCGGCAGCGGGGTCAGAGGCTTCTCGGTACAGGCGGTAGGCGCTTTCGCGGGCAGCAAAAACCCGCTCGGCGTCGTCGAGCCACCACGCTGCCCAGCTGAGCCCTTCGTACGCCTCGGGGGTCTCCTCGGCGGCGAGTGCGCCCTCGAATGCCTGGCGTGCGGCGGGCCAGCTGCCTCCGCCCAGCTCGGACCAACCGGTGGCGACAAGCTCGGCGGCGCTCGGTGCCCTTGCCACGGGACCATTCTTGCGCCGGCTGCTTCTCTTTGACGGATGCCGCTTCCAAACCGGGTGACTCCGCGCAGCGAGCTGATCGCGCATCCCGCGCGCGGGCTCGTCTACGGGAACCGCGGCTGCCTGCACGACGAGCAGGGACGTGATCCGCCGGCGGTGGGCGACGAGGCGCTGGATCGCGTGCAGGCTCCAGTTCCGCGGCTGGCACCGGGAGCCGCTGATGCAGCCCGGCAAGTTCACCGAGCTGTTCTTCCTGGACGAGGCCACGGCGTTCGCGGCCGGGCACCGTCCCTGCGCGCTCTGCCGCCGCGAGGACTATGTGCGCTTCGGCGAGCTCTGGAGCGCGATCCATCCCGACTCGGTCGGGGCGGACGCGATCGACGCGCAGCTCCACGCGGAGCGAGTGGACGGCCGCACCCAGCGGCTCCACGAAGCGGCGCTCGGCGACCTGCCGGACGGCGTGTTCGTGCTGGTCGAAGACGAGTCGTGGCTCGTTCTGGACGGCGGGCTCCGGCGCTGGACGCCGGCGGGCTACGAGGGGCGAAGGCCAATGCCGGCGCGCGGCCTCGTGATCACGCCGCCGTCGCTGGTCGAGGTGCTCCGCGTCGGATGGGAAGGCGCCGTACCGCTCCTCCACCCGTCGGTCACGCAGGCCGTGTGACGGCCTCCTTGCCGAGGAAGACCATCCCGAGCTGGTTGTCCGTGAGGTCGCCGGTGTCGCTGAGCACGAAGTTGCAGGTGACCTGCCCGGTCGCGCCCTCGAACTGACCGGTGCCGGAGACCACGTACAGAACGGCGCTTCCGTGGCGGAGATGCTCGTCAGCCGAGCCGTTCACCCGCCCGTCGTCGTCGGTCTCCACGTACAGGCGATGCCCGTGGCCGAAGTCGATCGTCGCGACCGCCGAGAAGTAGCCGTTCGCCTTGAACGTCAGGTCAGCCACGAGGAGCGCCTCCTCGGATCCCTCGTCGAAGTCGAAGCGAACGGCGACTCCTCCGTTCTCGAGCCGCGTCTCGTGCACCCATGAAGGGGCGCTGGCACGAAGGACGAGCCGGTCGCCGTCTTCCGTCGCTTCCCCACGGAACTCGAGGGAGTAGGTGAGGAGGCCGCTCATGGCCCGATCGTGCCCTCAATGGGCGCCGAATCGCTTCCGGGCATGCCCTAATCGTTGGCGGGAGGGACCGCCGAAGGGCTACCTTTGAGCCGTGCTCGTCGGTCGGGAACCCGACTGCGCGCGCATCGACGACCTGCTCGATCGCGCACGGCGGGGGCGTAGCGGCGCGCTCGTGCTTCGCGCTGAGGCGGGGATGGGGAAGACCGCTCTCCTCGATTACGCCGCCGAGTGCGCCGGCGGAATGACCGTCGTCCGGGCGATCGGCGTCGAGTACGAGATCGAGCTCCAGTTCTCGGGCCTACTCGAGCTCGTGAGGCCCCTGCTCGAGCATCTCCCGGAGATCCCGCCGCAGCAGGCCGATGCCCTGGAGAGCGCGCTCGGATTGGCCGAGTCGAGGCCGTACGACCGCTTCACGATCTGCGCGGCCACGCTCAGCCTGATCGCTGTGGCCGCGGAGGCCAACCCGCTCCTGATCCTTGTCGACGACGCCCACTGGATCGATCTCGCGACCGACGACGCGCTGCTCTTCTCGGCGAAGCGGCTGGTCGCCGACTCCGTCGCGATCCTGATCGCCGTGCGAGAGGGCGGCGAGCGCACGTTCAAAGCGCCTGCGATCGAGCAGCTGGAGCTGACGTCGCTCGGTCCCGAGGACGCCGCACTCATCCTGGCCGGCGAGGAGGCACGGCCGGTCGCAGCCGACGTGGCTCGTCGGCTGTGCGAGGCCACACACGGCAACCCGCTCGCGCTCGTTGAGCTCGGCGGTGTCCTGTCCGCCGAGCAGCTCGCGGGACGGCAGCCTCTGCCGGATCCGGTTCCGGCCGGGCCGACGCTCGAGCGAGCCTTCGCCTGGCGGGCGGAGCGGCTCTCGGAGGACGCGCGGCGGGCGCTCGTCGTCGCCGCTGTCGCGCTGTCCGACGACGTGGAGACGATCGGGACGGCCCTCGAATCACTCGGCCTCCAGCACGACGCCCTCGAGCCCGCGGAGGACGCCGGGCTCATCTCGCTCACCGACGGCCACGTCCACTTTCGCCATCCGCTCGTTCGCTCCGCCGTCTTCCACGCTGCGGCGCCGTCGGAGCGCCGCGCCGCCCATCGGGCCCTGGCGGGGGCGCTTCGCGAAAGAGACGATCCGGAGCGGCTCGCCTGGCACCTTGCCGGCGCCGCGATCAGCGTCGACGAGGAGGCTGCGATCGCGCTGGAGCGGGCGGCGGACCAGGCCCGCGCACGCTCGAGCTACGCGGCTGCTGCGGCAGCGCTGGCGCGTGCGGCCTCCCTGACGGCGGACGAGGAAGCCCGACCACGGCGCCTCTTTGCCGCAGCGGACGCGGCGCTCAGCGCCGGGCGGTCGGAGGAGGCGCTCACCTACCTCGCCGAGCCTCTCGCGCAGGAGGAGCCTTGCCTGCGCGCAGCGGCACTCCGCCTCCAGGGACGGATCGAGTACTTCAACGGCCGACCCGAGCAGGCGGGCGCAGTGCTGGTCGAAGCTTCCGAGCTGCTCGAGGAGATCGACCGCGAGCTAGCGGTCGAAATCTGCATTGAGTCCTGTAGCGCCCGGCTCGGGGTAGCCGACGCCGAAGGGATGCTCGCCTCCGCCGAGCGGGCCGAGGAGCTTGCTTCGGGAATCTCGAACGACCACCTCCGCAACCTGGTGACGCTCACGCGCGGCTGGGTCCTCTGCTACGTCGGGCGGTCGGACGAGGGAGTGCCGCTCCTCTGCCAGGCCGTCGAGGCTGCGGAAGGTGCCGAGCTCGACCCCCAGGGCCTGATGCGCATCTCCGGCGCTCTGGAGTGGCTCGACCGTTCTCGTGACGCCTACCGGTACACGCTTCGCGACGTGGGTCGCGCCCGGGAGGACGGCGCCGTCGGGATGCTCCCGTTTCTGCTGTACCAGCAGGCTTGGCACGCCGGCCGCGCGGGTCTTCTCAGCGAGGCCTACGCCGCGGCGTCGGAGGGGCTCGGCCTGGCGCGGGAGCTCGACTTGTGGCTACCGCGTCTCCAGTCGCTTCTCGTGCTCTCTGCGATCACGGCGCGTCGCGGAGCCGAATCCGAGTGCATGGCCTACATCGACGAGGTCAAGACGCCGCTCGAGGAGACCGGTCTCGTCGGGTACCGAGTCTGGCTCGCGCACTCGCAGGGCCTGCTCGCTGTCAGCCTTTCCCGGCACGACGAGGCGATCCGCGAGCTCGAGACCGTCGCGAAGGGGCTGGACGAATTCGGCATTCACTCCAGGGTGATCGTCCCGCGCTCGGAGCTGGCCGAGGTCCACGCCCGCGCCGGCAACGAGAAGGCGGCCGAGGCCGCGCTCGCCGCCTACGAGTCCTCGCGCGAGCCTCAGAGCCCGGTCGCCCGGGCGACGGCGGCCCGAGCGCGAGGCTTGCTCGCGCCTGACGACGGGTTCGAGCAGGCGTTCGAAGAGACGTTCGCCCTCCACGAGGACTCCGACGATCGGTGGTCGCTCGCCCGCACGCCAGCTCGCGTTCGGCGAGCGCCTCCGGCGGGCCGGCCGCCGCTTGGATGCGCGCGAGCAGCTCCGCGCGGCGCTCGAGATCTTCGAGGACCAGGGCGCCGAGGCCTGGGTCGAGCGCGTCGGCGCAGAGCTCCGCGCGAGCGGCGAGACGCTTCGCCGACGCAAGTCGTGGGAAGCGGAGGAGCTGACGCCGCAGGAGCTCCAGATTGCGCTCCACGTCGCCCGCGGGATGACGAACCGGGAGGTCGGCGCCGCGCTCTTCCTCTCGCACAAGACGATCGAGTTCCACCTTGGCCGCGTCTACCGGAAGCTGGGCATGCACTCGCGCGCCGAGCTGATCAGCCGCTTCGCGCGCGAGGCGGCTGAAGCGCCGACGCCGTCCGCCTAGGCGCGATCGGGGCTCCCGAAGGAGCCCCGATTCGCCCTGGAGGGAGGGTGGTGCTACTCGTCGGCGCCCAGATCGACAAGCGTCTGGATCAACCCCGCGACGCCGCCGCCGATCGCGACGTTGTCGTTGCCGCCCAGGGTGTTGATCGCGAGCGTGTCGTTCGCGAGCTCCGGGTTGCTGATCCCGACGGCGGTGAAGAGCCCGGTCACGTCCACGACGCCTGCGTTCGCGGCCACCGCGACGTTGTCGGCGTCGTTCGGTGCCGTTGACCGTGACGATGTCGGCCGCACCGTCGCCTGCGCCGCCGCCGATGGCGGCGGCCAGGTCGATGTTCGCCTTGGTCACGTCGGTGCCGGTCAGGTTGTTGACGGTGGTCAGGTCGGCACCGCCGAGCGCGTCGAGGTCGACCTCCTCCGTGTCGTCGACGTCCATGACGATGTTGCCGAGGTTGCGGGTGAAGCGGAGCCGCCCGCCGACGGCCGAGGCTTCGAAGATCTCGTCGCTCCGGCCGCGCCGTTGAACTCCATCGTGTCGTTTGCCCCCGCCTGGCCCTCGATGAGGTCGTTGCCGTCGCCGGGGTTCCACACGAGCGTGTCGTTGCCGGCGCCGCCGAACATCGAGTCGTTCTGCTGCTGGCCGACGATCCGGTCGGGGCCGTCGCCGCCTGTGAGGACGTCGACCTCGGTCCCGCCGTTGATCACGAGCTGGATCAGGGCCGCGAGGCCCGGGCCGCCCGTGATCGTGTCGGCACCGGCGAGCCCGTTGACGGTCAGCTTGTCGTTCGCGGCCTCCGAGTGGTCGATCGTCACCTCCGCCGGAGAGCCGTCGACGTCGACGACGCCTCCGTTGGCCGTGACGTCGATCACGTCAGGGCCGGCGGTCCCGTTGACGGTGACCGAGTCGGCCGCGCCGTCGCCCGCCCCACCGCCGATCGTGGACTCGAGGTCGAACGCGACGAGCTTGAGGTCGGTCCCGGTGATGTCGTTGACGACCGCGTTGTCCACGCCGCCGAGCGCCTGCACGTCGATCCGCTCGGTGTCGTCCAGGTCCATCGTGATCGTCGCGACATCGCGGAAGAACCGCACCCGCGAGCCGTTGGCCGAGACGTCGAAGTTCTCGGCCACTCCGGCACCGTTGAAGAGCAAGGTGTCGGTGTCGGCCTGGCCCTCGACGACGTCACTTCCGTCGCCGGGATCCCAGCGGAACGAGTCGTTGCCGGCTCCGAGGAAGCCGGTGTCGTCTCCGCGGTTGCCGTCGATGGCGTCGTCGCCGTCGCTGCCGAGCAGCACCTCGCTGCCGTCGCCGCCGTTGATCGAGTCGTTGCCGGCGCCGCCGTCGATTCCCAGCTTGATCAGGGCCGCGAGGCCGATCGCTCCGGAGATCGAGTCGTTGCCGTCGAGCCCGTTCACGTTCAGGACGTCGTTCGCGGCCTCCGAATGCTCGATCTTCAGCGCGGCCGCAAGACCGGTCACGTCGACCGCACCCGCGTTGGGCGCGATGTTGACCGTGTCGTTGCCTGCGGTGCCGTTGACCGTGGTCGTGTCGACGGCGCCGTCGCCCGCCCCGCCGCCGATCGCGGTCTCGAGGTCGAGCTCGATGTTCTTGACGTCGGTCGCGGACAGGTCGTTCACGACCGTGTTGTCGATGCCGCCGAGCGCGCGGAGATCGACCCGCTCGGTGTCGTCGACGTCCATCGTGATGTTCGCGACGTTGCGGAAGAACTTCAGGCGGTTGCCGTTCGCCGAGAAGTCGAAGTTCTCGGCGACGCCGGCGCCGTTGAAGACCAGCGTGTCGGTGCCGGCCTCGCCTTCCACCCTGTCGCTCCCGTCACCGGGATCCCACGTGAACGAGTCGTCGCCGGCGCCGAGGAGACCGGTGTCGTCTCCGCGGTTGCCGTCGATCGCGTCGTTCTCGGTGCCGCCGCGCAGCGAGTCGTTGCCGTCGCCGCCGTTGATCGCGTCGTTGCCCGCTCCGCCGTCCAGCGTCAGCTGGGTCAGCGCCGCGAGCCCGATTGCGCCGTTGAGCGTGTCGTTCCCGGCCAAAGCCTCGATAGCGAGCGCCTCGGCGTTGACGACGTCGATCGGCAGGCCGTCCGGCCCGCCCGAGACGGCGATGTGCGGTGCGACTGCGGCCGGAGCGACGCCGATCGTGTCGTTCCCGGCCGTGCCCTCGACGACGACGCGGTCGATGCCTGCCCCGGGAACCAGGTTCAGCTTGTCGTTCGCCGCCTGAGCGCGTGAGATGTTCAGCAACGCGCCGATCCCGCGGACATTGACGCTTCCGCGGCCGACCCGGAGCTCGTTTGCGGCCGACGAGCCCTTCACGTCGACGATGTCCGCGGCGTTGTCGTTCGCAAAGTCGGCGTTCAGCCGGCCGAGCCCAGCGCCGGCCAGGTAGTTGACGACGACGCTGTCCGCGCCGCCCCGGGGTCGAAGGTCGAACCGCTCGATCCGTGCGCGGAATGCATTGCCGTTCCGTGCGTAGCGGAGGTACGAGCCGCTGCGGGAGAGCTCGAACCTCTCCACTGCGTTCGAGCCCCTGCCGACGACGATGTCGCTACCTCGGTCACCGAAGAGCGTCGTCGCCTCGGTGTTCACGAAGACGCCGTAGCTCTCGTCCACGGACATCGTGTCGCCACCCTTGCCGGCGTGGACGACGATCCGGTTGAAGCGCGAGCGCTTGAACGTGAACTCGGCGTAGCCGTTGCTGCCGACGTCCACCTGGAGCCGCGACGGGTTGCCCGGCTTCAGCCGCAGGGTGATCCTGTCGCTCCGGGCCGTGCCCAGGACGTTCAGCTGGCCGCGGTGGACGAACGCCTTGACCTTCGGCTTGGCCTTCTTGGCCGCCTTCTTCGGCGGCTTGGGACTCGCCCCGTAGGACGGCGAGCTCGAGAACGCGAGGGCGACGAGGACGACGAGGAGCGCCGCGACCAAGGCGATCACCCCTCGTAGACCGTCGTCCCGTCTCTGGTTCGAGAGAAACGCGGATACGGATTGCACTGTCTCCTCCTCGATCGGTGTGCGGGCCCTGCTGCCCGCATCAGCGTTCGATGGTCGGCGTCGAGGGCGGGCTGACGCTTCTGAGGAACCCCTGGACCTAGGGAAGTCAGGGGTCGCGCGGACCTAGGCGTCCGCCTAGGGGATCGCCCGAAGCGACCACGGCCCCCGCGCGGCGACAGTGGCCGGCGAGCACCCACTTGCGAAAGGAGCAGCAATGATCCGCATCTCGTTCATCCTCCTCGCGGCAGTCGCGGCCGCCGTCGCCCTCGTGGCGACCGGGCCGATCGCGGCGGCGCCGCCGGTGGTGAAGGGAACGGTCGGCCCGGGCTTCACGATCTCGCTGACGAGCGGCGGCAAGAAGGTCAAGTCCCTCAAGGCCGGCGTCCGCTACCGCTTCGAGGTCACCGACAAGTCGTCGGCCCACGACTTCCGCCTCAAGGGGCCGGGCGTCAACCGTGTGATCACCGGCGTCGGGTACGTCGGCAAAAAGTCTGCGACGTTCACGCTCAAGCGCGGCACATACCGCTTCGTGTGCGACCCCCACGCGAGCCTGATGAAGGGCAGCTTCCGCGCCAGCTAGACGCCCGGAAGGAGCCGGGCGGCGGGCGCTTTTGCCCGCCGCCCGTACTGCTAGTCGGCCAGTTCGTGGCCGTGCAGGCAGTCGTCCCGTCGGCCTAGGCCGCGGCGGTAAAGCGTTCCCAGCGGGTTGCAAGGCGCTCACGGTCCGGACGCCAGAGGGCTTTCCTCGGCAACTCGATTGTCCGCCCGTCAGCGTCCTTCAGCACGTCGAGCATCGGGCCGTCCTCCTCCTCGATCAGGCGGGCCGCGAGGTGCACCTCGTAGTCGGGCGAGATGCCCACGAGGTCCTGGTCGTATGCGCGATGGTGGATGCTGCAAAGGCTGAGTCCGTTCGGGATCTCGGCGAGCCCCTTCGGATCGATGTCCTCGACGATGTGGGCCGCGTCGAGTAGTCGAAGCTCGCGGAGTCGGCAGATCGTGCACCTGTCACGGTACGCCTGTAGCACGAGTGCGCGGAAGCGACCCTGATGCTGCCGGACGCGCATCTCTCGCACCGCATATCGCCGCTCGACGGCGATCGCGATTGGCACAGGCTCGGGCTCCTCTAGCGTCCCCGTCATACGGCCGGGCGTGATCAGAACGCGCCGCGCAGCCGGATCGTCGGCGCCAACGAAGCAGGGGTACTCGACGCGGTACCAGCCCGGTCGGGTGGACCGAAAGTACGCGAGTGGCACCTGGAGCGCGTACGCCTGCCGAAGCGCCCGATTGTCGGGCTGGTCGATAGAGCCAGAGCGGTACGCGTAGCGAAAGCCCTCGTCAGTCTCGACGTCGTCGTAGGGGCCACCCTTGAAGGAGGTTTGGATCGAGAGCGCCGCCGGTCCGCGCTGGATCGCAGAACGGTAGATCCCTTTCTGGCGGTTGAGGAACGGGACGCGCCTGCCCTGATAGACGAACCCGTCGCTGAGCGCACCGACAAAAGGGAGGTCGTCGCCGTAGCGTGCGCGGAGGGCGTCGAGCGCTAGGAAGCAGCGGACGCGGACTTCCTCGTCTAGCTCGGGCATAGAGAGGATCTTGAACCTTCGAGCCGTCCATTCGTACTCGAATGTGCTGGAACCAAAAGAGGGGCGGCTCGTCGCCGCCCCTCTACGTTCCGGCGATGGAGCTGGTTACGCGGCCAGCTCGACGCGGCCCGCGAGCAGCGTGTGCAGCCGGCGGAGCGCGTTGGTCTCGATCTGGCGGATCCGCTCGCGCGTGAAGCCGAGCTCCCGGCCGATCTGCTCGAGGCTGGTCGCCTCCTCGGTGTCGCCGAGCCCGAACCGGAGCTCGAGCACCTTGCGCTCGCGCTCGTCGAGCTGGGCGAGCGCCTCGTGGAGCCGCTCGCGCTCGATGGCGCTGTCCGCGAGCTCGATCGGATCCTCGGTGGTCGTGTCGGCGAAGAGGTCGCCGAACTCCTGGTCGCCGTCGCCGATCGTCTGGTTCAGCGACACCGACGCCTCGACGGCGTCGAGCGCCTCCTCGGCGTGGCTCAGCTTCAGCTGGGCGGCGTGGGCGAGCTCCTCGACGGTGGGCGCCCGGCCGAGCTGGATCTCGAGCCGCTGGCGCGCCCGGCGCAGCTTCGCGCGGCGCTCCTGCACGTGGACGGGGATGCGGATCGTCGCGGACTGGTTCGCGACCGCGCGCTGGCAGGCCTGGCGGATCCACCACGTCGCGTAGGTCGAGAACTTGAAGCCCTTGCGGTAGTCGAACTTCTCCACCGCGCGGTTGAGGCCGATGATCCCGTCCTGGATCAGGTCCAGGAGCGAGACGCCGTGGCCCTGGTACTTCTTCGCATTCGCGACGACGAGACGCAGGTTGGAGTTGACCATCCGCTCCTTGGCGGCGAGGTCTCCGCGCTCGATCTGCTTCGCGAGCGCGACCTCCTCAGCGGCGTTCAGGAGGGGGTAGCGGCCGAGGTCGTTGAGGAAGAGCTGGAGGGCGTCGGTCGTGCCGCCGGCGCCGGGGGTGAGGTCGAGCTCGGGCTTGTCGTCGTCGATCTCGACGTCGAACTCCTCGAGCTGCGCGCGAACCCAGGCGAGGGCCTCCTCGTCGAGCTCGAACTCGTGCTGCAGGGCGTCGATCTCCGTCGTGCGGACGAAGCCGCGCTCCTGCGCGTTGTGGACGAAGGCGGCGATGGCCGCGTTGGAATCGAGGGCGTCAGAGCCCAGGGCAAGTTCAGTCAGCATTGTGTACTCCGTTGTTTCGCTAGGGGCGGCGGGCGCACGCTTCTGCGGCAGGCGCGCCGATCTACAGGTTCTAACGGCCTAGCGGCGATTTTTCTGCCCCTTGCGGGGGATTCGTACGAAACCTTTACAGCTCTTTATCCGCGCGACGCGAGGTCTTAATCGGCCTTATGCAGCCGCCAGCTCTGTGGCGTCCTGCAGCAGCTCCTCGAGCTGCCGCAGGGCGTTCGCCTCGAGCTGCCGGATCCGCTCACGCGTCAGTCCAAGCTCGCGGCCGATGTCCTCGAGGCTCGTCATCTCTCCGCTGTCGGCGAGCCCGAACCGGAGCTCCAGCACCCGCCGCTCGCGCTCGTCCAGCAGCGCGAGAGCCTCGCGCAGGCGGCGCCGCTCGAGCGAGACCTCGGCGAGCTCGATTGGGTCCTCGGCGTTGTCGTCGGCGAACAGGTCGCCGAACTCCACGTCGCCGTCGCCGACCCTCTGGTTGAGTGACGCCGAGACCTCGACCGCCTCCAGCGCCTCCTGGGCGTGGTTCAGGTCGAGCTGGGCCGCCTCGGCAAGCTCCTCCACCGTCGGTGTCCTCCCGAGCTGGGTCTCGAGCTTCTGCCGCGCGCGGCGCAGCTTCATTCGCCGCTCCTGGACGTGGACAGGGATGCGGATGGTCTCGGACTGGTTCGCGACCGCGCGCTGGCAGGCCTGGCGGATCCACCACGTGGCATAGGTCGAGAACTTGAAGCCCTTGCGGTAGTCGAACTTCTCGACCGCGCGGTTCAGGCCGATCACGCCGTCCTGGATCAGGTCTCCGAGCGACACGCCATGGCCCTGGTACTTCTTGGCTAGGGAAACGACCAGGCGGAGGTTCGAGTTCACCATCCGCTCCTTGGCCGCCCGGTCCCCGCGCTCGACCTGCTTCGCGAGCGCAACCTCCTCGGCGGCGGTCAGCAGCGGGTAGCGGCCCATCTGGGTGAGGAAGAGCTGGAGGGAGTCCGTCGACCCGCCGGCGCCGGGCGTCAGGTCGAGCTCGGCGTCGTCGGCGGCGGAATCCTCCTCGATCTCGACGTCGGCCTCCTCGAGCGCAGCGCGAAGCGCGCCGAGGGCCTCCTCGTCGAGATCGTGCTCTGTCTGCAGGGCGTCGAGCTCCGTCGTGCTGACGAAGCCGCGCTCCTGCGCGTTCTGGACGAAGGCGGCAACGGCCGCGCTCGTCTCCGGGGTGCTCAGGGTCAGTTCAGTCATCGGTTCTCCGTTGGTTCGTGAGGTGCGGCGCGCGCAGGGGTCTATCCCGGCGCGCCGATCTATAGGTAGTAAACGCTCGAAGGCCGGTTTTTCTGCCCGATTGCCCATAATTGCGGAATATCGCCCGAGTCTGCACGTTTATGCTTGTATGAGCATCGTGCTGACCGAAGAGCGACGAAACCTGATCCTTGAACGCCTTGGCCGCGACGGCAAGGTCGTGGCGGCCGACCTGACCGCCGAGCTCGAAGTCTCGCCCGACACCGTCCGCCGGGACCTCCGCGAGCTCGCGGACGCCGGGCTCCTCAGGCGCGTCCACGGTGGCGCTCTTCCGGCCGCGGTCGGCGCGAGGCCCTATGCCGTCCGGCGCGAGCAGGCTCCGGCCGCCAAGGAAGCGATCGCCCGCGCGACCAGCGGCCTCCTGCGTCAGGGGCAGGTGATCCTCCTCGACGCCGGGACGACGACGCTCGAGGTCGCCCGCGGCCTGCCGCCGGATCTGGACGCGACCGTGATCACGAACAGTCCTCCGATCGCCGTGGCGCTCGCGGAGCATCCGACTGTCGAGGTCACGATGCTCGGCGGGAGGCTCGCGAAGGACGCTCAGGCCGTCGTCGGCGCCGCGACCGTGGAAGCGCTGCACGCCGTTCGGGCCGACGTGCTCGTCCTCGGCGTCTGCAGCCTCCATCCCGAGATCGGCATCACCGTGATGGACCTCGAGGAGTCGTACGTGAAGCGGGCGATGATCGAGAACGCCGCCGAGGTGGTGGCGGTGTCCTCGGCCGAGAAGCTCGGCTCGGCGGCCCCCTACGTGGTTGCGGCGCTCGACGAGCTGACGCATCTCGTCACCGAGCGCTCGGTGCCGGACGGACACGCTCGCGCCGTACCGCGAGCTCGGCATCGAGGTGGTGCCCGCCTGATGCGCTCCACTCGGGCCGCAATCACGCTCGTCTTCTTCGCCGACGGCCTTCTCGTCGGCACATGGGCAGCGAGGATTCCCGCCGTTCAGCGGCAGACCGAGCTCACGAGCGGAGAGCTCGGGGCCGCACTGTTCGCCATGGCACTCGGCGCGCTCCTCGCGATGCCGGCGGCCGGACGGCTGTCCGAGCGGATCGGCAGCCGCCCCGTCACGCTCGTGGCCCTGCTCGGGGCAGGCGCTGCGCTGCTCCTGACCTCGGTTGCCGGAGGCCTCGCCGGACTGGCAGCCGCGCTCTTCCTTTTCGGAGCCGGGTTCGGCGCCGTCAACGTCGCCGCAAACGCGCAGGGAATCGCGCTCGAACGGCTGAGCGAGCGCTCGATCCTCTCGTCGTTCCACGCGGCCTTCAGCTTCGGCGGCCTTGCCGGCGCCGGGCTCGGCGCGATCGCCGCCGCAGCCGGCATCGATCCATTGGAGCACTTCGGTGCGATCGCCCTCGCGATTGCGTTGAGCGCGCTCGTCGCTGGGGGGCGCCTCCTCCCGCCCGACGCCGACGACCGGGAGCCGACTCCGATCCTCGCCCGGCCGCAGCGGTCGCTCCTCGTGCTCGGCGCCGCCGCGTTCTTCACCCTCATGGCGGAGGGAGCTGCCGCCGACTGGAGCGCCGTCTACCTCTCCGACTCGCTTGGCGCGACGGCCGCGGCGGCTGCGCTCGGCTACACGGCCTTCTCGCTCGCCATGGCCACGAGCCGGGTCTTCGGCGACCGCCTTAACGGTCGTCTCGGCCCGGTCGCGCTCGCGCGCGGCGGGGGCCTCTTGGCCGCATCCGCACTCACCCTCGCGCTCGTGAGCGGCTCGACCGTCGTCGCCCTCGCTGGGTTCGCGGCGATGGGTGCCGGCCTCGGCGTCGTCGTTCCCGTGCTGTTCCGCGCGGCCGGATCGACTCCCGGCGTGTCCGCCGCAGCCGGCGTCGCCGCCGTCTCGACGATCGGCTGGTTCGGATTCCTTGCAGGCCCGCCGGCGATCGGTGTCACCGCCGACGCGATCGGCCTCCGCAGCTCCCTCGCGATCGTGGTCGTTGCGACGCTAGCGCTTGTGCTCCTCGCGGGAAGCGCGAGCCCGCGCCGCCGCCGAGACTTCCGCGGCCTCCTGTTCGAGCCGCGCGCAGTCCTGTCCGACATGGACGGCGTGCTCGTCGATTCGTGGACGGCGATCGAGCGGACGTGGAGGCGGTTCGCGGAACGCCACGGCCTCGACCCCGAAGTCGTCCTCGCGGCGAGTCACGGGCGGCCGACGATCGACGTGATCCGATCGGTCGCGCCGCATCTGGATGCGGAGGCCGAGACCGCGGCCATCGACCGGGAGCAGATCGCCGACGTCGACGGGCTCCGCGCATTGCCGGGGGCGCGCGAGCTCGTGCAATCGGTGCCGGCAGGAAGGTTCGCGATCGTCACGTCGGCGTCTCGGCCGCTCGCCGAGTCGCGACTGCGTGCTGCCGGGATCCCGGTGCCGGACGTTCTCGTGACGGCGGACGAGGTCGAGAGCGGCAAGCCGGACCCTGCCGGGTATCTGCGCGCCGCGTGCCTGCTCGGCGTCGAGCCGGCGCACAGCGTCGTGCTCGAGGATGCACCGGCCGGCGTCGACGCGGGAGTCGCAGCCGGGATGACCGTCATCGGCGTGCTGACGACGAACTCCGAATCGGCGCTTCGGAAGGCCCACAGCCGGGTGCCGGATCTCAGGGCCCTGCTGCCGGCCGCGGAATCGGCCTAGATCGACCGCCGCCTTGTGGCACGTGCGTCCACGGCGGCATACTGAAGAGCCATGTCCGTGACGGAACGCACCAGCGTTCGCACATTCTTGATCGCCGACATCCGCGGGTACTCCCGCTACACCGAGGAGTGCGGCGACGAGGCTGCCGCGGCGCTGTCGAAGAGATTCGCCGAAATCGTCGACGAGGACGTCGCGGCGCACGACGGCGAGCTCGTCGAGATGCGCGGAGACGAAGCACTCGTCGTCTTCACGTCGGCGCGCCAGGCGATCCGCGCCGCGGTGGACCTGCAGGCGCAGTTCCAAGAGGCGGCGAGGGACTTCGACATCCCGCTTCGCGTCGGCATCGGCATCGACTCCGGCGAGGCGGTGCAGCTGGAGGACGGGAGCTTCCGCGGAGCGGCGCTGAACGTCGCCGCCCGCCTGTGCGGGAGAGCCTCGGGCGGCGAAGTGATCATCAGCGACTCGACCTCGCGACTGGCGGGTCGCCTCGGCGGCCTCCACTACAGCGACGGCGGCCGGGTGCGGCTCAAGAACATCCCCGAGCCGATCCACGTCTACAAGGTCTATTCCGAGCTCGACGCGCGGCCGGCGAACCGCTGGACCGTCATGTTCTTCGGCAAGGAGCGGCGAAGCCTCAGCTGGCGCCTGGCGCTGCTCGTGACGCTGATCGCCGCCGCGACCGCGCTGGCAGTCGTCATGTTGACGGCGGGCGAAGGCGCCCCACCGAGCGACGCGGCATCGCCGCTGCCCGGGCGGCAGGCTGATGAGGTCCCCGCGACCAACCTGGCCTCGGTCGTCCCCGCGGCGATCTGGGTCGATTGCCACCTGCAGGCCGTCGCGAGCCCCGGTGCTGACGAGACGGCTGCCTGCGTGCCCGCCAACGGCGTGCCGGATCGCTGGGAGATCTCCCGTTATCCGAACGGCCGCGCGCTGGCGACCGCCTACCGGAGCGCGCTCGGCAATCGGGCGGACATCCGGCAGAGCAGCGGCAGGTGCAACGCCCGTGTCTGGGGCGGCGAGAACGTGTGGCACCACGGCCCGGGGAGGCCGGCCGGCCGGTTCTTCTGTTACTTCGACGGCAACGACGCCGTCGTCGTGTGGACGCACGAGCGTCGCGACCAGCCGACTCACCGGGACATCCTCGTCACGGCCCGCGAGGGCGGAAGCGACCACGCGGGCCTGACGCGCTGGTGGGGCCCGCAACATCACGTGATCGGCAAAGCCGGCTAGCTCGGGCGTGAACCGGGTCCGCCTGTCAGTCGCCGCACTGGCGGCGTTCGCACTTGCCGGTGCGCTCCCCCTCGCGGCCGGCGGAACCGCACAGCAGGGCGGATTCCGCGTCCGCGAATATCCGGTGCCCGCGGGCTCGCGGCCCCACGACGTCGCGCCCGCGCGAGACGGCGGCGTCTGGTACACGGCCCAGGGCTCCGGTGAGCTGGGCTGGCTCAACCCGAGGACCGGGCGCGTGCGTGAGGTGCCCCTCGGGCCGGGATCCGCGCCACACGGCGTGATCGTCGGCCCCGACGGCGCTCCCTGGATCACGGACGGAGGCCTGAACGCCATCGTCCGCGTCGAGCCCAGGACGCGGCGGGTTCGCCGGTTCCCCCTCCCGGCGTCGGCTGCGGACGCGAACCTCAACACCGCGGCGTTCGACCGGCGCGGCGTCCTCTGGTTCACAGGTCAGCGGGGGATCGTCGGACGGCTCGACCCGAAGGTCGGCCGCGTGCGCGTCTTCTCGGCACCGCGCGGGGAGGGCCCGTACGGGATCACAACCACTCCGCGAGGAGCGGTCTACTTCGCGTCGCTCGCCGGGAGCTACGTCGGCCGGATCGACACGCGCAGCGGTCGAATCACGGTTCTCCAGCCTCGGAGACGGGGGCAGGGCGCGCGCCGGGTCTGGTCAGACTCCCGTGGCCGCATCTGGATCAGCGAGTGGAACGCGGGCAGGCTGGGTGTGTACGACCCGGCGAGGCGGCGCTGGGGTGAGTGGCGGCTGCCCGGCCCGACCCCGCAGCCGTACGCGGTCTACGTCGACAACCGCGACATCGTCTGGCTCAGCGACTTCGGCGCGAACTCCATCGTCCGGTTCGATCCGCGCTCACAGCGGTTCACGCAGATCAGGCTGCCGAGCTCGCCGGCCAATGTGCGGCAGCTCCTCGGCCGGCCCGGCGAGCTCTGGGGGGCCGAGTCGGGCGTGGACAAGCTCGTCGTCGTGCGGCCGCGCTAATTCGGCGTGAGGGGCGCCCTGCGGACGCCCCTCACGGCCTCGTCAGAGTGTCAGCGCACGCGGAGCGTGTTGCTCGGCGCGGCCAGGTAGCAGGTGCCTGCCTGTGCCTGCGGCAGAAGCACGCGCAGCCGCCAGCCGCGGCGGATCCGCGAGCGGAACTTCGCCGTGGTGACGAACGTGCCGGCCGTCGGTGTCGTCGACGCGCCGAGGGTGACCCGCTTCAGGGTCGCCCACCGCCGGACGGCGGCGCGGTAGCGCTGCAGCGCGATCGTCTTGCGGGTGAACGACTGCGCCGCGGTCACTCGCGCAGTGAAGCGCGTGCCGGTGCGGGTCAGCCGGATCGCGGGCCGGACCTTCAGGGTGACCGCCGAGCTCTCGTTCGTGCGCCAGCGCGACTGATAGACGGTGTTGATCGTCGGCCTGACGGTGAACGTCCAGTTGCCGCTCGCGGCCGTAGTTGCGGAGCCCAGGCGCGTGAACGACGTCTTGCCGCACTCCTGCGCATTGATCGTGACCGACTCTCCGGCCGCCTGGCTCGAGACGACGCCTGAGAGCGTGATCGGCGCGGCAAACGTGGCGGTGGTGCGCGGGGCGGCGAGCGTGACGGACGAACGCGGCCCGTTGACGGTCACGGTCCCGCGGAGTCGCGGCTGCTGGGACCGATCCTGGTAGTTCCACCGGCCGCCGGAGCGGAAGGTGCACGACGCACTCTGCCCGGCAGAGATCGTCAGGTTGCACGGGACGCGGTCGAACGTGACCTGGTGTGAGTTCGTATCGGTGTTCCGCCAGGTGACGGTCTCGCCGACGTTGACGGTGACGTCCGCCGGCACGAACCCGGTGCGCGTGATCGTGACGGTCTGGTTGGCGGCGGTGGCGGACCCGAGCGCTGTCAGCGCGAGGACTGCCGCGACCGCGATGAAGAGTGTTCGCATGTTCTTGAGCCTCCTGTGGGCGTTCTCCCTCACAGGGTGTTCCCGGTCACGGCAAAAAGCTCCTGCTAATAACGAAATCCTTACGACTGCTCAGCCGACGCTCTGCCGTGGCCGATGGCCGCTGGGCAGAATCGCGGAGTGATCAGCCGAGTCCTCTCGCCTGTCCTTGTCGGACGACAGCACGAGCTCTCCGAGCTCGAGGACGCGCTGCTCTCGGCGAACCGGGGAGACGGCCGCCTCGTCCTGCTCGCGGGGGAAGCCGGGATCGGGAAGACCCGGCTCTCGCGTGAGCTCGCGCGGCGGGCGCAGAAGCTCGGGTGCGACGTCCTCTGGGGAAGCTGTTCGGAGGCCGAGCTCTCGCTGCCCTACCTACCGTTCGTCGAGGCGATCGGGAGCCAGCTCGACGAGCAGGACCTCGGCGCCCTGCGCGCCGAGCTCGGCCCGATGGTGGCGGAGCTGGCCCAGGTGTTCCCGCAGCTCGGCGACGGACAGTCCCCTCCGGAGACCGGGGATCAGGCGCAGGCGAGGCTGCGTCTCTTCGAGTCGTTCGTCGCGCTGCTCGACCTCTGGGCCGGAACGAACACGCTGCTGGTCGTCCTCGACGACGTCCACTGGGCCGACAGCTCGACACGTGAGCTGCTCGAGTACGCAGCGCGGCGTCTCGCGAAGAGCCGGGTGATGCTGCTCGCGACGTACCGGAGCGACGAGCTCGACCGGCTCCACCCGCTGACGCGTGCCGTCCAGACCTGGAGGCGTGGAGGGCTCGCCGACACGGTCTCGGTCGAGGCGATGACGGCGACGCAGGTCGCGGAGATGATCGCGGCGATCCTGAGCGCAGAGGACGTGAGCCGGGAGCTCGCCTCGTTCGTCCACGAGCGGACGGAGGGAAACCCGTTCGTCCTCGAGGAGATGCTGAGAGAGGCGATCGACCGGGGCGAGGTCTTTCAGTCGGACACGGGCTGGGACCGGCGCTCGCTCGACGCTTTCCAGCTCCCGGAGACCGTGCGTGAGACCGTGCTCCTACGCCTCGGGCGGCTCGACCACGAGCACGTCGACGTTCTTCGGGCGGGCGCCGTGCTCGGGCGCTCGTTCGACTACCGGCTGCTCGTCGAAGTGGCGGAGTCAGACGAGCAGACCGTGCTGGCCGCGCTCGAGCAGGCGGTTGCGCAGCAGCTCCTCGACGAGGAGGCGCCCGCGGGCGATCGGTACACGTGGCGGCACGCGCTGACCCAGGAGGCGATCGCCGGCGACACGGTGCTCCCGAAGCGGCTCCGTGCGCACTCGCGAGCGGCCGACGCTCTGCTGGACTCGGGAGGCAGCCCGCTGGAGGTGGCACGCCACCTCATCGCAGCAGGACGTGCGTCGGAGGCGCTGGACGCGTGCCTTCGAGCTGCCGACGAGGCCGAGCGGGCCTCGGGGTTCGACGAGGCGAACGGGCTGATCGAGCGGGTCCTGCCCCATGTCTCGGATCCGCACGACCGTGCACTGCTCCTCTACAGGATGGGCCGTCTTCGCTGGCTCGACGGCGAGCCTGCGGCCGGAGAGCAGCTCCTGGTCGATGCGGTTCGGCGCCTGGACGAGCTGGGGCTGGCCACCGAGGCGGCGGAGGCGCGGGTTCACCTGAGTCGCTGCTACTGGGAGCTGGAGCGGCCCGACGAGGCGATGCAGGCTGTCGAACTGGCCCGCAAGGCACTGGAACGTGAAGGCCCGTCGGCCGAGCTGGCGCTTGCCTATATCCGCATCGCCGGTTTCCATGCCTTCCGGCTCGACTACGACCATTGCCGCGAGGCGGCCGAGCGGGGCGCCGAGATCGCCGAACAGGCCTCGGCCGACTTCGAGCGCGTGTGGGCGCTTTCGTTCGTCGCGCTCGGCCACTTCGGCACGGCACACGAGTTCGTCCTTTTCGACCAGATCTTCCAGGAGGCAATCGAGAAGGGCTACTCGATCATCGCCGGTAACACGGTTCACAACGAGATCTGGGACCGCGTGCACACCCTTGCCGGTGGGACTCGCGCGGCAGCCGAGAGATATGAGCAGGTGCCCTTCCTCGCACGGACGCTCGGTGTCGAGATCTCCGAGAGTTGGGCCGAGCTGGCCCAGGGTGAGCCGCGAACCGCGTTCGAGCAGGCACAGCGCGCGGTCGAGCGACACGAGAACCTGGGCAACCCCAAGTTCGCGTGGCGTGCTCACCTCGCTGCCGCGGAGGCGCTTCTCGAGCTCGGCAGGAGCTCGGAGGCGGCAGAGGCGTTGCCGCCGCCTTCACCTGGGAGCGATCTCCAGGACATCGTGTACGACACCCCGGCGCGAGTCGGCGTCGCGATCGCGCTCGAGCGTCGCGAGGAAGCGGCAGAGCACGGCCGGCGAGCGTCGAGCAACGACGAGCTGCTCCGCATCCGTGGGACGGTGGTGCACGCGGTGGAGGGATTGCTGGCGGGCGGGATGCTGGACGAGGCGGAAGCCGTGGTCCGCCGAGCCAAGCGCGCGCAGGTCGACCTGGGGCAGCCGGGGCTCGATTTTGCCGACGGGCGGATTCTCCTTGTAGCTGGACGGGCAGCAGAAGCGCGGCCGTTCCTGGAGCGCGCCCTCGCGTCCTTCGAGGCATCCGGCCTCCGGCTCTGGGCCTGGCGCGCCGCGGCGCTCGCGGGTGAGGCGGCCGCTCAGTCCGGCGACGACGACGCGGCGCGTTCGCTGCTCGCGTCGTGCATCCGAGATGCCCACCGTGCAGGCGCGTTCGGGCTCGAGACGCCGCTCTCGCGATAGCCGAACGATTCGGTCTCGAGGTGCCGCCAGTCGAGGACGAGCCGGACTCCGATCTCAGCACGCCCGGTGTCCTCACCGCCGGTGAACGGATGGTGACGTCGATGTTCGCGGACGTTCGCGGCTACACGCCGATCGCGGCGGCAAGCTGCGCCCGAGGAGCTCGCCGACCGCATGACGACGCTCCACCGCTGGGCCGCCGCGGAGGTCGGTAAGCGGCAGGGCATCGTCGACAAGTTCGCCGGCGACGCGGTGATGGCGACCTTCAACGTCACCGGCGCGCGGCTCGACCACGCGATGCTCGCGCTCGACGCGGCGCTCGCGCTCCGCGACAAGGCCGCGCTGATGGATCTCCCCGTCGGGATCGGGATCGCCGTCGGGCCGGCAGTGGTCAGCCGCTCGGTCGACGAGCGGAACGTGAGCGTGCTCGGCTCGACGACGAACCTCGCCGCGCGCCTGCAGACGGCGGCCGGCGGGGGAGACATCCTGCTGAGCGACGAGGCTTACCGGCGGGTGTCCGCGTGGCTATCCGAACGCGGTCTGACAGCGGAGCCCGAGGAGCTGGAGCTCAAGGGTTTCGACGGGACGCAGGCGGCCTACCGGCTCGCGAGCCCGGTTCGCGCGTGAATCACTCGATTCTCGTGTCGACGTAGACGGTCCAGTCGGCGAGGTCCTCGATCACGAAGACGCCGTTCTGGATGAACGGGTCCTGCTGCATCAGCTCCCGGACCTCGTCCGCGTTTACGCCTTCCCAGATCGACATCGAGCCGAGCCTTCCGGCCCACGTTCCACCCATGATGAAGAGCCCGGCGTCAATCTGAGCGTTGATGAACGCCGCGTGCTCGTCCCAGCCCGGCTGGTCTTCCGGGAGGCCGCTCGTCCAGGTCGGTCCGGGGCCGACGCGCAGCACGACGCGCGGGAGTCGCAGCGGCATGACGTCGAGTCTAGATCTGGCGTTCCATCACGATCTCGCCGCCGTGGATCTCGCCCTCTCGGTAGTTGCTCGAATCGATTGGGCGGAGCGAAATCATCTAGGACGAGGCGAGCAGCGAGCGGGACTCCGCGCGGGCCTCGCGCCACCACACGAGCTCGTACGTGTGCAACGCCAGCCAGACGGCGGTGACGAGCGCCAGGGCGGCGAGTGCCGGGACCACGGTCGCGAGCGGGAGCACGAGTACGAGCACGAGCGCGGCCACGAATCGGCCGCTCCTCACGGTGAACCGGCGGACGATCCGCACTCGGATCGCCGAGTACGTGAGCAGGTAGAGCGCGCTCCCGCCGCAGAGCGCGAAGGCCGCGACGGCGTCGAGCTCCTCGCCGACGTCGCCGACGATGGTCTTCATGGCGAACGCGAAGAGCACGATGCCGACGATCAGCGGGAAGTGCCCGTACGCGTATAGGTCCCGGGCCAGCGCGACCCGCTCCGCGCCCTCGCGGTCGTGGAGGAGCTGCTCGCCGCGGATCGAGAAGAAGTCGAAGTAGGCGAGCCAGAACGAGGTGGCGACGAGGAGGCCGAGGATCGCGGCCGCGACCTCGCCCGGCCCGATGCCGATCCCCGTCGCGCCGATGCCAATCGAGATGAATGCCTCGCCGAGCGCGATGATCAGGACGAGGCCATGACGCTCCGCGAAGTGCGACGGGTGCACGCGCCAGCCCGTCGACCCGCTCAGCACGCCGCCGACGTAGGCGCACGCAAGGGCGGCGAGCCAGAGCCAGACGCGAGCGCCGTCCGTGAAGCCTGCGACCAGGATCAGGATCGCGCCGAGCAGCGTCCAGGGCGCCAGCCGGAGCACGGCGCCGAGGAGGTCGCGGCTACCGCGGCCGGCGAGGGCGTAGAGCGCTGTGTGCATCGCCCACACGACGAAAAAGGCGGCGCCGAAGAGCACGCCCTCGTCGTCGAACACGCCAGGGACCACGAGCGCCGCGACGAACATCGCGATCAGCGCGACCAGCAGCGCAGCGCCGACGACCTCCTCCTCGGGGTCGACGGTGTTCGTCAGCCAGGCGTAGGCCGACCACGTCCACCACAACGCCGCCAGCACGAGCACACCGCGACCGATCCCGGCCCACGTCGGATCGTCGGAGAGCAGCGTCGCGACCTGTGTGAACGCGAAGACGAAGACCAGGTCGAAGAAGAGCTCTCGCGGCGTGACGCGGTGCTCGTGCTCGACTGCCGTCGCGGCCATCCCTCGCGACCTTACCCAGGTTCTCTCCGAAGACCGGAGGTCGGATCGCCTCCGCGGAAGCCTGCCGATCGACTGACGCCCGGAGGGGGTCTAGAGTCATGCAAAGTCCCGACAAGGAGGTAGTGATGCCGCTCGCACGAGTCGTGTCGTTCGATGGCGTGAACAGCGACCGAATGGCGGAGATGCAGCGCGAGATGCAGGGAGGGGAGCGCCCGGACGACGTGCCCGCCAAGGAGGTCGTCGTTCTTCATGATGCCGAGGCCGACAAGGCGGTTGTGATCCTCTTCTTCGATACTGAAGAGGACTACCAGCGCGGCGACGCGGCCTTGAACGCGATGCCGGCGGGCGATACCCCCGGCCAGCGCACGTCGGTCACGAAGTACGACGTCGCGTTCCGTATGACGGACTAGCCGCGCGGCGTCGGGGTGGCGTGGACTGAGTTCAGCACACACGACGACGGGCCTCTGATCGCCGGTCGTCGCGCCGGCAGTGGGCCGCCGGTTCTCCTGCTCCACGGAGGGCCGGGGCTCGGCTTCGACTACCTGCGCGACCTCGCCGACGAGCTCGCGGAGGAGAACGACGTCGCGTGGTACCAGCAGCGCGGGCAGGAGCCGTCGGCGGCCGAGGGGCCGTACACGGTGGCGGCGGATGTCGAGGATGCCCGCCGGGTCCTCGACGCGCTCGGCTGGCAGAGGGCGTACGTCGTCGGCCATTCGTGGGGCGGGCACCTCGCCCTCCACGTCGCCGAGGCGATGCCGGAGCGGCTTCTCGGCGTGCTTGCCGTCGACCCGCTCGGCTCGGTCGGCGACGGACGCTGGCCGGAGTTCGACGAGGAGATCTTCCGCCGGACGCCGGAGTCGACGCGGGCGCGGGCGCGCGAGATCGACGAGCTTTCGATGGCCGGCGAGGCCGACGACGAGCTGGCGCTCGAGGGGATGCGCCTCGTCTGGCCCGCGTACTTCGCCGATCCCGAGCAGGCACCGCCGATGCCCGACTTCCAATTTGCCAGTGAGCGCTCGGGCGAGATGGTTCCGTCGATCCAGGCCGAGCTGCCGGCGCTCGAGGCGGGGCTGCCCGGGATTCGCGTCCCCGTCGGCTTCGTCCACGGCTCGCAGAGCCCGATGCCGCTCGCCGCCTCGACGGACGGGGCGGAGCGGATTCCGGGCGCCTGGGTCGAGGTCGTCGAGGGCGCCGGTCATTTCATCTGGGTCGAGGCACCCGGCGCCGTTCGCGCGGCTCTTCGACGGCTCACCGCGAACTAGCGGCGCGCGTTAGCGTTGCGCCGTGCGCGAACTACGGGCTGGACTTTGGCACTGGCAGGCGCCGCACCCGGGCTGGGAGCCGAGCGAGCCGTGGGATCAGAACGTCTCCTCCTACGCAATCGACGACGGCGAGCGCCTGCTGCTCTTCGACCCGATCGCCCCGCCGAGCGAGATCGAGACGCTCGCGGCCGAGCGCGAGACGGCGGTCGTGCTGACCGCGCCGTGGCACGAGCGCGATGCGCAGGGCCTGGTCGAGCGGCTTGGTGTGCCCGTGTACACGCCACTCCCTGATACCGCGGAAGACCTCATGCAGACGTACGGCATCACCGCCGAGCAGGCGGGCGACGGCAGCCCCGACGTCGTCTGGCTGCTCAAGGAGGGGAAAGGCGAGGCACACCTGTACGCGGCGGGCGACCGACTCGACGTCGGTGTGGAGGCGTTTCCCGGACAAAAGCCGAACGACCTGGTGCTCTGGATCGCGAGCCATCGTGCGGTCATCGCCGGCGACACGCTCGTCGACTTCGGTCGCGGGCTAGAGGTCAATCCCCAGTGGCTGCGTCCGGACACGACGCTGGAGCAGGTCGTCGGACGCGTGCGTCCGCTGCTCGAGCTGCCTGTCGAGCACGTGCTCCCGGCGCACGGGGCACCGACAGACCGTGCAGCGCTCGAGCGCGCGCTCTCCTGATCTAGGCCATCACGTCCGGGTCCGGTAGCGAAGAAACACGGTGCCGCTGCGGAACCGACGTTCGTCCAGCAGTTCGAGCTCGATGCGGCCTTCGGGCGGCAGGGCCCGCTTGCCCGCGCCAACGACCACGGGCACGACGAACAACTGAAACTCGTCGACCAGGCCGCCCCTGATCGCCTGGGCGGCGAGCTCGGGCCCGCCGACGTAGAGATCGCGGTCTGATTGCGCTTTCAGCTGCCGGATGCCCTCCGGATCGAAGTCGCGCTCGATCCGCGTCCGGGCAGTCCGCGGTGCCTCGAGCGTTCTCGAGTAGACGACCTTGTCCGCTGCCTGCCAGATCTCCGTGAACTCCTGCACGTAGCGCGGCTGCTCGTGGAGGGCCGGTGGAGCGTCCCAGTACGCCAAGACCTCGTACATCCGGCGTCCGAGCAGATACGTGCCAATCGGCCGAGCGAGTTCGTTGACGAGCGCGTGGACCTGCTCGTCGGGCTCTGCCCAGTCGAACTTGCCGTCTTCGTCCGCGATGTAGCCGTCGAGCGATCCGATTGTCGAGTAGACGAGGCTGGCCATGGCTGTCTAGGAGTAGGACGGCGTGTCGACGCCGAACTCATCGCCGTCGCCGGCTGGCGATGAGAAGGCCGCCACGCCATTGGGTTTCTCAGCCAGGTAATGAAGGCATCCCATGTCGCCGCACCGAGTGGCTTGATCGCATACCCGCTCATGGCTTGTCTCGCCTCACCGCTTGGGTTGAAGCCTTCCGGAGCGGCGTCCCGACCCGGCCGCGGTGAGCCGGGACGCAGCTCCGGTGTGCCGTCAGCAGTTGATGTTCAGCTCGTTGCTCGGTCCCGACCGGTTCCCGGACGTGTCGACCGCCCTCAGCGCGACGGTCGTCGGGCCGATTTCACGGCAGTAGGCGATCGTGTTCAGGCCGCCGACGAGGCCGTCCGGCACGAGGACGCCGTTCAGGTACGTCTCGTAGAGGATCAGCGACGCCGGGTCGGTGTCGTCGCTCGACTGGTTCCAGGTCAGCCAGAGCTCGGGCGGGTCGGTCTGGAACGATGAACTGCAGGTTGGTCGGCGCCGTCGGCGGGATGTTGTCCGTCTTCGGCGGCGTCGTCACCGTCAGCACGTTGCTCTCCACGGTGTTTCCGAAGTAGTCGCGCGCCTTGACCTGGAACGTGTGCGTCGACTCGGGCTCGAGGTAGAAGGTCGTCCACGACGAGAGGAACGCCGCGGACGCGAGGACGCCGTCGACGTAGAGGTCGTGCCAGGTCTGCGTCAACTCGTCACGCGCGAGGGTCCACGAAACCGTGATGCGGGTCGGCCAGGCGTTCTGTAGCGAGACGACCGGCGCCGGGCTCGGCGGGGTTACGTCCGGCGGCGTCGTGTGTGTGACGCTGTTGCTGGGCGCCGAGCGCTGGCCGTTTGTGCTGACCGTGACCACGGTGTACGTCGTCGTGCGGCCGGGCCAGAGCTTCGTGAGGGAAAGCGTCGTCCGCGGCGGGTCGACTCGGAGGCAGCCTTCGCCGTTCCTCACCACGCAGTACCACCAGGTCGACGAGCCGCCGTTCGCGGCGTTCCAGGCGAGCGAGATGCTGGTATCGGAGCTCGCGGTGATCCGCAGGTTCGTCGGGCCGCTCGAACCACCGCCACCACCCGGGGGCGGTGGGGGCCTCTTTGCAGGCGCCGCCGAGACGGCGACGAGAGCGAGGGCGAGGACGAGTACGGCGAAGACCGTGCGTCTCAACATCGGGGCTCCTCCCCAAGGGCGCTGAAAGGGTCACCGGGGATACGACTGGCAGAAGGGCGCGGATTGCTGCCCGGGGAACCCGATCCTCGCGGAGCCCTAGCATGGCGCTGAGCGCGAGCTACAGCCCGGGCTCTGGCACTGGCAGGCGCCGCACCCGGAGTGGACTCGGGGCCCCGATCAGCGCCGTCGCGATGCGACGCGCAGCCGGTTCCCGTCGGGGTCTGCGAGGTCGCACTCGCGGCCGGCAAGACCTTCCTCGTCGACCGGAACACCGAACTCCGCGGAGACGGCGTCGATGTCGCTCACATACAGATGCACGAGGCTGCCCGGCGGCGCGTCACCCGTGTGCTCGGACAGGTAGAGGCGGACGTCGCCACGCGCGACCGAAACGAACCAAGGGAACCCGGGCTCGAACTGGTGCTCCCATTCCTTTCGAAACCCGAGCCGCTCATACCACTGAACGGCCTGCGCCGCGTCCGCGACGCGGAGAACGGGGACGACCTCTTCGTCTAGGGCGGCGGCCACCGACCAACTCGCTACTGACAGGTCGGGAAGGTCGAGACCTGCGCGCTCAGCGAAGCGCCTCCTCGAACCGCGGGTCGTCGCGCACGGCGGCGAGGTCGTCGTCTCTGGGCGCGTCCTCGCGGAACCGCGGGAACAGCTCGACGGACCTCCGGAGGTGGGCGAAGGTTTCGTCGCCGGTGTCGCCAGTGAGCGTCGCGAAGCACGCGTAGTTGTAATTCAAGCCCGCGTGGTCCGGCATGTGCTCGAGGCCACCGCGGACCGCTTCGAGCGCGTCGGCGTAGCGCTGTTCGCCGTACGCCTTCATGGACTCTTCGTGGAACGGCCACGCCTCGCCCCAGTCGACTCCCTGGTACGCCTCGCCGGGTGTGGCGCCGAGGGCGAGGATGGTTCCGTCCCCAGTCGCCTTCCGCCGCGTCTCCGGCCCGACGAACACGAATGTTCCTGGAGGAGCTTCGACCGCCTCGCCGTCGACCTCGAAGGTCGCCTTCCCGTCGAGCACGATGTACAGCTCCTCCTGGCCCGTCCCGACCTCGTCGTGCTCGTTGATCAGCGTGCCGTCCTCGCCGGGTGTGTAGGCGTTGATTCCGAATGCGTGGATCCCGAGGTGCTCGCGCACCGGAATATCTCTGCCGCGCCGCTCGATGTCGTCGAGGCGTGCGACTTTCCAGTTCGGCTTGTCGTTCATCCGATTACCTCCGTTTAGCGCCACTTTGCCAGGGCGAGAACATAGTCGCTCGGAAGGTCAGTCGAACGTGAAGAGGAGCGGCAGGACGACCACGACCGCGGCGGCCCACAGGGCGAAGACCGGGAGGTAGCTGGTCTGCCAGCGCTCGAGCCGGTGGAGCCTGGTGCGTCCAGTGAGAAATCGGGCGGAGAGCCAGGCGGCCCCGGCCAGGTTCACGAGGAGGACGAGGTTGAGGCCGACCGCTGCCGTTCGGTTCGGCGTGAACCCGAGGTCGCCGATCCGCGCGATCATCGCGCCGAGCACCATCACGTCGAGGACGAGGGCGCTGACGACGGCGACCAGCTGGATGCGGTCCATCCAGCCCGGCGACTCGGACGGGTCCCGCGCGGACATCCCGTACAGGACGAGCGCGAGGACGACCACCAGCAGGGCGTCGAAGACGCTGACGAGGTCGCGGTCGAAGGCGTCCCCGAGACCGGTCACCGCGTAGACGACGGCGGAGACGGCCAGCATCACCGCGAACAGCGGCGTGAAGAGCATCGTGAGCACCGGCGCCATGTTCTCCACGACCCGCTGCTTCGACTCGACGAGCCACGCGGCCACGATCACGGCGCCCGCCGCCCCTGACGGCAGGACCCACTCGATGACCGGCTCGACGTCGACGCCCGTGGGCTCGAGGATCGCAGCGGTCAGGCCCATGAGCACTCCGCCCCCGAGCGCGATCAGCACGTAGTAGATGAACCACTCGCCCGTGAAGCGGACGAAGTCCATGCGGCGCTCGTGCGACTGGAGCGTGCCGCCCATGTACGGGTAGGCGACCGCGAACCACAGCACGACCGGCAGATGGATCGCGACGAGCTCCTCGGTCGACGAGTCCGCGTCCCACGGGTAGAGGTTGACCACGAGCGCGGCGAGCGCGAACGGCGCCGCCGCCAGCGCGCATTGCTGGAGGTCGAGCTGCCGCCGGCGGGCGAAGTACCCGGCGAGGAACGGCAGCACGAAGAGGCTGAGGTTCCGCGCGAACCAGGTCGGCTCCTCGTCGGGGAAGTCCGCAACGAGGCGTGCGATCTGGATCGCGACAGCAGCGGCCACGGCGAAGACGAGCGGCTCCAGCCAACCGCCGGCCGAGCGAGCCTGCTCGTCCTCGCCGCTCACGATGAGCTGCTTCCACAGCCGGCCGCTGTGCTCGCGCGCGAACTCCCGCGAGAGGTCGTCGAGATCTCCCATCCGCTTCACGGCGATGAGGAACGCCTCGTCGTCCGCGAGGCCGGCCGCGTTCAGCTCGGCGATCTGGCCGCGAAGGTGATCCTCGAGCTCGTCGACGTCGCGGCCGTTGACGCCCGGCGCGCTCGCGACGTAGGCGCGCCACTCTGCGATCTGTGACTCCACGCTCGCCATGCTCACACCTCCTCGAGAGCCGTCAGCAGCACACCCGAGCCCGGCCAGACGTCGTTCAGCGCGCGGGTGATGGTCTCCCACTGCCGTCGCTGCTCCGCAAGTGCTTTTCGTCCGTCGTCGGTGACCGAGTAGTACTTGCGGCGACGCCCTTCAGGTGACGTTCGCCACTCCGTCGTCACGTGCCCGAGCCGATCGAGGCGGTGGAGCAGCGGGTAGAGCATCCCGTCGGTCCACTCGAGCTCGCCCGCGGAGAGCGCACGTACGCGCTTGAGAATGGCGTAGCCGTAGCTCTCACCCTCCGCCAGGATCGCGAGCACGAGCGGCGTCGCCGCGGCTGCGACTAGATCCTTGTCGATGTGCATGGTCTCGCCCCCACGGCTCGAAGTACTATGCATAGAAGCACAAGGTACACGGAGTCGCAAGGCGTCGGCCTCCCCCCAGCAAGCTTCGGCGGAAAGTGCCACAAAGCACCGACTGCAGAACGCAGAGCCCGTTGCAGCCGCGTAAGCAAGTGAGGTGAGAACGGGATCATCCATGCCAGGGACTATCGGCTACGTTGCGTACAGTTCCGTAACAGTGACCGAGCCGACGATCGAAGTTCCGGTCCGTGTGACCGAGGAGGAGTTCCTTTCGTGGAGCCGTCGGGCCCTGCGAGCAAGAACCGAGCTTCCCGGGTGGGTTCGTGCTGTCGTGAATCATGCGCTTGTGACACCGACACCCGTCCGGCCCCGCTCGGAAGGGCCGGTTCGCTGGGCGCTTCATTGGCAGGACGACGACCCGGATTACTCTTGCGAGTACTGCGGCTTCGGTTTGGATTACACGGCGACCAGGCGCAGGAGGTTCTGCTCGGACGTTTGCCGAGTCAGAGCGTGGCGGCTGCGGAAGAGGCTTGATGCTGCCAAAGAAGCGCAGTCCGGCTAGCGCTCCGGCTGGCGGCACGTCCAGGTGCCGCTTCAACCCATCGGGTACTCGTGGTCGTCGTTGATCGTTAAGCGGTGGTCTGCCCGGTCAGCATCAGTGCGTCGTCCGAGCAGGGGAGGAACGGCCTTTGCGCGTGAGCCGTGCGTGAGCGCCATGTGACCGGCCGTTGGGAGCCTGCGTCTCTCAGGAAGGGACATGACCATGACCAAGCTTCGCAGCCACGGAAAACGCTCGATATTTCTCCTCCTCACGGCGGCCGCAGCTTCGGTCGCGGTCCTCGTCATCGGATCGGGTTCGATCTTCGGGTCGTCCGAGAGCGGATCCGCGGACCCGTGGCGCATGCTTCCCTCGGCGCCGATCGAGATCGACGCCGGCCTGACGAGCGTGTGGACCGGAGAGGAGATGCTCGTCTCCGGCCTGACGGCCGCGCCCGACGGAAGCCTGCTCGGCGGCGTCGAGGTCGCGGCCGCCTATGACCCCGAGACGAACGCCTGGCGCCGCCTCGGCGCGCCGCCGAAGACCGAGAGCTCCTGCAGGCGGAGTGCCGTTTGGACCGGCACCGAGATGTTGGTGTGGGGCTGCGGGCCGACTGCCTTCGACCCGCAGGCCGACCGCTGGCGGCGCCTCCCTACGGCTCCCATCGGTGCTCCAGGCCTCGCCGTTTGGACCGGTCGCGAGCTGATCGGCTGGGGTGGCGGCTGCTGCGGGGACGCAACCGGGGACGGTGCGGCTTACGACCCGGCAGGGAACACATGGCGCCGCCTCGCCCCGTCGCCGCTCGCAGGGAGCCAGAGCCCGCTCGGAGCCTGGACCGGACGCGAACTGATTCTGTTCGTGAGCGGACTCGATCCGGACGGCAGGCCGATCGAAGGCGCAGCCCGTGCTGCCGCCTACCGGCCCGCGACCGACACCTGGCGCCGCATCGCGCCGATGCCGTCGCCTCGCAACGGCGCAAAGGCGCTTTGGGACGGCCGGGAACTCCTCGTCGTCGGCGGGATCGACGCGCGAGGCAGGGCTGCGACCGTCGGCTATGCCTACAACACGGCGACCAACCGCTGGCGGTCGTTGCCCCCGATGCAGGGCGGCGCATTGCAAGCCGTCTCGGTGTGGACGGGCAGGCAGCTGCTCGTCTTCGGCGGCGAGACCGCGCCTGGGCGCCTGCTTGCCTATGACCCGCGCGGCGACCGGTGGTCGCGCCTTCCGAGTCCCCCTCTGGAGGGCCGGCTCGACCCAACAGCGGCCTGGACGGGCGATGAGCTGCTCGTCTGGGGCGGGGTGATCGGGACGCCGGCGGGAACATCGTTGCCGCCCAGATATCCGCGCGACGGCGCCGCGTTCTCTTCTCAACGGCCCTCTCGAGGAGCACAATGAACGCGCTGGTGACATCGAGCCCCCTGCTCCGGGCGGTCCGACTGCTGGTCGCCGCGGGGCTTGCTTGGACAGTTCTCGCGGCCCTGGCAGCAGGTGACCTTGCGGCCCGACGCACCGCGGCGCTCTCGGACAACGACCGGATCGTCATCGGCAGCAACCGCGACGGCGTCATCCGGGCGTACAGCCTCCTCGCCGACGGCTCGCGCCTGACGCACCTCCTTCCTGGCGGAAGCCGGCTCGTGCCGGTCGTGATCTCGCGGAACGGCGCAACGGTCGCCTACAGCGCCACCTGGCACGGCGACGGCGCTATGCACGTCTCCGATGCAAGCGGGAAGGGCCTCCGCCGGTTGGCGAAAGGCGACGCATCGGGTCCCGCGCTTTCCCGCGACGGGAAATGGCTTGCCTTCTCGCCGGACAGCGGTGGGATCTCGATCGTGCGGACGGACGGCCGCGGCCGTCGCCGCCTCATGAAGCGTTGCGACTGCGGGGTCTCCGACTGGGCGCCGAACGGACGTTCCGTGGTGCTCAACGGGGGCGTGGAGACGACCGCAGGGACGAAGGAGCGCATCTCCGTCCTGCCGCTCCGCGGAAAACGCCGCATCGTCGCCCGCATGGGCGAGAACACCGGGCAACACGCCGACCACGACGGGGCGGCGTGGTCGCCGGACGGCCGTTGGATCGCCTATCTCAATCTGGAGGACAACAACGGGAAGATCGGCTTGTACCTCGTCCGGCCGAACGGCACGGGACTCCACCGGATCGTTCGCGGCGCGGTCATCTCGCTGGCCTGGGCGCCCGACGGCAAGAAACTCGCATTCATCTTCGAGAAAGGGCAGCCCGGCGTCGTCGGTGTGGACGGGCGGGGGCTGAGGCGGTTGCCGCTCGGAGTTGCGGCTCAGACGCTGGCCTGGGCGCCGGACGGGCAACGGCTCGCGGTGGCAGCCTCGTCCGGCGAAGACCGCCCTCAGATCTTCGTCGTGGGCGAGGATGGTCGTGACGCGCGCCGTGTGACGGCCGAGGGCGAGAACACCCTGATCGGCTGGACGACGCGCGAGCCCGTCCTGCCTCCGGCGCCGCCGATCCCGCCGAGCGAGCGAGTCCTCGACGCGCGCTCCGTCGCGACGGCCACGCCGGTCGCTGCTCTCTCGGCCGATGGAACGCGAGTCGCCTTCGTCCCGGACGCGAGGGCGGCCGACTGCTCGCACGCGGCGGTCTGGACGCCGGGAGAGACCTCGATCGCGCGCTTCGTCCTGCCGGCGCCTTGCCGGCTCGAGGTGCCGCGAGTGCGAGAGGTGGCATTGGCCGGCTCCCGTGTTGTGTGGACAGTGCATCGCTCCGAGAACGTCAACGAGTGTTCGAACGCCGTCGTGACAGCCATGATCACGAGCCCGCAGCCATTGTGGCTCCATGGGGCCGGTCCCAACCGAGACGGATGCGCCCGCGACTACTACCACCTGCGCGGCGACGGAGAGCTGTTCGTGTTCAACGACGGTTCACGGCTCGTTCGCATCGGAAGCGGCAGCGAGTCATGCCAACAGGGCAACCCGTCTCCCAAGATCTGCGCGACCCTCCGCCGGAGCCAGGCGGGTTCGGTCGACTCGGTCTCCGGCGCGCTGATCGCCGTTCGGCAGCCGGGCGCGGTGACGGTGCTCGATGACCGCGGGCAGCTCGTTCGGCGCTTCCCGTTCTCGCCTGCAGACGTGCGGGCAGCGCGCCTCGACACTGGCCGGCTCGTCGTCTGGCGGTTCGGCGTGCTCGAGGTCTACGACGTGGCCACCGGGGCGCGTGTGCGGTCGCACCCCGTCCCGGTCGGCTTCCGGCTCGGGGACGTCGACGGCGGGACCGCAGTCCTGCTCGCCACCGAGGCGATCACGCTGCTTCGGCTCGACGACGGAACGTCGAGGACCTTGGCGCCCGGGCGTGCTCCCGTCCTCGCCGAGCTCGAGCCGGCCGGGTTGTACTACTCGTACGCCACCGGCGACGGCGGCGGCCGGGTCGCGCTCCTGCCGCGGGCCGAGGCCGAGCCCGCTCGGAGGGCCGGATGAGGATGCGCGGAGCCGCGGTGGCGGCGCTCGCCGCCTTGCTGGTCGCCGTGCTCGCGTCGGGAGGCCATCCGGGCGCGGCGAAGGGGACGGACGCTCGCACAGGCGCGTACCGCATCGTGCTGGAGAGCGACATCGAACGCTCGACCCTCGCGTACACCATTGGATCCGACGGTTCGCGCCTGACTCCCGTGCTGCCGCCGAACCGTGACTTCTGGCCGATGGACGTCTCGCGGGACGGCCGCATGATCGCTTACGGCTACAGCGGCACGATCTACGTCTCGCGCGCGAGCGGGACGGGTCTCCGGCGGGTCGTGCGGGGCGAGGCCTACGAGCCGACTTTCTCGCCCGACGGCCGCCGGCTTGCGTACAGCTTCGGCCGGAAATCGCAGATCGGCGTGATCGGGACGAACGGCCACGGACGGCGACGCCTGGCGGCCCAAAGCGCTGGGGAAATGGATTGGTCGCCGGACGGAAAGGCGCTCGTGTACGCCACCGGCCCCAGCGAGGCATCCTTGGTGGTCATGCACCCGCTGCGCGGAGGCCGGCGGGTTCTCGCGCGCAAGGCAAGCGGGCCGAAGTGGTCGCCGGACGGCCGCTGGATCGCCTACGCGAGCATGACTCGCTACGGGGTCCGGACTGGCGTTTGGCTCGTGCAGCCGGACGGCCGGCGCCGGCACCGCGTAGCGGGCGCCGCCTCGTTTTCATGGTCACCGGATGGCCGCACCCTCGCGGTCGGCGCCGCGCCGCGGGGCATCACGCTCCTCCGAGCCGACGGACGCGTCGTGAGGCGAATCCGCCTGCCCGGCCTTTCCGAGCTGGGAAGGCTGGCCTGGGGCCCTGGGGGCCGGACCCTCATCTTCGACCGCGATCGTATTCGGCAGGTCTGGACGGTCGGTGTTGACGGACGCGGGCTCCGACAGGTGACCCGCTTCGGCAACAACCTGGTCCTCGGCTGGACCCGACTCTCTCCGACTCGCCCCCCGGTTCCCCCGCTGCTTCCGACGGAGCGCGTCGCCGGGCCGAGGATGGTTGTGACGCGAACGCCGATCGTCGATCTCTCGGCCGACGGCAATCGCGTCGCCGTCGCTCTCCGCGCCACGGCGGCGGACTGCAGCCACGTCGCCGTGTGGACGCCGGCTACAGGATCGCTAGCCCGCTCTGCCCCGCGCCGCACTTGCGGCGAATGGCTCACGGATATCAGCCTCTACGACGTCGAGTTCGCCGGATCGCGTGCAGCCTGGGCCAATCTGGGTGGATGCGGCAACTTCTGCGACCACACGCTCGGATCGGCAGTGCTCGGGAGCAAGGCTACGCAGCAGCTGGCGACCGTCAGCCATGACGCCGGTGAGCCCTGGGACTTCCATGTCCGCGGAGACGGCGACCTGCTCGTGTTCAACGACAGCTCGAGGCTCGTGCGGATCGGCTCGGGCCGCGAGCGGTGTCAGGAGGGACTGCGGCTGGCGGCCGTCTGCACGACGCTGCGGCGGGGCGATCACGCTGCCCCCGTCGAGTCCGTCTCGGAAGGTCTGATCGCCGTCAGGGAAAACGACGCCGTCGCCGTGCTCGATGAGCGCGGCGCGCTCGTGCGCCTCTTCCCGTTCGCGGCGAGTGAGGTCACTGCCGCCCGGCTCGACGCCGGCCGCCTCGTCGTCAGTCGCGCCGGCGTGATCGAGGTCTACGACGTCTCGACCGGCGCAGGCTTGTTCCAGCAGCCCCTACCAGCCCGCTTCCGCCTCGTCGACGTCGACGGCGGTATCGCCGTACTCCTTCGGAACAACTCAGTCCTGTTGCTGCGACTCGAGGACGGCCGGTCGCGGACGCTCACCCCCGGCCGTGGGCCCGTCCACGCCGACCTCGAGCAGGCCGGCCTCTATTACTCGTATGCCACCACCGGCGGTGGCGGCCGCGTCGCGTTCATGCCGCGTTCGGAAGCCGAGCCCGCTCGGAGCGCCGGATGAACCGGCGCGCCGCCCTCGCTCCGCTCCTGGCGGCCGCCGCCCTGCTGCCGCTCGGAGGAAGCCCGGACGCTGCCGACGCGACGGCCGCCCGTTCGAGCGGGTACCGCATCGTGCTCGCCAGCGACCTCGACCGCGAGACCCGCGCGTACACCATCCGCCCCGACGGCTCGGGTCTGACTCCGCTCCTGTCGCCCGATCGGCAGCTCATCCCCTTCGACGTCTCGCGCGACGGCCGTACAGTCGCGTACTACCGCCTGCGCCTCAGCGCGATCTACATCTCGCGGGGCAACGGATCTCGTCTCCGCTGGGTCACAGCGGCAACCTACGGGACGGCTGCGCTCTCGCCTGACGCTCGCATGGTCGCGTACACCTTCGGTTCCAGCGGGCGGCTCGCCGTGATCGGGACCAACGGGCGCGGACGGCGAGTCCTCGGCTCCGGGCCCGCTGAAGGAATCGACTGGTCGCCGAACGCGAAGGTGCTCGTGTACACCGCCCGCAAGGGAAACCGTGCGTCGGTCGTCATCCAGCCGCTCCGCGGCCGCCGGCGTGTCCTCGCGCGGAACGCGAACGCTCCCACATGGTCTCCCGACGGCCGGTGGATCGCGTACGGCTCGTCGTCAGGCATGTGGCTCGTTCGGCCGGACGGCCGCGGCAGACACCGCGTGGGTCTCGGCGGGTTGTTCTCGTGGTCGCCCGACAGCCGGAGGCTCGCCGTCGGCAGTGGACGGGACATCCGCCTCGTCGGCCGCGACGGACGAGTCTCGAGGCGCATGCGCCTGCCCGGACAGCAAGAGATCTCGAAGCTTCTGTGGGCACCCGACGGACGGAGCCTGCTCGTCGAGCGCTATCCGCCGAACCAGATCTGGATCGTCGGCCTGGACGGGAAGGGACTGCGCCGCGTGACCCGCCTCGGCAACAGCTCGCTCGTTGGCTGGACGCGGCTCTCCCCGGCGCACCGGCCGCTGCCGTCGCTGCTCCCGAGCGAGCGTGTGACCGGACCGCGGACGGTCGCGACCCGCGGCCCGATCGCGGCTCTCTCGGCCGACGGCGCGCGCGCCGCGTTCGCTTTGGAGTCGACAGCTGCGGACTGCGGCCACGCAGCCGTCTGGAGCCCTGCGACAAGAGCGCTGGCGCGCCGCGGGCGGCCCGCGCCGTGCCGCGACTGGCCGCCTCGCAGCGCCGTCTACGACGTGGAACTGGCCGGTGATCGGCTTGCCTGGGGCTCCCAGACGGACTGCGGCAATACCTGCAAGAACACGCTCGACTCGGGCAACGTCGGTGCGCAGTCTCGCAACCGGCTGGCGCTCGAAGGCTCAGACGTCGGCTCGCCCTCGGACTTCCACGTGCACGGCGACGGAGACCTCCTCGTGTTCAACGACGGCCCGAGGCTCGCTCGAGTCGGCTCAGGCAGTGAACCGTGTCAGGAGGAATGGCCGTCGTCGGCAGCCATCTGCACGACGCTTCGCCGTGGTGGCCGCCGGCGTCGTGGACTCTGTGTCCGGGAGCCTGATCGCCGTTCGCGAGGAGGGCGCAGCCGCGGTCCTCAACGAGCGCGGCGAGCTCGTGCGCCTGTTCCAATTCGCGGCCGGCGAGGTCACGACCGTTCGCCTCGACGGCGGCCGCCTCGTCGTCACTCGCGGCGACCTGATCGACGTCTACGACGTCTCAACGGGCGCACGTACGCAGCAGCATCCGCTGCCTCGTGGGTTCGGTCTCGTGGATGTTGACGGCGGCGTGGCCATTCTGCTCACCGAGAAGGCGGTCATGCTCCTGCGACTCGACGACGGCCGGTCGCGGACGCTGACCCCTGGGCGCGGCCCCGTACACGCCGCCCTCGAGCCGGCCGGTCTCTACTACTCGTTTGGCACCACCGACGGCGGAGGGCGCGTCGTGTTTCTACCGCGGTCGGAGGCGGAGCCCGCCGCTCGAGTTGGCCGATAGCGCTATCCGAGCTAAGAGCTACTA
>CAVTZA010000005.1:0-61378 GCA_963739085.1 uncultured Actinomycetes bacterium | reverse complement strand
GTGCTTCTGCACCGCTTCGCCTCGTTGGCGACGCCCGCGGCGCTGAACCTGATCGGCGTTTCCATTGCCGGGGTCTTCATCGCCATCGGCATCGCGGTCTTTGCCATTGTCCGCATCTGGTTCGGTGGCCAGACCGGTGCGGCCCAGGCCTTGGCCGCTTCTTCATTGCCTGTCTCGGCCTTGCCGTGCCGGCGTTCTATCTCTCCCACGCCGTCCTTCTGCCGCGCATAAACGATGTCGCGACAACTCCCGATGAGCCGCTCGCTTTCGCGACCCTTGCCAGCTTGCGCCCCGCCGACGCGAACGCCATCAAGGAGCCGGAGACGACCGCCATCGAAGCACAAGTCAAGTCCTATCCCGATATCGGACCGATGTTGCTTGAGCGTTCGGCGCCCGAAGTCTTCAGCTTGGTGAATGAGGCGGTGGAACGGCTCGGCTGGACCATCGCTTCGAGCGAGGCTCCCGGCGAGACCGGCATCGGCCACATCGAGGCGACCGACCGGACCTTGATCATGGGCTTCACCGACGATGTGATCGTCCAGGTCAAGGGCGATGACGCCCACGCCGTGATCGACGTCAGTTCGGCGTCGCGCTATGGCTTGCACGATCTCGGCACCAATGCCGCGCGCATCCGCGCCTTGTTCGCGGAGGTGACGACGGCACTGGAGAAGGGCGAAAAGACGGTCCTCGAACAGGCTGCGCCCAAGGAGGAGGGCCGCCACCGACAAGAAGGGCGTCACCGAGAAGCGCGTTAAGAAGCGCGTGAAGAAAAAACGCTCGTCAGGCCGCTAGGCCCTTCGGCCGCCACCAGCTCGCGGGCGGCAAGATGTTCAAGATGCGCCAGTACCGAAAGCGCCGCCGCCTCTTTCAGCCCAGCGTCAATCGTGCCGTAGAGCCGCCCGACGATACGGGGAACGGTGCATATCCCTTCGTCCAGGCAGGCGAGGATGGTCTGCTCGCGCCATTTCCGATGCATGATATACGCCTTGACCACCCGTTGCGGCGTCTGGATGCGACCGCCATGGGCTGGCAGGAACATCTTGTCGTGCCGTTGCATCAGCCGCTCGAGCGAGGCGAGGAACTGCGCCATGTTGCCCTCCGGCGGCGCGATGACCGTGGTGTTCCAGCCCATCACGTGATCGCCGGTGAACACCGTGCGCTTGCCGACGAGAGCGAAGCAGAGATGGTCCGGCGCGTGGCCCGGCATATGCAGAACGTCGAGTGCGAAGCCGTTGCCCCTCACCGTGTCCCCGTCGGCAAGTTTGCGGTCCGGCACGAAGCAAGGATCGACGAAGGCATCGCCAAGCCCCGGTGCGCCCGCGCCGCGCGGCGTTCCGGTCGGCCCGAAAGCGGCGATCTTCCCGCCCGCGAGCGCCTGCAAGCCGCGCGCGCCGTCGCAATGGTCGCGATGGCTGTGGGTAATGAGGATATGGGTGAGGCGTTCGCCTTTGATCGCGGCGGCGATCGCATGCAGATGGCGTTCGTCGGCGGGGCCGGGGTCGATGACGGCGACCTCGCCGCTACCCACTACATAGCTGTTGGTGCCGAGAAAAGTATAGGGCCCCGGATTGTTGGCCACGATACGGCGGATGCCGGGCCCGACCTCTTGGGCCACGCCATAATCGACATCTTGGCTACGGTTGAAAGCAAGCTCCGCCGACATGATCTTCTTGAGGTGTGGGTCTTCTCGTCGAACTCGCGCCTATTCTAGCGGAGCATACGCGCGGGCGGCAGCGCCGCCCTCCTGGAAGCGTTAACTTTCCCATCGCTTTTAGCGCAAAATATGGCCCTCACCGGGATTGAGCCTCAACCTTGGCGCCGGCAAAGGGCCAAAGTGGGGCCGGGCGGGATGGAACGCCGCGACGAGAATAGGGACTAACCACCTCGTGATCGCCAAGTCTGGAGGCAGACTTGGGCTCGGTTGCGGGGAACCGTAACGACCATCACCGGAGCTCATAGCAGATCGAGTAGACGCTCGGACTGCGCGTAACATCGTAGCCCGCGCGGCATTGCACGAGATAGGTTTGCTCCGGATGCCGAAAGAGAATGAATGTCGAGCGATTGTCGAACGCTTGGCTGAATCCGGCAATTTGCCACCCGGTTTTCAACAGACCTTCGATCGAGGGACTATCGTCGGCCGCCGGCGAGACCGTCGCTGAAAAAACAAGAAATGCAATTCCGGCAACGGCCATCCGCCAGAACGCAAGCACGTTGGAGCGCCATCGATGTTGTGCACGCATGGGGGCACTATTCAGGGAAGGGCGATCCCGCGATCGCGACCCTTGGGGGTAACCCGTTCGGGCCCCGTATTCCCCAATTCATTGCCTGGACCGCATGAAAAGCCGGTTAGACTTTGACCCAAACCGCATTTGACCCGGCCGTAGATCGTCTGCGTAAGCCGCGAGGGAGTAACCCGATGACAAATCCTGAAAACACATTGCGGACCCCCCGGATCAGAGATGTCCAGCGACCCGCCATCAGAGTCCTTGCCTTGGTCATTGGATCGGTTGTCTCACTTGTCGCGATGGGCTTCGGCGCCAAGGCGGCGGAGGCCTCGGTGCGATGCTCGCACAAACCGCTGAGCCAGGGGTAAATTCGGCAGGAGCATCTGAAAAAGGTCCCGGCGACTACCGCCTCGCCCCCGGGCGATCGCCTCACCATTGTCGTGGTCGACCAGCCGCAGCTTTCGGGAGAGTTTATCGTCGACGGCGGCGGCAGTATCCTGCTGCCGTTGGCCGGCAGCGTCAGCGTGAGCGGGCTTACTCTCGCCGAGGCGCAACAACTCATCCAGGAACGATTTGCCGACGGCGTGCTGGTCCAGCCGGCCGTCAGTGTGCGCATCACCGAATATCGACCGATCTTCGTCACCGGTCGTGTCAGAAAGCCTGGCAGCTATCCCTTTATCCTCGGCGAAACGGTGAAGGCGGCAATTGCGACCGCGGGAGGTGAAGGGCTGCCCCTCGAGGTAGCCGGAACATACCGCAGCATCGACTCGATCACGGCCGAGCAGCGCGTCCGTCAACTTGAAGCGGATCACGCGACCTTGGTCATGCGCAAGGCGCGCCTTGAAGTGCAACGCGACGGACATGACAATTTTGTCATGCCGCTGCTGATCGGGCTCAACCGTCGCAACGTCGACTTCGATCGCGCCTACTCTGCCGAGAACGACACATTTTTACGGCTCGGAGAAACATACCGCAGTCAAGTCGAAGCCTTGCAAAAGCAACGCCCGCGCATCGAAGCGGAGATCAAGGCCGTAATCGACAAATCGCCAAGCAGAGGGAGCATCTGGGCATCGTGACCGACACGTCTTACCGACCTGGAACACCTCTTTGGCAAAGGGCTCTTGCGTAAAGAGGTGCTACTCAACCAGCAGATCGAGAAGTCTCTGGTCGAGGCGCAAGTGTCGAATCTGGAGGCTCAAGTCGCGCGTCTGCGGCAGAACATGGGTGAGCTGGACGTCAAGCTTGGCGAATTGAAGGCTGATCTATCTGACAGCAAACCTTGGCCGAGCTGCAGGACACCTCCCAGCGGCTGCGTCGAGATCGAGAATGAGCATTGGTCCGGCGCGTATATTGCTGGAGGTTAAGGCCGAAGCCGCAAACAGCCGTTGGCGACGAACCCGAATATACCGTCCTTATCAGCCGGGTTCGCGACGGTCGCATGGATGACTTTCGACGCGCCGAACGAAACCATGCTGACTCCGGGCGACGTCGTCGAGGTCAAAGCTGAACCGGCGTGACACCAGAAGAAATGTCCACTTTCGGACCAAGCCGTGCGAAGTCTGGTCTGACGTCATCGGTAGCAAGGGTAACAATCATCGGTTTCGCGGAAGTTTCGCGAGTCCGGCGGTCGCGTACCGAGACTGGTGAACTGAGCTCTTTAGCTCACGCTCGGATCGATGACCGCAAGCTCCGGGTATCGGGACGATGAACTTGCCGCCCCATGTCACCGACATGGCGCATCTGCTCGACGATTTCCTGCTTGAGGTTCCACGGCAGGATCAGGATGTAATCGGGCTGGCGGCGTCGATCGCCTCGACCGGCTTGATCGGGAGATGCATGCCCGGGCGTGTAGAGGCCGTGCTTGTAGGGGTTCCGATCGACCGTGAAGTCTAGGAAATCGGGGCCGATCCCGCAATAGTTCAGCAGGGTATTGCCCTTGCCCGGTGCGCCATAGCCGCAGATGCGCTTGCCGCTTCCTTGGCGTCGATCAGGACCGAGAGCAGGTCGCGCTTGGTGCGCTCGTACGCGGTCGGCGAAGTCCGCATAGGCCGACAAGCTTCGAGGCCGTCGCGGCGCTCCTGCTGCGATCAAATTCGGCGACCCGCTGCCGAGATTGGGCGCTGCGACCCGCGGGAGCGAGATAGATGCGCATGGATCCGCCATGTGTCGGCAGCATCTTCGACGTCGATCGGCACGAGACCGTTGGCCGCCGCGATCCGCTCTACGGTGACGAGCGAGAAATACGAGAAGTGCTCGTGGTAAATCGTGTCGAACTGGTTCTCCGCGATCAGCCGCGCGAGATGCGGGACCTCGATACGTGATACCCCCTCCGGCGCCAGAGGATGGCCATGCCGGCGACGAAATCGTTGAGTTGCGGGCACTTGCGCCAGAACGTTGTTGGCGACGATCAAGTCCGCGTGGCCTTGCTCCGCGACAACCTGTCTTGCCACCCGGTGCTGAAGATGGGACGCGCGTGGGCACGCCCCTGGCGGATGCCGCCCTGCCACGTTGGCGGCGGGCTCGATGCCAAGGACCCGCTGACCGAGCGCGAGAAAATGTTGCAGGAGATAGCCGTCGTTGCTGCCAAGCTCGACGACGAAGACTGTTGGGGCGAAGATCGAGTCGCGATCCGATCATCTCGCAATAGCCCTTGGCGTGCGCCACCCAGCTCGTCGAATAAGACGAGAAATAGGCGTATTCGGTGAAGATATGCGCCGGACTTACGAACTTCGGGAGCTGCACCAGCCAACAGGCGTCGCAAATGCGGACATGGAGCGGATAATAGCTCTCGGCATCCCGAGCTGCGGCTCGGGGAGGAAGCTCTCGCATAGCGGCGACATCCCGAGATCGATGAGGGTATGCTACAGCGCCCTGCCGCAATGGCGGCAGCCTAGCGTCTCTTGGGCAGAAGTATATGACGTTCGGCGTGAACACCGGGACCCCTGACCTTTACGACGCCTTCCCATCCGCGAAGTTCACGCTCTTCGACCCCTCCAGAGCCTCGCTGCCCTTATATAAAAGAGCTCAATGCGACGCTTGGGTTTGGCTATTTCAATGTCGCACTTGGCGACAAGGACGAGCAAGGACAGTTAAACGAGTATCCGGCAGACCCTGGCACGAGTTCACTGATTCATGGCGGGAGCAACGCCGCCGACCATCCCGTGCAAGTGTGCCAATTCGATAGTCTCGTGTCGTCGATCTCGCGCCCAGCGCTGATGAAAGTAGACGCGCAGGGCTACGAACTTGAGGTTCTGCACGGCGTGGGGCGATTCCTTACCGAGATCGACTTTTATATAATCGAGAGTGGGACAATGCCTCCGCATCCCGAAGAGGCAGCGTTCGACAAAATCCACCATTTAATGCGGAGCTTCGGGTATTGCCTGCACGAAATCGTCGGCATCATAAGGCGCCCTCTCGATGGCGCTATGACTCACTTCGATGCTGTGTATGTACAGACCGGGAGCCCTCTGCGCAGCGATCGGAGTTGGGGTTCGTAAACGCTCCGTGGGGTGCGACAAGGGCGGTAATATTTCGCACCATCAATCGGACCATGAGCTGGTCGGAGTGGCAGGATTTGAACCTGCGACCCCCTCGTCCCGAACGAGGTGCGCTACCAAGCTGCGCTACACTCCGGCTGGCTAGGGTCCGGCCCGTATATAGCCGTGAGCGCCAGTGCCCGCAAGAAAGGCGTCTTGCCCCCGCGCTCCCATCGAGGCATCGCCCTCAAACCTAGCGATGCCGTGCGTTGCCCTAAGGTCCCGTTGCTGGTAGGAGGGCGTCCGCTGATTATATTATCGGGGAGCGTCTGCTGGCCTCGTTGCCGGCAGGCGGACCGGGCAGATCACCGCAGCGGATTGGGGCGTGGCCAAGCGGTAAGGCAACGGGTTTTGGTCCCGTGACCCTAGGTTCAAATCCTAGCGCCCCAGCCAAACTCTTGTTCGCATTTGTTCGCTCTCTTCCGCGCACGTCCAAAAAGCATCTGAAAACATAAATAGTTTGCGACCGCCAGAATCCGCTTGCGCTCGTGAGGGGCTGCTTGAAACCGGAGAAATTGTCGGTATCTATGACGGTATGTTGGAGGAATTCGTTTCGAAGCAAACGACCCGGAGATACCGTCAATGGCTTTAACTGACTCGCGCATCCGAAACGCCAAGTCCAAAGCTCAGGCTTACAAGCTGAGCGACGGCGGCGGTATGTACCTGCTCGTGACGCCCAATGGCGCACGGTATTGGCGTCTCGACTATAGGTTCGCTGGGAAGCGACGCACCCTCGCCCTTGGCGTTTATCCAACCGTGACGCTTTCCAATGCACGCGCTCGCCGTGAGGACGCCCGTGCCTGCCTAGCTAAAGGCACTGATCCGAGCGTCGTTAAGAAGCAAATAAAGCGTGCTGCCAAGTACGCGAACGAAAACACGTTTGAAGGCATCGCAAGGGAGTGGATTGAAAACCAACGTACGCGGCTGGCCCCCAGATACCGCGCGCTGCTCTTAGCCCGGCTCGAAGCGGATATCTTCCCGCAAATTGGCGCACGACCTGTTTCTGAAATTGATGCGCCTGAATTGCTGGACACCCTGAAGAAGGTTGAGCAGCGCGGGGTAATCGAGACCGCCCGACGGCTGCGGCAGACCAGTGGGCAGGTGTTCCGCTATGCCATTGCGACAGGACGCGCGAAACACGACCCGTCTGCCGATTTGCGCGGCGCGCTCCGCTCGCCGGGTAGGAAGCGCGGTCACAAGGCAATGCCGCCCAAAGCAAGATCCCTCTATGTCGATGGCGAGATGCCTGCTGCGGCAATGCAAGAGCGCATCGCACAAGTCACCCTGTCCTTGGCTCGAAAACCTCACGCCCGAGTTATTCCAGATTGTTACGCCGGATTTGCAAGAAATGCCGATCCGGACCTCGCATCTACTCGCGGCCAGGAACTGTTGGAGCCCCTGTTGGACGGTGTCGAGTTGCTAGTGCTCGATAATCTATCGACGCTCTGCCGTAGCGGTCGGGAAAATGAGGCGGATGGGTGGATACCGATGCAGACTTGGCTGCTCTCGCTCCGACGGAGAGGCATATCGGTCCTTCTCGTTCACCACGGGGGCAAAGGTGGCGCTCAGCGCGGCACATCGAAACGCGAAGACGTGCTCGACACAGTCATCAATCTAAGGCGCCCGAGTGACTACGACCCCACGCAAGGAGCGCGTTTTCAGGTTCATCTCGAAAAAGCGAGAGGTATTACGGGCGATGCGGCAAAGCCCTTCGAGGCTCAACTAGAGACGCGAGACGGCGTGGCGTGTTGGACAATGAAAGACATGAACGACACCCGTTGGTGCAAATCCGCGAGCTTGTCGATCTTGGGCTGAGCGTCCGGGACATTGCCGAGGAGCTGGGCATCCCGAAATCGACGGTGCATCGGATCAAGCAGAGACTGGAGGCATCGCCGTCATGCACGGAATGAGAGGTGTCCCACCGTCCCACGCATATAGGGAATGGGACAGCGGGACACATGACCCTGATGTGGGACATTGTGCGGGACAAAAACGTGGGACACCGGCTGGAAAAGCCAAGGAGAGCAGTGAACTCCTTGGGACAGTGCCAAAGTAAGCGCGAGACGAGCTGGGCTGCGGGCACTGAGCCCGCAGCCCAGGCGTCACGTGCGTTTGCGCGCGAGCGCGAGCGGTAGCCGTAGCGGTACTCGACCGGACCGTCGGCCGGGCCGCGGTTCAGGCGCGTCACCAGCTCGAGGAAGTCGCGGTCGAGCGCCGCCGTACTCGGCGCGGCAGAACGCGAGCATGTAGCGGCTCCCGTACCGCTCGGCGAACTCCGCGATGCGGTCGCACCACACGGCGGCCCGCTCGTAGTCGCGGACCGCCGTGCACGCCGTGACGAGGAAGCAGCAGGCCCAGGCACCGGAGATCGGAATCGCTGCCTCGCCGGCAAGAGCCACGGCAGTCGCCTCGTCGAGGCGGCGCATCCCCTCGTCGACCTCCGCCGACGCGACCAGCGCGGCGCCCTCGAGCGCGAGGCCCAGCATCTCGAGATCCGGGACGCGGAAGCGCCGGCCAAGCTCGGCCGCGCGGGCAGCGTGCTCCCGCGTGGCGGCGGTGTCGCCCTCGCCGTGGGCGACGTAGCCCTCGTGGAAGGCGAGCCAGCCGTGCTCCGGACCGGGGTCGAGCGGGTCGAGCAGCCGCCTGGCACGCTCGTACCAGCCCCGGGAGTGGGGCCCACCCGCCCTCGACCGGCGCTCTCGCGACCACGGTTCATGTGTCTGCTACGGCCGGATGTTCTGGTTGAGCCGGAACACGTTGTCCGGATCCCAGGCGCGCTTGAGCGCGACGAGCCGGTCGTACTTCGCGTCGCCGTACACCCCACGCACGTCCGTCCCGGCCTCGGCAACGTCGTTCACATAGCGGCCGGGGAGCGCGTGCGGCATGACCTCCGCGATCGTGTCCCGCCCCCACTCCCGGCAGGCGGCGTCAAGGAGCGCGTCGTCCCACTGCGCCTCGGCCGAGATCCAGTAGGCGGCCTCGCGCCCGGTGAACGCCGTGTCCTCCTCGGCGACCCTCGCGATCGCTCCTCCCCACGCCCAGACCGACGTCGAGCAGTCGGCGGCCGCCGGAGCGCGGGAGAGCACCTCCGCGCATGCGGCGACGGCGCTGCCGGGCAGCTCGCGGAGATACGCGCTCTTCATGTAGAAGCGATGGCCCCACTCCATGTCCTCGTCGGCCAGATGTTGGGCGACGAGGTACGGCTTCACCTCGATCGAGTCCTCGAGCGGCGGGCCGAAGGCGCGGACGTCCGCGAGGTCGCGCTCGGCCTGCTCGGGCGAGCCGGAGTGCAGCGCCGAGATCGAGACCACGGGCCGGCCGTCGGCGCGCGCGACCGCCAGGCTCAGCATCGACTCGTCCGGCCCCGAGCGCACCGCGTGGTCGAAGAGCGCGACGACCTCCTCGAGGCGTTCGATCGGATAAACGACCGTGCCGTGTGTGATCACGCCGTCGAACGGCTGGAGCGCGAACTCGAAGGCCGTCGCGATGCCGAAGTTCGCCCCGGCGCCGCGGAGCCCCCAGAAGAGGTCGGCGTTGTCGTCCTCGCTCGCGCGAACGAGGCGCCCGTCCGCGGTCACGAGCTCGACCGCGCGGAGGTTGTCGATCGTCAGGCCGAACCGCCGCTGCAGCCGGCCCATGCCGCCGCCGAGGGTCAGCCCCGCGACCCCGGTGTGCGAGACGACGCCGACCGGGCACACGAGACCGGCGGCCTGCGCCGCATCGTCGAGCTCGCCGAGGAGCGAGCCGCCGCCGGTCCGTCGCGATCCGGCGCCGTCCGTCGACCTCGGCGCCGCGCATGAGCGAGAGGTCGATCACGATCCCGTCGTCGCAGGTCGAGAGCCCCGGGATGCTGTGGCCGCCGCTGCGGACGGCGATCGGCAGCTCCCGCTCGCGCCCGAATCGGATGGCCGTCGCCACGTCGTCGGCGTTCGCCGGCCGGACGACGATCGCCGGCCGGCGGTCGACCATCCCGTTCCACACCACGCGAGCCGCGTCGTAGCCGTCGTCGCCCGGGAGGACCACCTCGCCTGCGAACGTCTCCGGGAAGCCGCGCACCGCCATCGGAGGTTTAGACGACGCGGGAGGCGAGAACTCATCGTCCATGCCGACGGATCAGTATCACGAGCCGCCCGAGGAGCTCGCCGAGGACACCAGGACCTTCGCGCGCGTCATCACCTCGCTCCAGGAGGAGGCGGAGGCGATCGGCTGGTACGAGCAGCGCATGTCGATCGAGCCGGACGACCAGGCCCGCCGGATCATGGAGCACGCGCAGAGGGAGGAGTTCCTCCACTTCGCGATGGACCTCGAGTTCCTCGCCCGGCGCAAGGAGAAGTGGCGCGTGGCGCTCCAGAAGATCCTGTTCAAGGACGGCGACATCGTCGAGCTCGCCGAGCAGGCCGAGGACGCGGTCGAGGAGTAGCCCCCGTTTACGATCGGCGTGTGAGCCTGCCGCACGTCGAGCGCTCGGCTGCAACGACAGGAACGGTGCTGCTGGCCGGCTCGGCTCTGGCCTGGGTCGTGCTCGTCGCGTGGGAGCAGCCGATGGGGCTCGCCCCGTTTCTCGCCGGCTGGACGCTGATGATGGCCGCGATGATGCTCCCCTCCATCCTCCCGCTCGCCGCGCTGGCGCGCGGCGGCTACGTGTGGCTCGCCGCCGGCTACCTCGCGATCTGGGGTGCGGTCGGGCTCGTCCCCTGGGAGCTGATGGAGAACGACCTGTCCCCGGGGCTTCCCGTCGTCCTCGCCCTCGCCGGCGCGTACGAGCTGACCCCGCTCAAAGGGGCGTGTCTGAGCCGCTGCCGCAATCCGGCCGGCTTCCTGGTGAAGCACCACAAGAGCGGGCCGTTCCGGCTCGGCGTCGAGCACGGGCTCTGGTGCATCGGCTGCTGCGCCGGCCTGATGCTCGTCCTGGTGCTCGCGGCGTCGATGAGCCTCCGCTGGGCCGCGGTCATCGCCGCGATCGTCTTCGCCCAGAAGGTGCTCCCGCTGGGCGAGACCTCGGCGCGCGTGACGGGCCTGGCGCTGATCTTCGCCGCCGCCACCGCGGCAGTGAGCTGATCAGCCCGCGTAGTCGAACGTGGCGCCGTAGCCGCAAACGCCGCTGTACGAGAAGGCGAGCGGCTCGTCCTCGACGACGAGCTCGTCCGTGACCAGCTCCTCTCCGGAGCGATCGTGGCCCGGGATGACGCACGTCACGGTCTCGGGCCCCTCGTAGCGGTCGCGGATTCGGACCGTGACGTGGTCGCGGATCCGCAACCGCTGCCGCCTGCGCGTGTGCTCGTACGCGATCTCCACGGGACGCACCGCGACGAGGTTGCTCGCCTTCCACACCCACGGAAAGTGCGACTCCGCGTCGCCGCCGAGCCGGCCCGTGTAGACGCCCTCGAGCGCGGCCTGCTGCTCCTCGCTCGCACCCGCGTCGAGGTACAGGATCCACGTCCACGGCGAGCCCTTCTCGTCGTCGCTGTAGCGGAGGGCCATGGCGACGGGCAGCCCCGAGACGTCGGTGCCGTCGACGAGACCCTCCTCGATCACCCAGGACAGCACGCCCATGCAGATGCCGTGCGTCGAGCGCCCGCCGGGAACGCCGTCGATCATCCGGCACGGACAGATGGGGTCGCAGTTGCAGACCTCGAAGTAGCTGCCGCGGATCCGCCAGCTCATGTGCCTAGGGCAGCGACCCGTCCGCGAACGGCGCATAGCGTCGATGGAGGATCAGGGCATTGCCGTCGGGGTCGTGGAAGCCCGCGATGTAGCAGACGCCCGAGTCGATCACTTCGGCCACCTCCACGCCCGCCTCGACCAGCGCCTTCCTCGCTTCCTCGACGTTCGCCACGCGCAGCGCGATCGGCACCGTGTTCGGCTGGAATCCCTCGAGGAACTCCGGGCCCATCGCCTCCGGCGAGATCAGCGCGATCGTGAGGTTCCCGGTCTCGTACTCGACCCAGCGCGGGCCGGAGTTCGGGTTGCGGGTCAGCCCGAGGGTCTGGCCGTAGAACTCATCCGCCCGCTGGAGGTCGCGGACCGGGACGCCGACGAAGTCGACGCGCTTGACGTCGATCAATCCATCACCTAGCTCGCCGAGACCGCCTGCCCCGTGGCCTGGGCGATGTAGCCGCGCACGTCGCCCGCGGGCTCGGTGTACGCGTCGCCGAGCGCGTCCTCGACGCGCTGCATGTAGTCCTTCGTCCAATCCGGAAGCTCCATGTCCGCCACCGCCAGGAACTCCAGCGTGCAGGCCAGGCGGATGTCCGCGATCGTGGGCGAGTCGCCGCCGATGAAGCCGGCGTCGCTGAAGAAGAACCTCGGATAGACCTCGAGGTGGCGCGGGAGGTCCGCCTCGGCGGCCGCGCGCGCGGCTTCCTTCGCCTCGTCCGAGGCGTCGGACGTCGAAACCTCGCCCGGATAGCCGGCGAAGCCGAGGCGCGGGTAGGTGGCGCGGGCCACGAGCGGGTAGAGCATGCTCATCGTGAACGAGTTCGCGGCATCGACCACAGCCCGCCGCTGGATGTCGGTCGGATACAGCTCGTCGAGCCCCTCGCGGTTGGAGAGGTACATCATCACGGCGCAGCTCTCCGAGAGCCCTCCCTTGGGCAGCTCGGGCGTCTCGATCGACGGTGTCAGGCCCGTCGGGAACTTGGCCAGGTACTCGTCGGACTTCGTCTGACCCCAGACGTTCTCCTCCTCGACCGGCAAGCCGGCGGCGCGGACGAACACGCGCACGGACATGTTGTTCACGCTGGGCGGAAGCATGTTCAGCTTCATGGGCATGGAGACCTCCTCGGTCGCTTCTGCTTAGTGATCCTCTCCGACCAGGCGGGCACCGGCAACCATCGACTGCAGCTTGAGGAACGCACGCTCACGGGGGAGGTACTTCATCCCGCAGTCCGGGGCGACGACGAGCCGCTCCCGTGGAAGCACGGACAGCGCCTTGCGGATCCGGGCCGCGACGACCTCCGGCGTCTCGACCTCCTCGGAGCCGAGGTCGAGGACGCCCAGGACGATCGTCTTCTTAGCCACGTCCCGCAGCACCTCCGGGTCGAGGTTCGGCTGCGCCGCCTCCAGCGACAGGTGCGTCGCCGCGCAGGCGTCGAGCTCGCCGAGGAACGGATAGCCGCTCGGCCGGTCGTGGACGATGTGCGCGTAGCCGAAGCAGGTGTGCAGGACGGTGTCGCCCTCGATGCCGTCGAGAGCGCGGTTGATCGCCTCGATCGCGTACTCCCGCGCCTGCTCGGGTCTCGCCTGGAGGTACGGCTCGTCGATCTGGACGACGTCCGCGCCGGCCGCCTTCAGGTCGCGTAGCTCGGCGTTGACAGCGTCCGCGTAGGCGAGCGCCAGCTCGCCGTCCTCTGCGTAGTAGTCGTTCTGCGCCTGCTGCGACATCGTGAACGGCCCCGGGACGGTGATCTTGATCCGGCGGTCGGTGATCGAGCGTAGGAACTCGACGTCACGCGTCTCGACCGGGCGGGTCCGGTGAATCGGCCCGACGACCCGCGGCACGGGGTTCTCGTGGCCGGTGCGGTCGAGGGCCACGCCCGGCTCGTCCAGGTCGACGCCGTCGAGCGCGGTCGCGAACCGGTTCGAGTAGCTCTCCCGACGCATCTCTCCGTCGGTGATCACGTCCACGCCCGCGCGCTCCATGTCCTGGACGGCGAGCCGTGTGGCGTCGTCTTGCGCCTCCTCGAGCAGCGGCTCCGCCACGCGCCAGAGCTCGTGCGCACGCACGCGAGGCGGCAGGCGGTCGCCGAGCCGCTGGCGATCGATCAGCCAGTCCGGCTGCGGATAGCTGCCGACGACCGTCGTGAGAAAAGCCACTCGGTGAGGATGCCACCTGCGGAGGGAGTAGAGTCGCGCCGTTGCTCTGGGTGATCGTGATCCTCGCCGTCGTGGCCCTGGTGGCGATCGCCCTGGTCGCGCTCTACAACCGCTTCGTCCGGCTGCGGAACCGCGTCGACAACGCGTGGGCCCAGATCGAGGTGCAGCTGAAGCGGCGGTGGGACCTGATCCCGAACCTCGTCGAGACCGTCAAGGGCTACGCGGCGCACGAGCGCGAGACCTTTCAGCACGTCACCGAGGCGCGCTCGGCCGCACAGCAGGCACAGACCCCGGCCGAGTCGGCCCAGGCCGAAGGCCTCCTCGGCCAGGCGCTCGGACGGCTCTTCGCCGTCGCCGAGGCGTACCCGGAGCTCCAGGCCGACGAGAACTTCAGGCAGCTCCAGAGCGAGCTCGCCGAGACGGAGAACCGCATCGCGGTCTCGCGGCAGATCTACAACGACACGGTGCTGACCCTGAACAACGCGATCCAGACGGTGCCCGGCGTCTTCATCGCGGGGCCGTTCGGCTTCACCAAGCGCGAGTTCTTCGACGTCGAGGACGACGCGCAGCGCGAGCCGCCGCAGGTCAGCTTCACGCCCGGCGCGCCCGCCGGCTGAGCCGCGTGATGCGGCAGCTTGCGGCGGTCGCAGCCGGCCTGATCGCGGCGCTCGCGTTCGCGGGCTCCGCGCAAGCGCGCTCGTACGAGCTCCTCCGCAGCGACGTCCGCGTCGACGTCGACCGCACCGGCGTGGTGGCAGTCGCGGAGCACATCACCGTCGCCTTCTCCGGCGCTTACACGTTCGGGTTCCGCGACATCCCGCTGCGCGAGGGCGAGTCGATCGAGCGGATCGCGGTCTCCGAGAACGGTCGCGCGTACGGTCCCGGCGCGCCGACCGACCTCGAGCCCGGCGGACCGCCGGGCACGTTCGGCACGGAGCGGCGCGGCGACGAGGTGCGCATCGTGTGGCGCTTCCAGGCGGCCGACGAGACGCGGACGTTCACGGTGCACTACCGCATCCGCGGCCTCGCCGTGGCCTACGACGACGTCGTCGACGTCAACCTCAAGGTCTGGGGCGACGAGTGGGAGCAGTCGCTCGGCCGGCTGACCGCTACGACGACCGGCCCGGGCAAGGTCGTGCGGGCGTGGGGCCACCCGGTCTGGGTCCGGGGTGACGTCACACTCGCCGGCAACCGCGCGCTGCTGCGCGCCGTCGAGGTACCGGCGAGGCAGTTCGTCGAGCTGCGCACGCTCTACCCGCGCGGCGCCTTCGCCTCGACCGCGGGCATGCGGGTCGCCGGTGGATCGGGGCTGGCCGAGATCGCCGGGGCCGAGCAGGCGGACGCCGACGCCTATCGCCACGATCACGAGCGAATCCAGGACGCGCTCCGGCATCCGTGGAGCACCGGGTTGATCCTCCTTGCGCTCGGGACGATTCCTGCGTTCCTCGTCGGCGGATTCGTCTTCTGGCGCTTCGGCCGCGAGCAGCGGACCGGCTACGACCGCGAGTACGAGCAGGAGCCGCCGACCGAGCTCGAGCCCGCGCTCGTGCCGCAGCTGCTCGCCCAGGGCGGCGGCGTCGGCTCGTACGAGTTCACGGCGACGCTGTTCGACCTCATCCGGCGCGGTTACTACCGCTCCACCCCTACCACGACCGAGCGCTCGACGTGGGCCGGCATGCGCAAGGAGCTCGTCAACGACCTCGAGCTCAGCGCAGGCGACGGGACCGTGGCGCTGACGCCGTGGGAGCGAGACGTCGCGCACGTCGTGGACGCCGTGCTCGACGGGGGCTCGGAGCGGCTCTCTTGCTTCCGCGAGGAGATCGAGGACGAGCGCAAGGCGATGTCCGAGCGCTTCACCGCCTTCAAGGCGAGCGTGGGCGAGGAGATCGGCCGCCGGCGCTGGTTCCGCTCCATGGGTGCGCTGCCGCTCGCAGTCGGGCTGCTCGTGTTCGCCGGGATCGGAGCGCTGCTCGCATATCTCGCCATCGACGGCTGGCGCTCCGTGTACCCGCGCTGGAGCGACGCAGTGCTGCTCGCGCTGGCCGTCTGTGCGTTCGTCAACGCCGCCATGCTGCTGGGTGCTCTCACGCAGCGGAAGCTCTGGCGGCGCCGGTCGAGCGAGGCCGAGGTCGAGGCCGAGCGGTGGGAGGCGTTCCGCCGCTTCCTCACCGACTTCCCGCGGCTGGGCGAGGCGCCGCCGGCCTCGCTCGCGCTGTGGGAGCGGTTCCTCGTCTACGGGATCACGTTCGGCATCGCGGACAGGGTGCTGCAGGCGGCCCATCTGCACATGCCCGAGGAGCTCGCGGCGGCGAGCACGATCTACTGGATCTCGCCGGGCGGGGACCTCGGCTCCGGTGCGACGTCGATGTCGATCGGCGACCTCTCCTCCGGGTTCGGCTCCGCGCTCGCGCCGCCGTCGTCGGGCTCGGGCGGCGGAGGCGGCGGCTTCTCCGGGGGCGGCGGAGGCGGCGGCGGTGGCGGCGGAGGCGGCTTCGGCTAGCGTGCGCCCGTGACCCGCTTCGTCGTCGACTGCGGCGTCGTCCTCGAGCTGGCGAGCGAGGAGATCGAGGTCTCGCCCGAGCACGAGCTGCTTGCTCCGACGCTCCTGCGCTCCCAGACGCTGTCGGCCCTGCACGAGGCCGTGCACCGAGGCGAGCTCTCGGAGGACGTCGCCCTCGAGCGGCTCAACCGCGTCGGGGCGATGAAGATCCGCTTGCTCGGCGACGCGGTGCTGCGGCGCAACGCCTGGAGGATCGCCGACAAGCTGGGCTGGGCCGAGACCTACGACGCCGAGTACCTGGCGCTCACAAAGCTGCAGGCGGACGCGTTCGTCACCCTGGACGCGGAGCTCGCGCGCCGGGCGGAAGGGATCGTCCCCACGGCGACGATCGACGCGCTGCGAACCGCTTAGTCCCGGCGGGCGACGAGCGTCGACTTGTACTCGCTGCGCCGGAGCGTTCCCCAGGGCACGAGCTCGACCGCTGTCTGAACGAGCAGCACTTCGCGCAGCCGCGCGCGGATCTCCTCGGCGTCCGCGGTGCCGTCCGCAGCGAGCTCGACGGCGACCGCCAGGGGCGGGTCCTGCTTCACGCCGGGCGCCGTGGGCTTGACCAGGATGTGACCGCTGACCGCGGGCGCGAACGAGCTGACCACCTCGCGGATCGCCGACGGGAACACGTTGACGCCGCGCACGATCAGCATGTCGTCGGTCCGCCCGATGCAGCGGATGCGTGGCCCGGTGCGCCCGCACGGGCACGGCCGTGTCTTCACGAGGACGTGGTCGCGTGTCCGGAAGCGCAGGAGCGGCGCCGCACGATGCTGCAGGTGGGTGAGCACGAGCTCGCCGGTCGCCTCGTCCTCCAGCCCCAACGGCTCGCCGGTCTCGGGGTCGATCAGCTCGGCGTGGACGAACCCGCGGGCGCCCAGGTGCATGCCGTCCTGGACCGTGCACTCACCCCACAACGAGACGCCGATGTCGCCGATCCCCATCGCCTCGGTGACCTTCGCGCCCCAGCCTTCCTCGAGCTTGGCGCGGAACGCGGGCTCGCCGCCGCCGGGCTCCCCCGCGACGAGGACGCGCCGGACGGTCGACCGGCGGAGGTCGAAGCTCTCGGCGAGGTAGGCCGCGTACGACGGCGTCAGCACGGCGGCCTCCGGCCGCAGCGTCTTGATCGCCTGGACGAGCCGCTCGGTGTTGCCCGTGCCGACCGGGATGTGCGTGAGCCCGATGCGGTCGAACGCGGCGAGGGCTGCACCCGCGACGAACGGCCCCGCGTTGTAGGTCGAGACGATGCGCTGCCCGGGCTCGACGCCGGACGCGGCGTAGCTCCGGGCAGAGCCGGTGACCCAGTTGTCCAGGTCGCCGGCGGTGAGCGGGATGTAGGTCGGCGCGCCGGTCGTGCCGCTCGTGGAGTAGATGCGGACGAGCTCGCTCGGCTCTGCGCAAAGGTGTGCACCGAAGGGGTTGTCGGCCGTCCGCGTCGCCCGAAGCTCGTCCTTCTGGGTCAGCGGCAGCTCGGCGATCTCGGCCAGCCCGCCCGCGAAGCCGGCCAGCCGTTCGCGGTGGAACGCCGAGCGCTCCCGGGCGTACTCGACTTGCCTGCGGAAGCTCGCGTCGTCGAGCGCGAGCTGCTCGTCCCACGGTCGTCTTTCGACGTCAGCGCTCGTACTCGACCGCCTCTTCAGCGGCCGCCGCCAGCGCGAGCCCGATCGGCCGTTCCTGCTCCTCGGCGAGATGGGCGAGCAGGCTGGCCGTCCGGGCGAGGATCGGGACGGCCTTCACCGCGGCGGCCGGGAAGTCGAGGTCGAGGAGCACCGCGGCAATGGGCATCGAGACGTTCATCGTCAGCGGCTTGCCCCAGACCTCGTGGACGGCGCCGCGCAGGGCGCGCGCGAGCGCGACGTTGGGCCCGCTCACTCCATGCTCGTCGGCGAGCTCGAGGATTCGCTCGGCGCGGGGGTCGAGCGGCTTGTGCACCGGATGGCCGAAGCCCGGAACCCTGCCGCCGGCGGCGTGGATCTCCCGGACGACCTCGACGGGGTCCCGGCCCGCGGCCGCCTCGAGCAGGCGGGCGCACTCCTCCGAGGTGCCGAGGACGACCGGGCCGGCCCCCAGGATCCCGGCGGCGACGGCTCCCTGCAACGACCCGGGATCCGCTGCGAATGTCATCCGCGCGGCGACGTTGGTGGGCATCAGCCCGTGCTCGGCGATCGCGACGAGCAGGAGGTCCAGGAAGTAGCGCTGCTCCTCCGTCGGCTCCTCGCCGGTGAGGAGCAGGTGGAAGTACTCGGTGAAGGTGAGCCGGCCCATGAGGTCGCCGGTGAGGTCGCGGCCGCGCACCTCGACCCGGTCGGAAGAGGCCTGGCCGATCCGCGTCCCGCCTGCCACGGGGCGAGGTTAACCGCCGCGGACTAGCGGCAGAGCAAACGCGAGTCGAGGTACCGCCCCATCGCGCGGATCGCACCCGGCCCTACGCCGTTGACCGCGAGGACGACGAGCTGCCGTCCGTCCCGGGAGCCGGCGGCGAACGTGACGTAGCCGGGCGTGCCGCCGGTGTGCCCCCAGTACGAGCGGCCGCAGTTCGAGCGCAGCCGGTAGAGGCCCAGGCCCTCGCCGTGCGATCCCGGCACGATCGTCTCCATCTGCGCGAGGAGCGGCGGCGGGACGAGGTTGCCGCGCAGGAGCGCACCGAAGAAGACGGCCAGGTCGCGGGCGTTCGAGACGACGGCGCCGTCGGCCCACGGCCCGCCGAGCCCGTGCCGCGAGACGTCGCGCGGACGAGGGCCGGAGACGTCGTAGCCGTGCATGCGGCCGGGACCGACGATGCGGCGGCCGCTCTCTGTCACGTTCCGCCGGCTCAGGGTGTATGACAGACGAGATGGCCTCCGAGTACTCGGTCGAGGTGCCGTTCAGGCGGCCGGCCCCAGTCGGCGAGCCCGCGCTCGTCGCCCGCGCGGCAGCCGGCGACCACGAGGCCTACGCGGCGCTCGTCCGGCCGCACCAGCACGTCGCCTACCGCGTCGCGGTCGCGATCACGGGCTGGAGCGCCGGCGCGGAGGAGGCCGTCCAGAACGCGCACGTCAAGGCGTACCGCTCGCTCGAGCGGTTCAGACGCGATGCGGCCTTCCGGCCCTGGCTGCTCGGGATCGTGGTGCACGAGGCGCACAACGCGCTCCGAGCGGAGCGGCGGCACGAGCGGCTCGCTGTCCGGGCGGCGGGGAGGCACGAGACGCCCGCGGGCGGGCGCCGACGAGACCGTGCTCGCGCGTGAGGAGGTCGAGACCGTCCTGCATGCGCTGCGGCAGCTCTCCGATGCCGATCGCCTGGCGATCGCGCTCCGCTACTTCGCGCAACTGTCCGATGCGGAGGCCGCCGAGCTCGTCGGGACGTCACCCGGGGCGTTCCGAATCCGCGTGCTGCGTGCGCGCCGGCGCCTCGAGGCGCTCCTGGAGGACGCGGATGCCTGAGCTCGAGCGGCGCCTGCAGGCGGTCGCGGCCGCGCTCGACGCCGAGGCGCCGGCGTTCGACCCTGCGATCCTTCGTGCCCGGAGCCGCCCGCGCCTGCGCGCGACGCTGGTGGCGCTCGCCGTTGCTGCGGCGTTGCTCGGCGTGGTCGCGGCGCCCGCCGCGGTCTCCGCCCTTCGAGACCTGTTCAGCGTGGAGTCGGTGCCGGAGCTCGGGCCCGTCCCTACGGGAGTCGCGCCGCCGTACGGGGGCCGGCTCACCACGCTCGGCGAAGCCCGGACGACCGTGCCGTTCCGCCTGCGCACGATTCGCTCGCTCGCAGCGCCGGAGTCTGCGTTCGTCCGCGACGACATCGTCGGCGGGATGGTCACGCTCCCGTACGGCTCGACCCTGCTCACCCAGTGGCGTGCCGACGACGTGCACGCGCACGTGGCGTTCGTCCCCGCCGCGGGCACCGCGGACGAGGTGACGATCGGCTCGCGCCGCGCCGTCTGGGTCGCGGGAACGGCTCGGGCCACGCTCACGCTCGTCGGAGCCGACGGAGCCGTCCACCGCGAGCTCGTCGAGGTCTCCGACGGGACGCTCTTCTGGGAGGACGGCCAGATCGTGCTGCTGCTCCAGGGCGTGGGAGACAAGGCGGACGCGATCCGACTCGCCGAGCACGTCGGTCCCTGAGCGCATCTGAGCTGCCGCGTCGCACACGGTGTGCGACGCTGAGGCGGTGGAGCACGTCGGCGTCGCGGTTGTCGGCGGCGGCCAGGCCGGCCTGGCCGTCAGCACCGAGCTCGCGGGGCTCGGGATCGAGCATGTCGTGCTCGAGCGCGGCCGCATCGGGCAGACCTGGCGCGGTCGCTGGGACAGCTTCTGCCTCGTGACGCCGAACTGGTCGGTGCAGCTCCCCGGCTTCGCCTACGACGGGCCCGATCCCGACGGCTACATGGCGCGCGACGAGATCGTCGCCTACCTCGAGCGCTACGCCTCGAAAGGCGCACTGCCGGTCCGCGAGGGCGTCGACGTCCACTCCATCAGCGCCGCCGACGGCGGGTTCTCGCTCGGCACGTCCACGGACGACCTGCGGGCCGACGCGGTGGTGATCGCGACCGGCGCCTATCAGCGGCCCCTCCGGCCCGAGGTCGCCGCCACCCTTCCGCCCGAGCTGCTGCAGATCGACGTCGAGGGCTACCGCTCGGAGGAAGCGCTGCCGCCCGGGTCGGTGCTCGTCGTCGGCAGCGGCCAGTCGGGCTGCCAGATCGCCGAGGAGCTGCACGAGGCCGGCCGCGGCGTCGTCCTCGCCTGTGGCAAGGCCCCGTGGTGGCCCAGGCGGATAGCCGGCCGCGACCTGCTGTGGTGGGCGGTCGAGACCGGGTTCCTGGACCATTCGGTCGAGTCGCTGCCGGACGGGACGGCCCGCCTGGCCGCAAACATCCTCGCGACGGGCCACGGCGGCGGGCACGACCTCCATCTGCGCACGCTCCAGGCGGCGGGCGTCACGTTGACAGGACGCCTGCTCGGCGCCGTCGACCACGAGGCGCGGTTCGCCCCGGATCTCGCCGAGAGCGTGGCGTGGGGCGACGAGCGCTACGGGCAGTTCTCGGACCTGGTGCGCGGCGTCGCCGCCGAGCGCGGCATCGACGTCAGCGACCTCGCGGAGCCCGTGCCGTTCGACGACAAGGGTCCCGACCGGGTCGACCTCCGCGGCTTCGGCGCCGTCATCTTCACATCGGGGTTCCGGCCCGACTACACGAGCTGGCTGCCCTGGCCCGGCGCGTTCGACGAGCTGGGCTTCCCGATCCACGAGGACGGCGAGAGCGCCGCCCAGCGCGGGATCTACTTCGTCGGCGTCCACTTCCTCCGCAAGCGCAAGTCGTCCCTGCTCGTCGGCGTCGGCGAAGATGCGGCCATCGTCGCCCGCCGCATAGCCGACCGCACACGATGACGCAGCGTCCCCCCGCCGACTGGGAAGACCGGCTCGCCGCTCTCTGGGCGACTGTCGACGACCACGACGGCGACGAGTTCGTCGCCCGGATGGACGAGCTGACGTCGGAGCTGCCGGCCGACGACGCGGTCGGTCTGTTCGAGCGCGCGTCGGCGCGGGACTCGACGGGCCACTCGGACCTCGCCGTGCCGCTGTACGAGCAGGCGCTCGCGCGCGGCCTGGACGGCGAGCTGCGGCGGCAGGCCGTGATCCAGATGGCGAGCTCGCTGCGCAACCTCGGCAGAGCACCCGAGAGCGTTGCGCTGCTGACCGCGGAGCGGGAGGCCGGCTCCGACCACCTGGACGACGCCGTCAGCGCGTTCCTGGCGCTGGCCCTCGTCGACACGAAGCGCGAGCGCGAAGCCGTGTCGGTGGCGCTGGCCGCGCTGGCGCCGCACCTGCCCCGCTACCAGCGGTCGCTGGCGAACTACGCAAAGCTGCTCGCGGACTGATCGCCCCTCGACCAGGATGGGAGCCGTGCCGTTCCAGCTCGAGCCGATCGGAGTAGTCCGCTCGCCGCTCCCCGACCGGGAGTCGGCTCCGTGCCAGGGCGACGAGGGCGCGCCCGACGCCTGGATCGAGCTCACGCCGGCGGTCGTCGACGGGCTCGAGGGCATCGAGCCCGGCCACGAGCTCATCGTGATCACCTGGCTGCACGAGGCAGAGCGCGACGTGCTCAGGGTGTATCCCCGGGGCGACCGGGCGCGCGGGCTGGCCGGCGTCTTCGCGACCCGCTCGCCCGACCGGCCGAACCCGCTCGGCCTGCACCGCGTCACCGCGCTCCTGGTCGAGCCCGGCAGGCTCAAGGTCGGCCCGCTCGAGGCGATCGACGGGACGCCCGTCGTCGACATCAAGCCGGTGCTTCGAACCGTCGCCGAGCGCTAGCCAGGGCGCGCGCGCCGCCAAGACGAGCCCGGCGGCGGATCCGCTCCGACATGACGCGCAGCGCGATCAGCGCGCCGATGCCCGCAGGCGCCAGTTGGACGATCGTCTCCTCGACGGGAAGTCCTCCGACGTGCGCGATCACTGGAAGATCTCCGTCGTGCAGTCGCCTCCCTGAAGCCGGACCTCGTGCGCCCGGGCTGGCCCGTCCGCGCGGTCGTGGAAGTCTACGAAGAAGTCCTCGTCGAGCTCCATCCCGCCGTCGGGACCGCAGTTCACGCGCAGCAGCCACGAACGCAGCTCCGGATAGAACTGGTTGTCCCACGTCGAGTAGAGCGAGTTCGTGACGTAGAGCCGGCGGCCGTCGAAGGACAGCTGGAGCATCTGCGGCCCGCCGTTCAGCTCGCGGCTCCCGTCGAGCGGCCTGCCGAGGACGCCGCCCAGCTGGAGCTGCCCGGTGAGCCTCGGCTTGCTCGGGTCGGACACGTCGTACTGGCGCAGGTCGCCGTGCAGCCAGTTCGAGAGGTAGAGGAAGCGGTCGTCCATCGACAGGACGAGATCCGTGATCAGCGCCGGAACGGGGAACGGCCACCCCTCCTGCTCGACGCCTTCGATCCCGAGCACCTGCTCGGCCTTCCAGCCGCCGTTGTCGCGCGTGAAGTGGAAGATCGTGCTCGACAGCGTGGCGCCGACGAACCCGGACTCTGCGTCCGGATCGTGCAGGCACCGCACCTCGAGCGGTACGAGACCGGAGTCGCCGAGATCGAGGCTCTGCTCGAGCCTGCGCTCCTCGAGGTTCCAGAAGTGGATACGGCGGCCGTACCGTCCCGCCTCGACGTCGGCCGGATCGAAGCCGTCCTCGTAGGCGTTCGGCTCGCCGAACTCGGAGGACACGAGCACGTTCTTGCGCGGCTGGTACCAGAAGTCGTAGTTGAGCGACGGCTTGGCGCCGCCGTTCTCCCAGCGGCCCTTGACCTCGAAGGTCTTGGCGTCGAGCACGGCGAAGCCGCCGCCACCGCCCCCGTCGCGGTCGCCGAGCATGCTGACGACGACGTTCTCGCCGGGCATGCAGTGCACCGTGTGCGGGCGCGTGTACCCGGTCTTCGCGATCAGCTCGTCCGCCTCGACCACCTTCTCGATCCGCGGCCGGCGCGGATCCCCGGCGACGTCGACGATGTAGATCCGCGACGAGCGGAAGCCCGGGACGACGAGATGCGAGCGATCGGGCCCGTGGCAGGCCGAGCTGCACCGGTTCCAGCCGAAGTGGTGAAGCTCGTCGCCCACGTTCGGCATCGGCGTCTCGTGAACGATCGTGCCGTCCTCCGCGTCGACGACGGCCAGGAAGTCCGGCTTGTCGACGCCGGTGCCCGCGTGCAGGCAGGCGAGGTAGAGGAACTCCTCCGGCGGAGCGGCGATCGCATCCGCCGGCGACGAGTGGAACGAGTTCGTTGGCATGACTCCCTCCCTGGAAGTTAGTCATTTGACTAATACAGTTGACCAGACTAGGGTGGAAGCTGTCAAGTCCGCTCGAGGAGATGCAATGAGCGAACCCGCCCGCAAGACCACGGCCCGCTCGACCGCAGAGGACGCGCTCCTCGACGCGGCAGAGCGGCTGCTCGTCGACGTCGGCTACGCGGGCATCACGACCCGGCGCCTCGCGGAGGAGGCCGGGATCAACCACGGCCTCGTGCACTACTACTTCGGCTCGACCGAGAACCTGATGCTGCGCGCGCTCGAGCGCTTCACCGAGCGACTGATCGAGCGCCAGCGCGAGCTCTACGCGTCGGACCTGCCCTTCATCGAGAAGTGGCGGACGGCGATGCGCTACCTCGTGAGCGAGGACGCGACGTACGAGAAGGTCTGGCTCGAGCTCCAGGCGCTCGGGCTGGAACCATCCGGAGCTGCGCGAGTCTCTCGCCCGGGTGAACGCCGAGTGGCGCGCGGTGCTCACCGAGGCCTTCGCGGAACCGCATCGCGAGCTCGGGATCGAGATGCCGCTCGACGCCCTCGTCTCGCTCGTCATCACGTTCAACGTCGGGATCATGGTGGAGCGGCTCGGCGACATCGACGCCGGCCACCGCGAGCTCCTGGACTGGATCGATTCGGTGGCTGTCGAGGTAACCGCAACCGACCCGCGAGCAGACGCGGGCGCGCTACCCCGACGAGTCGGGCTACGTCGAACGCGACGGGGTCAGGGTCTACTACGAGGTGTACGGGTCGGGCGAGCCGACCGTCCTCCTCCTCCCCACGTGGTCGATCATCCACTCGCGCCACTGGAAGATGCAGATTCCGTACCTCGCGCGCCATTGCCGCGTGGTCACCTTCGACGGACGGGGCAACGGCCGCTCGGACCGGCCGGACGAGCCGGAGGCGTACGCGGAGCGGGAGTTCGCCGCGGACGCGGTCGCAGTGATGGACGCCACCGCGACGGAGCGCGCGATCATCGTCGGGTTCTCGCTCGGCGCTCAGCGCGGGACGATCCTGGCGGCCGAGCACCCCGAGCGCATCGACGGCGCGGTCTTCGTCGGGCCCGCCTGGACCGGCGGCGGCGAACAGCTCACCGCGCGGCTAGTTCACCCTTGGGAAGAGGAGCTCGACACCGACGAGGGCTGGGCGAAGTACAACAAGCACTATTGGCTCCGCGACCACCGCGGCTTCCTCGAGTTCTTCTTCTCGCGCTTCTTCAGCGAGCCGCACTCCACCAAGCAGTTCGAGGACTGCGTCGGCTGGGGCCTCGAGACGAGCGGCGAGACGCTCGTCACGGCCCAGTACGGCGCGAAGCTCGAGCCGGAGGAGGCGCGCGATCTGGCCTCCCGAATCCGCTGCCCGGTGCTCGTGATCCACGGGACGAACGACGCGATCTCCTCGAAGGCCCGCGGCGTCGCGATGGCCGAGCAGACCGGCGGCGAGGTCGTGCTCCTCGAGGGCTCCGGCCACGGCCCGCATGTCCGCGACCCCGTCAAGGTGAACCTGCTCTTGCGCGACTTCGTCAAGCCGGCTCCGCCGGCGCAACGCTGGGTCCGAGGCAAGTCCCGGCGCAAGCGCGCGCTCTACATCTCCTCGCCGATCGGACTGGGCCACGCCCAGCGCGACGCGGCGATCGCGGAGGAGCTGCGCAAGCTCCACCCGGACCTCGAGATCGACTGGCTCGCGCAGCACCCGGTGACGAAGGTGCTGGAGGCGCGCGGCGAGCGGATCCACCCGGCGAGCGCGCACCTGGCGAACGAGTCGGGCCACGTGGAGAGCGAGTCGGCGGAGCACGACCTGCACTGCTTCCAGGCGATCCGCCGGATGGACGAGATCCTGCTCGCCAACTTCATGGTCTTCGACGACCTCGTGCGGGACGAGCAGTACGACCTCTGGATCGGCGACGAGGCGTGGGAGCTCGACTACTACCTCCACGAGAACCCGGAGCTGAAGCGGGCGGCCTACGTCTGGCTCACCGACTTCGTCGGCTGGCTGCCGATGGCGGACGGCGGCGAGCACGAGGCGTTCCTGACCGCCGACTACAACGCCGAGATGATCGAGCACATTGCTCGCTTCCCGCGCCTGCGCGACCGGGCCGTCTTCGTCGGCGACCTCGACGACGTCGTACCCGACGCGTTCGGGCCCGACCTGCCGCTGATCCGCGACTGGACGGAGCAGCACTACGACTTCGCCGGCTACGTGACCGGCTTCGATCCCGGCGACTTCGCCGACCGCGAGCGGCTTCGGGCCGACCTCGGGTACGCACCGGACGAGCAGGTGTGCATCGTCACCGTCGGCGGCTCGGGGGTCGGCGGCCACCTCCTCCGCCGCGTTATCGAGGCGTTTCCGGAGGCCAAGGAGCGTGTCCCGGGCCTGCGCATGATCGTGGTGGCCGGGCCCCGGATCGACCGGTCGACGCTGCCCTCCCACCCGGGCCTCGAGGTGCGTGCATACGTCCACGACCTCTACCGCCACCTCGCGGCCTGCGACCTCGCGGTCGTCCAGGGAGGCCTCACGACGTCGATGGAGCTGACGGCGAACCGCCGGCCGTTCCTCTACTTCCCGCTCAGGCACCACTTCGAGCAGAACTTCCATGTCCGCCACCGGCTCGAGCGCTACGGCGCCGGACGCCGAATGGACTTCGAATCCGACGGCCCCGGCGAGATCGCGGCGGCGATCGCGGAGGAGATCGGCCGCGAGGTCGACTACGCCCCGGTCGACGCCGGCGGCGCGGCCCGCGCCGCAAAGCTGATCGCCGAGCTCGTCTAGGCCGGCTGCGACTCGTAGAGCGCCGTCGTCTCGGCGGCCGCCGTGGCGATCCGCTCGCGGAGCTCCAGCGGCGCGAGCACCTCGGCCCACGGCCCGTATCCCATCAGCCCGTGGAAGGCGCTGTCGAGCCCGTCGTATTGGGCGATCACGGTCGGCCGCTCCCCCTCCTCCACGACCCGGGCGCCGCGAAGGTAGCGCACCTGGCTGCTCGGCACGCGCACGGTGACCTCGATCTGCGGCCGGCTCCGCTCGAACGCCTCGCGAGCGGCTCGCCCACTCGGCCGCGAGGTCGAAGTCGGCCGGGCGGGTACAGGCCTCGGCTCGCTCCCGCGCCGAGACGATCCGCGAGACGCGGTAGACGCGCTCCTCCCCGCGCCGCCGGGCCAGCAGGTACCAGACGCCTGCCTTGAGCACGAGGCCGAGCGGGTCGAGCCGGCGCGAGACGACGCCGTGCCCCTCGCGGTAGCGCATGTCGAGCCGCCTCCCGCGCCAGAGCGCTCCGGCGATCACAGGGAGGTGCGGAACGCGGTCCTCCTCGCGGAACCAGCCGCGGGTGTCGACGTGGAACAGCTGAGCCGCCCGGCCTGCCCGCTCCTGCAGCTCGCGCGGGGAGCGACGCGAGGAGCTTGAGCCGCGCTGCGGCAAGCTCGCGCCCGAGCCCGAGCTCGGCGGCGGGCCCGACGAAAAGCGCCTCGGCCTCGGCCGTGTCGAGCCCCGTCAGCTTGGTCCGGTACCCCCGCTCGAGCCGATAGCCACCGGCGGGCCCGCGCACCGAGACGATCGGGACTCCGGCGTCGGCGAGGGCCTGCGCGTCGCGCTGCACCGTCCGCTCCGACACCTCGAGCTGGTCCGAGAGCTCCAGCGCTGTCAGCTGACCGCGCGTCTGCAGGAGGAGCAGGAACGAGACGAGCCGGCTTGCACGCATCTTTTTCCAGGGTATGCCAAAAACCCGACAGAAGATGGCGGGAATGATCGATAGGGTCCCACAGTGCGTTTCGTCCTCGAGTCCGGTCGCCGCGTCGCCGTCCATCTCACACGCACTCGTGCGCTCTGGCCGTCGGCCGACGAGGAGCGCCTCGTGGTGTTCTGTCACAGCGCTCCCGGCGCCGGGAACTTCGATCCCGACCCGGTGCTGACCCGCGAGCACGGAGTGACGTTGCTGTCGGTCGACCGCCCGGGCTACGGCCGTTCGAGCGCCATGCCCGCCGGCCGGTGGGCGACCGTGGCGTCGGCTGCGGACGACATCGCCACGGTGCTCGAGTCGCTGCACGTCGAGCGCGCCGGCGTCGTCGGCTGGTCCGCCGGCGGCCGGGTCGCGCTGGCCCTGGCGGCCAGGCGGCCGGAGCTCGTCGATCGCGTCGTGGTGGTGGCGACCCCGGCCCCCGACGACGAGGTGCCCTGGATCGCTCCGGACGAGCGTGCGGCGCTGGAGCAGCTCAGCGGCCTCGCACCCGAGGTCGCCCACGCCGAGTTGACCAAGCGCCTGGCGCCGATCGTCCCCGCCGACTCGTTCTCCGACGAGGCCTTGTGGCTCCTCGCCGCCGAGGGGACGTCGGACAAGGCGGCCCTCCGGAGCCCCGGCGTGCGCAATCGCCTCGGCGAGATGCTCCGCGCGGCGTTCGCGCAAGGTGCGTCGGGCCTGGCCGCCGACATCGCCGGATACTGCCTGCGGCCCTGGGACTTCGATCCCGCCGCAGTCGAGGCCGAGACGCTCCTGCTCTACGGATCGCGGGACCCGCTGGCCGGGCCGAAGCACGCGCGCTGGTGGCGGGAGCGGCTGCCGAACGCGCGCCTCGAGCTCGCCCCCGACGCCGGCCACCTCGTACTGATTCAGATGTGGTCTCGCGCGCTGTCCTTCCTCGCACCCGAACGAGTCGGGGTCGTCGCGGGCTTCCCGAACCGCAGCGACGACCCCGGCTGCGAGGAGTTCCCGGCCGCGTAATGGCCATGTTCCTCGTCATCGTGCACCGCTCCGGTCCCAAGTGGGACGGCTCGAAGCCACTGGCGGAGCAGTCCGACTGGGACGCGCACGCCTCGTTCATGGACGGGCTCGTCGACGACGGCTTCATCGTCCTGGGCGGCCCGCTCGCCGACGAGTACCGCGTGGCCCACGTCGTCGAGGCCGAGTCCGAGGAGGCGATCCGCGCGAGGTTCGCGCGCGACCCGTGGAGCGGCTCTCACCTCACAGTCCACTCCGTCGACCCGTGGACGATCAAGCTCGACGGGCGTCAGCCCTAGGAGCGGCGACTCGCTAGCCGCCGCTCCCGGAGCCGCGGCGCAACCTCCGCTCGTCGAGTAGCGAGCGGGCGTTCGCCGGCGCGACGGGTGCACGGTCGTAGCCGAACGGCTCCTCATACGCAAGGCCTCCTGCCGAAATGGGGCGTCCAACCCCTAACGTGTCCGGCACGAGTCGGAGCGTTCGAGGCTCAGCGCTTCATCCCGCGAGGATGAAGGCGCGCGCCGACCACCCCATTACACTCGGCCGCAATGATCGTGCGGATCCTGATCATCGCCGTCGTCGTCCTCTTCCTCATTCTCTGGGTGCGCGCAGTGCTGGACGTCTTCCGCCGCGGCGACCTGTCCGGAGCCGCGAAGGCGGCCTGGGCGATCATCATGCTCGTCCTGCCGTTCATCGGGCTGCTCTTCTACACGCTGATCCGCCCGTCGGACGCGCACATCGCGCGGAACACACGGCACTGATCGGCTTGCCCTCCGCCTGACAGATCCCGGACCGGCCTGAGCGCTCCTATGTGGCAAGACATTATCTAGATCTACATAGGCGCTCGACAGTCTATATCCTGTCGCGCATAATGCTTCTATGCATAAGAGCGCGACGAATCCGTTCACGTTCGGCGACCTCGCGCTCGACGAAGCGTTCACCGACCGCGAAGCCGAGATTCGCGAGCTGAGGTCGGACATGCTCAACGGGCAGAACGTCCTCGTGTACGCGCCCAGGCGTTACGGCAAGTCGTCGCTGGTGCTCCGGGCTGCCCAGGACGCGATGAAGAGGAAGGCGCTCGTCGGCTACTGCGACCTGATGAAGACGCCGACGAAGGAGCGCCTCGCGGCGGCGCTCGCGAAGACGATCTACGCGGACATCGCCTCGCTCGTCGACCAGGCCTTCGAGCGGGCAGCGGAGCTCTTCCGCGGTCTCCGGATCATCCCGATGATGGACGTCGACCCGACGGACGGCAGCCTCCGCTTCAGCTTCCAGGCAGGCCGGCGGAAGGAGGACATCGACGACACCATCGAGCGCCTGCTCGAGCTGCTCGGGGAGCTCGCGGCCGAGCGCCGGCGCCGCGTCGTGATCATCTTCGACGAGTTCCAGGAGATCCTGGCGCTGGACAAGCGCTTCCCGAACCTGCTGCGCGCGGTGTTCCAGGCGCAGCCCGAGGTGAGCCACGTCTACCTGGGCAGCAAGCGACACATCCTCGAACGCATCTTCAACGACAAGAACGAGCCGTTCTGGCGGAGCGCGAAGCAGCTCGAGATCGGGATGATCGCGCCGGAGAAGTTCGAGAGCTTCGTTCGGGCGCGGTTCATCGACACCGGCAAGGGCATCACCGACGACGCGCTCGACCGGCTCTTCCGCGCGACCGGCGGCCACCCGTACGGCACGCAGGAGCTCGCGTACTTCGTCTGGGAGCTCGTCGACCACCGGGCGGAGGCACACGTCGCCGACGTCGAAGAGGCGGTCACGCGCGTACTCCGTTCCGAGCACAACCACTTCGCCCAGCTCTGGGACGACGCGCCGCACGCGCAGCGCCTGCTGATGCTCGCGCTCGCGGCCGAGCCGACGCGGAGCGTCTACGCGAGGGAGTACCACTCGAGACATGAGCTTCCGCGGACGCCCACGTTGCAGACCGCCCTCGCGGGCTTGACCAGGAAGGAGATCGCCGGCAAAAACGGCGACGGCGAGTACTGCGTGATCGAGCCCTTCCTCGCCGACTGGCTCCAGCGCGAGCAGCGCGAGTCCGGCGTCGATCCCCGCCTCTCCCGGCTATCTTGAGGCATGTCCGAGGCTCGGCTCCTCACCGTCGTCCACCGGTATCCGCACCCGACCGCGCTGGCCCGCCATGTGCGTGACGGTCGGGTCTTCGGCGCCCTGCGTCGCCTCGAGGAGCGCGGACTGGTGACTCGGCGGCGGGGCGTGTACCGACTCACGCGGCGCGGCCGGAACGAGCTCGCGATGTCACGAGCCGTGACCCGGCTCCTCGCTCGCTCGCAGCGCGCGCTCTCGTAACTTATTTGCCAAGCGAACATATGTTCGCTTTCATTTCGGACGGTGCAGCTGGCGCTCGACGCACTCGACCGGTTGGTGGAGACGCTCGAGGAGCGCGGACCGCTCACGGTCGTCGAGGCGGCCCGATCGCTCTTCGCGACCGCCTCGATCTCGGACGGGCTCGCCTGCTCGCTCCTCGCGGAGGTGACTGCGGGAGACAGCCGAGTCGTCCTCACCGGCACCGGCGTCTCCCTCGTCGGCGGCCGGCCCGACCCGCTCCTGGAGGAGGCCGAGCTCGTCGTCTTCGATCTCGAGACCACCGGGCTGTCGGCGACGCGCGACCGCATCTGCGAAGTCGGAGCCGTGCGGGTCCGCGGGCTCGAGCTCGTCGACTCCTTTCAGTCGCTGGTCAACCCCGGCGTCGCGCTCCCGGAGCCGATCGCCCGTCTGACCGGCTTGCGCTCGCCGGAGCTGCGGCGCGCACCGTCGGTCTCCAGCGTCGTAGCGGCGCTTCCTCGCCTTTGCCGGCGACGACCTGCTGGTTGCCCACAACTCGCGCTTCGACCAGCGCTTCCTGGAGCGGCAGCTCGTGCTGGCGCACGGTCGACGCCTGTCCCAGCCGCCGCTGTGCACGGCCGCGCTCGCCCGGCGCCTGCTCGAGGGACGCATTCGTCGTGTCGGGCTCGCCTCGCTCGCCCACTTCTTCGGCGTGCCGACGACGCCGTGCCACCGTGCCCTGCCCGACGCCGAGGCGACTGCCCAGGTCCTCGTGCACCTGATCGGGCTCGCTCAGGAGCTCGGCGCAAGGCGGTTGTCCGAGCTGCGCACGCTTGCCGCCCCGCGCAAGCGACGTGTCTACGACAAACGGTCGCTCGCGCGCGGCGCGCCTACCCGCCCCGGCGTCTATCTCTTTCGCGACCGCAACGACCAGGTGCTCTACGTCGGCCGTGCCCGCGACCTGCGAGCCCGGCTGCGCTCCTACTTCCGCAGCGAGCGCCAGCGGCCGTCGGTCGAAGCAGCGCTCCTTGCGCTCGACCGTGTCGAGTGGCGCGTCCTGGGCTCCGAGCTCGAGGCCGCGCTGGAGGAGCTCAGGCTGATCCGGGAGCTGCAGCCCCCGGCGAACTCCCGCAGCCGCAGAAAGGAGCGGGGTGTCTACCTGCGGCGCCGCGGCGACGACTTCGTCGTCACGAAGACCGCGACGCCGATCGGCCCGATCGGCAGCCGTCGCAGCGCGTCGCTGGCGGCGCGGGCGCTTGCGCTGAGCACCCCCGAGGAGCTCGACGAGCTGCTGCGAGGCGGACCGCTGCCGCGCCTTCGGGCGAGGCTCGCCGATCTGTCCGAGAGCCTGCGCTACGAGGAGGCGGCGCGCCTGCGGGATCGCATCGAGGCGCTCGAACACGTCGTCGAGCGCCTGGGCAGGCTGGAGCGTCTCCGTGGGCTCGAGCGCTGCCTCGTCGCGCCCGCGGTCGAGGAGGGCTGGCGCAAGGCGTTCTTCGTCTGCGGCGGCCGCGTCCGCACGGCCCGCTCGCTGCCCCCGGAGACCGACGCGAGGCTCGAGGTCGCGGCCGGTCTGGCGATCTGCTGTTCAGCCTCGGACGATCACGCGGCCCCGCTCACTCCCGAGCAGGCCGAGGATCTCATGCTGATCGACGGCTTCGTCCGGCGTCCACCACCCGAGCTCGCCGTGCTGCCGCTCGACGCCGACGCGATCACGGCCTATCTCAGGCGCCGGCGGCTTCGGCAGGCGGCGTGACCGTCAGGACGACGTTGCCGGTCTTCTCGCCCGTCTCGACGTACCTGGTCGCCTCGACCACGTCCGCCAGCGGGTAGCTCCGGTCGATGACAGGGCGGTACTCGCCCGCCTCGAACAGCTCCCTGATGAAGACGACGTCCTTCTTCCTGTACTTGGCCACGCCGAGCGTCACCTTCTTGCGGCCGACGAACTTCGTCAGCACCATCAGCACCGGGACGTGCCACATGAACCCGAGGTCGGTCTCGAGGTAGCGCCCGCCGGGCCGCAACGAGCGCCTGCAGCGCCGGAACGAGTGCTTGCCGACCGCGTCGAAGACGACGTCGTACGTCTTGCCGTTCTTCGTGAAGTCCTCCCGCGTGTAGTCGACGACTTCGTCCGCGCCGAGCGAGCGCACGAGCTCGAGGTTCTTCGTATTGCAGACCGCCGTGACCTCCGCCCCGAAGTGCCTGGCGAGCTGGACTGCCGCGGTGCCGACGGCCCCAGAGGCGCCGTAGACGACGATGCTCTTCCCCTTCAGCGGCTCCGCCTTCCTCAGGCAGCACAGCGCGATGATCGCGCCGTCGCAAGCCGCGGCGCCCTCCTCGAAGGTCATCCCGGACGGCATCTGCGCGATCGGGGCGCTCTCGCGTTCGGAGCTGAACTCGGCATGGCCGCCGAAGTAGCTCATGCCGAACACCCGGTCGCCCACCGCGAACTCCTTCACCGCGGGCCCGACCGCCTCGACCGCTCCGGCCAGCTCGCTGCCGAGAATCCTGTTTTTCGGCCGGCGCAGGCCCAGGAACGCACGGGTGATGAACGGCGCGGCGGCCCGCCAACCGCAATCCGTGCGATTGACCGTCGTGGCGTGGATCCGGATCAGCAACTCGTCGTCTCCGGGCACCGGCCGCTCGACCTCCTCCAGGCGCAGAACGTCCGGCGGGCCGTACCGGTCGTAGACGACCGCTCGCATGCGTGAAGTCTGCCCTTGACGCCACGGGCGCGCCCAGGACGGTCGCCCGCGGATAATCGGGCGGTCATGGCTGAACGGCTCGTCCGCGGGGCGATCATCAACGAGCTGCTCATGGCATCGCGATACGGGCTGCGGCTCGCGAACGAAGAGCTCAGGGCCCACGGCGTCGATCGGCGTGACCAGGGGTACGCGGCGCACTCTCGTTCACCGCTAGCCGCGCACGCGCGTTCGGGCCGGGCTGAGGGCGGCGTTAGGGTGAGGCCGTGGCCGTCTCCGTGGACGAGGCGCGGTCGCTGGCCCTGTCGCTGCCGGCGGCCGTCGAGCAGGACCACCACGGCCGGCCGTCGTTTCGCGTCGGCGGCAAGATCTTCGCGACGCTGTACACCGAGCAACGCATGAACGTGATGCTCGACGAGGGCGGGATCCTCACGGCGCTCCACGCCGTCCCGGACGCATGCCAGGAGGTGTGGTGGGGCAAGCGCCTGGTCGCCGTCGGCGTCACGCTCGCCCGCGTCGAGCCCGATCAGCTCCGCGAGCTCCTGACCGATGCGTGGGAGCAGAAGGCGCCGAAGCGGCTGCTGAGCCCGTGAAGGACGCCGGGTCGCCGAGCACCTCGTCGAGCCAGCGCCGGCCCTCGCGGAGAAGCGTGGGATTCGTGTCGGCCGTGAAGTAGGACAGCGCTCCTACGGCGTGCGACAGCGCCCAGCCCCGCGCTCGCGTCCAGGTCGCATTGTCGACCGCGAGCGCAGTGCGGAAGCTCTCGCGCACGTCCCGAGAGAGGACGGTCCAGGCGACAGCCACGTCGCATGCGGGGTCCCCTACGCCCAGGCAGCCCCAGTCGATCACCGCGGTGAGCCGCCCTCGTTCGAGCAGGAGGTTCCGCCGGTCGAGGTCTCCGTGAACCCATGCGGCGCCGTCTTCCCACGCGGGCGCGCGGAGCGCCGACTCCCAGGCCGATGTGACCCGTCGACGTCGATCGAGTCCCGCAGGGCTGCGATCGCCGAGCGCGTTCCCGCATCCCTGTGTACGAGGGGCTCGCCGCGGAAGACGTTGTGCTCGCCCGGCGCCGGCCCACCGGTCGCGTCGATGCGCTGCAACGCGGCCAGGAACTGTGCCAGCTCGGCGGCGAGCTCCCGCTCGTCGGCGACCGGCTCCTGGGTCGCGTCGAACCCGCTCAGCCACCGATAGACCGACCACTCGAAGGCGTAGCCCTCACCGGGCTTCCCGTCCGCCAGCGGCAGCGGGACGGCGAGCGGTAGATGCGGAGCGAGCTTCGGCAGCCAAGCTCGTTCCTTGGCGAGCGCTGCCGCGGCTCGAACTCCGCGGGGAAGCCGCACGACCAGGTCTCGGCCGAGGCGGTAGAGCGCGTTGTCCGTCCCCGGGGAGGGAACCGGCTCGATCGGCAGTCCGGCCCACTCCGGGAACTGCGCCGCCAGCAGCCGGCCCACCACATCGACCGCTTCCGAGTTGCCGCTCAGCGGCCCAGCACCGCGTCGATCCGCTCGAGGCTGGCGGCCGGCCAGAGCTCCTTCCGGTCGTAATAGATCTCGACCGCGGGCACCGACTCCGGGAGCGTGACCCACCCCAGCTTCGACTTCGTGAAGATGTGGACGTCGGGCGAGACGCTCGACGGGTTGTCCAGCGTGCCGCCGCGGACGAACAGGACCTCGGGGCGTCCGTAGTCGCTGTAGACCGCCACCTGGCAGGCGGGACAGCGGTAGATCCGCTGCTTGCTGCCGTCGTCGCGCGGCACGTCCACGGGCTTCGGCTCACGGCCGAGCAGCTCCACGCGGTCGGCCTCGATCAGCAGATTGATGACGAAGGCGCTTCCGGTCTGCCGCTGACAGTTCAGGCAGTGGCAGCAATGGACGAAGAGCGGATCGGAGACCAGCCGGTAGCGAACCTGCCCGCAGGCGCAACCACCTTCGCGTGGGACGCTCATCGACACCGGACAGTACCCGCGGCCGGGAACCGTACGCAGACGCGGCGGCGGCGCTCCCGCGCCGCCGCCGCATCGCGTTCCGATCAGCTGTCGCCTTTCAGCAGCCGGAGCACTGGTCGGGCTTGTTGCCGGCGATCGTCGTCTTCGTGAGGGTCACCGGTGTCACCGTCGAGAGCCCGCCGCCACTGACTACGAAGCCGGACGGCGCCTCCAGGGTGTTCCCGACGATTGCGCTCTTCGTCAGTGTCAGCGTCGGCGGAGGACCGCCGAACGACCCGTTCCAGATCCCACCTCCCCGTGCAGCCGACGGCTCTCCGAACGGCAGCAGGCCGCCCGCGCCGCTGGCCCTCGCTCGGTTCTTCAGCACGAGCGTCCGCTCGACGGTCAGGTCGCCGGCATTCGCAATGCCTCCGCCCACCGGGAGCGCTGCTCGCTCCGCCTCGGCGAAAACGGCGTTGCGTGCGATGAGGCTGTCGCGAATCGTGACCTCGGTCTCGACGATTTCGATGCCGCCTCCATCGGAGACCGCGTCGCCGCCGGCGACGGCACGGACGAAATTGTCCGTGACCATCATCCTTTCGAGCAGCAGCGGTGCCTCGGCAAGGATGCCACCGCCGAACGCGATCGAGAGCGCTTCCGTCCTGTCGACCTCCGTGACCGCGCGGTTCCCGCCTACGACCGTCCTGCTGATTGTGGCGGTACGGCCTCCGTTTCCTTCGATGAGCAGCCCACCCGCGAACGACTCCTGCGCATCGTCGCCCGGCGACGACCCCGACACCTTCGTGCTGTTGTCGCTGACCACGCTGTCCTCGATCGTGAGCACACCTCTGCTGCTGACACCGCCCGCGCCGGCGCTCTGCCCGTTGGGCTGAGACACCTCAGCTCGATTTCCGCTCACGACGCTGTGCTGCATCACGAGCGTCGACGACAAGCGGTTCACGATCCCGCCGCCGCTCACACCGCTCGCAACCGTCGCCAGTGACGCCGTCGATCCTGCGGTGTTGTTCGTGATGCGCGTGTTCGTGAGCGTGAGCACGCCGCCGTTGTCGATTCCACCGCCGGTGTTGAAGCCGCAGGCGTGCGACCCGCAGAACGGCCCCGGCGGAATGAACGTACGCGAGGTGACCGTGTTGCCCGTGATGACGCTGTCTGCGATCGCGACTGTCGCGCCGGTGCCGTTGAACGGCGGGGCGGGCAGCTGCTTCACCGGAATCCAGACGCCGCCTCCGAACGTCACCTCGGGATCAGGCTCGGAATCGTTGACGCCGCCGGTGATCATGACGCCCCGGATCGAGACGCTGAGGTTCTCGGGATCGGGCTCGCGGAAGATCGTGAGCACCGGCCCTCCGCCGGCGATGATCGTCGAGTGCGAGCCCGCGCCGACGACCTCGACGCTCTTGTCGATTGTCACGCCGCCCGCGAACGTCCCGCGACCCACGTGAATCGTGTCGCCGTCATGAGCCGCGGAGACCGCGCCTTGCAGCGTGGCGAAGCAGCCCGACCCGCCCACGCAGAGGTCCGCAGCCGAGGCTGGCCCAGCAGTGCCCCCGAAGAGCAGGCACATGGCCAGTACGAGTCTTTTCATGGTTGTTCCTCCGATCTCGGGGGCTCGACCCAGACGGTCTCGATCACGCGCTCGCACGGCATCCCGGCCCGCTCGCTCGCGCGCTTCACGCCGGCACGCGAGGAGGAGTCGAAGAGGCACAGGACGAGCTCGTCTCCCGGCAAGTAGAGGGCTCCCCGGAAGGCTGTGCTTGGGCGCTCCCCGGTCTCGCCAACGACCCGCGCGGCGGCGAGGCGAAGATCGTCTTCCGTCACGCCGGGCCAGAAGCATTTGGCCGTGTAGAGCATCCTCGAGAGCTTCTTCCTGGCGTGTCCCAAACTCGTCCCAGCCGCGTCCCGGGTCTGGAATTGCGCCTCCGAGAGGACGACACTCTTGGTGACCTCCCCATGGCAGCGACGCGCCTGGAGTTCCGGATCCTCGGCCCACTCGTCGTTCGAGTGGACGACGCGGCTGTGCCGATCGGAGGGCCGAAGCAGCGGGCGCTCTTGGCGCTGCTCTTGCTGAATGCGAATCGAGTGGTCTCGCGTGACCGCCTTGTTGCCGAGCTCTTCGCCGAGCAGAGCGTGAGCTCGGCCGACCACGCGCTCCGGAATCAGGTGTCACGCCTCCGCAAGGTGCTGAGCCCAGCGGCGGTCGACGAGCCGCGGTTGGCCGCGCGCGCGCCTGGATATCTGCTGCGCGTCGAGCCGGGCGAGCTCGACCTCGGGCACTTCGAGCGACTCGCGGCGAAGGGTCGCGAGGCTCACACAGCCGGTGACCCGGAGACGGCGACTGAGTCGTTCCGAGCCGCGGAGGCGCTCTGGTCAGGGCGCCCACTCGCAGATCTCGAATTCGAGCCGTTCGCGCGCGTCGAGGTCGAGCGCCTCGAGGAGCTCCGGCTCGCCGTCGTCGAGGAGCGCATCGACGCCGAGCTCGCGCTCGGTCGCCACCTGGCGCTCGTCCCCGAGCTCGAGGCGCTGGCCGCGGAGCACCCCTTCCGCGAGCGGTTCCGGGCGCAGCTGATGCTTGCCCTTTACCGGTGCGGCCGCCAGGCCGAGGGCCTCGAGGTCTACCAGGAGACGCGCACGATTCTGCGCGAGGAGCTGGGGCTCGAGCCGGGCGTCGAGCTGAAGGAGCTCCAGCGGGCCATTCTCGCGCAGCACCAGGAGCTGAACCTGGCGGCAGACCGGGATGCGCGAGCCGCGCCCGTCGTCGAGCGGCTCGTGTGCCCATACAAAGGGCTTGCACCCTTCGAGGAGGCGGACACCGAGTTCTTCTTCGGGCGTGAGCGACTCGTGGACGAGCTCGTCGGTCGGCTCGCGAGCTCGGCGCTGTTGGCCGTCATCGGTCCCTCCGGCAGCGGAAAGTCCTCACTGCTGCGCGCGGGGTTGTTGCCGGCGATCGACCGCTGGGAGCAGATCTACCTGCGTCCAGGCGAACGGCCGACGTCGGAGCTCTCACGAGCGCTCGGCGGCGATCTACCAGAGGCACTGAGCCGCGTGCCGCACGGAGAGCGCCTGGTCGTCGCCGTGGATCAGTTCGAGGAGGTGTTCGCAGCAGGTATCGCCGAGAAGGAGCGACGTGCTTTCATCGACGCGCTCGTCGAGGCAGCCTGGGATCCGGACCGGCGTGCGGCGATTCTCATCGCGCTGCGGGCCGATTTCTTCGGCCGCATCGCCCCATACGTCGAGCTCACCGATCTCGCCGGGGCGAACCATGCCCTGCTCGGGCCGATGACGCGGGGCGAGCTGCGCCGCGTGATCGACGGGCCCGCCGAGCGTGTAGGTCTCCACGTCGAGCCCGAGCTTGTCGACGCGGTCGTCGACGACGTCGCCGGCGAGGTAGGCGGCCTGCCCCTCCTCTCGACAGCCCTTCTCGACCTCTGGCTCGCGCGCGATGGGCGCACGCTGACGCTGGCGAGTTACGAGCGCACCGGCGGTGTCAGCGGCGCGGTCGGTCGCCACGCGGAGGCGGCCTATCAGTCGCTTGGCGAGGAAAGACAGGCGATTGCAAAGCGCATCGTGCTCCGCCTCGTAGCCGGCGGCGACGGCGACGCTCTCACGCGGAGACGTGCAAGCCGGGACGAGCTCGACGCCGAAGAGGAGAGCGATGTGGCGGCTGTCCTCGCAGTGCTCGTCGAACGGCGGCTGCTCGTCGCGGGCGATGACACGGTCGAGCTCGTGCATGAGGCATTGCTCGAGCAATGGCCTCGCCTGATCGGCTGGCTGGAGGAGGACGCACAGGGTCGCCGACTGCACAGTCATCTCTCGAAAGCGGCTGCGGAATGGGAAGCGGTCGACCGCGACCCGAGTGAGCTCTATCGCGGCGCCCGCCTCGCGGCCACCCTCGACTGGGCCGACTCCGACGGCCGGGGAGCGGGCCTGAACCGGCTCGAGCGTGAGTTCCTCGAGTCGAGTCGCACCGAGTTCGAGCGCGAGAGCAAGCGGCAACGCCGCGTGAACCGACGCCTGCGCGGCCTGCTCGGCGTGGCGCTCGTGCTGCTGCTCGCGGTCCTGACCGCCGGCGCGATCGCAGCTCATCAGTGGGGCACCGCGCGCACGCAGGAGACGGCCGCAGTCGCGCAGCGCTTGGGTGCCCAGGCACTCGTCGAGCCGCGTCTCGACCGCTCGCTCCTACTTGCACGGGAGGGGGCGAACCTGGACGACTCGGTCGCCACACGGAGCAACCTGCTCGCCGCGCTACTCCGCAGCCCAGCGGCGTTGGCGGTGCTGCACGGCGGGGGCGAACGCGTCCTCGACGATGCGCTCAGCGCCGACGGGAAGACGCTTGTCGTCCGTGGGTCGGACGGAAGCGTGACGTTCATCGATGCCCGCACGCTTCGGGAAATTCCGCCCCGGGTCTCGTCGAGCTCCCAGATCAGCTACTTCGGGGCGATCGTGCGACCGGTCCGGGGGTTGGCGTTCAGCCCGGACAACCGCACGTTGGCGATCGGAAGCACTGACGGACGCCGGGCGGAGGTTCTCATCGTCGATCGAGGCACCCACCATGTGCGGGCGTCACGCACGTCGGCGGACCACGCGGTAACGGCTGACATCGTCTTCGCCCCGGACGGCCGTACCTTCATCGCCGGCGAGATCGTCTCGGGGGCCAGCTCTCCGCCCGATCAGGTGCTCGTCGTGCGCAGGACTCTCGACGGCCGGGAGGTGCGGCGGTCTCGGCCCGTACCAGGCGGCCGTCTGGTCGGCTTGACGAACCGCGGCCTCCTCCTCGTGACGAGCGGCGAGGACAGGTCCTTCCTGCTGGACGCCAAGACGTTCAGGCGAGTGCGCACTTTCCCGGTCTCGGGCTCGCCTGCACTCTCACCGGCGGGAGACACAGCGGCCTTCGGCACTCCCGAGGGCAGCGTCGTGGTCGTCGACCTGCGTTCTGGGCGCCGGCGGCCGATGACGCGCAGGGCGCCCGGCGGGGTCGAGGCTCTCGCATTCAGCGCCGACGGCAAGGTTCTCGCGAGCGCTTCGGACAACGGCAGCATCGACGTCTGGGATGTGCCGACCGTCAGTCTGCGCGAGCGGTTCGAGGGTCACGCGGCCGCCGCCAACGGTCCGCTGTTCAGCCCGGACGGGATCACCCTGTACTCCGCCTCGAGCGACGGGAGCATGATCGTGTGGGACGTCAGCGGCGACCGCCGCCTCGGCAGACCGTTCCGCTTCAACCCACGCGCCCTGGCGGGCAGCGGCCCGCACTCGCCGGTGCCCAACGCCTCGACGAGTGTCGCGGTGAGCCCCGACAGCTCGGTCTTCGCGACCACGCCCGGTCCGAGACGAGTGACGCTCTGGCGTTCGCGGGACCAGTCCGTGGTCGGCGAGTTGCGCGGCCCGCTCAACGAGATCGACTCGCTGGCGTTCAGCCATGACGGCCGACTTCTCGCAGCCACCGGGGACCTGCCGAACACCGTCGTCTGGAACGTGGCCTCTCGCAAGATCGTCCGCCTGCTCGGGCCCGCCGGAGACGGCGGCGCCACGGGGATCGCCATCTCGCCCGACGATCGTCTCATTGCGACCGCAGGTGTGGACGGGATCATGCGGGTGTACGAGCTCGCGACCGGCCGGGAGATCGGAACCGATCGCTCGACGGGCTCCTTCCAGGACGTCGACTTCAGTCCGGACGGGAAGCTGGTCGCTGCGGCAGGCCTGGTGCCGGACATCGTGATCTGGAACGTCGAGCGTCGCGCACACGAGCGGACGATTCCGCACGAGGACGCGATCCTCACCATCCGCTTCTCGCCCGACGGCAAGACGCTCGCGACCGGAGACCTGCCGGGAAACGTGGACTTCTGGGACCCGTCCAACGGGCGTCGAGTCGGCCCCACACTGGGCGGTCACAACTCGCTCGTCCTGAGCCTGTCCTTCAACCCGAGTGGGACGCAGCTCGCAACGACGAGCGGCGACGGGAACTTCAGGCTCTGGGACGTCGCGTCCGGGAAGCTCATCGGCGAACCGCTCCCCGGCGCCGAGACCGGCGGCTGGGGCGTGTACGACCCCGACGGGAAGCACCTGATCGCAGTCTTCGGCTCGGGGACCGGCATGGTGTGGAACGTCGATCCCCACGCCTGGCGCCGGCACGCCTGCCAGATCGCCCACCGCAACCTGACCGTCGCCGAGTGGCGCGACTTGCTCCCTCGGCGCTCCTATCGCGCCGTGTGTCCCTAGGCCCACGCCTCTAGTACGGTCTCGGCCGTGGCTGAGCTTCGCGTGTGCGTCGCCGGCATCACGGGCTGGACCGGCAGCGCAGTCGCGGACGGCATCAGGGCCTCGGCCGACCTGGAGCTCGTCGCAGGCGTCTCGCGCTCCGATCCAGGCCACTTCTCCTCCGTCGCGGAGGCGCTCGACGAGACGCGGCCGGACGTGCTCGTCGACTACACGCACGCCGAGGCCGTGAAGGGCAACGTGCTCGCCGCGGTGGATCGAGGCGTGGCCGCGTCGTCGGCTCCAGCGGGCTCACCGCCTCGGACTACGACGAGATCGACGCGCTGGCTCGGGAGCGGCAGGTCGGGGTGATCGCCGCGGGGAACTTCTCCATCACCGCCGCCCTGCTCCTCCGCTTCGCGACCGAGGCGGCTCGTCACCTCGAGCACTGGGAGGTGGTCGACTACGCCAGCGCCGGGAAGCCGGATGCTCCGAGCGGCACCGCGCGGGAGGTCGCCGAGCGGCTCGCGGCCGTTCGCCCTCCCGCGACCGCCGTTCCGGTCGAGCGGACGCTCGGCTCGCCGGAGGCGCGCGGTGCGGCCGTCGCGGGCACACAGGTGCACTCGCTGAGGCTGCCGAGCTTCACGGTCTCCACCGAGACGCTGTTCGCGGCCGAGGGCGAGCGCCTCTCGATCCGACACGACGCGGGCGAGAGCGCGGCGCCCTACGTGGCCGGGACGCTGCTCGCGATTCGGGCGCTCCCCGGACGGGTCGGCTTGACCCGTGGGCTCGATCAGCTCCTCGACTAGTTGTCGTCGCAGGCGACGTTGATGTAGCCCGAGCGGAAGGGCCTCGCCTCGCCGGACTCGGCGTCGTAGGCGTGCCGCCAGACGCAGCCGGTGTCGTTCGTCAGCAGGTGGATCGACACCGACGTCTCGGCGGAGGTCGTGCGCACACGGTGGATGTCGTCGCGCGGCGGGATCAGGACGTAGAAGTCGCCCGGGACGATCGACCGCCGCTCGACGAGCTCGAGCCTGCCGTCGCCGTGCGAGTAGATCTCCTCGTCCTGCGTGCCGCGATAGAGGCCGACCAGGCCCCAGGCGAGGTGGTCGTGGATCGGCGTCTCCGAGCCCGCCGGCACGACGAGCGAGAAGAGCGACAGCGATCCGTCCTCCGCGCGGTAGAGCAGCCACTGGCCGATGCCGCCGCCCATGCCGCTCTCCTCGGCGGCCGCCTGGTATTCGGCCGGGAGCCAGTCGGGATCGGCGAGCAGCTCGCCGAACCGCGGCCTGATCGCATCGCACGCAGACTCGGGTGAAGGGGCGTCGGCGATCGCGGACTCGACCTCGGCGACGAACGCCCTCACGACGGGCGTGTCGAGCACGAACTCGCCGCGTTCGCCTCGCATCTGGTTCATTGCAGGTGCAACGTACGCGACGGGCGTCTAGGGAAGACTGAACACCGGAGGCGCGTTTCTGCGTCGGTGGGCGACTACGTTCACGGCTACGGCACTCCCGAGCAGGAGCGGCTCGTCCAGCAGGCGGAGCACTGGCGGCACCGGCTCATCGCCGACGGGACCGAGCTGGCTCCCGGGACCCGCCTGCTCGAGGTCGGCACCGGAGTAGGAGCCGTGCTCGCGGTGCTGGGGCAGGAGTTCCGGGACGTGCGGCTCACCGGCGTCGACATCGAGCCGAAGCAGCTCGAGTACGCCCGTGGGCATCTCGAGCGTTCCGGCGTCACCGCCGACCTCGTCGAGGCCGACGCGCTCGCGCTCCCGTTCGACGACGAGTCGTTCGACCACGTCTGGATGATGTGGCTGCTGGAGCACATCCCCGACGCGGTTGCGGCCCTGCGCGAGGCGCGGCGCGTCCTCGTTCCGGGCGGCCGGATCACCGCGATCGAGGTCGACTACGGGACCGTTCGGGCCGAGCCCACGACGCGGGCGATGCAGGCGCTGTTCGACGCCATGGCGGCCGGCATGGCGGCCTCGGGCTGGAGCGATGCCGGCACACGGCTGCCGGCATGGCTCGGCGAAGCCGGCTTCCGCGACATCGACGAGGGCGAGCGCCCGTTCTGGTGGACCGGCGAGGACCTGTCCCGCCAGGCGAACTACGCGGCCGACGTCGTGGAGAGCGCTCTCGGCGCGCTCGCACAGCTGCCCGGTGCGAGCGAGGCGGAGCTGCGCGCCGGGCTTCGCGACCTCCGCGACCTCCCCGAACGGCCCGGCGCCGGGCTCGGCTGGGTCATGCACAAGTCGACGGCTGTGCGCTAGGCGCCTGCGCCGCACCGGCGGAAGCAGTTCAGGTGCTGACAGCGACGCGCCCGCCGATCCATGGAGGATGATGCGCCCGTGCCCGACGGCGACGCAGTGAGCCCCGCCGGAGCGTCGCCAACCCAGTCGAGTCGAGCGGGGACCAGCGGCTCGCGATTCTGCTCGCGATGGCGATGTTCGTCCTCGTGGTCGACACGTCGCTGATGAACGTGTCCATCTCGGCCGTTGTGCACGACCTCGACGCCACCGCCAGCGGCGTCCAATCGGCGATCGCGCTGGAGGCGCTCGTCTCGGCCGCGTTCATCCTGATCGGCAGCAAGATCGGCGACCTGTTCGGTCGCAAGCGCGCGTACGTGCTCGGCCTGCTCGGCTATGCGGCCGGAGCGCTCGCGATGACGCTGTCGCAGAGCCTGCTCCCGATCGTGATCTTCTGGGCGATCGTCGGAGGCCTCGGAGCGGCCCTGCTGCTGCCGTCGATGCAGTCGCTGATCCACGGGAACTTCGAGGGCGCGATGCAGCGCAAGGCGTACGCGCTCGTCGGCGCCGCTGCCGCCATCGCCGCCGCGGTCGGGCCGCTGCTCGGAGGGTTCATCACGACCTACCTGTCCTGGCGGGTCGCGTTCGGCGGCGAGGTCGTGATCATCGCGATCGTGCTCGCGGGCAGCAGGCTCGTCCACGACGTGCCGTACACGGGCTCGCGGGGCGTCGACATCGTGGGCGCGATCCTCTCGGCGGTCGGCATGGGCGGCGTCGTGCTCGGGATCCTCGTCTGGGAGGAGGGCGGCGAGGCCGTCTTCGCCCTGATCGCCGTGGGCGTCGTCGCGCTCGGGTCGCTCGTCTGGTGGCTCGCGCGGCGCAAGCGCGAGGGAAAGCCGGCGCTGATCGACATCGGCCTGTTCGCGTCGAAGTACTTCCGGCTCGGGATCTCGTCCCAGACGCTGCAGCAGATCTCGCTCGGAGGCCTGATGATCGCGCTTCCCATCTACCTCCAGATGGTGCTCGAGTACGACGCGCTGGAGGCCGGCCTGTCGCTCGCGCCGCTCTCGCTGACCATGTTCGCCGTCGCGTTGCTGGCCGGGCGCAAGGCGGGCGATCGCAGTCCGAGCCGCATCATCACGGCCGGTTTTCTGCTGCTCGTCGTCGGCGTCGCGGTGCTGCTCCCGATCGTGCCGCGCGCGGACTCGGGTTGGGCGATGGCGATCCCGCTCGCGCTCGCCGGCGCCGGGCTCGGCCTGCTCGTCTCGCAGCTCAACAACTACACCCTCTCCCCCATCGAGGAGGAGCGGGTGAGCGAGGCGGCCGGCGTCAACTCCGCCGGCGGGTCGTTCGGCCTGGCCTTCGGGCTCGCGTTCGCCGGCGCGATCATGCTCGCCTCGCTGGCGCTCGTCTTCACCCACGAGGCGGACTCGAGCGACGTCCTCACGCCCGCCCAGCAGGAGCAGGTCGCGGACGGGCTCGAGGAAAACGCCGAGGTGATGACGAACACCGAGCTCGACCAGCTCCTCGAGGGCCAGCCGGAGGCCGTGCAGGAGGAGATCCTCGACATCAACACCGACTCGCGTCCGATCGCGCTCCAGATTGCGCTGCTCGTCCCGCTGATCGCAGCGCTTCTCGGCCTCTTGAACGGTTTTCGGATGACGCGGATCCCCGATCCCGAGCCCTCGTCAGCCGCGGAAGCCGTGCTCGGCGGCTGAGCTTCCGGCATCGAGCGGGTCCTCGGCGATTAGGGTCCGGCTCGTGCACGTAGTCGGTCGAGCACCAAGGAGGAGCGATGGCAGACACCGAGCAGAACAAGCAGACGGTCGCGCGCCTCTTCGACGCGTTCCGGGCGGGCGACGTCGAGGCGTTCGACGATCTGATCGCCGAGAGCTACGTCCAGCACAACCCGCAGGCCGGCAACGGTCTGCAGGCGGTCAAGGAGTTCTTCAGGCCCGTCGGGCCGGTCGACGTCGACGTGTACCGCGTGATCGCCGTGGGCGACCTCGTCGCCGCCCACTCGCACTACAAGACCTTCAACATGGCTGCGGTCGACATCTGGCGCTTCGACGACGACGGCAAGATGATCGAGCACTGGGACGTCCTCCAGGAAGTCCCGGAGACGACGGCCAGCGGGAACGACATGTTCAGCCAGCTGAGCTGACGAACGTCAGTCGTCGATAGCCGGCGCCGCTGCGTACTCCTCGTCGGTCACGTGGTCGCCCCACGTCGCGTTGTTGCCCTCGTCGTCGACCTGGAGCATCGCCAGGTGGGCCATGAAGCGCGTGGCCGAGGCACCGTGCCAGTGCTCCTCGCCGGGCTCGAAGAAGACGCGGTCGCCCGGGCGGATGATCTCGATCGGCCCGCCCCGCCGCTGGCAGAGGCCGACCCCTTCGAGGACCCAGATCGTCTGGCCGTTCGGGTGCGTGTGCCACGCGTTGCGGGCGCCCGGCGTGAAGTGCACGCTGCTCGCAGCTCACGCGTGACGCACCCGACGGGGTTGCGACGGCGTCGAGGTAGACCGCTCCGGTGAACCATTCACTCGGCCCGGCTGTTGTCTCGGTGGTGTTCCTCGTGATCTGCATCGTGAGCCTCCTGGTCGAATGTTTCGCGGTCCGGTCGTCATGCAACCCCGGACCCGTGCTTGCATGGTGGGTATGAGAGCAACTGTGATGTACCGCGCCGGCGACGTTCGCGTGGAGACCGTTCCCGACGCCCAGCTGGCAGAGCCGACCGACGCGCTCGTGCGCGTCACACGCGCCGCGATCTGCGGCAGCGACCTATGGCCTTACAAATCGATGGAGCCGAGCGAGACCGGGCGCCGCATGGGACACGAGTTCATCGGCCTGGTCGAAGGCACCGGCGCCGACGTCCGTACCGTCAAGACCGGCGACCTGGTCGTCACCCCGTTCGTGTGGTCCGACGGCACCTGCGTCCTCTGCCGGGAGGGCATTCACACCTCCTGCCTGCACGGAGGCAGGTACGGCGTCGACGGTGTCGACGGCGGCCAGGGCGAGGCCGTCCGCGTGCCGCAGGCGGACGGAACGCTCGTGCCGCTGCCGGTCGGCCCCGACGACGAGCTGATGCCCTCGTTGCTCACGCTCTCGGATGTCATGGCGACCGGCCACCACGCGGCTCGCCGCGCGAACGTCGGGCCCGGGAAGACCGTCGCGGTCGTCGGCGACGGCGCCGTCGGGCTGTGCGGCGTGATCGCCGCGCGACGGCTCGGCGCCGAGCAGGTCATCATCCTCGGCCACCATCCAGACCGGATCGCGCTCGCCAAGGAGTTCGGCGCGACCGACGTCGTCCCCGAGCGTGGAGACGAGGCGGTCGAACGCGTGCACGAGCTGACGGATGGCCTCGGGGTCCACTCCGCCCTCGAGTGTGTCGGCCACGGAGAGTCGACGGTCACGGCCTTGAGCATCGTCCGTCCGGGCGGCGCCGTCGGCCGGGTGGGCCTGCCGCAGGAGGAGGCGATTCCGCAGGGGATCACGACGTTCTTCGACAACGTGACGATCTCGGGCGGCCCGTCACCCGCGCGCGCCTACATCGAGGAGCTGCTGCCGGACGTCTTGGAAGGCAGGATCGAGCCCGGCCGCGTCTTCGATCGGAGCATCGGGCTCGAGGAGGTGCCCGACGGGTACCGCGCGATGAACGACCGCGAGTCGATCAAGGTCATGGTCGAGCTGTCGTAGACTCGGCGCCGTCGGCACGAGGGAGACAGGGGGTTCCGGATGAGTAGTTATGCGGTCGAGCACGTCGACGACATTCCCGAGCTGGACGACGGCCGCGAACCGATGCGGCCGGTGCGGCACCACTTTGGCATCACGGCCTTCGGCGTCACCGCCTGGACGGGGCGGAACGCGGGCGACCGGATCATCAACGAGCACCAGGAGGCCGAGTCGGACGAGGAGACGCCGGACCGTGACGAGGAGCTCTACGTTGTCGTCCAGGGCCGCGCCACGTTCGAGCTCGACGGCGAGCGTCGGGACGCGCCCGCCGGCACGCTCGTCTTCGTCCCGGCCCGCGTGAACCGAACGGCGTTCGCAGAGGAGGCCGGAACCACCATCGTCGCCGTCGGCGGAACCCCTGGAAAGCCGTACGACCCGCTCGGCTGGGAGCTCTGGGCTCCGATTCGACCGCTCTACGAGGCGGGTGACTATGCCCAGGTCGTCGAGCGCGGCCGCGAGTTGATCGAGGCCAATCCGCAGTACGCCCTGCTGTTCTACAACGTCGCCTGCTGCGAGAGCCTCAGCGGTCAGAAGGCCGAGGCGCTGGATCACCTCCGGCGGGCGATCGAGCTCTCCGAGCAGTTCCGCAACTACGCGAAGAACGATTCCGACTTCGACGCGATCCGCGAGGAGCCCGCGTTCAAGGAGCTGATCGAGAGGTGAGCGCTTCGCCGTCCCGCAGGTACTGACTCGCGAACGCGACCGCCATGCTGCCCTCGCCGACGGCGGCGGCGACCCGTTTGACGGGGCCGAGGCGGACATCCCCGGCCGCGAAGATGCCCGGCACGCTCGTCTCGAGGAGGTACGGATCGCGGTCGAGGTCCCAGCCTCCGGCGGCCTTCACCTCGGAGCCCGTGAGCACGAATCCCCTCGGGTCGAGCGCGATCTCGGTCGGCAGCCACGACGTCTCGGCATCGGCGCCGATGAAGAGGAACAGGCCGCCCGATTCGAGCCGCGTGGTCTCTCCCGTCTCGGAGTTGCGGACGTCGATCGCTTCGAGCGACACGTCACCGTGGGCGGCCACCACCTCCGTCTGGAACAGCATCCGGATGTTCGGCCGCGCCGAGATCTGATCGACGAGGTAGCGCGCCATGGCTTTCTCGAGGTTCTCGCCGCGGTAGAGGATCGTGACGCTCCTCGCGTGCGTCGAGAAGAACACCGCCGCCTGCCCCGCGGAGTTGCCCGCACCGACGATGTGGACGTCCAACCCATGCGTGTTCGGCGCTTCGCTGCGTGCCGCTCCGTAAGAGACGCCTTTTCCGGCCAGCCGCTCGAAGCCGTCGACCGACAGCTGACGCCACGCGACACCGCAGGCGAGGATGACCGCCCGCGCCTGGAGGACGTCGCCGCCGTCGAGATGGACGCGGCGCGGCCCCGGGTCGAGCCGCGTGATCGCCCGGGTGACCAGGATCTCGGCCCCGAGCCTCCGCGCCTGCTGAAGTGCGCGGCTCGCCAGCTCGTGGCCGGAGACGCCCGACGGGAAGCCGAGGTAGTTCTCGATGCGGGCGGAGGTGCCCGCCTGTCCGCCCGGCGCCTCGCGCTCGATCACGATCGTGCGAAGGCGCTCCGACGCGCTGTGCACCGCGGCCGCCAGCCCTGCGGGGCCGGCGCCGACGATCACCGTGTCGTACTCCGCCAGCGCCGGCTCGGTGCCGAGGCCGAGCAGTTCCGCAACCCGGCGCAGCTGCGGTCGCACGACGGTCTTCCCGTCGACGACGCGAACGACCGGGCGGTCTTCCTCAGGCGGCAGCGGGCCGCCCCACTCGTCGGCCGCATCCGGTGCGTCGGGCTGAAGCCATTTGAACGTGACCTGGTTGCGGTCGAGGAAGCGGCGGAGCTCCCCACACGCGGGATCCCACTGCTGCCCGAGCACGATTGCCCGAGGCGGCTGCGGCTCGGCGATGATCCCCTGGAGGCCGCCGCGGCCGCCGATCCGGAAGCTCGCGAGCCTGCCGACTTCCTTGACGAGGCCCGGCTGCACGGATGCAACCGCGTGATAGTCGTGGGGCTCGATCCGCATCACGCGTGACGCCTCGGCAGCCCGGAAGCCGGCGGGGAACACCGTCCCGAGCGTGATCGGCACCTCTCCGAAGATCTCCCCGGGGCCGCGCGCGCCGACGACGCGCTCGATCCCGTCGACGAGCTTCGTCGCCTCGATTCGGCCTTCGAGCACGGCGAAGAGCGCTCCCTCGTCGCCCTCGTGAGCCGCGTACTCGCCCGGCACGAGGCTGATGTCGGCCGCCACGCGGGTCAGCCGATCCCGGTCATCGGCGCTCAGAGGCGCGAAGACCTTGACCTGACCGATCTCTTCTGGCGTCACCACGGTGGGTAACGCTACTCGTCGCGCAGCGCAAGCCCGACCGCGTCGTCGAATGCCAGCTCGCGCCCCTCACGAAGGACGGCGTCGTACTCGTCCCCGAGCGACGCGCGCGCAGGAGCCAGGTATCGCTCGAGCAGCACGTTCCAGAACCCAATCGAAATCGACAGTCCGAGCGACTCCCAGAGCGCTTCGACCGAGCCGGCGAGGATGAAGGCGAGGCGGGGATTCCCTGCCCCGGCCTGCGACATCGCCACACCCTGGACCTCGAAGCTCGTCTCGACGACGTCGCCGAGCGGAAGCGCGGCCCGCAGGCTCTCGCGGTAACGCGGCCCCGCCTCTTCGGGGTCGCCACGGATGAGCGCGCAGTCGGCGAGGAAGTGGTACGCGAAGTGCTCCGTCCGCGCATCGCCGGCCGCCCTGTCGAGCAGGTCGTGGGCGATCGCCTCGGCGCGCTCGGTCTCGCCCATTGCGACGAGCACCTGCGCAATGCCGACGAGCGCACGGGTCATCCCCGGCGCGTCGTCGAGCTCCCGGCGAAGCTCCGCGCTCTGCTCGAACGCCTCGAGCGCCCGCGGGTTGTCGTTCGCGTCGTAGACGAGCGGCCAGCCGAGGCTGTCGAGCGCCGATGCGAGCTCGTCGTCGTCGCCGACCTCGCGCCACATTTCGACCGCCGCGTCGAGCTCGGCGATCCCCGCGGCCGCGTCTCCCTGCCGCGCGAGCAGCGCGCCGGCGGACGTGAGAGCGCGAGCGCGGAGGCGACCGGTCATGGCGGATGCAGCCAGCGCCGCGGTGAGGCGCCCGCGTCCCTCGCGAAGGAGCCCGCGTGAAAGCCAGAACCACCCGAGGGCACCGGCGAGCTCGAGAGCTCGATCGCGGTCGTTCTCCGACAGCCAATCGAGTGCAGCGCGCAAATCGTCGTGGTCGCTGTCGAGCTGCGCGGACCACTCGGCCTCCGCGTCGAAGCGCTCGCTGTAGGCCCGCTCGGCAAGCGCCGCAAAGTACACCGCGTGCAGCCGGCGGAGCTCTTCCTCCTCGTCTCCGTCTCTGAGCTTCTCGAGCGCGTACTCGCCGATGGTCTCGAGCATGAGGAACCGGTCGTCGCCGATCGGCTTGACGAGGCTGTAGTCGACGAGGGCGCCGAGGTCGTCGAGCTCCGCGCCGCAGACCTCCTCGGCTGCCGACCAGCGGGAACGTGCCGGCGAAGACCGAGAGCCGGGCGAGGAGCTCGCGGGCGCGTGGGTCGAGCAGGTCGTAGCTCCATTGGATCGTCGCCCGCAGGGTCCGCTGGCGCTCGGGCGCGTCCCGCGCGCCGCTGGTCAGGACAGAGAGGGCCGAGTCCAGCCGCTCGAGGAGCCGCTCGGGTGCGAGGAGCTTCGTCCGCGCCGCGGCGAGCTCGACCGCGAGCGGAAGGCCGTCGAGGCGGCGGCAGATCGTCTCCACGGTCGCGTCGGGTGCGACCTCGCGCCCGACCGCTCGGGCGCGCTCGACGAAGAGGGCGGCGGCCTGGGTCTGCGAAAGCGGCTCGAGACCGTATTCCTGCTCCCCGGCCACGCGAAGCGGCGCTCGGCTCGTGACGAGCACGCGCGCTTCGGCGCAGGCCGCGAGGACAGCGCTCACGACCGGAGCGGCGGCAAGGAGGTGCTCGAAGTTGTCGAGGAGGAGCAGGAGCTCCCTTCCGCGGAGAAATCCCGTGAGGTCGTCAGGCGCGCCGATTGTCTGGGCGATCTCCGAGGGGAGAAGCTCCGGATCCGTGAGACCCGCGAGCGGCACCCAGAAGACGCCGTCGTGGAGCCTCCCGACGAGCTCCGCTGCGACCTGGAGCGCGAGGCGTGTCTTGCCCGTGCCGCCGGGCCCCGTGAGGGTGAGAAGGCGCGTCCCGTTCGAGAGCATCGCCTCGAGCTCCTCGAGCTCCTGCTCGCGGCCGATGAGCGGGATCGAGACGACCGGGCAGATTGGTCGCGTCGAGCGTCCGGAGCGGCGGGAAGTCGCCCTCTCCGAGCTGGAAGAGGCGCTCCGCGCCGACCAGGTCCTTCAAGCGGTGCTCGCCGAGGTCGCGGAGCGGAGCGTCTGATTGGAGGAGGCGCCGCGTCGTCTCGGAGACGACGATCTGGCCGCCGTGCGCGGAGGCTGCGATCCGCGCCGCGCGGTGCACGTCCATGCCGACGTAGCCGTCAGGCGTCACGAGCGGCTCACCGGTGTGGATACCCATTCGGACCCGGATCGGCCCACTTTCGAGCTCCCCCTGCGCATCGCTCGCGGCGGCGGCGGCGTCGGCCGCTCGCGAAAAGGCGATGAAGAAGGCATCACCCTGGGTGTCGACCTCGATGCCGTTGTGTCGCCCGAAGGCCTCGCGGATCGCACGCCGGTGCTCGTCCAGGAGACCCGCGTAGGCGGGGCCGTGCTCCTGAAGCAGGCGCGTCGACCCCTCGACGTCGGTGAAGAGGAACGTGACCGTGCCGGATGGCAGTGGTCTTGCGCTCACCGAGCGATCATCTCGCACAGATCGTGGAAGTCCGAGGCGTTGGGCAACGGCGGCGGTCCCGCTCAGCGAGAGCAGCGCGCTCTCCGTACGCTGCCGGCATGGCGGCGAGCCCCTCGCAATACGACGCCATCGTGATCGGCGCCGGGCACAACGGGCTGGTGACCGCGTGCTACCTGGCGCGCGCCGGGCTGCGCGTGCTCGTCCTCGAGCGGCGCTCCGTGGTCGGCGGCGCCTGCGTCACCGAGGAGACGTTCCCGGGCTTCAAGGTCTCCACTGCCGCCTACGTGAACAGTCTGTTCCACACCGAGATCGTTCGCGACCTGAAGCTCGCCGCCTACGGCTACGAGGTCCTCGCCCGAGACCCCTCGTCGTTTACGCCGTTCCCGGACGGACGCTCGCTGATGATGAGCCCGGACGCCGACCTGACCCGCACCGAGATCGGCAAGTTCAGCAAGCGCGACGCCGAGCGCTATCCGCGCTACGAGGCGATGCTCGAGCGCGTGGCGCGCGTCGTCGAGCCTACCCTCACGATGCCGCCGCCCGATCTGCTCAAGCCGCGGCTCGGCGACCTCCGCACGCTGCTGTCGCTTCGACGCGCGTTCCGGGGGCTCGGCGACGGCGCCGGCGAGGCGGTCGAGATCCTCACCGGTGCCGCACGCCCGATCCTCGATCGCTGGTTCGAGTCAGAAGAGCTGAAGGGAACGCTGGCGACCGATGCGGTCATCGGCGCGATGGCGAGCCCGTCGACGCCGGGGACCGCGTACGTGCTCTTTCACCACGTCATGGGTGAGGCCGGCGGCAGGCGAGGCGTTTGGGGGTACATGCGCGGCGGCATGGGCGGAATCACGCAGGCGTTGGCGGGCGTCGCCAGGGATCTCGGCGCCGACATCCGCTGCGACGCGGAGGTGACGCGCATCCTCGTGCGCGACGGCCGAGCCGTCGGCGTGACGCTGGACGGCGGCGACGAGTACCGCGCCCCGGTCGTGGCCAGCAACGCCGACGCGCACGTGACGTTTCTGAAGCTGCTCGACCGAAACGTGCTCCCAGAGGCGTTCGTGGCCGACGTCGAGCGGATCAGCTACGCCAGCGCCTCGCTCAAGATCAATGTGGCTCTGGCCGAGCTTCCGAGCTTCCGGGCCTTGCCGGGCACGGAGCCGGGGCCTCAGCATCGCGGAACGATCCACATCTGTCCTGACCAGGACTACATCGAGCGCGCGTTCGACGACGCCAAGTACGGGCGCGCCTCCGCGGAGCCGGTCCTCGAATGCACGATTCCCTCGGTGGTGGACCCGACGGTCGCGCCACCCGGGCGTCATCTCATGTCGATGTTCGTCCAGTACGCGCCGTACGAGCTGCGGGACGGCTCCTGGGACGACCGGCGCGAAGAGTTCGCCGACCGCTGCTTCGACGTGCTGGACCAGTACGCACCGAACTTCAAGCGCTCGGTCCTGGCCCGCCAGGTGCTCACGCCGCTCGATCTCGAGCGTGTCTTCAACCTCACGGGCGGCAACATCTTTCAGGGCGCGATGACTCCCGGTCAGCTGTTCGCCTTCCGTCCCGTCCCCGGCTATGCGCGCTACCGGACGCCGCTCGGGGGTTTGTACCTCTGCGGCGCCGCCGCCCACCCGGGAGGCGGCGTGATGGGCACGCCCGGGCTCAATGCCGCACGCGAGATCCTCGGTCGGCGCCGCCTGCGCGCACGTGCTTACGCCCGATCGCCGGGCGCTCAGTGACCTACCCTGCGAAGTGCGGCTCCGGCAAGCCACGCGGGCCGGGTCGCACGGCGAACACGCTGCCCGAGAGCGGGTATCGCTCGAGCTGCTCGGGGGTCATGTTCTGGCGCGAAGTGGTGATGTAGAGGACGTCCAGGTCAACCCCGCCGAAGATGCAGCTCGTGGGCTGGGGAAGCGGCACCTCGACCTCGTGCGTGACCCTGCCGTCGGGGGCGTAGCGCACCACTCGGCCGGCGCCGTTTTGCACGCTCCAGACGCCGCCCTCGGCATCCACCGTGAGCCCGTCCGGGAACGCCCCGCTGCTCCGGTCGACGGTCGCGAACACTCGCCGGCCCGAGAGGGTGCCGGCGTCGAGGTCGAAGTCGTAGGCGAAGATCGCGTAGCGGAAGCTTTCGCAGAAGTAGAAGGTGCGGTTGTCGGGGCTCCAGCCGAGCCCGTTGGCGCAGATCACCGCAGCTTGATGTCGGCTTAGCTCGAGGCCTGGGTCGATGCGGTGGAGCGAGCCGGACGGCTTGTCCCACTCGACGTCGTTCATCGTGCCGGCCCAATAGCGGCCGCGACGGTCGACCTTGCCGTCGTTGAAGCGGTTGCGTGGCTGGTCCTGCTCGACGCGCATGAGTAGCTCGAGCTCGCCTCCAGGCTCGTAGAAGGCGAGTTGCTTGGCGAGCGCGAGCACGAGCCCGCCACGTTCCCGCAGGCCGATGGTCATCACGTTCTGGCCGAGCACGAAGCTCTGGGCGCTTTCCCGCTCGGGCTCCAACCGGTGGATGCGCCCGCCGAGGTTGTCCGTCCAGTAGAGCGCCTGCTCGCGAACGGACCACATCGGCGACTCGCCGCAGGTCGCCGCGACCCGCTGGACGCAGTCGCCGTCGCTCGCCGAGATTCGCGTGGGGTTCACCATCCGTGGAACCTGGAGGCTAGTGCCATGGATCGGCCGAGGCGCTTGTAGCTATCGCAACGTTCTGTTGACAATGCACGTGGGAGGCTGCAATGGCAGAGCCGATCATCGGCAGACGGTCGGAGGTGAAGGCCCTCGCTCGGTTCGTCGAGGCCGTGCCGGCGGGTGGACGGGCGCTGCTGATCGAGGGCGAGGCCGGAATCGGCAAGACCGCACTCCTGCACGAGGGTATGCGCGCCGCACGGGCGAGCGGGTTCCGCGTCCTCACCGCGCGGGCAGCGCCGGCAGAGGCCCAGATGGCGTTCGCGACGATCGGTGATCTGTTCACGCCGACCCTGGACGAGACGCTGCCGTCGCTGGCTCCGATGCAACGGCGTGCACTCGAGATCGCATTGCTGCTGCGCGAGCCCGACGGGCCGCCGCCAGAGGTACGCGTGCTCGGGGTCGCGCTGGTCGCTGCCGTGAGCACGCTCGCTCAGAAGGGGCCGCTTCTCGTCGCGCTCGACGACGTGCAATGGATGGACGCGAGCTCGGCGGACGTCCTCGGCTTCATGCTCCGGCGGCTGGACGGCCAGCCCGTCGGCGTTCTCGCGACCGTGCGTGGGCGGCCCGTGCAGGCGCCGCTCGACCTCGACCGTGCCTTCGTGGCGTTGGAGCGGCTCCCGCTCGAGCCGCTCTCGATTGGCGCGATTCATCGCCTGCTAGCGGAACGACTGTCCGTGAACCTGCCTCGGCCGTCTCTCGTACGCGTGCACGAGGCGGCGGGCGGGAACCCGTTCTACGCGCTCGAGCTAGGCCGCGGGCTGGTCGACGGAACGATCCGCGAGGTCGGCGGCGTCATCTCACTGCCCAAGAGCCTGGAGAGCATCGTCGCCGACCGCCTGGAGGCGTTGCCCGCGCGCGTCCGCGAGACGCTCGTTGCCGTTGCCGCCCTTGCCGTTCCCACGGTGCCGCTACTCGAACCGCTCTTCGTCTCCACCGTCGACGACATCGAGCGAGCGCGGGCTCGAGGCTTGCTGGAGCTCGACGGCGACCGAATCCAGTTCACGCATCCGCTCCTGGGGCCCGCCTGCTACTCCGGGATGCCGCTCCACTGGAGACGTGGCCTCCATCGTCGGCTCGCGGAGCTCGACCTCGATCTCGAAGAGCGAGCGCGCCATCTCGCCATCGCGGTGATCGGCGCGGACGAGGAGGTCGCGGCCGCCCTCGACGCAGGAGCGGCGCACGCCCGCGCCCGCGGCGCGGCGCTGGCCGCGGCGGAGCTCGCCGAGCTTGCTGTCGGTGCGACTCCACCCGACGACGTCGACGAGCTCGACCGACGGCGCATCACGGCCGCCCAGCTTTGCGACTACGCGGGCGACACGACCAGAGCCTCCGAGCTGCTCGAAGCTGTCCTCGGCTCGCCGGGCCGCGGCGCGGCCAGAGCGGAGGCGCTCAGTCGCCTTGCGTGGGTGCGTTGGGAGAAGGAGGGGTTTCGCGCCGCCGAGATCCTCTGCACTCGTGCGCTGGCCGAGCCGGGCCTCGAGCTCCGCGAAAGGATCGACATCCTCTGCGGGCTTGCGTGGATGGCGGCCGCAGGTGGAGGCGGCCCGGACGGGATGCGATACGCGGAAGCAGCTCTCCAGCTCGCGGAGCAGGACCGCGACCCAGAGCAGCTCGCAGTAACCCTCGCGACCCTGGCCGAGGTCACGTTCTGGCGGACCGGGCGCATCCGGCGGGACCTGGTCGACCGCGCGATCGAGCTCGAACGAGCCGCCGGCGAGGACGAGCACGCGAGCCCAGATACCCCGCCCCGACTGCGGGGCCTCGGTGCCGCGCGAAGCGATGCGCGCGCGACGCTGGCACGGATGCTCGCCCGGGCCGATCGGTACGAGGAGGGCCGCGCCCTCTGGACGGCGTTGATCGCTGACGCCGCCCGCCGAGCCGATCCTGTGCTCACTGGCTACCTGATGTTCCGCGGCCGGCTGGAGGTCGCCGCCGGGGCGTGGGATGTAGCGACGGAGCTGTGCGACGAGGGAATCGAGCTCGCCCAACAGACCGGGCGTGAGCAGGTCGAGTCGCTCTGTGTGATGGTCCTCGCCGAGATCAACGCGTACAGGGGCGAAGCGGAGAAAGCGCGCGCCGAGATCCCCGAACCTCCTGCGCGCTGCCGGGGGCGTCGGGTACCTCGGGGCCATCCATCGTCTGACCCGCGCCCTCGCGTCGCTCGAGCTGTCCTGCGGTGACGCAGGTGCGGCGTGGCGGCTCACCGCACCCCTCTTCGCGGACGTCACCGAGTTCGACGAGGTCCTCGGTCAGGTCGCGGGCTCCGTAGGGATCGAGGCGCTCATCGACACGGGTGACCTCCCGGGAGCGGAGCGGCTGCTGGCTCTGCTCGACGAGCGCGCGGCGGAATCGGACACCGCACTCCGTCCCCTCGCCGACCGTTGCCGGGGACTCCTCCTCGCTGCGCGCGGCGAGCACGAGGCTGCGATCGAGGTGCTGCGGACGACGACCGTCGAGCCCGACCCGCCGCAAGGTGTGAACCCACTCGAGCTCGGCCGGGCGCTGCTCGCGCTCGGAACCGTGCAGCGCCGAGCGCAGCACAAGCGTGACGCTCGTGAGACGCTCGAGCTGGCCGCCGGCCGCTTCGAGCGGCTCGGCGCGCGCCTCTGGGCGGCGAGAGCGCACGCCGAGCTGCGTCGCATCGGCGGACGCACCGCCTCGCCCGACGAGCTCTCCGAAACCGAGCGGCAGATCGTCGAGCTCGTCGTCGCCGGCCGGAGGAACCGTGATGTCGCAGCCGAGCTCAGCCTCAGCCCGAACACCGTCGCCTGGAACCTCTCGAAGGTCTATCGCAAGCTCGGAGTCAGCTCCCGAACCGAGCTCGCCGCGCGCATCGCGGCTCACGAGTAAATCCACAAGTTCGTGCGGTTGATGCCGCACGCGCCGCGCCGGATCGTGGTACGCAGATGCCGACCTACCTCGTCGAGCGATACCTCCCCGGACACGACCGTGCCTGGCTCGAGACGGCGCTCGCCCGGCTGGCGAGAGGTCGACAGGGCGTGAGGTACCTCGGCTCGACGTACGTTCCGACCGACGAGTCGTGCTTCTGCCGCTTCGAGGCAGAGACGGTCGACGACGTCAGAGACGCCAACGCGGTCGCCGGGGTGCCGTTCGCGCGCATCGTCGCGGCAGAGGAGATCGGCATCGGGCAGCGGGGTCAAACCAGGGAAGGAGACCCATCATGAAGCGCAGCCTCATCGGCGTCGTCGCGATCGTCGGCGCCGCGCTCGTCGTGACGGCGGGCGCCGCCGGACATTCAGCGGCGCGAAGCGGAGCTCTGCACCTCACGAAGGAGTGTTCGGAGTACGACGGCACCGCCGGCTCGTTCTGCACGATCACGTCGTCGAACGTCACCACGATCAAGCGCGGCATGAGAGTCGTTTATCGTCAGGCCCCCGGCCACGGCGTCCTGGACACCGATATCGTCCTTTCGTCCGGGCACGGCGTTTCTGCGTCGGGCCACGTGGTGCTCAACCTCGCCACGGCGAAGGGTGCCGTGACGTTGTCGGGCGGGACCGGCAGGTTCAAGCGCTTCCAGGCCGACGCGGTCGTCTCGGTTGATTCGAAAGGAATCTGGCACTGGGACGGCACCTACCGCTTCGACGACGACTGACGAAGCCGCCGCATCGACGAGAGAAGCCCTGCCGAGGCAGGGCTTCTCTCATCGCGTGTCCGCCGACGGCGCGCTGGACCTCGGTTTGACGAAAGTGATGCCGGAAACACTGAAGAAACCCCGAAAGGAGCCAAAATGGGCACCAAAGTTGCAGATGTCATGACGCAGAGACCGCGTGCCGTGACGCCTCAGACGCCTTTGAACGAGGTCGCCGAGGTGATGGAAACCGAAGATGTGGGAGCGGTTCCGGTCGTCGAAGGCGATCGGCTTGTGGGGATCGTCACAGATCGCGACATCGTGGTACGCGCCATCGCCAAGGGCAAGGATCCGCGCGGGATGCCGGCGTCCGAGGTCTCCTCGCGCGAGCTTCTCACCGTGAGTCCCGACGACGATCTCTCGGACGCGCTGAAGGTTATGGCGCAGTACCAGGTGAGGCGTCTGGCCGTGACCGCCGAGGACGATCGCCTCGTCGGCGTGGTTTCGCAGGCCGACGTCGCCCTGCAAGGGAAAGACAAGGACACCGGACAGGTGGTCGAGGGCATTTCGCGACAGCCGCAAGGCCCGCGCACACCCTGATCTACGCGCTCGAGTAGGTGATGAGCGAGGCGCCGGAAGGCGCCTCGCTCGCGCTACTGGGCGCCGTATGTCCCAAGCTAGGCGATTTGCTCGCCTGGCTGTGCCCGGCGACGCTGCGCGTCCTCGGCGTCCGCGACGACGACGCGGCAGATGGGTCTGGCACTAGCGCGGACCCGCAAGGGCCCGCGAGGCTGCCTGCAGGCGTTCCGCGTGTGGGGCCGCATCGAGCTGCTCGTAGGTGGCCAGTGCCTCCCGACGGAGTCGAGTCGCTCGACCGTTCGGCACCACCGCTGCGAGCCGCTCCTTTGTCAGGGCGGCGTCGAAGACGACGCCCAGCTCCTCGAAGCGCTCCAGCGCAAGGGTGAGACACTCCTCGGCCGCTGCCGGGTCGCCCGCTGCGGCGTTCACGATTCCCGCGGCCCGGTCGCTTGCCGGCTCGACGAGCGCGAGCGCATCGGAGAACGCGCGGGCGCGGGGCAGGTACGCGGTGAGTGCGTCCCAGTCCTCGAGCGCGACGAGCGCCTCGAGCATGGCGAGGATCTCGTACGCGTTTTCCTCGGCATAGACCGGGCGGCCGACGATCCGCTCCGCGAGGTCCCGCCCGGCCACGGGGTCGCCCCGGGCGACGAAGTACCGTGCCAGCAACGCCTCCGGGAGGGCGGGTTTCTCGAGGTCGGGCGTGAACGTGGCCGCCAGCTCGGCAGCGCGATCGAGCCGGCCTTGGTGCGCCAGTCCGAGCGCCGCGAACAGCTGCCCGGCGCGCGCGTAGGGACATCCGATCCCGGGCTCGCTCGCGAGCGCGCCGACGTGCTCGCTGGCGAGAGCGTCGAGCTCCGCCCAGGTGCCGAGGTGGTAATACGCATGCATGACCGTGTACGTGCCGTGCATGCGCTCGTGGGGTGTCAGCGTGCGTGCGAGCTCGAGCGAGCGTTCGGCGTATTGCACGCTCTCCCGAAACTCGCCCGCGATCTCCATGAAGAAGACCGCGTCAAAGAAGAGCGCGAACGCTTGCTCGGCGGGGTCGAGCCGATCGACGAGCCGGATGTCGCGTCGCACCAGCTCGAGTGTTCGGTCCCAGTCGCCGGCGAGCGACCGCAGCAAGCCAGAAGTGCGGTAGGACTGGCTGAGGACCGCGGGCCGGTCGAGCCGCTCGGCGGCATCGACGCCCGCTTCGGCGAACCGGAGACGTTCGTCGAGCGACAGTGGGTCGTCGACCCTCAGCCTCATCCGGCGAACGCCGATGTTGCCTTTCAGCACAGTCAGCCAGGCGTGGGTCTCGTCGTCCCTGGCGGCTGCAAGTCCTTCGTCGACCAGGCTGTCCCACACCTCCGGCGTCGGCTTCGAGCGGAATCCGCCCCACTTCACCGCAGCCATGCGGCTGGCCATGAGGCAGATGTGCGCGCGCAGAGAGTCCGCGCCCGGCTCTCCCCGTAGCAGCTCGAGCGCCGGCAGATACGCCTCGAAGGCTTCGTCTCCGTGATAGGCAGCCTCTTGATCGTCGCCCAGGGCAGCGAGCGCGCGGCCGCGTTCGAGCGCGTTTCCGGCGGCGAGGCTTAGCGCCTGCTCGTGGAACTCGAGCGCCCGGGCGACGGCGAAGCGCCGGCGGGCGACGTCGCCGGCTGCGAGCAGGGCCTCGAAGCCACGCGTGCGCGCCGTCTGCCAGCCGGCGGAGTCGTCGACCCAGGCGAGGTCGGCGTCCTCGCCGGCGAGCGCCGACGTGTAGTGCGCCGCGATCAGCTCGGCTAGCTCCTCGCGCCGGTCGCTCACCAGCTCCTCGAGCCAGACGGCATGCTCGGCGTGCGCCCGCGCGCGACGCGCCTTCGGCAGCCCGGCATAGGCGACGTCGCGCACCAGCGCATGCTTGAACTGGTACTCGGCCTGGCCGCTGAGCGACGAGGTCGGCCGCGCCACGACTAGCCCTCGCTCCTCGAGCCGGAGCAGCGCGCTCGTCACCGCCGCCTGACTGAGGACGCGGGCGAGCGGCTCCAGCCAGAAGCGACGCCCGACGACGGCCGCCTCCTGGAGCACGCGTTTGTCGTCGCC
>CAVTZA010000004.1:0-532608 GCA_963739085.1 uncultured Actinomycetes bacterium | reverse complement strand
GCCGGTCGAGCTCCTCGAGGATGTCGGGTCCCAGCCACGGTTCGCCCGTCGCGCTCGCGCTCTGAAAGGCGAACGACCAGTCGTCCAGGCCCGCTCGGACGGCCACGAGTCTCGACGTCTCGAGGAGCTGGTCTCGGTACGGATCGCCGTCGCCGAGGATTCGCTCCGGGAGCGAGTGCGCCGTGAAGACGACGTGCGCGTCGGTTCCTCGGACCCGATCGGCGAGGACCTCGATGAACGGCTCGTGGTCGTGCCAGCTCTCGACGAAGACCAGCTCGGCCCGGTCGCTCAGAGCCTCCTCGAGGCGGGAGCGGTAGCCGGCGATCGACAGCCGCGAGTAGTGCGGCGCGAGAACGAGCCCGACGATCAGCTCGGCTCCGCCTTCGAGCGCCGCCTCTACCGCCTCGGCGATGCGCGGGCGCCAGTGCTTCATGCCGACATAGACCGGTGCGCCGAGCTCGGTCTCGAGAGCTGCGCGCTGCGCCTCCGTGAGCTCGTCGAGAGGCGACCGGCCTCCGATTCGGCGGTACCGCTCCGTTCAGCTCCCCGACCGCACGCTCCGAGACCGGCTTGCCCTCTCGAATGTCCGCGAGGTACGCGGGGATGTCGTCGATTTCGGACGGGCTCCCGTACGCCATGAGCACGACGGCGATGTTCATGCGGCGACGGTGGCGGTACGCTCGTGCACCAGCTCGACCAGCCGGCCGAGCACGGCCGGGTCAGTGGCCGGCAGGACGCCGTGTCCGAGGTTGAAGACGTGGCCCGGACGGCCGTCCACGCGCTCCAGGATCCGCTCGGCCTCGGCATTGACACGCTCGAACGGGCCGAGCAGCACGGCGGGATCGAGGTTGCCCTGCACGCCGTGGTCGTGGCCGGCGAGCTCCCAGCCCACGTCCAGTGGGATGCGCCAGTCCAGCCCGATGACGTCGCCCCCGGTCTCGGCCATCGCCGTGAGGAGGTGCGCGGTTCCCGTGCCGAAGTGGATCGTCGGGATGTCAACCGACGCCAGGATGCGGCTCGAGTACGGTGCGACGAACTCGAGGTAGTCGTCGACGGAGAGGGCTCCGACCCACGAGTCGAAGAGCTGGATCACGTCCGCTCCCGCCTCCTGCTTCGCGCGCAGGTAGCGGACGAAGGTCTCGGTCAGCTTCTCCATCAGGGCGTGCCAGACGTCCGGGGCGCCGTACATCAGGCCCTTCGTCTTCACGAAGTCGCGCGTAGGGCGGCCCTCGACCAGGTAACCCGCCACGGTGAACGGCCCGCCGGCGAAGGCGACGACGGCCTGATCGGTCCGCAGCTCCGAGCGGACGATCCGGACAGCTTCGAGGATCGACGGGACGGAGTCCTCCGGCTCGGGCACCGACAACCGCTCGACGTCGGCCATCGTCTCGATTGGTCGGTCGACCACCGGACCGACGTTCTCCACGAGCTCGACCTCGACGCCCATGCCGAGGACCGGGAGCATGATGTCGGCGAACATCACGGCGGCGTCCACGCCGTGGCGCCGGACAGGCTGCAGGGTGACCTCGGCGCAGAGCTCGGGCTGCCGCACGATCTCGAACAGCCCGTGGCGCTTCCGGATTTCGCGGTATTCGGGAAGCGAGCGGCCGGCCTGGCGCATGAACCACACGGGGGTTCGCTCGACTGGTTCGCGCCGGGCGGCGCGAACAAGCAGAGAAGCCGTCATCAGAGCGCGGCTGCCAGCCGGTCGTCGAGGCGACGAAAGACGAAGGACCCTGCCGCCAGCGCGGCGACCGCAACGCCGACCGCATAGACGACGTCGCCGACAGCGGGCATGCGGCCGAAGAAGATCGGGTCGCGAATCGACTCGACGATGGGCGCGACTACGTTCCCGTAGTAGAGGACGTCCGCGATCCACTGGTTGTCCGTGAGACCAGGCAGCTGATCGAAGGTGTAGAAGATCGGCGTCAGGATGAACCACGGGACGAGGATCGTCGCGAGCAGATGCTCGACGTCCCGGAAGATCACCGTCGCGCCGGCTACGACGATCGCCAGCCCGCTTGCGAGCGCGACGAGCGGGAGCACGAGCGGAAGGGCGACCCAGAACGTCGTCCGCGTCTCGGGCCTGACGATCAGGTTCACCGGCACGACGATCGCGAACATGACCAGGAAAGTGGTCAGGTTGGTCGCGACGACTGAGAGCGGCAGGAGCTGGCGTGGAAACCTGACCTGCTTGACGAGGTTCGCTTGCCCGAGGAGGCTCGTCGAGGACATCTGCACGGCCGATTGGAAGAACGTCCAGCTGACCAAGCCGGAGATCACGAACAGCGGGTAGTTCTCGACCGACACCGCCTTGAGCAGGAGCGAGAACAGCAGCCAGTAACCGACCATCAGCACGAGCGGGTAGATCAACGTCCAGAGCAGGCCGAGCGAGGAGCCGCGGTAGCGCACCTGGAGCTCCCGGCGGAACAGGTTCTTGAACAGCTCGCCGTAGCGGAAGACGTCGGTGTACAGGCTCATGGCTCGGCCAGTGTAGTTTCGGAGCGCCTATCGTCTTGCGTCGTGCGCATCGTCGTCGACGTGACGCCGCTCTCGCTGCCGCGGACCGGGATCGGCAACTACACGGTGGGCATGCTCCAGGGGCTCGTCGACGCGGGCGCGAACCACGAGATCGTGGCCTTCACCCCGGTCGGGCCACGCGGAGCCCGGACGGTGCGTGCGGCGCTCGACGGGCTCCCGATCGAACAACGGGTCGTCACCGTGCCGCCGTCGTCACATACGTGGCGGACCGCCTGGAGCCGCCTCGGTCGCCCGACCGTCGAGCGGCTGGTCGGCCGCCTGGACGTCTTCCACTTCTCCGACTGGATGTACCCGCCGCAGTCGGGCGGCGTCCGCGCCACGACCGTCTACGACCTCTCCCCCGTCCACCACCCGGAGTGGGTCGCCCCGCTGACCGCCCGCATGCACGGACGCAAGTACGCGCACGCGGCCGGAGCCTGCGACGTGCTGTTCGCCATCTCCGACTACACGGCCCGTGACGTGACCGAGACGCTGGGAGTGCCGCCCGACCGGATCGCCGTCGCGTACCCCGGCGTGAGCGCTCGCTACTCGCCCCAGGGCGCGGCTGCCGACTTCGGCTCGCCGTACGTCCTCTCGGTTGCGACGCTCGAGCCGCGCAAGAACCTCGGCATGCTGGTGGACGCGTTCGCGCTCGTGCGCGCTCGACGCCCCGAGCTCCAGCTCGTCGTCGCAGGTGCTCCGGTCTCGTGGGCCGAGCAGGACCTTCGCCGTGAAGGCGTGCGCGCGCTCGGTTACGTGCCCGACGCCGATCTCCCGGCTCTCTACCGAGGCGCGTCGGTCCTCGCGTACCCATCGCTGCTCGAGGGATTCGGCATTCCCGTGGTCGAGGCGATGGCGAGCGGAACGCCGGTCGTGACGTCCACGCACCCGTCACTCGATGACGCTTCCGGCGACGCCGCCGTCCGCGCCGACGCAAAGAGCCCCGATTCGCTCGCATCCGCGATCGAGCGCGCCCTCGTCGAGCGCGAGCAGCTGATCCCGCTCGGCGTCGCCCACGCGAGTCGGTTCACCTGGCGCGCGTGCGGCGAAGCCGTCCTCGCGGGCTACGAGCGCGCGGCCGCCTGAGACACTGACGCCGGTGCGGGTCGGAATCGACGTCTCTCCTCTCGCGCTCACACGCGCCGGGACGGCGCGGTACCTGACGAACCTCGTGGCCGAGCTCGAGCGCGACCCCGAGCTCGAGCTTCGCCGCTACTCCTTCGGCGGCCCGGGACGCGTCACGAGGATCGTCCGCGACACCGCCTGGTACCTCTCCTTCCTCCCGCGGCGCGCGCGACGGGATCGCGTCGACGTGCTCCATTGCCCCGGCCTCCGCGCCCCGGTGCGGGCCGCGGTGCCGCTCGTCGTCACGATCCACGACGTCGCCGTCCTGCGCGAGCCGCGTTCCTTCAACCGCTGGACGCGCTCCTACAGCCGGCGCACGCTGCCGAAGGTCGCGCGCGCGGCACGCCGGATCATCGTCGGGTCGCAGTTCAGCGCAGGCGAGGTCGTCGAACTGCTCTCTGTGCCCGAGAGCAAGCTGCGTGTGATCCCGTACGGGGTCGGGCCGCCGTTCGTGGCGGACGGCCCGGTTGCCGAGGGCCCGTACGTGCTGGCCGTCTCGACGCTCGAGCCGCGGAAGAACCTGCGTCGGCTGCTCGAGGGGTTTCGAGGCGGCGGGCCTGGACGACCACGAGCTGCGTGTGGTCGGCGCCCGGGGTTGGGGCGGCGTACGCGTGGCGGGGAACCGAGTCCGCCCCCTGGGCGAGGTGGACGACGACGAGCTGGCTCGCCTATACCGGGGCGCGGCCTGCGTCGCCTACCCGTCGCTGTACGAGGGCTTCGGACTGCCGGTCCTGGAGGCGATGGCGTGCGGCGCACCGGTCGTCGCTCCTGGCCGGCCGCCGTTCACGGAGTTCGCCGAGGGCGTTGCCGTCGCGGTCGACCCGCTCGACCCGGTCTCGATCGCCGCCGGCCTGCGCGAGGCGATCGAACGCCGTGAGGAGCTCGGCCCGCTCGGCCCCGCCCGCGCCGCCCGCTACGACTGGAAGCGCGCCGCGCGCGAGCACGTGCGCGTCTACCGTGAGGCGCAGCTGTGACCGAGCCGCTCGTCGTGATCGATGCCGACGTCCTCGGCCGACAGCGCACGGGCGACGAGAGCTACGTGGCGAGCCTCCTCGGTGAACTGCCCGCGCACGCGGCCGGCCTCCGCCTGGCCGCCGTGACGCGACGCCCGGACCTGGTGCCCGCAGGCGTGGAGCCGATCGAGCTCGCGGCGCGAGCGCAGCCGCTGCGCATGGCCGTCCGCATGCCGCTCATGCTGCGTCGGCGACGTCCGGCGCTCGCGCATTTCCTGCACGTCGTCCCGCCTGCGTGGCGGGGGCAGTCCGTGTTGACCGTGCAGGACCTGTCGTTCGAGCACTTCCCCGAAGTGATGAGCCGCAGCGACCGGTTCTACTTCCGCACCTTCGTCCCCCGCTCCGCGCGACGCGCCGACCGCGTGCTGACGGGCTCGGAGTGGACGAAGGCCGATCTCGTGGAGCGCTACGGCGTCGACGCGGAGCGCATCGTCGTCACGCCGTACGGCGTCGATCCCGTGTTCCGGCCGGAAGGCGCCCGTCCGGAACGGCCGCCGTACGCGCTCTTCGTCGGAGCCCTGCAGGAGCGGAAGCGCCCAGACCTGGCACTGCTGGCGTTGCGGGCCGTGGACTCGGACCTGCAGCTCGTCTTCGCCGGCCCGGACCGCGGCCTCGGGAGCGAGCTCCGCGAAGAGACCCGCCTCCTCGGCCTCAACGATCGGGTGCACTTCGCCGGGCACGTCCCGCGCGAGGAGCTGTCGGCCCTCTACCGCGGCGCCGCCTGCCTCGTCTTCCCGTCCCGGTACGAGGGCTTCGGCCTCCCCGTGCTCGAGGCGATGGCGTCGGGGACGCCGGTCGTCGCCACGCGGTCGTCCTCGATCCCCGAGGTGGCCGGCGACGCGGCCGTGCTCGTCGACGGCGACGCCGACGAGCTGGCCTCGGGCATCGAGCGCGCGGTGTCCGAACGCGACCGCCTCGTCGCCGCCGGCCTCGACCGCGCCGCCGGTTCACCTGGGCCGAGACCGCACGGCTGACCGCGGCGGTCTACCGGGAGCTCGTGTGAGCGTCGCCGGAGTCGTGGTCGTGCACGAGGAGGGCCCGGAGCTCGAGCGGTGCGTCGCCGCCCTCGAGCCGCAGGTGGACGAGCTGGTCGTGATCCGTAACCTGGTCGACAACGAGCGCCCGCTCGGCCTCGCCGCGAACGCCAATCGGGGCATCGCGCGGACGACCGCGCCCTTCGTCGTGGTCGCGAACCCGGACACGGAGGCGGCGCCCGATGCCGTCGAGACGATGCGGGCGTTCGCCGAGGCGCACCCGCGCGCAGGCATCGTCGGGCCCGCGCTGGTCTACCCCGACGGAAGCGCGCAACCCTCGCGGCGCCGCTTCCCGACCGTGAGAGGAACGCTCGTCCGCCGCACCCCGCTGCGCCGAGTGCTGAACGCCGAGCGCCACTTCGAGCGAGATCAGCCGACCGAGCCCGTCCAGGCGGAATGGATGCTCGGCGCCTTCCTCCTCCTGCGCCGCGAGCTGATCGACGAGCTCGGCGGCTTCGACGAGGGCTTCCGCCTCTACGGCGAGGACATCGACCTCGCGTACCGAGCGGCGAAGGCGGGTTGGGAGCGCTGGTACGTCCCGGCCGCCCGGTCGTCCACGCGCACGCCGCCGTCACCGACAAGACGTTCCTGACCCGCCGCACGCTGTGGCACTGGCGCGGGATCTTCCGCTTCGTGCGCAAGCATCCCGAGCGCCTGCGCGCGCTCTAGCGCGTGCTCGGATCGGCACCTCGTAGAAGTCGACCGTCATCGCACGGGCCCGGCTTGCCGTGGCCGCCCGGATCCTCGAAGAATCCCAGCGTCTTCGCGCCGAGTGAGAGCGGCTTGCCCGGGTAGTCGAGGCCCGCCGGGACACGCGCGATGATCGGGCCGTCCGCCGTGCCGGGAACCGCGCGGAAGGAAGTAGCGCCGTTCACGATCACGTAGAGCATCGTCCGCCGGTAGAGCAGCGTCCTGAGTCGTTCCCACGCGGTCGTCGGAAGCTCGCGCAGATCGACGACGACGAGCCCTCGGCCGCTGCCCTGAGGGACCGTAAAGGCCTCGCCGATGCGGGTGCGGACTGTGCCGAGCCTTCTAGGAGTGCCGCAGCGATTCGGCCGCCGTTCGAGCAGCTCCCAGGTGCCGACCGTCGAGACCGCCTGGTAGAGGCAGAAGAGCTCCAGCGCCGTTCTCGGTGCGTCGAGCGTGCGGTTGCGACCGTTGAGCTCGCCGGCGCCTGTGAGCACGAAGTCGGGGCCGTGCTCCCGGAGGCTGCTGGCGTTGAGCCGGTCGATCCGTCCCGTGTACGCGGTGTATGACTGGAAGACGGGGAGGGGGCGCCAACGGAGCTCGGGGTACGCCCAGACGACCTCGGTCTCGTACCCGTAGACGTGCACCGTCCGGCCCCGGACGCGCTCGAGGATGCCCGGGTCGAGGTCGTAGAGCTCGCGCAGCGCGATCCTCGCTTCGCCTGAACGAGCCAGCCGTTCCGAGGTAGCCATCGTCCGGAGCTGATCGACCGCGCGCTCGGCCGACCGGACGGGGTTCACGTTGTCGAGGGTCACCTGACCAGCCGCCAGCGCCAGGAGCGCGCAGACGAGCGCGAGAGCCGACTCGCCCCGCGTGTCGCGTCGCCACGAGAGCGCGACGACGACCACGGCGGCCGAGAAGAACCAGATGCCGATGTGCCAGGGGTCGTGTCGGACGAATTGCTGCTTGAACATCGGATATGCGAGCGCCAGGCCGAGCGCGAGCAGCTTCAACCGGCGCGTCCGGGGCCAGCCTTCGGTGTTCCGCCAGCCGACGAACAGCGCCACGGCGGCGACCACGGCGGCAGCGAAGTACTCCCACTTCAGCGTCGGGTCCTCGTACGGCATCGCGTCGACGTAGCCGGTGATGAGCTCAAAGGAGTAGAGGAAGAAGTCAGGCACCGCACGGACGTCCTGGCCCGTCGCGAGCCAGAGCACGAGGAACGACAGCGCCCCCGTAGCGGCGAAGGACGCGAGGTTGCGGACACGTCGCTCGCGCTCCATGGCGAGCGTCAGGCCCACGAGCAGGAGCACGACCAGGCCCGTGGTCACTCGGATCATCAGTTCCAGCGCGCCGAGGAAGCCACCTGCGAGGGCCAGCACTACGAACCAGCGCTGCGAGCCCCGCCGGACCGCGTGCGCGCACCAGAGGAACACGAGCGGTGGAATCAGCAGGGTCGTCGGCACGATGACGATCGCCAGCTTCGTGATCGCAAATGCGATCGCCGCCGCGCCGAGGAAACCGAATGTCGCCCTCGCAGTCCAGAGCAGGGAGCCGGCGATCGCGACCTGGAGCAGCCCGACGTAGAGGCCGGCGAGCGCAGCGGTGGGCGGGAAGTACAGGTACGGGTCGGCGAGGAAGCCGAGCGGGCCGTAGGTGAAGACGATGTCCGTGCCGTAGTCGAGCGACTGCTGCCAGGCCATGCTCAGGCCGGCGCGCCACGAAGGGTCGACCCCGGTCTCGTCCGGGATGACCGTCTGGACCGGCCAGGTCAGCCACGCGATCGCCACCGCGCCCAGCGCGGTCTGGACGACCGGGTTGAGCAGGAGCGCGCGAGCGCGCGCGACGATGCCGACTCGAGCCGCTGCCGGGGCGGATTCCTCGGTGGACGTCGTCACCACCGCAGCGTCGCTTCCGGTAGGTCGACATCCCCGAAGCCCCAGGAAGGCCCGTTGAAGACTGTCGGCTTGCCGGCGAGAAGCATCTCGCTCGCGTCCTCGAGGAACGTCTCGAACGGTACGACGAGGTGCGCCGGAGGCGCGCGGGAGATCCCAATCGATCGTGCGCGAATGCTCGAGGTGGTAGAGGCGGCGCCGGCCGTCGAGAATCACCTGCCTCATTCCTGCGCTCGCCGCCAGCACGCAGAGATACCCGTCGAGATGCCCGACGCTCGGGAACTCGGGATGCCCGCGAATCTCCTCCCAGCAGCTTCGATGCGCGAGGAAGAAGACGCCTGCGGCGTTCGTGTGGATCCAGTCGGTCGGTCGAGCGGCGCGGCTTTCCCGTGACCGAGGCTGCGTCGACCGTTGCTTGGAAAGGTACGAACGAACCGCTCTGGCGAGCCGAACGCCTCCCGTGGGCGGATCGAACCGGAGCGAGCCGCCGAGGAGGTTGACGCGGACGATCGAGCTTCTGCAGCGTGCGAGTTGTGCTCGAGGGCTCGCCTCGAGCGGGACCCCCGTCGCGTCGTAGCGGTTCGTCCGGTAGAAGCCGTCCCTGTCGAGCGTGCGCTTGCCGATCGCTCGGAACAGCGCCGGCGTGAAGAGGACGTCTGGATCCGTCGCGAGGATGAAAGACGATTGCGCTCTGCGTACCCCGACGTTCTTCGCTGGGCAGCTCCAGAGGAGAATCTCGTCCGCGCGCTCGAATCGACTCGCCGCTGTCTCGGTCGGAACGGTGACGATCCGCACCGGCAGGGAGCCGCCGGAGTTCGGTGGGCTCAGGATCTCGGCGAGAGGCGGCTGGTCGGGGAGCGGGCACCACTCGACGAGGATCACCTCCGCCCGAACGCGCTCCCGGCGAGCGAGCCACGAGACGTTCCTGAGGAAGCTGCGGGCACGCGCGAAGAGATCGCCGCCGTACTGCTCGTTCCGCAAGGCTGCGACGAGACTCAGATCAGGATCGCTGACGTCAACCACCTCCTCCCGCACGTCGACGCGCCCGGCGCCGACCGATCTCGACCTCCGGTAGCGCCAAGATGAGGCGTCCGCCGCTTCGGAGGTATTCCTCCCCTGCTCGCTCGACGATGCCGTCGCGGAAGTGCCAGGGGAACACGGGCAGGTAGTCAGGACGCGAGCCCCGATCTCCGCCTCGGGCCTTCGCGAGCGCGCGACCGAAGCTGCGCTGGAGTGACGCAGCGATCAACGCAGTCGTGCGCGCACCTTCGCCGCGGTCTCGCGCACGGTGTCGGAGAGCGCCGCGCGCCACGTCCTCTTCCTCACCAGGAGCCACCGCAGCTGGATCCCGAGGCGGCGAACATCGTCGCCTAGGCCCAGATCGGCCGGCCTCGCAGGATCACGCAGGCTCCAGCTCGACCACCGTTCGGCCTCCGCTGCCGCGCACGGCCGGCGGCAACGAAACGCGGAGGAGAGGAGGGGCCGCGCCGTGGCGGAAGACGCTGGTCACGGGCTGCTCCGCTCCCGCCGAAGCCTCCACTTCGAGCACGGGATGGTCGGGCGTCACGAACGGCGCGGCGCGGAGCACGACCTCGGCGTCCTCGGGGACGCCGTCGGTGAGCCTGAGGACGAGGCTCGCGTTCTCGCCGTCCGTCCAGACGCCCGTCGGCCTCGACTGTCGACCACCCCGCGCCGAGCAGACGCTCGCGCGCCCGAGGTCTCGCCGAAGACGATCTTCTCTCCGGGACGAACGGAGCGGTCCACCTCCTGGAGCGTGAGCGAGCGGAGGAGCAGGCCGAGGGGTCGATCGTCGTCCGACCAGCCGAGCTCCCGCGGGGAGCGGGGCCGCTCGACCTCGAACGTCAGCTCGACCTTGCCGTCGGCCGGCACCGGCGCAGGCAGCTCGACGTGCCACTCCGGATCGCCGTAGTTGAAGTCGCGCGAGGCGACGACGCTCGCCGTTCACGAGCAGCCCGACCGTGAGTGGTGCGCCCGGCTCGGTGCAGATCGCTGCCGAGCGAGAACGCGAGGACGTAGTCGTTGTCGCCGATCCCGTCGAGAGCGAGCGCCAGCCGCGACCGCGAGCCCTGGGTCCAGATCCCGCGTCTCGTCATACGCCCAGCCGTCTCCGAAGCCCGCCGTAGTCGCTCAGCTCGGTCAGCTCGACGGTCTCGCCGGGCCGGATGTGAAGGCGTCGCTCGCCCTCGTCCGCGCGCGCGCCGCCCAGCGCGCCGAGGCGACGCTCCCGCGCGAGCCCCGCCCGCGCCGCTGGATCCGCGGCGGGAAGCAGCGTGACCGTCCGAAGCAGGATTCCGAGCGGCCGCTCGTCCTCGGCCGACCAGCCGAGCGCGAGCGGCGAGCCGGGCTCCTCGATCTCGAACGTCAGGTCGACCGCCCCGTTCGGCGCCGCCGCGAGGCAGCTCGAGGTGCCAGTCCGGGTCGCCGTGGCTGAACGTCCGGGCCGCGACCGGCTCGCCGTTCGCGAGCGCCTCGACCGCTGAGCGTCGCGTCCCGCTCGACGCAGATGCTGCCGAGCGAGAGCGCGAGGACGGATCGCCGCTCTCCTCGATCCCGTCGAGCGCGAGCGCGACCTCGGAGCGCGGGCCCTGCGTCCAGAGCCCGGCTTCGTCCGGAAAGGCCCAGCCCTCGCCGAAGCCGCCGTAGTCCTCAGATCGGCCAGCTCGACGGCGTCGTGCGCGCTGCAGCGGGAAGCGCGGCCGCCCCAGCTCGCCGCGCGCCGCCCAGCGGATGAGCCGGCGCTCCTGCAGCGAGCAACGCCCGCGTCTCCTCGTCGTCGATCGGGACCGGCCTGACGGTCGCGCGCCGAACGCGTGAGTGGGCCGTCATGTGGCTGCAGTCGAAATGCGCCAGGACGTACGCGTCCCAGAACACGGTCCAGCTGTGCACGAGCACGAAGCGGCGCGGATGCTCGCCGCGCTCGACGCGGGCGCGCTCGAGCTCCACGAGTCGCTCGAGCGCGAGGAAGACCCGAGCGAGCTTCGCCGGGAGCTGCGCGGGCTGGTAGGCGCCGCCGGCGGCGACGTGGGAGCGTCGGCAAGCGACAGGTCGAGGCCGAGGTCGACGACGAACAGGTCCGCGGTGCGCGCCAGCTCGTCGACCGAGCTCGGAGTCGTCGAGGTCGGCGACCGCCAGCGAGCGGCCGCCGTCGAGCTCGTGCGACGAGCGCGGCGAGCGACTGCTCGAGCACGGTGTTGGCCCCGACGTAGCCGACCGTCGCGCCCGGCGGGGCGACCGCCAGCGAGTCGGCGACGAACGGCAGGACGTGGCCGGAGTCGTACGTCAGCTCGTACGAGCACGCGGGCCGCGTCCGACGGACGCGCGGCCGCCGCGCTGTCGGAGCCGCCGCAAGCACGGCGGCGGCGAACCGACCGCCGGACGCGCTCGCGCGACCGGCACCTCCTCGAGCTCGTCGTCGGCGAGGCCCCAGGTCTCGCGCTGCGCGGGAAGCTCGGCGCGCTCGACCGAGACGAAGAACCGCTCGAGGTCGTTCGAGACCGTCTTCGCGCCGTGGTAGACGGTCGGCGTGCGGTTGTGGTTGCAGTGGTAGCCGGCGAGCTCGGCCTTCGAGGCTCTCGATCGACCCGCGGTGGAGGAGCATCCGCCTGCTGAAGTTCGAGTCGACGTGCCAGCCGAGGAGCATCTCCTCGTCGAACCCGTCGATCGCGACGAAGTCCTCGCGGAGGACGAGCTGGAAGTCGCCCGGCGCGTCGAACCGGATCCACTCGTGGCTGAGCGTCGGCTCGTCGAGGCGCAGGCCGGGCCGAGCCGCCCGATCTCGGCCAGCGCCGCGGCCGGATCGCTCCGCGGGAGCCGCTCCCAGAGCCACTCGGGAAGCTCGAAGCGCGGCAGCCCGTAGAACCCGTCCGGGAGGTCGCCGCAGATCTCGCTCAGGCTCCGGTCCGACGAGCGGCACGAAGATCATGTCGGTGTTCGTCGAGAGCAGCCAGCGGTTCGAGGGGTTCGCGCGGCGCACCGCGGCGTTCCGGGCCACGGGCTCGAGCGCGGGCAGGTGCGTGCGCGCGGCGAAGCGCTCCTCGTGGATCGCGGCGGGGACGCGGAGGACGCGGAGCAGTCCGAGGCAGCGCTCGGTCAGCGTGTCCGCGAGCGCCTCGACGAACGTCGGGAGCTCGTCCGGCGTGTTGTAGTCGACGAAGACGATCTCGTCGTCGGGGTCGGTCAGGACCTCGGCGATGCAGTTGAGGCTCAGCGCCGCGCGGCGATGGAGGTTGTAGCCGTGCGCGTCGTTCCGGCCGTAGAGGATGACCGAGATCACGGCGCGCGTGCGCGCGCCGCGGCGCGAGCATCAGGTCGAGGCGACGGCTCGACGAGCGGCGCGCTGCTGCCGCCAGCTCGTCGTAGATCCAGGCGTACGTCTTCTCCAGCCCGACCGCGAGCGGCGTGCTCGGGCTCCCAGCCGAGGCGCTCGAGGATGAGCGTGTTGTCCGAGTTCCGCCCGCGCACGCCCTTCGGGGCGTCGAGGTTGTAGCGGCGCTTCAGCCGAACGCCGGCGATCTCCTCGACGATGTCGACGAGCTGGTTGATCGTGACGAGCTCGGACGAGCCGAGGTTGATCGGGTCGCGGATGTCGCTCTCCATGATCCGCGTCGTTCCGTAGAGGCAGTCGTCGATGTACATGAAGCTGCGCGTCTGCTCGCCGTCGCCCCAGATCTCGATCTCGTCGCGTGCCGGCGAGCTTCGCCTCGGCGACCTTGCGGCAGATCGCGGCCGGCGCCTTCTCGCGGCCGCCGTCGTACGTGCCGTGCGGCCCGTAGACGTTGTGGTAGCGCGCGACCCGCGTCTCGATCCCGAAGTCGTCGTGGAAGTGGCGGCACATCCGCTCCGAGAACAGCTTCTCCCAGCCGTAGCCGTCCTCGGGCATCGCCGGATACGCGTCCTCCTCGCGCAGCGCGGTGACGTCGGCGTCCTGCTGGAGGTCGACGTTGTAGATGCACGCCGACGAGGAGAAGAAGTGCCGCTTGACGCCCGCGTCCTTGCCGGCCATCAGCAGGTGCGTGTTGATCAGCACGGAGATCATGCAGGCGGCCTTGTTCGCCTCGATGAACCCCATCCCGCCCATGTCGCAGGCGAGGTTGTAGACGTGCGCGACGCCGCGGACCGCCTCCCGGCAGGCGTCGAGCGAGCGGAGATCGGCGACGCGGTTGTCGACGCCGTCGACGCACCTGATACCACTCGTCGAGCGGCTTGATGTCGACGGCGCGGAGCTTCGTGAAGCCGTTCTCCTGCAGGTGGCGAACGAGCCAGCCGCCGATGAAGCCGCCGGCGCCGGCGACGAGGATCGGGTCGTCCGCGAGATCGCTTGCCTCCAAGGTCATCCTCCTCTGAACGCGCTCATGCCGGGCTCGCTCTCGAGCGGGCGGCCGAGCCGCACGATCTCGACGGCGCCGTCCGTCGGCGTCGTCCGACAGCAGCCGCCAGCAGTCGATCACGACGGTCGCGTCCCTTCGCCGAGCGCCTCGATCGGAAGCTCGGCGAACTCGGGCCACGGCGTCGCGATCACGACCACGTCGGACTTCGCTCGAGCAGCTCGGCGGCGGACGCTGCACCCTGCGCGAGGCCGCCGAGCGCTTGCACGCGCCGCCTCGGTGGCGACCGGGTCGTACACGTTGCACCTCGTAGCCGGCGCTCGCCGAGCAGCCGCGCGAGCGCGACCCCGGGGCTCTCCTCGATCGACGCCGGTGTCGGGCTTGTAGGCGAGCCCGAGGATCCCGACGCAGTTGCCGGCCTCGAGCCGCGACTGGACGACGCGGGCGAGCCGATCCGTCTGGGCGTCGTTGACCGCGTCGGTCGCCTCGGCGAGGAGCGGCGTCGGCTCCGAGGTCGCGGGCGAGCACGGCGAACGCCTTGTTGTCGCGCGGGAAGCACGGGCCGCCGTAGGCGATCGCGCCGCGCAGGTACTTGCGCCCGATCCGGGTGTCGAGCCCGAGCGCGTCCGTGACGACCTCGACGTCCGCGCCCGGAAGCCGCTCGCACATGTCGGCGAGCGTGTTCGCGTACGAGATCTTCATCGTCACGTAGGTGTTGACCGCGATCTTCGTCAGCTCCGCGTTGACGAGGCTCATCCGCCGGAACGGCGGATCGTTCTCGCAGACGCCCGCGTAGAGCCGCTCGAGCACGTCGCCCGCGCGCGCGATCCGACTCGCCGATCAGCACCATGTCCGGCTCGAGCATGTCGCGGATGACGTTGCCGAGCGCGATGAACTCCGGGCTGTAGCAGAGGCCCAGGGTCTCGCCGACGCGGCGGCCCGAGGCGCGCTCGAGCGCCGGCGCGATCTCCGCGCTCGCACGATCCGGGCATCACGGTGCTCGCCGACGACGACGACGTGGTAGTCGTCGCGTCCGGCGAGCCCTCGCCCGACCTCCTCGAGCGCGGCGAGGACGTACTCGTTCGAGAACGCGCCACGCTCGTCCGACGGCGTCGGGACGAGCAGGATCGTCACGTCCGCGTCGGCCGCGGCGGCGAGATCCGTCGTCGCGCTGAGCCGGTCGCGCGAGGCGGAGACGAGCTCCTGCAGCCCGGGCTCCTCGACGGGCGCGCGTCCCTCGTTCAGCAGCCGGACGGCCTCCGGGTTGACGTCGATGCCGAGCGACGTCGTTGCCCTTGCTCGCGAGCACGGCGGCGAGCGGCGCGCCGAGCTTGCCGAGTCCGACGACGGCGACCCGCATCAGCTGCTACGGCGGCTTCCGCGGTGATCGAGCAGGTGCCAGCCGAACCGGCGCTCGAAGGCGCGGAAGAGCGGCTCCGGCATCCAGCGGAAGTACGGCTCCTTCACGTACCGGTACTCGACGTAGTCGCGGATCCGGTACGGGAAGACGTGGTCGACGTCGACGTCCTGCGACGCGGAAGCCGCTGCGCTCGACGAGCTCGCGCGCCTCGCGCGCGCGTGTACGTGAACGTGACCGGGCAGCCGGTCTGCGCCTCGGAGTGCTTCGCGACGAGCTCGTCCGTCTTCCAGAAGCGCCCGCGCCCCTGCGCGGCGACGATCCAGAAGACCTTCCACGAGCGCCGGTGGTAGACCATCAGCTTCAGCGTGCCGCCCGGCGCGACGAGCGCGCGCATCTCGCGCGAGCGCACGCTCGGGATGCGGCGTGTGGTGGACGACGCCGAACGAGTAGACGAGGTCGTACGGCTCGCTCGTCGAGCGCCGACGTCAGCTCCTCGGCGTTCGCCTGGACGAACCGGATCCGGTCGGCGACGCCCATCACCTCGGCGCGCTGCTCGGCGATGCGGAGCGACTCGCTCGAGAGATCGACGGCCGTCAGCTCGCGCGCCGGCGCGGGCGAAGTTGATCGAGTCGGTGCCGATGCCGCAGCCGACCTCGAGCACGCGCTTGCCCGCGCCAGCGCTCGAACTCGGCGAAGCCGGGAATGTGCGGCTCGACGAGGTACTTGCGCGCCTCGACCTCGTCGAAGTACTCCTTCGACCCGACCGGCTTCGGCGAGTGGCGGATGTTGCAGGGGCGCGCGTCCCAGTACCGCTGGACGTCGGCGACGGACTTCCCTGTGAAGGGGCTAGTCGACCGTATTGAGCGCCGGGACATCTTGACGCGTTGGAGAGGACCACCCGTCCGCCGCCTGCCAACGGGCACAGTCGTCGCCGCTGCGGCAGCCATCCTCTCGTGACAGCCATCCACGGCGGCGGCTATCAGGGCGTGGCGTTCGACGTCGTAGATCTTGACCCAGACGCGAACGCCGTCCGACGCCAGGACGGCTTGCGACTGCAGCCAGGGCTTGTAACCCGCGCGTCCAAGAGCCGTCGCGGCGCCCTGTGCAGCGCGGGTCGGCGCAGAGCAGAACGATCCGCTCTGGCTGCCAGACCGACATGCGGAACTGGAACGTGCCGTCGACCGCAGGCATCCGGGTGTCGAGGAACGTGAACGCGTAGTAGTACAGCGACTGGATCGACCGGATCCCACCTGCCGCCTCGGTCTCGTCGTACCAGGAGAGAGGGAGCTCCTTCTTGTAGCCGTTTGCACGCAGATGCGCGATGAGCTTCTGGCCCACGTCGTAGAGCCCGCCGGTGCGGGGGTCCGACGCGCCATACGACGAGCGTCGTGTAGCTCGCGTCCACGCCGTAGGCCGACGGCGAAGAACGCCGCGACGACGGCGGCTGCCGCGAGCGCCCGGAGCCGCGGCACGCGAGCCAAGAGCGGCGAGGAGAATCGCGAGTCCCATCACGACGAACATCGCGACGTACGTGTCGTCGCGGTAGCCGGTGGCAGTGCGGAGTCCGGAGTCGCTTCGGTAGATCCAGACGACAGGCCCGAGGACCGCGACCGCACAGGCGATCCCGATGACGAGCGATCGTCGCGAGACCTCTCGCCCGCCGATCAATACGGCCGCGGCCGCGGCGAGACAGAAGAGCGTCGGCACGAGGAACGAGCTGAAGTAGTAGGTGAGGTTGAACAGCCATCCTTCGCCGAGGAACTGCCAGGCAGAGAAGCGCGACGTACAGGAGCGCCAGCCAGAGCGTCGCGGCCAGCGAGCACACGCCGAGCGAGTCGATCGCTCCTCGGACCGACCGCGAGGACGACCGCCGCGAATAGCACGACGAAGAGCGGAACCCAGAAGTAGGGAGACAGCGGGAGCCACGCGTCGACGGGAATCTGGTTGTAGCCGCCGGAGGTTTGCCGGACGACCCGAACCTGCGGCATGAAGAACAGGAACTCCTCGCCGTGCGACTTGGCGAAGAGCCCGCCCGCCACGAGGAGCGCGGCTGCTCCCGACGACGAACGCGGCGACGTCAAGAGCGAATTGCCTCAGCCGCGGCAGCCCACGGCATGTCTGCGGTCACGGCGACGTAGAGCAGCGGAAGCCCGACGAGATAGACGACGTCGATGATGCGCGTCGTGACCATCGCGGCGGCGAAGAAGCCGCCGAGTGCCAGGCTCGCCGGCCGTAGCGCAGGCGACTGCGTGCGCACGAGCGAGAACGCGTACGCGCCGATCATGTAGGTCAACACGCCGCCCTCCTGGTAGTCCCAGCGGTGGGCGCCGAAGTACATCTGGCGAGCCGATCAAGGCGACATAACCGATCGCCGCGGCCGAGACGCCCAAGCCATCGCCGGCAAAGCACGTAGAAGAGCACTCCGCCGACGAGGAAGAACGCCGTGTGGAGGACGAGGGCCGCGGTCCGCGCGTCGTCGAAGATGCCGTTGAGCACGTAGCCGGGAACGATCCACGGGACCCGTGAGACGTAGTACGTCCGCGGGAACGCTCGTAGATCTGCTCGAAGTTCGTCCAGAGCGCCGGTGTACAGCCATGGATCGATCGTGTCTGAGGGGTTGTAGAGCGGAGCTTTCGTCCAGACGTAGACCGCAGCCGTTGCAGCGGTCAGCGCGACGAGTACGGCCGCAGTCGATCGCGATCGCACGAACGTGCGCAACGTCGGCGACGCGCCGGGCTACCCGACACCGCTCTCGTCCGCGCCGGTTCGGCTCTCATGACGGCGTGCCCATCTCGAAGGGGCCGATCGTAGAGGCAGCGCGCGAGGACATCGCTCTCCGCCATTTGAGGCATACTGGCCCGTCGATGGCCGCACGGCCCACGGCAGTCCCGCAGCGTTCGACGACGACCGCAAGGCAGGATGCGTCGAGCCAGTCGCGCGAGGTGCTGGATCTCTCGGTCGTCGTCCCGGTGCACGACGAGCAGGACAACGTCGAGCCGCTCTACGACGCGCTCGCGACAGCGCTCGAGGCGCTCGGCCGCACGCTACGAGATCATCGTCGTCGACGACGGCAGCCGCGACGAGACGTATCGCGCGGCTCGCGCAGCTCGCGGCCGACGGACGACGCGCTGAAGCTCGTCAAGCTCCGCCGGAACTACGGCCAGACCGCGGCCATGGCGGCCGGCTTCGACCACGCGCGCGGGCGAGGTCATCGTCCCGATGGACGGCGACCTGCAGAACGACCCGGCCGACATCGCCGCGCTCCTCGAGAAGATCGACGAGGGCTACGACGTCGTCAGCGGCTGGCGGCGAGACCGCCAGGACGGCTTCGTCGCGCCGGCTGCCGTCGCGCATCGCGAACTGGCTGATCGGCCGCGTCACCGGCGTGCGCCTGCACGACTACGGCTGCACGCTGAAGGCGTACCGCGCCGAGGTCGTCGCGCGAGACGCGCCTCTACGGCGAGATGCACCGCTTCCTCCCCGCGCTCGCGTACCAGGCCGGCGCGCGCATCACGGAGATCCCGGTCCGTCACCACCCGCGCGCCTCCGGCCGAAGCAAGTACGGCCTCGGCCGGACGTTCAAGGTGCTGCTCGACCTCCTGACCGTGAAGTTCCTCTCCGTCTGGTCGACGAAGCCGAGCTACGTCTTCGGCGGCAGCGGCGCGATCCTCTGCCTCGCTCGGCACCGCTGTTCGTCGTCGTGGACGGCCTACGAGAAGCTCGTCAACGGCATCTACGTCTACCGCCAGCCGTCGCTGATCGTCGGCGTCTTCCTGTTCACGATCGGCTTCAACCTGATCCTGCTCGGCCTGCTCGCGGAGCTGATCGTGCGGACGCACCACGAGTCGCAGTCGAAGCCGGTGTACCTCGTCCGCGAGCGCCGCAACTTCGAGGAGCACGCGCCGCTCTCGTAGCGGCCGACGCACCGCGATGTGCGGGATCTGTGGCATCGTCGGCCGCGACCCGGTCGACCGCGAGGTGCTCGCGCGGATGACCGCGCGCGCTGCGGCACCGCGGCCCGGACGACGAGGGCTTCTACGTCGCGCGAGTACGAGGACGGCGTCGCCGTCGGGCTCGGCTTCCGCCGGCTCTCGATCATCGACCTCGAGTCGGGCAACCAGCCGATCGCGAACGAGGACGGCTCGGTCCAGGTCGTCTTCAACGGCGAGATCTACAACTTCCGCGAGCTGCGCACGGAGCTCGAGGCGCGCGGCCACCGCTTCGCGACGAACGCCGACACCGAGGTCATCGTCCACCTCTACGAGGACCTCGGCGCGCGCTGCGTCGAGCGGCTGAACGGCATGTTCGCGTTCGCGCTCTGGGACGCAGACCGACCGCGAGCTCGCTGCTCGCGCGCGACCGCTTCGGCAAGAAGCCGCTCTACTACGCCGACCTCGGCGACACGCTGCTCTTCGGCTCCGAGCTCAAGTCGCTGCTCGAGCATCCGCGCTGCCCGCGCGAGCTCGACTTCGAGAGCCTCTCGCGCTACCTCGCGCTCGAGTACGTCCCGACGCCGCACGTCGATCTTCGAGGGCGTCCGCGAAGCTCCCGGGCGGCCACTTCCTCCGCTGGCGCGACGGACGGACGTCGATCGAGCGGTACTGGGACCTCTCGTTCGACGCCGACGAGCCGACGACCGCTCGGACGACGAGTACGTCGAGGAGTTCCGGCGAGCTGCTTCCGCGAGGCCGTCCGCCGCCGGCTGGTCAGCGACGTCCCGCTCGGCGCGTTCCTGAGCGGCGGGATCGACTCGAGCTCGGTCGTCGCGATGATGGTCGACGCGCTGCCGGCCGGCGCCGTGAAGACGTTCTCGATCGGGTTCGCCGAGCCGAGCTTCGACGAGTCCGCGCACGCACGCCGCGTCGCCGCGCACTTCGGCACCGACCACCACGAGGAGGTCTTCACGCCCGGACGTGATGCTCGACGTGCTCCCGACGGTCGCCGACGTCCTCGACGAGCCGTTCGCGCGACGCGTCGATCCTCCCGACGTACCTGCTCTCGCGGTTCACGCGCGAGTCGCGTCACCGTCGCGCTCGGCGGAGACGGCAGCGACGAGCTGCTCGCCGGCTACCCGACCTTCGCGGCGGACCGCGTCGCGCGCCTCTACCGCGGTGCCGCGGCTCCTGCACGAGCGGGTCGTCGTCCCGCTCGCCGACCGGCTGCCGGTCTCGACCGACGAACTTCAGCTTCGACTTCAAGCTCAAGCGGTTCCTGCGCGGCGCCGGCGCTCGCCGGCGACGATCCGTCACGCGACGTGGCTCGGCTCGTTCACGCCGGCCGAGCAGGCGGCGCTGCTCGACGCGCGGCCCGGCGATCCGTTCGACGAGCAGCGGCGCGCGTTCGCGAGCGCGCCGACGCACGAACCGGCTCGAGCGGCTGATCTACCTCTACGCGAAGACGTACCTCCAGGACGACATCCTCGTGAAGGTCGACCGCGCGAGCATGGCGTGCTCGCTCGAGGTGCGCGCGCCGTTCCTCGACGTCGAGCTCGTCGAGTTCCTCGGCGCGCGTCCCTCCGCGGCTCAAGCTGCGCCGCTTCGACACGAAGCACCTGCTCAAGCGCGCGATGGCGCGACGTCTTCCGCCGGGCATCGCCGACCGGCCGAAGAAGGGCTTCGGGATCCCGGTCGCCGAGTGGTTCAAGGGCGAGCTGCGCGAGGCGCTGCAGGACGAGCTCTCGCCCGGCGCGGATCAGGCGCGCAGGGCATCTTCGAGCCCGCCGAGGTCGAGCGCCTGGTCTCCGAGCACCTGGCCGGCCGCCGCGACCACCGCAAGCCGCTCTGGACGCTGTTCGTCTTCCAGCTCTGGCACCGGCGCTGGGTCGAGGAGCGCGCGTCGCCGTCACGGCGAGCGCGCGCGTCGCGCCGCACCGCTTGCGAGGCGCCGCATGAAGCGCAGCCTGCGTCGAGGACCTCGTCTGCCCGCTCTCGGCCGATCCGCTCGCGGCTCGAGACGCGACGAGCGACGCGACGACGTCGAGACCGGCGAGCTCGTGTGCGCCGGCTGCGGGCGCAGCTGGCCGATCCGCGACGGCATCCCGCGGCTCGTCCCGCCCGACCTCGACGAGCAGCAGCGCGAGACGGCGTCGGCGTTCGGCTGGCAGTGGCAGCACTTCGCCGAGATGCACCCCGAGTTCGAAGCGCAGTTCCTCGACTGGCTCCATCCGATCGAGCCGCGACTTCTTCCGCGGGCAAGCGCGTGCTCGACGCGGGCTGCGGCATCGGCCGGCACGCGTACTTCGCGGCGCCGTACGGCGCGAGCGAGGTCGTCGCCCTCGACCTGAGCGGCGCCGTCGAGACCGCGCGCGCGCAACCTCGCGCCGTTCGACAACGTCCACGTCGTCCAGGGCGACCTCCTGCGGCCGCCGTTCCGCACCGCCGCAGCAGGGCGGCGGCTTCGACCTCGTCTACTCGATCGGCGTCCTGCACCATCTCCCCGACCCGCACGCAGGGCTTCCGCGCGCTCGCTCGGTACGTGCGCCCCGGCGGGACGATCGCCGTCTGGGTCTACGGCCACGAGAACAACGGCTTCGTCCGCAACGTCGTCGAGCCGCTCCGCCGGCTGTCGACGAAGATCCCGCCGCCGCTGCTCCGCGGCGCTCGCGTGGCCGCTCGCGCGTCGGCTTCCACGGCGTCGCGAAGGGCGTGTACCGGCCGCTCGCACGGCACGGCGCGTCGGCCGATCGCTCCCGCTCGACGAGTACATGTCGAGCGTCGCCGACTTCAGCTTCCGCCAGAACTACGGCGATCGTCTTCGACCAGCTCGTCGCGCCGACCGCGGCGTACATCAAGGGGCCGAGCTCGAGCGGCTGGTTCGACGAGAGCGGGCTCGAGGACGTCCAGATCTCGCATCGGCACGGCAACTCGTGGCGCGGACAGCGGCCGCGTGCCGGCCTGACGATGGCGGTCAACGACGACATGGCGGCGCTGCTCGAGCTGCTCGCCTGCCCGTCGTGCCGCGGCGCGCTTGACGCGAGCACGGCGCGGTCTGCGCTGCACCGGCTGCGGGCGCACTTTCGCGCTCGATCAGGGAGTGCCGGTCCTCACGGCGGCGAGGATCGCAGGCCACGACCGTCGGCGCTCGGACGGCTCCACTACGCGATTCTCGGCAACCCGCGGGTGTACGACTTCCACCAGGCGTACGGCGGTGGGCGGCCGATCGCGGCGCAGGTCGAGAGGCGCCTCGGGACGTCGGCGAGGCGACGCTCCTCGACATCGGCGCCGGAACCGGCATGGTCGCCGGCCTCGTCCCGCGCGAGACGCGCTACGTCTGGCTCGACAACGACCGCCTGAAGCTGCGAGGGCTCCTCTCGAAGCAGATCGACTGCTTGGCCGTGCTCGGCGACGCTGCGCGGCTCCCGTTCGCTTCCGACGCCGCGGACTGGACTGTGATGGTCGAGGTCTCACACCACCTCCCCGACGAAGCGCTGCGCGCGTGCCTCGACGAGGCGGCGCGCGTGACGCGCGAGCGTTTCGTCTTCGTCGACGCGCTTCGCGGCACCAGGCTGCGCAGCAAGCTCATGTGGCAGCTCGACCTTGGGCGCTTCCCACGCAGCGAGGACGAGCTGCTCGACGCGCTCGAGACGCGCTTCGAGCTCGAGAAGGTCGAGCGCTTCCGGGTCAACCACGACCACCTGCTGTGCGTCTGCGTTCCGCGAAGCCGCGTATCCTCCGCGCGGTGATGACCACGGCGCCCGCCGCACGCCGCGCGTTCTCGAGGGCACGCTCGCGTGCCCGGTCTGCGAGTCGCCCGCCCCGCGTGAACACCGGTTCGGCGACGTCGTCCTGCACCGGTGCCCGAGTGCGATCACTGCTTCACGGACGTGGCTTCGCTGGATCACCTCGGCAGCTACGACCGCGAATGGGAGGCGCTGCACGAGAACTGGTTCGCGAACCCGAACGTCTCCCTGTTCGAGCTCGTCGCGGAGACGATCGCGCAGCCACAAGCCGGAAGCCACCGTGATCGACATCGGCGCCGGCCGCGGCGAGCTCTTGAGCCATCTTCGCCGGCACAACCCCCGCCTCGCCCTCACCGGGCTCGACGCCTCGCTTCAGCCTGAGATCCCAGGTGTCGAGGTCATCCGTGCGGACATCAACGCCGTCGACCTCGGCGATCGCAGGTGGGACGTGGCCGTCACCTCGCGACGATCGAGCACCTCGCGGAGGTGCAGACGTTCGCGGAGCGACTGCGCTCCATTGTCGTCCCGGGTGGCCTCGCGATCGTGACCACGAATAACGAACGAAGCACCACCTACGACATCGCCCGCCTGTTCCGGAGGATGGGCTACGGCGTGGCCTTCGAGCGCCTGTACGACCGGCACCACCTGAACCACTTCAACCTGAGATCGCTCAGGACGCTGATGGAGCGCAGCGGGTTCCGCCCGCTCCGCCTGCACAGGCACAACATTCCCCTCGCCGCAGTCGACATGCCCAACGAGTCCGCGTTCCTCAGGCTCGGCGTCGGGGGTACGTTCGTCGTCGGACGACTGACCGGCCGGACCTTCTTCCAAACTCTGGTCGTCGAGAATCCGTGAAACCAACGAGAGAGAGAACGCCATGAGAGCGCTCGTGACCGGATGCGCGGGCTTCATCGGCTCGCAGCTCACAGAGTCTCTGCTGAAAGGCGGCCACGAAGTCGTGGGGGTCGATGCCTTGATCGACACCTACGACACGGACGTCAAACTCGGCAACCTCGACTGCGCGAAGGAGTTCGCCGCCTTCTCGTTCGTCGAGTCCGACCTCACGAATGCGCGCCTCGATCCGCTGGTCGAAGACTGCGAAGTGATCTTCCACCTGGCGGCCGAACCGGGTGTGCGGACGAGTTGGGGGAACGATTCGAGTCCTATGCGAGGAACAACGTCCTCGCGACGCAGCGCCTGCTCGAGGCTGCGAAGCAGTTCCCGGGAAGGCGCATCGTGTTCGCATCCTCGTCGTCCATCTACGGTGATGCCGAGCAGCTTCCGACCCCTGAAGACGTGCGCCCGCGACCGTTTTCGCCGTACGGGGTGACGAAGCTCGCCGCGGAGCACCTGTGCGCGCTGTACCAGGGCAACTACGGGGTCGAGACGGTCGCACTGCGCTACTTCTCGACCTACGGGCCTCGCCAGCGGCCCGACATGGCCTTCCATCGGTTCTGCCGGGCCGCGCTGCGCGGCGAGCCGCTGACGGTCTTCGGCAGCGGTGAGCAGACCCGAGACTTTACGTTCGTGGCCGACGTGGTCGCCGCGACGAGGGCCGCCGCGACCTCGCCGGCGGCCGGCGGTGAGGTCTACAACGTCGGAGGCGGATCACGCATCAGCGTCAACGAGGCGCTCGAGCTGATCAGCTCCTGCGCGGGGCGGCCACTCGAGATCCGCCGGCTCGAGTCGGAGAAGGGAGACGTCCGCAACACCGGCGCCGACACCTCGCGAGCGCGGCGAGACCTCGGCTTCAACCCGGCGACGTCGGTGGCGGAAGGATTGCGGGCCGAGTTCGAATGGATGCGCGCCCGCGAGCGCGACCTCGTGCGCGCGAGCACCTGAGCTGGCCGCTTGCAACCGCCTGCACGCGCTGTACTCTCGCCGCCATGGCCGAGGAACGGGCGCCACAACCCGTCGAGGCGGAGCAACTCCTCGCCGGCCTGAAGGTACGGGTCGAAGAGGAGCGCGCAGCCGGCGCGTACGCCGACGACCTCTCCGCGTTCGATCTGGAAAAGCCGGGCCTGGAGGAAGCTCCGGGTGCCCGCGTTCGCTTCCGGCCCGAGCTCGGCTTCTCGTCCAAGCGGGTGATCGGCCGGCCGATCACGGGCGTGAAGCGACTGCTGCTACGGCTGCAGTTCTATGTCTTCGACGATCTGGCGAAGCAGGCCGACGAGGCGATCGCGCGCGTCGAGCAGAAGCTCGCCGTCGAGGTCGCTACGCGCGAGCGGCTGGAGAGCAGGATCGCCGAGCTGGAGGACACCGTCCGTCGGCTCGAACAGCCTCAGCGGCGCGCTAGGTAGAGCATCCAGTCCTGCCCGACCTGGCGGGTCAGGAGCTCGTCCACCGTGACATCCTTGATCTCAGGCTCGACGTCGATGTAGCGCAGCCGGAAGCCGGCTTCCTGCATCAGCGACAGGAAGCCGCGTGGATCGTCGTACCGGACGACGTTGAGCTCGAGCAGCAGGACGATGTCGGAGTTGTCGGCGATCGTCCGCTGCATCCCCCGCCAGACGCTCTCCTCGGCTCCTTCCACGTCGATCTTGATCAGGTCGACGCGAGGCCAGTCGGCGGTCAAGGCGTCGATCGTGGTGGATTCCACCTCGACGACCTCGTCGGTGGGGCCCGCCTCCTGCGAGAGGCGTGCGTTCAGGCTCCGGTGCGCCGGGATGACCAGCTGGAGCTTCTCGCCGTCCCGGTCGGACGCGGCCTGCTGGGCGACTTCGACGTTCGAGAACCCGTTCACGTCGAGCGTCTCGCGCAAGAGCTCGGCCAACCGCGGCGTCGGCTCCACAGGCATGACACGGCCCTCTGGGCCGACCCCGTCCGCCATGAGGAGTGTGTAGTAACCGTGGTTCGCACCGACGTCGAGGCAGTGCCAGCCGGGCCGGAGCGTCCGCGCGAGGGCGGTGGTGATCCACGACTCCCAGTACCCGCCCATGGCTAGGTGCGGCGTGATCCCGGTCTCCTGGGCGTCCGCGTAGACGAGGTACTTCCCGAGCACCCGGCAGAGCACGGTGTGGTCGCCCAGGTAGACGGCCTGCGAGTCGTTCCGAGACGCGATCTCGAGGACGGACCGATCCATGAAGTGCGGCGGAAGCCTCGTCTCAGGGTCGGTGGCGGGAGTGCTCACGTCCCCGTCGAGGTTCTGCGGTTGAAGCAGGCGCAACGCGCGACGTCGCGCCGCCCCCAGAACACGTCGGACCGGCCTGGGAATGGCTTGTGATCTGGGCGTGCCGATGGTGTGCCAGACTGTACGCAAATGCCCCTGGTCACTGCTCCAAAGCCGCTTGGTGAGCGCTGAGAGCCCTCCCGGACGCTCGCCGAACGGCGGCGTACGGGCCTTTGCGAAGAAGCTTGCATGGCCGGCCCGGCGCTTCTTCGACCCTCGGTTCACGGCCGTCCTCCAGGAGATCGACGGCGTCAAGCGGATCGTCGCTGCCGACGCCGCCGCCTCGACCGAGCTCGCGACCTTCACCGGCCGGTCGCTCGACACCGTCCTCGCCCATGTCGAGGAGCACTCGCGCGCGCTCGAGGCCGTCAACGCGGCCCTCGACCAGCTCGGCCGGCGGGTCTCGTTCGACCCCGACTCTGTGCGAGCCGTGGAGGACATCGACGAGAGCACCGCACGGATGCTCAACTACGCGTCGAGCCACGAGGGGTTCGCCGCGCAGGCGCACCTCTGGTTCAACCCCGCCTTGCTGGTCGCCTACGAGCCGCGCGGCGTCGAGCTGCGCTGGGTGAACGAGCGAGTCGCGGAGGTGCCCTACGCCTTTCGGGCGCTGGCCGCCGTGCCCGCAGGGGCCAGGGTGCTCGACGTCGGCGCCGCCGAGAGCTCCGTCTCCCTCTCGCTCGCCACGCTCGGCTATGAGGTGACCGCCGTCGACCCGCGGCCGAACCCCCTGTCCCACGAGCGCCTCCGTCGTGGTCGCTGCGCGCATCGAGGAGTGGTCGGAGAACGCGGAGTTCGACGCCGTCCTCTGCCTCTCCACGATCGAGCACGTCGGCCTAGGCGCCTACGACCAGCCCGCGAGCGACAACCGCGACGATCTCGCTGCGATGGCGCGGATGCGTGAGCTCACCCGGCCCGGGGGATTGCTCGTGCTGACCACCGCGGTCGGCCCTGCCTCCGTCTCCGAGCACGGCCGTGTCTACGACCGCGGGGGCCTCGACGAGCTGCTTCAGGGCTGGGAGGTCACCGACCTCACGCTCGTGCAACGACGGGACCCCACCACCTGGGTGCCCACCGAGACGCCGATCGAGGACCTCGACGCCGAGTCGGAGACGGTGGCAATGATCACAGCGACCAAGACCGCCGCCTGATCACGCCGATCCAGGTCCTCCTCGACATCCAGGCACTGCAGAACCCGTGGTCGGCCGAGCGCGGGATCGGTCGCCACGTGCACGAGCTCGCGCTCGCGCTCGGCCGCCAACATCCGGAGCTCGAGCCGTGGTTCGTGCTCAACCCGGACTTGCCCGTGACGCCGGCAATCGAGGAGCTGGGCGCACATGGCCGCCTTGCGCCGTACGACGAGTCCGAGCTCTCTGTCGACGCGATCTACCACGCCCCCTCGCCGCTCGAGCCTGTCTCGGTCGAGCGCCTCTGGCCGCCTGGGCTGCGCGAGTCGGCGCTCGTCGTCACGCTCCACGACCTCATCCCGGCCCTCTTCCCCGAGGAGAACATGCCGGACCCCGCAGTGCAGCGCTTCTACTGGGCCAGGCTGGAATTCGCGCGTCAGGCCGACCGCGTCCTCAGCGTCTCCGAAGCGACTGCCCGCGACGCCGTCGAGCTGCTCGGCCTACGGCCCGACAGGATCTCGGTGACCGGAGGCGGCGTCTCCGACGACTTCGCGCCGCCCGAGAGCCGCAGCGCCGCCCTGGCCGAGCTCCAGGGGCGCCGGCCGGCGATCGACAGCGAATACGTGCTCTACACCGGCGGCATGGACTGGCGGAAGAACGTCAGCGGCCTGCTCGAGGCCTACGCCGGGCTTCCGGCCGAGCTACGCGATGCCTACAAGCTGGTGATCGTCGGGCGGCTCGGGCTCGACGACCCGTACGGGCCCTACCTCCGCGAGGCGAAGCGCCTGGGCATCTTCGAGCGCGTGGTTTTCACCGGGCACGTCTCCGACGAGGAGCTGATCCTGCTCTACCAAGGCACGTCGCTGTTCGTGTTTCCGTCGCTCTACGAGGGCTTCGGGCTGCCGGTGGTCGAGGCGCTGGCGTGTGGCGCGCCCGCGATCGCCGGACGGAACTCGTCGCTGATCGAGCTGGTCGAGGAAGAGGAGGCGTTCTTCGATCCCAGAGATCCTGCGTCTATCCGGTCGGCTCTGGAACAGGCGCTCGGCGACGCTGAGCTGCGGGGCCGCCTGCGCCGACCTGAGATCCGCGAGCGGTTCTCGTGGCGGGCGATCGCCGCCAAGACGGCCGCTGCGCTACCAGGAGGTCGGCCGCCGTCCGCGGCCTCCTCGGCGTCGGGGACCCTTAACGGTTCGTTGACGGGCGAGCGGGCTACGATCCCGCGAATGGGGCCGGAGACGGAGCTGGAGCGGAGCTCGGCTGCTGCCGTGTCGACGCCCGAGCGGGCGGCGGACGAGGCGCCGGCGCCGGAGCTCTCGGTCGTGATGCCGTGCCTGAACGAGGCGCGCACGCTCGGCATCTGCATCCGCAAGGCGCAGGCGTCGTTCGAGCGGCATCGGCATCTCGGGGGAGGTCGTCGTCGCCGACAACGGCTCGACGGACGGCTCGCAGCAGATCGCCGAGGAACTCGGCGCACGCGTCGTGCCGGTCGAGAGGCGCGGCTACGGCGCAGCGCTGACAGGCGGAATCGCGGCCGCCCGCGGTCGCTGGGTGATCATGGGCGACGCCGACGACAGCTACGACTTCAGCGCCCTCGAGCCCTTCGTCGAGCGCCTGCGAGACGGCTACGACCTCGTCGCCGGCAACCGCTTCAAGGGTGGCATCCATCCCGAGGCGATGCCGCCGTTGCACAGGTGGCTCGGAAACCCAGCGCTGTCCTTCATCGGTCGCAGGCTCTACGGAACGCCGTGCGGAGACATCTATTGCGGCCTACGCGGCTTCGACCGCGAGAAGATCCGCGCGCTCGACGTCCGCTCCACCGGGATGGAGTTCGCGATCGAGATGATCGTCAAGGCGACGATGCAGGGCCTCCGCGTCACCGAGGTGCCGACGACGCTGTCGCCCGACGCCGAAGGTCGCGTGCCCCACCTGAACACGTGGCGGGACGGCTGGAAGTCGCTCCGCTTGCTGATGCTCTACAGCCCCCGGTGGCTCTTCCTGTATCCCGGGCTCTTCCTCTTCTTCTTCGGCCTCGCCGGGATGGTCTGGCTCGTTCCCGGCGAGCGCTCGATCGGGGGCGTCGGCTTCGATGTCAGCACGTTGCTCTACTTCTCGCTCGCCGTAATCGTCGGGCTGCAGGCGATCTTCTTCTTCCTGACAGCGCGCTGGTTCGGGATCAGCGAGGGCCTGCTCCCAGAAGACCCCCTGATTCGCAGGATCGTGGAGAGGCCCCGTCGCCTCGAGTGGGCGCTGCTGGTCGGGCTGGTTCTGGTCGCTACAGGCGTCGGCCTCTCGCTCTACGCGGTGTCGACGTGGAACGACGCAGGCTTTGGGCGTCTCAATTACCCGGACACGCTGCGTATCGTCATCCCAGGTGCGACGTTGATCGCGTGCGGGATGCAGACGGCCCTGGCTGCACTGTTCCTCGGCGTGCTCGGGCTGCGCCGTCGTTGAGGGATTCCGTCGACTTGGCGACGGGCGTCGAGCAGCAGCAAGGGCAAGCAAGTGTTCCAGGGCTCTGGCTCCGGACGCGCAGTCGGATCTCGATCTGGGGCTTGGTCGCCGCGCTGATTCCCTTCACCGTTGCGTTCGCGGTCTATCTGTTCGTCTTTCTCGACATCAAACCGGGCGCTACCGGCGACGAGCCGCACTACCTCATCACGGCTGAGAGCATCGCCTACGACCGGGACGTAGATCTGAGAAACGACTACGCCAGCGCGCACCGCGTGCTGAGGATGGTGAACGTCTTTCCGCTGGGACCTGATGCCCGGGTCTACAGGAAGTCCGGCGAGTTGCGGCCGATCCGTGGCGTCGGACTGCCTGCAGTCCTCGCGCCCGGCGTTGCGATCGGCGGCCTCACCGGGGCACGGATCTCGATGATCCTCATCGCGGCGCTGCTGGCCGATCAGCTGTATCGCTTGCTTCGAGACCTCCGATTCAAGCGGCGATATCGAGTGCTCGCATGGATCGCCGCGGCTTTCTGCCTCCCGGTCGTCGTCTTCACGAGCCAGATCTACCCTGAGCTCGCCGGCGCGTTATTGGTCGTCGTCGCTCTGCGAGTCATGGTGGTCGGGCGCATCGAGCGCTGCGGCACTGGCGCTCGGGTCGAGCGCCGCCGCCGCGCTCGTTTGGCTCCACGTGCGCTACTTCCCCCTCTCCCTCGCAATTCTCTTCGGGCTCGCCCTTGCGGCATGCGCTCACGGTTGGAGCCCTGCCCGTGGAGCGGGAGGGCTCAAGGGCACCGTCCGGGCCGCACGAGCGCTCATCGTTCGCTGTGCTCACGTCCTGGTGAAGCGCTGGCGCACGACCACGCTGCCGGTCTTCGCCCCGTACCTCATCGTCTTCGGCCTGCTTCTTGTGGCCTTCCAGCATTGGTACGGCAGCCCGGATCTCCATGCCTCGTACGCCAAGTACGGAGATCCCGGGGTCGGGACCGGACACTGGGACTTCTGGTACCACTTCGCCCTGAGGGACATCCTCGACCCTGTCGTCGGTTGGATCCCCTTCGCACCGGTGCACTGGCTCGGATTCGCCGGCCTCGGGGTTCTCATCGTCTGGTTCGGCTGGCCGGCGGCCGGCTGCGTCGCAGCGGCTGCCGCCTACGAGTTGGCGATCTCCAGCGTCGGGACAGGAGTCGGCTTTGGCTTGCCCGCCCGCTATCCGATGATCGTCATTCCGCTCATCGCAGTGCCGATGGCGGCGGTGATCCAGAGGATTCGCGTAGCGCAGCTGCTCTTCGTGCCGCTCTTGGCCGTCTCGCTCGTCTTCGCCGTCGCCGCAATACGAAACTTCAGCCAGCTGTATCCCGGCGACGTGCAGCGGATCTTCGGACTGCGCAGTACGGCTCCGGCCTTTCCGTCGCTCTCCGGCGTTCAGGCGCCGGTGTCCTTCACCCTGCCGCCGAACGGTGCCCCGGCCCCTCAGACGGGAAAGCTCGAAGGAGACGCGGTCGTCGCGAGGCAAGGCCGGGACAAGCCCGGCTTCATGCGCTTCGGGCCTTGGGTCGGGCTCAAGTCCGGCGGGTATCTAGCGACGTTCTCCCTTGCCGCTCAGGGCGTCGGCCCAAAGGAGCCGGTCTCGATACTCCAGGTCTTCGGTACGGGACAGGCACAACCCGCTAGCACGGTGGTCACCGGGCGCGAACTACCGGGGGGGCGCGCCTTTACGAACATCGACCTGCCGTTCGCGACTCCCGGCGGTCAATTCGTCGAGACGCGCGTGTACTACCGCGGTAAAGGCACGCTGCGAGCAGGGCCGATCACCGTCCTGCCGATCGTCGCGCCGCAGCCCGCAGTTCACTACCACGATTGGCCGCTCGTATTCATGTGGGTGGGCGGTACGGTCCTCGTCGGCTGGCTTTTCGCTCAAGTCATGATGCTCAGCCGCCAACGGGAGAGGCAGACTCGGCAGCCTTCGGCCTCGGAAGCCTCGAGCGACGGCGAACAGTAGTACCGGCGTTCTCCCAACCCCAATGCACATTTGCCTCGTCTACGACCTGCTCTTCCCGTACACGATCGGCGGCGCCGAGCGCTGGTACCGCGACCTAGCCGAGCGTCTCGCCGCGGCCGGACATCGCGTCACCTACTTGACGCTTAGGCACTGGCCCGAGGACGAGGTGGTTGACATACCGGGCGTCGAGATCGTGCCCGTGGGGCCCAGGCTCGACTTCTACACGGCGAGCGGACGGCGACGGATCGGGCCGGCGCTTCGCTTCGGAGCGGGTGTCCTACGCCATCTGACGCGTGCCGGTGGCCGCTATGACGTCGTCCACACCGCCTCGTTCCCGTACTTCTCGCTGCTCGCAGCGGCGCTGGCCCGGCGTCGGCATCGTTTCCGGATCGTCGTCGACTGGTTCGAAGTCTGGTCGGCTGAATACTGGCGCGAGTACCTCGGTCCAGTCGGAGGGCGGATCGGACTGTGGGTGCAGCGCCGTTGCATCCGCGTACCGCACACGGCGTTCTGCTACTCGCGTTTGTTCGCAGAACGGCTGCGAGAGCAAGGCCTGAAAGGTGACGTGACCACGCTCGAAGGCATCTACGCAGGCCCACCCGGCGAGCCGCCGGAGCCCGCAGAGCCCATGGTCGTGTTCATCGGTCGCCACATCCCGGAGAAGCAGGCGTCCGCACTCGTACCCGCCATCGCCCTTGCGCGGGAGCACGTACCGGAGCTCCGAGGCGAAATCTTCGGCGACGGGCCCGCACGACCCGAGGTGCTCAGACTGATCGCCGAGCACGGGCTCGTCGGCATCGTGCGCGCACCAGGCTTCGTGGCCGAAGACCGCGTACGCAGCACGCTTCGACGGGCGCTCTGCCTTGCTCTGCCCTCGAGACGAGAGGGTTACGGGCTCGTGGTCGTCGAGGCGGCCACGCTCGGCGTGCCGAGCGTGGTGGTGCGCGGCCGGGACAACGCGGCCGTCGAGCTCGTCGATGACGGCACGAACGGCGTGGTCGCCGACTCCGTCGAACCCGACAAGCTGGCGGCCGCGATCCTGCGCGTGCACGCCGCGGGCGCCGCGCTGCGCGAATCGACCAGCGATTGGTACGAGCACAACGCCGACCGGCTCTCCCTCGATCGGTCGCTCGAGACGGTGCTCGCCGCGTACGCGCGTACGCCGTCGTGACGCTCGCGGTCGGTCTGAACGCCCTGCACCTCGTACCGGGCGAGACCGGCGGATCGGAGCTCTACGCGCGCCGCCTCCTCGGCGCTCTCGACGGCCGCGGACGACGCCCCGCGCGTCGTCGTCTTCGCACCTCGTGAAGCGGCCGACTCGCTCGCGGCGGAGCCGTGGGCGGAGCGAGTCGAGATCGTGCGCGTCCCGGTTGACGCCCGCAAGCGGGCCAGGCGCGTCCTCGCCGAGCAGACGACTCTCCGCCGAGCCCTCGCTCATTCACGCGTCGATCTGCTGCACAACCTCTTCACCACTGCGCCGACATTCCCGGGCTTGCCGCAAGTGACGACCATTCTCGACGTGATCTACAAGCGTTTCCCCGAGGCACACGCGGGCGTCCTCTCGTACGGGATGCGGTTGCTCGTTCCCCTCGCCGCCCGCAGGTCGCGTCGCGTGCTCACGCTCTCGCAGGCTGCCAAGGACGAGATCGTCCACTTCCTAAAGGTGCCGTCCGAGCGCGTGGACGTGACGTACCTCGCGCCTGCGCTGCCCACTAGCGACCGAGTCCGCGAGGAGGAGCTTCGACGGCGGCTGGAGCTCGGGAACGAGCCGATCGTCCTCACGGTCTCGGCCAAGCGCCCGCACAAGAACCTCGAGCGGCTGTTCGAGGCCTTCCTCGGTGTCGCGGGCAAGGAGCAGCCCACGCTCGTCGTGCCGGGCTATCCGACCTTCCACGAGCCGGGGCTGCGGGCGCGGGCCGAGGCTCTCGGTGGCGGCGCGCGCATCCGATTCACGGGCTGGCTCGAGGACGATTTGCTCGACGCCCTCTACCGAGCGGCGGCGTGTTTCGTCTTCCCGTCTCTCGCTGAGGGATTTGGCCTGCCCGTGCTCGACGCTCTCGTCCGCGGTACGCCGACCGCATGCTCGAACGCCTCCTCCCTGCCGGAGGTCGGCGGAGACGCCGTCCTCTACTTCGACCCGCTGGACGTGGGCGAGATGACTCGCGCGATCGAGCGCCTGCTCGCGGATGACGCCCTGCGCGCGCGCCTACGCCATGCGGGCCCGGAAAGGGCCCGAACGTTCACGTGGGAGCGGACCGCTCGGGCGACGCTGACGAGCTACGACCGCGCGCTCCGAGGCTGACGGACGCGCCTGAGCTCGGCCAGCATCTCCTCGGGAACGATGTGCAGAGCGAGGGCGAGCGCGATGTAGACGACCACTCCGGCGGCGGCGATGACCACGTTGGGCACACCGGGAACGGCGGCCAGCGTCGCAGTCGCGAGCCCCGCGGCGAGCACCCGGGGCAGAAACGACCACTCCGGTGTCATCTCAGGCGAGCGACGCACGAGCAGCCAAACCGCTCCTGCCGCCAGACACAGTTCAGCGACGACCACAGCGGTGGCCGCGCCCATGCCGCCCCAGGCACCGCCGAGGACGAGCGTGAGCCCGATGCTGACCGCGAGCGCGACACCGTTCGCAAGGAGCAGTTCTCGGTGCATGCGAACGCTGAGGAGCGCATACGTGAAGACGGACGTCACCAACGCGATTCCAAGGCCGACTGCCTGGACTCGGAGCATGTCGGCAGCTTCTCCGAAGTCGGGCCCCGCGACGACTGCGATCGCGAATGGAGCTCCGATCGCCAGCACGACCGCTAGGCCGCAGCCAAAGACCGCCGCACCTCGGAAGGCGCGACGGACCCCGTAGGCGAGTCGGTCGCGATCGTCACTGGCTGCTCGCGCGAGGATCGGCAGGACGGCGCCGACGGCCAACTGTGGGACGATCATCAGCACCTCTACGATCCGGAAGGCCGCGGAGTAGAGACCCGTCTCGCGCTCCGTCGAGACCAGCGACAGGAGCACGACCGCCACGCGGAAGTAGAGGAACCCCGCTGCGGCCGCGAGACCGTAGGGGACGACGTCGCGTAGGAGCGGCCGCCACCGGCTCGTCCGAAACGAGGGCACGAGCGCGACATCGCGGTAGACGAGGAGCATCGTCCAGACGACCGCCGCGACGGTGACCGGAATCGGAATCGCGAAGAAGGCGAGCAAGCCGAGACTGGCCCACACGGACACGAGCACGAGGACGACCGTGCCGGCCTGCCGGAAGAAATCGATGGCGGTCACCGATCCGAGCCGGAGGCTCGCCACCAGCGGAGCCGCGAGAATCTGGTGGACGCTCCAGAGGACGAGGGCCACGCTTCCCAGTGCCGTTCCAAGGACGAGCGATCGGTCGTATCCCAGGACGGCCGCGAACGCGCTGGCTAGCACGATCGCCGCCAGCCCGAGCAGCACGCGCATGCCGAGCAGGTCGGCGATCACTGCACGCCGGTCGGCGCCTCGAAGCACCGATGTCTCACGAACGGCGAGCGAGTGGAGGCCGCCGTCGAACATCGACCCGACGATCGCGACGATGGCGAGAACAGTGACGTACTTGCCCGCGTCGTCAGGACCGAGATAGCGGAACAGGACCGCAGCCGACACCACCGTCAGGAGCACGCCGGCGAGGTAGCCCGTCACGCGAAGCACGCTGCCGCGGATCGCAGCCCCACCTGCCGCGGGGCTCGCCAGGATGTCGAACTCGACCGGCGCCGGGTCGCGTGTTGGCTCGCTCGGGCTGGGGCCGCCCTGAGTCACCCGGCGGAACTCGGGGCTAACCGGACGGTTTGGTCATCGCCAGGCCGATGGATGTCCACCGCTGGGTGTGCACGTGCACCGGCCCGAGATTCCGCTTGGCCCGCACGACGACATGCGGGAACTCGGCGCCGCTCGCCGACGTGATCCGGTTGTCGCTCTGCAGCTCGATCACGTTCTGCACGGACTCCGACGGCAGCGTCGTGTCCGGCGGCTGCACGAGTTCGAGCCCACTCGGCTCCACGATCTCGGAGATGAGCGTCTTCGGAGTGAAGACGCGCATGGCCCCGAACATCCGTCCCCCCGTCGCGCGGCTGCCTGCTTCCTGGACACTTCGCGTCACCAGACTGCGTCCGAGGAAGCACTCGGTGGCGATGAACGCGGCTCCTCCCGGGCGGAGGACACGGCCGATCTCCTGTGCCGAGCGACGGATGTCGGCCCACGAGCCGAAGTGCTCGATCGACGAGAGCGAGAAGACGGCATCGAACGACTCGTCCGGGAACTCGAGTCTCCTGGCGTCCATGTGCCGAACGTCGAGGTGCTCCTCGCGGTAGGTATAGGGCGAGAACGAGGCAGGATCTGTGAGCATCGTGCGGTCCGCCTCCTGCTCCCCGAACGCCCCCTCGCCGTAAATGTCGGTCGCGACGACCTTGGAGACCCGGTTCGCGAGCCAGAACAGCACCGTCTCGTGGCCCGCACCGACCGAGAGGATCTCCGCGTCCTCGCGCAGGAGCCCCAGATCCTCGAAGAACAGCGTCAGCATCGCGTACTCCCACTTCTTGCGATGCCGGCGCGCCTCCGGGTCGAGGCCGGGGACGATGTCGTCGATCCGCGCCTGGACAATCGGATCGTCGAAGTCGCGAACGTCGCAGAGCTTGACGTACCGGCGCGTCAGTTCCAGGTCGGCGGTCTTGGCGGCCATCAGAGCGGCCATTATCCCGAAGCGCATGGAGCGACATCTCGGTTCTCAGTCCGGCGCGGTCCACCAACTCCTGCCGGCCGCCCAGCCCCGCGACGCGATCACGGGCCAGGCGTTCGCGTGGCGCGACCTCCTGCGCGGCTGGGGCTACAGGAGCGAGATCCTCGCCGAGCACGTCCATCCGGACCTGGTCGGGACGGTGCGCATCCTCGACCGCGCCGGGAGGCGGCTCGTGGGCGAGGGCGGCATCGTCCTCCGCTATGCGCTCTGGAGCCCCACGGTGGACGTCGCGCTGCAGGCGGACGGGCCGGTCGCGCTCTGCTACCACAACATCACCCCCGGTGAGCTTCTCCGGGACTTCAATCCGACGGTCGCTGACCTGTGCGATCGAGGACGAGCCGCGCTCACCCGCTTCGACGGCCGCGTCGACTCGCTGATCGCGGACTCGAGCTTCAACGCGGCCGAGCTCCGCCAGGCGGGGCTCGGCGAGGCGACCGTCGTCCCCCTGCTGCTCGAGCTGCCCGCCGAGCCGCCGCGCCGGAAGCCGAACCGCGAGCCGATCGTCCTGTCCGTCGGCCGGATCGTCCCGAACAAGCGGCTCGAGGACGTCGTCAAGGCGTTCACCCTGTACCAACGCCACCGTGCACCCGACGCGTCGCTCGTGCTCGTGGGCTCGGAGCTCGGATTCGAGAACTATCGCCACGCGCTGGACGTCCTCGTCGCACGGCTTCGGAACGCGCCGCGTGCACTTCACCGGCCCGATCTCGTCGGAGGCCAGGGACGCGTGGTATCGCAGCGCGGACGTCTACCTCTCGATGTCGGTGCACGAGGGCTTCTGCGCGCCCCTCGTCGAGTCGATCGCGCACGGGGTTCCCGTCGCTGCACGCGCCGCCGGTGCAGTGCCCGAGACCCTCGGGGGCGCCGGGCTGGTCTTCGACGGCGGCGACCTCCCGCTTGTCGCGGAGGCACTCCACGAGCTCGCCTCACCGAGCTCGACCCGCAGCGCCTTGCTCGCGGCGGCCGAGTCGCGCCTCTCCGAACTGAGGCCTGCCGCGCTGGAGCCGCGGATTCGCGAAGCCGTCGCGCCGCTCGTTGGTGGCTAGGCCAGCTCCGGCCGGGCGCCGAGCGGCCGCGAGCCGCTCCACGTCGGCGTCGACCATCAGCTCGCCCAGCTCGCGGAACGAGACCTCGCGGCTTCCAGCCGAGCTCGTCACGGGCCTTGGTGGCGTCACCGACGAGGTGGTCGACCTCGGCGGGCCGGAGGAACTGCGGGATCGACGACGACGTGGTCGCTCGGGATCGATCCCCGCGTGGGCGAAGGCGATCTCGACGAACTCGCGCACGGTGTGCGTCTCGCCCGTGGCGACGACGTAGTCGGCGGGCTCGTCCGCCTGCAGCATCTGCCACATCGCGAGCACGTAGTCGCCGGCATAGCCCCAGTCGCGGCTCGCGTCCAGGTTGCCGAGGCGCAGCTCGTCCGCGAGCCCGAGCTTGATCCGCGCGACGCCGTCGCTGATCTTCCGCGTCACGAACTCGAGCCCGCGCCGCGGCGACTCGTGGTTGAAGAGGATCCCCGACACCGCGAAGAGGTCGTACGACTCGCGGTAGTTGACCGTGATGAAGTGGCCGTAGACCTTGGCGACGCCGTACGGCGAGCGCGGATAGAAGGGCGTCAGCTCGGTCTGCGGGCATCTCGCGCACCTTCCCGAACATCTCCGACGACGACGCCTGGTAGAAGCGGATCGTCGGGTCGACGCGGCGGATCGCCTCGAGCAGCCGCGTCACGCCCACCGCCGTGAACTCGGCGGTCAGCATGGGCTGGTTCCACGAGGTCGGCACGAAGCTCTGCGCCGCGAGGTTGTAGACCTCCTGCGGCCGGGCCTCCTCGAGCACGGCGACGAGCGACGCCTGGTCGAGCAGGTCGCCCTGGAGCAGCGTGACGCGGTCGACGAGGTGCTCGATCCGCTCGAAGTTCTCGCGTGGAGGCGCGCCGCACCATCCCGAACACCTCGTAGTCCTTCTCGAGCAGGAGCTCGGCCAGGTACGAGCCGTCCTGGCCGGTGATGCCCGTGATCAACGCTCGACGTGCCGTCATCGCGCGCAATCGTAGGGGAGAGCGGTTAGGGCCGGCGTTAGGAGCCCACACGCGCCGCCCGCAGTCGAAGTGCGTGCCCGTGGAGGACGACTGCGCCGGCGACGACGACCGGGAAGACGGTGAGCGCGTGCAGGACGACGGTCGCCGAGAGCGCCGTGGAGTCGTCCACGCCGAAGGCGCTCAACGCCAGGACGCCGCCCGCCTCGAACACGCCCACGCCGGCGGGCGCCGACGGGATCACGAGCGAGAGGGTCGTCGTGACCAGGATCAGGATGCCCGCGCCGTAGCCGAGGCCGAGATCGAACGACTCCAGGACGAACCAGCACGACAGCGCGAGGACGAGCCAGGAGGCGACCCCGAGGAGGAACGCCGGGCGCCGCGAGGCTCGGCCGGTGCAGGGCCGGAGCCCATACACGAGCCGGTCGGCGAAGCCGTCCACATGCGTCGCGGCGTCACCTTCGGAAGCCGCGCGAGCGGCCGCAGCGCCACGCGAACCGGGCGGGCGCCGTAGCGTCCGACGACGACGGCCCCGATCGCGGCGAGCACCAGCAGCACGGCCGCCAGAATCGCGGCGCGACGGATCCAGGTCACCTCCGGCAGGAAGGGCGCGGCCACCAGGAGCAGCAGGAGCAGCCCGAGGACGTCGTAGAGGCGCTCGACGGCTACCGTCCCCAGCGATTCCGCCCGCGAGGTCCGGACTTCCTGGTGCAGGACCACGATCCGGGCCGCCTCCCCCGCCCGCATCGGCAGGACGACGTTGAACAGCTGACCGACCAGGAGCGCGCGCGTCACGGCGCCGAACGGCGGGCGCGTGTGCAGGAGCGAAGAGGAGCTGCCAGCGCAGCGCGCGGATCGCGACGCCGACGACGAGCGTCGCAAAGGCGGGAACAAGCAGCAGGTAGTTGCATTCCTGGAGGCTCTCCCAGAACAGGCTGAGCTCCACGCCGCGTGACGCGAGCCACAGGAAGAGCGCCGAGAGGGCGATGCTGACGACGAACATGCTCGTCCGGGAGATGGCCGTCCGCACGCGGGCACCTTACTTCCGGGCAGAATCCGCGCTCGTGCAGCCATCCGCTCTCCGCCGGACGATCCTCGAGCAGGCCCACCGCGCCGGCGTGGGCCACATCGGCTCCGCGCTGTCGATCGTCGAGATCCTCGCCGCGCTCTTCGGCCGCGTGCTCCGCGGCGAGCCGAGCGAGCCCGACCGGGACCGGTTCATCCTCTCGAAGGGACACGCCGCGCTCGCCCTCTACGCGGCGCTGTACGAGGCCGGCCGGCTCGACCACGACCGGCTCGAGCGGTACTGCGGCGACGGCACCCTGCTCGGCGCCCACCCGGAGCACGAGCTCGCGGGCGTCGACTTCTCGTCGGGGTCGCTGGGCCACGGGCTCTCGATCGGGGCGGGCGCGGCGCTCGCGGCGCGGATGCAGCTTCGCCGCGCCGGGCCTTCGTGCTGGTCAGCGACGCGGAGCTCAACGAGGGCTCTCTGTGGGAGGCCGTCATGTTCGCGGCTCACCACCGGCTCGCCAACCTGATCGCCGTGGTGGACGCGAACGGCCAGCAGGCGCTTGGCTACACCCGTGAGGTGCTCGACCTGGAGCCGATTCTGCCGCCGGTTCGACGCCTTTGGCTGGGAGGCGACCGAGGTCGACGGCCACGACGTCGACGCCCTCGTGAGCGCCCTCGACGCCGTCGGCGACCGCCCTCGCGTCGTCCTCGCACGGACGACGTTCGGCAAGGGCGTCTCGTACATGGAGGGCCTGGTGAAGTGGCACTACTGGCCGATGTCCGACGCCGACTACGAGCGCGCGCTCACCGAGGTCACGGCGTGAGGAAGGCGTTCGCCGAGGCGCTCGTCGAGCTGGCCGAGCGCGACGAACGCGTCGTCCTCTTGACCGGCGACCTCGGCTACACGGTGCTCGAGCCTTTCGCCGAGCGCTTTCCCGACCGCTTCTACAACGTCGGCGTCGCCGAGCAGAACATGGTCGGCCTCGCCACCGGGCTCGCAGAGGCGGGGTTCGTCCCGTTCTGCTACTCGATCGCCACCTTCGGCACCCTTCGTCCCTACGAGTTCGTCCGCAACGGGCCGCTCGCACACGAGCTGCCGGTCAGGCTCGTCGGCGTCGGCGGCGGCTTCGACTACGGCGAGAACGGGCTGACGCACTACGCGCTCGAGGACGTGGCCGTGATGCGCATCCAGCCGCGGATGACGGTGCTCGCGCCGGCGGACGACGACCAGGCTCGGGCCGCGACGGCCACGACCGCACGGCTCGACGGCCCTGCTTACCTCCGCGTCGCGAAGGCGGGTGACCCCGTCGCCGGTCTCGACGGCCGTTTCCGCCTCGGGAGGCTCGAGCTGATCGGCGACGGCACGGATCTCGCGCTGGTCGCCCTCGGCGCTGCCGCACGGGAAGCCGTCGAAGCCGCCGACGCTCTCGAGGCGGAGGGAGTCGAGCGCACGGTGGCCGTGGTGTCGAGCTTCAACCCGTCGCCCTTCGAGGACCTACGTGACGTGCTCGCGCGCGTCCCTCTGGCGGTCACCGTCGAGGCCCATTACGTCGACGGCGGCCTCGGCTCGTTCGTCGCGGAGACGATCGCCGAGGCCGCTCTAGACTGCCGCCTCGTGCGCTGCGGAGTGAGGACGATGCCGACCGGGGAGTCGGGCAGCCGCGAATACCTGCAGGAGCGGTACGGCCTGTCGCCGGCCGCGATCACCAGAGCGACGCTCGCCGCCTCCGCACGGAGCGCCGCCTGAACAGCGTCGTCCTGCCGATCCACGACCAGGCCGACCACCTCTGGGAGGTGATCGAGGGCTACCTCGGTGAGCTCGAGCGGCTCGACGGCGAGACGGAGCTCGTGCTGGTTCCGAACGCCTGCCGCGACCAGTCGCCCGAGATCTGCCGCGCCCTCGCGGAGCGGCACGACGCCGTACGCGTCGTGGAGCTCGCGGAGGGCGGCTGGGGCCGGGCCGTGCGAGCCGGCCTCGCGGCAGCGCGCGGTGACCTGCTCTGCTACACGAACTCGGCCCGCACTCAGCCGCCGATGCTGACCCTGATGCTGGTGTACGCGGCCGCCTACCCGAACGTCGTGCTCAAGGCCAACCGGACGATCCGTGACACCTTCCAGCGTCGCATGGGCTCGCTGCTCTTCAACCTCGAATGCCGGGCACTCTTCGACCTGCCCACGATGGACGTGAACGGGACGCCGAAGGTGTTTCCGCGCCAGTTCTCGAAGCTGCTCGAGCTCGGGCGCGACGACGATCTCGTCGACGTCGAGTTCGCTCGACGTGCCGCCGAGAGGGCTATCCAATGCTCGAGGTGCCGATCCTCGCGACCGAGCGGCACGGCGCCGAGTCGACGACGAGCTACCGGTCGGCGGTCCGGCTCTACCACGGCGCCTGGCGGATGAAGCGTGAGCAGGGATAGGTGGTCGATCCACGACGCCGAATGGCGCGACCCGCGGGAGGTCATTGCGCTCTGGGCGGGCGGCGCTCGGCCGAGCCTGCGAACGCGTGTCCGCGGTGACTTCTGGGAGGCGATCGACGGGCTCTGCGTGCTGGTGACACGTGAGTACGAGCACCTCGTGGTCGCGCTCTCGGCCGGCAGCCAGACGCACATGGTGCTGCCGCATCCGTCCGGGCTCGCCGTCTCCGGGGAGCGCGTGACGGTCGCGAGCACGCGGAATCCCAACCAGCTCGTCGAGCTGAGGCCGGCCGACGCCAAGGGGCGGCCGCTGGTGCCCGTCAGCACGGCGTTCCATCCCGGCGCGCTCTACCTGCACGAGCTGGCCTACGTGGACGGCGTCCTGCACGGGAACGCGGTCGGCCAGAACGCGGTCGTCCGCCTCGACCGCGAGCGCGCCGAGCGCGTGTGGTGGCCGAAGGCGATCGAGACCGAAGCGGGCCCGGACTTCTCGCGGAACTACCTGCAGCTGAACTCGATCGCGGCCGGCTCGACCATGGCGTCCTCGTTCTTCTCCGCGTCGGCCGAGCGGATGTCCGCGCGGCGGCCCGGGCACAGGAACTTCCCGGTCGACCGCCGTGGCGTGATCTTCTCCGGCCGGACGCGCGAACCGCTCGTGTCGGGCCTCACGCGCCCGCATTCGGCCCGGCTGCACCGCGGCGAGCTCTGGGTCGACAACTCGGGCTACGGCGAGGTGGGGGTCGCCGACACCGGAGGCTTTCAGGCCGTGGCGCGCCTGCCCGGGTGGACGCGCGGGCTTGCGTTCCACGACGACGTCGCGCTCGTGGGCACCTCGCGGGTGATCCCGCGCTTCCACATGTACGCGCCGGGCCTCGACCTCGAGCGCTCGGTGTGCGGCGTCCACGCGCTCGACACGCGGAGCGGCGAGGTGCTCGGCTCGCTCGTCTGGCCCGACGGCAACCAGATCTTCGCGGTCGAGGCCGTCCCGCGGAAGCTGACGAGCGGGTTCCCGCGCGGCGACCTGCGCGAGCTGTACTACAACCTCCCGTTGGCATGAGCGACTTCCGGCTTCTGATGATCGGCGCGATGTACGAGAACGGCGGCAACGTCACGCACCGGCTGCTCGACGGGCATCCGCAGCTCTTCGTGTATCCGTTCGAGTCGCAGCTCGGGACGCGCCTCGTCTCGGACGCGCTGGCCTCGACCTTCCCGGTCAAGTACCGCTGGCCCGTGTTCGATCTCGACGCGACGCCTCAGGCCGACTACCACGCGATCATCGACGAGGAGTGCAAGGTGCGGGCGCGGACGCCGCACGTGAGCAAGTTCCGCGACCACGCGTTCGACTTCTCCGACGACGAGCGCCGAACGCACTACGTCGCGCACGTCGCCGCGACCGGGCGCTCGCGGCCGGCCAACGTCGAGGCGTTCTTCCGCGCGACGTTCGACTCGTGGCACGACAGGCGCTCGAGCGGGCGGGAGGAGTGGTACGTCGGCTACAGCCCGATCCTCGTCGTGGACGCGGAGCGAATCCTCGAGGAGCTGCCCGGCGGCCCACTTCCTCCACGTCGTCCGCAACCCGTGGTCGGCGTATGCCGACACGAAGAAGCGCCCCGTGCCGCTCACGCTCGCGGCGTACATGCTCGGGTGGACGCTGAATCAGCACCATGCCCTGGTCGCCCGCGAGCGCTTCCCCGAGCGCATGCACGTCCTGCGGACGGAGGACGTCGCTCGAGGGCGCGGTCTTCGAGCTCTGCGAGCAGCTCGGGCTGGAGCGGCACGATGCACTGACCCGGCCGAGCTGGAACGGCGATCGAGCTCGACGAGGTCTATCCGTGGGGAACCATCCGCAAGGCCACCTCCGAGGCGAATCGCGCTACGGCTGACGAGCTCGCCGACGAAGAGCGGGACGAGGTGCGCCGCCGTGCCGGCCTCTACCTCGAGGCGCTTGGCTACGCAGACTTCGTCTGATCGCATCCTGGTCACGGGTGCTGCCGGGTTCGTCGGAGCCAACCTCGTCCGGCGACTGCTCGAGGACGGCGCCGACGTCACCGCGCTCGTGCGGCCCGGCGGCGATCCATGGCGGCTGAAAGGGCTGGAGGTGGAAGTCGTCGAAGCGGATGTGCGCGAGCCCCTGCCCGGCGGCTTCCCACTCGTCTATCACCTCGCGGCGCACGGCTCGTACTCGTGGCAGCGGGACGAGGAGGCGATCCGCGAGACGAACCTCCGGGGCACGGAGAACGCGCTCGCGGCCGGCGACCGGGTCGTCGTCGCAGGCTCCTCGTCCGAGTACGGCCTGAAGCCCCATGCGCCGGCCGAAGACGAGCCGCTCGAGCCGAACAGCGCCTACGCCGCCGCCAAGGCCGAGGCGACTTCGCTGGCACTCCAGCGCGGCGCGGTGGTGCTGAGGCTCTACTCGGCCTATGGCGCCTGGGAGCACCCGGACCGACTCGTGCCGACGCTGCTCGCCCGAGGGCTCGGGGGTGAGCTTCCGCCGCTCGTCTCGCCGGCGGTCGCCCGGGACTTCGTGCACGTGGACGACGTGTGCTGGGCCTTCGTCCTCGCGGCGGGAGCCGCGGGCGGACGTGTCTACAACGTCGGCTCCGGCCGCCAGACGACGGTGGCCGAGATCGTCGAGATCGCGCTTCGACTCCTCGACCTCGACGCGGAGCCCCGCTGGGGCTCGATGCCCGATCGTGCGTGGGACACCGAGACCTGGGTCGCGAATCCGGAGCGAGCTCGGCGCGAGCTCGGCTGGGAGTCGCGAGTCGGCCTAGAGGAAGGGCTTGCACGCACGCTCGAGTGGCTCAGGAACGAGGCTCCGCGGCAACGCTACGGATTGCCCGCGTAGCGATCGGGCCGAGGCGCAGCTCTTCGTCGGCCTCGACCGCGAGGCCCGCCCGCTCGACCAGCGCGAGCAACGGCGCGTGGGCGCGCATGTGCTCGCCGCGGTCGTTGTCGATGAACCACCGGCCGACCCGGCTGTGCTGCTCGGTGACCGGCTCCAGCGCGACGACGCAACCGCTCGTCAGCTCTCGCGCGGTAGTGAGCACCGACGCCGCGGCCTCGTCCGCGAGGTGATGAAGGAAGTCGACCATGAGGACGAGATCGAAGCGCTCGCCCTCGGCCAGCAGCTCGGCGGCGTCCATGCAGCGAAAGGCGCGGCGGTCGTCGCCCCGTCTCCGCCGAGCGTGCTCGACGTAGCGGCAGTTGAGGTCGACGCCGAGGTACTCCCCGGCCGTGAGCGACGCGTACTGGCCGATGCCGCAGCCGATGTCGAGCACCCGAGGCTCGCTCTCCAGTAGCCCCCAACGCCGCAGCAAGGCGCGGCGACGCCGATAGAGGCCGAACGCAACGTCCAGCCCCGCCCTGCTCGCCTCCCACACCAGCGGCCGGTCGAGGACGCTCACAGCACGTACAGCACGCGCCGTCCGTCCGGGCTCTCGATCGGTGCGCCCTTCGCGATCGCGCGAAGCTGCGCTTCGACGGCCGCACCGTTGTCGGCGTAGCCGAAGCGGTCGACCATGACCGCGTCGTATCCGAACGACGCTGCCTCCCGCACCTTGTCGTCGATGTCGTCGCCGACATCCTCGGACCTGCCCTTCATCGCGCCGTAGCTCCAGCGCAGGTCGTCGGAGTGAAGGTAGGGACGGACGTGGTCGTAGTCGACCATGCGCCCAACGGGCGGCGAGGACGGAAAGGGGACGTACGGCAGCTCGAGCACCGTTGCGTCCTCGGGCAGCGCGGCGTCCACGTCGGCCACCCAGGCGTCGTCGCTCTTCCACTCGCGCGCGACCCCGGCGTAGCGGGGCGTCATCGCGCCGCTCGTCTGGTCGAGTGTGCCCACCACGACGAGCACGGCCGCCACCGCCCACACGGCCCGCCCACCAAGCCGGTCCACGAGCACGGCCACGGCGAGCAACGCGAAGAACGCGATGAACACCGAGATCCGGTTCCAGGCATGCAACTGGGGGCTGATCAGGTAGCTGATGATGGGCGCCAGACCGCCGGTCATCCCGAACAGCAGCGCGACGAACGCGGACACGGCCGCGTAGCGCAGGATCGGGTCCCCGGTCGGCGGGCCAGAGCGGACGGCCGCGACGAGCAGCGTGACCAGCAGCACGACGAGGCCGACGGAACCGACCACGCCGAGTGCCGCGAACGCCGCCTCGGTGACTCCGACCTGCCTGTCGTAGCGCTCGGTCAAGTCGCCGAGGTAGTCGATCCGGTGGTTCGGGATCGGCAGGACGAGCTGCAGGGGCCGCAAGCTGAAGACCTCCGTCTCGAACGCGAAACGCTCGACGGCGGGGTTCGAGCCTTCACGAGCGTGGTCCACCACGGCCGGGGCGAAGTTGACGACGAGCGCGGCCACGATCGCGCCGCCGAGGACCGCCGCCGTGACGAGCGGCCGGGCGCTCCGCCTCGCGACGCCGGCCAGGAGGGCGGCCACCGCGAGCAGCACGAGCGTGAAGGCGGCGTAGTAGACGGCCGCAGAGCCGATGACGACGCAGGCCGCCACGATCGCCAGCGTCCTCCGGCTGCGCAACGGCCTGACGAGCGGTGCGTCCGCGAACACGGAGAGGACAAGGAAGCAGCCCAAGGGCACCGCCCAGTAGGCCGCGAGGAAGAGGTGGTCCTCTCCGCGCAGGAAGTGGTACGGCAAGAGCGAGTAGAGCACCGATGCCGCGAGCGCGGCGGGAAGGCCGACGTCGAGCCGCCTGAGCACGGCAAACGCCGTGAAGGCCGCCAGCGCGAAGGTCAGTAGGTAGAAGAGGTTGAGGGCGACGATCGGGTCGCGGACGACCAGTCCGATCGCGCGCACCATGGCCAGCTGGGCATTGTCGCCGGCGAACACCGGGAAGTCGTAGAGCTCCTGCCCACGCGGCGCTCCGAGCTCGTCGTTCGTCCACAGTGCCCCGTCGTCGACCACGTTCTTGACCACGGCGGCGGTGAACGCGGCGTCGCCCGAGTAGTCGAAGGGCACACGGAGGTCGGCGTTCCAGACCTCGAGCACGAGGCACGCGATGAGAAGAGCGAGGCCCGCCGCGGCGATCGCCTCGACCAGCGCGCGGCGCGACGACATCGAGGCGGCAGCCTACACGCGTGTCCGCTTGCGGAGCCGCGCCAAGTCGGAGTCGACCATCAGCCGAACCAGCTCGTCGAAACCGACTTCGGGACCCCAGCCCAGCCTCGCGCGCCTTGGCCGGATCGCCGACGAGCGCCCGCGCGTCGGTCGCCCCGCGCAGCGAGCGACTCGTCCACGCGCACGTGCTCCTCCCAGTCGAGGCCGACGACCGCGAAGGCGGCCGCGACGAGCTCGCGCACGGTGCGCGCCTCGCCGGTCGCGATCACGTAGTCGTCGGCCGTGTCCTGCCGGAGCATGAGCCACATGGCGCGCACGTAGTCGCCCGCGAAGCCCCAGTCCCGGCGGGCCTCGAGGTTGCCGAGCGTCAACTCCTCCTCCAGGCCGAGCTTGATCGCCGCGGCCGCCCGCGTGATCTTCCGCGTCACGAAGTGGTCGGGTCGGCGCGGCGACTCGTGGTTGAAGAGGATCCCGGACGACGCGTGCAGGCCGTAGCGGCGGCGAAAACTGTCCACCGCATGCAGGCCGAACACCTTCGCGGCGCCGTACGGGGTCAGCGGGGCAGGCCTGGTGGTCTCGCTCTGGGGCTCCACGTCCGAGCCCGCGAAGATCTCGCCGGACGACGCGTGGAACTGGCGCGTCCCCGGCCTCGCCCTGCGCACGCCCTCGAGCAGCGCCGTCGTCTCCGCGGTCGTGCGGCTCGTCAGCCCGACGGGATCGTCCCACCAGGCCGGGACGTAGGAGACGGCGGCCAGGTGGTAGAGCTCGTCCGGTTCGAGGTCGGCGACCGCGTCCGCCACGGCGTCGACGTCCGAGAGCGTCAGCTCGACGAACCGAAGCCGGTCGCGGACGTCGTCGAGGGTCGGATAGTCGTCCGGGGAGCCGAGCACGGTCCCGACGACGTCGTAGCCCTTCTCGAGCAGGAGCTCCGCCAGGTAGGAGCCGTCCTGTCCGCCGATGCCGGTGATGAGCGCCCGCACGGGCGCGATGCTAGGCGACCCGCTTGGCCGGCGGGCTGTCCGCCTCGCCCTGAGTCAATACGCGCCGCGCGCCGCCACGACCGCGGGCACGGTCTTGGCGAGGATGGAGATGTCGAGCCAGATCGACCAGTGCTCGAGGTAGTAGAAGTCGAGGCGGACGAGATCGTCGAAAGAAAGATCGGCACGACCGGCGATCTGCCACAGCCCCGTCATCCCGGGCAGCACGAGATAGCGCTTGCGGTGCCAGTCCTCGAGCCGCTCGTAGTCGCGCACCGGCAGCGGGCGCGGGCCGACAAGGCTCATCTCGCCACGCAGGACGTTGAGGACCTGCGGGATCTCGTCGATGGAGAACCGGCGCAGGAAGCGCCCGAACAGCGTCACGCGCGGGTCGTCGCGGATCTTGAACAGCGGCCCCTCCGCTTCGTTCCTGGCCTCGAGCTGGCCCTGGTGCTCGGCTGCGTCCTGATACATCGTGCGGAACTTCCACATGCTGAACGGCTGTTCGTTCAGTCCGATCCGGCGATCCTCGTAGAGCACCGGGCCGCGCGAGGTCAGCTTGATCCCGAGCGCGATCGCGACCCAGATCGGCAGCCCGATGAGAAGCACGAGCACGCTGGCCGCGAGGTCGAACGCCCGCTTCACGACCCAGTCCGACCCGGCGAACGCAGGCGGCCGGAGCTCGAACAGCGGCGTTCCCTGGCCGGGGATGTACTCGGCGCGCTCGGTGAGCAGCGCCGTCGTCTTCGGCGCGACCCGCACCTGCACCCCGCGCCGGTGCGCCTGCTCGACGATCTCGAGCAGCTGCCGGTCGGTGAAGTCGGAGTCCGCGAGGATGAGCTCGTCCAGGGCGTGCGTGTTGGCCAGCACGGCCGGCAGCGTCTCGAGCGTGCCGAGCACGGGTAGGTCGCCGTCTCCCGCGCCGTCGGTGACGGTGCCGAGGAACTGGTAGGGGATGCCGCTGCGGTTCGAGCCGATCGCCTGGTGCAGGTGGCCAACGCTCGGGCCCCCGCCGACGAGGATCGCGCGTCGCTTCACGCCCGCCATGCGCATGAGCTCGCCGCTCAGGACCTCGTAGCTGGCCCGCAGGAGCCCGATCAGGACGACCGTGATCAGGAACGCGGTCGGCACGAGGCCGTAGGTGTGGAACTGGTGGTTCGTGCCGATCCCGAACGCGAGCGCGAGGACGGCGACGAGCACCAGCGAGCCGACGATGCGCCCGACGCCCGCGCGGTGGCCGCGCTCGGAGTACAGCCCGGCGCGCCAGAAGACCAGCACGGTCACGAGGCCGAGGAACGGCAGCCAGTCCGCCTCGGCGCGCCACAGCACGCCCCAGAGAATCGAGTCGGCGCCGTGATAGATCTCGCGGATGACGAGCGCGGCGTAGAGCCCGAGCGTCAGACCGGCAAGGTCGAGGAAGACGAGCGACGCAACGCTGAGGATGCGGCGCAGGAAGGAACGCAGAGGGCTCGGCGAGAGGAGCCAGGGTCGACCCGAGCGGATGTCCCCTACGGGGGCGGCGGCCGGCGGCTGACGCTCGGCCGACCCCGACCGGACGGCTGGCTTCGTAGCCACCGCGCGATTGTACGTGCGGCCTGTGACGCCCTACCTCAGCGCGGCAGGCGCTGGAACGCCTTGAAGGCGGGCTTTCTTGCACCCGCGGAATGTCTGCAAGCCCGACTGCCAACCGCCGAGGGCGCGCTGGTCCTTGAGCAGGAACCAGAGCATCATGTCGATCCTCGGGTTCTTGCGGGCGATCGTGAATGCCTGCTTGAGATAGCTCGCCTGCTTCGCGTAGGAGACGCCGAACAGCCGGTCTGGCGGGCTCGTCTGGTAGCCGTACTCGGTGAGCCAGACGCGCTTCTTCCCGTAGAGCCGGGTCAGCTCCTTGATCAGGTCGTTGATGTTGCCGAGCTCGACCGCGGTCTTGGCCTTCGGCTTGGTGGTCGGCGTCTGGGTCCGGTTGCTGTAGTACGGGTGGTGCGCGTAGGCGTCGAAACGCTTCATCCCGGCGCGCTTCGCGGCCCGTAGGAACGCGAGCGGCGAGACCGAGGGCCGCTTCGACCTCGGCGAGTTGTTCCCGCGCGGTGCGGTGACCCCGCAACCGACCTTCTCGCTGCGGAGCAGCGTCGTCTTGACCCCGCTGTAGACCGCGTTGCAGATCTTCGCGTAGTCGACCGCGCTCTGGATCACCCAGCGGCCCTTCACCTTCCTGTACTGCTTGCGCAGGAACACGGGGTTGTTCGGCTCGTTCCAGGCCAGCCACAGGCGGACCGCGGGGAGCGGCGCCGTGTACGCCCGATCCTGCCCTGCGGGGACGAACGTGCCGCTGTACCGCTTCGCCGCGGCGTAGGCGAAGTTGCGCAGGTCGGTCATCTTGGCGGGCGGCACATTGGAGCCGGCGCCGCGGTTCGCCCAGCCGGGAGTGCCGTAGACGGCGAACAGGACCTTCATCCGGTAGCGCTTCGCGAGCTGGACCGTGCGGTCGTAGAGGGCCCAGTTGTAGGCCTTGTCGTTCGGGTCGAGGGGCTTCGCCGGCCGCCGCCTGGCGACCGCGAGCCCGGTGCCCGTCCGCCCGGCGCTCGCGCCCCAGTAGAGGTTGACGCGCACCACCTGCACCTTGAGCGTGCGCATGAGCGGGAACGCCTTGGCCGGGTTGCCGAACGTCTCCGGCTCGTCGTAGATGCCGACGAGCATGTGCTTCGCGCCCATGGCCGAGGGCACGACGAGAAGAGCGGCGGCGAGCGCGGTCGCCGCCGCGAGCAGTGCCCGCTTACGCAACGACCGGCTCCCGTCCGTGAGAGCTGAGGCCGAGCGTCCGGCGCAGGCCTTCATCGAGGTCGATCTCGGGCTTCCAGCCCAGGATCTGCTGCGCCCGGGTGATGTCGGGCCGGCGCTGCTGCGGGTCGTCCTCGGGCAGGGCCTCGTAGACGATCTCGCTGGTCGACCCGGTCAGGCGGAGGACCGTCTCGGCGAGCTCGAGGATCGTGAACTCGCTCGGGTTGCCGAGGTTCACGGGCAGGTGCTCGTCGCTCGAGGCGAGCGCGAACAGCCCGCGCATCAGGTCGTCGACGTAGCAGAAGCTCCGCGTCTGCGATCCGTCGCCGAAGACCGTGAGCGGCTGGCTGGCCAGCGCCTGGCGTACGAAGGTCGGGATTGCGCGGCCGTCGTTGGAGCGCATGCGCGGCCCGTAGGTGTTGAAGATGCGCACGATCGCCGTGTCGACGCCCTGCTGGCGGTGGTAGGCCATGGTGAGGGCCTCGGCGTAGCGCTTCGCCTCGTCGTAGACGCCGCGCGGCCCGATCGGGTTGACGTTGCCCCAGTACGACTCCGGCTGCGGGTGCACGAGCGGGTCGCCGTAGACCTCGCTCGTCGATGCGAGCAGGAAGCGGGCGCGCTTGTACTTCGCCAGGCCGAGCGCGTGGTGCGTCCCGTACGAGCCCACCTTGAGCGAGTGGAGCGGCATGCGCATGTAGTCGATCGGGCTCGCGAGCGCCGCGAGGTGGAAGACGAAGTCGACCCGCTCGTCGATCTCGAGGTGCTCCGTCATGTCGTGGTTGACGAAGACGAAGTCGTCCGTACGGATGTGCTCGATGTTCGTGAGCGTCGAGACGACGAGGTTGTCCACTGCGATCACGCGGTGCCCCTGAGCGAGCAGGAACTCGCACAGATGGCTGCCGAGAAAGCCGGTACCGCCGGTGACCACGGACGTGGGCATGAAGCGGCGGATACTAGTCAAGAGATATGTCGGCACCGTAAAGCCTGCTTGGACCGCCGTTTCCGCCCACTGCGCGGCGGGAACGTGTGCTTTGCCATTTCGCGCACGACTCAAGGGGGTTAGACATGCTGAAGCTGCATACGAGGGCGACGCTCCTCGCGCTCGCCGTCGTCGCCGGGATCGCCGCGTTCGCCGCGATCGCCGGCCTGGGTACCGCCGCTCGACTCGCTCCGCCGGTCAACACGGCGCCGCCGACGATCTCCGGCACGGCGCAGCAGAGCCAGACGCTCACCACCACCAACGGCACGTGGACCGGCACCGGCACGCAGCCCTTCACTTACGCGTGGCTGCGCTGCAACCAAAGCGGCAACAGTTGCTCGGCGATCGGCGGTGCGACGAGCCGGACGTACACGGTCAGGGGAGCGGATGTCGGGAACACGATTCGCTCCCGCGTCACCGCGACGAATGCGGACGGCTCCACCGCGTCGACGTCGGCGCCCACGGCGGTCGTGACGAGGACCACTGCGACGGGTTGCCCGACCGGGACCGGCCCGGTGAGCGTCAGCTCGTTGTCGCCGCCGGCGCGACTTGACTGGTCGACGGTCAGAGCCTCGCACCCAGACCGGTCGGCCGGTCGACGCAGTCGCTGACCGCGCGGTTCCACGTGTCGGCGTGCAGCGGCAGAGCGGTCCAGGGCGCCCTGGTCTACGTCACCGCCACGCCGTACAACCAGTTCAGCATCCCGCCGGAGGCGTCGACCGGAGCGGACGGCTGGGCGCAGCTGTCGATGAACCGCTTGCGCGGCTACCCGGCGACCCCGCGCCAGCGGCTGCTCGTGATGTTCGTCCGCGCGAGGAAGCAGGGCGAAGACCTGCTCGGCGGCATCTCGACGCGGCGCCTGGTCTCCTTCCCGGTGAATCTCAGCCGGTAGACGGAGTCGAGCTCTGAGCGGAGGGCGCACCGGCCCTCCGCTCACCCGGTCGGCAGCCCGAGCAGCCTGGGGACCTCGGCGAGCTGGGCGGCCAGCTGCGCGCCCTCGGGGAGCTCTCCCGGCCTGCGCTCGACCCACACAGCGCCGGCGAGCCCGGCTGCGAGCGCCCCGGCGACGTCGTTCTCGATGTCGTCGCCGACCATCGCCACCTCGTCCACCTCGAGCCCGAGCAGCGCGACTGCGCGCCTGTAGGCCTCCGGGTCCGGCTTGGTCGCACCGATCTCCTCGGAGACCGCGACCGCGTCCACCTCGTCCTCGATCCCGATCAGGCGCAGCTTGCGCCGCTGCAGCTCGGAGGGCCCGTTCGTGAGGATGCCGATCTTCAAGCCCGCGGCCCGGAGCCCGCGGATCGTCTCGATCGCGTCGTCGTAGAGCTCGATCAGGTCGACCGACCGGGTGCGGGCCTCGTGGTACTCGCGGAAAAGCCCCTCGTCGAGCTCGCCCCACGGCTCTACGCCGTGGCGGACCAGGTTGCGCCGGTAGGTCTCGAAGTCGATCTCGCCGCGGAGCAGGAGCGTGTACTGGCTGTCGCTGAGCTCGATGGTGCGGGCGAGGAACTCGTTCGGGTCGAAGCCGGGGTAGTGCGCGGCGAAGCGCTCGGCGATCGGCGGCCAGAGCTGCTCGAACGCCCGCTCGTTGTCGACGAGCGTGAAGTCGAGGTCGAACAGAATCCCCCTCAGCTTCAACGGAGGTCTCTGTTCGACTCCATGTCGAACCACATCGCGAACAGGGTGAACTGCGTCCCGGAGATGAGCAGGAGCGCGACGAGGACGATCGTCGCCACGGGGAGCTCGTTGCCCATCAACCGGAGCACCGTCTCGACGATGCCGAGCGCTAGCCCCGCCAGCGTCATCAGGAAGCCGAGGGCGTAGAAGAAGACGAGCGGGTGGAAGTCGCGGATGACGTACTTCTCGCGCAGCCGCCACCAGAAGCCCTTCAGCAGCAGCCAGGAGATGCGGGGAACGACGCTGCGGTACCGGATTCCGGAGCGCTCGCCGACGCCGTAGATCGGCCGTGAGGGGAAGTCGCGCACGCGGGCGTTGACCACGTTCAGGTGCACGAGCATGTCGTTCGGGAACCCGTAGCGCCTGTAGACCCGATCGAGGTCGAGCAGCTCGAGCGTGCCGCGTCCGATCGCCGTGTAGCCGGACTGCGAGTCGGCCACGTGCCAGTAGCCGGAGGCGATCTTGGTCAGCAGCGACAGCATCGCGTTGCCGAGGTAGCGCGAGCGCGGGATCAGATCCCACGCCTGGCCCGTGAACAGGCGGTTGGCCTTGGCGTAGTCGACCTCCCCGCGGGCGACCGCTCCCGCGAGCGTCTCGAGGTCCGCGGGGTCCATCTGGTTGTCGGCGGCCATCACGGCCGTGACGTCCACGCCGTCGGCGAGCGCCTGCTTGTAGCCGGTCACGATCGCGGCGCCGACGCCGTCGCTGCGCTCGTGCCGAACGACCGAGACGCGCTCGTCCCCGACCGCCTCGGCCGCTGCGACGGTCCCGTCCGTCGAGCCGTCGTCGACGACGTAGACGCGGTCGACGAACCCGGGGATGCCCGCAAGGGTCTCGGGGAGCAGCACCTCCTCGTCGCGCGCGGGGACGACGACCGCGACCTGCTTCCCCTCGAGCATGGCTACCTCGTGCGGCGCGTGGAGAACGCCGGCCACGCGATCGCTGCGATCGCGCCCAGCAGCAGCCCGATGATGCCGCCGACCGCAGCGGAGTTCCCGGTCGAGCGCGCGGTGGTCTTCGTCGCCACGGCCGGGTCGACGATGCGTGCCCGTTCCACGTTCTGGGCGAGCGAGAGCAGGCCCTCGGCCTCGGAGAGATCCTGCTGGATGACGCTGCGCCGGTTCTCGCTGATCGCGATCGACGAGTTGAAGTTCGTGATCAGCGTCAGCTGCTCGAGGGCCGAGAGGCTCTTGTCCTTGACGACGTTGTCGAGCTGGGTCCGCGTCAGCTCGACCTGCCGGTCCAGCGTCGCCAGGTCGGCGTTGTCGCGACCGATCTGCTGGTTCAGCCGCCGGATCTTCTGGTCGGGGTAGGACGAGACCGACCTGATGATCGTGTTCGCGATCGAGTCGGTCGCGCGCTGCACCGGCCGCGCGCGGTCGCCCTTGACCGAGAGCTCGACCAGCGGGTTCTGTCCCGGCGTCAACCGCGCCCGGCCGCTCGTCGCGACGGTCCCGGTCGAGATCTGGCCGCGCAGCTTCGAGATCGGGATACCGCTGGCGGCGGAGGCCCTCCGGAGCGTGTTCTCGGCCCGCGCGATCTGGCCGACGATGGTCGGGTTCGTGCTGATGCTCGGGACCGAGACGTTGCCGGTCGGCGAGAACGGCTGGCCGAGGTAGAGCGTCGTTTCGGCCTTGTAGACCTCGCCGCCGCCGACCGCCGCGATGTACCCGAGCGCGGCGCCGATCACGAGGCCGGCGATCGGCAGCCACCAGCGCGCCTGGATGGCGCTCCAGTATCGCCCGACGTCAACCTCCTGCTCGGCGTCGAGCTCCGGCTCCGCGCTTTTTGGGCGGCGGTTTCTTGGCTCGCTTCGGACGCTCACGGCCCGCCGACTCTACCGATCCCGGTTCCCGGAGCGCGTACAGCCGGGCGTGCCCGACGAGGTAGATCTTGTCGCTGGTCGGCGACCACGGGCGAGTACTTGCCGTCGGGCCAGTCCCACACCTGCCTGCCCGTCCGCTCGTTCAGCCCGTACGTCTTCCCCTTCAGCGTCGCGAAGTAGACGACGCCGTCGATCACGGTCGCAGAGCCCGAGATGGGGCCGTTCGCCTTGAACTGCCAGCGGACGTCGCCCGTGGCCGCGTCGAAGGAGTAGAAGCGGCCGTTGTAGGAGCCGACGAAGACGTGCTTGTCGTGCACCGCGGGCGAGCCGTAGACGTAGTCGCCGGTCTGCTGCGACCAGCGCAGCTTCCCGGTCGCGGCGCCGAACGAGTAGACCTTGCCGTCGGTCGACCCGATGTACACGCGGCCGTAGGCGACGGCGGGCGTCGAGTAGAACGTGCCGCGGCGGCCGAGGCGCTGCTGGGCCCTCGCGCGCCACAGGCGCTTCCCGGTAAGCGGGTCGAGCGCGTAGACGCTGTGGTCGTAGGAGGCGACGAACAGCCGGTCCGACGCCAACGCGAGCGCGCCCTTGATCTCGCCCCTCGTGCGGTACGTCCACTTGAGCTCGCCGGTCCGCGCGACGTAGCAGTAGACGATCCCGCGCCAGTCCCCGACGTAGAGCAGGCCGCGCCAGAGCAGCGGCGAGGACTCGCTGGGCCCGATCTCCTTGCGCCAGCGCACCTTGCCGGTCCCCGTCGCGAGCGCCACCAACTCGCCGGTCAGGTGCTTGCCCTTGCGGTTGCACGGCGGCCGGTTGAGAAAGGTCATGTAGACGGTGCCGCCGCGGATCCCGGGCGAGGCGGCCACGCAACGGCGGGCCCGGTAGCGCCAGGCGCGCTTGCCGGTCCTGGCGCTCACGGCGAAGAGCGTCCCGGCCGCGTTCGCGAAGTACAGGCGGCCGTGCGCGATCACCGGCGGAAACTCGAGCAGCGTGCGCGCCCGGAAGCGCCAGACGCCCTGATACGGCGGCCGGTGCCGGTAGGGCGACACGCGCAGGCGCCGCTCGTCGTAGCCGTACATCGGCCAGGGGATGTCCGGCGCCTTCACGACGGGCTCGGCCTCGGTCACGTCGGTGGTCACGAACTCCACGGTCGAGGAGCCCCGGATGTCGCGGCTCTGGTGCTGGCGGATGAGCGCGTAGGCCAGGATCGCGCCGCCGGCGAGCAGGAGCACGGCGGCGAGCGCCGCGAGCAGCTTCCTCACTTGCGCGGGGCGACCGCGTACAGCCGTGAGTAGCCGTGCAGCAGGAGCCGGGAGCCGTTGCCGGACACCGGCACGTACTCGCCGTGCGGGAAGCGGAAGAGGACACGGCCGCTGCGCGTGTCGGCGCCGACGATGCTCCCGTGCGTCGACCCCGCGTAGGCCACGCGGTCGACGACGACCGCTGCGCCCGAGACGGGCCCGCCCGTGCCGACCGACCAGAGCATGCGCCCGCTACGGGCGTTCACGCCGTACAGCCGGCCGTTGTAGGAGCCGAAGAACACGCGGCCGCCCTGCGTTGCCGGCGACGAGTAGACGTAGGAGCCCGTGTGCACGCGCCAGAGGTAGCGGCCCCGGGTCGAGAACGCGGTCACGGAGCCGCCCGTGGACGAGGGCACGAACACGCGGCCGGACGCGAGCGCCGGCGTGCCGTAGATCCGGCCGCCGACGGACCGAGCCCAGTCGAGACGGCCGTTACGGATCGAGATCGAGCGGACGTAGCCGCCGTAGTCGCCGATGTACAGGCGGCGGCCCGAGATCGCGGCGCTCGAGGTGATCTTGAAGCCCGCCCGGTGCGTCCAGCGCAGCCGGCGGTGCTTCAGGTCGAGGGCGTACACGACGCCGTTCCAGGCGCCGAAGTAGTCGACCCCGTGGCGCACGATCGGCGAGGACTCGATCGGCGAGCCGACGTGGTAGCGCCAGCGCAGGCGACCGCTCGCGCGGTCCAGCACCCACACGTTGCCCTCCATCCCGTGCACGACGATCTGGTCGCCGACGACCGCCGGCGACGCCGCCATCTTGCCGCTGGGCGTGTGGAACCGCCAGATCGTCTTGCCGAAGCGCATCGAGATCGCATACACGGTGCCCTTCTGGTTCGCGATGTACGCCACCCCTTCGGAGACGACGGCCGGGAACTCGATCAGCGAGCCGATCCCGCGGCTCCAGACGACCTTGAAGGGCGGCCGCAGCCGGATCCGCGACTGCGCCTGGGTGCGCTGCGGCGTGACGCCGTACATCGGCCACTGCAGGTTGCGCCGGTAGATGCGGACGGTGTTCTGGCGGTGCTTGTGGAACGGCACGCGGACGGTCCGGCCGAGGTACCCCGGCGCGGTCACGCGCACCGGCAGCGGCCCGAGCCGGCGGACGCGCAGGGTGGAGAGGCCCTTGCGGTTCGCGCGGTCGCGCTGGCCGCCCACGCGGGCGACGGCGGAGCGCACGCGCCGCCCGGTATCGCCGTCGACGGCGACGACGTAGACCTTCACGCGGCTCGGCCGCTTCGGCTGCTTCGCGGTCGTCTGCGCCGGTACGGGCTCGGCGGGATCGGTCGGGCGAATCCGACTCGAGATAGGGGATCGCCACGCCGCAACCGGCGACCAGGCCCAGGAGGGCCACGAAAACCGCGGCGCGCAGGATCACGCGTCCGCGGGCTCTGTGGCGATTGGCTCTGGGAGGTCCTCGGCGAACGGTTCGAGCGTACCCGCGTCCCCGGCGGTCAACGAAAGGTGCGAGAAGAACCTCGTCATCACGACGCCCTCGCGGAACTCGCCGATGCGCGGCTCGGGCTGCTCGCCGTTCGCGAGCTGCAGCGCGAGCTCGGGGTAGCGGCCGCCGGCGGCCAGCGGGAGCGGGAAGCCGCCGCCGAAGCGCGGGTTGACGTCGGTGACCTGGTGAGTGCCGTCCGGCTCACGGAAGCACTGCACGTTCGCAGGCCCCCAGATCGGAAGGGCCTCCGCGACGGCACGTCCGTACTCGATCAGGTCCCAGTCCTTGATCGTCATGCCCTTGATGGATTCGCCGCCCTTCGACTCGACCATCGTGCGCGGGATCGCGTTCAGGCAGCGGCCGTCGAAGTCGCAGAAGACGTCGATCGAGAACTCCTCCCCCTTGCAGCAGGCCTGCACGAAGCTCGGGACCTCGACGCGGTCGGCGTAGAACTGGAGCTCCTCGTGGTCGTGCGCGCGGAAGATGTTCCTGGAGCCGAAGCCGCGCCGCGCCTTGACCAGCACCGGAAACCCGACGTCGGCGGGAACCTCGTCGGGCATCCAGCTCGGCGGCGAGGGGATCCCCCGTGACTGGAAGAACGTGTGCGCGATGTACTTGTCCGCGGTCATGCGCACGACGTCGAGGCCGGGCAGCAACACGACCGCTCCGAGCGACTCCCGTGCCGCCACCAGCTGCTCGTGGTCGAGGTCGGTGAGCGGGACGATCAGCCGGATGTCGTGCGCGAGCACGAGGTCGCGGATCGCGTCCACGTAGCCGGGGTCGTCGACGCGCGGAACGAGCGCGTAGGCGTCGGCGTGGTAGAGCGCGGGCGCCAGCGGGTTGATGTCCGCGGCGAGCGTCGTCGCGCCCGCGCGCCCGAAGGCGGTCACGATGTCGACGCGCTGGCCGGCGCAGGTGAACAGGACGGGGGTCACGGCCGGAGAGGGTACCCGCCGTCTAGGCGGGCCAACGGCCGGTCTCGCCGGTGCCAGGCACCGTCACGAAAGCGTCACGAACAGTCCACAGCTCGCGCCGCGCCAGGCGCTGGGGGAACCTCCCGGTTCCCCCAGACCCCCTCCACTGGTCCGCTTCGCGGACAGGCCGCTTCGCGGCCGGTGCCAGGCACCCGCGCGAAAGCGTCACGCCAACGTCACAGAAGTCACGCGCGCCAACCGCCGGTCTCGCCCTTGTACGTGCCGCCGAACAGGGCGAGCGGCGTGCGCAGCAGGATCTTCAGGTCGATCCGCGGCGAGCGGTGCTCGACGTACCAGACGTCGAGCTCGATCCGGTCCTCCCAGGGTAGGGCGGCTCGCCCGTGGATCTGCGCCCAGCCGGTGATGCCCGGCTTGACCTCGAGGCGGCGACGCTGGCGGTCGGTGTAGCGCTCGACCTGGTAGGCGAGCGTCGGCCGCGGCCCGATCAGGCTCATCTCGCCGCGGACGACGTTCCAGAGCTGCGGAAGCTCGTCGAGCGAGAGCCGGCGCAGGACGCGTCCGACGCCCGTGATCCGCGGGTCGCCCCTGTTGACCGCCCAGCCCGCGCCCTGCTTCTCGGCGCCGACCACCATCGTGCGGAGCTTCAGGAGCTCGAACTCGACGCCGCTCCGCCCCACACGGCGCTGGCGGTAGAGGACGGGGCCGCGGTCCTGCAGCTTGATCGCGAACGCCGACGCGGCCAGGAACGGGCTCGCGAGCGCGAGGCCAAGCGAGGCGCCGACCACGTCGAGGGCGCGGTTCAGCGCGTGCCCTCCGCCTTGTCCCAGACGGCCGGGACGCCGTCGCGAAGGTAGCCCGCGAGCGAGGCCACAGTCGCCCAGGTCACGAGCACGTAGTAGTACGCCAGCGCGGCTCCGGGCGCCCTGACGCCGGACCTGCCCGCGGCGGCCAGCGCGAGCAGCGCCGCCTGCTTCGCGAGTGCCAGCCGGTAGATGCGTCCGCGGCCGGCGAGGGCCACCGTCGCCCCGAGCACGCCGAGGTGGAGGAGCCCGCTGCCGTAGCGCAGCACGCGGTGCGAGAGGAGCTCGCCGAGGTAGACCGGATCGACGTCCTTCAGCATCCGCCCGCGCAGCGTGATCAGCCAGCAGTGCTCGAACATCCGCACCTTGCGCCGGTACTCGTCCTCGAGGTCCTTCGAGGGCTTCTCGACCGAGACCGCCTCCGGGTCGTACACGGCGCGGCGGCCCCGCTGCACCATCAGGTACGGGAACGCCAGGTCGTGCCCGAAGCGTGGATCGACATCGACGTAGTCCTCCCGCCGCACTGCGTAGATCGGGCCGTTGCCGCCGGTGATCGAGCCGAGCAGCGATTCCTGCTCGCGCAGCCAGAGCTCGAACGCCCAGTAGGCGCCCTCGCGGTTCGTGCCGTCGGCATCGGCGTAGGTCGCGCGCCCGGAGACGTACGCGACCTCGGGGTCGGCGAAGCTGCGGACGAGCTTCCGCAAGGCATCGGCGGGCCAGGTCGCGTTCGCGTCGGAGAAGGCGAGGACGTCGCCGGCCGTCTCGCGCACGGCGAGGTTCTGCGCGGCCACCTTGCCGCCCCTGGGCGCCCGGATGAGCCGTACGCGGGGCTCCCTGGTGGCGATCGCCTCCACGAGGTCGTCGGTGCGGTCCCCCGAGGCGTCCGAGGCGACGACGATCTCGAGCTTGTCGGCCGGATAGTCGAGCTGGAGCAGGTTCTCGACCCGCCGCTCGATCACGTCCTCCTCGTCGTGCGCGGCGACGATCAGGGTGACCGCGGGCATGATCTCGTCACGCCGCACCGGCCGCGGCCGCAGGCGCGCGCCCACCGCAGCTGCGAGCGGGTAGCCGACGTGCGTCCAGGCGAGCGCCGTTACGCCGCCCCAGAAGACGAACCTCGCGAACACGACGGGCGACTCTAGCCTTGCAACGCGTCGTCATAGGCGCGGAGCGTCTCGGCGGTGGCGCGCTCCCACGACAGCCGCTCCCGCGCACGCTCGCGCGCGGCCTCCCCCATCCGCTTCCGAAGCTCGGGGTCGCCGAGCAGCCAGTGCAACGCCTCACGCAGTCCGGCCGTGTCGCCGGGAGGGACGAGCAGGCCGGTCTCGCCGTGAGCCACGAGGTCGAGCAGCCCGCCCACCGCCGACGCCACCACGGGCTTGCCATGCGCCATCGCCTCCGCGCAGACGACGCCGTAGCCCTCCCGGCGGGAGGGGACGGCCACGACGGCGGCCGCGTCGTAGTACGGCCCGAGCTCGGCGTTCGGCACGAACCCGAGCGCCTGCGGCACCTCGTCGCGGAGCGGGCCGTCGCCGACGACGACCAGCGGCATCCCGTCGGCGGCCTCGACGAGCTCGGTGATCCCCTTCTCGCTCGAGAGCCGGCCCACGTAGAGGACGTGCGGCGGCCTGGCCTCGTCGCCGGATTCCGCCGGGATGTCGACGCCGCTCGGGATCACGCGGACGTCCCGTGCCCCGAGCTCCCTGGCCGAGCCCGCCAGCGCCGACGACGCGCAGATCACGAGCCTGGCCTGCGAGACGACCGGCCGGGCGAGCGCCGGGAGCTTGCGGGCGAGCTCGACGTCGGTGCCCCATAGCTGCAGGACGTACGGCTTCCGGGTCGCCAGGGCCGCCACCCCGGACGGCAGCCAGTGCGCGTGCACGAGGTCCGCGCCGCGCGACGCCGATCGGGCGGCCCGACCGTAGGCCGCCATGAAGACCGGCAGCAGGGCCCCGCGCCACGGCTCGCTGCGCAGGTTGTTGACGATCCCGCCGCCGTAGGCGATCCCGAAGTGGCGAAACCGCGCCGGCGAGACCACCTCGACATCGACGCCCGCCGCCTGTACCCGCTCGACGGCGTCTGCCACGAACCGCCCGGCAATGTCCTCCGCCGAGCGTGGGTACGACGTCGTCAGGACGACGACCTTCACCGCTCGCCTGACCGCCTTCCGCTCCCGCCCGGCGGAGCCGGGCTCCGCGGAAGGCTCCCGTCGCTGACGCCTCGATCCTCTCCGGGTCTGTGCCGAGCACTATCCCCTCCGGGCTCGAGACGCCAGCAACGGGTCAGACAACCGGTGAGTCTCATGCGCGTCGAGCGAACACGAGCGGCACGGAGAGCACGAGGGCCGCGAACGCGTAGAAGTAATAGAACTGCATCGTCAGGTAGAAGGCGTTCGCCGCCATCGTCCCGGCAAGCGCAGCGGTCAGGCCCCAGGCCAGCGGGCGCACACGCGCGGCGAGCGGGTCGCCCGCGGCCGCGAGCGCGCGACCCAGCCGGCGCGCGGAGCGCAGCCGCCTGAACATCCAGAACAGGAAGAGCCCGAACAGCGCCGTCCCAACGAGACCGGTCTCCACGAGCAGCGCCACGTAGAACGAGTGGGGGCCCCAGTTCGTCCTGCCGGTGACGAACTCGTAGTACACGGAGAAGTTGTTCAGCCCCAGCCCGAAGAGCGGATGCAGCTGGAGCACGTCGGGGACGAAGCCGTAGACGTCGAAGTGGGCCGAGCTGGAGGCGCCGCTCGTCTCGACGCGCGAGCGCAGGACGATCTCGAAGAAGTCGGCCCGCCGCGCGACGATCACGAGCAGGAGCGCCAGGACGGCGCCGAGCGGGATCAGCAGCTCGCGCGAGACGAGCTTCCGCCGGTACGGCACCGCGAGCACGAGCATCCCCAACGGCCAGCCCCAGCAGCCCGCTGCGCGAGAGCGTCGCGAGCTCCATCACGAGCAGGAACGGCAGCAGGATCGCCAGCCGCAGGCGCCAGCGGTGCCCGCGCTCGAGCCGCAGGTAGATCGGCGTGAGCACCAGCAGCGGGATCAACAGCATGATCGCGAGGTGGTTCGGATCGCCGGTGAGCGCGTTCGGCCGGTAGACGTCGGCGCCCTCGACGGCGCCGTAGATGTTGATCGAGCTGGCGCCGCCGGTCAGCGGCGAGAGCACGGACTGGTCGAGGTCCTGGCCGCGATTCGCGGCGACCAGCTGCGCGACGCCGTAGAGCGCGTTCACGGCGAGGCCGGCGGTGAGCCACGCCAGCGACTGCCAGTAGAACCCGCGCCCACGGCGCGCGAGGTACGCGATCCCCGCCGCGAGGAACGCGAAGTGGATCACGTACTTGCCCATGCCTTTGACGAACTGCGTCAGGGCCTGGTGGGTGTCGAGGTTGTAGAAGCCGATCAGGTAGACGAGCCCGAACGCGACGGCGAACACGACCGCAAGCGCCTGCGGTCGGCGGGAGCCTCGGGTCCGCGTCCAGCCATCGGCCCAGCACGAAGACGATCACGAAGAGCAGCGCGAAGATGTCCGCGAGCCCGACCGAGCCGGCGATCTCCCAGTGCACCTTCTCGAAGGTGATGACGAAGAGCGTCGCCAGGAAGAGGAACGAGGTCACGCGGTCGAGCCTCACCGCGTCACCTGCTCGAGGAAGGCGGCGTACTCCTCGCTGCGCGTCCGGCGCGAAAGCCGCGTGCGCCACTCGGCCGAGAGCGGGGTGCCGTTCAGCTTCCCGGCGCGCCAGTCACCCTCGAGCTGCTCGAGTGCGGCGCGGATCCCCTCGACGTCGTCGGGTGCGACGACGACCCCTGCCCCGGTCTCGCGGATCAACTCGGCGGCAGCACCGTCGGGCGGAACGACCGCGAGGACCGGCCGCTCGGCGGCGAGGTACTCGAAGACCTTGCCCGAGAGGACGCCCTTGCCGCGGCCGCCGGCGTCCGGGATGAGCAGCAGGAGCGCGTCCGAGTCGCGCTGGAGCTCGAGCGACTCGCGGCGCGGCGCGTACGGGAGCAGCCGCAGCCGATCGCCGAGCTGGAGCGTCTCGGCCCAGAGGCGGTCGGCGGAGCGGAAGTCGCCGAGGAAGCGCGCCTCGACGTCGAGCCCCGACCCGGCGAGGGCGGTCAGGAACGGCCTCGGGTCGCGCTTCCCGAAGAAGCTCCCGGTGTGCGTGATGCGGAAGCGCTCGCCGCGCCGGTAGTCGATCCCGTCGAAGTCGTCGAAGTCGGAGCCGTTCGCGATCGTCGTCACCGGGCCCCGCGGGCCCAGGGCCTGCATCTCCGCGGCGATCGCGTCCGAGACGGCGACGATCCCGTCGGCCCGTCGCGCGACGAGCCGCGCCGTGCGCTCCGACGTCCACTCCTTCGCACGCACGAGCCTGCTCTCGGCGCGGCGATGGGGGTGGGCGCCGAGCGAGTCGCGCAGGTCGGCCACCCAGCGGACGCCGGTCGCCCGTTTCGCGACGGCGCCGACGAGGTGGACGGAGGCCGGCGGTGACGTCGTCAGGACGACGTCGATGCCCTCGCGGCGGATCAACCGGATCGCCGCGCGGTCGGCGGTGAGGTTCCACGTCACGTTCTCGTCGGGCACCAGCAGCCGGCGGCCGAGCGAGCGCGCCTGGACGAGCACCCGGGTGAGGCCCGAGGCGCCGTGGAGCTCCTCGGCGAGCTTGCGCCCGCTCGGCCCCAAGTAACGGGCGCGGTGGACGGTCGCCCGCGGCGGGAGCGGAAGCTCCTCGTCCCGGTGGATCCAGCGCGGGTCGTCGGGGGCGAGCACATGCGTCTCGACGCCGAGCTCCGGCAGGTGCGTCGCCAGCTTGAGCGGCCGCTGCACGCCTCCACCGCCCGCGGGCGGGAAGTACAGCGACACGATCAGCACCTTCATCGTCCTAGAGACGGTAGAGCTCGTAGCGATCGTCCGCCCAGACCAGCGGCTTGTCGATCGTCAGCCTCGAGCGCGCCCTGTTCAAGACGAGCCAGCCGGCCCCGTAGCGGGACGTGATGTGGTAGTCGCCGGTGCGGAAGAACTGCTCGACGTCGCGGCGCCTCGCGTAGGGCCGGTTCTTATGGGTGTCGGCGACGTGGCCCGGTGGCGCTGCGGCGACGTAGACCGGGGCGAACGCCGCGATCCGATAGCTCGTCTCGAGGTCGGAGAACACCGTTGCCCCCTTCGGCAGGTCGCGGTTGAGAGCCTGCACCAGGCCGGGCGTGAGCTCGGGCCTTCGGGCCTCGCGCGACGACCAGTCGGTGGCGGCGTGCGCCGCGACGGGAGCAACGAACAGCGCGGCTGCGGTCGCCGTGATCAGGCCCCTGCGCTCGAGCGGCTCGACCACGCGCCTGAGAAACGGCGCCGCGATCAGCGCGACCACGCCTCCGAGCGCGGCGATCCAGCTCGCGAGCGCCGGTCCGCCGCCCTCGAACGTGTAGCCGAAGTCGCCGGGGTAGGCGGCCTGGAGCAGCAGCCCCGCGGCAAAGGCGAGCGGCAGGACCGCGGCGCTGAAGATCTCCGCGAGGACCGCCGTGCCGCCGGCGAACGCGAACGCGAGCGGGACGAACCCGGCTGCCCGACGCGCCTGTGAGAGCGACACGACGTCGGCGAAGCGCGGGAAGAGGAAGCGGACGAGGGTGACTGCGAACACCGCGATCGACCCGCCGAGCACGAACGCCGCCCAGCGGCGCCGCGACGCGAGCGCGGCGAGCGGGATCAGCAGCAGCGCGGCGACCGCGACCGCTCCGCCGCGGCCGAAAACCTCCGGCGCCAGGCGGTAGCTGTGATTGGAGAAGACGTCGATCTGCCCGGCGTAATGCGTGAAGGCCCGGCGCAGCTCGCCGCCCGTCGGCGTGTGCCCCGCAGTCGCCTCGACCAGCGGCACGATCGCGACCGCGACCGCCACGCTGGGCACGGCCAATGCGAGCAGCGCCCAGCCGAGCGGGCGGTGGTCGGCGTGGGACAGCAACGCGCGCGCCACGAGGAAGCCCGCGAGCGGGAGACAGAGGAAGACTGCGTACGTCGGATGGACGATCGCGAGCGTGAGCCCGCCGGCTGCGATGCAGACGAGCCAGGTCCAGCGGGGCGCGACCAGGTGCGCGAAGACGAGCGCGAGCACCGCGGGCACGAGCAGCTGGCGCCCGGCCGTGGCGGGCAGCGTCAGGAAGGGGTACGCACCGCCTTTCCCGGGTGCGAGCCCGATCAGCGCGGCCTGCGCGAGCACGAGCGCGAACGAGATCGAACGCGAGCGGAACAGGTACATCCCGGCCTCGTAGACGACGGCGAAGGCCAGCGGCGCGAGCACGGTCGACCCGTGCAGGACGACGAGCGACGGATCGACGCCGGCGAGCTTCGCGACGATCGCGAGGCCCCCGTGCCAGAGCGGGAACGCGTAGCCCGGATGCAGCCCGCCGTCGCGGAACTCGGAGACGTTCGAGAGCGAGAGCTCGTCGAAGGCCCAGAGCTTGCGCACGCGGGCAAGGTGGAAGAGCGCGTCGCCCTCCAGCGGCGCGGCCACCTGCCAGAGCGCGATCCCGAAGAGCACTCCGAGCGCGATCACGAACAGGCTCCCGGGCAGCAAGGGGGCGGCTCCGCGCCAGATCGCGAACGGCAGCGCGACGAGCGCCGCCCCGGCGAGGATCGCAATCGCCACCTCGATTCGCGTGTGGACGAGGAACACGACGCCGAGCGCCCCGGCGAGGAGCGCGAACGAGAGCGCCACGCCTGCACTGAGCGCAGGTGTTCTCAACGCGCGCGCGGTGAGCATCCCCGGGATCAGGAGGCAGAGGACGGCCGCGCCGAGCCGCAGCCCGAGGCCGACGCCCTCGTCCGGCAGCAACCTCGTCAGGGCGAGCGCCGGCAGCGCGAGCAGGATCACGGGGAAGCGGCTGAGGTACGTCATCGCTCGAGGAGTGCCGAGGCGCTCCCCGAGGCTAGCCACCTGGCCGCGCCGCGGTACGCCTTGCCCCGCTCACCGCGGAAGAGCCGCCCGCGGACGGCGAGCGCGACGAGCATCAGCCGCCGCGCGCGCTCCGCCTGGCGATCGCCACGGTGCTCGGCGAGGAAGCGCAGGTGCCCGCGCACCTGTTCGCGGAACATCGGCCCCCAGTTCTGCGTCGTCGTCGCCCCGCCCACGTGCACCGCCTCGGCTCCGGGGAAGAACCAGACCTGCCACCCCGCCTGCCGGAAGCGGTAGCACCAGTCGGTCTCTTCGCTGAACATGAAGTAGCGCTCGTCGAAGCCGCCGACGGCCTCCACCGCCTCCCTCCGGACGAGCAGCACCGAGCCCATCAGGAACTCCGCCTCGCGGGCCGTGTCGTGCTCGAAGCCGCCCGCGTAGAACGCGTTGAGCAGCCGCGAGCGCGGTGCGAGCTTGCGCAGGAACAGGTACTCGGTTGCGATCCGCCAGACGGTGGGAAAGCCGCGCACCGAGCGCTGGAGTGTTCCGTCCGGGTTGAGGAGGCGCGGCCCGACGACCGCCGCGCCGGGGTGCGCCTCGGCGAACGCGATCAAGGCGTCGAGCGCACCCGGCTCGAGCCAGGCATCCGAGTTCAGGAGCAGGTACCAGCGCCCCGAGGCGACGCGCATCCCCGCGTTGTTGCCGGCGCCGAAGCCGAGGTTGCCCTGCTCGACCAGCGTCGCTTCGGGAAAGCGGTCGCGCACGAGCTCGAGCGTCCCGTCCGTCGAGCCGTGGTCGACGACGACGAGCTCCGTGCCGCGGGCGCTCTCGAGCGCCCGGTCGAGCCAGGGGAGCGCGTTGTAGGTCACGACGATCGTCGAGACCTCAGGCACGACGCACCGCCTCCCAGGCGAGGATCGCCGCTCCGGGCGCGGCGAGCAGCAGCGTGACGAGGAAGAAGAGGAAGCCCGCCGCGAAAGCCTGGTCGGCGCTCACGCCGAGGTTGCCGAGGAAGCTCACGAAGAACGCCTCGCGCACAGCCAGGCCGTTGATGGTGAACGGCGCGAGCAGCACCACGAACAGGATCGGGCCCATCACGTAGTACGGCCGCGGCGAGAGGTCGATGCCGACCGACTTCCCGACCATCCAGATCGGGAGCACGCGGAACGCCTGCAGCACGACGGTGAAGACGAGCAGGCCGACGAGGAGGCGCGCGTGCGTTCGGTAGGTGTGGATCCCCTCGTAGACCGCCCGGAGCGGACGCTCGAGCCGCATCCATGCGAGCAGCGGCCGCAGGCGGGCGAGCGGGCGCCGCGCCCGGCGCGAGAAGAAGACGACGGCCAGCAGGACCGTCCCGACGACGAGCGCGAATTCGAGCCACAGGTAGGCGCCGACGTCGTAGTCGCCGACCGCGAGGGCGAACCCCACCGCGGCCAGGATCAGCGTCGCTGCCCCACCGAGCGCCCGGTCCAGCAGCACCGAGCCCGTGATCAGCCCGGTCCGGCCCTCGTGCCGCCGAGCGGTCTCGAAGACGCGCACGGCGTCACCGCCGATCGACGTCGGCAGCACCTGGCCCGCCGTGTACGAGATGAAGTACGTGCGCGTCAGCCACCGGAGCGCCTCGTGGATCCGCTTCGCGTCTAGCAACCGCTGCCAGCGCCAGGCGAGCGGAACGGTCGAGACGACCATGATCGCCGTCGCGAGGGCGAACCAGCCGATGTCCGCGTCGCGGAGAACGTCGATCGTCGTCTGGAAGTCGATCTTCCACGCGATGTACGCGACGCAGAGACCGGTGACGAGCAGCGTCAACGAGCTGCGAACGAGCCTCCGCCGAGTCACGGCAGCCAAGGGTAGACGCGCGGCAGGCCTAGTAACAGACTGTTACTAGCTCCCGAGCCCGCCTCCCACCTCGTCTTAGCCCGCAAGTAACACACTGTCACTTGCCCACGAGTCGCGCGTGCACCCGCCTCAGGGCGTCGATCGCGTCGGCGATGTCCTCGTCCGAGTGGGCCGGCGAGAGGGGGAGCGAGAGCACCTCCGCGCCCGCCTTCTCGGCTACCGGGAGCGGCGCGTGGCCGAGCTCGCGGTACGCGCTCAGGGTGTGCACCGGCAGGAAGTGGACGCTCGTGCCGATCTGCTCCTCGGCGAGACGACGCTGGTACTCGTCGCGCGTCCCGCCGGCGCGCCCGGGGTCGACGCGCACCACGTAGAGGTGGAGCGCGTGTGTGTCGCGCGGGTCGCGGGCCAGCGGCTCGATCCCGGGCAGCCCGGCCACGGCCGCGTCGTACGCCGCGAAGTGCCGCTCTCGGATCGCGCGGTGCTCCGCGAGCTTGCCCAGCTGTACGAGCGCGATCGAGGCGAGCACGTCGGACAGGTTGGCCTTGTAGCCGGGAACCGGGAGGTCGTAGAGGGAGCCGTGGCCCCGGCGCATGACGCGCAGGTCGTCGATCGCCGCGGCCACGTCGTCGCGATTGGTGGCTACGAGCCCGCCCTCACCCGCGGCGACGTTCTTCGTCGCGTACAGGGAGAAGCAGGTCGCCTCGGAGAGCGCGCCGATCTTGCGGCCCCGGTAGGCCGACTCGACCGCGTGTGCGGCGTCCTCGACCACCGGGAGGCCGAGCTCCCAGAGCGGCTCGAGGTCGGCGGGCTGACCGGCCAGGTGCACGGGCAGGATCGCCTTCGTCCGCGGCGTCACGGCCTCGCGGGCTCGATCGGGGTCGAGATTGAGGTCGCTCTCGCGAACGTCGGCGAACACCGGCTTCGCGCCGCAGTGGACGATCACGTTCGCGGTCGCCGGCCAGGTGATCGGGCTCGTCACGACCTCGTCGCCCGGTCCGACGCCGAGCGCTACGAGCGAGAGGTGCAGCGCGGCCGTCCCCGACGAGAGCGCGAGGACGTGTCTCGCTTCGAGGTACTCGGCGAAGCGCTCTTCCAGCTCGGCCGCTCGCGGCCCGGTCGTGAGCCAGCCCGAGCGGATCGTGTCGGCGACCGCGGCGATCTCCTCGTCGCCCACCGCCGGCGGCTGGAAGCCCAGGAACGTGTCCCGCCTAGGCAACGGGCGCACCGACGACGTCGAACCGCACCCGGGCGGCGGCGTCGGCCGCCGCGCCGAGCGCATCGTCGCGGCTCGCCCCGACTGCGAGCACCGCACCCGCCCGGTCGGAGCCGATCCGGAGCGGGCCGAAGCGGTGCCCCGGTCGCCGGTAGAGCCGCACCCAGCGGACGCCCTCGACGGCCTCGGCCTCCTCGAGCCCCCGCATGCCCTCGAGCTCGCCCTCCGGGGCGACGAGGAAGCGGACGCACGCGCCGCCCACCGCATCGTCGACGCGCAGCCGGCGCGGGTCGATCGCCTCGCCAAGAGCGGCGGCGAGCGCCATCCCGTTGAGGTCGACGCCGAGCGCCGCCTCGCACAGCTCCGCGTCGTGTCCGCCGCCGAGGCGGGCAGCCATCTCGATCACCTGCGGCCCGTCCGGCCCTACGCGGATCTGGGTGTAGGTCGGCCCGTCGGTCACGCCGAGCGCATCGGCGGCCGCGGCGGCAAGCTCCACCGGCTCCGCCGACGCGTGCCAGACATGAGCCAGCGCGACGCCGAACGCAGGCGGCTCGGCCGTAAGCCGATCGGTGACGGTGAGCGGGTGGAAGCTCGCCGCCCACCGAGAAGGCGTTGACGGTGATCTCGGGCCCGTCGACGAGCTCCTCGATCAGGACGTGGCCGGAACGGGACGCCTCGCGGGCGGCCGCAATTGCAGGCTGCAGCTCCGCCTGCTCGCGGACGAGCGCCAGCCCGCGCTGGCCCTGGCGGTCGGGCGCCTTGACGACGCACGGCAGCTCCACGCGGCCGGCGTCGTCGTCGAGCACGCGCGAACGGGGCTGCGGCACGCCTGCCGCCGCGAGCCGCTCGCGCTGGCGCTCCTTGTTCGTGGCGAGCACCGCGGTGGGCGGGTCGAGCGGGTGCGGCAAGCCGAGCCCGTGCGCGACCCGCGCGGCGATCGCGACGGGGAAGTCGATGCCGGGCGCGATCACGCCGTCGACACGCTCCGCCCTGGCGAGCCGCTCGATCCCGCGCTCGTCCTCGGTGGAGACGATCGCGCGCCGGTCCGCGAAGGCGAACCCCGGCGCGGACGGGTCCCGGTCGACGGCGATCACGAACAACCCGCGCCGACGCGCGGCCTCGAGCAGCCCGAGCTGCGCCGGGCCCGCGCCTAGGACGAGTAGGCGCGCGCCGCGCTGCTCAGAATCGCCCGCCACCAGGCCTCGTTGTCGCGGTACCAGGCGACGGTGCGCTCGAGGCCGTCCTCGAAGCGCGTCCGGGCGCGCCACTCGAGCAGCGCCGCGGCCTTGTCCGTCGAGCCGACGTGCCGGAGCACCTGGCCGGGCCGCTCCTCGACGTGCTCGCGCAGCGACGCAGGCCGACCGAGCAGCTCGAGCACGACGTCGGCGATCCCCTCCACCGAGATGTCGATGCCGGTGGCGACGTTGATCGTCTCGCCGGCGACCCGCTCGATCGGGGCCTCGATGATCGCCTCGATCGCCTCGGCGTCGTCGTCGACGTAGAGCCAGTCGCGGCTGGCGGCGCCGTCGCCGTGCACGGTGAGCGGCCGGTCGTCCAGCGCCTGGGTGATGAAGCGCGGGATGACCTTCTCGGGGTGCTGACGCGGCCCGTAGTTGTTGAACGGGCGCACGATCACCACGGGCAGGTCGTAGGTCACGTGGTACGCGTAGGCGAGCCGGTCGGCGCCGGCCTTCGTGGCCGCGTAGGGCGAGCGCGGGTCGAGCGGGTGCTGCTCGTCCATGGGCGCATAGCGTGCAGTCCCGTAGACCTCGCTCGACGAGATCAGGATGAAGCGCTCGACCGGCGTCTCGCGCACCGCGTCGAGCAGGATCTGCGTCCCCTCGACGTTGGTGGTCACGAAGTCGCGCGCACCCTCGTCGATCGACTTCTCGACGTGGGACTCGGCCGCGGCGTTGACGATCACGTCCACGTCGGACACGACCTGGCGGACGAGCTCCGAGTCGCGGATGTCTCCGTGCACGAACGAGAGGCGCTCGTGGGCCATCACGTCGGCGAGGTTCTCGATGTTGCCCGCATAGGTCAGCGCGTCGAGCGACACGACCTCGTGTGGCGTCGCCCGCAGCAGGTGGCGGATGAAGTTCGAGGAGATGAAGCCGGCGCCGCCGGTGACGAGGACGCGCTTCGGCACGCGCGGAAGGCTACTGGTTCAGAGTTCCTGGGAGATCGTGTAGAGCGGCCTGCCCTCCACGTCCCGCTGGATGCGTGCGAGGTACTCGCCGATCAGGGCGAGGATGAACCCTTGCGTGCCGAGCACGACGAGGACGGCCACGCCGAGCAGGAGCGGCCCCGGGAAGTTCGCGTTGGCGATCCAGTACCAGAGCGCGTAGATGCCGAGGACGGTTGCGAGCAGCGTGCAGAGCGCGCCGATCGCCAGGCCCGCCCACTGGATCGGGCGCGGCCAGAACCCCGCAAGGACATGGAGTGCCAGCCGGGTCAGCCGTAGCGGGGAGTAGCGCGAGCGGCCCGTTCGCGGCGCGTGTGAGACGTCGACCTCGACCACGCTGGCCCCACCCGAGAGGACGAGCGCCTTGGTGAACTTCTGCCGGCCGATCACGCCGAGCATCGGCTCGACGGCGTTCCGCCGGTAGGCGTTGAACGCGCAGCCGAAGTCCGAGATCGCCACGCCCGTGAAGCGGCGGAGCATCCCGTTGATCAGGCGAGACGGAAGCGTGCGGCCCCACGAGTCGTGCCGCGCGGCGCGCCGGCCGCTGGCCACGTCCGCGCCCGCCTCGACCGCCTCGACCAGGAGCGGGATGTCCTCGGGCGCGTTCTGGAGGTCGCCGTCCATCGTCACGACGATGTCGGCCCGGGCGCGGGCCAGCCCCGCGTGCATCGCCGGATGCTGGCCGAAGTTGCGCTTGAAGCGCACCGCCCGCACGCGGGAGTCGCCGGCGTGCAGGCGCTCGATGTGGGCCCACGTCCCGTCGGACGAGCCGTCGTCGACGAGGATCAGCTCGTACGGCCGCCCGAGCTCTTCCAGCGTCGCGGTCGTCCGCGCGTACAGCTCGACGATGGCGCCCTCCTCCTCGTAGACGGGCACCACGACGCTGAGGTCGGGAGCCGCGTCGGGGACAGCCGAGAGCGCCTCGTTCCTAGCCATTTGCAGGCGATGAGCGTACACGCGACAATGTCTGCGCATTGACCACCTTGTTAAGAAGTCGCCCCGCCACGACTCCTGTGCCGTCGGGCCGCGCTGGACGACGCGAGGACGGCGTCCTCAGTCGCGCCCGTATGCCTTCGGATACGAACGCTCCCTGCGTCCTTGCCTCGCGCCCCCCATCGCACCCCGACGACGAGGACTCATGACGGGACGACTTCTCGAAGAGCGCATCGCCGAGCTACGAGACGATCGGACGCACGGCGGGAGCTGGATGGCACGGCGCGCGGTGGAGACCCTCGTCGAGGTCGCCGAGGAGGACGCCGCCAGCGGCGAGGAGCTGCTCGAGCGGTTGCTCGACGCGGGCCGTGCGCTGACCGCGAGCAGGCCTGCCGTCGGAGCGATCGCGGGCGCACTCGGGCGCCTGCTCGGATCAGCTCACGCCTCGTCGCACCTCGAGGCCGACCACCTCCGGCGCCTGATCGAGGACGAAGGGACTGCGCTCATCGCCGGCCGCGACCGCGCCGGCCACTCGATCGCGATCCAGCTACGGCCGCTGCTGGAGGACGCGCTCGTGCTGACCCACTCGGCCTCGGCGACCGTGCGCGAAGCGCTGCTCTACGGGTCGCCCGCGCGGGTCGTCTGCACGGTCTCCTCGCCGTTCGAGGAGGGGCGTGCGTTCGCGGAGGAGCTGCGCGGCGAGGGTCTCGAGGCCGAGCTGGTGGAGGACGACGACGCGATCGAGGCGCTCGAGCACGCGTCGATGTTCCTCATCGGCGCCGACACGATCTTCCACGACGGCTCGGTCTGCAACAAGGTCGGCACCGCGAGGATCGCGGCTGCGGCGGGCGAGCTCGGAGTGCCGGTCGTCGTCGCGAGCGAGGTGCTCAAGCTCGCGCCGGTCGGGCCGGCCGAGGCGCTCGAGCAGATTCAGGGCGAGCGGTACTTCGACGTGACCCCGAGCGAGGACATCGACGAGATCGTCACGGAGGAGGGCGCCTGCGGGAGCGCCGATCTCGGCGCGCTCGTCGACAGGACACCCTTCCTCCGCGACGGCTACCAGCTCCTCAGCCCGCTCCGGATCAAGGACTAGGCCTCCTTAGGCCGCCTCTGCAACCGGAACGCCGGCCGCCTCCTCCTGTGCGCGCTGCTTGCGCGGGATCAGGAGCGAGACGAATGCGCCGACGGCGAGGACGGCTGCGCCGACCCAGATCGCCGGGACGAGCCCGTCGGTGAACGCCTGCGGCGACGCGTAGCTGCCGTAGCTCGTGAACACCGTGGCGAGGACGGCGATGCCGAAGACGCCGCCGACCTCGCGGATGGCGTTGTTGATGCCGGAGGCCTTGCCCTCCTCGTCGGGCCGCACGGCCGAGAGGACGACGTTCGCCACCGGAGCGAAGAACAGCGCCATCCCGACGCCGCCGAGGATGAATGCGCCGACGAGCTTCGTGTACGGCACGGTCGGCTCGGAGACGAGCGCGAGCCACCCGAGGGCGATCGACTGCAGCGCGAGCCCAGTGGCCATCAGCGGACGGCCGCCGATGCGGTCGGACAGCGCGCCCGCGATCGGCGCGACGAACATCGGCATCGCCGTCCAGGGCAGCGTCCGCAGGCCGGCGTCCAGCGGCGAGTGGCCCTGCGCGGTCTGGAGGAACTGCGCGAGCAGGAAGATCGAGCCGAACATCCCGAAGTACATGAACAGCGACGCGCCGTTCGCGGCTGCGAACGCGCGGTCGCGGAACAGGCGCAGCGGCACCATCGGCCGCGGCGCGCGCCGCTCCCAGGCGACGAAGGCGGCGAACAGGAGCCCACCCACGACGAGCGCGGAGACGATCCACGGGTCGGTCCAGCCGTGCGAGTTGCCGTTCACGAGACCCCACACGATCCCGAGCAGCCCGCCGCTGACGAGCGCCAGGCCCGGCAGGTCGAGCCCGCCCTCCGGCCCCGTCGACTCGCGCAGGCGCAGGATCGCGAGCGGGAGCAGGATCAGGCCGATGGGCACGTTGAGCCAGAAGATCCACTGCCACGAGATGCCCTCGACCACAGCGCCGCCGACGAGCGGACCGGCCGCCACCGCGAGCCCCGCAACACCCGACCACGCGCCGAGCGCGACTCCGCGCCGCTCGCGCGGCACGGCCTCGCTGAGGATCGTCAGCGTCAAGGGCAGGACGATCGCTGCGCCCATGCCCTGGACCGCTCGGGCGGCAATGAGCCATTCGGCACTCGGGGCCAGCGCGGCGGCCGCGGACGCGCCGGTGAAGATCGCGAGCCCGATCACGAAGAGCAGGCGCCGGCCGAACCGGTCGCCGAGCGCTGCGCCTGTCAGGAGCAGGACCGCGAAGGTGAGGGTGTAGGCGTTCACCATCCACTCGAGCTGCTCGATGGAGGCGCCGAGATCCGTTCTGATCACCGGCAGGGCGGTCGTCACCACGAGGTTGTCCAGCACGACCATGAAGAGGCCGAGCGAGGTGACGACGAAGGTCCAGATGGTTCGCGTCCTTGCTGACATCGCTGTCCTCCTTCCGATGTAGTGATTCATCACTTACTCACGGGTGAAAAAAGAGAGGGTCAGTCCTTGCTGTCGAGGCAGCCCTGCAGCATGCGCTCGGCCCAGGCGAGCCCGGAGCCGCGCAGCTGAATGGCCGCGATCATGTTGAGGAGCATGCCGGTCGCGAGGAACCGCGTCAGCCGTTGCGGATCGGCGCCCGAGATGCGCTCGAAAGTCGTGAACAGGTCGCCGAAGCCCTCGCGGGCCACCTGGCGGATTTCCGGTTCCTGTGCGGCCGCATACATGTGCATCTGCAGCTGCAGCCGGTGCGGGTCGCCCTCGAGGATCTCCCGATAGACCTTGCCCATCGCGACGAGCGCCTCCTCGCCGCTGAGACCCTCGGCCGCCGCTTCCATCTCCTGGCGCAGCTCGCGCATGCAGCGGGCGCAAGCCGCGGCGAACAGCTGCTTCTTGCTGCCGAACAGGCGGAAGACGTACGGCTGCGAGATGCCGGCCCGCTTCGCAATGTCCTCGGTCGACGTCCCGTGCAGGCCCCGTTCGGCGAACTCGATCAGCGCTGCGTCGAGGATGCTCTCGCGCCGGGACTCGGCGCTCTGCCTAACGGCGGTCGAGCTTGCTGCCATGGCGATGTAAGTTACTACTCACTTACAAGCCTGTCAAGCGTTTCGCACACCCGGTCCAGCTCGCGCTCCTCGAGCCTGCCGTGGAAGGGCAGCGCGAGCGCGCGCTCGAACGCGGCGTCCGCGCCGGGAAAGCGACCGGCCTCGCCGTAGGCGCCGAGATGGTGGAGCGCATAGGTGCCGATCTGCGCCTCGATCCCCTCGGCGCGGAGCGCCGCGAGGACGCGGTCGCGGTCGTCCACACGAACGACATAGGCCTGCCAGCCGTGGACGTCCCCCTCTTCGGCCGACGGCGTCTCCACAACTCCGCTCAGGCGCTCCGAGTACGCGGCGGCGATCCGCGTCCGCGCCGCGAGCAGCTCGTCGAGGCGCCGCAGCTGCGGGATGCCGAGCGCGCAGAGCACGTCCGAAAGGCGGTAGTTGTAGGCCGGCCGCGGCATGTCGGCACCGCTCCAGCCGTGGTGGCGCAGGCTGCGGATCGCCTCGGCCAGGTGGGCGTCGTCCGTCGTGACCGCACCGCCCTCGCCCGTCGTCACGATTTTCCGCGGGTGGAAGGAGAGGCAGCCCATCCGCCCGAGGCTCCCGCACGGGCGGCCGCGCCGTTTCGCGCCGAGAGCGCCGGCCGCGTCCTCGATCAACACGACGTGCTCCGGGACGGCCGCTTCCAGCGCCTCCCAGTCGAGCGGCCGCCCGAACAGGTGCACCGCCAGCACCGCCTGCGTGCGCGGCCCGACCGCGGCGCCGACGCGCTGGGGATCGAGGTTCATCGTCGCGGGGTCGACGTCGACCAGCACGGGTGTGAGACCTGCGAGGGCGACCACGTTCGCGGTCGCGGGGAAGGTGTAGGCGGGAACGAGCACCTCGTCGCCCGGCTGGAAGCCGAGCGCGAGGATCGCGAGGTGCAGCGCCGCCGTCCCGGACGAGACCGCAACCGCGTGCTCGACACCGCACGCCTCCGCGAGGAGCCCTTCGAGCTCCTCGACCTTCGGGCCCATCGTCAGCTGGCCCGACTCGAGCACGGCCGCGATCTCGGCGAGCTCCTCCTCGCCGACCTCCGGCCGCGCCAGGCGGATCAGGCTACTGCCGGCTTCCGGCTTCGATACCACGCGATCGTCCTCGCGAGCCCTTCGTCGAGCTCGACCTTCGCCTCGAAGTCGAGCAGCTCGCGCGCCTTGTCCACGTTCGGGATGCGGAGCTCGACGTCCGTGTAGTGGAGCGGCTGAAAGCGGACGTCGACCTCGGCGCCCGTCAGCCGGCGGATCCGCTGCGCGAGGTCGTAGATCGTGACCGCCGAGCGCGCGTTGCCGATGTTGAAGCTCTGGCCGACGGCCTCCGGTCGCTCGAGGCAGAGCAGGACGCCCTCGACCATGTCGTCGACGTAGCACCAGGCCCGGATCTGCGAGCCGTCGCCGTGGATGACGAGATCCCGGCCGGCGAGCGCGGTCTCGATGAAGGCGCGGATGGCGCCGCCGCCGATCTGGCCTGGCCCGTAGACGTTGAACGGGCGCACGGAGGTCGTCGGGACCCCGAGCTCGTCGTGGTAGGCGTGGGCCATGTGCTCGCCCGCGAGCTTCGAGACGGCGTAGGTCCAGCGCGCCTCCCCGACCGACCCCTGGGTGGTCACGTCGCCCTCGGCCACCTTGTACGCGTACGTGCCGAAGACCTCGCTGGTGGAGAACTCGACGACCCGCTCGAGCGAGCCCTTCGTCGCCAGGCCGGCCTCGAGCACGTTGTAGGTGCCGATGACGTTGACGCGCATCGTGCGCACGGGGCTCTCGAGCACCGTGTCGACGCCGGCGATCGCGGCGCAGTGGACGATGTGGGTCGCACCTTCGGCGAGCATGCGCATCTGGCCGGCATCGAGGATGTCTCCCTCGACGAAGGTGAAGTTCCGGTGCTCGTCGAGCTCGGTGCCGGACAGGGCGTCGCGGTGGAGGTTGTCCACCGCGACCACCTCGTTCTCGTCCACGAGCCGGCGGGCGAGCGTCGTCCCGATGAAGCCCGCCCCGCCGGTGATCAGGATCCTCTTGCCGCGCAGCACGCGGCGAGTCTAGTTCGCGAGCAGGCCCTCGAAGCGCTCGTCGCCGCGCAGCGACGTGAAGTCGTCGTCCGTCTTGGCGTACTCGATCAGGCGGGGCGCCGTCTCGATCGCCTCCTTCAGGTGCCCGAGCGAGTCCTCGGTGCGGCCCAGCAGCGCCTCCATGCAGGCGATGTTGTAGAGCGCGAGCCCGTTGCCCGGATACTCGTGCAGCACGCCGCGCGCGATCGCGAGCGCGCCCTCGTAGTCCTTGGCGTTGTACGGGGCCATGAAGTCGCGCATCGCCTCGCCGGCCGTGATCTGGAACGCCTCGCCCGGACGGCCGCCGACGGCGACGACGATCGTGCCGTCCTCCTTCGCGACGGCCGCACGCTTCGCTCCCGGGTCGGCCACGAACACGGCCGTTCCGTGCGGCGCGTCGACCTCGGCGCCTTCGACGGTGAAGGACGCATGGCCCTTGAGGACGATGTACAGCTCCTCGTGCTGACCCGCGCCCGGGCCGAGCTCGTCGTGCTCCTGGATGATCTGGGCGCCGGCGGAGCCGGAGCGCACCGCGCTGATGCCGAACGCGTTGATGCCGAGCTCCGAGCGGAGCCGGACGTACTGCCGCTCGCCCTCCTCCCTGGCGAGGGCGGCGTCCTCGATCGAGATCGTGCTGTAGGCGGTCTTCGTGGCTGTCGTCATGACGTTCCTCCACACGCGGTCGAGTGTTGTTGCCGACGCAGCCTCGGCAGGTCGAGCGACCCGAGGCTCTGGCGAAGCGACCCGCGCCGACGAAGTCGTTCGCGATCGACGTCGGCGCGGATGCGCTCCGCTCGCTCCACGGAAAGGAGCCTGTGCATATCGGGGTCCGGCTGGAGCATGTGCGCCTCCCTCTCGAAGTCAAATCTCTTTGTGCCAACCTTCTTGAGGCGGAACTATAGAGGGCATAGTCTCTTGACGTCAAGATACTTTTGCTAAAGACTTCGTCCATGACCAGGCCGCGATCCGAACAGACGTCACCGACCACATCGATCGCTTCCTCGAGGAGTTCAAGGAGGAGTTCCCGGCCGAGGTCGACCTCGAGGTCGAGGGCATCGTCGACCGGATCGGCGGCATCAACCGGCGCCTGCTGCGCGCGCTCGACGAGACCCTGGCCGAGTACGACCTCAGCCACGCCGCCTACAAGGTGCTCTCGTCGCTTCGCTGGGCGGGCAAGCCCTACCGACGTTCGGCCGGCGAGCTGGCCAAGTTCTCGGACCTGTCGAGCGGCGCGATGACCAGTCGCCTGGACCAGCTCGAGAAGGCCGGGCTGGTCCGCCGCCTGCGCGATCCCGAGGATCGGCGGGGAGTGCTCGTCGAGCCGACCGAGAAGGGCAAGAAGATCTGGGAGCAGACGATCGGCGTGCAGGCGCAGAAGGAGCAGCTGATCGCGACCGCGCTGAACGAGCGCGAGCGGAGGCAGCTCAACGACCTGCTCCGAAAGGTCATGCTTGTGGTCGAAGACAAGACCTCGCTTTAAGTAGGTACGAGTCTTCTGTAAATAGGTAGAACGACCAATAGACGGCTGCCGCCATGGGAGCTAGCGTCACGGTCGTGCGCGACTGGAGCCGTCAGGAGCCGCACGTGACCGGGCGACCGGTCAGCCGGCCGCAGAGACCGGAAGCTCCCCACTGGGCGCCGTTGTTGGCGGCCCAGAGCAATCGGCTCGTCGCACGCTGGGTGCTGGCGCGAAAGGCCGCTCCGCCGCCCGAGCCGAGGCGGCCCTGGATCGAGCAGGCCACTCCGGCGAGCCAGCGGCGAGCGCGGGCGATGGACGTCCTCGAGAAGCTGACCGACGACGAGCTTCGGCGCCGGCGCGAGGAGCTGGCAGCGAAGGCAGTGAGCGCTCCGAGCGACGAGCAGAAGGCAGCCCTGGAATCACTGGAGGACATCGAGGCGGTCGCCGAGGCGCGAGGGATCAAGCCGCGCGAGGAGCACTACACGGGGGCTCCAGCCAGTCGCACCAGCAAGGGCATGAATCTCAGGGCCCGGATCGAGGAGGGGATTCGGCGGCTCGGATCGTTCGAGCAGGCGGTCGCGGAGATCCGATCCGTGGACAGCTCGGCCGACACAGCAAGGTATCTCGAGTTCTTCGAGGACGAGGCGAAAGCCTTCAAGAGGGAGTTCAGAGCCAGAGCGCGTGCGACCGCGATGGACATGCTCCGCGGCAGCGTCAGCGCGATCAACGAGATCGTGCAGTCGTACGGGCTGCCCTGGGGCTCGACGAAATATGCGGCCGAGAATCTGGCGCGCGGCGGCGACCTGGCCAAGGAGGTCGACGCCGTCGTTCGCGTGGCGGCCAACACCAAATACGTCAACCATCCGGTCTATGCCCGCAAGCGCGTGGAGCTCGCCGAGAGCACGCGCCGCCTGAAGCAGCTGCAGCAGTCCGTGGCCGCGAAGGCCGCGGTCTCGGACAAGTACTTCGAGGACTATCGACGCGCCAAGAACAAGGACGCATTCGAGCAGTCACACGGTGCCGAAGCGAGGGCGGCTGACAAGGAACTGGCGGCCGCGCGGACGACGCTGACCACCGCGTGGGCCGAAGCCGAGAGCATCCACCCGGTCCTCACGAGCCTGAGAAGGGGCGGTGACATCGAGAAGGTCTCTCTCGACAAGTTCGTGACCGTATCCGCCGACGAGCGGATGGCTGCGGTCCTGACGGAGCTCCTCCCGAAGCTGCGCGACTCGTGGCGCGCCGCAAACAAGATCGCCAACAAGGAGGTCGATCCGCTGACGCTGCCTGCGGTCGTCTCGCTCACGCGGGCGACGATGTTCATCCCGAAGGGGTCGATGCGCGACGGGTTCATCAACGACGCGGTCACGGCGGCCAAGGACGACGCCGACTCGACGCTCATGCAGATAGCCGCGTTCGCGCTGGCGGTGATCACGTTCATCCCGTCGGCCGGTGCATCGCTCGCGATCCCGGCGGGCATCGCGGCGGTGGGGTTCGCTGCCCATACCGCGGTCGGCGAGTGGGAGAAGTACTCGAACCAGAAGATCCTCTCCAACACGCACCTCGACATCGCCCGCTCGCTCTCGACCGAGGAGCCGTCGCTCACGGGCTTCGCCATCAGCCTGGTCGCAATGGGGCTCGAGGTGGTGCCACTCGCCGTTGCGTTCAACAAGGCGCGCAAGCTGAAGCGGCTCGTCCTCCAGGGCGCGGAGTCGAGCGCAGAGGCGCGCGCCCTCGTGCAGGAGCTCAACGCTGTCGGAAAGGCACGCAACGAACTTCCTCTGGGAACGAGTGCGCTCAACGACATCCTCACGGGTGCCAAGACGATTCCCTACGCGTCTCGAGCCGAGGTCAAGAAAGGCCTCGGCGCTGCTCTGCGTGGGCTCAGGCACGGCACAGCGGTGCCGAATCCCGACATGACGTGGGTTCAGGGGATTCTCAGGCGCAGCGCCCCGAGCACGGCGGCGAACGCGCGGCTGCGCGAGGTCATCGGCCCTTACTACGCGACCATCCGCAGCCCGGACCGCGCCGCAGAGTTCGCGGCTCACGTCTGGGAGTACGCGAGGACGAGGAAGCCGCCCATCTACCCGAGTGAGGCGCTGATCGAGATCGTCGGCGGCGGCGCCGCGCCCACGCGGGTCACGGGAGGCCTGACGAGGGACCATCTGCTCACCGACGCGCCGTTCCTCGATCTCGGCTTCCTGCCGGGCGATCCGCACGGCCGCTACACGCACATGTTCATGGAAGGCATGATCTCGCACTTTCACGGGCCCGGCGCCGGCAGAGAGCTCCGCCACCTGATCGCGAATGCGACCGGGCCTCCGGATCTCAAGAGACGCGGCAAGGAGTTCTGGGAAACGGTCTGGGATGCGTTCTTCGACGACGAGACCGCCAACCACATCAACAGGCCCGAGATGCTCGGGCCTCTGCTCCAGAGGCACCTAGGCCTCCCACTCTGATCGGTAACTCAGCTGAGCCGAATGCGCGGGTCGATCCAGGCGTAGATCAGATCGACCGTCAGGTTCAGCACGATGATGGCGAGCGTCGAGAAGACGACGATCCCCTGCACCGTGGGCAAGTCGAAGCCCTCGAGCGCGGAGACCGCCGTCTTCCCGAGGCCGGGGAGACCGAAGACGGACTCGGTGAAGATGGCGCCGCCGAGCAGGATCCCGATGTCCATGCCCAGGATCGTCACGATCGGCAGCATCGCGTTCCGCAGGATGTGCCCGCTCATCACGCGTGCTCGGGAGCGCCCTTCGCCCGCGCGGTGCGCACGTAGTCCTCGTTCATCGTCTCCATGACGTTCGCGCGGATCATGCGGACGTAGAGGGCGGCGTAGAGGATCGCGAACGTGACCCACGGCAGGATCAGCGAGTGGGCCCACTGCACCGGTCCACCGCAGTCCGTGGAGGGGTTGATCAGGTCGCAGTAGCCGCCGAGCGGGGTCAACCCGAGCTTGAAGCCGACGAAGTACGAGAGCAGCAGGCCGATCCAGACCGGGTGCGCGGAGACGCCGATCAGCACGAAGATCATCGCCGCGCGGTCGAGCAGCGACCGCGGCCGCAGCGCCGAGAGGATGCCGATCGGGAACGCGATCGACAGCCAGATCAGGACGCCGCCGAAGACCACGCTCGCCGTGACGGGCGCGGCCCGGGCGATGATGTCGTTGACCTCCTGCCGCGTCGCGAAGGAGCGCCCGAGCGACTGCTCGAGCACGAGCTTCTTCATGAAGCGCGCATACTGGATCGGCACGGGGTCGTCGAGGCCGAGCAGCTTCTCGACGCGCGCGACCTGGTCGGGGGGTGCCTGCGGGCCCGTCATCAGACGTGCCGGATTGGCGGGAACGAGGAAGAAGATGACGTACGAGACGAACGTGACCGCGACGAGGAGCACCGTTGCCCAGAGAACGCGCCGGATCAGGTAGGTGACCACTCAGCCCGTGAGACGCGACTGTAAGGATTGTGTTAGTAGCATCTGTCGCTTGACACTTATCGCCTGTTTCGCCCTGCTAATCAGCGCCTGCGCGGCCAAGAACGGTGGGTCGTCCGACGACGACTCGAGCTCCTCCACCGACCTCACGATCACCGTCTGGCCGCAGGGCGAGAACGGGCCGAGCCGCGAATGGACGCTGAGCTGCGACCCCGCCGCCGGCACGCTGCCCGACGCCGCCGAGGCCTGCTCGAAGCTCACCGCGGCGATGCTCGAGCCGCTGCCCCCGGACACGATCTGCACGCAGATCTACGGCGGCCCGCAGACCGCGCGCGTGCAGGGAACGTTCGAGGGGAACGAGGTCGACGCGCACTTCGGCCGCTCGAACGGCTGCGAGATCCACCGCTGGGACGTCGCGTCGTTCCTCTTCCCGGTCAAGATTTAGTGCCCTTCCGGCAATGAACCCATCGCTTCCGACGGCCGCTGGGCGGCCCCATGCCGCGTCCTCAGTCGCCGGTTCGAGGCTCCCTGCGTCCTTGCCTGGAACCACCCATCGACCCCCGGAAGCGGGGGAGCATCACCGGAAAGGCACTAGCGCAGTGAAGTCTGTCCTCTTCGTCGGCGCCGGCCGGCACCAGCGCCGAGCGATCGCCCAGGCCCGCGAACGGGGGCTCCGCGTCGTCGCCGTGGACCGGAACCGGGAGGCGCTCGGAGGAGGCGAGGCGGACGTGTTCGAGGTGGTCGACTTCACCGACGTTCCCCGCGTGACCGAGGTCGGGCGCGAGCACGGTGTCGACGGCGTGCTCACGGTCTCGGCCGACCGTGCCGTGCCGGTCGTGGCCGAGGTGGCCGATGCACTCGGACTGCCCGGGATCGGGGCGGAGACCGCCCGCGTGATGACGCACAAGGTGACGATGCGCCGGCTGTTCGCCGACGCCGGTGTCCCGCAGCCGCGCTTCGCGGCCGTGCGGACGCTCGACGAGGCGCGCCGTGCCGCGCGCACGGTCGGATTCCCCTCCGTGCTGAAGCCGGCCGACTCGGGCGGCCAGCGCGGCGTCTTCCGGCTCGATTCGCTGGACGACCTCGAGCGCCACCTGCACGGGGCGCTCGCCGAGTCGCCGACCGAGGAGGCGATCGTCGAGGGGTTCCAGGAAGGGCTCGAGCTGAACGGGCTCGTGATCGCACGAGACGGCGAGGTCGAGCTGCTGACGCTCTCTGACCGGCTCCGGCCGCCCGGGATCGGCTTCGGCGTCGGGTGGATCCACGTCTATCCCTCGACGCTCTACGCCGACACCCTGCGCGAGGCCGAGCGGGTCGCGGTTCACGCCGTCCACGCGCTCGGCTTGCGGAACGGGATCGCGTTCCCGCAGGTCATCGCCGCCGACGGGCAGGCCTGGGTCGTCGAGGTGGCGGCGCGGATTCCCGGCGGCCAGATGGCCGACCTCGCACGGCATGCCGTCGGCGTCGACCTCGTCGAGGTCGCGCTGCGGCAGGCGCTCGGCGAGCCGGTGCCCGACGAGCTCGCGCGGCCCCGCTTCCAGCAGCCGCTGGCGATTCGCTTCCTCACCGCCGAGCCTGGGCCGCTACCGACGGGGACAGTGCGGGGGTGGAGCGGGCTCGACCGCGTGCGTGCGTTTCCGGGCGTCGTACAGGCCGACGTGTACCTCACCGAGGGCGAGGAGATCCGGCCGGTGCGACTGGACGGCGACCGGCGGGGCTACGTGATCGCCGTGGCGGACACCAACGTCGAGGCGCTCGAGCGCGCGGAGGCTGCGGCGGGGTTACTCGACGTCGAGGTGGAGGCAGCGTGAGCTGCGCGTTCGATCTCGCCCACTACCGCGAGCTGCTGGAGGCGGCGCGCGCCGGCGGCTATCGCTTTGCGTTCTTCGACGGCGAGCCCTCCGCCGGCGACCTCCTGCTCCGACACGACGTCGACCTGTCGCTCGACGCGGCGCTGCGACTCGCCGAGCTCGAGCACGACTCGGGGGCTGGGGCGACGTACTTCCTGATGACCGAGAGCGTCTTCTACAACCTCGCCTCGAGCGAGGGCGTCGCCGCGCTCGAGCGGCTGCGCGAGCTCGGCCACCGGGTCGGGCTCCACGCCGTGTGGCCGCGGCGCGAGCTCGACGGTCGGTTCGACCCGGTCGTCGCCTGGCACAACCCGGATCCCGAGTACATGTCGGCGTCGCTCGAGGACGGCGTCGCGAACGTGATGGAGCCGCGGTTTCTTCTCGCCCGAGCGTTACCGGTCGGACTCGAATCAGCACTGGCGCTCCGGGTGCCCGCACGAGGCGCTGGCCAAGGGCGAGTTCGAGTGGCTCCAGCTCTTGACCCACCCCGAGATCTGGGTCTATCCGGGCGAGCGGATGGGCGAGACGATGCGCGCGATGCTCGACGCCGAGAAGGAGCGACGGCTGCAGCAGCTGGCCGAGGATCGGATCGACCTCTCGTGAGCGAGACGCTGACGATTCTCGTGTCGGCATCGGGCGCGCCGGGGACGGCGGCGCTTCTGCGGGCGCTGCGCTCGAACGGCGAACGCGAGGTGCGCCTCGTCGGCACGGACATGTCGGAGCGGGCCGTCGGGCGCATGCTGACCGACGCGTTCCACGTCGTCCCTGCCGGCTCCCATCCGGGCTTCGCGGACGCGATGCTGGACGTGGCGGCGCGCGAGGGCGTCGACGTCGTCCTCCCGCAGTCGTCGTTCGACCTGCTCGGGCTCGCGGAGGCAAAGCGGCGCTTCGACGAGGCCGGTGTCGTGGCGATGGTCGCTTCGCCTGAGGCGATCCACCGCGCGAACGACAAGGCCGAGAGCTACGCGCTCCTCGATGCGATCGGCGTCCGCGGCCCGGCGTGGCGGAGGGTTCGCGGCGGCGCGGCGGTGGACGAGGCGGCGCGGGAGCTCGGCTACCCCGGCGAGGACGTGGCGCTGAAGCCGGTGTTCTCGTCCGGGTCGCGGGGCTTCCGCGTGCTGTCGGCGTCGGCCGACCGGCGCGAGCAGCTGCTCACGAACCGGCCGGGGGTCGCCGAGGCGCTCCGACTCGAGGACCTGCTCGAGCTCCTGCCCGACGACGACGAGACCGAGCTGCTCGTAATGGAGCTCGCGACCGGCGGCGAGCGCACGATCGACGGCTTCGCGCGCGGCGGCGAGATCGTGCTCGCGCACCCCAAGACGAGGGAGGCGATGCGCGCGGGCCTGGCGATGTTCTTCGAGACGCTCGACGCGCCCGGACCTGATGGACATCGCCGCCACGGATCGTGCGCGAGCTCGCGCTCGACCACTTCTTCAACATCCAGCTCGTCGGCGAGCACGTGATCGAGATCAACCCGCGGATCTCGACGATCGTCTACCAGGAAGACCTGAACCTGCCGTGGCTCGGCGTCAAGCACGCGCTCGGCGAGCTGAGCGACGAGCAGGCCGCGGAGGCGGCGCGGCGGGTGCGCCCCGGGCGTGTGGCGCTGCGCTACTTCGACCAGGTCGAATGGGACGCGTAGGCCGGCCTCCGCTGCGCGTCACGCACGCTCCGGTCAACACAGCAGGGATCCCGTGGGACAACGTCCAGGCGCTGCGGCGGCGCGGCGTCGACGCGCGCCTCGTCGTCTTCGAGCGCTACCGGCTGCACCCGGAGGCCGACGAGGAGATCCGCCGGCCGAAGGGCTTGCTGCGTCGCCAGGCCGTCCAGGCGGCGGCGCTCGCGCGGCTCCTCCCCCGCACCGACGTCTTCCACTTCTACTTCGGGCTCACGCTCGTGCCGCGCCGCGCCCAGTTCCCGATCCTGCGCGCGACCAGGCGCAGGAGCGTCTTCCACTTCCTCGGCTCGGACATCCGCGGCAAGACGCCCGGACGAGCTCGCCTACGCGAGCCGCGCCGACGCCCGCGTGGTCGGCTCCTACGACGCGATCCGCTGGGTTCCCGACGCGGAGGTGATCCCGCCGGGCGTCGACCTCGAGGCGCTGCGGCCCGTGCCGCCGGCACGCGATGAGCGGCCGGTGTTCGTCCACGCGCCCTCGAGCCGCTCCCGGAAGGGCACCGAGCACTTCGTCCGCGCGTGCGCAGAGCTCGGCGTCGACCTCCAGATCGTGGAGGGCCTCCACCATGCCGAGGCGCGTAGGCGCTACGAGGCCGCCGACGTGGTGCTCGACCAGCTGAACGCGGGCTGGTACGGGATGCTCGCGATCGAGGCGATGGCGCTCGGCAAGCCGGTCGTCACCTTCCTGCACGACGAGGCGGCGAGACGAACCGAGGAGGCGTTCGGCACCCGCGTTCCGATCGTGCGCGCCGACCGCGACAACCTGGTCGAGACGCTGCGCCCGCTGGCCGAGTCCGCGGCCGAACGAAGGCGAATCGGCGCCGAGAGCAGGGCCTACGTGGAGCAGGTGCACGACCTGGAGCGAGTCGCCGACCGCCTGCTCGCGCTCTACGCTCGCCTATAGGAGTGCTCCCTCAGGCAACCCACGCCCGCTTCTGGCCCGCGATCACGCTGCGCCAGGAACCACCCTCGCCCTTGCAAAGGCTGCAGAGAGCCTTTGACGCCGGCGAGTGCGGCCCCTGGCTTGGTGCTCGCGACCCAGAAGGGGGGCAGCGTCACCTGAAGGAGCACTAGTGCTGTCAGAACGCCTGCGCCAGCTCGTCGGCCAGTCCGCCGTGTACGGCCTCGGCGGGCTGGTCTCGCGCATCCTCGCCGTCCTCCTCCTTCCGCTCTACACGGCCTACCTCGACCCGGGCGACCTCGGCGCCGTGGGCGTCGTCACCGCGCTCAGCGCCGTGCTCGTGACGATCCTGCGTGGCGGCATCTCGAGCGCCTTCTTCCGCTTCTGGTTCGACTCGCCGGAGCCCGCCGCCCGGCGCACGGTCCTGCGGACGAGCTTCTGGTACACGATGTCCGCGGCGACGTTGGGACTCGTAGCGGGCTGGGTGTTCGCGCCCCAGATCGCCGATGCGGTCTCCCTCGACGGCCAGGACTGGCTCGTCCGGGCCGGCTTCGTCGGGCTCTGGGCGCAGATGAACTACGAGCAGCTCACCGCCGTGTTCCGCGTCGAGCAGCGCGCCTGGGGCTTCCTCGTGGCGAGCCTGGCCAACGTCGCAATCACGATCGGCGCGACGATCGTCCTCGTCGTCGGCCTCGACGAAGGCGCGATCGGCGTGGTCGCAGGGAACTTCACCGGCACGCTCGCCGTGTACCTCGCGCTGCTCGGGTATCGCCGCGAGCAGCTCGGCCTCGAGCTGAACCGGCCGCTTCTGCGCGCGATGCAGCGGTTCGGCTGGCCGCTCGTGCCCTCGGCGCTCGCCCTGATCGTCATCAACTTCAGCGACCGCCTGTTCATCGCGCACCTCTCGAGCCTCGCCGAGGTCGGGCGCTACGAGCTCGGTGCGCGAATCGCGTCAGCGATGGTGCTGCTCCTGAGCGCGTTCAGGATGGCCTGGCCCGGCTTCGCGTACGCGATCGAGGACGAGGGCGAGGCCAAGCGCACGTACGCGTTCGTGCTCACGTACCTGGTCGCGTTCGCGAGCTGGGCCGCGCTGGGGCTCGGACTGCTCGCGCCCTGGCTCGTACAGCTGCTGGCCCCGAGAAACGAGGCGTTCTGGCCCGGCGAGCGCGTGGTCGCCCCGCTCGCCTTCTCCGCGGCCCTGTTCGCGGGCTACATCGTCGTCTCGATCGGCATCGGCCGTGCGCGCCGCACCGGCTTCAACTGGGTCGTGACGGGAACCGCGGCAGCGGTCAACGTCGGGCTCAACCTCGTCCTCGTCCGCGAGTACGGAATGGAGGGGGCGGCGGCCTCGTCTGTCGTCGCCTTCGCGATCCTGTTCGTGTTCATGGCGGCGTGGGCGCAGCGGATCTACCCCGTTCCGTACCAGTGGCGGAGGGTCGCGACCGCGCTGGCGGTCGGCGCAGCGCTCGCGGTGGTCGGCAAGGCCGTGGACGTGCCGCTCGCCGGCGCGATCGCGCTCGCGCTCGCCTACCCGCTCGTGCTCCTGCCGCTCGGCTTCTACCTGCCGGCCGAACGGGCGCGGCTGCGGGCGCTCGTCCGCGCCTGAATCGCGTCGACGTTCGCGCGCATCATCCCGATGTAGGAATCCCCGGAGGTCCCGGTCGGGCCGAGCGAGTCTGTGAGGAGATCGTCCGGGGCAGAGGACGACGTGCGCACGCGGAAGCCATACGCGCGCCCGAAGTACGCGAACGCGGGATGCCGTGCCGCGAACGACCGATCGGCCGCCGGGATGCGCGCCACATGCTGACGCACCCAACGGTCGAGGTCGGCGAGCTCGCCGTCGTAGCCCGCCGCGTTGTCGCGGTAGACGGAGCCGTTCGCGCGGTCGAGGTCGACCAGGTCGTCGCGTACCTGCCGCACCGCGAGACGCCACAGGCCGACGTCCGACCAGACGTGCGGATCGACCGCGCCCCCGGTGCGCAGGCGTCGGTCGGGCGAGATTCCGTCGGTGACCGCGTGCGGGACGGCGCGCGTCTCCAGCTTCTCGAACCCCGGTTCCAGGTTCGGCTCCAGGCCCAGGCCGTTGAAGAAGATGATGTCGGCGTCGCGGAACGCGGCAAGGTCGGCAACCGTCGGGCGATAGCGGTGCGGGCTCACGCCGGGCTTCATCAGCGTCTGCACCTCGACCCGCTCGCCGCCCACGTGGCGCACGAGGTCGGCCACGATCGTGGTCGTCGCGACGACCTTGACCTTGCGCGACGCCAGGCTGGTGCTGGTCTCGTTGAGGAGATCCGTGTCGCAGCCCGCGGTGAGGAGCGCGAGCGCGGCCAGCAGGGCGAAGGCTTTCAGCGTGTGCGGTGGGTTGGGTCTAGCCGGCGAGGAGGCCGGTGACGTACATGATCGCAACGCCGGAGAGGAAGCCGCCGAGCACGTAGCCGGACGTCAGGCCGCCCGGAGCGCGACGCGCCACGTGCCGTCCGACCTCGACCACGACCTCCAGGGCCGCCCCGGCAGCTGCGGCGAAGAAGATCACTGCGAGCACGTCGCTCGTCACGAAGCCCCCGAGCCAGGCGCCGAGAATCGCCGGCGCTCCGGCCACCAGCGCGAGCACGACGAGCCGGCCGAGGCTCGCCGACCGGCCGCCCTCGGCGATCGGCGCGGCGATGCCGAGCCCCTCGGTCACGTTGTGCACCATGAAGCCGATGATCAGGAAGGTGCCGAGCGCCAGCTCGCCGACCGCGAACGACGAGCCGATCGCGAGCCCCTCGCCGAGGTTGTGCAGGCCGATGCCGACCGCGACGAGGGTCGCCAGCGCGAGCCCTCCCGTGATGCCACCCGGGCCGTCGCCGGCAGCGAACCGCTGGGAGAGAAACGTCAACGCCAGGTAGCTGAACGAGGCGCCGAGCAGCACGAGGCCGGGACCGCCGAGCGGACCCGGAAGCACGGCCTGCAGCTCGAGCGCCTCCGAGAGCGCCTCGAGCGCCAGGAAGGTGAGCAGGCCGCCGGTGAGCGCCATGAAGGCGGCCAGCCACTGCGGGGCGGCGCGCCGGAGCGAGGGCAGCCAGAGCAGCCCCAGCGCGACCGGGATCACGCCGACGAGAATCCCGATCAGCCCGTAGCCGAGGAAGCTGCGCCCGGACACCTCCGGCGTCTCGACCGCCGCCGCGATCTCCTTGGTCGTCTGGATCCCGGTGGAGCTGGTGACGCCGACCGAGATCGGCTCGTCCTGGACCCACGCGTACGGAACGTCGATCGTGCTCGAGCGCAGGCGGCCGAGCGTCTGCGAGCCGTCGACCGTGTACGGGACGATCGCGTCGTCGACGGTTACGGTCGCGATCGTCAGGTCGTCCGGCTGCGGATTCGTGACGCGGATGCTGATCTCGCCGGGGTGGAACTCGACGCGCCGGATGTCGAACTCGTCGGCGGCGGGCGGATTGTCCCGAACGAGCCCGGTGAGCGAGTCGCCGCTCGCCGCGAAGGCGACCACCACGACGGCGAGCAGGGCGAGCGGGACCAGCGTCCAGATCCGGAACCTGCCCGACCCGCGCCGCTCCGCTGTCGCAGTCCCGGAGCTCACCTAGTCCACCACGTTGAAGAAGCCCATCCAGCCCAGCTCGGCGAACTCCGACTGGTGCGCGTGGAACATGAACAGCCCGGTGTTGGCGAAGTCGATCTCGATGATCCCGCGCTGGCCCTGGGCGAGCACGACCGTGTCCGTGTACTCGAAATGGTCGGTCGAGCCGGTCGGGTAGTAGCGGAAGAACTCCCCGTGCAGGTGGAACGAGTTGATCAGGTCGAACTCGGTCAGGTTCGCGAGGTAGATCCGCACGGTCTTCGAGCGGCTCACGCGGATCGGGTAGCGGGCGTAGTAGAACGCCGGCCCGTTGACCGCGTAGAAGTTGTTCTCGCCGTCGCCGTCGGTGTCGAAGCCGTTCATCACCATCACCAGCTCCTGTGCCGGCTTGCGCGGCTCGGGCGGATCGATGATGAAAGCGCCGTAGAGGCCCTTGTGGATGTGCTTCTTCAGGGGCGTCGCGTGGCAGTGATAGAGGTGCATCCCGTACGGCTTCGCGGGGAACTCGTACGTGAAGGTCTCGCCCGGCTGGACGATCTCGAAGACGCCGTCCATGTTGGCCGGGTGGATGCCGTGGAAGTGGATCGTGTGTGGATGCGAGCCGCCGTTCGCGAAATGGACGCGCAGGAGGTCGTCCTCGGTCGCGCGGATCACAGGCCCGGGCGCGGTGCCGTTGTACGTCCAGGCCGGGAAGGTGACGCCCTTCGCGACCTCGATGTCCTTGTCGGTTGCGTGCAGCCTGTACTCGCGCACCCGTCCCGGCTTGTACGGGAGCGCGTTCGGCGGCACGAGGAGCGCGTCGACCAGCGGGTCGCGGTCGATCGACGGCGCGGCCTCGCCCACCATCGCCGCGTGCCCCATCGCCGCGTGGTGGTGGTCGTGGCCCATGTGGGTCGCGCTCGGGACGGCGGCGTCGGCGCGCTGCTGCAAGCCGTAGTGGACGATCGGCCCGGCGGCCACGAGCGGAGCGGCTCCGGCCAGGAAGTGCTTGCGGCTCAACTTTTTAGCCACGGCTAAACCATACCCGAAGCCGATGCTAAAGTGAGAGTTGCGATGGCAAAAGTCGAGCTGAGCGACGCAATCCAGGACTACCTCAAGGAGCTCTACAAGCTCCACGCTGCGGGCGAGCGCGCCACGACGACGACCGTCGCCCGCCGGATGGGCGTCTCACCGCCTTCCGCGACCGCGATGATCAAGAAGCTCGCCACGGCCGGGCTCGTCGAGCACACGCCCTACAGGGGCGCCGCCCTCACCGCCGAGGGCGAGCGCACCGCGCTCGAGATCGTCCGCCACCACCGCCTGCTCGAGCAGTACCTCGCTCAGTCGCTCGGGCTCTCCCTCGACGAGGTCCATCGCCGAGGCGGACCGGCTCGAGCACGCGCTCTCCGAGGAGCTCGAGGCGCACATCGACCGCACGCTCGGCTTCCCGACGCACGATCCGCACGGCGACCCGATCCCCGACGCCAACCTGCACATCGCGGAAGGCGAGGTGCGGCCGCTCGCCACGCTCGCCGAGGGCGACGAGGCGACCATCCGCCGCGTCCCCGACGGGGACGGCGACCTCCTCCGCTACCTCAGCCGGCTCAGGCTCACGCCCGGACGCAAGGTGCGCGTGGCCGGCGTCGAGCCCTTCGGCGGGCCGTTGACGATCGCCGTCGGCAGCTCACGCCACCCGATCTCCCGCGAGCTCGCCGGGCTGATCGGCGTCGCCTAGGAGGGTTTGGCGGAACGTCGCTCGTTGCCGGGGTGCGATGGTCGTTCCGAGGCAAGGACGCAGGGAGCGTCCGTGTTGCTGGGACGCGTAGCGTGGGCGCGACCGAGGACGCCGCCTCGGGGCGAGCAGCGCGGCCCGGCGACACAGCCGATGTTTCGCCAAGCCCTCCTATCACTCGTTCCGCTGCTGCCAGGCGGTCGCCTCGCCGATCCGCTCGACGATCGACGGATGCGTGTCGAAGAACAGATGCGCCCATTCGGGCGGATCCGGCTCCTGGAGCGCGGTCTCGCTGAATTTCTCGAACAGCTCGCGCGCGGCCTCGGGGTCGCGGGTCGTGTTCAGAGCGACCCAATCGGCTTCGGCTTCCATGCGCCGTGAGATCAGGTTGTCGAACGGCTGCACGACCAGGTAGACGACGACGAGCGCGAAGAGCGCGACCGGCACCGCGCGAGGGGTGTACAGACCGCCCCACCGAGCCGCGACCCGCGCGACGACGAACAGGATCGGCAGCGACAGCAGCGTGTACCAGGCGAGGCCCTTCCAGATGTGCTGGCTCTTGTGGTGGCCGTACTCGTGGGCGAGCACCACCCGCACCTCCTCGCGGTCGAACGGCGGCCGGAGCAGCGTGTCCCACACGACGACGCGACGGGTCGGCCCGAGCCCGGCGGCGAAGGCGTTCGGCGCCTCGGTCAGGTCGCCGATCTTCTGCACCTTGAGGTCGATGCCCTCGAGGTGCTCCTCCCGGGCGATCTGCGCGCGCGTCAGCGGCCAGGCTCGTCGGGGGCTTGTGCTGGTCGGGGACGAGGTACGGCGTGATGAACGCGAAGAGCAGCGCCAGGCCCGCGAAGACGGGCGCAGCGCCGAGCCACCAGCGGTCCCGGAGCGGCGCCGCGAGCGCCATCGTGATCAGCAGCCAGAAGCAGATGAACAGGAACTGGGCGCCGAGCGCGAACCAGTTCTCGAACGCCCACTCGAGGTACCCGGCCTTGACCACGTCGTATCGCTTCTGCCACCAGAGATCGGCGACCGCGAACGGGAGCTGGGCGATCCAGACCAGCGCCAGCCCGATCATCCCGAGCAGCATCCCCGTGCCGATGCGTCCGGCCGCGGACTCGCGCATGAAGCGCCAGCCCCGCCAGGCGAAAAGCGCGAGCACCGCGAGCAGCACGAGCTGCGCCGCGATCCCGTTCCAGCGGAGGAAGCGCTCGTAGGTGTCGGTGCGGTCGAGGAGGGCGTCGCCGAAGACCCGGTTCTCGTCGACCGACGGCAGCTTCAGGTCGTCGGGGACGACCGTCGGCCACAGCAGGTACGCGGCGACGAGCCACGCGGCGACCGCCGCGACCGGGAGGACGAATCGCCTCAGCCTGGGACCACGGCGGGCTCAGGCTCAGGCTCCGGTTCCGGCTCCGGCTCGCCGAGCGACGGCCCGCTGTAGGGATAGCGGTCGGTGAGGATCAGCCAGTACGCGCTGGTCTGCGCGCCGTAGCGGAAGGCGAAGGCCTGCGCCTCGCGGAACGACCGCGGCATGCGGCCGAGAGCCAGAGACACGAACCAGCCGAAGAAAGCGGCGACGAAGGCCAGCCCGTTCAACGAGCTCGAGACCACGAGCGCCGGGATCGCCAGGAACAGCCTGAACCCGGTCACGAGCCGGCGCTGGGGCTCGGAGCCGGGCAGCTCAGGATCGATCGGGTAGCTCCCCGCAGTGCCGGTGAAGCCGGGGAACGGGTTGGCGGTCAAGGCCACGAACGAGAAGACGTGATACGAGTAGCGGACATAGGCCGAGAGGAAGCGGTGCAGCGCCGACGGCGATCGGCCGGCGAAGAGGGTCGCGAACCAGTTCGCGATCGCCGCGAAGAAGGCGACGATCGTCCACAGCGCCAGCCAGACGAAGTGCGGCAGCGCGAGCAGGAAGCGGAAGAACACGGTCAGCCGCGAGCGCCGCAGGTCGTCGGTCACGACGAGGCCGACCGGGTGCACCGGGCCGGTGCTCGGCGGGTCGACCGGGTCGAGGTTGGGGTAGCGGTCGGTCAGCAGGAAGAAGTACGCCCAGACCTGGGCGCAGTAGCGAAGGCCGTAGGCCTGCACGCTCCGGAAGCCGAGCGGCATGCGACCGAGGAACAGGCACGCGAACCACGCGAAGAACGCGACCGTCCAGAGGATTCCGACGGTGGCGCCGCCCGCGCCGTAGTCGGCGCTCGAGTTGCCCGAGGTTTCGGAGTACCCGCCGCCCGCGAAGGTCGCGAGGAAGAGCGCCTCGAAGACGAGTGCCGGCAGTGCCAGCACGAGCCTGAAGAGGGTCACGAGCCGCCGCTGCGGGGCGGGCGGGTCGACCTCGAGGTCGATCGGATAGTCCTCGGTGCCGGTGAAGAGCGGATAGGGGTTCGCCGTGAGCAGGAGGTACGCGACCAGGTGAGTCACGTACTTCACGTAGGCGGCTGTGAAGTCGTGTAGCGCCTTGGGCGAGCGGCCGACGATCAGCGTGATCAGCCAGTTCACGACGACCACGAACACCATCAGCAGCGACCAGGCGAACACCCAGACGTAGTGCGGGATCGCCAGGATCAGGCGGAAGAAGACGGTCAGGCGGTTGCGCCTGAGCTCGTCCGTGACCACGAGCCGGATCGGGTGCGGCGACGTCACGCGAGCTGGATTATGCGAAACAGACTGGATGCGGGACGGCTAGCGGCGATAGCGGCGCCGGCGGGCCTCCTCGAGCAGCTCGTGCCGCTGCTCGGGCGAGAGGTTCAGGTAGTGGTCGCGGAGCTCGGCGAGCTCGCCTGCCACGGAGGCTTGGTCGGTGGCTTCCGTGTCGACCGCCACCGGGCTCGACCAGGGGCCCGCGGCCAGCGCGGCCTCCGCCGCGCGGAGGTACTCCTCCGGCCTCGCGGGCGCCCGCGAGCGAACCCGTCGGCGCGGTGGGGCCGCTGCCCACGGCCGGGCGCTGAGCAGCCCCTCCAGCTCCTCGCGGCTGGAGCCGAGCGCGCGCAGGAGGTCGTCGAGCTTCGCCGGAGAGGGCGCCCGCTCGCCGGCCTCGAGCTTCTGCAGGTAGATGCGCGAGAGGCCCGCCTCCGCCGCCGCCGCCCGCTGGGTCAGGCGCGCGCGGTCGCGCAGCCAGGCGAGCGCCTGACCGAGCCCCGGTCGTCGGTAGGCCTCCCGAGGCACCTACCGGGACCAGTCACCGTCGGCGACGACGCCCTTGGGCGTCTTGACGTGCGCCTTGTGGACGAGGTGGTCCGGAACGTCCACCGAGTCGTCGTCCTGCTGCGGCCCGAAGCCCCTTTCCGCGTCGACCTCCTTCACCGACTTGACGCCGGCGAGCACATCGGACGGATCGACGTCGCCGAGGTGCTCGTCGTAGAGGTCGTACCACGGGTAGCCGTGCTCGGCGTACGTCCTCGCGGTGACCGGCGTGTCGGGCGCCTTCCGGCCCGTGATCTGCTCGTACAGCATCGAGTTGACGATGTGGACGTAGACGCGGGCCGTCTTCGCGTTGTCCCAGGTGTCGGCGCCGTAGGTGTCCGGGTAGATCGACTGCTCCATGCGGCCGCCGGCCGCGAGGCCCATTTCGGCCGCCGGCGCAGCCGCGTGGCTGAAGGCGACGTCGGCGTCGAAGCTCAGCGCCCGCCTCATCGGTGATGCGGGCTGGACGGGTATGCGTCCCGGCTTGGGCGCGAACGAGACGAGCTGGATCCCGCCGAAGCGCTCGTCGCCGGTCACCTGGCCCTCGACCGTGTACCCCATGCCCAGCGGCATCGCCACGAACTGGCGGACGATCCCGTCACCCGCGTTGATCCCGTCGAGCCACGGCTGCGGTGGACAGACGAGGTAGTCCTGCTCTCTCCCCTCGACGATCGCCTCGTTCCAGGGATCGCCCGAGACAGCGTTGACCAGCCCGACCGCGACTTTCAGCGCCTGCGGGCTCCAGTCCCGCGGCGAGAACGAGAGCCAGGCGGCCTCGCGCTGGTACATCGGGATGAAGACGCCGCCGTGCGCCCGCCACGACGCAGGGACGCGGTCGGCGTAGTCCTCGACGCGGTGGACCGGGAAGTGCCCGAGCGAGGGCGGCAGCGGGTAGTTCCGGCCGTCGTCGGGGAGCCGCAGCGTGCGGTGGAAGGCGATCGAGAGCTTCCCGATCGTGATCTGGTCGTGCGCGAGACGAACGTGCATGGCCGCTCCTTAGTATGCGTTTCGCATACTCTAGCAGCTAGGAGGGCCTGGCGGAATATCGCTCGTTGCCGGGGTGCGTGGTCGTTCCGAGGCAAGGACGCAAGGAGTGTTCCTATGCGGAGCTATGCGCGACGCAGTCCTCGGGGCGAGCAGCGCGGCCCGGCGGCACAGCCGCTATTTCGCCAAGCCCTCCTACTAGGGCGCGTCGCCGTCGGCAGACTCCTCGAGCTCCAAGAGGTCCAGCAAGTCACCGATGTCGTGGCCGAACTGCGCCGGATGCCGCATCTCGGCGGCACGGTTCACCACGTAGTGGTTCCGACGGCCGACCCGTCGCCGCTCCAGGAAACCGGCCTCGACCAGTTCGGCCACGATCCGCTGGACGGCCCGTTCGGTGATGCCGACGTCGGCCGCGACCTCGCGCAGGCGAATGCCCGGGTCGCGCGCGATGCAGAGCAGAACCTGCGTGTGGTTCGTGACGAAGGTCCAGCCCTGCGATGGCTCACTTGACATTCGCGTAATCTCTTTCGTATATTTCCTGTCGTGATTCCGAAGTCGCGGCAGCAAAGTCTGAGGTTAGCAGTGACGCCGGCGCCGTTCACGTCTCGGAGGTGGGATCAGTGGCTGTGTACGAAGTCGTTCTGCGCTTTGACGACCGTGATGAAGTCCGCCTGACCGACCGACCGCTCGAGGTCGGAAGCAACGTCCGGATCACGGGAAGCGAGTGGTTGGTGCAGCGGTGCGAGCCGCGCTCCGAGCGCGACGGCGCACGCTACATCTGCATTCGGCCAAGCACCGTCCAGGCCTGACGCAGAGCTAGGAGTCGCCGGTCGGGACCACCGTCGCCGGCTCGACCATCACGATCACCGTCCGCTGCGGCGCCCGCGGACGGTGGACGACGCCGCGCGGAATGGTCACGCCCTGGTGGACTCCGAGCACGATCGTGTCCGCGTCCTCGACGTCGATGTGGAGCTCGCCCTCGAGTACGAGGAAGAACTCGTCCTCGGTGTCGTGCTTGTGCCAGTGGAAGTCGCCCTCGACGACGCCGAGACGGACGACGGAGTCGTTGACCTGCGTGAGCGTCCGGTTGGTCCACGACTGAACCGCGGCCGCCTCGGCGCCGACGTCGATGTGCTGCAGCCCGTCGAACTTGACCTCGAGGTCGATGTCGTAGGGATCGGTCACGTCACGAGCACCGCCTTTCGCGAATATTGGGATTAACTCATACAGATTGTAAGAACCACCACTACGCGTTATTCTCCAGGGCGCCAATCTTCGGACGGCGTCTGTGATGGCGGATCAACTGCGGTTAGACCTGTTCGACTCTGCGGATCTCCCTTCGGAAGGGCCCGCGTCCTCACCTGGCGACTCGAGGCGCCGGTTCCTGAGTCGCGCACTCGCGGCCGGTGGCGTCATCGCCGCCGGCGGAGTCGCGATCGCGGCGCTGCCGCGTCTTGCGGTCTCTGCGCCCTCGCCCGCCCAGGACGCGGAGATCCTCAACCTTGCGCTCCTCCTCGAATACCTCGAGTCGGACTTCTTCACCGAGGCGTCCGTGAGCGGCGGCCTGACGGGCGAGTTGCTCGAGTTCGCCGACACCGTGCGCGCGCACGAGCGAGCGCATGTCGCCTTTCTTCGCGGCGCACTCGGAAGCAAAGCGCGCAAGCAGCCGAAGTTCGACTTCGGGAATGCGACAAAGGATCCCGCCGCCTTCACCGCGGCCGCCGTCGCCCTCGAGGATCTGATGGTCGCGGCGTACAACGGCCAGGCGGGGAACCTGACCAAAGGCGCGCTCGAGAGCGCCGCCAAGATCGTCTCGGTCGAAGCTCGGCATGCCGGCTGGATCCGCGCCATCGCCGACAAGAACCCCGCCCCGAAGGCCACGGACACGCCGATGACCGCTGCGCAGGCCACTGCCGCCTTGAACCGGACGAAGTTCGTGAAATCGAGCTGACCATGCCGGATCAGACCCTCACCTTCGACCAGATCGACTCCGACGGCGCCGTTCAGGAGGCGCTCGACGCGGTGAGCACGCGGGCCTCCTTCCTCGGCAAGGCCTCCATCGCGAGTGCGGCGCTCCTCGCGGCGATCGTTGCGCCCCCCGACGCCGAGGCGGTCAGTCCTTCGGACGCGGCGATCCTCAACTTCGCGCTGACGCTCGAGTACCTGCAGTCCGCTTTCTACACCGAGACCGAGCGCGCCGGCGCCGTCGGGTCGGAGCTCGCGCGCGTCCCCCGGCAGCTGGGCGCGGTCGAGCGAGCGCATGTCAGCGCACTGAAGAACGTCCTCGGACGCACGGCGGTGAAACGTCCGGCATTCAACTTCCAGGGCGTCACCGAGGATCAGGTCAAGTTCCTGAAGACCGCGGTCGCCTTCGAGGATCTCGGTGCGGCGGCCTACAAGGGTCAGGCGACGAGAGTGGACTCGCCGGCCCTGCTCGCGGCGGCGGTGGCAATCCATTCTGTTGAGGCACGACACGCGGCCTGGATGCGCTACCTCGCCGGAGTCGTCCCTGCGGCCAGAGCCTTTGACGAGCCGAAGCGGGAGGGAGAGGTGCGCGCAATCGTCGCCTCGACCCACTTCATCTCCTCACGACCAAGGACGGCCGGACGCAGGGCGCCGGGCTACACGGGCTGAGGGCAGTCAGACCTCGCGTCTGGGCCGGCGCTGCCGTAGCGTTCGCACTCGTGGCCGCGCTCACGGTGGGGCTCATCGGTTACGGGGAAGAGTCGACGGTGACTCTCGCAACCGCGGCCGTCCAGGCTCCGGATCTGCCCGCCTCGCCCGATCCCGCGCTCGATGTGCCCGCTCCCTCGCCGCTCGACGAGGACGGCGCCTCGACGTGGGCTGTGTACGTCGAGCGGCATCTGTCCTCGCTCGGCCGAGCCCGATCGCCCCGCGGGTTGCCCAGGTCGAGACCAGCACGCCGGAAGGCACGGCCAACATCGTGTCCGTGCTCGGGCGCCGCCGCGACCGGACCGGGCGCCTGTGGGTGCGCGTCGGCCTTGCCGTCCTGCCGAACGGGCGATCCGGGTGGATCCCGCGGGAGGCTCTCGGCGGCTACGGCGTCGTGCGAACGCACCTCGTCGTCGACCTTCAGACGCTCTCGGCCACGCTCCTGCGCAAGGGCCGCGTGATCTTTCGCGCTCCGATTGGCGTCGGCAAGGCACAGTGGCCGACCCCACGCGGCCGGTTCTACGTCCGGAACCGCCTCGAGCGCTACGCGAGCCCGGTCTACGGCCCGCTCGCGTTCGGCACCAGCGCCCGCTCGGAAACCCTGACCGACTGGCCCGGCGGCGGCTTCGTGGGCATCCACGGCACCAACGAGCCCGAGCTCCTGCCCGGCCGCGTGTCGCACGGCTGCATCCGGATGAAGAACGAGGACATCCTCGAGCTCGGACGCTTGCTGCCGATCGGAACGCCGGTGACGATCCGATGACGTGCATACGGCGCGCAGCCGTGGTGGCGACGCTCGCCGCCGTTGCCTGGGTAGGCGCCAGCTCGGGCGGAACGGCGGCCGCGTCTGCGGCGACGGACCCGACGAGGCTTTGGCAGGAGTACCCGCTCGAGCCCGCGTCGCGGCACGCTGCGCCTGTGGCCCTCCGGAGGGGAGTGCCGTCCGCCGCGACAGAGGCGCTGTCGAATCGCACCGAGGAGGCGATCAGCGACCCCGACGCGGTCGGGAGGGGGTTGGTCATCCTCTTCGCGCTGCTCATCCTGACGGTCGTGGCGCTCGACGCGCTGTTCGCGGTGATCGCCTACAGGTCGCGCAGGCGCCTGCTCCCGTAGGCCGCTAGGCGCTCCGCTTCACGCCGCGGTGGAGCGTGGGGGTTCCTTCGGCCAGGTCCACGCGTAGTAGGCGACGGCCGCGAGCAGTGCGACCTCGATGGCGCTGCCGTTCAACCAGACGCGGAAACGCCTGCTCGGCGGTGCGATGACCCATATCGCCTATCGAAACGGCTGGGGCACGATGGTCGCGCGGTACCGCGCGCATCGGGATCCTGCGCAGCGCGTAGCTCTAAGACCGCGTCGAGGTCGCCCAGCGTCGCCCCCGGCGAGCCAGGCCGGGCAGCGCCGCGAAGTCGGATCGTCGCGGAACGAGTGCAGCCAGCGGGAGGCCGGCCCGCCGTCGGTAGACGGTGGCGGCAGCCGCGCCGCCGGCAAGCAGGGCAGCGCTCGCTGCCGCAGCGGCGCCGGAGGCGCCGTAGCGCGGGATGAGGATGAGGTCGAGCGTGATGCCGAGCGTCAGCGCGACGACGGGGCCCACCGACGAGAGAGTCGGCGCCGAGGAGCCGAGCAGTGCGTTCGAGAACACCGAGCTCGCGGCAAACCCCAGTGCGCTCGGTAGCAACCACAGGAACGGGCCGACCGAGCCCTGGTACGCGTCCCCGAAGACCAACGGCAGCAACAGCGGCCCGGTGAGAGCTGCCAGCGCCGCGGCCGCGAGGACGACGATCGCCACGAGACGAAAGACGCGCAGCGTCCGTTCGTGACTTCCCGTGCCGGCGCTCGCCACGGCAGGTACGAGTGCGGCTCCGACAGCCGAAGGAACGTAGAAGAGCATCTCCGAGGCATTGACTGCGACCGCATAGACGCCGAGCGTCGCCTCCGATGCGATCAGCCCCATGATGACTTGATCCACTCGCGCGTTCAGGAACTGGGCCAAGCTGCCGAGCCATGCGCGAACGCCGAAGTGGATTGCCTCCAGGAAGAGCGAGATGTCCACGCGTCCGACACCGATCCCACGGCTGGAGGCGCCCCAGAGCAGCAAGGCGGGCACAGCCTGGGCGACGACCCATGCCGACGCCGCACTCTCGACCGTCAGCTCCGACGTCGCCCACAGCAGCGACAGGATCAGCGCGTAGAGCCATGGGCCCACGGCCAGGAGGCGGGTGTACGGCTGGAACCGGCTGCAACCCTGCAAGAACGCAAATCCCGCGCCGGCGCCGGCGCTCGCGACCGCACCGAGCCCCAGGAGAGCCAACTCCTCCGGGCCGACGCCGGCCGGGCGCGCTCCCGGAATCGTCGCAAGGCCGGCGCAGATCAGCGCCGCGCAGAGACACGTGCTCGAGGTGGTGGCCACCAATGTCGTAGACAGCAAGGCCGGGCGCTCGCGCGGGCGCCTCGCGGCGAAGACCTTGGTCGCCTCGTTCAGCCCAAGACCCGCGACTCGAGCACTCACGAGCGCGGTCACCGTGATGAACGCGACCGTGCCGCGCCCGGATGGGTCGAGCGCTCGAGCGAGCACCAACACGCCGACGAAGTAGCCCGCATTCGCCGCGAGCTGACCCGTGACGAGCCGCACCGAGTTACCGGCAAGGGAGCCATGCTCGAGATCGCCGGCTTCAGAAGCCTGCTTGCTCAAGACGGTGCCACGAACGGAGACGAACTACGCGACGACCCGGTAGACCTGGAAGCATTCGGCGAGCTCGCGGTTCACGTTCACGCCGTGCGTGCGGGCGAGATTCCAGATGTACTCGGGATCGGCGTAGCGCCGGTGCTGCTGCGACGCGTACTTCGCCAACGCCGCGGTCTTGCGCTCGAGATGCGACCGCTCGAGCGATAGATAGGCCTGGTAGGCGAAGTCGAAGTTGTTCCACGGGATCTCGTAGCCGAGGACTGTCGTCCTCTTGAACGCACGCAGGCCCTCGGCGGCCACGACCTGGTGGTCCTGGTGGACGTCGTGCAGGCTCGGCTGGAAGACCGCGTCGGGCTGCCAGTCCTCCCAGAGCGCGATCAGCAGCTCGAGGATGTCCTGGCGCCGCTCGGGGAACGTGCGGACATCGAAGTCGTGCACGGTCAGCGCGGATTCGGGGATGCCGAGCTCGGCGATTGCCTCCCGCACCTCGCGCGCGAGCGTGTCGGGCGGAAAGCCCTCGGGCAGCGACTTGGTCGCGATCGAGAATGCGACGTACCGAACCTCGACGCCCTGGTCGACGAGCCGCGCCATCGTTCCGCCGCAGCCGAACTCGCCGTCGTCGGTGTGCGGCGCGAGCACGAGCACGCGCTTCCAGCCGCCGATCATGCCGGCGACGTCTCCCGCGACCCCGCGGCCGTGACCAGCGCGATCAGCGCGACCAGCCCCCACGTCATCGGATCCTCGAAGAACGCGTCGTAGAAGAGGCTGTGCACGGCGATCGCCACGAGCGAGATGCCGAAGACGAGCGCGGCCAGTCCCTCGAACCCGGGGCCGGCGCGTCTGAACGCGGCCAGCAGCGCGGCGCCCACGAGCCACACCAGCAGGACCAGGCCCGCGATCCCGAGCTCCGCTGCGACGGTCACGGGTGTGTTGTGCGACGCCGCCTTCCTGGGTTCCTCCCCGCGCAGGCCCGTGCGGTCCGCGTAGGCGCGCTTGAAGCCGCCGATCCCCACGCCGCCGAGGGGGTGGTCGGCCGCGATCTTGGCGCCGTCCGTGATCAGCCCGAACCGTCCGCTCGAAGCGCGGTTCAGGCCCTTGTCCGAGGCGTCGAACATCGAGTGGCGCACGCTCGGCGCGGCCATCCCGGCGGAGAGCAGGACGACCCCGACGAGCGCCACTGCGGCCGCGGCGCGCCAGCGCCAGACGAAGGCCGCGGCGACGAACGTGCCGACCATCAGCGCGGCGAAGCTCGACTGCGAGAACGAGAACAGGAGCCCGAGCCAGACGAGGCCGATCAGCACCGCCGCGCCCAGCGCGATCCTCCGGGCCGCCCCGCCCAGGATCAGCACGAGGCTGGCAAGGATCGCGATCACGAGGAAGCGGCCGTAGATCGAAGGGTCCCAGAACACCGAGTTCACGCGGTAGAAGGGCGCGTAGGCGTTGCCGACGATCACCTTCGGGTTCCAGAAGACGTCGCGCGTGACCCACTGGTAGACGCCGATGCCGGCGAAGACGACGGCCATCGCGCCCAGAAGGAGGTAGAGATTCCGCAGCGGCTCGCGGCGCCACGGCAGGCGGGCCAGGCACACGGCGAGGACACCGAACGGCAGCACGAAGAAGACGAGCGTGATCGCGCCCTGGCGCGGATCCTCGCTCCACCACAGGGAGAGCCCCTGCAGGGCGACGAGCGCCGCGAGCGGCCACGCGAGCGGACCAAGCTCGCGGGCTTCCCCCTCGCCCCGCCAGAGGCTCCAGGCCAGCGCTAAGGCCGCCGCCGCGATGACGCCGTAGAGCGGCAGGAGCAGGTTCGCGTCGGTGTCGCCGACCGTCACCGGGATCCGGGCGGGGACGCAGAGCAGCGCGGCGATCGGCAAGAGCCACGGATAGCGGCGCAACAGCACGGCGCCGGCCGCCGCGAGCGGGATGCCCAGCACGACGGCGGCCGCGAACAGCTTCCCGGAGCCGCCCGGCGCGAGGTACCCGGCCAGAAGAGCGCCGCCGACGCCGACCCCGGCCAGGCCCGCGAGCCGAAGGTGGCGCTGGGCCGCGACGAGCAGCGCCGCCAGGCCGGCGGCGCCCAGGGTCGCGCCGAGGCGTGCGAGCTCGACGCTCACGGCCGATCCCGCGCGACGACGACGGTCGCCTGGTCGCCGTGCCCGTTCGCCTCGACGAACAACCGATAGGTGCCCGGCTTCTTGGGCGCCTTGAGGACGAGGTAGCGGGACCGCGCCGACCCCTGGCGGCCCGCGAAGAGCCAGCCGTAGCGGCGGACGTCGGTCTTGACGCGGACGCCGAAGCGGGTGCCCGGCCGCGCACGGATCCGGTCGAGGCCGAGGTCGAGATAGCGCACGCGAACGCTTCCCGCGGAGACCGGCTCGGAGCGATTCCCGGCCCTGTCACGCGCGGCGAGCGAGAGCGCATACGTCCGCGGCGGCACGCCCTTCCCGCGGCGGCGGCCGAACCACTGGACGTTCCCGCGCTGGCGCTGGAAGAGCGTGAAGCCGCGACGCTTGCCGTTGACGAAGAGGATCGCGTGTGCCGGCTCGCTCAGGCGGTACGACACCGAGATGCCGTCCGCCCGCCCGTCGCCGTCCGGCGAGAGCACGCGGCGGGAGACCGAGAAGCGCTGGATCTCCGGCGGCTTGGTGTCGACGCGCATGTCGTTCGGGAACGTGATCGTCTTGTGCGCGTCGGCGAGCCGGACGCGTGGTTTGTAGTCGCCGTCGCGAACGACCTGGCCGGCGTCGTCCCGCCCGTCCCAGGCGGCGTCCAGCCTCACCGGGCCGAAACGCCGGCGTGCGACCAGCGTGCGCACGACGTTGCCGCTCCCGTCCACGACCTGGAGCGTCGCGGTGTCGCCCTTCCGCAGCTTGAAGCTGATCAGCGCCCTGTCCTTGCTGCATTCGCAGACCGGCGAGAACACCTTGGTGATGCGCGGCGAGAGGACCGGGCTCTTCTCGAGCTTCAGGCCCTGGGTCACGGCGAAGGCAGCCGCCGTCCCGCCGAGCAGGAAGACGACGACGAGCAGGGCGAATACCCGAGGCAAGGCTGGGCGATTGTAGTTCGGGACGAACTAGGGTCCGCTCCCGTGCTCCTGCTGAGCATCGACTTCGAGGACTGGCACCAGCTCGTGCACCGGCGCGTCGGGCGGGCCGACTGGGATCGTCGTGGCCCCGCGCTCGAGCGGCAGACGGAGGCCGTTCTCGGCCTCCTGGACGAGCTCGGCGTCAAGGCGACGTTCTTCGTGCTCGGGATGACCGCCGCGCGCTATCCCGACCTCGTCCGCGAGGCCGCCGAGCGCGGACACGAGCTTGCATCGCACGGGCACGCGCACGAGCGCGTCCACGAGCAGTCGCGCGAGGCCTTCAAGGCCGACGTCGAGCAGGGCCTCGAGGCGCTCGAGGCCGCGACCGGCGCCCGGGCCGTGGGCTACCGCGCGCCGGCCTTCTCGATCACCCGCGACACGCCCTGGGCCTACGACGTCCTTGCGGAGCTCGGCTTCGAGTACGACTCGAGCCAGTACGACTCGCCGAGGATCCCCCGGCGGATCGAGCCGATTCCGCGCGCGCCGTACCGGCTCCGGCTCGAGTCCGGCGGCGAGCTCTGGGAGCTGCCGGTCGCGGCCGCCCGCCTTCCGGTCGGCGGCGGCGCGTACTGGCGCGTCCTGCCCGCCTCCGTGATCGCCCGGTCGCTCCGAGGGCTGATCGCCGCGGGCGCGGCCCCCGCGCTCTACTTCCATCCGTACGAGTTCGACCCGGAACCGCTTCGGGCCGACGGCGGCGGCCGAACCGCTAGGCTTCGCGCCCTCCAGCGGAACGTCGCCCGTGGCGCCGTCGCCGCCCGACTCCGTAAGATCGCCGCCGAGTTTCCCCTCACTCCTTATGGCACAGCCGTCAAAGACCTCGCAGAGCGCCCCGGAACGGGTGCAAAAACACTTTCAGGAGCAGGCGTCCTCGTTTGACGAGCTCTACGGCACCGACGAGACGAACGAGGAGGCGCCGCTTCAGCGCACGCTGAGGCCCGGCCTGTTTCGCCGGCGCGAGCTGGCGGTCTCGGTCGTCCGCTCCTACGACAGCCCGCGCATCCTCGACGTCGGCTGCGGCTCCGGACGGATCGGCGAGTTCCTGATGGAGGCGGGTGTCGGCTCCTACGTCGGCAACGACTTCTCGCGGCCGATGCTCGACCTCGCCGAGAAGCGGCTCGCGCGCTACGGCGAGAAGGTGCGCTTCGTCGAAGGCGACTTCCTCGACGTCGAGCTCGAAGGCCCCTACGACGTCGTCGTCGCGCTCGGCCTCTTCGACTACCTGCCCGACCCGGAGCGGTTCGCCCGCCGGATGCACGACCTCACGACCGACGGCGGGACGGTCGTGGGCAGCTTCCCCAAGTGGAGCTGGCTCAAGGGGCCGGTGCGGAAGATCCGCTACGAGTGGATCAACAACTGCCCGATCTTCAACTACACCGAGCGCGAGCTCAGGCTCATGTTCGGCGCCTGCGGCTTCCGCGAGGTCGACGTGCAGAAGCCGGGCCGGAGCGGCTTCCTGCTCCGCGCAGTCCGCTAGACCCGGGCCCGCGAGCGCGTCTGGTACAAAGTCGGCGTCGTGCGGCGTTTTCTCGTCCTCGTCGCGGTGCTCGTCGGCGTCCTCGCGATGGCGTCGCCTGCGCACGCGGCGGACCCGTGCGGGATCCCGACCAGGGGAACGCAGTGGGTCGACTTCGCTGACGGCTCTGTGCCGTTCTGGTACCGGTTCGCCAAGCCCGGCGTGATCGCGGCCGCCTCGAACCTGCTCTTCCCGCCGCAGCTGCGGGCGGGCGGCGCGCACACGGTCTACTTCGACCTCTACATGAACAACCGCGTCGGCACGCCGTCGCGGCGCATCGACCCGGCCAAGATCGATGACCAGGCGAATCGCATCTTCTACCGGGCTGTCGCGTCCTCGGGCTGCGCGTTCCCCTGGATCGCCCTGAACGAGCTGTTCGGAGCGTCGACGACGACGCCGTGGATGCCGATCAACGCGCAGTACCGTGCGAACGTGCTTGCCTTCGTGCGCACGCTCGCGGCCCGCGGCGCGCGCCCGTTCCTGCTCGTTCCCACGGCCCCCTACGGAGCCGACGAGGCGCTCACGTGGTGGCGTCAGATCGCGGCCTACGCGTACATCATCCGCGAGGTCTACTTCTCCGCTCCGCAGATCAACAAGCTGGGACCGATCCTCGGGAGCCGCCGCCTACGCGGCGCGTTCCGCGAGGGGGTCATGGACTTCGTGGACATGGGCATCCCGCCGTCGCGTATCGGCCTCTTCCTCGGCTTCCAGGTCGGGCGTGGGACGGGCGGCCGCGAGGGACTGGAGCGCATCGCCTGGTTCCGCAACACGAAGCTGCAGGCACTCGCCGCCCGCCAGGTCGCGTCGGAGCTCAAGTTCCACTCGATCTGGTCCTGGGGCTGGGCGCACTGGGGGTCGACGAAGCCCGACCCCGACAAGGAGATCGCGGCGTGCGTGTACCTGTGGACGCGCAACTCGGCGCTGTGTGACGGGCCGACGCTCGCGGGGCCCAAGTTCAACGCCGACCTGACCGAAGGCCAGATCACCTCGCTGCGCCGCGGGGTCGTGTGCGACATCGGCGGCGTTCGGATCGGCGCCGGCGAGCTCGGCGTCCTGGCCCGGCTCACGGGCGACCGGCAGGCAGCGTTCACCGCGCTGTCCGCCCGCGCAGCCGCAAGCCGGAAGGTCCCGCTCTCGATGACCGAGATCCTCGCGGCCGAGCGAGCGCTGATCCGCAGCCGCTTCGGCGGCAGCGGGGCCGCGTATCGGCGCGCGCTCGCGCGTGCCGGCGGCACCGTGGCGATCGCGCGCGGCGTGATCGCCGACGAGCTGCGCGAGGCCCGCCTGCTGCCGCACCTCGCCGCCAGGCGACCAAGTGGGAGCGAGGTCGGCGACTACTACGAGACCTACGGCAACGCTCTGGCGCGCTCGGTGCAGGTGAAGCCCGCTCCGTCGTGGCTCGGCGGGCAGACGCGAGGCGTGGCGCTCGCCACGGTCGCGCCGGCGCAGGTGTTCGCGCTGCCCGTCGGCGGCAAGCCGAAGACGATCCGCACGAGCGAGGGCGTGTTCAAGGTGCGCGCGTTCGGCAGGACGCAACCGCTCGCGACGTTCCCGCTCCGCAGCGCTCGGGCCGGCGTCTACGCAGCGCTGATGCGGACGGCACGGACGGAGGCGTACGAGCGCTGGTCGCTTCGCCAGCAGAAGTCGGCGCTCGACCTCGCGATCTGCCGCCACGACGAGCTGCCCATGGTGGGCACCGTCGACCTCACCAACCAGCTCCCCTTCCTCGAGCTCGCGTCCTAGTCCTCCCGCGACTCGCTAACGTCGGTAGGGGCCGCTGCGGTCCAGCACCACGGCGCGCGGACGCGCGGCGAGCCTGCGCACCGCGGCGACGCCGAGCAGGGCGATCCCCCCGATCGCGACCAGCACGAGCAGCAATCCCGTCGCGGGCGGCTCCAGCAACTTCACGCCGCTCAGCAGGAGTACCGTCGCCAGCGCGATCCGCAGTTCGCGCTCCGGCAGCTTCACGGTGATCTGGCTCCCGATCAGCACGCCGGGAATCGACCCGAGCAGTAGCCACGACATCGCGCCGAGGTCGACGTTGCCGTGGAGCAGGTGGCTGATCCCGGCGACCCAGAGCAACGCGGCCGCGTGGAAGATGTCGGTGCCGACGATCTTCACCGCGGTCAGCGGGAAGACGAGCAGCATGACGAGCGCGAAGAACGTCCCGCTGCCGACCGACGTCAGCCCGACGATGAACCCGCCGCCGGCCCCGAGGCAGAGCGCGATCACCCGGTCCCGCCGCTGGAGCAGGAACGGCGCGTCGTCGGACTGCACCCCGCGCTTCAGGTAGGTCTTGGCGAGGAAGCCGAGGCCGCCGAGGACGAGCGCCGCGCCGATCACCTTCGCCGAGACCGACCCGACCGAGTCGCCGTACCGATCCTCGATCCACACGGCCAGCTGCACGCCCAAGAGCGAGAACGGCGCCGACGCCATGAACATCCACAGGGTCAGGTGCGCGTGAACGGTGCCGAGCCGCCGGTGGCGGACGGCGCCGAAGCTCTTGAAGACGGCGCCGTGGAGGACGTCGGTACCGACCGCAAGGGTCGGCTTGAAGCCGAACAGGAAGATCAGCAGCGGTGTCATCAGCGCGCCGCCGCCCATTCCGGTCGCGCCCACGAGAAGGCCGATCAGCAGCCCCGTGACGGAAAGCTGCCAGGTCAGCGGTATGCCTCGATCAGCACCTCCGCCACCTCCCGCCGCGTGAACTCCTCGGGCGGCACGTTGCCGGCTCCGAGCAGCTCCCGCACCTTCGTGCCCGAGAGGAACACGTGCTCGTCCTTGTCGTGCGGGCAGGTCTTCGCGCTGGCCATGGTCCCGCACGCCTTGCAGAAGAAGGAGTGCTCGAAGAACATCGGCTCGATGTCGAGCTCGTGCGGCTCGAAGTCGTCGAAGATGAGCTGCGCGTCGTAGGTGCCGTAGTAGTCGCCGACGCCCGCGTGGTCGCGGCCGACGATGAAGTGCGAGCAGCCGTAGTTCTTGCGGCAGATCGCGTGCCAGATCGCCTCGCGCGGCCCCGCGTAGCGCATGGCCGCCGGGAACGCCGAGAGCAGGACGCGGTCCTCGGGGTAGTAGCCGTCGAGCAGGACGCGGTAGCAGTCGACGCGCACGTCGGCGGGGACGTCGTCGCCCTTCGTATCACCCACGAGCGGATGCACGAGCAGGCCGTCGACGGTTTCGAGCGCGACCTTGGTCAGGTACTCGTGCGCCCGGTGGATCGGGTTCCGGGTCTGGAAGCCGACCACGCGCTTCCAGCCGCGGTCCGCGAAGGTAGCGCGGGTCTCGGCCGGATCGCGCGCGAGCTCGGGAAACGCCGGCTCGGGCCGCTCGAACACGGTGACGCGGCCGGCCAGATACTTCGGTTTCTGCGCGTAGAGCCGCGCCACGCCCGGATGCGCGTCCTCGGTCGTGCGGAAGCAGCTCTCCGCCTCTCGCTCCTTGTCGTACCCGTAGACCTCGCCCACCTCGAGCACGGCGAGCTTGCGGCCGCTCTCGTCGGCGAGCGCGACCCGACCGCCGGCCGGAGCCTCTTCGACCGCGAGGCACACGGGCAGCGCCCACGCGAGCCCGTTGGCAAGCCGCATCTCGCCGACCACCCGGTCGTAGTCCGCCCGGCCCATGAAGCCCTCGAGCGGGGAGAGCGCGCCCGACGCGAGCATGTCGAGGTCGGACACCTCCCGCGGCGTCAGCGTGACGACCTCGAGCGTTTCGAGATCGTCGGGCCGATCGCCCGTGCGGTCGACGAGCGTGCCGCCGTGCGGCTCGATCAGCGTGTCGGTCGCGACGACGGCGCTCACGCGGCCACCCCCGCCTCGACGAGGCCGAGCTCCTCGAGCCTCGACACGATCGCCCGTGCCGCCTCCTCGGGCTCGAGCTGCTCCGTGTCCACCACGAGCTCGGGCGCAACCGGCTCCTCGTAGGGGTCGTCGACCCCCGTGAACCCCTTGATCTCACCCTTGAACGCCTTCTCGTAGAGCCCCTTCACGTCGCGGTTCGCGCACTCCTGGACGGACGCCTTGATGAAGACCTCCACGAACGTCCCCCACTCCTCCACCATCCCCCGGGCCTTGCGGCGCGTCTCCTCGTACGGCGAGATCGCGGCGGCGATCACGGCGCCGCCCTGGCGGGTCAGGCGCGAGGCCACCCAGCCGATCCGCTCGATGTTCGTGTCGCGGTCCTCCTTCGAGAAGCCGAGCCCCTTGGACAGGTGCGTGCGGACCGTGTCGCCGTCGAGGTACTCGACGACGCGGCCGCGGCGGTCGAGCTCGGGCCCGACGAGGTGGGCGATCGTCGTCTTGCCTGCGCCGGAGAGGCCGGTGAACCAGAGCGTGAAGCCGCCGTCGCGGCGGCTCACCGACTCGGGATGGTCGTGGGCATAGATGTGGTCAGTCATTCGACTCCTTGATCAGAGGGGCATTGCCGTGAATGCCGCACTCGAGCTTCCCGGAGCCGGCCCAGCGCCCCGCGCGCTCGTCCTCGCCCGGGCGGACGGGGCGCGTGCACGGGATGCAGCCGATGGAGGGGTAGCCCACGTCGTGCAGCGGGTTGTAGGGGATCTCGTTGACAGCGAGGTAGGCGGCGACGCGCTTCGCGTCCCAGTCGACGAGCGGCTGGACCTTCCAGACGTCGTAGCGCTCGGAGTGCTCGATCTTCTGCGCGTTCGCCCGGGTCGGGGACTGCTCGCGGCGGATGCCGGTGATCCAGGCCGCGTAGGGCTCGAGGGCCTTCACGAGCGGCTCGACCTTGCGGATGTGGCAGCAGCGGTCCGGGTTGGACTCCCAGAGGTTCGGGCCCTCGGCGACCGCCTGCTCGGCGAGCGTGTACCGCGGCGGCACGGTCTTCAGGCGAAGCCCGTAGCGCGCGACGAGCCGCTCGCGCGTCTCGTAGGTCTCCTTGAAGAGGATCTGGGTGTCGAGCTCGATCACGTCGATCTTCAGCCCGAGCTCGCTGACCATGTGCACGAGCGCGGACGACTGCCGCTGCCAGGAGCAGGTCAGGCACATGCGGTCGCCGAAGCGCTCGTACCCCCAGAGCAGGACCTCCTCTGCGGTCATCGACTCGAGGTCAGGAGGAAGCAGGCTCGCGGTCGCCAAGCAGCACCTCCTTCAGCGTGTCGCCGCGCAGGCCGAGGCGGAGCGTCTCGAGCGGGATCACCTCGTCGGGCGGGATGTTCCCGAGGTTGACCTCGGGGCCGAGCGTCTTCACGAACCAGGCCTGAGCCGCCTTCGTCGGCGCCTCGAAGATCACGTTCGCCGGGTCGACGGCGTCGGCGATCTCCGCGATCAGCTCGGTGCGCATGCCGCCGCCCGAGTCGAAGATGCCGGCCGTACCGCCCTCGCGAGCCTCGGTGATCACCTTCCAGGCGCCGGCGTCGAGCTCCTCCTGCAGCCAGGCCTTCCAGTCCGCGGCCGAGTACTCCACCGAGGAATCCTTGGAGCCGACCTCGGACAGCACGGTGAAGTCGCGTGCGAGGTCGGCGATCAGCTCGAGCTTCTCGTCGCGTGGGATCTCGATCGTCCCGTCGGAGATCTCGACGTGGGTCAGCCCGAGCTCGGCGAGCCAGCGCTTGTACTCGTCGATCTTGCCCTTCGCGTAGACGACCTCGAAGAATGTCCCGCCGATCACGACCGGCTTCTCGCGGAGGACGTCGAGCTTCGCGCGCAGGTTGGGCGTGACGTACGCCGTGCCCCAGCCGAGCTTGACGACGTCGATGTAGGCGCCCGAGGTCTCGAGGACGTCCTCCCAGGCCCGCGGCCCGAGGCCCTTGTCGATGACGTGGGTCAGGCCCGCGGCCCGGGGCTCAAAGCCGAGCAAAGATGTCCTCCAGTCGCTTGTGGGCGGCGGCCTGCACGTCGTGGTAGAGCGAGTTGCCGTGCGCGTCGATCCCGACGGTCAGCGGGCCGAAGTCCTTGACGCGGAACTTCCACAGGCACTCGGGCATGAGGTCCTCCCAGGCGACCTCCTCGATCTCCTCGATCTGGGTCGTCTCCAGCGCGGCGGCCCCGCCGACGATCGCGAAGTAGACCATCCCGTGCTTCTGCATGGGCTCGATCGCCTCGTCCGGGAAGCCGCCCTTGCCGCAGATCGCGCGCACGCCGTACTGCTCGCCGAGCGGCTCGGTGAAGCGCACCATGCGCGCGCTCGTGGTCGTGCCGATGGAGAGCTTCTCGTACTTGCCCTCGCCGACCTTGCGCACGTTGGGCGCGGTGTGGAGCAGGAACGCGCCCGTGAGATCCATCGGCGGCTCGACGCCCTGGTCGAAGATGCGGATCTGCGTCCGGTCGCGGATGCCGATGATGTGCCCCTGCACGACCACCTCGTCGCCCGCGCGCAGCTTCAGGATCTCGGCCGCGTCGGTGATCGGGAAGGTGACTTCGTGGATCGCCATCGCGGCTCAGGCCTCTCGGTCGAACTCGACGTTGCCGGCCGCGTCGACGTGGGCCGTCGCGCGCCGGGCCGCCCAGCACTGGTAGTTGACCGCGACCGGGTTCAGGGTCATGTGCGTGTCCGCGTGCTCGATATGGCACTGCAGGACGGTGACGTCGCCGCCGAGGCCCATCGGGCCGATGCCGGTCTCGTTGAGCAGCTCGAAGAGCTCCTGCTCGAGCTTCGCGACCTCGGGGTCCGGGTTGCGCGTGCCGACCGGACGGGCGATTGCCTCCTTGGCCAGGTACATGGCGTAGTCGGCCGAACCGCCGATCCCGACGCCTACGATCCCCGGCGGACACGGCTTGCCGCCGGCGTCGACGATCGACTCGAGCACGAACTGCTTGATCCCCTTCACGCCGTCGGCGGGGACGCACATCTTGAGGAAGCTCATGTTCTCGGAGCCCGAGCCTTTGGGGACACACTTGACGTCGAGGCCGTCCCAGTCGGGCACGAACTCCCAGTGCACGATCGGCAGCCGGTGGCCGATGTTCGGCCCGGTGTTCTCGCGCGTGATCGTGTGCACGGCGTTGGAGCGGAGCGGATGCTCGAGCGTGGCCCGCGCGGTGCCGTCGCGCAGCGCTTCGTAGATCCGCGCCGGGTGGAGCGGGAAGTGCTCGCCCACCGTGCAGGTGTAGACGGCGATTCCCGTGTCCTGGCAGACGAGGTTCTGCTCGTCGTCGGCGACCTGGACGTTCTTGAGGATCGTCTGCAGCACGCGTCGGCCCGGGACCGACGTCTCCTTGTCAGCCGCGTCGGCGAGTGCGTCGCGGAGGTCCTGCGGGATGTCCTTCAGCGCCCAGACGTAGAGGTGGGCGGCGGCGTCCTCGACCGCCTGGTGCATGTCGGTATCTGTGGCGTGTAACGCCGTCATGCCCTCGCCTTCTCTGCCGCCGCGCGGCCGGCTCGTCGTCCGAACACCGTGCACTCCAGGAGCGAGTTGCCCATCATCCGGTTGCGGCCGTGGGCCCCGCCCGCGATCTCGCCGCAAGCGTAGAGACCCTCGAGCGTCGTCTCGCCGTCGGTGTCGATGACGAGCCCGCCGTTCTGGTAGTGGAGCACGGGGTAGGTCAGGATCCGCTCGGTCAGCGGGTCGATCCCGCCGCCGCGGTAGCGCCGCAGCATGTAGGGCAGCGACACGTCGGCGTCCGCCTCGGGAATCCGCGTCGTGTCGAGATAGACCGCGGGCCGCCCGTCCGGAGTTTCGACACCCTTGCCTTTCTCGACCTCGTCGAAGATGGCCTGGCTGACCTCGTCGCGCGGCCCGAGCGAGTCGGTGAATTCCTCGCCGTCGGCATTGAGCAGGACCGCGCCGTACGCGCGCGTCGTCTCCGGGATCGAGTAGCCCTGCATCGTCTCCGGCCAGGCGCCGCCGTTGGGGTGGTACTGGAGCGCGTCGAAATCGCGGAGGTCGGCACCCAGGTCGACCGCGATCTGTGTCACCTCGCCGGTTGCTCCCGGGTGGTTGGTCGAAAGCTCGCCGCGCTCCTCGGCGACTTTGAAACAGCGGCCCCCGGCGGCGAGGACGACCGTGCCGGCGTCGACCTCGTGCTCACCGACGCGCGCGCGCCAGCCGTTCTCCGTGAGGTGGAGGTCGCTGAGGGGCGACTTCGGCAGCGCGGTTCCGTCCCCGGCCTCGAACGCCTCGCGCAGCGCCTTGGTGATCGCGTGCCCCGTGCGGTCGCCGACCTGAAGCAGCCGCTTGCGGCTCGCGCCGCCGCACCTCGCAAGGCGATAGCCGCCGTTCTCGCGCGTGAACTCCACGCCGAGCTCCTCGAGCCAGTGGATCGCGGAGGGCGCCTCGGTCGTGAGCACCTCTACGAGCCGCTTGTCGGCGGTCTCGTGCGAGCTCTTCCAGACGTCGGCGGCGTGGATTTCGGGCGAGTCGTCCTCGCCGAAGGCCGCCTGGATCCCGCCCTGCGCCTTGGCCGAGTTGCACGACTGGATCGAGCCTTTTGTGGCGAGCGCCACGCTCGCACCGGCCGTCTCGGCGGCAACAGCGGCGGCGAGGCCCGAGGCGCCACTGCCGATCACGAGCACGTCAACGTGAAGCCGGTCGGCCACGGCCAGACGGTATCACGCGTTCCCGTAATCACCCCGATAAGCGGGCGTTATTCGTGGAGAGCTGCTGAAACGGCGTCCTCCATCGGCGTCGAGCGCCCGCGTGACAGCTCGTCGGCGAAGCGCTGCGCCCCGAGCTGGGCACTCACAGCTGCCACCGCCTCGTCGTGGATCGCCTGTTCGAACCGGTCGAGGCGGAGGTTCAGGGCCTCGCCGAGCGCTTCCGCCGTTCCGAGCAAGCGAGCGGCCAAAAGGTGCTCGCCGTCTGCCGAGGCAAGCAGCGCGTAGGCGTCGAGCGAGCGGGCCACCTCTTCCTTGAAGCCGAGCTCGAGTGACAGACGCAGGCTTTCACCGAGCGCACTGCGGGCCGCGTCGGCGTTGCCCCGGCGAAGCTCGATGAGGCCGACACTGGCAAGGGAGACCGCAAGCGCGTGCCAGTCCCCGACCTCACGCGCGATCGCCGCGGATTCGGCGCAGAGGGACACCGCCGAGGCCGCATCGCCGAGCATCAACTCGACGAGGCCGCGATTGTCGAGGGCGAACCCGACCCGCCGCCGGTCGCCCAGAGCCCGAAAAAGCTGCTCCGCCTCAGTCATCAGCTCCTGAGCGCGCTGAAGCTCGTCGGTGTTGACCGCCACGTGGGCTAGATGCATCAGAGCGACCGCGACGCCTTGATCGTCGCCACCCTCGCGAAGCAAGCTGAGCGCCTCGCCCGCGAAGCGCTCGGCTTCGCGATATCGACCTCGTCTGACGGCGAGTGTCGTCGCCCGGTTGAGCCCCCGCGCCCGGAGGGCGTCGTCGGCTTCGCCGGCGAGCGAGCGTTCCAGCCAGTCGCCGCCCTCGTCCAGGAAGCCGCGGTAGTGCCAATACTTCGTCAGTCCGGCGGCCAAGCGGAGCGCGGACTCTGTGTTCCCCGTCTCGAGCGACCACGTGAGCGCCGCCCGGAAGTTGTCGCGCTCGGGGTCGAGCCCTTGCAGCCATCGTGCCTGATCGGGCCCTGCGAGCTCCAGCTCGGACCGCTCGGCGAGGTCTCGGTACCAGGTGAGGTGCCGGCCGCGGATGAAACCCTCTCCACCGTGCTCCCCCAGGCGCTCGAGGGCGTACTCGCGGATCGTGTCGAGCATTGTGAACCTCGGTTCGAGGGCGAGCGTCTCGACCAGCAGGCTCTTGTCCACCAACGACTCGATGTGGCGGAGGAGGGCGGGCTCCGACGTGGTGCAGACCGCAGCCGCCGCGTCGAGCGAAAAGCCTCCGACGAAGACGGAGAGTCGGGCGAGGACGGCCTTGTCGTCGTCGTCCAGGAGCTCGTAGCTCCAGTCGAGCGTCGCGCGAAGCGTCCGCTGCCGCGACGGCGCATCGCGTCCGCCGACCAGGTCAAGGCGGCTCGCAAGGCGGTTGCGGAGCGCCACGGGGTGGAGGATGCGGGTCCGAGCGGCGGCTAGCTCGAGCGACAGCGGAAGCCCCTCGAGGCGCCGACAGAGCTCGGCGACCGCCACGGAGCCCTCGTCGTCGAGGTTCAGGCCGGGGCGGGCAGCCAGTGCGCGGTCGACGAAAAGTGCATACGAGGCATCGCCGTCCAACGGCGGCACCCGCAGCTCGTGCTCGCCCGTGATCCGCAGCGCCTCGCGGCTCGTGACGAGGACCTTGAGGTCGGCGCTGGCGCCAAGGAGCCGTGCGATCGTCGGCGCGGCCGGCAGCAGGTGCTCGACGCTGTCGAGCACGAGCAACGGCGGATCGTTCGCGAGTACGGCGGCCAACGACGCCGCCGCGTCGGCTCCATCCGGGTCGCCGCCGAGCGCTCGAAGAATCGTAGGGGCGACGAGATCGGGGTCGGACAGCGAGTCGAGCGTGACGAGCACCGCACCCTGGGCGAGCTCAGCCTCCAGGCGGCGTGCCGCCTCGAGGCCGAGGCGGCTCTTGCCGATGCCTCCGGGCCCGGTCAGAGTGACCAACCGGACGTCGTCGCCGCGCAGGAGCTCACAAACCTGCGCGACGAGCTCGTTCCGGCCGACCAAGCGCGTCGGAGGCGACGGGAGCGCGCTCGTGCGGCGAGGCATCGACCGACCCTCGAGCGACGAATCCTGGAGAAGGACCGCTCGTTGCAGTCGCTGCAGCGACGGGCCCGGCTCCACGCCGGCCTCGTCGATCAGCGTGGCACGCGCGTCCCGATAGACGCCCAGCGCGTCCGCCTGGCGGCCGTCTCGGTACAGGGCGAGCATGAGCTGCCCTCGCACTCGCTCCCGTAGGGGGTAGTCGCGCACGAGGAGATCGAGCTCGGCAAGGACGTCGGTGTGCCGGCCGAGCTCGAGCATCGCGTCGATTCGATCCTCGACGGCAATGAGCCGGAGCTCTTCGAGGCGAGCGCGCTCGGGCGCTACGAACGGCTCGTCGCCCAAATCAACAGCGAAGTCGCCTTTCCAGAGGGCGAGCGCCTGCTCGAGCAGCTGCACGGCGTCGGCAGGCCGGCGCCCTCGTGCTTCGTCCGCCAGCGCGACGAAGCGATCGACGTCGACGCTCTCGGCGGGAACGGCGAGCCGGTAGCCACGAGGCTCGCTCACGATCAGGCCGCCGAGCTCTTTCCGTAATCTCGACACGGCCATCTGAACGACCTTGGCGCACGTCGCGGGCGGGCGCGTCCAGAGCGCCTCGACGAGCCGGTCGCTGGTGACGAGGCGGTCGGAATGGAGTGCGAGGTACGCCAGCGTGGCGCGCGCACGGCTGCCGCCGAGCTCGAGCGCCTGCGAGCCGATCGTCGCGGAGACCGGCCCCAGAAGCCGCACGCGCAGGTCGATGCCCGTCTCTCCGCTCGTCGGCCTCTCCCCCGTTACTCGACGTTTACCGGGTCTTTCCCACGGTCTGAGATGAACGCCCGAATTCTCACACGGAACGGGGGAGACCATGAAGTCCGCCACGCTCAAGATCCGTTTCCTCGTACTCGCCGCGATTGCTGCGGTCACTCTTGCCACGGGCGGCGTCGTCTTCGGCGCGGTCCTGGGCGACAGCGCGTCGTTGGGGCTGCCGCAGTGCGAGGACGGCCGCGACAACGACGGCGACGGCAAGGTCGACTGGCCGGATGATCCCGGCTGCTTCGACGGCGCTGACAACGACGAGTACAACTCACCGCCGCCCCCACCTCCTCCGCCACCACCTCCGCCACCACCTCCGCCGCCTCCTCCACCGCCGCCTCCGCCTGGGCTGCCGAAGTGCGAGAACGGCGTCGACGACGACGGTGACGGCCTGATCGATTGGCCGGCCGATCCAGGCTGCATCGATGGTCCCGACAACGACGAATACAACTCGCCGCCGCCACCGCCGCCCAAGCAAGCCTGCGAGGACCTCCTCGACAACGACGGCGACGGGAAGACCGACTACCCGGCTGATCCCGGGCTGCGCCAGCGCAACCGACAACGACGAGTACAACGCACCGCCACCACCGCCGCCGCTACCCAAGTGCGAGAACGGGATCGACGACGACGGCGACGGCCTGATCGACTGGCCCAACGACCCAGGCTGCACCGAAGGGCCCGACAACGACGAGTACAACACTCCCGTCTACGTCTGCAGCAACGGGCTCGACGATGACGGCGACGGCAAGATCGACTACCCCAACGACCCCGGCTGCACGAGCAACAACGACACCGACGAGTACAACGCGCCGCCCGCCTGCAGCGACGGCGCGGATAACGACGGCGACGGGAAAACCGATTACCCGGCTGACCCGGGCTGCGCCAACGCCGCCGACGCCGACGAGTACAACCCGCCGCCGCCGCTACCGAAGTGCGAGAACGGGATCGACGACGACGGCGACGGGCTAATCGACTGGCCGAACGACCCAGGCTGCACCGAAGGACCTGACAACGACGAGTACAACGCCCCGCCACCGCCCAAGCGCTGCGCCGACGGGCTCGACAACGACGGCGACGGCAAGGTCGACCTCAACGACCCGGGGTGCTCGAGCTCCACGGACGACGACGAGACTGATCCGCCGCCTCCGCCGCAGCCTCCGCCCCCGCTGACGCCAACCGCGACCGACGGGATCGACACGCCGGGCGTCGTCCGGAATGAGGCAGGCCTCTCGCGGTGGTACTTGAGCAACGATTTCAACGCGAACGTGACCCACGCGTTCGGATTCCAGTCCGCTGGACCAACGCCACTCGTCGGAGACTGGGACGGCGACGGGGTGGATACCGCCGGCGTCAACATCGGCGGCTACCGCTGGGTCTTGTCGAACGGTTACGACGACATCGTCGATCACGACTTCATCTATGGCGTGGCGGGCGACAAGCCGGTCGTCGGCGACTGGAACGGAGACGGCATAGACACCGTCGGCGTCGTTCGTGGCAACGTCTGGTATCTGACAGATGCGATTGGCGGCGGCCCTGCCTCTCGATCTTTCGGGTACGGCAACCCAGGCGACAAGGCGGTCGTCGGCGACTGGAACGGCGACGGAGTCGACACCCCCGGGGTCGTTCGTAACAACGTGTGGTGGCTGAGTAACGACTTCGCGGCGACCGTGTGGACGTGGTTCTCGTTCGGCTTGTCGACCGACAAGCCGATCGTCGGTGACTGGGACGGCAACGGGTCCGACTCGGCAGCGGTGAAGCGCAGCCAGTGGTGGTACTTCAGCAATGGCTACACGGGCGCGGTGAGTCGGTCGATCGTGTATGGCAACCCCAGCGATGCCGGCGTCGCGGGGGACTACCATCCCGATCCCGCTGACAGCTACCTCGACGAAGCGGCGTTGCCGGGCACTGCCGTGAATGCGTCAGCCCTTGCGACTACGGCTTATGACCCTGCGATCGCGAACTACGCGCCAGTGGTCTATCTCGCACCGGGTGAAGACAACAATCCGGCCAGCGCCAGGACGGTGTTTCTGAAGCAGTCGCGCCTCTACTGGAAACGCCAGGGAGGGAGCAATCCGGCGCCAACTTGGCTGGCAGGATTCAGGCAGGTCCGCGGAATCATGCTGGGCGATCGGGGGACGAAGTACTACTCGGTGTTCTCGCGGAACAACGCCTCCGGAACTTGGACCTCCTACTCCTCGTGGGAGTTCACTCGCCCGTTCGACGATTCGGCCTACCGAGGGGGGCTGACGAACCTCGAAGGCTTCTACCTGGACTTCGACGGCTCGCATGGCGGAGAAAGCAATCTCTCCAAGGTGCCGACGTATTTCGACTACGCCAAGGGCCGCTACATCACGTACTGGTTTTTCTTTCCGTACAACGACACGCAGGGGGCCCTGCAGGGTGGGTTCAACCACGAAGGCGACTGGGAACGCGTCACGATCAAGCTCAACGCGTCAAATGTCCCGACAACGGTTCACTTCTACCGCCACCGCGAGTCCTGCGGACGTGACGTGACCTGGTCGCAGGTGCGGAAGGATCCTGTTACGGGCCGTCCCGTCGTCTTCATCGCGGACGGTTCGCACGGCAGCTATCACGAGCCCAAGAGCAATCCCGTTACGTGTCTGCCGATCCCGTACCCCAATGACGTGACCGGCTACGGCGCGCGCTGGGAAACGTGGCGTTCACTTCATGACGTGACACAGCAAGCCTGGTACGGCTTCGGAGGCGCGTGGGGCGTCGTCGGGATTGGCCCGACCCCGGCCGACACTACGGGGCCCCTCGGGCCGTCCCGATACAAGGCGCCGGCGCCGCCCGGCTGGTAGCGCAGCAGCTGCGGAGCGCCGCCGCATAGGCGGCGCTCCTCGTTGATCGAGCAGGCCGGAAGTGAGGTCTCGACGCTGAATCTCCAGCAGACCGCGCTCGCGCTCGAGCAGTTCCGGGCCGCGAACGGCACCTATCTCGGCGCGGACCTCGCCAGCCTCGGCATGCAGCCCGTTCGCGCCGATGCCGCTTCCTACTGCGTTCAGACCTGCGGGCCCCGTGTCGCATCAAGCCGGGCCTGGGGGCACACGCGCTGCGAGCGCGCGGTCACCAGATCGAGCGCAACAGCTCCGCGACCTCGGCGGCACTCGCCGGACGTGGATTCGCCTTCGCACCTGGCCGCGCAACCGCCGCTTCCGCGACCTCGTCGAGCTCGACCTGCGGGACGCCGTAGTCGCGGAGTCGCTCGATGCCGCCGAGCCGGGCGAGGCTCTGAACCTTGCCGACGGGATCGTCGGTGCCCATCGCGTCGCCGAACGATTCGATCTCCTTCGCCGCCACGGGCTGGTTGAACCGCAGCGCGAGCGGCAGCGCAAGGGCGTTCATGGCGCCGTGCGAGAGCCCGTACCGGCCGCCGAGCGTCTGCGCCATGGCGTGGCCGAGACCGAGGCCGGCAGAAGCGAGCGCCTCGCCGGCGCAGGACGCGCCCAGGAGAAGCGTCTTCCGGGGGCCGAGCGCGGCCTCGTCCGCGAGGACGGCGGGAAGCGCGGCGCCGATCCGGGTCGCGGCCTCGTGCGCAGAACGGTCCGCCTCCGGATTGCGCCCCTTGACGTAGAGCGCCTCGGCTGCGTGTGCGAGCGCGTTGAGAGCGGTGCCGACCGTCTCTTCACGCGGCAGCGAGAGCGTCAGCTCCGGGTCGTAGACGATGCCCTCGAGCCGGGCGCCGCTGCCGCCGCCCACCGCCCGGCGATCCGGCCTGCGCACGCCGAAATACGGCGTCCACTCCGAGCCGGAGTACGTCGTCGGGATCGACACGACCGGCAGGCCGGTCTCGGCGGAGGCCGCCTTCGCGGTGTCGATCGCGCTCCCGCCCCCGATCGCCAGGATGCAGTCGACGCCCTCGGGGACGGCGATGCGTTCCGACGGCACGTCCTTCCAGCGCGCGGCCGCGGGTAGCTCGAGCCCGTCCCAGCGCTCGCTGCCGACGAGCAGCGGCCGCTCGATCCCGAGCTCCTCCAGGAGCGGGCGCAGCTGGTCGAGCCCCCACCGGACGATCACGACACGCGCCCCCGCGCGTAGTCGACGAACGCCGCCGCCGCCCGCGGGAGCGAGCGGCCGGTCGCAGTGGCGAGCGAGATCTCGCGCGAGGGCTCGAGGCCCTCGACGCGCGCCGTCGCGATCGTCCCGGTCGACAGCTCGGCCTCGATCGCCGAACGCGAGATGAAGCTCACCCCGTAACCGGCCGCGACCGCGCTCTTGACCGATTCCTGCAGGCCGAGCTCGAGCTTCACGTCGAGGTCGCGTAGGCGCAGGCCGTCCGAGCGCAGCGCGTCCTCGATCACCTGGCGAACGCCCGCCCCCTCCTGCATCACGATCTGCGGCTCGGCGCGGAGCTCGTCGAGCGTGATCGTGCGGCCCGCGAACGCGTGGTCGGGCGGACAGGCGAGAACGACCTCGTCGCGAAAGAACGTCTCGAAGGTGATCCCGCGGTGTCGCCGCGCCGCACCGACGATTCCCAGGGCGAGCTCGCGGCCCGCGACCTGGTCGACGATCGTCTGCGTGTCCGAGACGGTCAGCGAGACGCCGACGCTCGGATTCGCCCGCTGGAACTCGCAGAGGAGCAGCGGAACGACCGAGCCCCCCGGGCCCGTAGAGGCCCCGATCTCGAGTGTCCCCGCGAGCTCGCCCTCGCCGGCGTCCGCGACCTCCTCGATGAGCTGCTCCTCGAGGGCGAGCATGCGCTGCGCACTCCGGTAGAGGCGCAGTCCGGCCTCGGTGGGCTCGACACGACGCCCCGAGCGGTCGAGCAGCTGGCGTCCGAGCCGCTTCTCCAGCGAGCGGATCTGCAGGCTGACGGCCGGCTGCGTCACGCCGAGCTGCTCCGCGGCGTGCGAGAAGCTCTGCTGCTCCACGACGGCGCAGAATGAGGCCAGCTGCCGCGTATCCATAAGCATCCATTATGACTGCCGAAGCGTCGAATGCGGTACGGGGTACTCGACCGAACCAGAGACCCGACCGAACCAGAGACGAGAAGGGGGAAAGGATGAGAAGACGCGCATCCTTCGCGGTCGCCCTCGCAGCAGCTTTCACCGCGATACTGGTGGGAGCGGCGGCCGCGCACGACAAGCCGAAGGACAAGGGCTTCAAGACCAGTCAGGCGCCGATGCTCACACCGGTTGCTCCGGGCGTGAGCGTGGAGCCGCTGATGACCGTCGGCGAGACGCTTCCGGGCACCAGCTTCATGCTCGACACGCTCCCCGACGGGATCGCGTTCCACAAGGGCCGGCACCACACCGTCGACGCGTACCTGAACCACGAGACGTCGGCCGTGCCGTTCCCCTTCAACCCGGCGACCGGCGTCGGCGTCACGAACTTCACCAACGCGATGGTGAGCAAGCTGACGCTCAACCGGAAGTCCGGCGGGATCCTCGACGGCGAGCTGGCGATCCCGAGCGACGCGAACTACCAGCGCTTCTGCTCGAACACGATCGTCGGCCCGCGCGAAGGCTTCCAGCGGCCGCTGCTGTTCACGAACGAGGAGGCAACCGACCTCGTGAACCGCACGGGCACCGCGTGGCCCGCGGGGCCGAATCCCGAGCAGGCCGGAGTCGTCGTCGCCCTCGACGTCAAGAGCGGCAAGTTCCGGTCGATCTTCGGCATGGGCCGCCACAACCACGAGAACAGCGTCGGTATCCCCGGCTACGGCCACCCGGTCGTGCTCTCGGGCGACGACACGTTCACTGCGCCCGCCTCGCAGCTGTACATGTACAGCGCGCGCAGCGGCAAGGCGGTCTGGAAGGACAAGGGGCAGCTGTGGGCGTTCGTTTCCGACGATCCCGCGGTGAACGACTACGGCGACCTCTCCGGGACGAAGTCCGTCTCGGGGCACTTCATCCAGGTGCCGAAGCAGATCGCCACGGGCAAGAGGGCCGACGGCTCCGACATCAAGTCGGCCGACGTGGGCTTTCCCACGCCGCCGGCGAGCGCCGGTCTGCCCGACGGGCCGCAGTGGGTGCTGGAGAACTGGAGCAACATGAACAACGTCTTCCAGTTCATCCGCGTGGAGGACATCCAGTACGACCGCACCCACAAGAACGTCGTCTACTTCGCCGACACCGGTGAGCCGCGTGCCCTGCCCGATGCGGCCACGGGACGGCTGCGGCGCGGGCCGGCCGGGACGGCCGGACCCTGGCCGAACGGCCGGATCTTCAAGCTGGTCCTCGACCGCGGCGATCCGACCAAGGTCAAGAGCCTGTCGATCCTGATCGACGGCGACGCCCGCGGAGCTGCCAGCGCCGGGGCGCTCGACCTGATCCATCAGCCGGACAACGTCGAGACGTCGAAGAACCTCCTGCTGATCACGGAGGACCCGGGCAGCCAGAACCAGTACCCGCTCGGGACCGGCACGACCGCGCGGCTCTGGGGCTACGACCTCAAGGCCGGTGGCGCACCGTTCGTCGTCGCGAAGGTCGACCAGTCGGCCGACGAGGGCCCGACGGACAAAGACGCGTCCACCACGAAGGGCGCGGCGGGCGCCTGGGAGTCGAGCGGCATCGTCGACGCCTCCAAGTACCTGGGCAAGGGCACGTTCCTGATCGACGTGCAGGCCCACACGCTCGCCGTGCAGGAAGAGGTGCGCGGGCCGCTGACGTTCGTCCGCGAAGGCGGGCAGCTGCTCGCAGTCCGGATCGGTTCGTCCGGCCACGGCGGCGACCGCCACCACGGCCATGACCACGGCAAGCGCGGCAAGAAGGGGGACGACCGCGAGCACAACGACAAGCGGGATCGCAGGCACTAGCCGCCTGGAGCCGCTCGCACTGCGAATCGAGGGCCGCCGCGAGGCGGCCCTCGTCGTTCTACGCCGGCGCCGCCGCCAGCGCCGCGAGCACGTCGTCCGCGTAGCGCTCGAGCTTCGTAGGGCCGACGCCGGCGACGGCCGCCAGCTCGCCGCGCGTCCGCGGCGACCGTTCCGCGATCTCGGCCAGGGTCGAGTCGTGGAACACCACGTAGGCGGGCACGCCGTCGGCCTGCGCCCGCTTCAGCCGCCACTCTCGGAGCACCGTGAAGGACGGAGGCAGCTCCTCCACGGGCTTGCGCACCGGCCGCGACGACCTGGCGGTCTCGACGCCGAGCTCGGCGAGGAAGCGGCTCGGCTTCGCCTCCGCCGACCACGTCACGGCGAGGTGCCGTTTCGCACGGGTGAGGCCGACGTACAGGAGGCGACGCTCCTCCGCGACCGCCTCGTCGGTCTTCGCCTGCCGGACCGGCAGCTCCTTCTCCTCGAGGCCGGGCAGGAAGACGGCGTCGAACTCGAGGCCCTTGGCCCGGTGGTAGGTGAGCAGGTGGACGCCGTCGGCGCCGTCGCCCTCGCCGAACCGGTGCTCGAGCTCGGCCAGGTAACCGGCCACGGTCGTCACGCCGTCGTCGAGCTGACGCGCAAGCGCGACGAAGCGCCCGAGGTCGTGCTGGCGCGTCGCCTCGTACTCGCCGACCTTCTCGAGCTCCTCACCCTGCGCCCACCCCTCCTCGAGAGCGGCGCGCCGCACGTCCTCGGCGACCGCGGTCGACCGCGACCCCGCGAGGACGCGCCTGAGCCGCCGCGCCGCCGGGCGTGCGAGGAACGCGCCGCCACGCACCTGGAACGGGATCCCCGCCTCTGTGAGCCGCTGCTCCCAGTCGTCCGAGCGGGCGTTGAGCCGGAACAGGACGGCCGTCTCCTCGTACGGGACGCCCGCCGCGGCGAGCTCGGCGATGCGCCCGACGACGAAGGCATGCTCCTCGTCGCGGGAAGCGAACGGCTGTAGCACCGGCTCGGGGCCGTCGGGGCGCGTCGCGCGCAGCGTCTTCGGCGCCCCGCCCAGCAGCGGGGTCAGCCGGTTCGCGAGCGCGAGGACCTGCGGCGACGAGCGATAGTTGCTCTCCAGCGTGACCACGGTCCCGGCCGCGAAGCGGTCGCGCAATTCGAGCAGGTAGTCGGGCGACGCGCCCGTGAACCCGTAGATCGCCTGGTAGTCGTCGCCGACCACGCAGACCTCGTCACGTTCCCCGAGCCAGAGCGCGAGCAACCGGTGCTGCAGGAGATTGACGTCCTGGAACTCGTCGACCGTGATCGCCCGGCACCTCGAGCGGAACTCCGCGACGGCGTTCGCGTCCTCCTCGTACATCCGGATCGTCAGCTCGAGCAGATCCTCGAAGTCCACGACGCCCCGACCCGCCTTGCGCCGCTCGTACTCGCGGTAGACGCGGCCCATCAGGTCCGGCGGCAGCGCCCCGGCCCGCTCGCCCGCGAGCTCCTCGTAGCGGTCGGCGGAGATGCGCCGGTTCTTGGCCCACTCGATCTCCGTCGCGAGATCGGCCGCCGGCCGGAAGCGGTACGGCCGCGGCAGCGAGTTCGCGATGTGGCGGAGCATCAGCGCCTTCGACGGCAGCACCCCGTCGGGGCCACGGCCGAAGTAATGGAGCTGTTGCAGCGCGCTGGCGTGGAAGGTCCGAGCGCGTACGCCGTCGATCCCGAGCCGGCCCAGCCTCGCGCGCATCTCGCCCGCCGCCTTGTCCGTGAAGGTGACGGCGAGGATCTCGGGGGCGGCGAACGTCCCGGTCGCCACCTGCCACGCGATGCGGCGCGTGATCGTCGTCGTCTTGCCCGACCCCGCGCCGGCCAGGATCACCACCGGGCCGCGGACGGCCTCCACCGCCCGCCGCTGCTCGGCGTTCAGCCCCTCGAAAACGGCGTCTCTGTCCACCCGGCCCACCCTAGTGAGCGTGCGGGACGACGCCGTCGCGATTCGCACGCGAAAGGCGCGCGAAAGAGCGTCAGATGTGTGTCTCGGCGACTTCCGTCGGCGTCTCGGCGCTCAGCGGCACCGCGCCGCGCAGCACCAGCCCGCGCAGGCGCGCGACCACCTCGAGGGTCTCGCCGTCGCGAACCAGCCGTTCCAGGTCGACGAGCTCGGCCTCGAGCACAGAGGGGTCCGCGCCGGGGCGCTTCACCCGCAGGATCTTCGGGTGCGAGGTCGGCCGCACCGCCTCCTCCGGGCCCCAAAGCTCCTCGTGCAGCTTCTCGCCCGGCCGTGCGCCGACGAACTCGATCGGGATGTCGCGGTCGGGCTCCTTCCCGGAGAGGCGGATCATGTTGCGCGCCAACTCGAGGATCTTCACCGCCTCGCCCATGTCGAGCACGAGGATCTCGCCCTTGCCGCCGATCGCGCCCGCCTGCACGACGAGCGATGCGGCCTCCGGGATCGTCATGAAGTAGCGCGTCATGTCCGGATGGGTCACCGTCACCGGCCCGCCCTTCGCGATCTGGCGGCGGAAGATCGGGATCACCGAGCCCGACGACCCGAGGACGTTGCCGAAGCGGACGGCCACGAATCGCGTCGAGACGTCGGAGCGCCGCCCGTAGGCCTCGACGATCCACTCGCAGAGCGCCTTGGACTGACCCATCACGGTCTTGGGGTTCACAGCCTTGTCGGTGGAGACGAGCACGAAGCGGGCGGCGCCGAACTCGACCGCCACGTCGGCGATCGCCTTCGTCGCCAGCGCGTTGTTCCGCACCGACTCGAGCGGGTTCGCCTCCATCAGCGGCACGTGCTTGTAGGCCGCCGCGTGGAAGACCACGGTCGGGCGGTAGCGCTCGAAGACCTGCCGCATCTTGGGCCGGTTGCAGACGTCGCCGAGGATCGGGATCGCGGCCGAGAAGCCGCGTTCGTCGAGCAGCTCGCGCTCGATCTCGAAGAGCGCCGTCTCGCCGTTCTCCACCAGCACGAGACGAGCCGGGCGCGCACGCGAGATCTGGCGGCAGAGCTCCGAGCCGATCGAGCCGCCGGCGCCCGTCACGAGCACGGTCTGGTCGGTGAGGTAGGAGGCCGCGGTCTCGAGGTCGACCTCGACCTGCGCCCGGCCGAGCACGTCCTCCACCTGCACCGGGCGGATCTGCGCGGCGAGGTTCGAGTCGCCGGAGATCAGCTCGTACAGGCCCGGAAGCGTCTTGACCGGGACACCCTCGTCGCGCGCCACCTCGACGACGCGGCGGCGCACCTCGCCGTCGGCGGAGGGAATCGCGATCAGCAGCTCGTCGGGGCGGTTGTCGCGGAGCACGCGCGCGAGCTCGTCGGTGGTGCCGAGGACGCGTACGCCGTGGACGCGCAGGTTCCGCTTGCGCGCGTCGTCGTCGACGATCCCGATCGGCGTGTAGCCGAGAGCGCGGTTCCGCTGGAGCTCGCGGATCACGAGCTGGCCCGCGTCACCGGCGCCGACGATCACGACCTCCTTGCCGCGCGCCATGAGACCGCCGACCGACGGCCGCTCGAAGATCGTCCGCGCGGCGAGCCGGGCACCCGCGAGCAGTGCGACCGTCAGGAGGAAGTCCATCACGAAGATCGAGCGCGGCAGCCGGATTCCCTGCACGGGCGAAGCGAAGTAGACGGTGAGACCGGCGACGACCGAGGCCACGCTGACGCCGAGCACGACACGCCACATGTCCCGAGTCGACACGTAGCGCCACCAGCGGTTGTAGAAGCCGAAGACGATGAAGACCGCGAGCTTGATCCCGACGACGATCAGGATCGTGCGGTCGAAGAGCTGCTCGTAGTACGGCGGCACGCCACGGTCGAAGCGGAGCTGGAAGGCGAGCCACCAGGCGGCCGCGACGAGCGCCGCGTCCGCCGCGAGCTGCCAGAGCCGGTGCCGGTTGAGCGGGAACGTCATGTGACGGGGAGCACCGGCGGCTTCACGCACGGTGGCGACGACGCGCTCCTGCACGTCGGCGCCGATCCCGGCCCACAACGGCAAGGCGAGGTTCTCGCGCGCGGCGTGCTCGGTGGCCGGGAGGTCGCCCTCGCGGTAGCCGAGGTAGCGGAGCGCCGGCTGCAGGTGCAGAGGCGTCACGTAGTAGGACGCGCACGCGATCTCCGCGCCCTTTAGCGCCTCGGCCAGGCGGTCCCGCTCGGGCGAGCGGACGACGTACATGTGGAAGACGTGGGCCGGATCCTCTGCGGGCAGCTCGCAGACCTCTCCGAGCCCGAGCTCGGCATAGCGAGCGGCCGCCTCGCGACGGGATGCGTTCCACTCGTCGAGGTGCGCGAGGAAGAGCCGGAGCACCGCGGCCTGGAGCTCATCGAGCCGCGAGTTGTAGCCGACGTAGTGGAAGTCCTTCTTCGCCTTGGAGCCGTGGAAGCGCAGCAGGCGGATCCGCTCGGCGAGCTCCGTGTCGGTGACGGCGACGAGCCCGCCGTCGCCGAGGCAGAAGAGGTTCTTGGTCGGGAAGAAGCTGAAGGTGGAGGCGACGCCGGTCTGCGCGACGCCGTCGGCGCCGAAGGCCTGTGCGGCGTCCTCGACGATGGGCAGGCCGAGCTCGGCGAGCTCCGCAAGCGGCGCGGGACGGCCGAACAGGTGCACGGGCATCAAAGCCTTCGTCCGTTCCGTGACCCGCGCGGCGGCGTCCTCGGGATCGAGGTTGAGCGTCGCCGGGTCGATGTCCGCGAACACGGGTGTCGCGCCGCGGCGGGCGATCGCCTCGGCGGTCGCGTAGAAGGTGAACGCCGGGCAGATCACCTCGTCCCCGGGGCCGACCTCCATTGCGTCGAGCGCGAGCACGAGCGCGTCGGTGCCGTTCGCGACCCCGATCGTCTGCGGCACGCCCAGGTAGGCGGCCGCCTCCTCCTCGAAGGCGCGGACGTTCGGACCGAGGATGAACGTGCCCGAATCGAGCACGTCACCGAGCCGCGCCTTGATCTCGTCGATCAGAGGCGCGTACTGCGCGTGGACGTCAACCAGAGGAGTCTGCGGCACGGCGAGCCAGTCTACTCATCCGCCTCCGACGGATTAGGAGCCAGAGCCCGCCTGCGACGACGAGCCCGACGACCGCGTAGTCGGCGTAGCGGAAGGCTTGGTGGAAGCTCTCCCAGTTCGATCCGAGCGTCCAGCCGATGCCCGCAAACACGAGGCACCAGACGGTCGAGCCGATGAAGGTGAGCACCGTGTAGCGGCCGAGCGGCATGCGGAATACCCCGGCCGGAATGGACACGAACGAACGGGCCACCGGCGTGACGCGGCCGATCAGCGCGGTCGCATCCCCCCAGCGGTCGAACCAGCGCTCGGCCCGCTCGAGGCGCTCGGGGCCGAGATGGAGCCAGCGCCCGTGCCGCTCGAGGTAGGGCCGGCCGCCGTAGACGCCGATCGCCCAGCCGCCGACCGCGCCGAGCGTGTAGCCCAGCGTGCCGGCCGTCACCATCGTGATGAAGGCCCAGAAGTCGGAGTCGACCGGCTCGCCGAAGAGCACGACGTTCTTGCCCGCGAAGGCGCCCGCGGCGAGCGCACCCGCGTACACCATCACGAGCTCGCTGGCGGCGGGTAGGACGGCGTCGACCGCATCAGCAGGAAGACCGCGTAGACGCCGTGGTCGCCGATCGCGCCCGTGATCGCGTCACTGACGCCGCTGAGCACCGACGCGTAGACCATCAGCGGACGTTCGCCGTGAGCTCGGTTCGTCCTAGTTCGTTCGACGCGGCCACGCGGACGACATAGCGCCCCCTCGGCAGCGGCTTGCCGGTCCAGCGCGCCGATGCGGCGCCGGCCCCGAGGCGACGCGAGAGGAGCGTACGGATGATCGTGCCCTTCCTCGTCTCGACGGTCACGGCGACGCGCGCAGGCCGGGCGAGGCGGAAGCTCGCGCCCGCGCGGGAGGCGCGCAGGAAGCCGAGCGTCGTGTTCAGCGTGAAGCGGCGCTCCACGGACGAGCTCTGCCCCTGCTCGTCGAGCGCGGTCACGACCCAGCGCCAGTTGCCCTCGGCCTCGACCGAGTTGTCGACCTTCGTGCCGGGCCACGAGAGCTGGTACGAGCCGCGGGGCTTCGTCGCGTTCTCGCTGTAGCGGATGCCGCCGTCGGGGCCGATCAGGCGCACCGCGACCGCGGCGGACCGCGGCAGCTTGTAGCGGAAGAGCTGGCGCTCGCCGACGCCGTCCTTGTTCGGCGAGAGGACGAGCGGGTCCGGATCGGGCGCCTGCACGCCCTGGTAGAGCACGAACAGGCCCTCCGAGACGGGTCGCTCGGCTGTCGCCGAGGGCCGGCTGAGGAGCTTCCCGTCGAAGGCCATCCCGGTCGACGGCCCGCCCTCGAGCGCGGCGGCGGTGACGCAGCCGAGCCGCGCGAACGCCTGGGCGAGCTCGAAGTTGGTCATCCCGACGCTGTAGCCGCCGAGGTCGCCGTCGACGGTCAGCATGACGAGGCTCCCGTCGCGGCGCTGGCCGATGCCGGCGCGCGCCTGGCGCAGCGAGAGCACCTCCGTCGAGAATTCCTCGGCCGCGCGGAACAGCGGCCGGCCGGCGCGGACGAGCTGCGGGCCGCCGCCGATCGCGTCCTGCACGACCCCCTGCCAGGGCGGGTGGGGAATGAGCCGCACGTTGACGTTGACGCCGGGCCCCGCCTCCTGCGCAAGCCGCGCGGCCATGCCGCCGCGGCCGACGAGCACCGCACCGTTGGGCGGAATCGGCGTGCCGCCGCCGCTCTGGTTCACCTGGACGACCTGGCCCTTGAGCTCGACGTTGGCCGTCAGCGGCGGGAACGGCACGACGATCGACTCGATCGTCCCCGCGGCCGGGGGCGTGACGACGCCCCAGGACGGCGTGAAGATCGTGACGCCGTTGGGCCCAGGCGGCCGGTTGATGCCCACCAGGGCGCGCCGCTGGTTCGAGCCCTGCCACGTCGACAGCAGCGCGAAGCGCTGCACGAGGAGGTTGCCGGCCGCATCGAGCGCGATCGACGAGCGACCGCCGTTCGGGGCCGCCTTGTAGACGCCGTCCTGGAGGAACGTTCCGTTCGGCACGCCGTCCGCGGTGGCGAAGTCGCCGTTGATCCCGGCGGCGGTGGCGAGCGGCGACAGGCGCTGCTGCATCTGCGTGATGCGCTCACGGCCGGCGATCAGACCGTTGGACAGCACGGGCTCGAGGCTGTAGAGGCCGCCGGGCTTCGGAGCCGTGAGCACATGCAGGACGACCGGCCCGTGGCGCGTGAACGCCACCTGCTTCTCGTAGCCGATTCCGGGTGCAAGCGCCTGCGCGCGCGCGGCCGCCGCGGGTGCGGCGACGAGTGTCGCGAGCAGGCAGATACACGCTGTCCGCAGCACGACGCGCCAGGGTACCCGCCGCGAAGGAAGGCCGGGCCCAACCGGTACGTTGGAGGGATGGTGAACGGCCGTCGGAACGGGATCGAGGTCGAGCAGCTCGTCCGCGAGTTCAAGGGTGGGATCCTGGCCGTGGCGGGCATCGACCTCGTCGTCGCGCCCGGGGAGATCTACGGGTTCCTGGGCCCGAACGGCGCCGGGAAGTCGACGACCGTGCACGTCCTTACGACGCTGCTCCCGCCCACGAGCGGGCGCGCGACCGTGGCCGGCTACGACGTCGAGCACGAAGGCCCGAAGGTGCGCGAGTCGATCGGCGCGGCGCTGCAGGAGGCCGCGCTCGACCCGCTGCTGACCGGCCGCGAGCACCTGCGCCTGCAGACGGCGCTGCACGACATCCCGCGCCGGGAGCGCGCCGCCCGCGCCGCGGAGCTCCTCGACCGCGTCGGGCTCACGCAGGCGGCCGACCGCAAGGTGAAGGGCTACTCGGGTGGCATGAAGCGGCGGCTGGACCTCGCGCTCGCGCTCGTCCACCAACCGCGGATCCTGTTCCTCGACGAGCCCACGACCGGGCTCGACCCGCAGAGCCGCAGCGCTCTCTGGGCAGGAGGTCGGCCGGCTCTCCCACGAGGAGGGCGTGACGGTCTTCCTCACCACTCAGTACCTGGAGGAGGCCGACGTCCTCGCCGACCGGGTCGGGATCATCGACCACGGGCGGATCGTCGCCGAAGGGACTCCCGCCCAGCTGAAGGCCGAGATCGGCCAGCCGACGGTGGAGGCCGTGCCGCACGAAGCGGGCGAGCTCGCCGCGGTCGGCGCAGTGCTCGAGCGCTTCGGCGAGCCGGCGCACTGCAGCCCCGGTGCTGTCGCTGTGCGACTGGAGCACGGCGAGGAGGAGCTCGCCGACGTCGTCCGGGCGCTCGACGCCGAGGGCCTGCGCGTCGCGCGGCTCGCGGTGCACGAGCCGACCCTCGACGACGTCTTCCTCGCCAAGACCGGCCGCTCGCTCGAGGGCGCCGGCGAGGACGAGCAGCCGGCCGAGACCGTCCCGGCCTAGTGGCGCTCGCCGAGCAAACGGCCCAACTGGCACGCCGGTCGGTCGTGCGGACCGCCCGCCAGCCAGCGAACGTGATCGGTCCGTTCATCTTCCCGATGCTGCTTCTGGCCGTGAACACCGGAGGCCTCGACCGCGCCACCGCGATCCCGGGCTTTCCCGACCGACTCGTTCCTCGCGTTCGCCCTCGCGGTGCCGTTTATCCAGGGGGCCCTGTTCGCCACGATGAACGCCGGCACCGACCTCGCGCGAGACATCCAGACCGGGTTCCTCAACCGGCTGTCGCTGACGCCGATGCGTTCGCTCGCGCTGCTCACGGGCCAGCTCGGCGGCGTGGCTGCCACCGGCATGACTCAGGCGGTCGTCTACCTCAGCGTCGGGCTGGCGGTCGGCGTCCGACCGGCGTCGGGCGTTCCCGGGATGGTGGTGCTGCTGTTCCTGAGCGCCCTGATCGCGCTCGCCTTCGGCGCACTCGGCGCCTTCGCCGCGCTGCGGACCGGATCCGGCGAGGCCGTGCAGGGCCTCTTCCCGGTGCTCTTCGTCGGCCTGTTCCTCTCGTCGATGAACATGCCGAGGAACCTGATCGAGATCGACTGGTTCCGCACGGTGGCGACGCTCAACCCCGTCTCCTACCTGCTCGAGGCCATTCGCAGCCTGATCATCGTCGGCTGGGACCCGGAGGCGCTCGCCCTCGGGTTCGGCTTCGCGATCGCGATCGGCATCGTCGGGATCGCGGGCGCGTCGTGGGCCCTGCGGGAAAGGCTGACGCGCACGTGAGAGGCTTCGTCGCCGTCGCCCTTGCGGTCGCCTGGCGCGTGCTCCACAACGTGTTCACGACGCCGTCCCTGCTGATCCCGTCGCTCCTGTTCCCGCTCTTCTTCTTCACCGCTTTTGCCGGCGGCCTCTCGCGCGTGAGCGACGTCCCGGGCTTCGACTACGAGCCCGGCTACACCGCCTTCCAGTTCGTGTTCGTGCTCCTGCAGGCCGCGGCGTTCGGCGGCGTCTTCACGGGTTTCGGCATCGCCCGCGACTTCGAGGGCGGCTTCGCACGGCGCCTGCTCCTCGCGGCCCCGCGCCGCGGCGGGATCGTGGCCGGCTACGCCCTGGCCGCGGTCGTGCGCTGGGCGACCACCGCGACGGTCCTCACGGTCGTCGCCGTCATCGCGGGCGTCCGAGTGCACGGCGGCCCGGTCGACCTCTTCGGCCTCTACGCGCTCGCGCTGATCGTCAACATCGCCTCGCTGCTGTGGGCGGCCGGCGTCGCGATGCGCCTGCGCACGATGCAGGCCGGGCCGGCGATGCAGCTGCCGGTCTTCCTCGTGCTCTTCTTCGCGCCCGTCTACGTGCCGATCGGATTGCTGGCCGGCTGGATCCACTCGATCGCCAGGGTGAACCCGACGACCGCTTTCCTCGAGGGCGGCCGCAGCCTGCTCGCCGGCGATCCGCAGCACGTCGCGCTCGCCTTCGCGCTCGCGTTCGCGCTGGCGCTCGGGTTCGCGGTCTGGGCCGTTCGCGGGCTGCGGAGCGCGGAGCGGGCCGGCGTCTAGGAGCGCTCCTTAAAAGTCGAAGCGGGTAGCGGTCCTCGTGTAGTCGGTCTCGAGCCAGGCCTGCGCACGGTCGGGCCGAAGCCCGTACCACCGCGTCGAGTCGTCTGGCCCCGGCTCCGGGCGCCAGTCGTACTTCGCGTGGAGCGCGTCGCTCATCTCCTCGGTGAGCTCGATCGTCTCGACCGCTCCTTCGAGGATGACGACCTCGTCGCCGCTCTCGAGGTGGACGACGACCCGTGGGTCGCGGTCGAGGTTCCTCGCCTTGCGCGAGCGCTCGCTCGTGCCGAACACGACCGCGTCGTCGAACCACAGGCCCCACACCGGGATTGCGCGCGGGCGGCCGTCCTCGTCGGCCGTGACGATCCAGTAGTTACGCGAGCGCGGTGAGCCGCTCGACCGCCCAGGCCCAGTCGAGCATGCCTTCGGGCGCGTCGTGGATCCCGTAGAGCGGCCGGAACTCCGGACGGCGGCGACCGGTCGGCTCGCGTCGCATGGAACGTCTCATCCTGATGGTTTCCTATTCCCGGGTGGGACGCCTGAACCTCATCGAGCGACGGCTCGAGCGCTTCGGCCGGGAGCCGGTGTCGGTGCGGAACGCCGCGGGCGTGATCGTCATAGCGACAACCGTGGTCGTCGTCGGCGCCGGTGTGCTGATCAGCCTGATCGACCGCGAGGAGTATCCAGACGTCTGGCTCGGGATGTGGTGGTCGCTGCAGACGGTGACGACCGTGGGCTACGGGGACGTCACGCCGACCCACGTCGGCGGCAGGCTCGTCGGCGTGGCGGTGATGCTCGAAGGAACTGCCTTCATCGCCATCGTGACCGCGGTGATCACGTCGACGTTCGTCGCCCGGGCGACGCGGGAGTCCGAGGCGGCTCGCAAGCAGGACGACGTCAGCGACCGCGAGTTGATGGAGCAGCGCTTCGACGGGCTCGAGCGGAAGCTGGACGCACTCGCGGCCGGCATCACCGGGCCTGACGCTCCCACAGCGTCGCGTTGACGACCGCGGCGGCGACGGCGACCCTGCTGATCAGAAAGAGGCCGACGAGAAGCGCCGCGGCGATCCCCAGAGCGCCGTACGTCCCCTGCTTGGCGATCGCGTAGGGCGTGATCACGTAGGCGCCGACGATGTTGATCACCTCGGTGCCGACGCCGAAGAGCACCGCGCCGGGAATCAGCGTGACCCAGTTCGTGCCTCGATGCGGGAGCTGCAGTGTGATCAGCAGCCAGAGACCCGCGTAGGGCACAACGGCGACAAACGTCCCGAGCAGCCCTGGCAGGGCCGACCAGGCCCGGGCCGCGCTGACGAGCGTGGTGACGGCTCCGAAGGAGAGCATCAAGACGAGCAGCCGAAGCGCGGCGACGAAGGTCGGCTTGGCCACCGAGGCGCGCGGGTCTCCCCAGACGAGCCGGTGCGCGCCGATGAGCACGCGGAGCACGCTCCGGGTCGCCCAGACGAGGACCGGGATGCCGATGGCCAGGGCGTACCAGCGGTTCGGGCTCTCGGCCGCGTTCGCGATCGAGTTCGACACGAGCCCCTCGATCCCGAGCGACTCCGCTGCCTCCTCGGGCGACCCCGACGAAGCGTCCGCGGCGATACCGAGGCCCGCTACGGCGACGAGCGCGAGCGGCAGGAGCCAGATGAAGAGCCGGTATGCGAGGGCGCCCGCGATGATCCCGCCGGCCACCTCGCTGTCTCGCTCGACCATGTCGAAGACGGCATCGACGGAACTGTGCCGTCCGCGCTCGGCCTCGGCTCTCTCGGCGAGCCGCTGCGACCTTTCGCGAACCTCGGCCGTCCAGTGCCGCGTTCGCTCTCGGCGCGGGGCGGGCTCGTGCGCCACGGATGTATCCTGCCGCACGAGCTACACGGGGAACAAACCGCGGCCGAGGCGACGAGGAAGAGGAGGCTCCGGCCCTCGTCTCCGACCGAGCTCAGGTGAGCTCGGTCGCGGCCTTCGCCTCCGCGATCTTCTCGCGCCTGGTCTTGGTCAGCTCCTGGACGAAGATCTGGATCGTCGCGGCGAGCGGCACCGCGGTGAGCGCCCCGAGCACGCCGAGGAGCGCGCCGAACAGGGTTACGGCGACGATGATGAAGAAGCCCGAGAGGTTGACCGCCTTGCCCTGGATCTTGGGCGTGAGCACGTTGTTCTCCACCTGCTGGTAGATGAGGACGACGGCCAGCATGATCACCGCGGCCGTGATCCCCTCCTCGGCCCACAGCGTGGGCACGAGGACGAAGCCGGCGATGGTCGCACCGAGGTTGGGGATCATGTCGAGCAGGCCGGCGATGACGCCCAGCGCGAGGGCGAAGCTGGAGCCGAGGAGCCACGCGGTGACCCCCTGCGTCGTTCCCGCGATCGTCGCGATCACGACCACCCCGATCGCCCAGCGGGAGACGGATTCCGTCACGCGCTCCCAGACGTTCAGCCAGCGTTCGTCCTCTCCCGGTGCCAGCACGCTTGCAAGCGATCGCTTGAGGTTCCCGACGTCGGTCAGGAAGAACAGGCAAATGAAGAGGATCGAGAACGAGACGACGAAGATCGTGAAGAAGTCGCCCGCGATCCCGAGCACCTTGGAGATCGCGTCCGGGACCGAGATCGACACTTCGTTCGCGCCCTCCTGCACGTTGTCGGCGGCGCCGGAGTCCCCGAGCCACGACAGCTCGTCCGAGTCGCGCAGCTGCTGGACGGTGGTCGGAAGCTCGTGCAGGAAGTCCCGGACACCGCCGACCATCGGGACGAGCAGCAGCAAGAAGAGAACGAGCACCGCCAGCGCGATCCCCAGCACGGTGATCGTCGCCGCGAGCCCGCGCGACAAGCCCGTCTTGGCCATTACGAGGCGCACCGGGAACTCGAAGACGAGCCCCAGAAAGATCCCGATGAACACGATCAGAAAGGTGTCTCCGATCGCCGCGAAGGCGGCGATCACGCCGATCGCCGCGGCGACGATCAGCACCGTGCGCATGGGCAGCAGAAGCTCGACGCGCTTCCGCTCGGGCACTTCCATCGCGGCCAACCCTAGGGACCGCGTCGGTCGTCTAGGCCTCGGCTAGTTCCAGGTCTTGACGTCCCGATACAGCGTGTCGCGCTGAACGGGCACCTTGCCGAGCGCCTTGATCGCGCGGACGAAGTCGTCGGTGGTGGCGCGGTGCGTCGTTCCGGCGGCGGAGACGACGTTCTCCTCGATCATCACCGAGCCGAGGTCGTCGGCGCCGAATTCGAGCGCGACCTGGCCGACCTTCATGCCCTGCGTCACCCAGGACGACTGGATGTGCTCGACGTTGTCGAGGTAGATGCGCGAGACCGCCTGCGTGAGCAGGTAGTCGAACGACGTCGGCATCTGCTCCTTCGCCACCTTGGCGGAGAGCCGGTTGCCGTCCGGCTGGAACGTCCAGGAGATGAAGGCGCGAAAGCCGTTCATCTCGTCCTGCAGCTCGCGGATGCGGCGCATGTGCTCCACCCGGTCCTCGAGCTCCTCGACGTGGCCGTACATCATCGTGGCCGTCGTCGAGATGCCGAGCCGGTGCGCCTCGCGCATCACGTGCAGCCACTCGGAGCTGCGCGTCTTCTTCGGCGCGATCACGTCGCGGACGCGGTCGACGAGGATCTCCGCGCCCCCGCCGGGGATCGAGTCGAGGCCGGCATCCCGGAGCCGGGTCAGGGTCTGCGGCACCGTCAGCTTGGAACGCCGGGCGATGTGCTGGATCTCGGGCGGCGACAGCACGTGCAGGTGGATCGGGTAGCGCTCCTTGATCGAGCGGAAGAGATCCTCGTAGTACTCGATCCCGAGGTCGGGATGGTGGCCGCCCTGCATGAGCACACCGGTCCCGCCGATCGCGAGCGTCTCGGCGATCTTCTTGAAGATCACCGGCTTCGGCAGCAGGTAGCCCTCGTTCCGGTCGCCGGGGCGGCGGTAGAACGCGCAGAAGTCGCAGTCGGTGACGCAGACGTTCGTGTAGTTGACGTTCCGGTCGACGATGAAGGTGATGTGCTCCGGGTTCGTCCGCCGCTCGCGCAGCTCGTTGGCGGCGCGGCCGACGGACAGCAGGTCCCGTGAGCGCAGGAGGGTCACGGCCTCCCGGTCGCCGATCCGCTCGCCCGCGAGCGCCTTGTCGAGGATCTCCCGAACGCTGCTCACGCCGGGACCTCCTCGGTCTCGACGAACCGCAGCTGTGGGATCTCCTCCAGCTCGCCGACCTCGTTGGCGAGCTCCAGGAACATGTGCAGCCCGGCCCGCTCGCGCGGTCCGAAGCTGTAGCGGAGCTTGTCGAAGTAGCGGGCGAGGAAGCCGGCGGGGTAGCCGTACGCGGCGGCGGCCTCGTGCGCCAGGCGCTCCGGCTGGGCACGGGCGAGCCTCACGGAGGCGATCAGGTCGGCCTCGAGCTCGGGGACGCCCTCGGGCACGGGGTCGGGGCAGGCCCAGACGGCGAAGACCATGGGCAGCGCGGTTCGCTCGGTCCACAGGCGGCCGAGGTCGTAGTGCGGAGCGGGATCCTCGAACGCGCTGCGGAGTGCGGCGTCGCCGATCAAGAGCGTGGCCTCGGCCTCCTCGCCGAGCGGCACCTGCTCGGCCTCCGGGAAGAGCACGCGGGCCAGAACGACGGACGTGGCGCTCTCGGGCGTGACCGCAATCGAGCCGACGCGCTCCGGCGGCGTGCGCGAGACGAGCTGGATCGAGTCGACGGCCCCCTCGGACGAGACGCAGAGGCGCGGCAGCAGGCGGAGCTGGTCTGCGTTTCGGGCGTAGGCGATCGACGAGATCGGCGCCAGGTCGACGCCGCCCTCGAGCAGCAGCTCGTTCAGCTCGGTGGGGACGCCGGTGATCTCCTCGATGTCCGCCTCGAGCCCGAAGAAGACCGGCGCCATGTTGGCGTAGCTGATGCGCCCGAGCCGGATCACCGCCGCATCCCATCGTCGTGGTGGAGAGTTGTTGACGCGCGCGCGTCATACCTCGGGTCCCGACCCGCCCCCCTGCTCGGCGTGAGCCTACGCAGCAAGAGCGCGCACGTGTGTGACGAGGTGTGCCGGCTGTGTGTCGAGGTCAGTTCCACCGCTGCAGCTCGTTGTAGAAGGTGTCGCGCTGGACCGGGATCCGCCCCGCGTCTCGGACGTGGCGGACGAGCTCGTCGATCTTCTGCTCGGTCTCCGTACGCGCGCCGGCGGCGTGGAAGATCTCCTCGCGGACGACCGTGCCCTGCACGTCGTCGGCGCCGAAGTGCAGTGCCACGGCCGCGAGCGGCATGCCCATCATGATCCAGTAGGCCTTCACGTGATCGACGTTGTCGAGGAGCAGCCGCGACACGGCCAGCACCTTGAGGTCGTCCGAGCCCGCGGTGTGCTTCCAGCCGCGGCGCTCGAAGACCGTGTTCTCCGGGTGGAACGCCAGCGGGATGAACGCCATGAACCCGCCGGTCTCGTCCTGCAGCGCACGCAGGCGCAACAGGTGGTCGACCCGCTCCTCGTAGGTCTCGACGTGGCCGTAGAGCATCGTGCAGTGCGTTTGGATCCCCAGCCCATGGGCGGTCCGGTGCGTCTCGAGCCAGATGTCCGGCGATTCCTTCCCTGGAGCGACGAGGCGCCGCACCCGGTCGGCGAAGACCTCCGCGCCGCCGCCGGGCAGCGTGCTGAGCCCTGCGTCGCGGAGCGTCCGGAGCACGTCCTCGTGGGTCAGGCCGGAGAGCGTCGTCATGTGGTGGATCTCGCTCGCGGTGAAGAGCTTCAGATGGACGTCCGGCAGCGCCTCGTGCAGCTGGCGCACGATCTCGACGTAGTAGTCGAACGTGACGTGGGGCGATTCGCCGCCGACCATGTGGATCTCTGTGAAGCCGGTGAGCTCCCGCTGGCGCAGCGCGTCCTCGACGATCTGCTCGGGCGTGTAGGTGTATGCCCCGGGCTGCTTCTCCGTGACCGCGAAGGCACAGAACTTGCACTTCACGCGGCAGACGTTCGTCTGGTTCAAGTACAGGTTCTGGACGAAGTAGGCCTCGCCGCCGCCGCCGCGCCGCCGGCGGGCGAGGTCGGCAAGCTCGCCGAGGCCGAGCAGGTCGTCCGACTCGAGCAGCGCCAGCCCGTCCTCGAAGTCGAGGCGCTCACCCGCTTCGACCTTCTCGCGGATCGGCTCCAGGGTGTCGACTGCGATCGCCATCAGCGGCTCCTGTCCACGGCAGCGTAGGTCAAAGCCTCCAACTCCTCGCGCCAGATCGCGCCGTCGAGCGCATTTCGCGCCCTCGCCGCGTACTCGAGCGCGAGCTCCCGCGACTGCTCCAGCGCACCGGTCGCGGCAACGCGGACGAGCGCGCCCTCGAGCGGCCCCGTCCCGCGCAGCGCCGCATGGACGACTTCGTCGGCACGCGAGGCCAGGATCAACGGCAGCGTGGGCGTCCCCTCGCGGAGATCCGTGCCCGGGACCTTCCCGGTGTCCGCCGCGTCGCCCGTGCAGTCGAGGACGTCGTCGGCGATCTGGTACGCGATCCCGAGCGCGAGACCGAACGCGCCTGAGCCGCCGGCCAACCGGCACGCCGCCTCGAACAGCTTCCCGGTCTTGAGGCCGCAGCGTTCGATGTAGCTGTCGATCGTCGTGTCCGGGTCGTGCATCTGCCGATTCTGCAGCGCCTCACCGCGCGAGAGCGACACGGAGGCTCCGGCGAGCACCTCGACGGAACGCACGTCGCCGGTGTCGGCGAGCTCGGCGAACGCACGCGCGAACAGGTAGTCACCGGTCGCGACCGCCACAGCCTCGCCGTGAACGTTCCACACGGCGGGGCGCCCGTGCCGGAGTTGGGCGCCGTCGATGAGGTCGTCATGGATGAGCGTCGCCATGTGCACGAGCTCGACGGCGACGCCGGCCGCGACCGGCGGCACGGTGCCCGCCGGAGCGGCGAGGAAGACGAGCAGCGGCCGCAGGCGCTTCCCGCCGCCGAGCGCGTCGTTGCCGGCGCCCGCGGCGATTCCCGGGTAGCGCCCCACGGCGGCCTCGAGACGCCCCTCGACGCTCTCGAGATACGCGTCGAGCCCCTCGGCGCGGCGAGCGGTCGCCAAGGCGGTGCTCACCGAGCTTCCCCCGTGTGCAGCGCCACGATCCCGGCAGCGAAGGTGCGGTAGCGGACGTCGCGGAAGCCCGCGCCTTCGATCACGCCGACGAGCTCGTCGGGCCCGGGAAAGCGCCGAACGCTGGCCGGAAGGTAGGTATAGGCCGAGCCTCCGGGCAGGACGCGTCCGAGCAGCGGCACGATCCGGTCGAACCAGAGCCGGAAGAACGGCGCGAGCACGCCCTTCGGCTGCGTGATCTCGAGGATCGCCAGCCGCCCGCCGGGCCGCAGCACCCGCCGCAGCTCGCCGATTCCGCGCTCGAGCTCGGCGACGTTGCGGACGCCGAAGCCCACGGTGGCCGCGTCGAACGTCCCGTCCGCGAACGGCAGCGCGAGCATGTCGCCCTCGACCCACTTCAGCTCCGGCGCCTTCCGTCGCGCGCGCTCGAGCATCCGCTCGGAGAAGTCGAGGCCGGTGACCCGCCCGCCCTCGCGCGCCGCGGCGACTGCGAGGTCGCCCGTCCCGCAGCAGGCGTCGAGTACCGCATCGCCGGGGCGCACCACCGCCCGGGCGGTCTCGCGCCGCCAGCGCTGGTCGAGGCCGGCCGTCATCACGCGGTTCATCGCGTCGTACACGGGCGCGATGCGGTCGAACATCGCCCGCACGCCCTCCGCCGGGAGTCGTCCGGTCTCGACCGTCATTCCTGCCCCCACCGCCTCGCGAGCGCGTTCTCGACCCCGAGCTGATCGAGGCAGCGCGCGACCATGAAGTCGACGAGGTCGGAGACCGACTCCGCCGCGCCGTAGAACCCGGGTGCGAGGAAGAGGATCGTCGCGCCGGCCCGCTTCACGGTCAGCATCGATTCGAGGTGTATCAGGGACAGCGGTGTCTCCCGCGGCATCAGCACGAGCTTCCGCTCCTCCTTGAGCGCGACGGACGCCGCCCGGTGGACGAGGTTCTGCATCGCGCCGGAGGCGATCGTCCCGAGCGTGCTCATCGAGCACGGGCAGATCACGTAGCCGTCCACCTGCGCGGACCCGCTCGCGTACGGCGACCGCCAGTCGCGCTCGTCGTGGACGGTGACGTGGTCGCCGCTCCCCTCGGTGAAGCGCGCGAGCACCTCGTCGCGGGACAGGCGAGCGTCGCCGTAGAGCTCGGTCGCGAGCACCTCGATCCCCGATCCGGAGGCGCAGAGGCCGACCTCGCAGTCCGCGGCGGCGAGCGCCTCGAGCAGGCGCGCCGCATAGGGCGCGCCCGAGGCGCCCGTGATCCCGAGGAAGACGCGCATCGCCGCCCGGGCGGACTAGCCGCCGCCCTTGGAAGCGGCGAGGAAGACCGCGATCTCGTGGAGGTTCTCCTCGCCGAGTGAGGCGAACTTCGGCATGACGTTGTTGCCGAACTGGCTCGGATCGGCGACGTAGCGCTCGAAGTACGGGACGTCCTTTCCGCTCTGGGCGCCGATGTCCGTGAGGTCGGGCGCACCGAGGTTGGACGCACCGGCGCCGTCGTAGGTGTGACAGTTCAGGCAGCCCGACGTGGCGACGAGCACCGCTCCCGGGCGAGCGTCCTCGGGCAGGTTGTTGTCGGTCATCCACTGGTCGACGACCCCCTCACCTACGCTCACTTCCTTCGCGGTCGCGCCCTTCCAGGTGAGGACGCCCATCGCGATGACCGTCAGCACGAGCCCGACCATGGCGACGGGGCGGTGCAGCGGCCGGCGCTCGAGGCGCCGGTCGAGGAACGGGAACACGATCAGCAGCACGAGTGCGATCGTCGGGATGCCGACCGTGCCGAGGATCACCGAGTCGGGCCACTTGAAGATCCGCAGCAGGTAGAAGAGGAAGTAGAAGTACCAGTCCGGCCGCGGGGTGAAGCTCGTCGTGCCCGGATCGGCCTTCTCCTCGTAGATCACCCCGAGCCAGCCGGTGCCCTCCTCACCGGGCTTGGCCCCGTCGCCGGTGAAGTACCAGACGCAGGCAAGGCCGATGATGACGCAGACCACGACCAGGCTCATCACCGTGTCGTGGAACATCGCGTACGGGAAGAAGGGCTTCCCCTCGCGCTCGACGTCCTCCTTGTAGCGCTTGAACCAGGCGCGGCGTTCGTCGACGGCTGTGCTCACTTCGCCTTCCCCACCCGCGGCCGCGGCGTCACGAGGCCGGGCCGGCCGTTGGTCGGCAGCTCCGGGCGCTCACGGCCGGCCTCCTCGGGCGACCAGGGCGGCGAGGAGACGCCCAGGCGCACGACGAGGTAGAGGTGCAGCAGGATCAAGCCCGGCGATCGCGCCGGGTAACAGGAGCATGTGGAGCGAGTAGAAGCGGGAGAGCGTGTCCGTTCCGATCTCCGCGCCGGACTGCAGGAACCAGGCGAGGAACGGGCCGAGGAAGGGCGCCGTTCCGTTCAGGTTGATGCCGACGACCGAGGCCCAGTACGCCGTCTGGTCCCACGGCAGCAGGTAGCCGGTGAAGCCCTCGAGCATGCCTGTCACCAGCAGCAGCACCCCGACGATCCAGTTCAGCTCGCGGGGGTACTTGTACGCGCCGAAGAGGAACACGCGCGCCATGTGCAGGAACATCAGGATGATGAACACGCTCGCGCCCCACTTGTGCATGCCGCGGATCAGCCAGCCGAGCGTCAGGTCCTGGCTGATCGCGCTGGATCGACTCGTAGGCCGTGTCCGGGTGCGGCTGGTAGTACATCGCGAGGATGACGCCAGTGCCGGCCTGGACGAGGAAGGCGGTCAGCGTCGCCGAGCCGAGCGTGTGCCACCAGCTCGTGTCGCGCGGAACCTTGCGGAACAGGAAGTACTTGACGCCGCCGACGAGACCGGAGCGCTCCTCGAGCCAGTCGAGCGGCAGCATCACGGCCGTCATCAGCTTCCCCTGCTTCTTCTTCTTGGTGGCGACCGCCATCAGGTCGAGACCTGCGAGGGGACGATCGGGTAGAGCCACGCCTCGGGGCCGTCGACGTGCTGGCCGGGCCCGGCGTGCGTGTAGGCCTTGATCATCGCGTCCTTGCCCTCGCCCTTCACCTTGGCCACCGCATACGCCTCGCCCAGGAAGAGCCGGTCGTTCTTGATCGAGAAGTAGTAGCGGTCGAGCGCGCGGACGGGCGGGCCGGCGGTGCGGTTGCCCTCGAGGTCGTAGGCGCCGCCGTGACACGGGCAGCTGTACGCCGCCGGCGTGACGCCGATCAGCGTGACCTCGCCGACGTCGGTCTCGATCTTCTTCTCCTGCTCGGCGGGGGGCCCGCTCGCCTGCACGGGGCAGCCGAGGTGAACGCAGCGGTTCGAGATCAGCGTGAAGCTGGGCACGCCCCGCTCGAACTCGCCGTTGTAGCGGACGAAGAGCGTGCGCCGGGAGACCTCGCCCTGGCGCGGGTTGGCGAGGTAGGTCGCGACCACCCACTTGCCCTCGGGGTAGTTGTCGAGCGGGCCGAGGTCGATCGGGTCGAGCTTCTGGTCGACGAACGCCGGTAGGACGGCGAAGCCGAGAATGGGGACGGTGACGAGCGCCGGCAATGACAGCGCCGAGGCCGAGCGTCGTCAGCTCGAGGAACTTGTTGCGCGAATAGGTTGTCGGATAGTCGTCGTCGCCGGAGACGACGAGATCCGGCTCCGGCTCGACTACCGGCTCCGGTTCGGCAGGCGGCTCGCCCCGGACGTCGGTCGTGACCTCGCGGATCCAGAGGAAACCGAAGATGAGCGCGATCGCCGCTCCGACGGCCGCGACGGGCCAGCTGACCACGAGGCCGACGAGCACGCAGGCGATGCCGACGGCGAATCCGACCGGCCAGAGGCTCGGCCCGGGCAGGTGCGGTCTCTCTCCCTGCGGCGCCACTCGCTCCTTTCGGTTCGCTTGCCGTGCGGCGCGAGTCTACGGAACCGATTAGACAACCGCTGTCGGGACGATGTCAACGACGTAGCAGATGCCGCAAGGAGCGCCCGTTGCCGTCGCGGGCGCCTTCGAGCGAGCCGAGGCCGTACTCCGCCCACCGCCGGTCGACCAGCTCGCGCACCTCGACGCTCATCTCGATCTCCGGCGGCCACTCGCGCGTGCCCTCGAGCGGCCCCTTCGCCGTCGCGTCGATGCCGAGCTTCCCACCCACGAACTGCAGCGTCGGGGCGTGGTCGAGATGGTCGAGCGGGCCCTCGCTGAGCACGACGTCGCGCTTGGGATCGACGTTCGCGCCGACGTAGAAGAGCACCTGCGCGTAGTCGTGGACATCCACGTGCTCGTCCACCACGACGATGCCCTTCGTCAGCGAGAGCATCCCGAGCCCCCACAGCCCGTGCATGACCTTGCGCGCGTGCCCCGGGAAGGCCTTCTTGATCGAGACGATGCAGAGGTTGTGGAACGCGCCTGCGACCGGAAGGTCGTAGTCGACGATCTCGGGGATCGTCATGCGCACCGCCGGCAGGAAGATCCGCTCGGTCGCCTTGCCGAGCCAGGCGTCCTCCTGAGGCGGCTTCCCCACCACGATGGAGGGGTAGATCGCATCGCGGCGCATGGTCAGCGCGGTCACGTGGAACACCGGAAACGGCTCGGTCGGCGTGTAGAAGCCGGTGTGGTCGCCGAACGGCCCCTCCGGTGCCTCGTCGCCCTGCTCGACGTAGCCCTCGAGCACTATCTCGGCGTTCGCCGGGACCTCGATGTCGACCGTCTTGCCCTTCACGAGCTCCACGGGCTCGCCCTTGAGGAAGCCGGCGAGCATGAGCTCGTCGATGTGCTTCGGCAGCGGAGCGCTCGCCGAGTAGGCCGTGACGGGGTCGAGCCCGAGCGCGACGGCCACCTCGATCCGCCCGTCGGTCGCCAGGTAGTCCATGCCCGGCCGTCCTTGTGCAGCTGCCAGTGCATGAGCGTCGTCTTCGCGTCGACCTTCTGCATCCGATACATGCCGACGTTCCGCGTCCCCGTCCGCGGATCGTGGGTGATGACCGCGGGGAGTGTGATGAAGGGCGCCGGATCGCCCGGCCAGCAGCGCTGGATCGGCAGCAGGTCGAGGTCGACGTCGTCGCCGGTGAGGACGACCTCCTGCGCCGGCCCGCTTCTCACGGTCTTGGGCCGCGAATCGGCGATCGACTTGAGCTTCTTCAGGCCCTTGACCTTCTCGGCAATCCCCTGCGGCGGCTGCATCTCGAGCACGTCGCTCAGCTTGGTCGCGACGGCGTCGAGGCTCGGCGCGTCGAACGCGAGGCACATGCGCCGCTCGGTGCCGAACTGGTTGATGAGGAGCGGACGGTCGGAGCCTTTCGGGTTGGTGAAGAGCAGCGCAGGCCCGCCGGCCTTGACGGTGCGATCGACGATCTCGGTGACCTCGAGGTCGGGGTCGACCTCGGCATCGACGCGGACGAGCTCGCCCTCGCGCTCCAGGAGCGCGATCCAGTCGCGGAGTGAGGCGGGAGGCGCCATCGCGGTCAGTCTAGGGAGGCCGGAGCCGGCCAGCGGCCGTCAGTGGCCGGCGGCGCCGCGGCGGCGGCGCTTGAGCCACTGCGAGGTCTCGCCGAGCGCGATCACGCCGATGAAGATCAGCCCGACGATCAGCATCCCCGTGACGACCTTCTTGCCCTCGGTGACGGCGTCGGCGAGCGGCAGAAAAGCAGCGAGCAGGCTCATCGCGCGGACTCTAACCGACTCGGAGGCGGTGTTCGGCGAGGGCCCGCTCGACGAGGTCAGTCGCCGGCTCGCGAGTACCGAGCCGGGTCGCCGTCGCCACCCACGCCTCGCCGTCGCCGTCTGACTCCTGGGCCCGCAGATGGGCGCAGAGCGAGATCAGCTCCGCCAGCTCGCGGACGGCGTCGACGTCGCCGGAGGCAGCGATGCGGACGAGCCCGTGGGCGTAGAGATAGTCGCCGAGCAGGAGGGCCGTGTCGTGGTCGGGCGGCTCGAAGAGCCGCGGCCGGCCGTAGTGCGCGAGGTAGCCCTCGTAGACGGTCTCGAGCCCGAGCGCGTGCGGCTCGCCGCAGATGAGCGAGAAGACCGGCAGCGACTCCCGGTCGTCCTCGGCCCGCAGGGAGTCGCGCCACAGCGCGCTCTCGGCGCCGGCGTCCTCGGCAATCGCCTGCCAGAGGTCAGGCGCCGAAGTCTGCAACGGCCTCGACGGTGCGGTCGACCTCGGCGTCGCCATGCGCCAGCGACACGAACATCGCCTCGAACTGGGACGGCGCCACGTAGACCCCTCGCTCGAGCAGGTGGCGGAAGAGCGCGGCGTAGCGGTCGGTGTCCGCGGCGGCCGCGTCGTCGAAGTTCGCGACCGGCCCCTGCGCGCAGAAGAGCGTCAGCATCGCGCCCACTCGCTGGACGGTCCCGTACGGGGCCAGCCCGGCCTCGAGACGCGCGCCCAGTCGCTCGAGCTCCTCGTACACGGCCGGCTCACGCAGGCGCTCGAGCACGGAGAGTCCCGCGGCGGTGGCGAGCGGGTTCCCCGACAGCGTGCCCGCCTGGTAGACGTCGCCCGCCGGAGCGAGCTGTTCCATCACGTCGCCCCGGCCGCCGAAGGCCGCGAGCGGCAGCCCACCGCCGACGATCTTGCCGAGGATTGTGAGGTCGGGAGTCACGCCGAACCGTTCCTGCGCGCCGCCGCGCGCGACGCGGAAGCCGCTGATCACCTCGTCGAAGATCAGCAGCGCGCCCGCCGCATGCGCGAGCGAGCGGAGCGTCTCGAGGAAACCCGGCGCCGGCGGGACGACGCCCATGTTCCCGGCCACGGGCTCGACGACGATCGCGGCCAGGCCCTCGCCGTAGCGGGCAACCGCCTCCGCGGCAGCCTCGAGGTCGTTGTAAGGCGCGACGATCGTGTCCGCGGTGGTCCCGCTGGGCACGCCCGGGCTCGACGGGATGCCGAGCGTCGCGATCCCCGAGCCGGCGCTGGCGAGCAGTCCATCCGCGTGCCCGTGGTAGCAGCCGGCGAACTTGAGGATGCGGTCCCGGCGGGTGAAGCCGCGTGCCAGGCGGATCGCGCTCATCGCGGCCTCGGTGCCCGACGACACGAGCCGCACGCGCTCGACCGAGGGCACCGCGTCCACGATCTCCTCGGCGAGCAGCACCTCCCGCTCCGTCGGCGCGCCGAACGAGGTGCCGTCGCGCGCCGCGTCGACGACCGCCGCGAGCGTGTCGGGGTCGGCGTGGCCGAGGATCAGCGGCCCCCACGACATGACCCAGTCGACGTAGTGGTTGCCCTCTTCGTCCTCGAGGTACGCGCCCTCGGCCCGGCGCACGAAGAATGGCTCGTCGAGGCCGACCGCCCTCATCGCGCGGACAGGCGAGTTGACGCCGCCCGGAATCACCTGGAGGGCGCGCCGGTAGAGATCCGTGCGCGTCCTCAGAGCCACGACGCGAGGTCCTTCGTCCAGTAGGAGATCACGAAGTCGGCACCGGCCCGTTTGATCGCGGTGAGGGACTCGAGCGCGGCCTGCCGCTCGTCGAGCCAGCCCGCTGCGCCGGCCGCCTTCACCATCGCGTACTCCCCGGAGACGTTGTAGGCCGCCAGCGGATGCTCGAAGAGCTCCCGTGCGGCCCGGATGACGTCGAGGTACGGCAGCGCAGGCTTGACCATGATCGCGTCGGCCCCCTCCGCCACGTCGAGCTCGATCTCGCGGAGCGCCTCGCGCACGTTGGCCGGGTCCATCTGGTAGCCGCGCCGGTCGCCGAACGACGGCGCCGACCCGGCCGCCTCGCGGAACGGGCCGTAGAAGGCCGACGCGTACTTCGCCGAGTACGCCAGGATCGGGATCGCCTCGTGCCCGGCGTCGTCGAGCGCCTCGCGGATCGCGCCCACCCGGCCGTCCATCATGTCGCTCGGCGCCACGACGTCCGCGCCGGCCTCGACGTGGGAGACGGCCGTGCGCGCCAGCAGCTCGAGCGACTCGTCGTTCGCGATCTCGTCACCGTCGAGCACGCCGCAGTGACCGTGCGACGTGTACTCGCAGAGGCATACGTCCGTGATCAGCACGAGCTCCGGGAATCGCGGCCGCAGCTCGCGGAGGGCGCGCTGGACGATGCCGTCCTCGTCCCAGGCGCCGCTGCCCTCGTCGTCCTTCTCCTCCGGGATCCCGAAGAGGATCAGCGCCTCGACTCCGAGGCCGGCGAGCTCGTCCACCTCGCGTAGGAGCCCGTCGACGGTGTAGCGGGCCATGGCTGGGAGGGCCTCGTTGGGCAGCGCCTCGGGCGCGACGAAGAGCGGCATGACGAAGTCGTCGAGCGACAATCGCGTCTCGCGCACGAGCGAACGGAGGCCCGCGGTGCCGCGCAGGCGCCTCAGGCGTGTGACCGGAAACGTGCTCACTGCTCCAACTTATCGCCCACGGGCACCGGCGCCTCGGGCACAGGGGCCTCGGGAACCTCGAGGTCGACCTCCACCGGGACCGGTCCCCCGGGCTCCCAGCGCTCGAACTGCAGCCGCTCGCTGAAGAACTCCCAGATCGCGCGTAGCGCGGCGAGCGTCGGCAGCGCGAGGAAGACGCCGGGCAGGCCGTAGATCTGGCCGCCGGCGAGCAGGCCGAAGATGACGAGCAGCGGATGCAGCCGCAGCGCCGTTCCCATCACCTTCGGCACCACGACGTGGCCCTCGATCTGGTGGATGCCGAGGAAGAGCAGCCCCACCCAGATCGCGGAAAACGGGTCGACGACGAGCGCGTAGATGATGGGCGGGATCGCCCCGAGCCACGGCCCGAGGTAGGGGATCAGCTCGGCGACTGCGACCCAGGAGCCGAAGAGCAGCGCGTAGTCGTCCTGTCCCTGCGCCCAGCCGAGCGTCCCGATCAACCACAGACCGACGCCGGCGCTGGCGCCGATGATCAGCGACACGAGCAGCTGGCCCTTCACGTAGCCCGCGACCGCGCTCTCCACGCGTCTGAGCAGGGGCTCGGAGCCCGGCGCCGGTGGAAAGCGGCGGTCGATCCCGCGCGCGAGCCGGTCCATGTCGAGAAGCATGTAGATCGACACGACGAGGATCAGGACGAGGCTGAAGAGCAACTCGATGATCGAGAACGCGGCGCCCTCGAGGAAGTCGATGACCTCCGTCGTGTACTTCTCGGGGTCGGCTTCCTGGATCCGATCGACCAGGTCCTGGCCCTGCGTGCGGATCTCGATCCGCTCGAGCCCGTGGTCGTCGAGCCAGACCTGGAAGCGGTCGACGTCGCGTTCGGCCTCGGTCTCGTTGGTCCGTCCTATGTCCTCCGTAAGGTAGGCGTCGATCCGATTTGCGGCCGCCTGCGTGCGGTCGACAACCACGACTCCGAGAGCGACCACGAGGACGACCATCGCGGCCGCAAAGCTCAGGTACACGATCGCGATCGACAGCCCACGAGGGATGTGCATGCTCTGCAGCGCGCGGACGAGCGGCTCGAGCAGCATCGCGATGATCGCGGCGACGAGGAACAGCAGGATCACGTGAGAGACCGCGCTGACGAGCAGCCACGCGAGCACGAGCACCAGCGGAAGCCCGACCAGCTGGATCCAGCGCGGGATCTCGATCTTCGTCGCGCCGCCGGTCGGGGGCATCGGCCCGATCGTAGCGCCCGGATCGTCGCGCTTCGGCCGCCTGCCTGGGACTGGTCCTTTGCCGAGGAAGGCAACCTTGCGCTGGACCCGCACAAACTCTGGGACGATTCCGCTCTACACTCCCGACCTCCCGTGTCACAAACTCGGACAAAAACTTCGCCTGTGCAGGCGCCCCGGCACTCAGTTACGGTGCCCCCTGTGCCCGTAACCGCCGCGAACCTTCGCGCGCGGCGCTCGCGCGAGGCCCGCGCCGCGGCCCGTCGTGCGCGTCGGACCGCTGCGCTCGTCATCGCGGCGTCCGCGCTTCTGATCACGCTCATGCTGACGGCGTTCGGCTCGAGCGACGCGCGCCGGATGGCCGCGACGACGACCCCAGCTCCGGCCACCCGGCTGCTCCCGGCCGGCCCACCGCGCCCGCAGGTAATAGCCGTCCGCGGCTCGCTGCGGATCCAGATGCCCGTCGCTCAGAGCCGCGTCACCGCGGTGGGCTACCACGCCACCAGCGACGGCGCGCTGGCGTTGTCACCTGTGGGCCGCCAGGCGAACGCGGGGCTGCTGGCCCGGCTCGCCCGCAGGCTGCTGGGCACGGGCGGAACCGGCCTCTCGTACTACCTCCTCGGCGGTAACGACGGCCCGCGAACGGCGGTGCTGAACGTGGGCGCGCCTCCCGGAACCGACGTCTACTCACCGGTGGACGGCACCGTCGTCGGCATCACCGACTACGTGATCAGCGGCCGCCGGCGCGGCGCCCGGATCGACATCCAGCCTTCCGGTGCGGCATCGATAGTTGTCTCGCTGACGCATCTCCGCCCCGACCCGGCGTTGACTGTCGGCTCGACGGTGGCCGCCGCAAGCTCGAAGGTCGGCACGCTGCTCGACCTCGCCGACGTGGAGCGCCAGGCGCTGGCGCGCTACACGAACGACGCGGGCAACCACGTCGCGCTCGAGGTCCACCCCGCGGCGACTCTCTCCTCCTGAGGCTTCTGTTCGTCGCCGACGTGTTCGGCTCGCCCGGCCGGCGCGCGGTCGAGGAGCGACTCGGCGTCCTGCGCGAGGAGCTGGATGTCGACTTCTGCGTGATCAACGGCGAGAACGCGGCCGACGGCGTCGGCCTGACTCCGAAGCTCGCGGAGAAGCTGCTCGCGGCGGGCGGCGACGTGATCACGCTCGGCAACCACACCTGGCGCCGCCGTGAGATCGCCGAGTTGCTCGGGAGCGCGGCCCCGGTGATCCGGCCCGCGAACTTCTCCCGGCACGCGCCGGGACGCGGCCTCGTCGTGGCGGAGGCGCGCGGCGGCGAGCCCGTAGCCGTGATCAACCTGATGGGCACGCTCTTCCTCGAGGTAGCCACTGCTCCGTTCGAGATCGTCGACGAGCTGGTGGAGCAGGCGTCCGCCGCCGCCCGCGTGATCCTCGTCGACGTCCACGCGGAGGCGACGAGCGAGAAGGTCGCGCTGGCCCGCTACCTGGACGGTCGCGTGACGGCGGTGCTCGGCACACACACGCACGTGCAGACGAACGACGCACGCGTCCAGCCCGGCGGGACGGCGGCGATCACCGACGCCGGCATGACCGGCCCCCATGACTCCGTCATCGGCGTGCGCGCCGAGCTGGCGATCTCGCGCATGCGGACTGGAGTTCCCGTGCGCTTCCAGCCGGCGGACGGCGACGTGCGGATCGAGGGCGCGCTCGTCGACTGCGACCCGGCCACCGGCCGCGCGACCTCGTGCGAGCCGGTGCGCGTAGCGGTCCCTTGACGGTGCCAGGCACCGTCAAGAGTTAGCGCCGAGAGTGCGCCGAGATCGCGCCGGCTCCACGAGCACGACCACGAGCGCCACGAGCACGACGTCGCGCGCCAGCACGAGCCACGAGGCCGCGGTGTCGAAATGGAGCGCGAGATCCCAGTACCGGTACGGGAACCAGAGCTGGGTCAACACGAGGGCGGCGGCGAGGAGCGCGCTCGCGGTCAGGCCGCGGCGCCCGTGGACGAGCGGGACGACGGGGATCAGCCAGATGAGGAACTGCGGCGAGAGCACCTTGCCGAGCGCGACGAACGCGCACACGACCGCCGCCGAGTAGCGGATCAGCCGCTCGCGGGTCATCGGCCCGCGGGCGAAGGACACCCAGAGCGCGACGAGCACGCCGAGCTGGAGCAGGCCCTGAACGACGGCAACGGCATCCGGAAGCGTCCCCTGGAGGTTCTGCGAGCCGCTGCTCGACTTCATGGTCAGGTCGAGCCCGAAGGCGTGGTGCGCGGCGAGCAGCACACTCGCGCCGAGGCTCTCGATCTGAAGCGGGCGCCGCGCCTGGCGCCAGACGCTGTCGAGCACGTCGACCGGCGCGAGAACGAGAAACGGCAAGAAGCACAGCAAGACGACGGCGCCGGCCACACCGGCGCACACGAGCGCCTCGCGCCGGCCGCGCTCCCGCCAGACGTACGTCAGGGCCAGGGGCAGGAGCACCCCCGGCCACAGCTTGGCGGCCACGCCCAGCCCGAGCAATCCGGACCCCAGTCGCAGGCGTCCGGAGACGAGCGCAGCGAGCGCGCCGGCAACGATCGCGGTCGGCCACAGATCGAATCGCGAGAGCACCACCGAGCCGAGCAGCAACGGGGCGAGCGCCGCGAACCCGACGGCGGCCGCGGTTCTCCCGAGCCCCGCACCCAGCGCCGTCAGCGCGAGCGCGAGGCAGGCGATCGCCGCGGCCCCGAACGCGGCCATCAGGCCCTCGAAGCGCTCCCGGTAGGCATCGGAGCCGCCCTCACCGAGAGCCGGCGCCCAGAAGACCGGCAGCGCGGCCGGCGGGTACTCGACGGTGAAGTCCCGGTAGGGGACGTCGCCGCGCGTCATCCGCTCCCCGTACTTCTCGTAGACCGGCAGGTCGACGATCTGGTCGCGCGTATAGAAGCCGTGGTGGAGGAGCCACCACGACGCCAGGAAGAGGGCCACGCCGGCGGCGGCGACCGCCACCGCGCGGGGACTAACCGGCGACGACCAGCTCTCGGCTCGGGCGATCAGCCTCGGGCTCCACGATCGCGGGGGGCCGGGCCGGCGCGGGCGCGAGCACGGCCAGGGCGACGAACGGGAAGAACCACGGGATGTAGAGGTAGAACCAGTGCGTCAGCGTCAGCTGGAAACCGATCAGCAGGGCGGCGGTGAGCGCGGCCAGGGTGAGCGGCGTCCGACGGCGGGGAACGACCGCGAGCGCGAGTGCCAACAGGACGACCAGCCCGATCACGACCTTCTGCAGGATCGCGAGGTCGGGGATCCCGGCAGCGTGGTACTGCCCCCAGTCCCAGATCGAGAACGGCGACTCGCGGCCGAGCTGCCAGCCGAGCGTCCGGTCCCAGAACACGCGCGCCGCGTGGCCCACGTTCGGCTCGAGCAGGAGGATCGAGAACGCGGCGGCCGTGCCCGCAAGAAAGCCGATGCCGAAGCGGATCAACGAGCGGCGTTCGAGCGCACGCGGGTAGCTCGACCACAGCGGCACGATCAGCAGCGAGCCGAACTTCGTCAGCCCTGCGAGCGCCGACGAGACCCCGCGTAACGGGTCGGAGACGAGGAAGAGGAACCCGAGCAAGAGCAGCGCCGGCGGGATCGCGTCGTTGGTGTTCGAGCTGAGCGTGTACTGCGTGAAGGGGTATGCGGCCCACGCGAAGGCAAGCGTCACGGCCAGCCGGTAGCCGCCGTAGCGCAGCCCGACGAGCGCGGCCAGCAGCAGCGCGAGCAGGTCGAAGGCGATGGACGTGAAGTGCGCAGCGGGAAGGCCGTCCCACTTCCCGCTCCAGCCGCGGACGAGGTAGCCGGGCACGTACGCGAGATAGGAGACGGGCCCGTAGGTGTCGCCGCGACCGTTCGCCGACTCGCAGCGGCCGTTCGTCTGCACGTGGTCGCGGATCTCGCCGTCTGCGTCCGCCGGGCCACAGGCCTTGAGCGACTTGTCGTCGACCGGAAAGTGGCCGTAGGGCGACTGCCCGTGCACGATCCGGTCGGCGCCGATCACGCCCGAGTAGCCGACGTCGATCACGTTCGGCTTCGGCTGCGTGACGTTCAGCCCGACCCGGAACCCGACGAGGAAGACGGTCGCCGCGGCGAGCAGCCAGACCGGCCACAGCGGCCGGCCCATCGTGCCCCGGCGGCCCTTGAACCCGATCCAGAGCATGCGGCCGAGCAGGTAGGCCAGCGGCGGGTAGGCGAGCGGGACGCTCGTGAAGATGTCGCCGCCGTTGAAGTAGCGCAGCGAGATCGAGAAGGACAGCAGCGCGAGCAGGTCGAGATTGCGCAGCGACAGCGGGCGCCGGAAGTCGGCGAGCCCCACGAAGAAGGCGATACAGAAGGCCAGCCAGACGGCGACGCGGTTGAGGGTCTTGCCGCCGAACGCGCCCGGATAGCCGCGGGCCATCTTCCACGCCACCTGCGGCCCCGTCCAGGCCTCCTTCACATGCCCGGTGCGGTCGTCGACGAGGCCGGTCGCGACCTCGCCCGCGTCGCCCCACCAGACGTGCACCTGCCAGTCCTGGGCGTCCTTGCGGTAGCTCGCGTCGACGCTGCGGCCGGTCGTCGGGTAGCGGTCGAGCCAGTCGGCGACCTTGTGAAAGCGCAGGAACGTGCTCTTCGCCTGGGCTTTACTCACGTTCGTGCGCTCGGCTGCCAGAGCCGGCGAGGCAAGAGTCAGCGCGGCAAGCGCTACGGCAAGGACGCGCACACGGGCAGCGTACTCAGCGCCGTCGGAACGACCAGAGCTTGTTGCCGATGAAGTTGATCGGCGTCACGAGCGCGATCGCGATCGCCTGCGCGATCACCTCGCCGACCCCGAACGCGACGAGGGTTGCGAGGATCGCCTCGTTCGCGGCCAGGGCCAGCAATGCCACGACGAAGAAGCGGAGGCCCTGGTAGGCGATGTGGCCGCGCTGGCCGCGAAACGTCCAGAGCCGGTTCCACGTGTAGTTGTTCGTGACCGCGACGAGGAAGGAGATCGCAGCGGCGACGCTGTAGTGCTGGCCCCAGCTGACGAGGACGGAGAAGACGGCGAGGTTGACGGCGTAGCCGCTGGCTCCGACGACGCAGAACTTCGCCAGCTGCACCCAGTTGTGCGGGCGGCGCAACGCAGTGCGCGCGCGCAGGTAGCGAGGGGCGACGGCGGAACGCTCCATGTCGGTTTGCGAGCCTACCGGCCGTTGCCGTTGGCGTCGCCGTCGAGCTTCACATCGGGCTCGGCGGGCACGCGCTCGACCCCGTCCTCGGTCTCGACGACGAAGGCCTCGAGGTCGCCGGCGGCCGACAAGACCACGTCGCGCAGCACCCCGAGGTCGTCGCCGGCCTGCGCCACGTGCCTGCCCTTCAGCGTCCGCAGCGAGCTCGTCCGGCCGCGATAGAACTCGAAGCTCGAGTCGTCGACGAGCGCGAAGGCCGAGGACAGCTCGATCGCGCCGTCGCCCACGTCTGCCGCCGCCAGCGGCAGGAAGCGGTGCACCTCGTCGCGGCAGAGGACGTCGAGCCCGAGGGCGCGGCCCTGCCCGGGGTCGAGAATCAGGTCGACCGCGCGGCCGATGTCCATTCCCGCCAGGCGGACGGGGAACCGCAGGAGCTGCTCAGCGGAGAGCTCGGGGGGCACACCGCCCATTCTGCCCCTCACCGTACTCCGAAGAGCTCAGAGAACGGCGAACCCGCTCTCCCCGGCGGGTTCTTCCCACTTGACGTCCACGTCGTCCACCCGCGCACCCGCCGGGCCACGGCCGCACCAGTCGACCATGCTCTCGACCCGCGCTCGATCGCCCTCGAACACCGCTTCGACCGTGCCGTCGCGACAGTTGCGCACCCAGCCCTCCAGGCCGAGCGAGCGAGCACGGTCGCGCGTCTCCATGCGGAAGAAGACGCCCTGGACGCGCCCGCGAACGTGCACGTGCGCCCTCGTCACTCGTCGAAGCCCCCCTCGCCGACGAGGGGCACGAACCGGCACGGCACCGAGCGAAGCACGGCGGGCCCCTCCGGGCTGCGCACGATCAGCTGGAGGCGCTGGCTCGTCCGGCCGCCGACCGGCACCACGATGCGACCGCCCACATCGAGCTGTTCGTAGAGCGCCTCGGGGAGCTCGGGCGCGGCTGCGGCGACGGCGATCGCCGCGAAGGGCGCGCGGTCCGGCACCCCGCGCGTCCCGTCGCCGACACGCACGTCGACGTCGTCGTACCCGGCCGCCTCGAGGTTCTCGCCGGCGAGAGCCGCGAGCTCGGGGATCCGCTCGATCGTCACCACCTCGTCGGCAAGCTCGGCGAGGACGGCGGCGTGGTAGCCGGAGCCGGAGCCGACGTCGAGCACGCGCTCGTCGCCGTCGAGGGAGAGCAGCTCGCACATCTTCGCGACGATGTACGGCTGCGACATCGTCTGCCCGCCCGCGATCGGCAACGCGGCGTCGTCGTACGCCCGGCGCCGGAGCTCCCTCGGGAGGAAGAGCTCGCGGGGCACGCGCTCCATCGCGGCGAGCACGCGCTCGTCGTCGATGTCCCGCCGCCGCAGCTGGCGGTCCACCATGCGCCGCCGCGAATCGTCAGGCCGCACGAACCGTGGGCCGCGCGTACGCCGGCGCGTCGACCCCGAAGTGCGCCAGGACGGCCGGGGCCACGTCGATGATGCTCGCCGGCGCCGCATCCACCCCGACCGCGAGCACGGGCACGAGCGAGTCACCGGCCGTCAGCGAACCGTGGCTGCCACCGCCCGCGTGGTGCCGGCCCGCGAGGTCGGCGAACTCGACGCCTGGCGCGGCCGAGACGATCAGCTCGCCGGCGTTCGGGTCGTGCAGGGCCGCCCATACCCTGGCAAGCGCGTCCGGGTAGTCGGTGGCAAGCGAGTCGTCGCCGCTCGTCCGCCAGCCGTCGGCGTCGGGAGCGAAGCGAAGCTCCTCGCGCTCACGCCGCAGCACCGCCTCGTCATCCTCGAGGAAGACGACCGCGCCGACAGCCTCGTTGCCGTCCAGGCCTTCCGCGAGCTCCCGGGGCTCGGACTCGCTGCGCGGGAGAACGTAGACCATGCCGGCCCGGTTCGAGGCCGTGACCGCCAACTCGGCGTCGGCCCGGCCGCGGCCGAACAGGCGCCGGTCCGCGAACGAGTCCTGGAGTCGCACCGCACGCTCGACGTGCGTCTGTCCGTGGTCGGCGACGAGCAGCACCGCGTATCGGTCGAGGAACGCGTCCGTCCCGCCGGCCGCCTCGATCAGCGCCCCGACGGCCGCATCGCTACGGACGAGGGCTGCGTCCGCCGCGTCCGGCCCCGCGGCATGTGAGGCGAAGTCGTAGTCCGGCAGGTAGTGCACGAGGAAGTCGAAGCCGTCGCGCGTGACGAGCCAGCGACCGACCACGGCGGCGTAGGCGTCCACCGAGCCGAGCGCGCGGTTGCGGATCGCGATGGGCGCGCCCGTGCGATCGGACTCGAAGAGGCTGTAGTAGAAGAACCGCTTGGGCCCGTACGCCACCCGCCCGAGGCCGGGCACCAGCGGCCGGTGCTCCACCCGGCCGCGGTAGCAGGTCATGTTGATCGCGGCCGTGGTCAGCCCGGCATCCTCGAGCGCCTCGTAGATCGTCACCGCCCCCGACCCGAGGTGCTCGGCGTTCATGTTGAAGATCGTGTCGAGGATCGACCGCCTCGCCCCTGCCGCGCGGATGGCGCCGAACGAGGAGCCGTACTCCACGAGGCGCCGCTCGCCGCGGTGGTACCAGACGAGGTGTGGGATCTCGTGCACGTCCGGGTGGGCGCCGGTCGCGATCGAGGACAGGCACACAGGCGTGAGCGAGGGAAAGGTGGAGGTCGCCCGGCCGTAGGTGCCGGCCTGGGCGAGCGCCGAGATCGCGGGCAGGCCGCTCTCGACCGCCCGCTCGAGCATCGAGGGCGTGAGACCGTCGATGACGACGAGGATGAGCGGCTTAGCGCTCACTTCAGCGCCTAACGGGCAAGGGTTCGGAGCCCCGCGTAGCGCTCCACACTTCGCTGCCGGGCGCGGCGCGCCATCACCGGCGCGGCGATCGCCTCCACGAGCCCGACCACGGGCACGAAGGCGAGCGCGGCGGCAGCGAGCGCGGCCGCCGCAACGAGCACTCCGGTCGCGCCTCTCGTCCCACCGCGGGTCAGTGCTCCACGGACGACGACGCCCCCGGAGGCGCCTCCGATCACCCCGCCGACGGCGCCGACGATCGCGTCGTCCCACTCGCCGAGCAGCAACCCAACGCCTAGCCCCGCCGCCGCGCCGAGCAGGATCGCCGCGGGCACCCCCGGCCCCCAGCCGCCGACGACGGCGGCCGCAAGGATGCCGAGAGACACGCCGAGCCCCAGTGCAACGCCGAGCCAGTACCACTCCACGAGGGCAGTGTAGAGCGGGGGGACCGTTTCGAAGGCAGACGAACGGGGTAGGCCAACCGTGCGGTGCAGGAGCAGAAAGCAGGTAGGGCGAAGCCGCTCCTCGTCTTCTTCACCTCACGCAAGTCGGGCCCGGCCCGGAGGATGGACAGCACCCTCGCGCACCTCGCGCGCAAGGAGCGCCATCGGCTCCGAGTGGCCCGCGTGGACGTGGACGAGCATCCCGATCTCGCCGAGCGGTTCCGCGTCGAGGACGTCCCGACCCTCGTCCTCGTCCGCGGCCGCCGTATCGTCGAGCGGGTCGAGGGCCGTGTCAGCGTGCCGCGCATCGAGGAGATGCTCGCCGAGCACCTCGGCGAGCCGCTCGTAGCCGTTTGATCCAAACCGCCCGCGCCCGCCTCGCGTAGGTCCCTCGAACCGCCAACTCAGGGGGGAGGAGGAGACTGCATGCGGAGACTCACGCTCCACGCAGGGCTCATCGTGGCACTGCTGGTCGTGTTCGGCGCGGGCTCGTTTGCGCTCGCCCACGGAAACAAGCGGCAGATCAAGTCGGACGACATGTCCGGCTACCTCGAGGCACCGCCGGTCTCGAGCACGGCTACGGGCAAGTTCCGGGCAACCATCAACGACTCCAACGACGAGATCCAGTACACGCTGACGTACTCGGGTCTCGAAGCGCCCGTCGCCCAGGCGCACATCCACTTCGGACAGCGCTCCGTGTCGGGCGGCATCTCGGCCTGGCTGTGCGAGGGCACCGTCCAGTCGCCGTCGGCGAGCACGCCGCCGTGCCCGGGTGAGGGCGGAACGGTGAGCGGAACGATCACGCCTCTCGAGGTGATCGGTCCGGGCTCGCCTCCGGCTTCCCGCCGAGCCCGGGCGGCCAGGGCATCGCCCCGGGTGAGTTCAAAGAGCTCGTCGCCGCGATTCGCGCGGGTCGGGCGTACGCGAACGTGCACTCGGCGAAGTTCCCCGGCGGGGAGATTCGCGGCCAGCTGAACGACCGCGATCAGCGCGACGACTAGGCAGAGCGGAAGGGACCGAGCGTCGCGTTATGGGAGCCCGGCTGCGGCCGGGCTCCCGTTCATTCGGGGCCGCGTTCCAGCCGCTCGATAACGGCCAACCCGAACGCGGCAGCCCGCGCGCCGTCCACCACACGGTGGTCGAACGTGAGCGCGACGTAGCCGACGGGCGTCACGACCACCTCGCCGTCGCGGACGACAGGCCGGTCGGCGATGCGCCCGAGGCTGAGGATCGCGACCTCGGGATGGTTGACGATCGGCGTCTGGAAGAGCCCCGCGAGCTTGCCCGCGCTCGTCACCGTGAAGGTGGAGCCGCGCAGCTCCTCGGGCTTGAGCCGGCCCGCGCGGGCGTCCTCGGCGAGCCGCCTCACGTCGGCGTCCAGCTCTTCGATCGAACGCGAGTCGGCGTCGCGCACCACCGGGACGACGAGACCATGGTCGGTCTGGATCGCGATGCCGAGGTCATAGCGGTCGAGGTACACGATCTCCTCGCCCTCGAGCCTCGCATTGAGCTCGGGGAACTCCTTCAGCGTCAGGGCGACGGCCTTCAGCGTCAGCGGCACGAGCTGCCCCAGGTCGACGTTGCGGAAGTCGGCCTCCTCGACCCACGTCACGGGCGGGACCTCGCGGTGCGCCCGCGTCATGTGCTCGGCGATCAGTCGGCGGACTCCGCGGAGGGGCTCCCTCCGCCCCTCGGCGGGCGGGCCTCCGGCTCGACGGACGTCCTCCTCGGTGATCCGCCCTTGCGGCCCGGTGCCCTCCACCGACGCGAGGTCGACGCCGAGCTCGCGCGCGATCTTGCGGACGAGCGGCGTCGCGCGCACCTTGGCGTCCCCGAGCGCGGACGCCGTCGCCGAGGACGGCGCCGGCTCGGCCCGCGGCGCCTCCGCGACCGCGGGAGCGGGCACAGCGCCGTCCTCCCCGATCACGACGAGCACCGTCCCGACCGGGACGACCTGCCCTTCCTCGACCAGGATGCGCGCGATCTTCCCGGCCGCCGGCGACGGGATCTCGACGGTCGTCTTGTCCGTCTGGACCTCGACGAGCGGGTCGTCCTCAGCAACGTCCTGGCCCTCGGACACGAGCCAGCGGGCGATCTCGCCCTCGGTCAGGCCCTCGCCCAGGTCCGGCAGCTTGAACTCGTACGGCATGCGCGCGGAAAGCTACCCGCGGGCGCCGGCCTCCTCCATCTCGACGAACTCGACCTCTCCCCAGCGCACGAAGCGGCGGATGTGGCGACCCGTCTCGCGGAAGCCGGCGCGCTCGTAGACCTTGATCGCACGCTCGTTGAAGGCGGCGACGTTGAGCACGACCGCGCGGCCCGGATGGCGGCTCCTGACGAACTCGAGGCCGGCCGCGAAGAACTCGCCGCCGAGACCCTGGCCCGTCAGGTCGGGTCGGAGCCCGAGGCCGATCTCGACCGCGTCGCCCTTCTCCTCCAGGTAGTAGAAGCCGACGAGGGCTCCGTCCTCGCCGAACACACCGTGGTAGCGATCGGGATCGAGCACGGGGTCCTGGTCGCCGTCGTAGAAGTCGTACGGCGGGTCGTACCGCCAGGCGGCGAGCTCGGCCAAGGTCTCCTGCGACGCCGGCCGGATTTTCACCTTCACGAGCGAGGCCGTCCGATCCAGGCGTCCGCCGGTGCGATCAACACGCGCAGGCCGCCCTCGACCCGCCACAGCGAGATCGCCTGCTCGTCGCCTGCGAGCTCCGGAGCGACCTCGCGCGGGACGTAGCCTGCCTGGACGGTGCGGTCCTCGTTCCAGATCCCGACCGCGTTCGGGTCGTGCTCGTTGTCGGGCTCCGGGACCAGCGCCAGCCGCCTGCCCGGCTCGAAGGACGCGTCGTCGAGCGCTTCGGGCCGGTACGAGATGCCGGCGACGTGGACGACCCGGATCCGCTCGTCCTCCCAGCGCACGGGCTCGTTCGTCGCCGCATCGCGAAGGTAGAAGCCGGACTGCGCGCGCTCGAGCCAAAGCCGGAGGCGCTCGCTCAACCGACCCGTTCTGCCAGGCCCTCGTAGCGAACGACGAGGCCGTCGGCGTCGAAGTCGAGGTCAGCGGCGAACGTTCCCGACCGATACCGCACCTTACGATCTCCGAGCGGCTCGTAACGTTGCTTCGACTCGATCACATCGAGCGAGGGAACGGAGACGAACCGCATCACGTAGTCACGTGCGCCGCCGCCCTCCAGCAGTCGGTCGCGCAAGACCGGCAGCGAGTTGAAGACCGGGGAGTACGCGAGATCGAAGAAGTCCGCGCCGTCGAGGCCCGTGTCCAGACTGGGCCCACCGACCACTTGCGCCTGTAGACGCCCAGGCTCGAGCTCGTAGCGGAGCTCGTACGCGATCCCGATCTGCGTCCCTCGCACCGACAATGCCGCGCCGTCGAGCTCCACGCGGGCGATCTCCATCCTCGGTTCGTCCAGGCCCGACCACACGAGCGTCCGCGTCATGGTCGGCTCAGAACTCGAGCAGCTTGCGAGCCGCGTCGACGACGCGGGCGACCGAGGGCATGTAGGCGTCCTCGATCTGCCAGTAGGGGTAGGGCACGTCGTAGCCGGTGACCCGCAGCACCGGGCCCTTCAGGTCGAGGATCGCCTTCTCGGCGAGGATCGCGGCGAGCTCGGCCGCGTACCCACACGTTCGGGGAGCCTCCTGCACGATCACGACCCGTCCGGTCTTCGCGGCGGAGATCAGGAGCGCGTCCTCGTCGAGCGGCTTCAGCGTGCGCACGTCGAGGATCTCGACGTCGGCGTCGATCTGCTCCGCAGCCGCCTCGCAGACGGGGATCATCGACCCGTAGCCGACCAGGGTCAGGTCGCCGCCCTCGAGTGCAAGCCGCGCCTTGCCGAGCGGGACGATGTGCTCGCCCTCGGGAACGTTGCCGCGCATCGTCCGGTAGTGGAGCTTCGGCTCCAGCACGACGACGGGGTCCGGGTCGCGGATCGCAGCCGCCAGCAGGCCCTTCGCGTCGGAGGGCGTCGACGGGATCGCGACCTTCACGCCCGGCGTGTGGACGTAGTAGGCCTCGGGCGAGTCGTCGTGGAGCTCTGGGGCCCGTACACCGCCGCCGTACGGCATCCGCACGGTGAGCGGGAAGCCGAGCTTGCCGCCGCTCCGCCACCGATAGCGGCCGACGTGCGTGATCAGCTGGTCGAGACAGGGATACGAGAAGGCGTCGTACTGCATCTCGCAGACCGGCTTGAACCCGGCCATGCAGAGCCCGACCGCGCCGCCGAGGATCCCGGCCTCGGCGAGCGGCGTGTCGAAGCAGCGGTCGGCGCCGAAGCGGTCGCGCAGGCCCGCGGTCGCGCGAAAGACACCGCCGGCGCGGCCGACGTCCTCGCCCATCACCATCACGTCGCCGTCGCGCTCGAGCTCGACGTGGAAGCAGTCGTTGATCGCCTCGAGCAGCGTCAGCTCAGCCAAGCGAGCCTCCGAGAACCCGGCGGAGCTCGGCGAGGTCGCGCTGAAACGACGCAGGTGGGTCGACGAACGCGTGCTCGAACAGGAGCGCGGGATCGGCCGGCGGCTCAGCCTCGGCGGCCGCGATCCCCTCGCGCATCTTCTCGGCCGCTTCGGCCTTGATCGACTCGGCCATCTCGTCCGTGAGGATCCCCGCGCGGCGGAGGTAGCCCTCGAAGCGCCCGACGCACTCGCGGGCGCGCGCCTCCTCGACGCGGTCGAGGTCGATGTAGGCCTTCTGATCGTCTGCCGTCGCGTGCGGCGCGGCGCGGTAGTGGACGGCCTCGATGAACGTCGGGCCGTCCCCGGCCCGCGCGCGCTCCACCGCCTCTCGCGTCGCCTCGAACACGGCGAGGATGTCGAGCCCGTCGACGCGGATGCCCGGGATGCCGTAGCCGACGGCCTTGTCGGCGAGGCTGTCGGCGCGCGTCTGCGCCTCGAGCGGCGTCGAGATCGCCCACTGGTTGTTGTTGCACATCAGCACGAGGGGTGCGCCGGTGACGGCCGCGAGGTTGACGCCCTCGTGGAAGGAGCCCTCGGAGGTGGCGCCGTCGCCGAAGTAGGCAATCGCGCACGCCTTCTCTCCGCGCAGCTTCTTGCCCCAGGCCAGGCCCGCCGCGTGTGGGACGTGCGTCCCGATCGGCACGCAGATCGAGGCGACGTTGTAGTCGGCCGGGTTCCACCAGCCCGCCGGATGGCCGCGCCACCAGGACAGCACGGTCGAGACGGGCATTCCGCGCAGCAGCCCGATCGCGGACTCGCGATAGCTCGGGAAGATCCAGTCGTCGTCCGTGAGGGCGTACGCCGACCCGGCCTGGATCGCCTCGTGGTTCCAGAAGATCGCGTAGGTCCCGATGCGGCCCTGGCGGTGGTAGACCACCGAGCGCTCGTCGTAGGTGCGGAGCAGAACGAGCGAGCGGTACAGCTCGACGAGGTCGTGGTCGGTGAGCCCCTCGACCTCCCCGTCCGGGACCGCATCGCCGTCGCCGATCACGCGCCTCAGATCGCGCTCGGCCGGAAGAACCTGCGCCACATCCCGATTGTAGTTCCGCTAGCCGGAGTGACTGCGCAGGAATTCGTCGAACAGCGCGCGCACGGACGCGAGCTGGAGCAGGCCGGTGCCGTGGGCGTCGGAGGCAGGGACCAGCTCCAGCTGCTTCTCCCGGGCGGCCGATGCGGCGAACAGCGTGCGCGCGTCGTCGTCGAAGGGGTCGTCGTCCTCGGCCGCGACGAAGAGCGTCGGCACGGCCAGCCTGCCGACGGCGGCCTGCGCGTCGACGATCGAGATGTGCGTCGGCGCCGAGAGGCTCACGACCCCGTCGACGCCCAGACGCAGCGCGGCGGCGCCGGTGAGCACCGCCGTCGCGCCCATCGACGAGCCGGCGAGCACGACCGACTTCGCGCCCCTCGCCCGGATGGCCCTGACTGCGCCGACCACGTCGTGGTCGATCCGCCAGTAGCGCTTGCGCGTGTACGTCGACGAGCCGTGGTTGCGATGGTCGAAGACGAGCACCCGGTAGCCGGCCCTCGCGAGCCGGCGCGCCTGGCCGATCCAGTCGCAGACGCTCTGGTGATAGCCGTGCGAGAGCACGAGGCCGCGAGGGCCTCGGCCCAGCTCGACGCCGATGAGGCGGATGCCGTCTGCCGCCCGGAAGCGGACGACCCGGCTGCGCTCCGCGCGGCGTGACACAGCTCGACCGCAGCTTGAGCGGCGGCGGCGCTGCATGCGCCGCCACCGGGCGCTCGACGCGGGCGGAGGCCGATGCGGACAGCGCGAGCGCTGCAAGCGTGGTCAGCAGGAGCAGCTTCTTCACGGTGGGAAGGTAAGCACGCCCGGGCGTCAACTAGCGGCGAGCGAGCAGGGCGAGGGTCACGAGCGCACCGACTGCACCGAGCGCGCCGACGACCTGGAGGGCCTGGGTGCCCGCGGGCACGGCCGCGCCGGCGGCCATGAGCAGCGTCCCGATCGTCGCGGCGGCGAGCGCCAGCACGATGAGACCGGCCAGGCGGAAGCGCGCGGCAGCGCGGTCCTCCCGCGGCCAGCGGCGGGCGTCGACCGACCAGAACGCGAGCTCGGCGACGAGCAGCAGCCCGGCCGCGAAGAAGCCTGCACGTGGGTCGAGGTCGTCGTCGGCGAGCGCGAGCGCGAGCCCGTAGGCCGCGGCCAGGGACGCCACCGCCCAGGGCACCAACGTCGCCGACGGCCGCAGGAGGGCGCCGGCGAGCAACAGCATCCCGGCGATCCCAAGCGCGGCCACCGAGGGCCGCAGCACGACCGGATAGACGGCCAACGGGAGCGCGAGCACGAAGGCCCCGGCTCCCGCCGCTACCCGCGGACGGCTCTGGCTCCCCGCCGGAACGAGCGCACCTCCTCCAATGCGACCTGCAGCGACTCGTCCGCGCGCCACGGCACGACGGGGACGCCCACCCGCTCGTACTCGGAGCGGAGCGCTTCTCGGCGCAGCCGCCACAGCCGGAAGGCGAGCCGCTCGAGCTCGTCGGTGCCCGACTGGACGTAGGGCGCCGGGTCGATCTCCACGATGGCGAGGTCGAAGCCGCGCCGCCGCAGGTCGAGCAGCGCCGCGACCGAGCGCTTGTCGATCAGCGGCGTCAGCGCGACGACCAGTGCCTTCGGCGGGAGCGTCCGCGCCGGGATCACGTCGAGGTTCTTCCAGGCGTAGTTGAGGACGATCTCGGTGTCGAGCAGGGAGTCGACGATCCGGTAGAGCTGGACGATCCCGGTGGCCGGCAGCAGCCAGTTGAGGACGCCGCCGAACCCGACGAGGCCGACGCGATCCTTGTTGCGCAGGTACCGCTCGGCGAGCGACCCGGCGGCGCCGACGGCGAGGTCGAGCGTGCCCCGGCCGCCGCCCCTCGCCTCGGCGAACGTGTCGAGGAAGATGACGACGTCGGCGTTTCGCTCCGGGTGGGCCTCGTTCACCCAGATCGTCCCGCGGCGGGCGCTCGCCCGCCAGTTGATCCGCCGCAGGCGGTCGCCGGGCGCGAACGGCCGCAGGTCGGCGAACTCGATCCCCTCGCCGCGGGTCCGCGCGACCTGGTTGCCGGCAAAGACCTGCGTCTCCTGCGGGCGAAGGAGTGCACGAAGGGTCTCGGCGTGCGGGTAGACCTTGAGCGGCAGCGTCGAGTCGAGGTGCTGCTCGTGGAGGAGCACGCCGAAGCGGTCGTGCGCTCTGATGCGGACGCCGCCGAGCAGGTAGGCGCCCCAGCGCACAGCCTTCAACCTCAGGTCGAGGGTCAGCTCGTCCTCGCGGCCGAGGCGGAGCACGGCCCGGGGCGAGCCGTCGACGACCTCGACGCCCGGCGGGACGTCGACCAGCAGTTCGAGGCGCTCGACCGGGTCGCCCTCGACATCCAGCGTGAGCGTGAGCTCGTCGCCCTGGAGCGCGCGCTCGCGCTCGAGCTCCGGTGTCACGCGCAGCTTCGGCTCGCGGTCGAATGCGAGCGCCAGCGCGAGCGGCAACACGAACGCGCCGGCGACGGCGACCAGCTCCGGCCTCCGGAGAGCGAGCGCACCGAGGAGCGCGGCGCCGACAAGCCCGGCGTAGGCCGCGAGCTTCGGCGACGCGGCCCTGGTCATGCACCGCCGGGGGAACCTCCCGGTTCCCCCAGACCCCCTCCACCGGTCCGCTTCGCGGACAGGCGGCTCGGGTTCACGGTTGCGCGCCGGCGCTGTCGCGTGCCAAGTCCTCCGCCGCCGGAGTCGGCACCCGCTCGAGCACGCGCTGCACGACGTCGTCGGGGCGGATGCGCTGGACCCACAGCTCCGGGCGGAGCATCAGGCGGTGGGCGAGCGCCGGCGCCGCGACGGACTTCACGTCGTCGGGCGTGACGAAGTCGCGGCCCGCGAGCAGCGCGCGGCCGCGGGCGAGCTTGAGGATGGCGAGCGAGCCGCGCGGGCTCGCGCCGACCTGGACGCTGCCGTCGGAGCGCGTGGCGGCGACGACGTCGACGACGTAGCCGATCACGGCCTCGGACACGTGCACGGCCTCGAGCGAGCGCTGCATCGCCACGAGACCGGCCGGGTCGAGGACCGGCGTCAGCTCCATCTCGTCGGCGCGCCGCTCGAGCCGTCTGCGCAGGACCTCGGACTCGCCTTCACGGTCGGGGTAGCCGACGCCGATGCGGAGCAGGAACCGGTCGAGCTGCGCCTCGGGAAGGGGATATGTCCCCTCGTACTCGATCGGGTTCTGGGTCGCCAGCACGACGAACGGCCGGGCGAGCGGATGGGTCTTGCCCTCGATGGTGACCTGGCGCTCCTGCATGGCCTCGAGCAGGGCGGCCTGCGTCTTCGGCGGCGCGCGGTTGATCTCGTCGGCGAGGAGGAGGTTCGTGAAGATCGGGCCCGGCCGGAACTCGAAGTCGGACGTGCGCTGGTTGTAGATCGAGGAGCCGGTGATGTCGGACGGCATCAGGTCGGGCGTGAACTGGACGCGGGAGAACTCCATCCCGGTCACCTGGGCGAACGAGTGCGCGATCAGCGTCTTGGCCAGACCGGGGTAGTCCTCGATCAGCACGTGCGCGTCCGCGAGCAGCCCGAGCAGGACGAGCTCGAGGGCCTCGCGCTTTCCGACCACGGCGCGCTCGACCTCGGCGAGGAGGCGCTCGCAGCTCGCGGCGGTTTGCTCGATCTCGCTCATCGCTTCCTAGATTCTCTCCAGCGAGTCCACGACCTTGGCGAGGTCGCGCGCTCCCACTCCCGGGCCGAAGCGCAGGTGCGGCGGCTCGCGGTCGGGGCGTACGAGCTCCCACGCCTCCTCTCCGACGACGGTGCGCGAAGCGGCGGTGTCGCGGTCGAGCGCGAGCCCGCGCCGGGTCGCCAGCCGCTGCGCCGCGATCTCCCGGAGGATCGGCCGCAGCCGGTAGTGGACGTCGAACGCGTTCGAAGCGGCGAGCAGCACCGCACGCTCGGTGCGCTCGAGCTCCGGGAGCCGCTGCAAGAGCCGCCGCCGCCCCGGCGGCGGCTCGGCCGTGGCCTTCGGCGCCGCGTCGGCGAGGGCGCGCACGAGCGCGAGCACGGCGCCTGCGGCCACCACCAGAAGGAAGACATCGACGGCGAGCCCGCGGCGGCCGGGCAAGAACCACAGCACGACCAGCAGCGGGACGAGGCCCACCGCGGCCGCCCAGATCGCCGACTTGGCGGCGCGGCTCATACCGGCGCGAGCGGAGCCGTGAGCTCCGCCCGGACCGCCTCCAGCGCCTCGATCGCCTCCTCCTTCATCCCCGGCTCGACCGGATGGTTGCTGAAGCTCGCCCACTCGAACAGGCGCGTGAGCCGCGACGCCGACGACGCGCTCGCGTGCAGCTCCTCGAGCGCGCGCTCGAGGTACTCGAGGGGCGCCTCCGACTGCCGCCGGGCCAGCCCGTGCGCGGCGAGCGCGCGCTCCATGCGCGCGTACGCGGCGATCACGGCGCGGCGCGGGTCACGCTCGTCGTGCAGGTCGTCGAGGGTCTCGTCGAGGATCCGGGCGACGGCCTCGGCCGTGTCCTCCGGCGGCGACTCGCCGCCGCCTCTCAGCACGAGGCGGGCGGCATAGGCGCTGCCGAAGAGCGCGACGACGAAGGCTCCGCCGACGAAGCGCCAGTCGAGGGTGCGGTCGTCGCTCGCGCCGTCGTTCTCCCCCTTGCGCTGCTGGGGCTGCGCTTGCTCGATCTTCGAGCTGCCGTCGTTCCCCCAGCGCTCGCGGAGCGCCTTGCGGATCGCCACCGTGGCGAAGATCGCGACGATCACGATCGTCACCGAGGTCAGCACCCGCATCGTCGACGAGCGGCGCCGGCGCTCGAGCGCGACCGACCCGTACGAGCCTCCGTAGACGAGTGCGAAGAGCACCATCGTGACGGCGCCGAGGATCGCGCCGACGACGAGCATCACGTCGATGAGAAACACCGGCACGGAGCCCTCGGCGTGGCCCTCGCCTCCGCGCCAGCGCTCACCGGAGGCGAGCCCGACGAGCGCCAGGCCGAGCACGAGCCCCCCTGCGAGCAGGGCGGTTTTCCTCCCGGTGTTGCGTCCTCCGTTCACAGGTCTGTACCGAGGTTAGACGGCTAGACAAGCACGGAGATTGCGTCTCGCTCGCACTCGAAGACGGCGCGGTCGACGTCGCCGAGGTCCTCGCCGTCCACCTGGAGCGGCGTCGGTGCGTCGCAGACGACCTCGAAGGCGTCGAGGTCGTGGCCGTAGAGGACATCCTCCGCGCGCTGCTGGCCGCCCCCGCGCAGGACGTAGGTGAGGAACCGGGGTAGGGCGCCCGGCCGCAGCTCGCGCGCGCCGACGACGTCGAGGCCGAGCTCGAAGCGCGCGTCGGGAGCGACCCGAAGTGGGATCGCGCCGACGTACGTGTACGGGTCGCCGTTGGCGACGAGCGCGAAGGCCGCGCGCCCGAGCCCGGTGACCTCGAGCGCCGGGCTCATCCGCGCCCGCTCCTCCGCGACCAGGCGGATCAGCGTCCACGCGAAGCGGATGTCGCCGGGGCGCTTGCCGTTCTCGTCGCGGCCGAGCGCGTCCATGCGGCGCACGAGCTCGGCGTCCAGGCCGAGGCCGGCCGAGAAGCCGAAGCGCCGGCCGTTGACGCGGCCGAGCGAGATCCGCCGCGCGCGACCCTCGAGCAGCGCGCTCACCAGCTGCTCCGCCGCGGCGACCGGCTTCGGCGGGAGGCCGAGCGCGCGCGGGAGAACGCTCGAGCCGCCTCCCGGCACGAAACCGATCGGGTGCTCGCCGTCGAGCCCGTTGAGCGCCTCGTTGAAGGTGCCGTCCCCGGCGTAGACGAAGACGACATCCACGGCGTCGCACGCCTCGCGCGCCAGGTCGGTGGCGTGGCCGGAGCGCTCGGTGAGCACGGTCCGGAGCTCGACCGCCTGCCGTAGCACCTCCTCGACCTGAGCCAGCCGGGCAGGCGTCACTGCGGTCGCGAACGGGTTGACGATGAGGACGGCCTGGCGCACCATCGCGATGGTGCCAGGAATCGACCATGTCGCCCTCGAGAGCCCCGACCCCGACGCGGCGGCCGCCTTCTACGAGCGCCTGCTCGGCGCCCGCGTCGTCAAGACGGAGGGCCATCCGGTCATGGCGTACTTCCGCACGGGCGCGCTCGCCTTCCACGGCCGGACGGGCCCGATCGAGCACGCCGGCTTCCGCGTATCCGAACAGGAACGCGCCGAGCTCGCGCGCCGCCTCGAGGACGAGGGGATCGAGCACGAGGAGCGACGACCACGGCATCGCCGTCGGCCTCTTCTTCCGCGACCCGGACGGCCGCCTCGTCGAGGCGATCACCTACCGCTCGGCGACGACCCGCGCCGCCCGTAGACGCGGCGAGGGGGCCCGACAGGCCCCCTCGCTTCGATGCCTACTCGCGACGAACGCTAGTCGATGTGGATGTCCTTGCCGATCTGCGACCGCCTTGAGCGCGTCCACGATTCCGTGCCCGTAGACGCCGTTGTAGACCGGCGTTCCCTGGCAGAAGGTCGTGTACGAGGCCGGCCGGTTGAACGAACGCGTAGCTGAACGTGCCGTTCGGCTGGTTCGACATGCACGGCGTGTCCGTCGCGGACGCCTCCAGGTAGGCCTGCGTGAACAGCGGATGGAGCGAGATCCCCCCGTGGCTGCTTGTGGCCGTACTCGCGACACGATCAGCGCAGCGACGCCGACGGCATGCGGCGACGCCATCGACGTGCCCTGGATCCACTGGTAGTACGCGCACGTCGAGCCCTTGCAGTCGCGCACGACGAACGGGTTGTTCGGCGTGCCGTCCGGGTTCAGGTCGCCGTTCGCCACGGCGACGTTCTTCGGATATGCGGCGAGGATCTGGTTCTGGATGCCGCCGTTCGGGATTCGCCGGCGTCCAGCCCGTGTCGCGGAACCACCCGCCCGGAGCCGCCACCGTGATCTCGCCGTAGCCCCAGTTGGAGAAGTCCGACTTCGTCTTGCTCGGGCCGACCGACGAGACGCTGATCACGTTGTTGCCCTCGCTCGGGCAGGTCGAGGCACGTGTTGTTGACCGTCCGGTTGTGGTTGCGTGCCGAGCGGGAAGTTCGGGCTCGTGGACGTCGAGCGTGCGGGATGATGATGTCCTCGTGCCCGTTCCCGGCTGCGGCGATCAGCGTGACGCCGTGCGTGTGCGCGTAGTCGAGCGCACGCTGCGTCGCCTCGAGATCGTCGCCTGCTCCGCCCGGTCTGCGGCCGAGTCCTCCGGCACCGGATGCAACGGGTTGCCACAGTTGTAGAGCCACGGATCGATGAAGTAGCTCATGTTCACCACGTCGATGCCGTGGTCGCCCGCGTACGTGAGCGCGTCGACGCTCGGCCTGCATGAAGAAGAAGCCGGAGTCCTGCCCGGCCCGCAGGTTCACGAGCGTGACGTTCGGCGCGACGCCGGCCATGCCGAGGCCGTTGATCGGCGAGCCGATCGTGCTGGCGACGTGCGTGCCGTGCGAGTTCTCGTCGCACGTCGTTCGGGTCGTTGCACGGAACGCGTCCGGCCCGGCGGCACACGGCCCGTCGATCGACGGGATGTCCGCCGTGAAGTTCCGGCTCAGCGCCCGGTTGAAGTTCGGGGCGATGTCCGGATGGTTGCCGTCGACGCCCGTGTCGAGGATGCCGACGAGGACGCGCTTGCTGCCCTGCTGCACGCGTGTACGAGCCGTCGGACCGTCGCGTGGATCATCTTCATGTCCCACTGCAGGTCGGCCAGCGGCTCGTCCCTTGCTGTGGTGGAGGTAGCCGGAACCCGACTCTCTGCGCCGCGGTGCCCGCGATGCACGCACGCCTGAACGCGTTCAGCTGCTCCGGCGTGAGCTTCGGCCGCAGCGACGGGCTTGGCCCTGCCGATCGGGATGTTGCGGGCGACGCCCTTGATCGCCCTCGAGGCCTCGGCGTCTCCGCGGAAGCGTGGGTTGGCCGAGATCGCGGTTGCGACGCCGACCTTGTTGTTGGCCCGCAGGATGCGGCCCTTCGCCTGCTTGACGGCCGCTTCACGGCCGCGGGCGAGGCGCCCTGCTCGTAGAGCACGATGTACTTCGCCGGACGCGTGTCCGAGCCGGCATCCGAGCCGACCGTGACCACGCCCGTCAGCGCAGCCGCCGCCACCGCGACCGCCACGAACAGCACCTTCTTCATGAGACTCCTCCCGTTTCTTCCCCCCGTCTCGGGGCGATCCGACCGCGGAACTCTTTCAAATGGCCGAAGAAAGAGACGGGGGCCGGCTGCTGCCGGCCCCCGTCGTCGCGCGCTAAGCCACGTGACGAGGCCTAGTGAACGAGCTGGACGTTCCCTTGCTTGTTGAAGGCCTGGACCTCGGTCGCCCGAGCGAACGACCGCGAGCTGCCCGCGGGCACGTTCGTGTCACAGTCCGTCGTCGAGTTCGGATCCGCATCCTGCTCGCCCTGGAACTGCGGCGCACCCGTGCACTGCGTCGACTTGACGACGAAGCGCAGGTGGGTCGCGTTCGAGTCCGAGACGTTGAACTCCCGCAGGATCATCTGCGGTGCCGTCGGGCGCGGCACGTCGCCCGGGAAGGCATTCGACCCGCTCGTGAACACGGTCGTGTAGCCCGCGTCCGTCGAGCAGTCGGCCCTGACGTTGTTGCACGTCTGGATCTGGAACTGGCGCAGAGCCGTGAAGCGGCTCTGGCCGGCCGCGAGCAGCGTGCTCACCTGCACGCGTCTTGATCCTGACGGGATCGGTCCCGGCCAGGTTGATCGTCACCTTCTTGCCGTCCACCGTGAGGTCGCCGGCGCCGTCGCGGGCGTCAACGTTGCCCGGCGTCGTCCAGACGGTGTTCTCGGTGTCGTCGATCAGGGCCGCGCAGGTTCGCCTCCTGTGCCGCCGGCGTCGTCCCGTTCGTGTCACCGGTAGCCACGGCTCCGCCGTTCGCCGACGCGTAGTTCGTCGCGAAGCGGAACTCCAGCGTGCCGTGCTCGCCCCTGTGGAGATTGACTGCGGCCACGGAGCAGACCGTAGCCGGGAGCCATTGCCATGACCTCGTACCTGCCCGGAGCGAACTCGGCGACGTCGTCGAGGTTCGTCCCCGTCGTCGCCGGATTGCTGTCGGCGATCGGCGAGGTCCGGGCCTCGTACTGGCCGACGAAGAAGCGGGCGTTGGTCAGCGCCGTCCCGTCACTCGCCCTCGGCCCGGAAGTCGATCACCGCGTTGTCGGCAAGCGGCGAAGCGAAGCTCGGGGTCGGATCGGTGTCCGTGTTGGCGTCCGTGTTCGAGCTCGTCGCCCCGAAGCCGTATCCGCTCCGTGCGAAGCCGAGCCAGATCTCCTTCTGGTTCGCTCCGCCGAAGCGGATCAGGTCCGCGGTCAGGATCGCGTCGCGAGCCTGGATCATCGACGGGTTGACGGGCATCAGCAGCATCGCGTCGTAGTAGAGCTGGAACCACCGCCGGTTGCCCGGGCAGTTCTGTGGCGGCAGCTCGCCTTCGGCGCAGGACTCCTGGAGCTCGCTGTCGTCCGACCGGGAAGTCGTCGTCGTACTTGTCAACGAGCAGCTGGCGGATCCGGTAGTTCGTCACGTTCCAGATCTCGCCGTCCGCGTGCACCTCGCCTCGGCCCGTGACGTCGAAGCCCATGTTGCTGAAGTTCAACGCGTTGATCTTCAGCTGCTTGCCGGGCTCCGGATCGGCGCCGGACATCGGGAAGTCCAGGGCGTAGTTCGCGGATGCCGTTGAGCTTGTTGCCCGTGGCATACGGCCCGCCGCACAGCGGATTCTCGTCGCGGTCGGACGAAGCCGTTCTCGTTCAGGTACTCGAGCGCGTTCAGGTCGCCGAAGCTCTCGCCCATCGCGCCCGCGTGGAAGCCGGCCCGGATGTTGCCCTTGCCGATCATGCGGTTCTCGATCATGTGGCCGTACTCGTGGCCGATGATCGACATGTCGTAGTCGCCGTCCACGCAGGGCGAGTAGAACGACGCCGCGATCGGCTGCCAGAAGTACATGTTCGTGATCGACGAGACGCCCGTCCGGCAGCGTGATCATGTTCGCGTTGTCACGCGCGCCGACCAGTGCTCCGGACTGCACGTCGCCGATGATCGGGTCGTTCTCCTGCCTCAGCTCGGTGAGACCGAAGTTGAAGTCCTGGGCGTTCAAGTTCTGCTCGGTGAACCCGAGGTAGTACGCCCAGTCGTGCATCCGGTTGTGGTCGACGAACAGGTTGACGTGTCGCCGCCGAGTCGTCCCAGGTCGCGCCCGGAGGCCCGTTCCGGGGTCGGCTCGCAGTCGTCGTTGTTCCACGTAGTTCGTCCACGGGAAGCTGTAGTCCCGCGTCGTGCTCGTCGGCATGAACTGCGGCGGGCTCGGGACGGTGTCGTTCGTCCACGACGTCGCGGACTTGGCGTTGTTGCCGCGAGGTCGTGAACGTCGGGACGTTCGCCTTGAGGTCGTAGTCCCACGGACCGCGGGACGCGAGGTTGCCGACCACCTTGTCGCAATCGGGCAGCCGCGCCGCCAGCACCACGTCTCGCGCGTGTCGGTGCTCGGGTTGTTCCACGGGTCGCTCGGCAGCAGCGTGAGCGGCGGGTTCGCCGGGAACGTCTTCCACTTCGCCAGGTACGCCGGGGCGGAGCCGGCGTGTCGTCGAGGGTGACGGTGGCCCGTGTAGGTCGTCGGGGCCGGCCATGCCGCCCCGTCGGCGAAGTCGCACACCTCGATGGAGTAGTCGCCCGGGGGCACGCCGCCGGCCGGCTCGTAGTGGAACTGCTCCGGCGAGAACAGCGTGTCCGCCGAGATCGAATCAGCGCGCCGTGCCGAAGTAGAGTTGAGCACCACGTCGTTCGTCGGGATCGTCGCCGCCGCGAAGCCGTCGAGCGCACGGATGCCCGGCCGGAACGGTGAACGGGCCGTTCTTAGTCGCGCAGGCGCCGTCGGTCGCGGGCAGCTCGCCGCGAAGTCGAACGTCGTCACGCAGGCTCGACTGCTTGCCCGACTCGAGGTTCTGCGACGAGGTTCGTCCGGCTGACAGGACCGCGCCGCTGCGCGCGTCGACGACGACGCTTGTAGCCGAACGCTTCCTTGCGCCTTGAGCACGATCGTCTCGAATGCCGGGACGACGCCCGCGCGCACGGTCGGGAAGACCACCGGGCTTGCGCCGCTGGATGTCGCACCACCCCTGAGACGGCCAGGTTGATCCAGCCGCGCGCCGGCCTTGCGGTCGCGGACGTCGCCAGCGAGTAGCTGCTCGCCGACGGCGTTCGCCGCGTTCACCCAGGCCTGCGCAGCGGAGAGCTTCGCGCGGCCGGGAGGCTGGTGTTACGCGTGAGCGACGACGAGGCGTACGCGATGTTCCAACCGCGCTTCGCCGAGCCGGTGACGGCGATGGTGATCAGGCCCGCCCTCGGTCGGCCTCGACACCGTCCGACCACCTGGCGGAAGTTCACGGCGTGCCCGCGGCTGGACGCCATGCGCGTGTCGCCTGCGAGCACCAGCTTGTCGGACGCGCTCGAGCCCGAAGATGGCGCGGTTGCGGCCGAGCCAGCGAGCGGCCGCGACGGTCGCGTTCTTGCCGCCGACACCCTTGGCGAGGTACTTCCCGCGCTTGCGACAGCGTGGCCGGCGTGCCGAATTGGTTCCAGGTCACCGGCGCGTGGGCCGCTTAGACCGCCGCGCGCTGGGCGCTGGTTGGCGCAACGCCCCACCCTGGCGTCGTAGTCGGCAAGGCCCTCGGGATGCCCCTGGACCTGCGCGACTGCGAATGCCGAGGCGGGTAGTGCGAGAGCGCCTAAGGCGGCTGCGTAGGCAGCACGCCTGAGAAGCGTGAATCGCATTCTCTCCCCTCCCTGATTTGAGGCACACACCTCCGCTGCCCCCGGGGCGGCGGAGCCTGGCGCGAATCTTCGAACCTCTATCGAGAGAAGTCAAGAAGGAACCGCAAGGGGCCGGCGGTGGCCGGCCCCTCGCGTTCTACCGGGCGTTTCTCCGGGTCTAGTGCTTGGAGCGGGAGACGCTGCCGTCAGACGCGAACGCCTGCAGCTCCGCGGCCCTGACGAACCGGACTCCGGCGGTCGAGTTCGCGTCGCAGTCGGGGTTGTTGATCGGGTCGGCGTCCTGGTCACCCTGGAACGCAGGCCCACCCGTGCACTGGTTCGTCTTGACCACGAGGCGGAGATGCGTCGCCTTCGTGTTCGGGATGTCGAACTCGCGCAAGAGCAGGATCGGTGCCACCGGACGCGGCGGATCGCCCGGGAAGGCGTTCGCCGGCGATGTGTACACCTTGTCGTACCCGCTGCTCTGCGAGCAGTCGGCGCCGCGCTTGCCGTTGTTGCACGCCCAGATCTCGAACTGGCGGAGAGCCGTGAAGCGGCTCTGGCCCGAGAAGACCATGGCGCTCAACTGCAGGCGCTTGATGTTGACGGGGTCGGTCCCGGCCAGGTCGACCGTGACCGCCTTGCCGTCGACCGACAGGTTGCCCCCGGCGTCGACGTTGCCGGCGGTCGTCCAGTTGGACGCCTCCGCGTCGTCGATCAGGGCGCGGAGCTGCGCGGCCTGTGCGGCCGGATTGGCCCCGCTCGTGTCGCCGGTTGCGGCCGCGCCCGCGTTGGCGGACGCGTAGTTCGTCGGGAAGCGGAGCTCGACCGTGGACTCCTCGCCCCGGTTGAACTTCGCCCGGAAGCGCAGGTGGCCGTAACCGGGCGCCGTCGCGACGAACTCGTACGTCCCGGGCACGAACCTCGCCGTGTCGTCGAGGTTGGTCACGCTGGCCGGTGTGCCGGCGGCCGGCGTGGCCGGATCCGTGTCCGCGATCGGCGAGACACGACCCTCGTAGTGACCGACGAAGATTCGTGCCGGGACGGTGCCGCCATCCTTGGCCTTGGCAGCGAAGGTGATCGTTGCGTTGTCGTGCAGCGGCGAGTCGAAGGCCGGCACCGGGTCGGTGTCGGTCTCGTTCAGGGACGTGTTGTTCCCGGTCGTCGCCGTCTGGCCCATTCCGCTCTTTGCGTAGCCGAGCCAGAGCTCCTTCTGGTTCGCCCCACCGAACCGCATCAGGTCTGCGGCCAGCGTTGCGTCACGCTCCTGGAGCATGGTCGGGCCGACCGGCGCCAGCAGCATCGCGTCGAAGACGAGCTGCATCCAGCGCCGGTTGCCCGGGCAGGCCTGCGGCGGGTACTCGCCCCGGGCGCAGCTCTCCTGCAGCTCGACGTCGTCGTAGGGGAAGCCGTCGTCGTACTTCTCGACGAGCAGCTTGCGGATGCGGAACTGGGTGGCCGACCAGATCTCGCCGTTCGCGTGCACCTGCTGCGAGGACACTGTGGTCGGGCCGCTGACGTCGTAGCCCATGTCGCTGAAGTTCAGCGGGTTGACCAGGACGTACTTCGACGCAGTGGGGAACGCACCCGTCTGCGGGAAGTTCATCCCGTAGTTCCGGATGCCGCGGATCTTGTTTCCCGTGGCGTAGACGGACAACGCGTAGCGGTTCTCGCCGTCCACCGGAACGCGGCCGAACTCGTTCACGATCTCCATGCCGAACAGGTCGCCGTGGCTCTCGCCCATGGCGCCGGCGTGATGGCCCTGGCGCGGAGCGCCCTTGCCGATCATCCGGTTCTCGATCATGTGACCGTACTCGTGGCCGATCAGCGTCAGGTCGTAGTCGCCGTCGGCACAGGGCCCGTAGTACGTCCCCTGCTGCGGCTGCCACAGGTACATGTTCGTGACACCAGAGCCGCCCTCGAAGCCGGACGACATGTTCGCGTTGTTGCGCGAGCCGGCCACGAACGCCTGCGGCGTCGGCAGCGCGGCGCCGGCCTGGGCGTCGCCGATGACCGGGTCGTTCTGCCGCCAGAGCTCGGTCAGGCCGAAGTTGTGGCGCTGGCCGTTCCACGCGGTCTCGGTGAACCCGAGGTAGTACGCCCAGTCGTGCATCCAGTTGTGGGCGACGAACAGGTTCGTGACCGCGGCGGAGATGTCGAACGAGACGCCCGGGACGAACGCCGACCCGGACGGATCGCCCGTGTTGCAGTCGCTCGTGTTCCAGGAGTCCGTCCACGGGAACGTGTAGTCCCGCGTGAGGCTGACCGGCCGGAACTGGAACGGCGCCGGCGCCGTCGGGTGCGTCCACGACTCGGCCGACTCCGCGTTGTTGCCGACCGTGGTGAACGACGGAGCGTCGGTCACCGGGTCGTGATCCCACGGGTACCGGGAGGCGAGGTTGCCGACCGCGTCGTCACAGCCCTCGGCGTCGTTCCAGCAGAACGTCTGCCGGATGTCGGTGCTCAGCCGGTTCCAGGGATCGCCGGTGCCCGGGCCCAGCAGCGGGCTCGACGGGAAGGCGCGCCAGCGCGCGAGGTACGGCGCGGCGGGTGCCGTGTCGTCCTCGATCAGGCGGCCGGTGTACGTCCGCGGAGTCGACCAGCCCGCGCCGTCGGCGAAGTCGCAGACGCGAACGACGTAGTTGCCCGGAGGCACCCCGCCGGCCGGCTCGTAGTGGAACCGCTCCGGCGAGAAGTTCGTGTCGGCCGAGATCAGGGTGACCCCGTCCTTGATCAGCAGCAGCACCATGTCGTTGAGCGGCTGCGTCGCGGCGGCGAAGCCGTCCAGGTAGCGGACGCCCGAGCCGACGGCGAACGTGTGGTCGGGGCCGCAGCCCCCGTCCGGGGCAGCGACCTCGCCGGAGAAGGTGTTCACCTCGACGAGCTTGTTCTGGTCGTTGTTCGCTGCGTTGTTGACGAGGTTCTGGCGGGCCAGGAGAGCCCCGTTCCGCGCGTCGGTGACGACGCGGTACATGGAGTCCTGCCCCTTTGCCACCACCGACTCGAACGCCGGGATCACGCCCGAGCGGACGGTCGGGAAGGCAACCGGGCGAACACGTTGGATCGCCCCGCTCGCGGGCGCGTTGAGCTGGGTCCAACCGCCGCCGGCGGCCTTGGCGCCGCGCACCTGCGCGACCGAGTAGCTCGCACCCGTCGCCCGTGCAGCCCTCGCCCAACCCTGTGCAGCCGTGAGCTTGGCGCGACCGTCGAGCGCCGTGTCAGTGGTCAGCGTCGACGAGACGAACGCGACCTTCCAACCCTTCCTCGCCGACCCGGTGACGCCGACGGTGATCAGGCCGTCGGTGCTCTGGAGGCCGTCGAAGATCTGACGGAAGGTGACGCTATGAGCGCGGCTGAAGGGCAGCCGCGTGTCGCCGGCGAGCACGAGGCCGGCCGTCGTGCGCAGGCGGAAGAGCGCCTTGTTGCGCTCGAGCCAGCGGCGCGCGGCGAACGACGCGTTCTTGCCGCGGATGTTCGTTGCGAGGTACTTCCCGCGCTTCGAGAGCGTCGCGGGCGTACCGAACTTGTTCCACGTCGCGCGGGCGCCCAGCCTCGGATCACCGCCCCCCGGACCCACGTCGTAGTCGGGTAGGCCGTCGTCCTGCTCGCGGATGTTCGCGACGCCGAGCGCCGATGCCGGCACGGCGAGCGCGGACAGAGCCGCGACCACGACGACCCACCTGAGAAGCGGACTTCGCATTCCTCTCCCCCTCTGGGTTGGAAGGCACTGCTCTCTGCCGCCGAAGCGATAGAGGAAACGCGATCTTCAAAGGTCTATAGAGAAATGTCAAGCGAGAGCAGCCACCCTCCGCCGCCTAGGTAGCGCTTTCTCTATAGACGTTTGGCTGCGAGCTCGGTTAGGCCGGCGTGGAGTAGCCGCGAATACCGTCGAGCAGCAGGGCGAAGAACCGGTCGGCGAGCGCGTCCGTGTCCGCCTCGGGACGCAGCCACGTGTAGGCCCAGTTGGCGGCGGAGAGCACGAGCAGGGCAGCCGCGCCGTCGTCGAGGTCCGAGCGCAGGCCGCCCGTCTCGCGCCCCTCGCGGAAGAGCGACCTGATCCGCTCCTCGTAGCGGCGCCGCTCCGAGAGGAACTCGAGCGCCCGCTCGCCCTCGAGATAGCGCCACTCGCGCGTGAACACCGTCGCGACGTCGAGCTGCTCCGCCACGACCCGCAGATGCGCCCTCAGCGCGAGCCGGATGCGCTCGGTGGCGGGGAGATCCTCGGGCACGCTGTCGAGCGCCGCGTGGAACGCCTGCGCGCCCTCGCGGGTCGCCTCGTACAGCAGGTCCTGCTTCGAGTCGATGTGCGCGTAGAGCGACCCTTTCTGCACGCCCATCGCCTCCGCGAGGTCGCCGATCGACGTCCCGTGGTAGCCGCGCTCGGCGAACAGACGCGCCGCTGTACGGCTCAGCTCACGCCTACGTGAAGCCATGTACGATTGACCCTAACGATCGTTCGGTTGGGAGGCGTTCGACGTGGACGAACAGGCATTTCTCGAGTACGTCCAGTCCGGCGGCCAGGTCGAGACCGGCGACTGGATGCCCGACGAGTATCGGGCCAAGCTGATCAAGTTCATCGAGATGCATGGCAACTCCGAGCTCATGGGCGTGCTGCCCGAGCGCGAGTGGATCCTGCGCGCCCCGACGCTTCAGCGCAAGCTCGCATTGACGGCGAAGGTGCAGGACGAGGTCGGCCACGCCCAGCTGATCTACCGCGTGGTCGAGGATCTCGGCAAGCCGCGGGAGGCGTGCCTCGAGGACCTCGTCGCCGGCCGGGCCAAGTTCCACAACGTGTTCCACTACCCCACCAAGACGTGGGGAGACGTCGGCGTGATCGCCTGGCTCGTGGACGCTGCGGCGATCATCAGCCAGAAGGCGCTGCTCAAGTGCTCGTATGCGCCGTACGCGCGGATCATGAAGAAGATCTGCTGGGAGGAGTCGTTCCACATCCTCCACGGCCGCGACGTGATCCTCACGATGATGAACGGCACCGACGAGCAGCGTGAGCTCGTGCAGGAGGCGCTGAACCGGTGGTGGGGGCCGCTGATGCACTTCCACGGCAACCCGATTCCCGCCGAGGACGACCCGATGCTCGTCTGGCGGATCAAGAGCCAGGGCAACGAGGAGGCGCGGCAGCAGTTCCTCGACGGCTACGTGCCCCAGATCTGGGAGCTCGGCCTGACGGTGCCCGACCCGAAGCTGCGCAAGAACGAGGACGGCGTCTGGGAGTACACCGAGCCCGACTGGAACGAGCTGCGTGAGGTCGTGACGGGCCACGGGCCGAAGACGGCCGAGCGGCTCGAGCTGCGCCGGCTCGCGCGCGAGAACTCCGCCTGGGTGCGGGAGGTCGTGCTCGCCGAAGCGGCGTAAGCGATGGTCTACGAGGTCTTCAGGCAGGAACGGAAGGGCCAGCCCTTCCAGCACGCCGGCTCGATCGGCGCGCCCAACCGGGACTTCGCCGAGGCCTACGCGCGCGAGCAGTACGGCAGGCGGGGCGAGTCGGTCGCGCTCTGGGTCGTCCCCCGGGACGCGGTGCTCGAGATCGACGACTTCGTGGACGAGCTCGAGCGGAACTACCACCGGGTCGACGGGTATCCGCTCAAGGAGAAGCTGAGGGAAGCGCGTGAACGAGCAGCTGCTCGAGATCGCTGACGACGAGCTGATCCTCGGCTGGCGCAACTCCGAGTGGACGGGGATCGCGCCCTTCCTGGAGGAGGACGTCGCCTTCTCGTCGATCGCGCAGAACGAGATCGGCCACGCCCGCGCCCTCTACACGCTGGTCGCGGCCGACCTCGGGACGACAGCGGACGAGCTCGCGTTCGACCGCGCTCCGAACGAGTACCGCTGCTCGCGTCTCGTCGAGCTCAGGCTCGCGGACGACTGGGCCCGCACGATCGCACGTCACTGGCTGTACGAGGAGGCCGACGTGCTCCGGATCGAGTCGCTGAAGGCATCGAGCGATCCCCAGGTCGCAGGCCTCGCGGCGAAGATCGACCGCGAGGAGGCCTACCACCGGATGCACGCCCGGATGTGGCACGAGCGCTTGTCCGAGGAGCCGCGCTATACCAGTGCTCTCGAGGAGTTGAGGCCGCTGCTCGATCAGCGTGACGGGCACACGCCTGAGTTCGCCGAGCTCTGGGAGGAGATGACGATGGTGCGGCGCAGCGTTCCGGGGGCTACGTGGTAACCGCGGAGCGCGTCTGGGACGCGCTGGCGGAGATCCCCGACCCGGAGATCCCGGTGATCTCGCTCGTGGAGCTCGGGGTCGTCCGTCAGGTCGAGGTCGACGGCTCGCGCGTGCGCGTGGACTTCACGCCCACGTTCCTCGGCTGTCCCGCGCTCGAGGTGATGCGCGACGCGATGGACGCCCGCATCCGCGAGCTCGGCGCCGAGCCCGACGTACGGGTCGTGATCGACGACTCGTGGTCGACCGACCGGATCACCCCGGCCGGGCGCGAAAAGCTGCGCGAGGCCGGCTTCGCGCCGCCGGCGCCGCGCGAGGCGGGTGCGCCGACGATCGTCCAGCTCCGCCAGGGCGCGTTCAAGTGCCCGTACTGCGGCTCCACGAAGACGCGCCTGGAGAACATCTTCGGCCCGACCCCCTGCCGCTCGCTCCGCTACTGCGAGAGCTGCCGCCAGCCGTTCGAGCAGTTCAAGACGATCTAGCGAACGCCGCGTCGGTCTGCGGAGCCATCGTGCTGCGCGCCGAGAGGATCGGAGCATCCTTCCGGAATCCCCAGACCGCCGCGTAGATCCCGAGGAACAACTCCCACAGGAACTCGGGGACAACCAGGAACGCCACGCTGGTTGGCTCCCACCAGTCGAAGAGCACGCCGATGTTCCCGATCAGAAGGAGCGGCCCTCCGATCAGTCCGAGCCAGGCCATGCGCCGCGGGACGAGACCGGAGCTGTACATCAGGTAGCCGAGGATCAGCCCGTTCCCGAAGGGGACGATGAGCCCAGGGCCGAACAGGAACGTCCAATCCTTGAGCGCGGCGAGCGAGACGGCGAGGTCGGCCGCGTCCGGAGAGTCCTGGCGCAGGCTGACGACCCCGAGCACAAGGATGATCCCGCCCGCGATGAAGACGCACTCGATGATTCGAGCAGCGACGTAGCCGATGGCGAGGAGCTCGTTCTGTCTCCTCACGATCGGGTAGAGCACAACGGCGGTTCCGACGTTGGCGAGGATGAGCAGCAGCTCCAGGAAGGCGCCCAGGTAGATCTGGTTGTCCTTCCCGCCACCGGCGATGTATCCGGCTGGGTCGTCGAGGACGGGCTGGAAGAGAGCCAGTGCACCGATCGACGTGACGAACGTGATCAGGAAGAGCACTCCGAAGATCCGCGCATTTTTTGGTCGGCGCCCATCCCACCCTCCTCTGTCGTCTACCTCGGCGTTAACCGGGTGACGCGATCCCAAAAACCGAACTCGGCGCTCCGACCGTGACCATCCCCACGCCGTGACACCGCGCGGAATTCGCCCGGAAACCGGCCTGTACTAGCGAGTTCTAGTTCAGTACGCGGCCGCGCAGCTGCTCGAGGTCGAGGTTGCCGCCGCTGAGCACGCAGACGATCTTCGAGCGAGGCTCGGCCTCGATGCGACCCTCGAGCAGCGCGGCGAGAGGGGCCGCCGCTGCGCCTTCGACGACGAGCTTGCAGCGAGACATCGTCCACAGCACCGCGTCGAAGATGCGTTCATCGTCGACGGTGACGAGCTTGTCGACGAGCTCGCTGACGATCGAGAACGTCGTCTCGCCGACGCGCATCACCTTGAGCCCGTCGATCGCGCAGTGGTTCTCCTCGAGCGTGACCAGCTCGCCGCGTTCGACGCTGAGCGTCATCGCGGGTGCGCCGGTCGACTCGACCCCGACGATCGTGATTTCCGGCTGCCGTCCCTTGATCGCGGCGGCGATGCCTGAGATCAGCCCGCCGCCGCCGATCGGGACGATGACCGTGTGGGCATCGGGCGCGTCCTCGAGGATCTCGAGGCCGATCGTTCCCTGCCCCGCGATGAGCTGCAGGTCGTCGAAGGGGTGGATGAACGTCAGGCCGCGCTCGGCTTGGAGGCGGATCGCCTCGGCGTTCGCCTCGTCCCAGATCGTGCCGTGGAGGATGACCTCGGCGCCGTAGCTTTTCGTCGCCGCGATCTTCGCCGGCGTCGCGTTGCTCGCCATCAGGACGGTCGCGGGAATCCCGAGCCGTGCGGCCGCGTACGCGACGCCCTGCGCGTGGTTGCCGGCCGAGGAGCAGATGACGCCGGCTCCCTGCTCGTCCCGCGACAGCTGTGGCAGCTTGTTGCTCGGGCCGCGCACCTTGTACGAGCCCGTCCGCTGGAAGATCTCCGCCTTCAGCCAGACGTCGTAGCCGGTCTCGTTCGAGAGCGACGTCGAATGCAGCAGCGGCGTGCGATGCACGAGCGGCGCGATCCGCCGGTACGCGTCGTCGAAGACTCCGGGCGCGAGCACTTCGGTCGCGGTTGCGGCCATCCCGAGAACAATTGCACGGCCCGAGCGAGCCGTGCCGGGCGTGCGTGCGCCCGCGCTGCGTGTGGTCGGCACCTGGCTCGCTGTCAGGTCGAGCCCGGCGCCTACAGCCTCTACGGCTCGGCCGCGCAGCCTGCGACAGCCAGAGTGACGCTCGGGTAGAAGCGCTCGCGCCCGATCTCCTCGACCACGCCGGCCAACTCGAAGTCGGATAGCAGGCGTGAGCGCAGGCGTGCGACCACGAGCGTCACCTGCTCGCCGCGAAGCTCACGCGCGAGCTCGCCGAGCGCCTCGATCCCTGTCGCGTCGACGTGGCTGACCGCCTCGGCGTCGAACACGAGCCAGGACGTCTCGGTCGGGGCGGCCCGGATCGCTTCGAGCACGCGGGCCTTGACGTAGCCGGCGTTGGCGAAGAAGAGCCTGTCGTCGAGCCGGTAGACGACGATGCCCGGCGTCACCTCCGCCGAGGGGTGCAGGGCGACGTCGCGATAGCCCTCGAGCCTCGGCACCCAGCCGAGCACCGCATCGTAGGGGCGGGCGCTGCGGCGCACGGTGTCGATGATCGAGAGCCCGACCGCGACGACGAGCGCCTCGAGCACGCCGAAGACGACGACGCAGGAGACGGTGACGGCGGCGATCGCAACCTCGACCCGGTCGATCGCGGCCAGCGTCCGCCAGGCGCGCACGTCGACGATGTTGATCGCGACCGAGACGAGCACCGCGCCGAGCACCGCGCTCGGCAGGTACTGCACCGGCTCGGTCAGGAAGAGCAGGACGACGACGACCGTGCCGGCCGCGAACAGCCCCGCGATCTGCGTGCGCGCGCCCATCGCCTCGTTCACCGCCGTGCGGGCGCCGCTGGCGCCGACCGAGAACGCCTGCGTGAAGCCGGCGGCCGCGTTCGCCGCGCCCATCACGAACAGCTCCTGCGAGGCGCGGACGTGCTCGCCGCGCCGGCCCGCGAACGCACGCGCCGTCAGGATCTCGTCGGCGAAGGAGACGAGGAAGACACCGAGCGCCGCCGGCACGCAGCTGGACGACGTCGGCGAGCGGCGGGGTCGGGAGGCTCGGGCGTGGCAGGCCGCCGGGAACCGGGCCGACCGTCGCGATTCCGTGCCCGGCGAAGTCGAATGCCCAGGAGGCGGCGATCGCCCCCACGACCACGAGCAGCGCGCCGGGGAGCGCAGGCAAGAACCGGCGCAGGACGAGCAGGGCGGCGAGCGCGACGGCGCTCAGCGCGACCGTGGCCCCGCTCACGTCGCCCAACTCTCGCGCCACCTCCCACAGCCGCTGCAGCGGCTCGGTCGCCTCGACCGGAACCCCGAGCAGCTTGCCGAGCTGCGAGATCACCAGCACCACCGCGACCCCATGCAGGTAGCCGATCAGCACCGGGCGGGAGAGGTAGTCGGCGACCCAGCCGAGCCGAAGAGCCCGCGCGAGCAGGAAGCAGCCGGCGACGAGCAGGGCGAGCAGCGACGCCAACTCGGCCGCCTCCCCGCTGCCCGCGACGGCGAGCGGCAGCACGGCGGCCGCCACGAGCGTCGAGACCGAGCCCTCCGGCCCGATCACCAACCGCCTGGAGGAGCCGAGCAGCACGTAAGCGAGCGTCGGGCCGAGCAGCGCGTAGAGGCCGTTGACCGGCGAGAGCCCGGCGAGCTCGCCGTAGGCCATCGCCGAAGGAAGCGCCAGCGCGGTCACAGTGACCCCGGCCAGCAGGTCGCGGCTGGCGCTGCCAAGCCGGTAGCGCGGCACCTCCTTGGCGACCGGGACCGTTCGGACGAGCAGCGGCTCGCGCTTCGCCGGCCGGAACGCCGGGGCGCTGCCGTACGCCTTCTCGTTCTCCCGTGGCGCTGGTCGCCGCGGTTGCTCGTCGTGACTCGTCATCGTGGTGGCGGGGGTCGCGCCGCCGCCAGTATCTCCTGGCGAGGCGCTTCTCTCGAACGCGCGCTACGGCGAGGCGAGGACCGAGCGCGACTCGGCGCGAGCCTCGCGCCACCAGACGAGCTCGTACGTGTGCAACGCCAGCCAGACGGCGGTCACCAGCGCAAGTGCGGCGAGCGCCGGGACCATCGTCGCCACCGGGAGGAGGAGTAGGAGCGCGAGCGCGGCGGCTAGCCGGCCGCGGCTCACCCTCAGCCGCCGTTCGATCCGAATCCGGATCGCCGAGTACGTGAGCAGGTAGAGCGCGCTGCCGCCGCAGAGCGCGAAGGCCGCGACGGAGTCGAGCTCGTCGCCGACGTGCCCGACGATCGTCTTCATCGCGAAGGCGAAGAGCACGATGCCGACGATCATCGGGAGGTGCGCGTAGGCGTACAGGTCGCGGGCGAGCGCCACGCGTTCCGGGCCTTCGCGCTCGCGGAGCATCTGTTCGCCGCGGATCGAGAAGAAGTCGAAGTAGGCGAGCCAGAACGAGGTGGCGACGAGTATCCCGAGGATCGCGGCGACGACCTCGCCCGGGCCGATGCCGATTCCCGTCGCGCCGATCCCGATCGCGATGAACGCCTCGCCGAGCGCGATGATCAGCACGAGGCCGTAGCGCTCGGCGAGGTGCGACGGGTGCAGTTGCCAGCCCCTCGACCCGCTCAGCCCGGCGCCGACGTAGATGCAGGTGAGCGCGGCGAGCCAGAGCCAGGTGCGTGCGCCGTCCGTGAAGCCCGCCACGAGGATCAGGGTGGTGCCGAGCAGCGTCCACGGCGCCAGCCGCAGCACCGCTCCGAGCAGGTCGCGGTTCCCGCGGCCGGCGAGCGCGTAGAGCGTGAGGTGCATCGCGATGACGACGAGGAAGCAGGCGCCGAACAGGACGCCCTCGCCGTCGAAGACCTCCGGCACGACGAGCGCCGCGACAAACATGGCGATCAGCGCGACGAGCAGCGCGGCTCCGACGACCCCCTCCTCGGGGTCGACGGTGTTCGTCAGCCAGGCATAGGCCGTCCACGCCCACCAGAGCGCGGCCAGCACGAGCACTCCACGGCCGATCCCGGCGAACGTCGGGTCGTTGGTGAGCAGCGTCGCGACCTGTGTGAACCCGAACACGAAGACGAGGTCGAAGAACAGCTCTCGCGGCGTGACGCTGTGCTCGACTTCGACAGCCGCGACGCTCATCCGTCGCGACACTACCGAGAGTCGTGCCTGGGCGATCGCACCCAGGCCGCAAACGCCTCGACCGCGTCGACGACCGACTCGAACCGGATCGAGTGGAAGAGGTCGAACGTGTGCTGCGCGCCCGGCAGCTCGGCGTAGACGACCGGCTCCGACGAGCTGTTCCGAAGGGCGTCGACGAACCGGCGCGCGTCCTCGACGAGCACCAACGTGTCCCGTTCGCCGTGAACGACGAAGAACGGCGGCGCATCCCTCTCGAGGTAGTCGAGGGGTGACGACGGGCGCCCAGCGGTCCTCGTGGAGCCGTAATAGCCGTAGAGGCAGACGACGGCGCTCACCGACGTGTCCGCATGCTCGAACCCGGGCTGGAGCTGCGGATCGTTGGCCGTCAGCGCAGCCGTCGACGCCAGGTGCGCGCCGGCGGAGCTGCCCGCCGCGAAGAGCACATCCGGGTCGGCCCCGTACTCCCGGCCGTGTTCGCGCACCCAGGCGATGACCTTCTTCACGTCGATCAGGTGGTCGGGGAACGTCGCCGGCCTCAGGCGGTAGTTCGCGCTGACGCACACCCAGCCCTGGCTCGCGAGGCGATAGAGGAGCGGACGCGCCTCACGATTCTTGCGCCCGCTGCGGAACGCGCCTCCGTGGAAATAGACGAGCGTCGGACCGTCCGAGGGCGCGGAACGGCGGCGGTAGACGTCGAGCAGGTTCGCCCTGCCCGCGTCCCCGTAGCTGATGTTCGCGATCCGCTCGACGTCGCGCCGACGGAAGACGAACGGGGCAAGCAAGATCCGGGCGAACGGGAGGCGGCGGCGCAGCCCGGCCGCCAGTTCGGGGTCGACCGCCTCCCGCCATCCAGCGCCGAGACCTTCGCTCAGGGCGCGATCCAGAGCCGGTGCGGCCTGCAGGCTGCGGCCGGACGAGGATTGCGAGACCGACCGTCGTCAGGAGCGACAAGCCGAGCCCGACCCAGCCGAGCGGCGTGTCGAGGTCGCCCTGACCGAGCGCGAGCAACGTCGATGCGAGCAGCCAGTAGAAGGCCACGAACGGCACCTCGTTGACCAGGAACCCGAACCAGTAGGCGAGGTTCGACGGGCTCGACCGGGGCGGCCGCGGCGGCGCCAGCGCGAACAGCGTGCACCAGGCCATGAGCCCCGTCGAGACGAGGTATCCGACCGGCACGCGGCTCTAGCCGTAGCGCTCGAGAAAGGCGAGGACGCGCCTCCACGCGTCCTCCGAAGCCTCGGCGTGCTCCTCGTACTTCCGGTCGAAGAAGCTGTGCGGCGCGCCGTCGTAGGTGACGAGCTCGTGCTCGACACCCGCGGTCTCGAGCGCGCGGTCGAACTCCGCCACGTCCTCCGCGCTGATCGCCTGATCGGCGCCGCCCATCAGGCCGAGGATCGGCGCGCGGATCTCGGAGGCCCGCTGCACCGGGCCCGGCGAGCCGTCCGCGCCGGGGCCCGGCCGTCCGTAGAAGCCGACCGCACCGGCCAGCCCGTGCCCGGCCGCCGCGGCGAGCCAGGAATGGCGACCGCCGAAGCAGAAGCCGACGGTGAAGACCGAGCGGCACGACTCGGCCGCCGGCGAGCGCAGGTGCGCAACGCCCGCGCCCACGTCGGCCTGGATGCCCTCCGGGCGTCGTCTGGTCGACGTGCTCCCGGTACGAGAAGTCGTCGCTTCGCTTGCCGACGCCGGCCGTCCGCCCGAAGTAGTCGATCGCGACCGCCGGGTAGCCGCGTTCGGCGAAGCGAAGGGCCAGCTCCTCGTAGAAGCGGTAGAGCCCTCGGACGTCGGGCAGGATCAGGACGCCGACGCCGAGCGTCCGATCGGGCGCCGCGGCGAATGCGGCGAGCTCCGTGCCGTCGGCGGCCTGGAGCACGAGGTCGTCGTGTGACACGGCGGCGCCGCCGATCACGGGGATCGGCGGCAGCGAGTCGAGCTCGAAGCACATGGCTCGAGCCTACTCCGCCGCCCTGTCGGCGGACGTCGTGTGACGTCCGCCGAGACGAGGCGGCCAGAGAGGCCTAGGCGGGGGTGAGGGTGTGGCGGCGGCGCTGCACGATCAGGATCGCGCCGATGCCGACGAGGGCGACCATGACGCCGAAGGTGCCGCCCACGGCCGCGTCGCTCCAGTCGAAGCCGCTCGGCGAGTTGACGATCTCGATGGTGGGGTTGCCGGGATCGATGGCGGCCGCGTTCCGCGCGAACGGACGATCGTCGACGGCCAGGCTGCTCTCCGAGGCGCCGCGGTAGAGCGCGCGGTCGTCCGGGCTCTGGCTCGCGGGCGCGACCAGCGGGCTTCCGCGGTACACCGCGCGATCGTCGGGGCCCCCTGCCTGCGCGGCCGGTGCAGCGACGGCAGCTGCTGCGAGAGCCGCTGCGATCCATGTGCGGAGGTGCGTGTTGCGAGTGTGCATCTCGACTCCTCTCTGGTCGTCGGCCGCTCTCTGGCGGCGGCCTCGAGAGGACGATGCAGTCGGCCGGTCCGGCCGTGTCCATGGTCCGGTCACGAACCGGTAACGCCGGCGGACTACGCGGCCGGGAAGATCATGCGCAGCGCCGCCTCCAGCCGCTCGAGATCGTCGGCGGTGTTGTAGGGCGCGACCGACACGCGGATCAGTGGGTGCCCGTTCCATGCTCGGACCGGCACCTCGATCCGGAACTCCTCGCGCAGCCGGCGCTCGACCTCCTCGGCGTCGCAGCTCGGGAGCCGGAAGCTCGCCATCTGCAGACCCTGGTCGGGAGCAAACGGCAGGAATCCGGCCGCCGACAGGAGCTCGGATCCTCTCCGAAGCAGCGCTCGGCATTCGACTGCCCGCGCGTGCTCGCGCACGAACTCGATCGCGTTGGGAACCGCGAGATAGGCAGCCGGGTCGCGCGTGCTCCGCCAGTCGTGCCGCAGCGCGAACTCCGCCTCCCGGGACGACCAGCCCACGACGAGTGGGTCGAGCAGTTCCTGTCGCTCGCGCCTGGCGTGGAGAAAGCCCGCGCCCTTTGGGGCGCAGAGCCACTTGTGGCAGTTGCCCGCATAGAAGTCCGCCCCAAGCCGCTCCAGGTCGAGCGGGACCTGGCCAGGGGCGTGAGCACCGTCGACGACCGAGACCACGCCCGCCTCGCGTGCCCTGCGGCAGAGCTCCTCCACGGGCAGGAGCAAGGCGGTGCGCGCCGTGACATGGCTGGCGACTAGAACGCGCGTCCGTTCCGTCGCCGCGGCCCAGATCTCGTCTGCATCCGCTCCCGCCGCCCGAATGACGCGGGCGCCGGTCCGTTCCGCGACGAACTCGAGCAGGACCTCGTTCGCTCCGTACTCGTGGGTCGTGGTCAGGATCTCGTCGCCGGGAGCGAGACGCAGCGAGCGCATGACCGTGTTAAACGCCCAGGTCGCGTTCTGGACGAGCACGAGGTCCTGGGCAGCGGCGGCGACGTACTCGCCGAGCGCGGCGCGAACGCGCGCGAGCTCGCCGGCGAGTCGGCGCGCGAGCAGGTCGACGGGCTCGCGCTCGAGCTCGAGCTGCCACCGCTGATAGGCCTCGAACACCGGGCGCGGGCAGGCTCCGAACGCACCGTGGTTCAGGTAGGCGACCTCCGGATCGAGCAGGAAGAGGTCGCGCCCGGTCACTAGGCGAGCCTACTGGCGCCGGGCAGAATGTCCTCGGTGACGCAGGTGAGCGAGGATCGCTGGGCCGCCTGGCTCCGGCGGCGCCGCTCGGGTGGCGACGAGGCCTTCGAGGCGCGCACGGTCGCTCACCTCGCGAAGGCGCGCGAGCGGATCCTCGACAACGCGGGGTTGCGCGCAGGCGAAACGCTGGTCGACGTCGGCTGCGGCAACGGGCTCGTGGCGTTCGGCGCGCTGGAGCGCGGCGCCGGCCGTGTGGTCTTCGTAGACGTCTCGGCGCCGCTCCTGGACGAGTCGAGAGCGATCGCGAGGGACCTCGGGCTGATCGAGCGCTGCGAGTTCCTCGACGCGCCTGCCGACGACCTGGCTGCGATCGACTCGGGCTCCGTCGACGTCGTGACGACGCGCTCGGTGCTGATCTACGTGCACGACAAGCCCGCCGCGTTCGCCGAGTTCTTCCGCGTGCTGCGACCTGGCGGTCGGATCTCCCTCTTCGAGCCGATCAACTCCTTCGGCAAGGAGGAGCGACGACGCGAGTTCCTGGCGCTCGACGTTCCGGGGTTGGAGACGGCGGGCGCCAAGCTCGACGCGCTCTTCGAGGAGTTGCAGCCTGCGTCAGACCCGATGCTCGACTTCGACGAACGCGACCTGGTGCGTCAGGCCGAGGCGGCAGGCTTTTTCCCGGTGCGCGCCGACGTCAGGCTGGTCGTGGAGCCCCACGAGCCGCGGTCGTGGGAGGGCTTCGTCAACAGCTCCGGCAACCCGAAGATCCCGACGTTCGCCGAGGCGATGGCGCAGGCGCTGACGCCCGAGGAGACGGAGCGCTTCGTCGAGTACGTGCGGCCGCGCGTGGAGGAGGGCCGGGGGCGGTGGCGCATGGCCTCGACGTACCTCTGGGCGACGAAGCCGGGCTAGAGTCGAGCCGATGCGCCGCCTGGTCGTCCTTGTCCTGATCGCGCTCGCAAGCGCCGGCTGCGGTGGAGGCGGCGGTGGCGGCGAGGGCGTCGCCACCGACGACTACGTCGCCAAGGCCGACGGCATCTGCGGCGACTACCAGGTCCGCCTGAGCCGGATCCCGCGGCCCCTGACCGGCTCGCCGTCCGAGCTCGGCTCCTACCTCGAGCGCGCGCTGCCGGTCGCCCGTGAGCAGCTCGACAAGCTCAAGGGCCTCGAGCGCCCGGCGGACGACTCCGACCGCGAGGACATCGAGCGCGTCCTCGTGCTCCTGGAGCAGGAGCTCGACCTCAACGATGCCGCGCAGAAGGCCGCCGCCTCGGGCGACCAGGCGTCACTCGACAGCAATCTGCAGCAGCAGGCGCAGCTGGCGGCCGAGGCGAACCAGATCGCAGAGCAGATCGGCTTCGTCGTCTGCGCGCGCGAGGCGTAGTAGCTGGCTAGACCGCGGATTTCCGTTGGGACGATCCGACGGCACAATCGTTGCCTGATTGGGCAGGTAAGACGCTTCCCGGTCAGATCACGTCCGGCGCTCTCGAGTCTCCACATGCGAGCACGACTCATGCACTGCAGTCCGGGAGCTCTGAAGCCAATTGCCGGCGAGGCGAAGCCGATGCGGCAAGATCGGGGCGTGGCTACTCCCTATGACGAGATGGCTCCTGTCTTCGAGGCACACGCGAACGACAGCGCGTACAACGCCCACTACGACCGCCCAGCGGTCTTGGCGCTTCTCGGCGAGGTCGAAGGCTGGCGCGTGCTCGATGCGGGCTGCGGGCCGGGTCTCTACGCAGAGGAGCTTCTGGCGCGCGGCGCTGACGTCGTGGCCGTGGACGCGAGCGAGCCGATGGTCGAGCTCGCCCAGCGTCGACTCGGCTCGCGCGCCGTCGTGCGCCGCGCCGACCTGAACGAGCCGCTCCCGTTCGCAGACGAGGAGTTCGACGTCGTTCTCTGTCCCCTGGTTATCCATCACGTGGATGACCGGGCCGCCACGCTACGCGAGTTCTTCCGAGTGCTCCGCCCGGGCGGCCGGGTGGTGCTCTCGACTCAGCATCCGACCACCGACTGGCTGCGGAAAGGCGGCTCCTACTTCGACGTCCGCGAGGAGGTGGACGTCTGGGATCGGGATGACACCACCTACTCCGTCCGCTTCTGGAGGGAACCGCTGACGTCGCTCTGCGCTGCGGTCGCCGAAGCAGGATTTCTGATCGAGCGGCTGGTCGAGCCCCTGCCCACGGACTCCATGCGCGAGCGGTGGCCGGAGACGTGGCAGAAGCTCCACCGCGAGCCTGGTTTCCTCCTGCTTCGGCTCGTGAAGCCGCCGGCTATGGCCGTTGCTTGATCAGCTGACCTGGGGGCATTGGGTCGCCGCACGACCTCCTGAGTTCCACTCCTGTCCGCAGCGACCTCGCAGTCGGCGGTGCGCACGGAACAGTGACACAAACGCGCCTAATCGGATCCCAACGGAAATCCGCGGTCCAGTAGGTGGCTAGCGGCCCTCGAAGCTCGGGTCGCGCTTCTCGAGGAACGCCGCGACGCCCTCGCGGAAGTCCTCGGTCTTGGTCGCCGCGGACTGCAGCTGAGCCTCGACCTCTAGCTGCTCCTCGAGCGTCCGCGACGCCGCGCCGTCGAACAGGCGCTTGGTCATCCCCACCGCCCGGGTCGGCAGCGCCGCGAACGTCGCCGCGACCTCCGCCGCGCGGGCCCGGAGCTCCTCGTCCTCGACGACCTCGTTCACGATCCCCCAGGCGTGCGCACGGCCGGCGCTGAGCCTGCGCCCGGAGGCCATCCACTCGAAGGCGCGCGCGTAGCCGAGCAGGCGGTGGATGAAGAACGAGCCGCCCGAGTCGGGAATCAGCCCGATGTTGATGAAGGCCGGAACGAAGACGGCCGAGTCGGCGGCAATGCGCAGGTCGCACGCGCACGCGAGCGAGAGCCCCGCGCCGGCTGCCGCACCGTTGACGGCGGCGATGACCGGCTTCTCGAGCGTGCGGATGGCGAGCACGTTCGGGTGGTAGCCCGTGCGGAGGCGCTCGGCGATGTCGTCCGGCGCGTCGCTGAACTCGGTCAGGTCCTGCCCCACGCAGAAGCCCCGGCCCGCTCCGGTGATCACCACCGCACGAACGTCTTCGGCGCGCGCCTCCCTGAGCGCCGCCCGCAGGCCGTCATGCATCGCGCCGTTGAAGGCGTTGAGCTTGTCGGGCCGGTTGAGCGTGATCGTGAGCACCGCGCCGTCCCGGCTCGTGAGCACGGGCTCGATGTCGGTGGGCGGCGCGCCGGTGGTCTCGACCTCGGCCATCGGCGCAATCTTGGCGCATTCCCGCAACGAAGTCGTGACCTTCCGGCCGCTAGGGTAATTCGAGGGCTGGAAACCCCGGGGTGGGAGGGGCTCGGGTCCCGGCGCGGGTTGGCGAGCACGCGCCGAGTGCGTCTCGCTGGGCTCGCTCATCGACGTAGACCCGAAAGGCGTTGCTAGCTTCGGGTCATGGCCGAGCTGACGTTCATCGACTCGCTCCTCGGCCCCGGGCGCCCTGACTCCGCGCCGGAGCAGGACGCGTTCGACGAGGCCGAGGCTCTCGATGCGTATTCGAAGGCGGTCGTGCGGGTCGCGGAGCTGCTCTCGCCGTCGGTCGCCAACCTCCGCGTGTCACGCAGGGTTCGCGGCGGGCGGGTCGTCGACGGGGGCGGCAGCGGCGTCGTGATCACGCCCGACGGCTTCCTCCTCACCTCGGCGCACGTCGTCGCCGGCGGTCGCCGAAGCGCGCGCGGGTCCTTCGCCGACGGTCGTGAGGTCGAGCTCGAGTTCGTCGGCGCCGACGCCCTCTCAGACCTCGCCGTGCTCCGGGCGGAGGCGTCCGACCTTGCTCCCGCCGAGCTCGGCGACGCCGAGCGGCTCCGGGTGGGTCAGCTCGTCGTTGCGATCGGCAACCCGAACGGTTTCGGCGGCTCCGTCACCGCCGGCGTCGTCTCCGCACTCGGACGCTCGCTTCCGACCCGTTCCGAGTCGGCGAGCCGCATCGTCGAGAACGTGATCCAGACCGACGCCGCCCTCAACCCTGGCAACTCCGGCGGCGCGCTCGCTGACGGCAACGGCCGCGTCGTCGGGATCAACACCGCCGTCGCCGGCGTGGGGGTGGGGCTCGCCGTGCCGATCAACGCGACCACGAGGTTGATCGTCGGCGCCCTGATGAAGGACGGCCGCTTCCGCCGCGCCTACATCGGCATCGCAGGCGGGTCGCGGCCGCTGCCGCCACGCGTAGCGAAACAGCTCGGGCGGGAGGCCGGCGTGGAGGTGCTCGAGGTCGTCCCGGGCAGCCCGGCCCAGCGCGCCGGCCTGCGCGCTGAGGACCTGATCGTCGAGGTCGACGGACTGCCCGTCGCCGACGCGACCGACCTGCAACGGCTGATGGCGGGCGAGAAGATCGGCGTGAGCGTGCAGGCGACCGTCGCCCGCGCGGGCCGCGTGCTCGAGGTCGAGCTCGTTCCGGCAGAGCTCGAGGTCTAGGAACAGGCGCTCGGCGGCACGCGCGCGTTCAACTCCACGGCGGCGAAGGGGCCAGACGTGATGGCCGGCTTGGCCGAGTCCGTGACGAGATTGTCCCAGGAGTCGCTGGTCACCCTCGTGCCGAACTTGACCCGGAAGGTCGATTTGCTCACAAGGAGGCCTCCTCCGTAGGTCTTGCCATCGACGATGGTCGCGCTGAAACCCGGTCGACCCTTGGTGACATTGCCGCTCTTTGCGACGCTGGGGTCGCGCGCGTCCCGGAAGAGAAAGCTGGAGGGGCTGGTGCGCTGGCTGATAGCAGGCTTGTCGAGTGGCAGCCTGTAGCGACTTCCACCCGGACGAGAGAGACGGATACCGCCGGCGTGATGGATCGTGTAAGTGGGACTGAGAGTGACGAAGCACCCGCGGACAGACTTCTCGACCTGCAATGACGACGTGCTGCGGTAGATCGACAGCGGTCCTGTGGGCGCGATCGGCAGCTTGAGGGTCTTGCCGCGCAGCGTGGCGGGCGCTATCGCCTGCAGCCTCCAGCCCTGCCTTTGCAGCTTCTGGACGAACGACGGCGCAAGCTGCAGCGTCGTCGTCCCGCGCATCGGCAGCCGCACGATGTCGATCTTCGGCGGCAGGAAACGAGCCTCGACCACATTGATCCCGGCAGTCCCCGTGAAGGTGCATATGCGGTTCGTCCCGGCCGCCGCGCACAGACCACCCCAGCCGCCGAAGCGGGAGTCCTCGACCGGCGTCGCAGTGAGCGTGATCGTCAACCCCTGTAGCGGCCAGGTAATTTCGCACTGCCGCGAACAGTCGCCTTCAGACCTACCTCCCGGAAGTCCAGGGCCCTCGGCGACGTAATGGACGATCCCCGAGCCCTCGCCGCGCAGCACGATCCGGCCGCCGTCCTCGAGCGTCCCTGCGCTGCCCGTGGAGCCTCCGAGCGCCCCGGCAACCGCCAGGGCCAAGACCCATCGCCGCATGCGCCCGAGTCTGGCATCCGCTGCCGAGAAGTCAACTCGGCGGACTAGCGCCCCCTGAACTGCGGCGGCCGCTTCTCCATGAACGCCGTCAGGCCCTCCTTCGCGTCCTCCGAGGCGAACGCCAGGTACAACGCCCGACGCTCGTACTCGAGCCCGAGCGTCAACGTGGTCTCGTACGCGCGGTCGACCGCCTCCTTGGCCAGCCGGATCGCGACCGGCGGCTTCGACGCGATCGCATGCGCGACCCGCTTCGCCTCCTCGAGCCAGGCCTCCTTGGCCACGACTCGTGACACCAGGCCTGCCGCCAGCGCCTCGCGCGCCGAGAGGAAGCGGCCGCTCAGGATGACGTCCATCGCGATCGCCTTCCCGGCGACGCGGGTCCAGCGCTGCGTCCCGCCCGCCCCGGGGAGGATCCCGAGGTTCGTCTCGGGCTGGCCGAGCTGCGCGGTCTCAGAGGCGACCACGATGTCGCACGCGAGCGCGAGCTCGCAGCCGCCGCCGAGGCAGTAGCCCGAGACCGCGGCGACGAGCGGCGTCCAGAGGTTTCGGATCTCCTCCCAGCGGTCCATGCGCCGTTGGTAGTAGAGGTCGATCGGCGTCGCACGTGAGAGTTCCTCGATGTCGGCGCCCGCAGCGAAGACACGCTCGGAGCCGCCGACCACGATCGCGCGAATCCCCTCGTCGGCGTCGAGCTCCTTCAACGCGCCGACAAGCTCGTCCATCAGCTCGGTCGAGAGCGCGTTCAGCTGCTTCGGCCGGTTGAGCAGGACGACCGCGATCGGCTCCTCCCGCTCGACGAGGATCAGCGGCTCAGAAATCGCTCGATCGCCTCCTTCGCCTCGTCGTTCTTCATCGAGAGCGCGAGCCAGTCGCGCGCGTGTCCCACCGTCTCGTGCCAAGAGATGTCGCGCCACCAGTTGAGCTGCTGCTTCGCGTACCGGGTCGTCTCCGGAAGCTTGGCCGCGAGCTTCTCGACGACCTCGTCCACCTTGGCGTCGAGCTCGGCCGCCGGCACCGCCCAGTTGACGAGACCCCATTCCTGCGCCTGCGCAGCGGGGATCTCCTCGCACATGAGGATGATCTCTCGGGCACGGCGGTCGCCGACCATGATCGGCAGCCACTGGGTCGCGCCGCCCGCCGGCACCGAGCCGTGCTCGAGCCCCACGTGCCGGATGAAGGCGTCCTCGACCATCACCGCGAGGTCGCACGCCATCTGCAGCTCGTTGCCGCCGCCCACGGCGATCCCGTTCACGCGCGCGAGCGTCGGCTTGCCGATCTCGCGCAGCCGATCGTGCATGTCCTTGAAGGCGCCGAACCACTTCCAGTACTCCTTCGAGTTGCCGACGAGGTCGACACCCCAGGCCTTGAGATCTGCGCCGACGCAGAACGCGCGGCCGGTACCCGTGACCACCACGACGCGGATCTCGTCGTCCCACGAGGCGTCCTCGCACGCGCGAGCGAGCTCGCGCAGCATCTGGAAGTCGAACGCGTTGAGGACCTCGGGGCGGTTGAGCCGGATCGTCGCGCGCGGAGGCGCCTTCTCGTAGACGATCTGCTCGAAGCCGAGCTCCTCGGGTGCAAGCGGGCGCGGCTGGGCGGGCTCCGGCACTACTCCACGTCCGCGAAGTGGACGTGGAAGGGGATGCCCATCGCCATCCCGTCCTTGCCGGTCTCCATGAACTCGGGCGTGCGCCCGGCCTCCTTGAAGGCTTCGCGGTCGGCGAACTCCCATTCGGCGTAGTACTTGAACTTCGGCTCGCCCATCGGGGCGCCGAACACCTTGCCGTGCCGGAAGGTGCCGCCCGGGACCTTGCGGCAGAGCTCCGCGTGCTGCTCGTACCGCTCGGCATCCGGCTCCGCCTCGTAGACCATGAACACGCGGACCATGCGCACCTCTCTGTCGGGGACGGCGCGGAGCGTATAGCTTGGCCGCGTGTCGAGCGGGACAGCGGTCGCCGTGGTGCTCACGCTGACGTGCGGGCTCGGCGGCGCGGTACAGGCGGCCGTCATGGGCGAGCTCGGCGAGCGCGTCGGCGTCGCCCCCGCACTGGCCTTCTCGGTCTTCGTCTCGTTTCTCTTCGCCCTGGCGGTGCTGCTCCTCTGGGAGCGGAGCTTCGCCGGAATCCGCGAGGCGGGGCAACAGCCGGCGTGGCTCTGGCTCGGCGGCCTGATGAGCGTCTACATCGTCCTCGCGATCACGATCGCTACCCCGCGGATCGGCGTCGCCTCCACGATCGGCCTGGTGATCGCCGGCAACCTCGTCATGGCGGCCGCGATCGACCGCTGGGGACTGCTCGCGCAGGACCAGATCCCGATCACGTGGCAGCGCCTGCTCGGCCTGGCGCTCCTCGCGGCCGGCTCGGCCCTGACGCTCACGCGGACATGACGATCGTCGTGCGGGCAGCCGCTCGCGCGCTCGTCATCGACCCGGACGACCGCGTGCTGCTCGTGCGCTTCGTCTTCCCGGAGACCGGTGAGGAGTTCTGGGCGACGCCCGGCGGAGGCCTCGACCCGGGCGAAGAGCTCGAGCAGGCGCTCAGGCGCGAGCTCCGGGAGGAGACCGGGCTCGAGGACGTGGAGCTCGGCCCGGTGATCTGGACGCGGCGGCACGTGTTCCCGTGGGCCGGGCAGACGTGGGACCAGAGCGAGGAGGTCGTGCTCGTCCGTGTGCCGGCGTTCGTGCCCTACCCGCAGCTCTCGTCCGCGGAGCTGGCGAGCGAGGGGGTGCACGAGCTCCGCTGGTGGACGCTCGACGAGCTCGCCGGCTCCGACGCCAACTTTGCGCCAACGCGTATCGTCAGGTTCCTACGACAGCTGCTGGAAGAGGGCCCTCCGGCCACGCCGATCGACGTCGGCGTCTGAGGGCCTCGAAAGGAGGAGGCATGGCAGGGAAGGTCGTTCACGTCGAGCTGCCCGCGGAGGACTCGGGCAAGGCGAAGGAGTTCTACGGGTCGCTCTTCGGCTGGCAGTTCCAGTCCTACGGCGACCAGGACTACCACATGACCCAGTTCGACGAGAGCTCCGGCGGCGCGATCACGGGCGGTGACACGAGCCACAACCCGGTCGTCTACTTCGACACCGACGACATCGACGCGTCGATCGCCAAGGTCAAGGAGCTCGGCGGCTCGGCGGAGGAGAAGATGCCGGTCCCGAGCATGGGCTGGTTCGTCGCCTGCAAGGACAACCAGGGGACCGCGTTCAGCCTCTGGCAGGCCGACGACAACGCCCCGATGCCGGAGGGGATGGGCTAAGCGCGCGGTCGCTGGTCGACCCGCTGGATCCAGGCCTCGAGTCGCGGGTAGCGGCCCTCGAGCCGCTGGTGCTCGACCAGGATTCGGTGGAAGGGCTCCTGGTCCGCCGGGTCGTGCAGGACGGCGTACTTCAGGAACGGGAACGCGATGCAGTCGGCGACGCCGAAGTCGCCGAAGAGGTAGCCGCGGCCGCTCAGCAGCGCCTCGAAGCGGTCGAGCGCTCCGGTGATCTCCGCGCCGAAGCGCTCGACCCTTCCGCGGTCGGGCTCTGCCGTGCGGAGCTCGGCCTCGAGCTCATTCGGCGGCCGCTTCCAGACGCGGTTGAACCAGTCGACGAAGACCTCGACCTCGGCCCGTCGAGCGGGGTCCGCCGGGTAGAGCGGCGGCTCGGGCCGGAGCCGTTCGAGCTCCTCGAGGATCGCGGTGGAGTCCACGATGACGCGGCCGTCCAGCTCGAGCACCGGGACGAGAGGCTGTCCGCTCAGCAGCTCGACGTCGGCGCGGTCGGCGGGATCGACGTCGACCCACTCCGCCCTCAGGCCCTTGTGACCGAGGGCCAACGCGACCCGCTCGACGTTCGTCGAGAAGGGAATCCGCCAGATTCGCATCACAGGCCGACGATCTCGTCCGGCTTGACCGGCACGCGGGTGAGCGGCCGGCCCGTCGCATCGCGGAGAGCTGAGACGATGGCCGCAGTCGAGACCACCGTCGGCGGCTCCCCCACGCCCTTGACCCCGTAGGGAGCGGCCGGCTCGGGATCCTCGACGAACACCGACTCGACCGGTGGCATGTCGAGCGCCGTCGGAATCAGGTAGTCGGTGAAGCTCGCGTTCGTGATCAGGCCGTCGTGGGTCTGGATCTCCTCCATCAGCGCGAGCCCGAGGCCCTGCGCCGTGCCGCCCTCGATCTGGCCCTCGACGGCCTTGGGGTTGACCGCGCGACCGACGTCCTGGGCCGTACCGATCCAGACGACGCGCGTCAGGCCAAGCTCCACGTCGACCTCCGCGACGACGCGCATCGCCGCGCAGGCAAGGGCTACGTGGGCCCGCTCGCCGGTGATCTGTCCCGTCTCGGGATCGAGCGGATACGTGCGGGGATGCCGGTACTCGCGCTCGACGTCCACCTCGGCGCCGCCCCTCGCCTTGCGCTCCTCGAGCGCTGCGCGGCACGCGGCCTGGACGGCGCCTGCCGCCATCCACGTCATCCGCGACGCCGACGCGGACCCGGCCGAGCCCACGGTTGCGGTCGTGTGCGACGCGAGCACGATGTTCTCGGTGTCGAGCTCTTCCCGCGCGACCTGCAGGAGCACGTTCGAGACTCCCTGGCCGACCTCGGTGGCTGCGCAATGGACGACGGCGCTCCCGTCGGCGTGGAGCACGACCCGCGCGGTGCAGTAGTCGTCGAAGCCCTCGGAGTAGCAGATGTTCTTGAAGCCGAGCGCGAAGCCGACACCGCGTTTGACTCCGTCGCCCCGAGTGGTGTTGCCTGCGCCGCCGGGTAGGCGGATCGCGTCACGCGGAAGCTCTTCCGGCTCCGGCAGCGGTAGGGCCGCAGCTTGCTTGATCACCTCCGCCACCGGCATCGAGCCGGTGATCGTCTGGCCGGTCGGCAGGACGTCGCCGGGCGCGAGGGCGTTGAGCAGGCGGAGCTCGACGGGGTCGATGCCGAGCTCGGCCGCCAGCTTGTCCATCTGAGCCTCGGCCGCGAAGCACGTCTGGACGGCGCCGAAACCGCGCATCGCGCCGCACGGCGGATTGTTCGTGTAGACGCACGTGCCCTCGAGCAGCGCGTTGTCGACCGCGTACGGGCCGACCGCGAACGAGCAGGCGTTCGAGATCACGGCGGTGGAGCTCGAGGCGTACGCGCCGCCGTCGATCAGGATCCGCATCCGAACGTTGACGAGCTTCCCGGTGCGGTCGGCGCGATGCTCGGACCAGATCCGCGCCGGGTGCCGGTGCACGTGGCCGAAGAACGACTCCTCGCGGCTGTAGACGATCTTGACCGGGCGGTCGGTGTGCAGCGCGAGCATGGCCCCGTGAATCTGCATCGAGAGGTCCTCGCGGCCGCCGAACGCGCCGCCGACCCCGGCCAGGTGAATGCGCACCTGCTCCTTCGGCAGGCCCAGGCAGGGTGCGACCTGGTCGCGGTCGACGTGCAGCCACTGGGTCGCGACGTAGACGTCGACTCCGCCCTCGCCGTCCGGCACGGCCAGGCCCGACTCGGGGCCGAGGAAGGCCTGATCCTGGATCCCGAGCTCGTAGTAGCCGGAGACGGACACGTCTCCCTGGGCGTCCGGATCGCCGTGCTTGATCGTGATCGAGCGGACGACGTTCGGGCGCGGGTCGTGCTTGTAGCCGTGGCCGTCGGTCCATCGCTGCGGGTGGATCGGCTCCTGGTCGAGCGCGCGCTCCGAGTCGACGACCGGTTCGAGCAGCTCGAACTCGACCTTGATGCGGGCGGCGGCCCGGCGAGCCTGCTCAGGATGCTCGGCGGCGACGAGCGCGATCGGCTCCCCGAAATAGCGGACGCGCTCGAACGCGAGCACGGGCTGGTCGGCGAACTCGAGCCCGTACCGCTTCTCGCCCGGGACGTCGTCGTGGGTGAGGACGGCGTGGACGCCGGGCATGGTGACCGCCTCGGAGATGTCGATCTCCTTGACGAGGGCGTGCGCGTGCGGGCTGCGGAGCGTGTGGCCCCAGAGCATCCCCGCGGCGAAGAGGTCGCTCGAGTAGGCGAACTCGCCCGTCACCTTGGGGATCCCGTCGACGCGCTTGACACTCTCGCCGACGCGCCCGAGCTCGAGCTTCCTCGCGGTGGTCGTGCTCATGAGGCCCCCAACCGCAAGCCCAACCCCAACTCCCCTCCCTTGGGTGGGGAAGTGTCCACCCGCCACCCGGCGCCGACGCTATCCGCAAACGCGCGCCCGGTCTGCGACGTCTTCCTGCCGACTCTGCGCCAATCCGTCCTCATGCTCGCCCCGCCGCCAGCCGTACCGCGTCGAAGATCTTCGAGTAGCCGGTGCAGCGGCAGAGATTCCCGGACAGCGCCTCCCGAATCTCGTACTCGCTCGGCTGCGGATTGCCCGCGAGCAGGTCGGCGGTCGCGACCACGAGCCCGGGCGTGCAGAAGCCGCACTGAACCGCGCCCGCCTCGACGAATGCCTCCTGGACGCCGTGGAGTCGCCCATCCTCTGCGAGCCCCTCGACCGTGACCACCTCGTGCCCGTCGGCCTGGGCCGCGAGGACGAGGCACGCGCAGACGAGCGTCCCGTCGAACAGCACCGAGCACGACCCGCACTCGCCCTGTTCGCACGCGTTCTTCGAGCCCGGCAGCCCGAGCCGCTCCCGGAGCGCATAGAGCAGGCTCTCGCCCGGCCAGACCTCGGTCTCGCGCTCCTCCCCGTTGACGCGGAGCGAGACCTTCACGCGGTACACCTGTCGAGCGCGCGCGTCGCCAGCACGCGCAGCGCATGGCGCCGGTACGCAGCCGAGCCGCGGACGTCGTCGATCGGGCTCGCGGCCGACGCCACCTGCTCGGGAAACGAGTCCGCCTCCGCGAGCGGCGCGGTCACGAGCGACGGCACCGGGCCGGCCGACCCGAAGGCAGCCCGCACCTCGTCCCGCTCGCGATCGACCGAGAGCGCGAGGGAGCAGACCGCGATCACCATCGCGTTCCGCGGCCCGACCTTCATGAACGTCTGGCGCGCCCCGGTCGGCCGCACCCACACGGCCGCGATCAGCTCGTCCTCGGCGAGCGCGTTCCGCTTCGGCCCCACGAGGAACTCGTCGAGCGGGAGCACCCGCTGTCCGCGTACGCTCGCGACCTCGACCTCGGCGCCTTCGACGAGCAGCGGCGGCAGCGAGTCGCCCGCCGGCGACGCGGTCCCGAGGTTCCCGCCGACCGTGCCCCGGTTGCGGATCTGCGGCGAGCCCACCGTCCGCGACGCCTCGGCGAGCGCGGGCAGCACCGACGCGAGCTCGCCGCGCATCGCCTCCGCGTACGTGAGCGACGCGCCCAGTCGGAGGGCGCCGTTCTCGCGGGACCAGCCCTTGAGCTCGGCGACCTCGTTGAGGTTGAGCAGCGCCGGCGGCCGCAGTCGGTCGAAGTTGAGGGAGACCATCAGGTCGGTGCCGCCCTCGATCGGCACCGCATCCGGCCGCTCGGCCTTGAGCCGCAACGCCTCGTCGAACGTCTGCGGGGTCAGGACGTCCACGCGAAAGAGCGTAGTAGCTTTCGCAATGTGAACGATCTTGCGCGCCGCCTCGCCGTCGCCCGCGGCGACGAGCCCGCCGACGCGGTGGTGCGCGGGGGACGCGTGCTCTCCGTATTCACCCGCGAATGGCTCGAGGGCGACGTCGCAATCTGCGACGGCTACGTGGCGGGGATCGGCGACTACGACGGCCGCGAGGTGGTCGACGCGTCCGGCCGCTGGATCGTGCCGGGCTTCGTCGACGCCCACCTCCACCTCGAGTCGCCGAAGCTGCTCCCGGACGAGTTCGCGCGCCTCGTCCTCCCGCTCGGCACGACCACCGTGGTCGCCGACCCGCACGAGATCGCCAACGTGCTCGGCACCGACGGCGTGCACTGGCTGCTCGACCTCTGCGCCGAGCTGCCGCTGGACGTGTTCTTCATGGCCTCGTCCTGCGTGCCGGCATCGGAGTTCGAGTCCCCGCGACGCCCGCTCACGACGGGCGACCTCGAGGGCCTCATGCGGCGGACGCGCGTGATCGGGCTCGCCGAGATGATGAACTTCCCGGGCGTCGTCTCCGGCTTCGAGAGCGAGCTCGCGAAGCTCCGGCTCGAAGGCGCGTCGCACGTGGACGGCCACGCGCCCAGCGTGCTGGGCAAGGCGCTCAACGCGTATGCCTCGGCGGGCATTCGCTCGGACCACGAGGCGCGCACCGTCGAGGAGGGACGGGAGCGTCTGCGCGCCGGGATGTGGCTCTTGATCCGCGAGGCCTCGGGCGCGCGCAACCTGCGCGACCTGCTGCCGTTGGTGAAGGAGTACGGCTCGTCCCGAATCGCTTTCTGCACCGACGACCGCGAGCCCGAGCACATCGCCGACGAGGGGCACATCAACTCCATGGTGCGGACGGCCGTCGCCGAAGGGATCTCGCCCGAGGACGCCGTCGTGATGGCCTCGCTCAACCCTGCGGTCTGGCATGGGCTCAAGGACATCGGCGCCGTCGCGCCGGGCTACCAGGCCGATCTCGTCGTGCTGCCCGACCTCGAGAGCTTCGTGCCGGAGCTCGTCCTCAAGCGCGGCGAGCCGATTCCCGAGATCCATGCGCCCGAGGTGCCCGACTGGGTCAAGCACACCGTTCGCATCAGGGCGGTCGCGTCGAACCACTTCGCCATCCCGTGGGACGGCGGCGCCGCGCACGTGATCGGAATCGTCCCCGACCAGATCGTGACGGAGGCGCTCGTCGAGGAGCCGACCACGCTCGACGGGCTCGCCGTCGCCGACCCCGACCGCGACCTCGCGAAGATCGCGGTGATCGAGCGGCACCTCGGCACGGGGCGAATCGGGATCGGCTTCGTGAGTGGGTTCGGGTTGAAGAGCGGTGCGCTCGCCTCCACGGTCGCCCACGACGCGCACAACATCGTCGTGGTGGGCATGAACGACCACGACATGGCCCGGGCGGTCGTGCGCCTCTCGGAGACGGGCGGCGGAGTCGTGGTCACCGAGGGCCGCGGCGTGCGTGCCGAGCTGCCGCTCCCAGTGGCGGGACTGCTCTCGACGGCGCCGCTCGAGGAGGTGCTCGAGCGCAGCCGCAGCTGCGTGGAGGCCGCCCGGAAGCTCGGCTGCGACCTGCCCTCGCCCTTCCAGACCATGGCGTTTCTCGCGCTGTCGGTCATCCCACGGCTGAAGATCACCGACCGAGGGCTGATCGACGTCGACCGCTTCGAGCTGGTCCCGCTCGAGGCGTGAGCACGCTCTTCACGAACGCCTACGTCGTCGTCGGCGACGAGGCGGGAACCGAGCACGACGGCGGCTGGCTCCTGGTCGATGACGGCTTCGTGGCCGGCGTCGGCAGCGGCGAGCGGCCTTCAGCCGGCGAGACGGTGGACCTCGGCGGTGCGCTGCTCACGCCGGGCCTCGTCAACACGCACCACCACCTGTACCAGACGCTCACGCGCGCGCGCGCGCAGGAGGCCGATCTGTTCACGTGGCTCCAGACGCTGTACCCCGTGTGGGCCGGCATCGACGCCGAGGCCGAGCACGCGGCCGCACAGACCGGGCTCGCCGAGCTCGCGCTCTCGGGCTGCACGACGGTCTTCGACCACCACTACCTGTTCCCGCCCGGTGTCGAGGGACTGCTCGAGGCGGAGGTGCAGGCCGCAGGCGAGATCGGCGTCCGGATCGTCGCCGCGCGCGGCTCGATGGACCTCGGGCAATCGCGAGGCGGGCTCCCGCCCGACCACGTCGTCGAGACGACCGACAACGCCCTGGCGGAGACCGAGGAGGCCGTCCGGTTCCACGAGAGCGGGCCGGGCGCGCGGGTGCAGGTCGTCGTCGCACCCTGCTCGCCGTTCTCGGTGACGAAGGAGCTGATGCGCGAGTCGGCCGAGCTCGCCCGCCGGCTCGGCCTGAGGCTGCACACCCACCTGGCCGAGACGGTCGAGGAGGACGCCTACTGCGAGCAGCTCTACGGCTGCCGCCCGGTCGAGTACCTCGAGCAGCTGGGCTGGCTCGCGGAGGAGACGTGGTGCGCGCACTGCGTCCATCTCTCGGCCGAGGACGTCGCCTCGTTCGCACGGACCGGCGTCGGCGTCGCCCATTGCCCGACCTCGAACCTCCGCCTGGGCGCCGGCGTTGCACCGGTGCGGGAGCTGGTGGACGCGCGCGTGCGCGTGGGTCTCGGCGTGGACGGGTCGGCGTCGAACGAGCGCAGCGACCTGATCTTCGAGGTGAAGCAGGCCCTGCTCGTCGCCCGGGGCCGCGGCGGGCCGGCGGCAATGACCGTCCGCGAGGCCCTGCGGCTCGGCACGCGCGGCGGCGCTGCAGTCCTCGGCCGCGACGACATCGGGTCGCTCGAGCGCGGCAAGTGCGCCGACTTCGCGGTCTGGCGAACGGACGGGCTCGAGTTCGGCGGCGCCGACGACCCGGTCGCGGCACTCGTCCTCTCGGCTCCCCACCGCGTCGACCGGCTGTACGTCGGCGGCCAGGAGGTCGTTCGCGACGGGCGGCTCGTCCACGTGGACGAGGACGAGGTCGCGCGGGAACACCGCGTCCAGGCGCGAAGATTGTGGGCGTGAGCGCCTCGCTCTCCACCCACGTGCTCGACACCGGCCGCGGCGAGCCGGCCCGCGGCGTGCGGGTCGAGCTGGCTCACGACGACGAGCCGGTGGCGGCGGGGGTGACCGACTCCGACGGGCGCGTGCAGGGGCTCGCCGACGACCTCGAGCCCGGCATCTACACGCTCGTCTTCCACCCGCCCTCGCCGTTCTTCAGACGCGTCGTGCTGGAGCTCGCGCTGGAGGACGGCCACTACCACGTCCCCCTGCTCGTCTCGCCCTACTCGTGCGCGAGCTACCGCGGCAGCTGAGCGCCGACGAGCTCGCCGAGCTCTTCGAGGGGCGGACGCGGTTCGTCGAGCGGCTCGCGGAGCTCGACGACCCGCTCGGTCAGGCGCGGCGTGTGGCGAGGCAAGATCTGACCCCAGCCCAAAAACGCGAGGTCCTCGACGCGCACCCGGCCATCGGGGCGAAGAAGCTCTCCGCACGCTCGGCGGCCGAGCAGGGCGCGGACGCGGATCCCGAGGTGCTCGCGGAGCTCGAGCGCCTCAACCGCGAGTACGAGGAGCGCCACGGCTTCCGGTTCGTCGTCTTCGTCAACCGGCGGCCGAAGGCTGAGATCCTCGAGGTGCTGCGCTCGCGCGTCGACAACCCGACCGACGAGGAGCTCGACACGGCGCTCGGCGAGCTGGTCGCGATCGCCGAGGATCGGTGGCGGCGCGGATGATCCTCGGCCTCGACGCCTACCTGACCGAATGGCTCGACCTGCTCTTCCGCTGGCTGCACGTGATCGCCGCCATGGCCTGGATCGGCACCTCGTTCTACTTCGTCTTCCTCGACAACGCGATCCGGCCGCCCGAGAGCGCCCGCGACCGCGAGGCGGGCGCCACCGGCGAGCTCTGGGCGGTGCACGGCGGCGGCTTCTACCACGTGCAGAAGCACCCGGTGTCGCCGGCTCGGCTGCCCGAGCCACTGCACTGGTTCAAGTGGGAGGCGTACACGACCTGGCTGTCGGGCTTCGCGCTCCTCGTCGTCCTCTACTACTTCCACGCCGACACGTTCCTGATCGACCCGTCGGTCGCCGACCTCTCCACCGGCGAGGCGGTCGCGATCAGCCTGGCCGGCCTGGCCCTCGCGTGGCTCGTCTACGACGCGCTGTGCCGCATGGTCAAGAGCGACGTCGTCGTCGGCGCGGCGATCGTAGGCCTGACCGCGCTCTCCGCCTGGGCCGCGGGCGAGCTCTTCAGCGCCCACGGCGCCTTCATCCAGGTCGGGGCGATGCTCGGGACGATCATGGCCGCGAACGTCCTCTTCGTGATCATCCCCGCACACTGGGAGCTGATCCACGCGAAGCAGGAAGCACGGCCGCCCCGGCTCGAGCGCGGGCTCGAGGCGAAGCGCCGGTCGGTGCACAACAACTACCTGACGCTGCCGGTCCTGCTGACGATGCTCTCGGGCCACTTCCCCTTCCTCTACGGCCGCGAGCACGCCTGGCTGGTGCTGATCGCCCTGATGCTGATCGGCGCGTGGGTGCGGCACTACTTCAACCTGCGCCGGCGCGGGCGGACGGTGATCGCGATTCCGGTGACTGCGGCGATCGCGACGATCGCGCTCGCCTGGGCGATCGAGCCCGAGGACTCGAAGCCGCCTGCAGGCGCCGAGCCCGTGACCGCCGCTCAGGCCCAGGCGATCGTCGAGCGGCGCTGCGTCACCTGCCACTCGGCGAACCCGACGAACGATCAGTTCACGACGGCACCGTTGGGCATCGTCTTCGACTCACCGCAGGAGATTGCGCGGCGCGCCGACGCGATCCGCGCGCAGGCGGTCGACTCGACGGCGATGCCGCTCGGCAACGTGACCGGGATGACGGAGGCCGAGCGGGAGGAGCTCGGCGCCTGGATCGCGGCCGGCGCGCCCGTTCAGTAGGTTCCCCGGATGCTCGAGATCGAGGCCGCCGGCTTTCGCTTCGTCGCCCGCTGGGAGGAGGAGCTCGCGCCGAGCACGGTCGCCGCGTTCAAGGCCATCCTCCCCTTCGACGACCGGATCATCCACTGCCGCTGGAGCGGCGAGTCGAACTGGATCCCCTGGGGCGACCGCGATCTCGGACTCGGCCCGGAGAACGCGACCTCGTACCCGCATCCCGGCGAGCTGGCGCTGTACCCGGGCGGCGAGAGCGAGACCGAGCTCCTGTTCCCGTACGGCTACTGCCACTTCAAGAGCAAGGCCGGCGAGCTATGGGCCAACCACTTCGCAACGCTGGTGGAGGGCGCCGAGCACCTGAAGGAGCTCGGCCGCCTGACGCTCTGGGAAGGCGCCCAGACCATCAGCTTCCGCGAGGTCTAGGCGGGAGGCGCGAGAGCGCGCCCGCGAGCACGTCGACCGCGAGCGCGAGGTCCTCGGGTGAGCTCTCCTCCTCGGGACAGTGGCTCGCCCCGTCGGCGAGGCTGCGGACGAACAGCATCGCGCTCGGAACGCCTGCCGCGGCAAGCACGCCGGCGTCGTGGCCCGCGCCCGAGGCGAGCTCGACCACAGGCAGGCCGCGCCGTTCGAGCTCGGCGCGCAATGCCGCCCGCGGCGGGTCGCTCATCTCGACCGGGGCGACGCCCGGCGTGTCCACGATGCCGACGGCGTCGAGCAGACGACGGAGCCGCTCGGCGTCGGGCGCCCGCGCGTCCACGGTGAACGTGACCCGCGCGGGGATCACGTTGACGGCGCCGGGCTCCACCTCCAGCGTGCCCACTGTTGCGACCGCGCCGTCGATCGCCCGCGCCTCCTCGTAGATCCGCAGCACCTCCTGCGCAGCCTTCGCGAGAGCGTCGTCGCGGACGTCCATCGGCGTCGTCCCGGCGTGGCCCGCGCGACCCTCGACGATGCGTCGCCCGCGGGCGTAGCCGACGATCGACGTGACCACGCCGAGCGGCGCGCCTGCGTTGGCCAGCCGCGGTCCCTGCTCGATGTGCAGCTCGACGTACGCGCCCGGCCGCGCCTCGACGGCACGGCTGCCGGCGCAGCCGCGCTCCTCGTCCCGGAATGCCACGACAGCAAGGGTCGCGGCCTGGCGTCCGATCCGCTCCACGGCCTCGAGCCCGGCGACCACCCCGAGCGCGCCGTCGAAGCGTCCGCCCCGCGGCACCGAATCGAGGTGCGACCCGGTCCAGATTTCCGGCCGCCCGGGGTCGGTGCCCCTCAGGCGGCCGACGAGGTTGCCCGCCGCGTCGACCTCGACGTCGAGGCCCGCCTCCCGCATCCAACCCGAGGCCAGCTCGTGCGCCTTGTCCTCTTCGGGCGTGTAGCCCACTCGGTTCGCACCGGGCCCGTCCCCGATCGCGAACAGCTCCTCGAGCCGGGCGAGGAGCCGGGTCACATCTGGAGGCGCTGCCGCGCATCCGTTTTACGGCCTTCCCCGTTTGGAAAAAGACCTCTCAGATGCGAAAGGGGGTGAAGGAGTGTCGATTCTGTGGATTCTGCTCATCGTGATCCTCGTGCTGGCGCTGCTCGGCTTCTTCTCGCGCGGCTACTGGTAGGACAGGATCTCCGATTTCGATTAGGCCGCCCGGCCCCTTGCCGGGCGGCGCTGTTTTCCGACATGCTGGGTAGGTGGTCGCCACCCGGCATTTTCTCGCGCGCGCCGACGCGGCCGAGCGGATCCCGCAACTGGGAGGGATGGCGCGTCCGAACGGCGTCGTGATCGTGAGCGAGCGCTTCTGGGCGTTCGCCGGCGTCGACGGGTCCCTGCGCGAGGGAACGATGCCCGCCCGGCCCCAGGCCGTTCGGAGGATCCCGCTCGTCCGCGGGCTCGCCCGTCTGGCGGTCTCGCTTTCGCCGATGTTTCGCCGCACGGGCGTGACGCGTGGTAGCGAGCGGGCGCTCTTGGCGTTCGTGCTCCTGGCGCCGTTCGCCTTCTTCCTGCTCCCGTCCGTCCTGCGCGTGCCGGCCGGGATCGTCCTGACCGGCGGCCTCGTGCTCTGGCTCCTGCGAGGCAGGACGCTCCGCCTCCACGGCGCCGAGCACCGCGCTATCGCCGCCGCGGAAGCCCGCCGGCTCACGGCCACCTGGGCCGGAGCGGCCAGGCCGTCTCGCTTCTCGCCCCGCTGCGGCACGAACTTCGCCGCGCTCGTGCTGCCCGTCACCGCGCTGGCCGAACGCATGTGGCCCCTGGCGCCGGCGTTGTACACCCCGCTTCTCGTGACGATGCTCTCGCTGGCGCTGACGATGGAGCTCTGGCAGGCCATCCAGGTCTCGGGCCGGCGGCTCCTGCGCCCGCTGCTTCTGCCCGGGCTCGGCCTGCAGCGACTCACGACGCGAGAGCCTGCGCTCGACGACACGCGGATCGCCCTCGTGGCCGTGGCGTCGGTGCTCGAGCGCGAGTTGGCCTAGGAGGGCCTGGCGGAACATCACTGTGCCGCCGGGCCGCGCTGCTCGCCCCGAGGCGCGCACCCCAGCGACGAGTGCTGTCCCGCCAGACCCTCCTAGAGGCCGAACGGGTTGTACGGGCGCGTGCCCGTCGAGGTGATGACGCTCTTCGTCTCGAGGTAGAGCTCGAGCGCCTCGATGCCCAGCTCGCGGCCGAAGCCCGACTGCTTGTAGCCGCCGAACGGGATGCCCGGGAAGGCGGAGTAGGGCATGTTGATGCCGACCGTGCCGGACTTGATCTGCCGGGCCAGCCGGTGGCCGCGCGCAGGATCGCCGGTCCAGACCGTCGCGTAGAGCCCGTACTTCGAGTCGTTCGCGATTCGGACCGCGTCCTTCTCGTCCTCGAACGGAATCAGCGTGACGACCGGGCCGAAGATCTCCTCCTGCGCGACCGTCATCCCGCTCTCGACGCCGGCGAGGACGGTCGGCGGGTAGAAGGCTCCCTTGCCGTCGGCGGGCTCGCCGCCGGTGACGACCTCGGCGCCCTCGTCGCGGCCCTTGTCCACGTACCCGTGGACCCGCTCGCGGTGTGCGTTCGAGATGAGCGAGCCCATCTGCGTCTCGGGGTCGAGCGGATCGCCCATGCGGACGGCGCCGGCTTTCTCGGCGAACTGTGCGACGAAGTCGTCGTAGACCGACTGCTCGACGAGCACGCGTGAGCGCGCCTCGCAGCTCTGGCCGGCGGCGTAGTAGATCGACCACACGGCGCTCGGGATCGCGTCTTCGAGGTTCGCGTCGGCGAAGACGAGGTTGGGGCTCTTGCCGCCCAGTTCCAGCGTCACGCGCTTCAGCGGCTCGGCCGCCAGCCGCATGATCTCTGCGCCGGTCTTGGTCGAGCCGGTGAACGCGATCTTGTCGACGCCCGGATGGCTGACGAGGTAGGCGCCCGTGGTCGGCCCGTCCCCGGGGACGACGTTGACGACGCCCTCCGGGAAGCCGACCTCTGCCGCGAGCTCGGCCAGGCGCAGCGCGGTCAGCGGCGTCGCCGGGTCCGGCTTCAGCACGACCGTGCAGCCGGCGGCGAGCGCCGGCGAGAGCTTCCACGTCGCCATCATCAGCGGGTAGTTCCACGGCACGATCTGGCCCGCCACCCCGACCGGCTCCTTGAGCGAGTAGAAGTGGAGCGAGCCGCCGAGCGGATTCGAGCGGCCGCCGATCGACGCGATCGCGCTCGCGAAGTAGCGGAAGTTCTCGATCGCTTGCGCCACCTCCGCCTTGACCGACGAGAGCGCCTTGCCGACGTTCCGCACCTCGAGCTCGGCGAGCTCCTTGCGATTCGCCTGGATCGCGTCGGCCAGTGCGTGCAGCAGGCGCGACCGCTCGGTCGGCGGTGTCTTGGCCCAGGCCCCGCCGAGTGCACCGCGGGCGGCCTCGACCGCGCGGTCGATGTCGGCCTCACCGGCGATTGCAACCCGTGCGAGCGGGTCGCCGGTCGCGGGCTCGGTGAGCTCGCGGGTCTCGCCGGAGGCCGGCTCGACCAGTTCGCCCCCGATGAAGAGCCCGTATTCGCGTTCGGTCGCGACCGCCATCCCGAGGGACGATACCGAGCGACTCATCGTCACGCTCTCGGCACGGAGTCGTCACACAGGCGTGCGCCGAGCTCCGCTAGCGTCGACAGCGGGGAGGAGGTTGGGTACCTAGCGGGACCCGTCCGAAGGGGACGCGTCCCGCTCGAACAGCGCGGCCTGCCCCTGGCCGACGCCTACGCACAGGGTGGCCAGCCCGTAGCGGCCACCGCGGCGGCGCAGCTCGTGCAGCAGCGTCACGACGAGCCGCGCGCCGCTCATGCCGAGCGGGTGGCCGATCGCGATCGCGCCGCCGTTCACGTTCACGCGCTCGGGGTCGAGCCCGAGCTCCCGAACGACGACGAGGCTCTGCGAGGCGAACGCCTCGTTCAGCTCCACCAGGTCGATGTCCCCCGCCTCGATGCCGGCCCGCGCGAGCACCTTCCGCACCGCGGGGATCGGGCCGATGCCCATCACGCGCGGGTCGACCCCGGCGACGGCGCCCGCGACAAATGCCCCCAGCGGCTCCACGCCGAGGTCGCGTGCGCGCTCCTCGCTCGCGATCACCAGCCCGGCTGCGCCGTCGTTGAGTCCGCTCGAGTTGCCCGCGGTGACCGTGCCACCGGCGCGGAACGCCGGCTTCAGCGCGCTCAACTTCTCGGCGCTCGTGTCCGGGCGCGGGTGCTCATCGCGCTCCAGCCCGTCGACGGCCACGAGCTCGTCGTCGAAGCGGCCGGCCTCCGCGGCCGCTGCCCACCGCCGCTGCGACTCGAGCGCAAAGGCGTCCTGCTCCTCCCGCGAGACCTCCCAGCGGTCGGCGACGTTCTCGCCGGTCTCGCCCATGGACTCGAGCGGGAACAACTGCTCCATGCGCGGGTTCGGGAAACGCCAACCGAGTGTGGTGTCCCAGACCGTCCGGTTGCCCCTCGGAAACGGCGCGTCGGGCTTCTCCATCACGAGCGGCGCGCGGCTCATCGACTCCACGCCGCCGGCGACGAAGAGATCCCCGTCGCCCGCGCGCACAGCGTGGCACGCCGCCACGACGGCCGAGAGCCCCGACGCGCAGAGCCGATTGACCGTCACGCCCGCGACGCGCTCCGGCAGCCCGGCCAGAACTGCGGCCATGCGCGCCACGTTGCGGTTGTCCTCGCCGGCCTGGTTCGCACAGCCGAAGTAGACGTCCTCGATCTCGTCCGCAGGTACGCCCGCTCGCTCGACCGCCGCGGCGATCGCGCTCGCGGCGAGATCGTCCGGCCGCACGCCCGAGAGCGAGCCGCCGTAACGGCCGACGGGCGTACGCACGGCACTCAGGATGACGGCGCGGCTCACGCGCCCAACAAGGGAGGGCTTGGCGCAATATCGGCTGTGTCGTCAGGGCGCGCTGCTCGCCCCGAGGCTGCGTCCTCGGTCGCGCCCACGCTACGCGTCCTAGTACACGGACGCTCCCTGCGTCCTTGCCTCGGAACGACCATCGCACCCTGCCAACGAGCGACATTCCCCCAAGCCCTCCTAGCCGACGAACTCGACCCGAACGGGCTCGGGGAAGGCGCCGATCTGCTCGCCGCGGCGCAGCAGTTCCGCCACGGCGGAGCGGCCCTCGTCGCCGTAGTCCTGCGTCAGCTCGTTCACGTACATGCCGACGAAGCGGTCGGTCAGCTCCGGGTCGAGCCCGCGCCCGAACTGGCCGGCGTACGCGAGCGCGTCCTGCCGGTTCTCGAGCCCGGCACGGATCGATTCCGCGAGCACGACGGAGAGCTCGCGCAATGCCTCCTCGCCGAGGTCGCGCCGGGCGGCGTTCACACCGAGCGGAAGCGGCAGCCCGGTCTCGAGGAGCCACCACTCGCCGAGATCCACCACCTTCTGGAGGCCGCGCAGCCCGTAGGTCAGCTGGCCCTCGTGGATCAGCAGGCCGGCGTCGGCCTGGCCCTCCAGCACCTGGTCGAGGATGCGGTCGAACGGCGCCTCGCGGTATTCGAAATCGCCGATGTAGAGGCGCAGGACGAGGAACGCGGTCGTCATCCGGCCCGGCACAGTGACGCGCACGCCCGCGAGCTGCTCCTTCGTCATCGGCTCGCGCGCGACCACGATCGGTCCGTAGCCCGAGCCCATGCTCGCGCCGTGCGGGAGCAGCCCGTAGCGATCCTGGACGAACGGGTACGCGTGGAGCGACAGCGCGGTCACCTCGAGCCGTCCCTCGAGCGCCCACTCGTTGAGCGACTGGATGTCCGCGAGGACGTGCTCGAACTCGAAGCCGTGCGGGTCGACGACACCCGAGGCGAGGCCCCAGAACATGAACGCATCGTCGGGATCAGGGCTGTGCCCCAGGCGGATCAGCACGGCGACCGAGGCTACTAGCCCGGCTGTCGATCGTGCCCGAAGAACCAGCGCTCGAGCTTCTTGAGCACCTCTTCGCGCTCGAACGGAGCGACGGCCTCCGCCCGACCGTCCTGCGCCGAGACGCGCGAGTCGTCGGAGAGCGTCCCGTTCGCGGCCTCGAGCGCGTCCCCGAGCTCGTAGCCCTCGAAGATGTAGTCGTCGGGCCGGGGCCGGCCGTTCGAGCGGTAGTGCGGGTTGATCGCGCGGCCGACCGCCCACACGGCGCCCTGGCGTCGCTCGATCCAGACGACGACTCGCTCTTCCGCACCGGTCTCGTCCACGCCGTGCAGCGTGCGCTCCGCGAACCGCGCCGGAGACGAGTGGGGGCGCATCGAGGGCAAGGATACAATCGCCCGCGTGGCCAAGCTCTCCGAGCTCTTTCGGAACCCGTTCTCGTTTTTGTTCGCGCGTAGCTCGCACGAGGAGCGCGTCGCCGCGTACGTGATCCGCGAGCACGAGCGAGGGCGCCCCCTCGCAGAGATCCTCGAGGATCCGTACGTCAAGAACCGCACCACGCCTCCGGAGCGCGAGCGGCTGCTCGACCGGCCCGAGTTGATCCGCGCCATCGGGGACGACGTGATCGCGTCCGTCCGCGGCTCGAGCGCGAGCAGCCGAACGTAGGCCCTCCTAGACCCTCGTCCCGACTCCTCGCTCCTTGGCACGTCCGATCGCCTCGGCGCCGATCGCGACGTCCCAGGCCGCCAGCCCGTTCGACTTGAAGACCACGACGTCGTCCGCGTCGTGGCGTCCTTCGACCTCCCCGGCGACCACCTCCTGCAGCTCGTGCACCTCGAGCCAGTCGAGCACGCCCGCCTGCACGGGCTCGATCAGGTCGCCGGATTCGAGCTTCGCCTGCTCGATCGAGTCGCAGCACACGAAGGCTGCGCGCTCGAGCACGACGTTGTCGAGCTCGCGCCGGCTCGGGTGGTTCGCGCCGACGGCGCAGACGAGCGCCCCGGGCTTGAGCCACTCCCCGCGGAGCACCGGATCCCTGGAGGTCGTCACCGTCACGACGACGTCCTCGGCGGCCGCCTCCCGGTGCGACTCGGCCGGCTCGGCGTCCATGCGCCGGCAGAAGGCCTCGAGGCGCTCTTCCGTCCGGCAGTAGACGACGACGCGCTCGATCGTCGGCACCGCGGCACGGATGCAGTGCACCTGCGTCTCGGCCTGGAAACCGCAGCCGATCACGCCGAGCGACGTCGCTCCGTCGCGCGCGAGGTACTTGGCGGCGACACCGCTCGCCGCGCCGGTGCGAAGCTGGCCGAGCCGGTCCGCATCGATCACCGCGGCGAGCTCTCCCTCGGCGGTGTCGAACAAGGCGACCACGAACCGCGTTCCGCCGGGGAGCGCTGCGTAGGACTTCAGCCCGGCGAGCTCGAGCTCGTCGTCGACCGCCGACATGACGGCGAAGGCCCCGCTGTCCCCGATCGGCTGCCGGGTGCGCGGCCGGTTGTCGATCGCCCCGCGCGCGAGCCGCCTGAAGCACTCCTCGATCGGCCCGAGCGCGTCCTCCGGCGCCAGGAGCGACTCCACCTCTTGCTCGGTCAGGTACAGCGGCACGACGACGAGAGTCTAGGAGCGCCCCTTCGGGATGAAGGTGATCTGGCCGCCCGTCTCCAGCACGGCCCACTCGACGTCGGCGATGCTGGCGATCTGCTGCACGCGCGCCTGCGCCGCCAGCTCCTCCAGCGTGATCCGGTTGCGCCGGAGGTTGCGCTCGATCGGCTCGCCGTCCTGGACGACGATCACCGGCTCGCCCTCGAGGATCGGCCGCAACCAGGGGAAGCGGAAGTTCGTGTACGAGACCGCCACCGTCAGCAGGGCGACCGTGGAGGCGACGAGCATCATCCCGGTGACCGAGAAGTCGTTCTGCGTGATCCCCTGCTGGACGAGATCGCCGATCATCACGAGCATGATCAGGTCGAACGGCTCCAGCGAGGACAGCTCGCGGCGGCCGACCACGCGCGTCAGGAAGAAGACGAAGAGAAAGCCGACGGTTGCCCTGATGACGAGGTCCACGGCTACGGGAAGATCGTCACCGAGCGGTCGATCGTGAGCAGCAGGTCGTCGCCGTCGTAGAGCTCGACGTCCTGTGACCGGTGGCCAACGTTGGTCGGGTTGACCTGGAACTGCAGGAAGAGCAGGTGGTCCTGACCTGCGGGGATGTGGCCGAGTTCGAGCGCGAGGCGGCCGTCGCGGCTGGCCTCGCCGACCGGGCCGGGCTCGACCGTGTTGAGAGTCATCCCCTCGAGCCAGCCGGGGTCGAGCACGATCGTCGCCTCTCGGAGGTCACGGAGAGCGTGGATATGGAAACGCGATTCGAAGTAGAGCCCGCTGCGAACGCGCTCCGGCGAGTAGAGCTTGAGCGACGCGGCCGGGCCGGCGGCGACGTGCGTCTGCGGGCGCTGGCCGAAGAGGTTCAGCAGGCCGAGCAGGCAGAACACCCCGACCAGCGACAACAGGAGCCTGCGCGCGAACGGCCGCTTCTCCCTCCCCTCGAGATCCCGGTGCCTGCGGAGGGTGAGCATGTCGGGCGCGTCGGCCACGCCCGATGAGTTCGGCAGCGCTCCGACGGTTCCTAGTCCTCCTTGGTCCGCGAGCGCACGATCACGCCCCGGCGATCGGCGCGCACGACCTCGCTCCAGGGAAGGACGTCACGAGTGCGAACCCGAAGCGGTGTGCGAGGCGCACCTAGGCCGAGCCGCTCGAGCGCGCCGAGGCGGCCGACCACGAGCCCGGTGACCCGGAGCGACCGCGCGCCGAGCTCGGCACGAACGTCATGGACGTGGCCGAGTGACTCGCCACGCTCGGTGCGGACAGGAACGCCGAGGAGATCGCTCACCCTCATCGCGCCCCCGGGATCCACTCGACGAAACGGCGGGCCCGGTCGTCTCCGCGGCCGAGGCGAAGCTCCGATGCTTTGCGCCGCAGCTCGACCGTCGCCGCCACCTTCGCCACCTCGTCCCACGGCACGCGGACTAGGCTCCCGCCGACGAGTCGGGCGGTGAGTCGACCGAGTCGGCCCCGACCCCGCCACGCCGAAGGCCCGACGAGAATCGCGGCGACCGTCGGGCGGCCCTCGGCCACACCTTCCAGCTCGAGGTCGTCCACCTTGCCGCACCGGCGCCCCTCGACGTCGATGAGCTGGTGGTCGAGGATCCCGAGGCCGAGGTCGATCTCTACGCTCATCCCTGCCCCTGGTTGGTCAACACCATCAGTGGGATTGCGCTCACGGCCACGACGAGAATGACCAGGAAGTAGACCACGCCGAAGGCGTTCGCGACGCGGCCGTTCGCGTAGCCGACCCATGTAGGCCCGGTCGTTGGCCACGAGCAGAATCGGCGCGTAGGTCAGCGGCAGCGCGACGACGGAAAAGATCACGGCGTACTCGGTCAGCATCACCGGGTCGATCCCGGTCATCGTCACGAGCAGCGCCAGCACGAGCAGCACGATCCACGCGAGCGTGAACCGGGGCGCCGCCGCGTGAGGCCGGTGCTTGCCCCACTCCCACCCGAGGAACTGCGCGAGGTTGTATGCCCCCGAGAAGCAGGTGTCGACGGCGGCACCCCCGACGGCGAACGTGATGCCGATGAGCGCGAGCAGCAGGCCGATCGTGCCGAGCGGCACCTCCGCCCCGAGCGCGACCGTCCCGAGCAGCTCCGGCTCGATTCCGTTCGGCAGGAACAGCGCCCCGGCCGTGACGATCAGCGCCACCGAGAGGAACCCGCCGAGCGCGTAGCCGATCATCGCGTTGGCGCGATTCAAACCGAGGTTCTCGGGAGTCCACCCCTCCTCGACCGCTCCGGACGAGTAGAAGTAGACCTCGTAGGGCGTCATCGCCGCGCCGAGGAGCCCGATCACGAAATAGGCGTAGACCAGCCGGTCGCCCGACGGAGCGCTCGGCACGAACCCGTTCGCGACCGCGCCCCAGTCCGGGTGCAGCTTGATCGCCGCCACCACGAACACGAGCATGCACAGGCCCATGTAGCCGAAGAGCCGCTCGATCCACTCGAAGGGCAGGACCCAGATGATCAGCCCCAGCGCGAGCGCGGCCAGGGCGGCCAGCAGGTGGAACGGCAGTCCGGCGAGCAGCTGCAGCGCGATCGCGAGGCCGCCGACCTCTGCCGCCAGCGTCATGAAGTTGACGATCTCCGACGCGACCAGGGCCGACAGCCCCACCGAGAAGCCGAATCGCTCGCGGACGGCATCGAAGACGGGCCGGCCGGCGACGGCTGCGACGCGGCCGCACATCTCGGAGTACACGATGATCCCGACGACCCCGACTGCCACGACCCAGAGCAGGCTGTAGCCGAACGCCGCGCCCGCCTGGACGTTGAAGACGAGGTCGCCGATGTCGACGAAGCCGCCGATCGCGGCCAGGATCCCGAGCGCGACCTGAAAGACGCTCCTCACCGGGCCAGCTCCCGCGCGCTGCGGCTCGCGCGTTCGAGCCGTGAGGCCACGCGGCCGGCCAGGTTCTCGTCGCCGGGGCGGTCGGACAGGTCTTCGAGTTGCCCGGCAATGCGGTCCGCCAGCGAGCGCAGGCGTGGTGAGGCCGCGACCTCTTCGAGCGAGTGGGCCTGCTCGGCCAGCGCTGCGCTGTGGACGCGGACGAACGGCTTCGGTCGTCCGCCCCGAGACGACGTCCTCCGCCACGAGCCGGCCCTCGGTCGAGATCGAGCCGAGCGTCTCGGCCTGTTTCGTGGGCTCGGTGGGCTGCCCGCAGCCGGCGAGGGCGAGAGCCAGGAGGAGCAGAGCGACACGACGCATGGGAATCGCTAGCGTTGTTTCCGTGCGCGCGGCGGTCATACATGAGACCGGCGGCCCCGAGGTGATCCGGATCGAGGAGATCGCAGAGCCGGAGCCCGCGGAAGGACAGGCCCTCGTGCGCGTCGAGGCAGCAGGCGTCAACCGCTTCGACGTCAACCAGCGCAAGGGCGGGGCCTCGTCGTTCCCGCTCGTGCTCGGCAATCCCGGCGACGCGGCTGGGACCCGGGTCGACACCGGCGAGCGGGTCGTCGTCGCCGGCGCGAAGGGCGCCTACGCAGAGCTGACCGTGGCGGACGAGGCCGGGGTCTTCCCGCTCCCCGACGGCGTCGACGCGGTCGTCGCGGCCTCGATGACGACCCCGTACCGGACAGCCTGGTGGGGCGTGGTCGGCCGCGGCGAGCTCGCCGCGGGCAAGCGGCTCTTCGTTCAGGGCGGCTCGAGCGCCACGGGCCAGGCCGCCATCGACATCGGCCGTTCGCTCGGCGCCGAGGTGTTCGCGACCGCGAGCGAGGCGAAGCACCACCGGCTTCGAGAGCTCGGCGCGGAGCCGCTCGCCTACGACGATCCGCGCATCGCCGAGCTGGGCGCCGACGTGGTCTGGGAGCCGCTCGGCGCGCGCACGTTCGAGAGCAGCGTGTCCGCGCTCGGCCGTGAAGGACGGTTGATCACACCTGGTGCGGTCGGCGACCCGACCGTGTCGTTCAGCGTCTGGGGGATCGTCGGCAAGCGCGCCCGCATCGAAGGCATCGCCGGCCAGCTGACGCCGCGTGAAGCATTCGTCGGCCTGCTCGAGCAGGCCGCCCGCGGTGAGCTGCACCCCTGGGTGGAGCGGGTGCTGCCGCTCGACGAGGCGGCCGAGGCCCACCGGCTCGTCGAGGCCGGCGAGGTCGTGGGCCGCATCGTCCTGAGGGCCTGAGCGCGGCTACACTAGGTCGCCGCGCGCCCGTAGCTCAGGGGATAGAGCGCTGCCCTGCGGAGGCAGAGGTCGCAAGTTCGAATCTTGCCGGGCGCATCCTTTGAACCCCCTGCACAACGCCTGTTCCTGTCGCGGGTTCAGCGCCAGCGGTCGAGTGTGAGCATGGCCCAGTTGTGGCCCAAACACCTCGGCAGCGCTCAGACGGTGCGCGTCAGACGGGGAGCGTGCCTTGCTCGTGCTCGGGCTGGCCCTCCAGGTCGGCTGCGGGCCTGCGGTTCAGGCGTTCGTCCCCGAACCAGCGCGAGGCCAGTAACGATCAGAACTCAGGCGACTTCGGGCGGAACGACACGGCAGCGGCGTGCCCTGCGGAGGCAGAGGTCCCATGTTCGAATCATGCCGGGCGGACTCTGGCACGCCGTCCCTCGACTTCGAGGGCCGCGCCGTCTTCGACCTCCCGCCTCACGTAGCCGAGTGCCAGCCCCGGCACCGAGCTCGTGACACGGCCGACCGCCTTGCCGCCCAATACCAGCTCGGCCTCGGCGGCGGGCGCGTGGTCTGCGTCGAGCTCGAGCACGCTCAGGCGCCGGTTCGCCCGGCCGCGGTAATGGAGTCGCGCGATCGGCTCCTGACCGGGATAGCAGCCCTTCGTGAACGACACGGCACGCTCCACGAGGCCCGCCTCCGCCGGGAGCACGCGATCGTCGATCTCGCGGCCGAAGCGGGGCGTTCCCGCCTCGATTCGCAGCCGCTCGAGCTCCTCGTCCGAGACGGTCGCGTCGAGGTCGCCGTCGAGCACCTCGACGGCAGGGGCGCCGAAGTCGTCGGTCGCGATTCCGTGCGCGTCGCCGAAGACCACGACGGAGGTGTGCTGCTCGGGCTCGATCTCGCACTTGGCCGCGAAGCGTGCACGCAGGAGCTGCGTTCGGACGACGTCGCCGAGGTCGGGCTCCGTGAGCAGGAGGAAGTCCTCGGGCCCGCGCCGCCACACTCGCAGGGGCGCGATCACGCGTGCCTTCGGCGTCAGGAGCAGCGCGTCGCAGCTGTCGCCCTCGGAGAGCGCGGCGACGTCGTTGGACAGCATCCGCTGAAGGAAGTCCTCCGCGTCTCGCCCGCTCACGGCGTACGTAAGGCGCGCGGGCGACGCGCGACTGCACGGGTCGAGACAGCCATCTCGATCCAGTGTAGGGCGGGGCGTTACGACTCGGTGCGGAAGGCCCCGGCCATCCCCTGGCCGCGGTGGTACTTGCAGTAGAACGTCAGCGTGCCGCTGTCCGGGAAGGTCACCTCGAGCTCGGTTTCGTCTCCCGGCTCGACATCCTGGTCGATCTGGAGCTCGTCGATCGTGAGGTTGTGCTCGCTGCCGCCCTCGTTCTTGAGCTCGAGCGTCACGCGCTCCCCGGCCTTGCCCTCCAGCACGGTCGGCTCGAAGTAGTCGTCGTCGAGCTCCACCTCGACCTTGCTCTCGCCTGACACGTCCTTCGAGCCGTGGTCGTTGGCCGCCACGTCGCCGATGGTCGTCGTGCCGCCCTCGCTCGACTCGTCGTCTCCGCCGCCGCAGCTGGCCACGAGCACCATCGAGACCAGGCCGAGCGCTACCGCGAACGCGATCCACATCCAACGCTTCACCCCTGTCCCTACGGGCTCCCCTCGCAACCGGTTTGCCCGTGGCTAGGCTTGCCGCGTGTTCCGCTCGCGGGCCGAGAAGAAGGTCGCGGACGCCGGGTACGACCCAGCGCGGCTGCCGCCGGGCCAGTACCTGACCGAGAAGTGGCCGGTGCTCCACGCCGGCACCGTCCCCGAGACGGATCTTGCCGCGTGGGACTTCAAGGTCTTCGGCGAGGTCGAGAGCCCCGTCACGCTCACGTGGGACGAGCTCCAGGCGCTCCCGAGCAAGGAGATCGAGCTCGACATCCACTGCGTCACGCGCTGGAGCCGCTTCGACGCCCGGTTCCGCGGTGTCCACTGGAGCGAGCTGGCGAAGCTCGCCGGGCCGAGGCCGGCCGGCCGCTACGTCGTCGCCCACGCCGAGCAGGGCTTCACGGCGAACGTCCCGCTGCGCGCGCTCCAAGACGAGAACGCCCTGATCGCCTACGAGGCCGACGGCGACCCGCTGACTCCCGAGCACGGCTGGCCGCTCAGGCTCGTGATCCCGAGCAAGTACTTCTGGAAGAGCGCCAAGTGGCTCCGCGGGATCGAGCTCGTCGACCACGACCAACCCGGTTTCTGGGAGCGCTACGGCTACCACAACGAGGCGGACTACTGGAAAGAGGAGCGCTATGCCTTCTGAGCGGATCAACCTCTTCTCGGCCGAGCTCCAGCACGACGATGACGACCCGGCGGGCTATGTCGCCGGCTATCTCCGCTTCGGCCAGTCGATCGGCGCTTCGCGGCTCGGCGGGACGATCTACGAGCTCGGCCCCGGCCAGAGCAACTGCCCCTACCACTACGAGTACGGCAACGAGGAGTGGCTGATCGTCCTCGACGGCACGCTGACCGTGCGCAGGCCGGGCGGCGACGAGACGTTCGGGCCCGGCGACGTCGTCTGCTTCGTCGAGGGGCCCGACGGCGCGCACAAGCTGACGAACCGCGGTGAAGGCACCGTGCGCCTGCTGATGCTCTCGACGAAGCACGATCCGTCGGTCGCCGTCTATCCCGACAGCGACAAGATCGGCGCCTGGAGCGGCGACGAGCGCGACAAGGTGATGGTGAAGCGCGAGAGCGACGTCGACTACTGGACGGGCGAGCTCCCCTGAAACGAGAAACGGCCCTGTTTGAGGGCCGTTTCACGAGGAGGAGGTGGGTACCCCAGGTATCGGCGCTTGGCGCCGAGGGCCGATCCCCCGTTCGAGGGAAATGAAAAGGGCCGGCTGAGCCGGCCCTTTTCGAAGTCGAGCTCCCTTCCGGGGCTCGTTACATCATCCCGCCCATGTCGGGCATTCCGGCGCCGGCGCCCGCGCCTGCCTTCTCCGGAGCCTCGGCCACGACGGCCTCGGTGGTGAGGATGTTCTTGGCGATCGACGCGGCGTTCTGCAGCGCCGAGCGGGTGACCATGGTCGGGTCGATGATCCCGGACTTGACCAGGTCCTCGACCTCGCCGGACTCGACGTTCAGGCCGTTGCCCTTCGGGGCCTGGCGGACCTTGTCGACGACGACGGAGCCCTCGAGCCCGGCGTTGTCGGCGAGCTGCCGCACCGGCTCCTCGAGCGCACGCACGATGATCTGCGCGCCCGTCCGCTCGTCACCGTCGAGCTTGTCGACCTTGACGGCGTCGATCGCGTTCAGGAGCGCGACGCCGCCGCCGGGGACGATGCCCTCCTCGAGGGCGGCCCGGGTGGCCTGCAGCGCGTCCTCGACGCGGTGCTTCTTCTCCTTCATCTCCGTCTCCGTGGCAGCGCCGACCTTGACGACGGCCACGCCGCCGGCCAGCTTCGCGAGGCGCTCCTGGAGCTTCTCGCGGTCGAAGTCGGAGTCGGTGTTCTCGATCTCGGACTTCAGCTGCTTGATGCGGGCCTTGATGCCCTCGGCATCGCCGGCCCCGTCGATGATCGTGGTGTCGTCCTTCGTGATCACGACGCGGCGGGCGTGGCCCAGCTGCGTGAGCTTGGTGTTCTCGAGCTTGAGGCCCATCTCCTCGGTGATCACCTCGGCACCGGTGAGGATGCCGATGTCCTCCAGCATGCGCTTGCGGCGGTCACCGAAGCCCGGCGCCTTGACGGCGACGGCGGTGAAGGTGCCGCGCAGCTTGTTGACGACGATGGTGGCGAGCGCCTCGCCCTCGACGTCCTCCGCGACGATCAGCAGCGGGCGACCCGCCTGGATCACGGCCTCGAGCACCGGCAGCAGGTCCTTGACGGCCCCGATCTTCTGGTTCGCGACCAGGATGTACGGGTCCTCGAGCACGGCCTCCATGCGCTCGGCGTCCGTGATCATGTACGGCGACAGGTAGCCCTTGTCGAACTGCATGCCCTCGGTGAACTCGAGCTCGAGCCCGAACGTCTGGCCCTCCTCGACGTTCACGACGCCGTCCTTGCCGACCTTCTCGATCGCGTCCGCGATCACGTCGCCGATCTCACGCTCGCGCGCCGAGATGGTGGCGACCCGGGCGATGTCCTCCCTGCCGTCGATGCTCTTCGACTGCTTGGTCAGGTCGGCGACGACCGCGTCCACGGCCGCCTCGATGCCGCGCTTGAGACCCATCGGGTTCGCGCCGGCAGCGACGTTCTTCAGGCCCTCGCGGACGATCGCCTGCGCCAGCACGGTCGCCGTCGTGGTGCCGTCGCCCGCCACGTCGTTCGTCGCCGTGGCGACCTCGCGCACGAGCTGGGCGCCCTGGTTCTCGAAGACGTCTTCGACCTCGATCTCACGCGCGATCGTGACGCCGTCGTTGGTGATGGTCGGGGCGCCGAACTTCTTGTCGAGCACGACGTAGCGCCCCTTCGGGCCAAGGGTGACCTTGACCGCGTCCGCCAGGATGTTGACGCCCCGCTCGAGCGACCGGCGCGCATCCTCGTTGAACTTCAGTTCCTTGTGAGCCATGTGTCTCTCTTTCGTTCGGTGTTAGGCGGTTGCGCCGGCGGGCTCGCGGTCTCCGACGACCTTCGCGAGCACATCGGACTCGCGGAGGATGAGGTAGTCGTCGGTGCCGAGCTTGATCTCCGTGCCGCCGTACTTCGAGAAGATGATCTCGTCACCCGTCTCGAGGTCCATCTTGATGTACTCGCCGTCCTCGTCGCGCGGGCCCGGGCCGACTGCAAGGACGCGGCCGCGCTGCGGCTTCTCCTTCGCGGTGTCGGGCAGCACGATGCCGCTCGACGTCAGCTCCTCCTCTTCGAGCACCTCGACGATCAGGCGATCACCCAGAGGCTGTAGGTCCATTCAGAAACCCTCCAGTCCAGACTTTGTGACACGTACTGGCACTCCCTAGCTAAGAGTGCCAGGGCAGTTTACCCGCTCGCCATTGGCAAAGCAAACTCCTACCGATTCCGGGTTGGCCGCGTTTGTCACAAGCTGGTAGCGTGCTGCGATGCCTCGCGAGATCTCGTCCGGAGGCGTGCTCGTCCGCCGCCTGAAAGGCGAGTGGATGTTCGCGGCCATCCGGCCGAACGGGAAGCCCGCCGGCGTTTGGGCACTCCCGAAGGGCCTGGTCGACCGCGGCGAGTCGCCCGAGGCGACGGCGCTGCGCGAGGTGGCCGAGGAAACGGGCGCGGAAGGCCGGTCCCTGGGGAAGCTCGGAGACGTCCGCTACGTGTACTCGCGCGCGGGGGAGCGCATCTTCAAGATCGTCAGCTTCTACCTCGTCCGCTACTCGCGGGGCCGCCTGGGCGAGCTCGAGCCCGCACAGCGGCGAGAGGTGGCCGAGGCGCGGTGGCTGCCGCTCGCTGAGGCGGAGAGGCTGCTCGCGTACCGCGGCGAGCGGGAGATGGCCGGCCGAGCGCGTGCGCAGCTCGGGAGCGACGATTTATGATGCGGCGCCGCCGTGTACGCCCTCAACTTCTACTCCCCGCTGGTCGCCGACCAGCTGCGCTCCCGGCGGAAGACGGCGACGATCCGCCTGGGCGACAAGTCCCGGAAGTACAAGAAGGGCATGGTCGTCCAGGTGCTCTGCGGAGCCCGGTTCGGGCCGCGTGAGCGCGTCTTCGACGCCGTGATCGACAAGGTCGAGGTGAAGACGCTCGCGGAGTTGTCGCCACGCGAGATCGAACACGACAACCCGGAGATCAGACGTACCGAGGAGATGGCGAACTTCCTCGGGCAGCTCTACAACCGTGACGTGGCCGACGACGACACCGTCACGGTGATCCGCTTCTCCGAGATCAGGGTGTCCTAGCGGCGCGGAGTCGTGCTTCTAGCGGCCGCGCCTGCGGATGCGCGAGCCGAAGTGTTCGTCCGGCCTCAGTTCCGCGCCGCAGCCCTCACACTCGATCGCGAACGCGGAGGCGACGCGCGCCCCGCACGCCGGGCAGCGCCACCGCAGCTGCTCACCGCACTGCGGGCAGTCGACCGCCAGGTCGGCCTCGAGCTCCTCGAAGTAGCGCTGCACGTGCCCGCAGGCGGCGCAGAACGCGACCCAGTCCCCGAGGGTCTTGCGCCGCTCCTCCTGGATCCACGTGCGGGGCCGGGGCATGGTGCGGCCACTGTACTGCGCGTGACCCGTGACGCTTTCGTGCGGGTGCCTGGCACCGCGAGCCGACCGCCGGGGGCATGGCCACGCCGGCCGGCGGTCGGGCGTTCGAGTCACGTCCCGCGCACGGCAGGCCTCGCCACGACCCGAACCGCGCTGTGGATCGTTCGTGACGTTTTCGTGCGCATGCCTGGCACCGGCCGGCTGCGGCCCGCGTCGCGATGCGAGGATGGCCCCGATGAACGAGCCCACCACGGAGGAGCAGCTTCGCGCCGCCACGATCGGCGAGCCTGAGCAGCTCTCCGGGCCGGTCGAGCTCGTCGAGTACGACGCGGCCTGGCCCTCGCTCTACGAGCTCGAGGCGACGAGGATCAGAGCGGCTCTCGGCGAGCGCGTCCTCCAGCTCGAGCACGTCGGCTCGACCTCGGTGCCAGCTCTCGCGGCCAAGCCCCGCATCGACATCGTTCTGGCCGTCGCCGACTCCGCGGACGAGCCCGGCTACGTCCCGGCACTCGAGGCGGCGGGTTACGTCCTTCGTATCCGCGAGCCGGGGTGGTTCGAGCACCGCCTGCTCCGGGGGATCGCGCCGGCGGTCAACCTCCACGTCTTCTCGGTCGGGTGTCCGGAGATCGAGCGCATGGTGGCCTTCCGTGACCGGCTGCGCGAAGACGAGGCCGACCGCCGCCTCTACGCGGACGCGAAGCGCGAGCTCGCGCGCAGGGAGTGGAAGTTCGTGCAGAACTACGCCGATGCGAAGACAGCGGTCGTCGAGGAGATTCTCCGCCGAGCGCGGCCCGGCCTCTCGGACAGTCGTTAGAGTTGGAGCCGGTTCCCGGCCCGACGACGGGGGTAGCGAATGGCGATTGCGAGAGAAGCCGAGCCGGTCGGCTCGTTGAGCGAGGTCCGCGAGGCGGGGCTCGACCGTGAGGACCTGCTCGGCATCTATCGCAACATGCTGATCACGCGCGGTATCGAGGAGCGCGGGCACATCCTCTACAAGCAGGGCAAGATCCCGGGCTCGTTCTACACCGGCCGTGGGAACGAGGCGAGCGCGGTCGGGGTCGCCACGGCGCTCGGCGCGGACGACGTCGGCACTCCGCTCCACCGCGACATGGGCGTCCATGTCACACGCGGGGTCGAGGCCTGGCGGATCTTCGCGCAGTACATGGGCCGCTCGGACGGGCCGACAAAGGGCAAGGACGGCAACGTCCATATGGCCGACTCCAACCTCGGCCTGCTCGCGATGGTGAGCCACCTGCCGGCCATGCTGCCGGTCGCGGTCGGCTGCGCGCTCGCATTCCGGATCCGAGAGGAGCGGCGGGTCGCAGTTGGCTGGTTCGGCGAGGGCGCGTCCGCGCGCGGCGACACGCACGAGGCGATGAACCTCGCCGGCGTGCGCCGCCTGCCCGTGGTGTTCATCTGCGACAACAACCAGTGGGCCTACTCGACGCCGACGCACCTCGAGTACGCCTGCGAGACCCTTGCCGACCGGGCCCAGGCGTACGGCTTCGAGGGCGTGGTCGTCGACGGCACCGATGTGCTCGCGGTCTACCGCGAGGCCAAGCGCGCGATCGAGAAGGCCCGCGAAGGCGGCGGGCCGACCCTGATCGAGTCGATGACGCTGCGCATGGAGGGCCACGCCGTCCACGACGACGCGTTCTACGTGCCGAAGGAGCTGTTCGAGGAGTGGGCCCGCCGCGACCCGATCGAGCGCTACCGCACCTGGCTGCGCGACAACGCCGACCTCTCCGACTCCGAGGAGGACGAGATCGCGGCCGGCGTGAAGCGCCTCCTGATCGACGCCATCCAGCGCGCCGAGGAGTCGCCGTTGCCGGAGCCGTCCACGCTCACCGACGGCGTCTTCGCGACGCCCGAGGAGCTCGACACCCCGCACCACAAGTAATGGCAGAAAAGACGTATCTGCAGGCGATTTCGGACGGCCTCCGCCAGGAGATGCGGCGCGACAAGCGCGTCTTCGTCATCGGAGAGGACGTCGGCGTCTACGGCGGCGCGTTCAAGGTCACACTCGGTTTCCAGGACGAGTTCGGGCCGTGGCGCGTCATCGACTCGCCGCTCTCCGAGACCGCCATCGTCGGCGGCTGCACCGGCGCGGCGATCATGGGCATGCGTCCGGTGGCGGAGATGCAGTTCGCGGACTTCATCTCCTGCGCGTGGGACCAACTGGTCACCGTCGCGGCCAAGCAGCGCTACCGCGCCGGGACGCCGGTGCCGATCGTCGTCCGGCTTCCTTCCGGCGGCGGCTTCTCCGGCGGGCCGTTCCACAGCCAGAACCCGGAGAGCTCGTTTGCGCACATCCCCGGGCTCAAGGTCGTCTGCCCGGCGACTCCCGAGGACGCGAAGGGCCTGATCGTCAGCGCGATCGAGGATCCCAACCCGGTGCTCTACTTCGAGCACAAGCACCTCTACCGGCGGATCAAGGGCGAAGTTCCGGACGACCGCTACACGACCCCGTTCGGGCAGGCGCGCATCCATCGGGAAGGCAGCGACGTGACCGTCGTGACATGGGGCGCGATGGTCTACACGGCCGACGAGGCGGCGCAGCAGCTCGAGGGCGACGGGGTCTCGGTGGAGATCCTCGACCTCCGAACGCTCATCCCCTGGGACAAGGCAGCGGTGCTGAAGTCGGCTCGCAAGACGTCCAAGGTGCTCGTCCTCCACGAGGACACGCACACGGGCGGCTTCGGCGCGGAGATCGCGGCGACGATCGCCGAGGACGCCTTCGAGGATCTCGATGCGCCGATCAAGCGCGTGACGGCACCGGACACGCCGGTCCCGTTCTCGCCGCCGCTCGAGAAGGCATACATCCCGCAGGTCGACGACGTGGTCGCAGGACTGCGGGACCTCGCTGAGTACTGAGGAGGGACATGGCTACTGAGACCGCGGTCGATGTCGTGATGCCCCAGATGGGCGTCTCCGTCTCGGAGGGCACGATCACGAAGTGGCTCAAGCAGGAAGGCGAGCAGGTCGCCGCCGACGAGCCGCTGCTCGAGATCTCGACCGACAAGGTCGACACGGAGGTGCCGAGCCCCGGCAGCGGCGTGCTCCAGCAGATCCTCGTCCAGGAAGGCGAGACCGTCGACGTCGGCACCAAGCTCGCTGTGATCGGCTCCGGCGCGGCCGCGCCCGCACAGGAGGAGTCGCCGCCAGAGCCTGCGACCCAGGAGGCTGCCGACCAGTCCGAGGCCGCCGCGGAGGCCGAGGTCGAGACACCCTCCGAGGCGCCACAGCAGGAGGCCGCTGCGGCGACAGCACCAGCGCCCACATCCGCTCCCGAGCCGCCTCCCGCAGCGAACGGCGGCGGCGGCGACGACCGCAGCTTCGTCTCGCCGGTCGTCGCCCGGATCGCATCGGAACACAGCGTGGACGTCGGCCAGATCCAGGGCACCGGCCGCGGCGGCCGCGTCACCAAGAAGGACATCCTGAACTTCATCGAGTCCGGCGAACAGGCGCAGGCCGCACCGGAGCCTCAGGCCGCTCCCGCTCCGGCCGCCGAACCAGCGACCCCGGCGGCTCCCGCGCCCGTCGCACCCGCGCAGCCCGCTCCGGCTCCGGCTCCGGCGGCCAAGGCACCCACGCCCAGTCCCGCGCCGACGCCGGTCGAGGCGGGCTCGGGCGAGCAGGTCGAGCCGATGAACGCGATGCGCCGCGGCATCGCCGAGCACATGCGCCGCTCGCTCGATACCTCCGCGCACGTCACGAGCGCGATCGAGGTCGACATGTCACGGGTGGTCGCGGTCCGCGAGAAGCTCAAGCCGGAGTTCCAGAAGAGCTACGGCGTCAACCCGACGTATCTGATCTTCGTCGCGCGGGCCGTCACCGAGACCCTCCGCGAGTATCCGTGGATCAACGGCGAGATCCGCGGCGACCAGATCGTGACCCGGAACTACGTCAACCTCGGCTTCGCGGTCGAGCTGGCCGACGGGAAGGGCCTGATCGTCCCCGTCGTCAGGAACGCCGAGGGCCTGAACCTGCTCGGGATGGCGCGGGCGGTCACCGACATCGCCGAGCGCGCGCGGAACAAGCAGCTGACGCCCGACGAGGTGCAGGGCGGGACGTTCACGATCACGAACCCCGGCGGCTACGGCACGTTCCACGGGACGCCGGTGATCAGCCAGCCGCAGTCGGCGATTCTCGGCACCTACGCGCTCGTGAAGCGGCCGTGGGTGGTGCAGGACGAGCACGGCCAGGACGTGATCGCGATCAGGCCGATCATGAACCTCACGCTCACGTACGACCACCGGCTCGTGGACGGCGCGCTCGCCGGACGCTTCCTGCAGGCGCTGCGCAAGAAGCTCGAGAACTGGGAAGCGACCGAGTAGCGGCCTAGCCGCCGAGCACGGCCTGTGTCTGCGTGACCTTCGCGGCCAGGCGTCCGTCGCCGTCCCGCAGCTCGGTCTCGACGACGATCGTCGTCCTCCCCTGGTGCAGCACGCGAGAGGTCGCCTCGACGTGGCCCTGCGCCACGGGCCGGAAGAAGTTCGTCTTCGACTCGATCGTCGCCGTCCCCGAGGCACCGTCTGGGAGGTTGAGGAACGCGCAGAGCCCGCCGGAGGAGTCAGCGAGACCCATCAGCGCGCCTCCGTGGAGGATCCCGCCGGCCGTGCAGCGGCTCTCGTCCCAGTCGAGGCGGGCGCGCACCTCCTCGGGCGAGGCGGTGACCACCTCGATGCCGAGCAGACCCGCGAACGGCATGGCGGCACGGAGCTCGTCGGCGCTCATCCCTCGGATTCAATCGCACTCCGTCGCTACAGTCGGGGCGTGAGGAGGCCTGCCTACCTCGTCGACCTGCGGACGCCCGTGCCGTACCGCGAGGCGCTGGAGCTCCAGCGCGCCCTCGCCGGCGCGGTTTCGCAGGGGGCCGTCCCCGACACCGTCATCCTGCTCGAGCACCCGCCGGTGATCACGCTCGGCCGCCGCGCGGAGCCAGGAGAGCTGCACGTCCCCGACGACGCCGAGGTCGAGATCGTCGAGACCGACCGAGGGGGCAAGTCGACCTACCACGCGCCCGGTCAGCTCGTTTGCTACCCGATCCTCGACCTGACGCGACACGGCCAGGACGTCAAGAAGTACTGCCGCGACCTCGAGGAAGCGCTGCTGCGCACGCTGGCGCCGCTGGGGATCGAGGCGAAGGCCATCGAGGGGCTCACAGGCCTCTGGGTTAACGCTACGCGTCCTGGTCACCCACGCAAGATCGCCTCGATCGGAGTGCACATCCACAAATGGGTCACGACGCACGGCTACGCGTTGAACGTCGACCTGGACCCCGCGCCGTTCACGGAGTGGATCACGGCCTGCGGGCTCGACGACGCGTCGTTCACGACCGCGTCACAAGAGCTCGGCCGACGCGTGACGGTGGACGACATCCGTCCGCTCGCGGTCCAGGGGCTAGCGGACGTGTTCTCCCTCGATTTCGAGGAAATACCCGCCGACGAAGGCCACGGCCTCTGGCCGCAACCTATCCACGGCTCGCTCACCAGGACCTGACTTGGGGACAACTCGTCACACTTCCGGCACGCTCGCCACGTCCGTTCCGGCCAGCTCGAGGGGCCAGGCCCCTGGCCATGGCTCGTAGGGGCGGGTGTGGAGGAAAGGTCGCGAAGTCGGCACAACTAGACTGACCGAGCCGATGCAGAAGTCGCTTCCCGTCGCGCCGAGGCCCCGCCGCCCCGAGTGGATGAAGGTGCGCGCCCCGAGCGCGGACTCGCGGTACCTCGACGTCAAGAAGCTGATCCATGGCGCGAGCCTGCACACGATCTGCGAGGAGGCGCGCTGCCCGAATATCGCCGAGTGCTGGGGGCGCGGCACGGCCACCTTCCAGATCCTCGGCGACACCTGCACGCGCGCGTGCCGCTACTGCTACGTCCACTCGGGCCGCCCCGAGCACCCGCCCGATCCGCTCGAGCCGCTCCGGCTGGCGCAGGCCGCCGCGCAGATGGACCTCAAGCACGTCGTCGTCACCTCGGTCGACCGCGACGACGTCCCCGACCGCGGCGCCGGCCACTACGCGGCGACGATCCGCGCCCTCAAGAAGAAGCTGCCGCACGCGTCCGTCGAGGTCCTGACGCCCGACTTCCTCGGCGTCGAGGAGGAGGCGCTGCGCACCGTGATCGGCGCCCGTCCGGAGGTCTTCAACCACAACATCGAGACCGTCCGCCGCCTGCACCGCCGGATGCGCGGCGCGAAGGCGAGCTACGACAAGGCGCTCTGGCTCCTGCAGCGCGCGAAGGAGCTTGCCGACTACCCGGTGCTGACGAAGTCCGGGATCATCGTCGGGCTCGGCGAGACGAACGACGAGGTCGTCGACACGATGCGCGACCTCCGCGCCCACGGCGTCGACGTCGTCACGATCGGCCAGTATCTGCAGCCGAGCCCGAAGCATGCCGCGATCGACCGCTGGGTGCATCCCGACGAGTTCCGCTGGATGCGCGAGCAAGGCGAGGCGCTCGGCTTCGGCTCGGTCTTCGCGGGCCCGCTGGTCCGCTCGAGCTACCGGGCGGACGAGCAGAGACATGCGGCCGAGACCGGCCGCGGCGCCGTCGCGTACTGATCGCTCCGATCACCAACGAGAAAGGGCCGCCTCGTGGAGGCGGCCCTTCGTCGGCGAGGGGAGATCGCGGGTTACTTCGGTCCGCCGGCCAGCTTGTGCACCCAGAAGCCCAGCGAGTGGGTCGCCGCGTACATCAAGCTCGGGCAGTCCTTCTTGTTGTCGGCCCCGGTGCAGGTCGGCACGCGCGAGGAAGGCTGGATCTCGAGGTGCGTGACCTCGAGCCGCGGCATTCCGGGCGGCACCGTCCAGGAGCCCTTGCCGTCGTTCGAGCCCTTCACGACGCCGAAGTCCGTGGCGACGTAGAGGACCTTCTTGCTGTCGTCGCGGACGACGTCGTTGACGGGCAGGTCGCCGTTGGCGTTCGGCGTCGGGAACGCAGCGGTTCCGCGCTCCACGTTCAGGTTCGTGAAGACACCTGAGCCCGCGGCCGCTCCGCCCTCGCGCGCCTCGAACACGTGACCCGGCGTCGTCGGGGTCGTCGCGTTGTAGCCCGAGTACGTGATCCACGCCCGGCCCGTGTCGTCCGGGTCGGGGTAGATGCCGCTCGGGTAGCGAGTCGGCGAGGACGCATTGTCGATGCGGTGCCAGGTGACGGCGGCGGGTGACACCGCGTCGGCGTTGTGCGTGACGAACACGCGGCCGCCGGACGTGGTGGCCCACAGCGTCCCGTGGTCGGCGCCGTTCCGGGCCACCCACGAGATCGAGCCGCCGCCGCGGTCAGCGCCGTAGACGGTGCCCGTCAGGTCGCCGGGCTGGTTCGTCCCCTGCGGCCCGCCCAGCGGCTGGTAGTCGCCGCAGTTCGGGTCGGCACCCGACGTGATGAACTCCTGACAGTTGGCCTCGTAGAAGGCGATGTTCGGGTTCTTGTCCTGCGGGACCGCCCCGGGAGTGCCGGCGCCCCAGGCCCACGTGCGCCAGACGTGCTGCGCGCCCGAGAAGATCGGGTGTGCGCCCGGAACCGGATTCGGGTCGGCCACCTGCGGCCAGTAGAACGACACGACCTCGCCGCTGTTCACGATCGGCGCCGAGGAGATGACCCACTTCTCGGGATCGCCGTTCTTGAAGTTCGAGTCGCTGAACCCGCTCGTGAACTCGTTGAACCGCCACGTCGGATTCGCCCCGTCGTAGCCGGCGTTGCCGCCGTCGCCGTAGATCGTCTGCGTGAACGTCTCCGTCCCGCAACCGACGTTCGTCCACGTGCCGTTGTCCTGGGTCCCGCCCATGACCTCGCACGAGCTCGCCGGGTTGATCGCGACGTTCTCGAACTGCAGCGTGCTGCCGTAGGTGTCGTTGATGTGGTCGATCCTCGTCGGGATCCGCGACAGCAGCCGCTGGCATGCGAGCGTGCTGCCCGCAGCTGAGCGGCTGGCGGATCGTCGTGCACTGCGACGAGGTGTCGCCGAACGTCCCGCTTGTCCGGATCACGCCGCCGTCCGACGCCTCGAAGATCTGCGTCGGGTTGGACGGGTTGATCACCAGCTCGTGCTGGTCGGGGTGGATCGAGTTCGCCGCGAAGAGGCACGGCGAGAAGGCGGGCAGCGCACACCAGCTCGCCGGCTCGTTCTGCGTGTCGTAGGTCAGGTCGGTGAACGTCCGGTTGTTGTTCGCCCGCATCCGGGTCGCCCGCGGTGTTCGAATAGAGCACGGCTCGGCCGTTCGAGCGGTTGTTCCCGCAGCCGACGCCCTTCGTCAGGCAGGGAACCTCGCCGTAGGTGAACGACCCGATCACGTACACCGTGTCGGGCATCAGCGGCTTCGTCGGGGTGATGACGTCGTTGTCGTACCAGCACTGCCCCGTGCAGAAGTCGATCGTGGGGAAGTACGGGCTCGCGGTCGAGTTCGACGTCAGCCGCTGCCAGCCGTTGTAGGTGGCCGGGAAGGGGTTGCCGTTCCCGGCGGGCACCGTCAGGCCGGTCGCCTGAGTCGCCAGGAGCGTGGCAGCAGGCTGGTTCGCGTTGTCCGTCCGCCAGAACTCGGCGGCGATCGCGCCGAGGATGCCGCCGCCGTTGTTGGCGCCGTCGGTCAGGTAGAGCCGCGTCTTGCCGTTCTTGACGGTCGCGGCGAACATCAGGCGGTCACGTCCGCCCGTCGGCGCGAACCGCGCCGGGAAGACCTTCTTGAAGTCGGTCGCCGACGTCGAGCCGTCGAGCGCCGGCGAGCGCCGCCACAGGCCCTGGTCGAAGGCCGCCGCGTACACCGTGGTCGGGTCGAGCGGATCGAGGCCGACGTCGGTCACGCCGAACGACGCCGGGTCGTTCCCGTTCCAGACCTCGGTGAAGGTCGCGCCGCCGTCGTGCGACTCGTAGAGGCCCGGCTGGTTCGCGTCGGGCTCGAGCCGCACCTGGCCGCCGCCGCCGATCACGTGCGAGAGGCCGCGGACGCCCAGAGCCGAGCCGACGAACATGTGGCCCGAGTCGGTCGGGTCGATCACGATCGAGTTGATCGCGCGGCCGAGGAAGGAGTCGATGCCCGGCGAGACGCACGCATACGTCGAGTTGTTTACGCATGCCCCGGCGAGCTTCTTCCAGTGGTTGCCGCCGTCCATGGTCTTGTAGATGCCGACTCCGGACTCACAGCCGGACGTGCAGCGGTTGCCCTCGCCCGTGCCGAGGTAGATGGTGTTGCCGGTCGGATCGTTCGGATCCGCGGACAGCGTCCCGACCGAGTTCTGCTCGAAGGCGCCACTCACGTTCTTCCACGTGGGCTTGGCCGCGAGCGCGTCCTCGGTCCGCCAGACGCCGCCGCCGGAAGCGCCCGCCCACATGCGGCAGTCGCCCGGGGTGCACGACGGCGCGATCAGCAGTGCCGGCGTGCGTGTCGCGGTCGCGTTGTTCGCGCCCGAGAAGGCCAGCACGCCCGGTTCGAACGCGATGCTCTCGGGGCCGTACTGCTGCCAGACGCCGTTGCCGTTGGAGGATGACGCCGACGCGGAGCCACCCGATGCCTTCTTGATCTTCTCGAACGTCGCCTCGGCCTTCGCCGAGACGGCGAGCGGAATGACGTTGGCGGGATAGGTCAGCTGCGCCGCCTTCTCCGCCTCGTACCCTCCGAGCGGGCCCTCGCCGGGCCCTGCTACCGCGCTCAGATGCTCGAGACCCTCCGGATCGCCTGCGCCTCGTTTGGACGGAGTCGAGCCTGAGCCGTTCGTGCCGACACCGAGTGCGAACGCGATCACCGCGACGACCAGGACACCGGCCGCCGCGAGGACCACGCCGTGACGTCTCCTCACCATTCTGCCTCCCACCACTCGTTCAGCGAGACTCCCGACCGCCGGCACGCGAGCAGCCAGCCTCCGTGCGAGGCTGGGCCGGAAGCTCCGCTCGAGGCGATGCACCACCTCGGCGTTCAAGCTCCGGCCGTTGCGCTTCGCCGACCCCGTGAGCTTCTCGCGGAGCTCGATCGGCATGCGCAATAGGTACCGGTAACGGTCGCTCAACCCACGGTAGATAACACGATCGAGGAGTGAAGATCAAGCGACTAATATCAGCCTGCAAATCAGGTGATATCAACGTCGTGCTACGCAGGGGAAAAGCCGCTCCGTCATACTTTCCGCCCGTGAGACGACTTGCGATTCTCTTCCTGGCCGTAGCGCTCGCCGGAGTGCTGTCGAGCTCGACGACGGCGATGGCGACCCGCCCCGCTCTCCGGCTGAGCGACGACACGCCGATGACGCTTCGGGGCACGGGCTTCCGCTCGGGCGAGCACGTCAAGGTCACGGTCGTCGCCGGCAAGCGGGCCGTGCACTGGGTCTGGGCCGGCAGCGGCGGCGGCTTCCTCGTCCGCTTCCAGGGCATGTCCGCCAACGCGTGCCGCGGCTCCTCCGCGATCGCGGTGGGCGACCGCGGCAGCTACGCCGCGTTCAAGCGCGTGCCCGGCGTCTGCCCGGCCGACTAAAGATGGGCCCAGAGCACGGCGAGAGCCCCCGCGCCTAGGACGGCGAGGAGCAGGACGACCGCGGTGCGGGCGACGTCGTCGTCGTCCCCGGCGGGCGCCGCTGCGGTCGCTGCCGGCTGCTCGACGGTCCTGAAGCGATAGACCGCCTCGACCGTGCCCCCGGGGGCGGGATTGGCAAGGAAGGCGTCGTACTGGCGCACGCGCGCGAGCGAGAGGAGCAGACGGGTGGCGGTACCGGCCGCGTCCCGCGCGCCGACGGCCGCCGGCAGAGCTGCGGCGGCGCTCGGCTCCGCGGTCACGACGGCTCGCGGAAAGGACGCGTCGCGAACGGTGCCCGTGAGCGCGATCGTGGCCTTGCTGGTCTTCGCTCCGCCGAGGACGAGCCGGAACCGGACCGCGACGCCGTCGCCCCGGCGCACGAGGGAGCCCCCGGTGACCACCGCATCGGCGAGCGCCCCGGCGGGCACCCTGACCTCACCGCTGATCGACCAGCGGCGCCTCGACGACGAGGTCTCGAGGCCGGATCGGGCCTTCCACCTCGATCGTCGGCTGCTCGGGAGTCCGGCCTCTGCGCACCGCCGAGACCACACCGGCAGCGACGGCTCGAACCGCGGCCGGGCTTACAGGGCGAGCCGAGAAGGTCTGCGTCCGAACGGCGGTCGTGTTTCGGAGCCGTAGCTCGATCCGGAGGCGGCCGCTCCTCCGCTCGTTCGCCCCGAGCGGCCTGCCGTCCACGGTGGCCGTGAGCGCGAGGCGCAGCGGGAGCGCGGTCGCCGCGGCCGTCGGATCGAGCTCGGCATCCGCGGCCAGCACGCGACGGCGGTTCGCGAAGCCCTGCCAGATGAGGCCGGTGCGACGGAAGCCGGGCTCGGACTGAGAGCCGGGAGCCGCGCGCACGTCCCGCACCGGGCCTGGAACGGTCAGGAAGTAGTCGCCGGTGCCGGTGATCGTCAGCCGCTGAACCACCCGCACGCCGACCACCTCGCCGGCCGGGAGCGTGTCGACGAGCACTCGCTCGCTGCTGGCCAGCCGTCCGTTGAGCGGAACCTGCAGCGGGCCGGGCTGCGCCGTCGCCCAGAGCGGCACCTTCGTGTCGAGCGGGACGGTCGGGGAGGGGAGGAAGAGCGGTCGGGCAGCAGCGGACGTCGGCGCGCAAAGAGCGGCGGCTGCCGCACACGCCAGAGCGCCGCGTTTCACTTCACCTGGTCGATCACCGGGAGCGTGGACGAGAGCGGATCGTCCTTCACCGGGGCGAACGTCATGTCGTCGAAGCGCGCGAAGTAGACGTCGTCGTCGACCACGCCCTCGTGGCTGTGCAGGTTGAAGCCCCGCTCGTCGCCGTTCGCGCCGCGGATGGTCACCTCGTTCAGGGCATCGAGCACCGCGCCGCGGTCGGACGGGCCACCGGCCTGGCGAATCGCCGCGACCAGGACGCGCACGAAGTCGTACGAGTACATGGCGTACTCCGGCGGCTGGACGACCTCGTCGCCGTCGGACGTCTTCACCCCGACGGGGTCGACGCCGAAGCTCGATGTGTACTGGGTCTCGAACGCGTTCCACGCCTCTGGCCCGAGCTCCGCCGTCATCCGCCCGTCCGCGAACGTGAGCCCGTCGACCCAGTCGGGATGATCCGCGAGCTGCTGGCGGACGAGCGGGTCGGCCCCGCTCGGCGGCGTGTAGACCGGAACCTTCCAGCCGCGGCTGCGCGCCGCGGTGAGCACCTTCGCGATCGTGGCCGGTTGAGCCCAGACGAGCAGCGCCGTCGCCCCGCTGCGGCGCGCCCTGAGCACCTGGGGAGCGAGATCGGGGGCCGCGGCGGGAAGCTCCAGCCTGGCCGCGACCGCCTCGGGATTGGAGCCGAACGACCTGGCGAGCGCCGCTTTGCCCTCCTGCCCGTAGGAGGAGTCGTCGGTCATCAGCGCGACCTTCAGGCCCTTCGGGATCAGGTACTCGGCCAGCCGGAACGAGATCCCGCGATCCGTCGGGGCGACGCGGAAGACGTTGGGGCGCGCGTCCGGGTCGACGAGGCCGCGGCCGCCCTGGTAGGTGATCCCGATCGGCAGCTTGTTCTCCTCGGCGATCTTCCAGGAGGCGTCGACGCCGGTGCCCTCGTCGACGACGGCGATCGCGTCGTCGGCCACCGCCCGCCGGACGTTCGCGACCGCGCGGCTCGGTGACAGCCGGTTGTCGAGCCTGCGGACCCGCACCGTGTAGTTGCCGTCCTTCGTCTCGATCACGCCGGCGCCGTTCGCAGCGAGCTCGGCGCCGCGCGCGATCGCATCGCCGATGTACGTGCTCCGGGAGAAGGGCGCGTTGACGACGACTGTCAGTTCCGTCGGCTGCTCGGAATCGCTGCCGCCGCCACACGCCGCGGTGGTCAGCAATAGCAGGGTGATTGCGAGGGCCGGGCGCAGAATCGAGCGACCTTTATAGCTGTCGTCGTCCGAGATAGGCGGCTCGCACCGCCTCGTCGCGAGCGACCTCGTCGGGCGTGCCGGTCGCAAGGACGAGGCCCGCGTCGAGCACAACGACCTCGTCCGCGATCGCGCGCACCAGCCGGAGGTTGTGCTCCACGACGAGGACGGCGAGGCCCCGCTCGCGCAGCCGCCGGAGCAGGCCGGCGAGGCGCGCGAGCTCGGCCGGCCCGGCACCGGCGGACGGCTCGTCGACGAGGAGCACGCTCGGCTCGGTCGCCAGCGCCGAGGCGATCATCAGCAGGCGTTGCTCGGCGCCGCTGAGCGTCCCGGCCGGACGGTCGGCCTGGGCCCCCAGCCCGACCGCGTCGAGCGCGGCCAGCGCCCGCGCGCGCGTCAGCCGGGCCTCGTCGCGGGCCTTCGGGCTCGCGATCAGCGACCGGAACGCGCCTCCGTGGCGCCGACGCAGCGACGCGCCGACGACGGCGTTCTCGAGGGCTGTCAGCTCCGGGAAGACTGCGCCGCTCTGCAGGGTGCGCACAAGGCCGCGTCGCGCACGGTCGGCGGTCGAGGCCTCGGTCACCTCGTCCCCGTTCAGCGACACGCCGCCGGCGTCGGGTGCGAGCGTCCCGGCCACCAGCCGCAGCGCCGTCGTCTTCCCGGAGCCGTTCGGGCCGATCAGCGCGGAGATGCGCCCGCCGCGGAGCGACAGGTCGAACGAGCGCAGCGCGACCACCCCGCCGAAACGCTTCGCGAGCCCACGCGCTTCGACGCGGGCGCCTCCCGGGTCTCCGGTGGGGGGCAGCGGGTCGACCGCAATCCTCCGCGGCCAGCGGTGGAGGCGGGTCAGCGCCGGCACGATCCCGTCGCTGCCGATCGTGAGCACGACGAGCAGGAGCAGTGCGGCGAGGAGCGTCCCGAAGCGCGCCTCGTCGGCGCCGGTGATGTCCGCGAGGAGGTCGGCGGCGAGCGAGAGGCCGCCGAGAGCGAGCACGCCGGCCACCGGGCCGAGGGCCGTCGCCGCCCCGCCGACGAGCACGGCGACGAGGAGCTTGAACGACAGCCAGGAGTCGTAGGCGCCCGGGTCGGCCACCGCGGCGAGCTGGACGGATAGGCCTCCGGCGAGCCCGCCGACCGCGGCCGCGCCGGCGAAGGCGATCAGGCGCGCACGGGCGATCGGAACGCCGAGCGCAGCGGCGCCCGCCGGCCGCTGTGCAGCGGCTCGCAGGCACAGGCCGAAGGAGCTCCGCGAAAGCGCGTGATGGCCCAGAACGGCGAGCGGCGACCAGCGCCAGGGCGAGCTCGTAGTGGACGGTCGGCGTCGGCGTGAGGCCGAGGATCGACTCGGGCGGGACGACGAGACCCCGCGCGCCTCCCGAAAGCGAGGGAAAAGCCTCGAGCGCGAGGGAGAAGAGCCAGGTCGCGAGCCACGTGGCCGCGACGACGTACACGGGACGCAGGCGCGCGAGCCCGAGCCCAACGGCGACGCCGGCCGCTCCCGGCAAGGCACGCACCGAGAAGCGCCGAGCCGAGCGCCGGCCAACCGGCGTCCACCGCATGGGCCGCAGTGACCGCCCCGACGCCGACGAACGCCCCCTGCGCGAGCGACGGGATCCCCCCGATGCCGACTGCGAAGCCGAGGCCGACGGCGGCGAGGGCCAGGTAGCCGGTGTCCGCGAGGCCGTCGACCTCGACGGACGACGGCAAGGCGAGCGGCACGAGCGCGGCCAGTACGAGGGCGGCGACGCCGAGCCATGCGACCGGGGACCACTCGACGCGGACCTCGCGGCCGGCGTCGCGGAACGCACGAGCGGTCCGGCCGAACGCGCCTCCGACCGCGCTCACTCGATCGCCTCCAGCGCCTCGCGCGGCGGCCACAGAGCCAGGAGCGAGCAGCACCAGCGCGAGCGGGATCACCGTGCTGTAGGCCGGCCCGAGCTCGGCCCCGGCGACGTGGACGTTGGCGATCGCGGCCTCGAGGAGACCCAGCGCCGACCCGGCGGCGAAGGCGAGGAGCGGCGAGCCGAAGCGCACGACGAGGGCGGCCGCCAGACCCTTGACGCCGAGGAGCGTTCCCGTCTCGACGGAGACAGGAGCGCTCGGCGCAGCGGTGATCGCGGCCAGAGCCGCGACGCCGCCTGCCAGCCCGAAGGCGAGCGGCACGAGCCAGGTGGCCGGAACGCCCACAATGCGAGCCCCCTCGGCGTCCGCTGCGATCGCCTGGAGCCCACGACCGACCCGGGTCCGGTCGACGACCCAGGCGACGATCAGCGCGAGAACGAGCGCGACGGCGGCGACATAGAGCGCCCGGACCTGTACGGACGCCCCTGCGACGGTGACGAAGCCGCTCTCGCCGACCCGGCGGAACGGGATCGGGTCGGGAAAGACGTAGGCCGGTCGCGGGAAGACGGAGTCGAGGAGTGCGTGGATGCCGAATGCGAGGGCGAGCGTGCCGCCGGCCCAGCCCAGCGTCGAGCCTCGCGCGAGGAAGGGCTCGACCACGAGCAGGTAGCCGCCTGCGGCCACGACGACGCAGACCAGCACTCCCAGCACCGCGCCGAGGACGAACCTCCCGACGGGCACGTTCGTCTGCGTGACCGGGCCGGTCCCGGCGGCCACGAGCAGGGTCGTGAACACGCCGAGCCCGATCAGGTCGCCGAACGCGAGGTAGATGGTTCCGGTCAGCCGGAAGACGAGCGAGAACCCGATCGCCACCAGCCCGTACACGCCGCCCGCGGCGAGCCCGGTGACGACGACCTGAAGCGTGACCTGCACGGGCGGGAGCCTACGTCGGTCACTAGGATCCAGCTTTCTCTATCCCGAGGGGAGGGAGCGGTACATGAGGAGGAAGGGCTTCGGCCTGCTGCTGATACTCATGCTCGGTCTCGCGCTCGCTGCGTGCGGCGGCGACAACGAGAGCGAGAGCGAGGCCGAGCGAGAGGCGGAGCGCGGCACCGCGTTCGCGCCGATCTGCGAAATGACGGCAATGTCCGGGGACACCGGGCTGCCGGCCGACTTCCCGACACCCGAGTCGGTCACGTGGGTGAAGTCGGAGGAGGCCGGGCCGTCACGGGTCGTCGAGGGCTGGGCCGAGGAAGAGCTCGGTGACCTCTACGACGACTGGCACCAGCTGTTCGAAGACAGCGACTACGACATCACCTTCGACGAGCAGGAGGATCACGACGCCGAAATCTCGTTCGAAGGCGGCGGGCAGAGCGGGCAGGTGAAGCTCGCCGACGAATGCGCCGAAGACAAGGTCTACGCCCGGGTGACGAGCCGGCCGGCCGACTGAAAGCCGCCCCGGCTGCCGAAACGAGAAGGGGCCGCCACGGCGGCCCCTTCGAATGAGCTCAGGTTCCTCTCCCCGAGATCGTCGCGGATTCTGACACTTCGGCGATCGCCCTGCAGCGCGAGTGCCACAATGTGACGGAGCGCGTTCCGGCGACGTACAAACGGGGTAGGAAGAGCCTATGAAGATCCTGGTCGCACTGATCGCAATCGCACTAGCCGCCACCCTGCTGGTCTCGGCGACGATGGGTGCCGACACGCTCGTGCCCGGCGGCGGCAGCGCCAAGAGCAAGCCGGGGGCCACGATGAACGGCGGCGTGGCGGGCAAGGCGCGCCTGATGCCGATCGGCCTCGCCCCGCTCACCGTCAAGGGCAGCGGCTTCAAGAGCGGCGAGACCGTGACGCTCAGATCGACGGAGAGCCCGGTGAAGACGCGTCGCACGGTCAAGGCGAGCGCCTCGGGCGGCTTCGTCGTCCGCATGGGCCTCGCCGACCGGTGCAACGGCATGACGGTGGTTGCCACGGGCAGCAAGGGCAGCCGCGCGAGCTTCAACTTCTCCGAGGTCGTCTGCGCCGCTCCCGGGACAAAGAGCTAGCCGGCTAGATGCAAAGGGCCGCCCTTAGGCGGCCCTTTGCGTACTTCTCTCAGCCGTTCGTCCTAGTCGTGAGCCTTCGGCAGCTCGATCCTGAACCCGCCGCGACCGTGTGTGGCCGCGTACAGAGTCCGATCGCCGGCCTTCTTGCCGCCGGTGAGCGCGAGCTCGTATACGGGAACCTTCGGCAGCCCGTCCGCAGCCCGGACCCACGTCGTCGTCCCGGCGCGGAGCCGGAGGACGCCGTAGTCGTACGCCGCGTAGAGGTCTCCGGTGGCCGGATCGACCTCGACGTCGAGGATCGGCAGGTCGCCGATGTTGAAGTCGAGGTTCGTCCAGGTCGCCGTGCCGGTCGCCGGGTTGAAGACCGCCTTGAAGACGTGTCCCGGCGTGGTCGGCGTGTAGGCGTTGTAGCCGGAGAACGAGACGAACGCCGTGTTGCCGGTCGAATCGCGGGAGTCGATCGCGATTCCGCTCACGAAGCGCCGCGGCTGCACCGGAGTGTCGACCCGCTTGAACACGACGTCGGTCTGCCGCTCGTTCATGCCGGTGCCGCAGCAATCGGGCTCCTCCACCTGCGCCGCCGGGTCGTTGGCGTCCGCGTTCGTCGAGACGAAGATGCGCCCGCGGCGCGTCCCCGCCCAGAGCGTGCCCGTGTTCGTCCTCGCCCGCTCGACCGCGACGACGTAGCCGGTGCCCTTGTCCGTGGCCGGGCCCGTGATCAGGCTGCCGGGCCCGAGCTTCTCCCAGTCACCACAGCCGGAGTCGACGCCCGTGTTGAGGCGGTCGCTGCGCGGCCCACCGAGGACGGAGCAGTGGTTCTCGAGGAACGACTGGTCGCCGCCGGCGTCCTGCGTCCGCCAGACGCTCTCCGAGCCCGCGAACACGGTCTTGCTCACCACCGGGTCGGCCGTCAAGGGGATGTAGAACGCCGAGCCCTCCGGTGAGAACAGGATCGGGTCGAAGATCCACGACCAAAACTGCGGGTCGTTGCCGCGGAAGTTCACGTCGCCCTGCTGGGCGTTGTACGTGTGGTAGCGGATGTTGCCCTGCTTCGCGTCGATGCCCGACTGGCCGCCGTCACCCGAGACGAAGTTGAGCCAGGTGCCGGTGCCCGTGTAGCCGAGCGTCCCGTTGTCCTGCGTCCCGCCGATGACGTCGCGCAGTGGGTTGTTCGGGTTCGGCGACAGGTCCTGGAACTGCAGCGTCCGCAGCCCTGAGTTGATCGTGGTCAGCCGCTGCGGGATCGAGGACAGCCAGTCGCGGCAGTCCTTCAGGTCGATGCCCGAGAGGTTCCGGGCCGGCTCGTCGCAGTCGGCCGAGTCGTTCACGTACTTCCCGTTCGTCCGGATGACGCCGCCGTCCGATCCGATGAATGCGATCGTCGGGCTCGAGCCGGGCACGAACGCCAGGATCTGGACGTCCGGGTGACCGTCCTCGTTCGGATCTCGCGTGTCACCGGTCATGTCGGTGAAGGACACGCCGCCGTTGGTCGACCGCATGGTGTTGCGGCCGTTCGAGCGATCCGCCCCGGCGTAGGGAGGCAGCTCGCCGTACTGCGTTTGGCCGCCGATCCAGACCTCGTTGGGCTTGCCCGGCGGCGACGCGATCGGCATGTCGTACGAGCACTGCTGGGCACAGATGTCGAACGAGCTGAAGCCGGGCGTCCCGTCGATGCTGCTCGAGAGCTTCGTGAACGTCGGCGACGCGGCCCGCGCGTCGTCGGTGCGGAGGACGAACGACGCCTCGTCGAACACGCCGTCGCCGTCGTTGTCGGCCTCGTTGGCGCCCTCGTAGACGTACAGGCGCGTCTTGCCGTTCGCGAGCTTCGCGGCGGCGACCTCGTACCGGATGCCGAAGAACGCACCGGTCGAGCCGTCGTCCGGCTCCCCGACGTAGATGTTCTGCCACGTGTGCCCCGTTGTCGGTCGACCGGAAGACGCCGTAGTCGAACAGCGTGGCGTAGATCGTGCTCGGGCTCACCGGGTCGTACTCGATGTCGGTCACGCCGCCCTTGAAGAAGTCGTCGCCGGTCGGGCTGTCCGGGTTGACCGGGTCCTGCGCGCGGTTGAGGACGAGGTGGAAGCTCGCGCCGCCGTCCGTCGACTCGTAGACGCCGAGCGTCGGCGCGTTCGGAGGCGTGTAGCGCCCGCCGGTCACGCCCGAGAGCGAGTGCCGCGCGACCGCGGTGCCGATGAGGATGTGCCGCGGGTTGTGCGGGTCGACGGCGACCTCGCCGATCGCGCGGTCCTTCGCGACGGCCCGGCTGCCGGATACCAGCGACCAGTGGTTGCCGCGGTCGGTCGACTTGTAGAGGCCGAGGCCGGCCTCGCTGTCGCCGGAGCCGCTGGGCTCACCGGTGCCGAGATAGATGGTCTTGCCGGAGCGGTCGTGCGGGTCGATGAGGATGTGGCCGACGGACGTCGTGTCGAGGCCGTCGGTGAGCGGCTTCCAGTTCGGGCTCCGCGAGAGCGCGTTGTCCGTGCGCCAGACGCCGCCGCCCGCAGCGCCCGCGTAGAGGCGGCAGGAGTGCTCGTCGCAGTTCGGGTCGACGGCGAGCGCCGTCGTCCTGCCGGCCCACTGCGTGGGAATGCCGTTCGTCTGCGTCGCCTCGCGGGCGACGTCCAGCGTGAAGGGACCGACCTCTTCCCAGTCCGCCTTGAGGCTGTCGCCCTTCGAGGCGAAGCCCTTCGCCTGCTCGAGCGACTCCTGGACCTGCGCGAAGTCGATGTTGGCGTGCGGATATGCCTGGTCGGCGTAGGCCTCGGCCGAAGCGCCGGACCAGATCTCGCGCATGCCTTCCCTGCCTGCCTTCTCGCGCGCGACCGGCAGCGGCACGCCCTGCGTGGCCTGTCCTGCCGCCGAGCGTGCGAACTCCAATGCCTCCTTGGCCGCAGGCACGTTGGCCTGCGCGACGGCGGCGTTGCCGCCGCCGGAATCCGTCGTCAGTACGGCCGCAATGCCCGCTGCCGCGCAGACGCCCAGCAGGGCGCACGCAGCGGCGACCAAGCGGATGCTCCTCTTGCGCATAAGGGCTCTCCTCTGACATCCGTCGTGGGTCGCGAGACGGAGAGGGCCGTCTCCATCTCGTTCTCTATATCGTCACGAGTCTATCCCCGGTTTGGCCATGGTCAAGCGCGCACGACCGCCGATGTCCTACTCTTCACGCCCGATGGGCCGTCTGCGGACCGGCGTCGTGGTCGTCTTCCTGCTCGCGGTACCCGCTGCGAGCGCCCAGCGGCCGGCGGGCGAGCCGGGACTCCCGGTCGCCGGCGGCAAGGCGCGGGTGGTCTTGGTCGGGCGCATGGTCCGTGGCACCGGCTTCCACGCCTCGGAGCGCGTGCGCGTGATGGTGCTGCAGGGGCGCGCGAAGCGGGTCGCAACGCAGGTCACCGCGGGCGCCCGCGGGACGTTCGCGATGCGCATGTCCGCGACGATGGATCGGTGCACGCCGGCCGTGGTGGTGGCGGTCGGCGACAAGGGCAGCCGCGCGAGCTATCGCGTCCCTCGCCTTCTCTGCTGACAGAAGCGCGAGGGGCGGCCCGCAGGCCGCCCCTCGGTCGAACGCTCGGTGGCGGTTCGGCTAGTTCGCCGGCGCCACCTGGATCTGCATGAACTTGCCCTGAGCGCTGACGCTCTTGACCCGGATCGTCGTCCCGGTCTTCGGCACGTTCACGCCCGTCCAACCCGGCTGGAACCGGCCGTGGCTCGCAGCCGTGTGACCGTCGCCCGCCGACCACCAGTTCAGGAGGTCGTTGAACACGGGCACCGCCGGCTTCGACGCGATCGTCGTCGGCGAGCTGTTCAGGTTCAGCGTGATCGGATCGGTCCGCTCGAGCCCGAAGGTCGAGTCGTAGGCCTGGATCCGCTGCCGCATGTACTGGCCGTTCGACCAGTGCTCGTGCGACGGATGCGCATCCACCGGCAGGATCAGGCCGCCGCCGGGGTGATCGCCGACGCTGTTGTCGCCGAACGAGTCGTCCCAGTAGTTGACGAGCAGGCCGTCCTGGTACGGGTAGTGCTCGACCCAGTCCGGCTTCGTGTTGAGGAAGCCGAAGTTGTAGGCCGTTGCGAGCGACGTGTCGTACCCGTCGTACATCCGGCTCTCGGCCACGTAGGCGTTGAAGTGGAACGTGATCTCCGTGCCGGTCGTCCGCGTGAAGCCGTTGAACGTCCAGCCCTCATCGGTCTCGGCGGTCCCGATCGGAGTGCCGCCGATGGCGATGTTGTCGATCAGGAACCCGCGCTCCGCGACGCCGCCGTCCGTCGTGTAGCGAACCCGAACGGCGTTCGTGCCGACGGGCAGCGCGGCGGTCAACGAGACCCAGTTCCCACCGGAGGTCCCGTCGATGCCCGTGCCGCTGGCGTTGATACCGCTCTGGTCGGCCGAGGCGGGCGACGAGAGGTTGGTCGGCACCGGAGTGAAGGTGGCGCCGCCGTTCGTCGAGGCCTCGATGAACGCGTAGTCGAAGTGCAGCTCCATGTCGTACTGGACGTCGGCCGTAAGCGTGCCGCCCGACGCGACGGACCGCGACATCGTCGTGTTGATGTCGTCGCCCATCGTGCTCCAGAAGAACTGCGAGCCCGTCTTGGGATCGCCGACGTGCGTCTCCTTCTTCTTGTCGGGGAGCACCACGAACACGGCCTGGTCCTTCTTGGACGCCGCGTCGTTCGGCCCGAGCTTGAACTCCTTCTTCTGGCCCGCGTTCGCGACACCGTAGAAGGCGCCGCCCGGGCAGTCCGGACAACCGAGCCAGCCGAGCTGGAACTTCTCCCAGGCGCCCATGTCGGTCGGGGCGTCGCCGATGCCCTCCGGCCCGCCGTCACCGATGTTCGCGCCCGAGCTCATCAGGGTCCAGAAGGCGGTCGAGTTCTCCGCGCCGCCCGTGTTGCCCGACGTGTCGTAGAGATCCGGCAGGCCGAGGTCGTGGCCGTACTCGTGCGCGAACACGCCGAGGCCGCCGTTCTCCGGCTGGATCGTGTAGTCGCCGACCCAAACGCCGGTCGGGTTGTCCGGGAGCACGGCCGCGAAGCCGCCGCCCGGCAGTGCGCCGGAGCCGCCGCCCGAGCCGGCGTTGAAGCCGGGGAAGCCGCCCGGGCCGCCGCCGAAGAGCGAGGCGTACCAGCGATGGCTCCAGATGGCGTCGGTGCCCTGCTGCGGGTCGCCCGCGGCCTGGTCGCCGCCGGCGTGGACGATCTGGAAGTGGTCGATGAACCCGTCGGGCTCGTCGAAGTTCCCGTCGCCGTCCATGTCGTAGCGATCCCAGTGGTCGAACGTCTTCAGGTAGTCGCTGATCTGGCCGATCGTCTTGCCCGCGGCCAGCTCGTTCGCGACGTAGATCGACATCGCGTCGCGGATGAGGAACCACGTGTTGTTGCAGACGATGTCGCCGCAGACGTCACGGCCGTACCGGGCCTCGTTGAAGGGCACCTTGACCCACTGGGTCACGGCGCCGTCGACCGAGTACCGGCCCGATGACTGCCGCTCGTAGTAGCGGGCCATCCGGTTGAAGTACATGTCCTGGTAGTGCGTGTGGTTGTAGTCGTCCTGCCACAGCGTCGAGTTGTCGACGCTGCGGTCGGGTGCCGGGATGCTGTTGTGTGCCGGCCCGTCGAACACGAGCGCGTCGCTCGCGGGCGCCCCGGCGGCCGTCCTGTCGGCGAACGCCGGATGCCTGGTGTTCCCGAACTCCGCGATGACCACGAAGATCTTGTCGGTCTTCTCGCGGCTCAGCTCGACGTACTGGCCCTTGGCGACCTTCGCCACCTTGCCGTTGGCCTTGCCCTCCAGCTTCATCTGCAGGCCCCTGGCGCGAAGCCGGTCCTGCTTGATGTGCCAGGACATCTTCAGGTTGTCCTTTGCAGCCTTGCGATCGGCCTTGGCCTCCTGCTTCCCAGCGTCGGGACCGGCCGTCGCCGCTGCGACCGTGAACAGTGCGGCCATCGCGAACACAGCGACGACCGCAGCCTTGAGTGACTTCACTCTCCCTCCCTAATGGATGTAATAGACCCCTCGATATAGAGACGCCGCTTTTAGGGCGGCGCCGGCGGATCGTACACCGTTTGCCCGAAAAGGCAAAAGCCCCAGGAAACAGCCGATTAGCCCGGCTGTTCAGTCGTGCGGCTTCGCCATGGCGCGGTAGTCCAGCGCCTTGTCGAGCGTCTCCTCGTCCACGCCCGCCTCCCGCGCGATCTCGCGCAGCGAGCGTCCCGAGGCGGCGGCCTCCTTGACGATCTCGGTCGCCTTGTCGTAGCCGATGTAGGGGTTGAGCGCGGTCGCCGCCGAGAGCGTCAGCTCGGCGTAGCGCTCCGCCTGCTCGCGGTTGGCCTCGATGCCGGACACGCACTTCTCGTCGAGCAGCCGCGCCGCGGCCGCCAGCAGGCGAATCGACCCGAGCAGGTTGCGGGCGATCAGCGGCACGAAGACGTTGAGCTCGAAATGGCCCTGCATGCCGCCGACCGTGATCGCGGTGTCGTTGCCGATCACCTGGGCGGACACCTGCGTGACGACCTCCGGGATGACCGGGTTGACCTTGCCGGGCATGATCGAGCTGCCCTTCTGGAGCTCGGGCAGGAAGAGCTCGGCGAGGCCGGCGCGCGGGCCGGACCCCATCAGGCGCAGGTCGTTGGCGATCTTCGTCAGCGAGACGGCCACCACCTTGAGCGCGCCCGAGGCCTCGACGAGCGCGTCGCGAGCCGCCTGCGACTCGAACGGGTCGGCGGGCGGGAGGATCTCGAGGCCGGTCTCCTCGCTCAGCCGCGCGCGGACGCGCTCGGCGAACTCGGGGTGCGTGTTGAGGCCGGTGCCGACCGCGGTGCCGCCGAGCGGGATCTGCCCGACGCGCGGCAGCGTCCCGCGGACGCGCGCGATCCCCTCGCGCACCTGCGCCGCATAGCCGCCGAACTCCTGGCCGAGCGTCACCGGCACCGCGTCCATCAGGTGCGTGCGCCCGGACTTGACGACGTCGTCGAACTCACTCGCCTTGACCTCGAATGCCCCGGCCAGGCCCTCGAGCGCCGGAATCAGGTCGTTCGTGAGCTCGTCGAGCGCCGCGAGGTGCACGGCCGACGGGAAGACGTCGTTCGAGGACTGGCCCATGTTGACGTCGTCGTTTGGATGCACGTCCTCGCCGGCGAGCGTCGCGAGCACCTCGTTCGCGTTCATGTTCGACGAGGTGCCCGACCCGGTCTGGAAGACGTCGATGGGGAACTGGTCGTCGAGCTCGCCCGACGCGACCTGCTCGGCGGCGGCGGCGATCCGCTCGGCCTTGTCGGCGTCGAGCAGGCCGAGCTCGGCGTTCACGCTCGCGGCCGCGCCCTTGATCCGCCCGAGCCACCGCGCCACGGAGGCGGGAATCGGCTCACCGGAAACGGGGAAGTTGGCGACTGCCTTCGTGGTCTCGGCCCCCCAGAGCTCCTTGTCCACGGCGCGCTGACTCACGCCGCGAGCATACCCAAGTGACAGACTGTTACTTTCGCAGGAATGCGGCTTCGGAGCGCGATCGTAGGCCTAGTAACAGACTGTTACTTGCCTTCGAAGGGTCTAGACCGAGCGCAGGCGGCGGGCTTCCGCGGTGCGGTCTCGCAACGCTCGGCGAAGCGTTGGGCTAGTCGGTTGAGTACTTCGGCTGGACTTTTTCGCCCCGGATCCGCGCGATCACGTTGTTCGCGGCGATCGCCGCCTCGCCCATGCCGACGGTGATCAGCGTGATCTTCCCGGGGTAGCCGGCGACGTCGCCGGCCGCATAGACACCCGGCATCGACGTTTCGCACGTCATGGGGTCGATCTTGATCTGCCGCTTGCCCTCGAGCTCCAAGCCCCACTCGGCGATGGCGCCGAGGTGCGAGACGAAGCCGAGCAGCGTGATCAGCGCGTCGCAGTCGTGCCGCTCGAGCTCACCGGTGCCCGTGTTCTCGATCGTCAGGGCCTCGATCGAGCCGTCGCCGTGGACCTCGCGCACCTCGTGCGGCGTCAGGATCCGGACCGCCCCCTCGGCCTCCAGCCGGCGCGCCTCGTTCATCGACGACTCGAGCGCGCGAAAGCGGTCGCGCCGGTGGACGAGCGTGATCGGTAGGTCGGCGGTGTCCTGCAGCCCGAGCGTCCAGTCCAGCGCGGAGTCGCCGCCGCCGACGATGACGCAGCGCTTGCCCGCGAACTGCGCCTTCTCGCGGACGACGTAGTGGAGGCCGCGGCCGAGCCACTCGTCGATGTTCTCGACGCCGAGCCTGCGCGGCTCGAACGCGCCGTGGCCCGCGGTGATGATCATCGCGCGCGAGCGGTACGTGTTGCCCTGGTGAGTGGTGAGCGCCAGGAGCTCCTCGCCGTTCTCGCTCACGCGTTCGAGTGTCTTGGCCTCCTCGCCCAGGCGCACGTCCGCGCCGTACTGCAGCCCCTGCTCGGCGCACATGTCGACGAGCTTCTGACCGAGGATCTTCGGGAAGCCGGCGACGTCGTAGACGTGCTTCTCGGGGTAGGTAGCCGCCACCTGGCCGCCGATCTGCTCGAGCGACTCGACGATGCGGACGGTGCCGTCGCGGTGCCCGACGTAGTACGCGGCGCTGAGCCCAGAGGGGCCAGCGCCGAGAATCGTGACGTCGACGGCCTCCGGGGTGCTCACGCGGCTCAGGCTAACGAAGCGAGCGGCTTTCGGAGTACCTTGGAACGGCATGCGCGCCACCCTCCTCAAGGCCGCCGCCGCGGTCGGCGTCCTGCTCCTGTTGGTTGGCGTCCTCGCCCTCGGCCGCATGTGGTGGGAGAGCCGGCTGCCGGACACGTACAACGTCATGGACTTCGGGTCACACGAGTTCGGCGGCGGGCCCGCGCCGCCGGGCCACGACGCCCCCGGCACCCTCGACGTGGCCGCCCTGAAGGGCCCCCAGGGCGGTACCCCCGACGCGCGCTTCACGCTGACCGCGAAGCAGGGCAAGGTGCGGCTCGCGTCCGGGCGGACGATCGACGCGCTGACCTTCAACGGCAGGAGCCCGGGCCCCGAGCTGCGGGTGCGTCGCGGGCAGCTCGTCGAGGTGACGCTGAAGAACGAGGACGTCGACAGCGGCGTCACGATCCACTGGCACGGAGTCGACGTCCCGAACGCCGAGGACGGCGTCGCCGGGGTCACCCAGAACGCGGTGATGCCGGGCGCGAGCTACACGTACCGCTTCCAACCGGATCAGCAGGGAACGTTCTGGTACCACACGCATCAGTCCTCGGCGAAGGAGGTCCGGCGCGGCCTCTTCGGCCCGCTCGTGATCGAGCCGCCTCGCCCGGAGCCGGGGGCCGTCGACCTGGTCGCGCTCGCGCACGACTACGACGGCACGGCGACCCTCAACGGCAGCGATCGACTGACCAAGCGGCAGGTCGCACCCGGGATGCCGGTCCGGCTAAGGCTCGTGAACTCGGACAACACGCCCCTCCGCTTCACGCTCGCCGGCACGCCTTTCCGCGTGCTCGCGATCGACGGGACCGACCTCAACGAGCCACAGCCGCTCGAGAACACGAGGCTCGTCGTCGCCGGCGGCGGCCGCTACGACGTCGGCTTCACGATGCCGGCCTCAGCGGTCGAGCTCGCCATCCAGGACACCGACGCTGCGCTCGCGCTGAGCCCCGACGGACGCGGAGATCTGCCGCCGCCGACGGACGGCGTCGACTTCGATCCGACGACGTACGGACGGCCCGCGCCGACTCCCTTCGACGCCGACAGCAAGTTCGACCGGACGTACACGCTCGACGTCGGCCGCAAGCCGGGCTTCTTCGACGGCCGGCCCGGCATGCAGTGGACGATCAACGGCGGCATCTACCCCGACGTCCCGATGTTCGTGGTCGAGAAGGGCGACCTCGTCAGGGTCACGGTCGAGAACAACACGGGCTCGGTGCATCCGATGCACCTCCACGGTCATCACGCGCTCGTCCTCAGCCGCGACGGGAAGGCGGTCACGGGGAGCCCCTGGTGGACGGACACGCTCGACGTCGAGGCCAACGAGCGGTACGAGCTCGCCTTCCGGGCGGACAACCCCGGATTGTGGATGGATCACTGCCACAACCTCAAGCACGCCGCCCAGGGGCTGACGATGCACCTCGCGTACGCGGGCGTGACGACGCCGTTCCGCGTCGGCGGCGGAGCACACAACCACCCGGAGTAACTAAGGCGCGTAGCGCAGCGCTTAGGCGGCCGGTTCCGGCACTGCCGTCTCGGCGCGCGCCGGTCCGCGCCACGCCTGGTAGGCGATCGACCCGGAAAGCCCGAGGATCAGGAACGCGTTGATCGGATGGAAGACGCCGATGAACGGAACCTCGAAGCCGAACCACGCGAGCAGCAACTGGAGGATCATCAGCCCGAAGAGCCCGAGCACGCGGAGCGTGCGCTGCTTGCCGCCCCGCGAGCCGAGCGCGACCAGCACGAACAGGAGCCCGAGCAGGATGACGAGGTAGCCGAAGCCGGCGTGCAGACCCCAGCCGTCGTCGAAGGTGTCCTGGTTGACCGGATTGTCGTCGACCTTGTTCGCGCGTATAGAACGCTCCGTACCCGGCAAAGCCGATCTGTAGGACGACGGCTGCTACGACGATTGCCGCCCAGATGCGATACACGGCCTCCACGACTCACCTCCCGCTCGTTGACCCGTCGAGCCTAGAACGGCGCGTAGGCGAATTACAAGATGCGGAGCGTCAGTGAGAGCAGCCCGTGCCGCAGGGCGGCGCGCCGGCCTCGGGCTCCTCGCCCTCGGCCACCTGGAAGGAGCTGCCGCATCCGCAAGCGGAGACGACGTTCGGGTTGTTGATCGCGAAGCCGGCCTGCAGGCCGTCGAGGAAGTCGATCTCGGTGCCCTGGAGATACGGGGCGCTGTAGGGGTCGACGACGATCTCGACGCCCTGGACGCTCGCCGTGTGGTCGCCCTCCTGGGCACCGCTGTCGAAGCCGAGCGCGTACTCGAAGCCCGAGCAGCCCCCGCCCTGGACGGCGATGCGCAGGACGCTCGCCTCGCCCTCGGGCTCCTCTGCCAGGAGGTCGCGGATCTTGGTTGCCGCACGCTCGGTGAGCGTGACGACCTCGACAGGGCGCTCGGTGATCTCCACGGCTCTCATCCTAGCAATGTGGATCGGACTCACCAGCCCTGTTCGGCGTCGACTTTGTGACAGTCGGTGCAGGCTTCGTTGAGCCGTTTCCTACCCCGCTCGTGGCGCGGAGCAAGGTGCTAGGTTGCCCGCGGGCAAGGAGGTGGGGATGCTCGACAACTGGCTGCCGTTCCTGATCTACGGGACCTTCGCGCTCCTGATCCCTTCCACGATGGTGCTGATGTCGTTCGCCTTCGCGACGCGGCCGAGCCGGCGCAACCGCGCACGCATGCTCCCGTTCGAGTCCGGCGTCGCCACGGGGCCGCCCGTCGCGCAGCGCTTCACCGTCAGCTTCTACCTCACCGCGATGCTCTTCATCGTCTTCGACATCGAGATCGTGTTCCTGTACCCGCTAGCCGTCGTGCTGCAGGACCTCGGCTGGTTCGCGTTCTGGGAGCTCACGTTCTTCATCGCGATCCTCGCCGTGGCTTTCGTCTACATCTGGCGCAAAGGAGCGCTCGAATGGCGGTAGGGAAGCCGAAACGGCTAGCCGACTTCGGGCTGAACACCGAGCGCATCCAGATGCGCGACAAGGGGCCGAGCGTCTTCGAGCAGGAGATCGGCCCCGACGAGCTCGAGAACCGGTTGGGGCTGACGACGCTCGAGAAGGCCGTCGCCTGGTCGCAGTCGAGGTCGATGTGGCCCGACACCTTCGGGCTCGCGTGCTGCGCGATCGAGATGATGTCGATCGTCTCGTCGCGCTACGACATCGCGCGCTTCGGCATGGAGGCGTTCCGCTCGTCGCCGCGCCAGGCCGACCTGCTGATCGTCTCGGGCCGCGTCTCGCACAAGATGTCCGAACCGATCCGCCAGATCTACGACCAGATGCTCGAGCCGAAGTGGGTGATCGCGATGGGCGCGTGCGCGAGCTCTGGTGGCATGTTCAACAACTACGCGATCCTCCAGGGCGTCGACAAGATCCTCGCGGTCGACATCCACGTGCCGGGGTGCCCGCCGCGCCCCGAGGCGCTGATAGAGGGGATCATCCGGCTGCACGAGAAGGTCCTGGCCGGCGTTCCGCCCGCCTACGAGATCCGCGGGGTCGCGACCTGAGCCCTTACGAAGGCGTTCCGGGCCTGGTCGAGACCAAGATCGGTTTCGGCGAGACGACGCTCGTGGTCGACCCCGCGCGCATCCGCGAGGCCTGCACCCATCTGCGGGACGTCGAGGGCTTCAACTTCCTGTCGGACCTCACACCCACGGACTACCTCGGCTGGGGCGAGACCCGCGTCTCCGGGTACTACGGCACCGCCACGGGCCGCAACCTCAACGAGCCGATGACCCAGGGCTACGGGGTCACGCCGGAACCGAGGCAGAAGCGCTTCTCCGTCAACTACCACCTGCTTGCGCTTGGCCCGGACCCGAGGCGTGTGCGCGTGCAGGTGTGGCTCGACGACGGCCAGTCCGTCGAGAGCGTCATCGGAGTCTGGCCGACCGCCGACTGGCACGAGCGCGAGGCCTGGGACATGATGGGCATCCGCTTCGACGGCCACCCCAACCTCGTCCGGATCCTCATGGAGGAGGACTGGGAGGGACATCCGCTGCGGAAGGACTATCCGATCGGCGGCGAGCCCGTCCGCTTCTCGGGCGAGGAATAGATGGCCACCGTCGCCCGCAAGAAGAGGATCTACGAGGGCTCGCGCATCCCCTCGCCGGTCCCGACGATCCTCCAGGTGCCGCCGGAGATCGCGGCGACCGGCGACGTCCTCCAGGTCAACTTCGGCCCCAATCATCCGTCGACGCACGGCGTGCTGCGGCTGGTCGTCGACCTGAACGGCGAGAGCGTCGTCGGGCTGCGCGCCGTCGTCGGCTACCTCCACACCGGCTTCGAGAAGACGATGGAGCACAAGACGTGGTGGAAGTGCATCCCGTACGGGCCGCGCATCGACTACGTCTCGTTCCAGAACAACGAGCTCGTCTTCGTGCTCGCGGTCGAGCAGCTGCTCGACGTCGAGGTTCCCGAGAAGGCCCGCTGGATGCGCACGCTGCTGTGCGAGCTGAACCGGATCCACTCGCACCTGATCTGGCTCGGAACGTCGGCGCTCGAGATCGGCGCGATCTCGATCTTCTGGTACGCCTTCCGCGAGCGCGAGCCGATGCTCGACCTGTTCGAGCTCGCGGCCGGCGCGCGCATGCACACGCGCTACTTCCAGGTCGGCGGCCTCGCCGAGGACATCCCGCCCGGGTTCTTTCCCGAGTGCCGTCGCTACGCCGAGAACTTCCCGCGCTCGATGGACGACTACGAGGCGATGCTCTCACGCAACGAGATCTGGCTCGAGCGGACGCGGGGGGTCGGCCTGCTGTCCGTGGACGACGCGATCGCGCTCGGCCAGTCAGGCCCCGTTCTGCGCGGGTCCGGCGTGGACTGGGACCTCCGGCGCGACCAGCCCTACCTGGCCTACGGCGACGTCGACTTCCGCGTCCCCGTGTACCCGAACGGCGACGTCTACGACCGCTACCGCGTGCACATGGACGAGATGCGCGAGTCGATCCGCATCGTCGAGCAGTGCCTCGACCGGCTCGAGCAGATGGAGGGCGAGCCCTGGATCGTGGACGACCGCAAGTTCGTGCTGCCGCCTCGCCACGAGCTGCACACCTCGATGGAGTCGCTGATCCACCACTTCAAGCTCGTGACCGAGGGCTTCCCCGTCCCCGAGGGCGAGGTCTACGCGACGGTCGAGTCTCCGCGCGGCGAGCTCGGCTGCTACGTCGTCTCGGACGGCGGGCCGAAGCCGTGGCGCGTCAAGTTCCGCGCCCCCTCGTTCGTCGCGCTCGAGGCGACCGCGACGTGCATGACCGACGCGCTGATCGCCGACATGATCGCGATCGTCGGCTCGCTCGACGGCGTGATGGGGGAGGTCGACCGGTGAGGGCGACGCCGTTCCAGAAGAAGGTCGACGAGCTCCGCGCGCAGTACCCGGACCCCCTCTCGGCGGTCTTGCCGGCGCTCCGGCTCGCGCAGGAGGAGCACGGCGGCTGGCTGCCCTCGAGCGCCTTCGTCGAGGTCGGCGACGCGCTCGACCTGACGCCCGCCTACTGCAAGGCGGTCGCGTCCTTCTACGACATGTTCCACCTGGAGCCCGTAGGCAAGCACCTCGTCGAGGTGTGCACGAACGTCTCGTGCGCGCTCGTGGGGGCCCAGAGCGTGCTCGAGGCCTTCGAGGGCGAGCTCGGGATCAAGGCCGGCGAGACGACCGACGACGGCGAGGTCACGCTCCGCGCCGTCGAGTGCTTCGGCGGCTGCGGCTGGGGCACCGTCGTCGCGGTCGACCACCGCTACCGCGAGCCCGTGCGAGCCGACGACGTGCCCACGATCGTCGAGGAGGTGCGCCGTAGCTGAGTCGCCGAAGCTGCTGCTGAAGGGCACCGACGAGCGCGACCTGACCCGCCTCGACGAGTACCGGGCGGTCGGCGGCTACGCCGCCTTGAAGAAGGCCCGCGGGATGGCGCCGCAGGCCGTGATCGACGAGATCCTCGCGTCGAACCTGCGCGGCCGCGGCGGCGCCTTCTTCCCCACGGGCCGCAAGGCCAGCTTCCTCGCGCAGGGCATCCGCTACCTCGTCGTGAACGCGGACGAGTCGGAGCCCGGGACGTTCAAGGACCGCGAGATCATGTTCGCGACGCCGCACCGGCTGATCGAGGGCTGCCTGATCACCGCGCACGCGATCAACTCGGAGCACGTCTTCATCTACATCCGCGGCGAGTACCTCCGTGAGTTCGAGATCCTCCGCGACGCGCTCGAGCAGGCGCGGACGGAGGGCCTGGTGGGCGGCGTCACGATCGTCCTCCACCGCGGCGCCGGCGCGTACATCTGCGGCGAGGAGTCGGCGCTGCTCGAGTCGCTCGAGGGCAAGCGCGGGCAGCCGCGCTCGCGCCCTCCCTACCCGGCCGTGTCCGGCCTGTACGCGGCGCCGACGCTGATCAACAACGTCGAGACGATCTCGACCGTCCCGGTGATCGTCGACATCGGCGGGGCCGAGTTCGCCAAGCTAGGCGTGCCGCCGAACTCGACGGGCACGCGCGTCGTCTCGATCTCGGGCAACGTCGCGAACGGCGGCAATTACGAAGTCGCGCACGGGATCACGCTGCGCGAGCTGATCTACGACCTCGGCGGCGGGATCCCCGGCGGGCGCAAGCTCAAGGCGATCATCCCCGGCGGCTCGTCCGTGCCCGTGCTGACCGCGGACCAGGTCGACACCCCGTACGACGCCGACGCGATGACCGAGGCCGGGAGCATGATGGGCTCGGGAGCGGTGATCGTGATCGACGAGCGCGCCTGCATGGTGCAGCTCGGGCTCCGGGTCGCGCAGTTCTACATGCACGAGTCGTGCGGGAAGTGCACGCCGTGCCGCGAGGGGACGCGCTGGATGGTGCAGCTCCTGCACAAGATCGAGAACGGCGACGCAGAGCAGTCCGAGCTCGATCTCCTGCTCGACGTCTGCGACCGCATCCTCGGCAAGTGCCTGTGCCCGCTCGGCGATGCGGCGGCGATGCCGGTTGCCAGCTACGTCGACAGGTTCCGCGCTGAGTTCCAGGCGCACGTCGACCACGGCGGCTGCCCGTTCGGCGGCGAGTCCTCGCTCGAGGGCGTCTTCGCGCCGGTCGACCAGCACACGCATCATCCAACTGCCGAGGTGCCGGCTTGAGCGCCGACGGAGCCGTCTGTCCGCGTCAGCGGACCTGGGGAAGGGGTCTGGGGAAACCGGGAGGTTGCCCCAGCGCCCCTCCGGGAGCGCGGGCGTGAGCACGCCAGAGCTGGTCACCGTGACCGTCGACGGCCGCGAGGTCCAGGGTCCCGAAGGGGATGGGGCTCGTCGAGACGGCGGCCGAGGCCGGGATCGAGATCCCCGTCTTCTGCTACGAGCCGCGGATCGGGCCGGCAGTCGGGGCATGCCGCATGTGCCTCGTCGAGATCGAGGGCATACCGAAGCTCCAGGCCGGCTGCACGCTCACCGCGCAGGAGGGCCTCGTCGTCAACACCTCGCACACGAGCGCGGCCGCGGCGGAAGGCCAGAACGCGACGCTGGAGTTCATCCTCGTCAACCACCCGCTCGACTGCCCGGTCTGCGACAAGGGCGGCGAGTGCCCGCTCCAGGACCTGACCTTCCGCTACGGGCCGGGCAACACGCGCATGACGTTCCCGAAGCGGACGTTCGAGAAGCCGATTCCGATCAGCCCGCTGATCGCGCTCGACCGCGAGCGCTGCATCCTCTGCTACCGCTGCACGCGCTTCTCCGAGGGCGTCGCCGAGGACGGCCAGCTCGTCGCCGAGAACCGCGGCGCGCAGTCCGTGATCACGACGTTCGAGGACGAGCCGTACCGGGCGCCGTTCAGCGGCAACGTGGTCGAGCTGTGCCCCGTCGGTGCGCTCACCTCGACGCAGTACCGCTTCGAGGCCCGCCCGTGGGAGATTCAGAACGCACCGACCGTCTGCGGCCTCTGCCCTGTCGGCTGCAACATCCACGCGACCACGCGCGAGGGCAAGGTCAAGCGGATCCTCTCGCGCAACCACGCGGAGGTGGACGAGGGCTGGCTCTGCGACAAGGGCCGCTCGACGTTCCCGTCCCTGTACGCGGAAGACCGAGTCGTCGACCCGCTGAAGCGCTCGGGCCCACGGCGACTCGTCCCGATCGGCTGGGAGGAGGCGCTCGATGAGGCCGAGGCGATGCTCCGGGCCGCCGACGGCCGGGTCGTGACCGCGCTGTCCGGCTCCGAGACCGTCGAGCTCGCCTACGGGATGGGGAAGCTGCTGCGCGGCGGCCTCGGTGCGCACTCCGCCGTCCTCCCGGAGGAGACGAGCCGCGCCCTCGACGCTTTCCGCGCGCCGCTCTCCACGATCCGCGACGCCGAGCTCGTCGTCGTGATCGGCGACGACCCCGTCGTCGAGCGCGCGCCGATCGTCGACCTCTGGATCCGCGCCGCCCGCCGCGCCGGGGCGGATGTCCAGGTCGTCGGCCCGCACGGGAACGTGCCCGCCGAGCCCGGAACGGGCGCCGCGACCTGCAAGGCCCTGGCAAAGCGCAAGAGCGAGCTCGGCCGGCGCCTGCGCGAGGCGGAACGCGCGGTGCTGATCTGGTCGGGCCCGGGCGGCCAGGGCGGTGCCCATCTGGCCGCCACGGCAGGCGAACTGGGCTTCGCAGGCAAGCCGGGTTGCGCCGCCTTCCACCTGCCCGCGACCCCGAACGGCCGGGGCGTCGGCGATGCCTGGTCGGCCGCGGCCGACAGCGACGAGGCGAACCCCGAGCCGATCGGCCTGCTGATCGTGTCCGGCGACGAGGCCGCCGCCGACCCGAACGTGCGCGCGCTCGCTCAGACGGCCGAGAAGGTGCTGGCGATCGGGATGTTCCGCCGGCCGCTCCGCGGCTGGACCGACCTCGTGCTGCCCGGGACGAGCTACCTCGAGCGGGACGGGACGATGGTGAACCTCGAGGGTCGACTGCAGCGCCTGCGGCGCGCGGTCATCCCGCCCTGCCCGGACGAGCTCGCCTGGCTCGCACGCCTGGCCGAGCGCTTCGGCGTCGAGCTCTCGCCCCATCCGGCGCTCGTCTTCGCGGAGCTCTCCGGGATCTGTTACGACGGCCTCGAGTACGGCCGCGTCGGCGAGCGGGCACCGCTGCCGCCGCGCGTGGAGCCGGCGAAGGCCGCGGAGCCCGTCCGCAAGGAGCCCAAGCTCGAGCGGATCACCGGCAGCGGCCTGCAGCTCGTCGCCTACCGGCCGCTGTTCTCGGGACCGGACGTCGAGCGCGTGCCCGAGCTGCAGTTCCAGCGGCCCGGCGGCGAGGTCGAGGTCTCGGCCGACGACGCCGACCGCCGCGGGATCGTCACCGGCGACCCGGTCGTGGTCACCTCGAACGGGACGTCGCTCAACCTCAGAGCTCGCGTCAACAAGAAGCTGCTGAAGGGCGTCGTGCGCATCCCGGCCGACCAGGCACAGGAGCTCGGCCGCGGAGTCGAGGTCAGGAAGCCCTAGTGGAACCCTGGTGGATCTCGCTCGTCAAGGGGTTCGTGATCATCAACATCGTGCTGCTGTTCTTCGCCTACCTCACGTGGGTCGAGCGCAAGGTAATCGGACGGATGCAGCGACGCTATGGGCCTAACCGGGCCGGTCCCTTCGGGCTCCTGCAGCCGATCGCCGACCTCGTGAAGCTGATCCGCAAGGAGAGCTTCGTCCCGACCGCCGGGATCGACGTCCTCTACATCGGCGCCCCGGTGCTGTCGGCGTTCACCGCCCTGCTCGCCTTCTCGGTGATCCCGTTCGGGCCCGGCTGGGAGGTGCTCGACTACCAGATCAACGGCTACGTCGCCAACGTCTCGATCTCGCTGATCCTGATCTTCGCCCTGGGCTCGGTCGGGATCTACGGGTTCATCGTCGGCGGCTGGGCCTCCGAGTCGAAGTACTCGCTGCTCGGCTCGATGCGGACGTGCGCGCAGCTCGTCTCGTACGAGGTCTCGCTGGCCCTCTCCGTCCTCGGGGTGGTCGTGCTCGCCCAGTCCCTCTCGCTCGTCGACATCGTCGCGACGCAGGGCGACAACTGGTGGTACATCATCCCGCAGGCGGTGGGGTTCGTCGTGTTCGTGATCGCCGGCACCGCCGAGACGAACCGCGCCCCGTTCGACCTGCCCGAGGCCGAGACCGAGCTCGTCGCCGGCTACCACACCGAGTACAGCGGCATGCGCTGGGGCCTGTTCCAGATGGCCGAGTACGTGAACCTGATCCTGCTCTCGGCCCTCGCGACGACACTCTTCCTCGGCGGCTGGCACGGCCCCTGGGACGACTGGTTCGGCCCCGTCTGGTTCCTGCTCAAGGTCGCGGTGATGCTCTTCGTCTTCATCTGGCTGCGGACGACGCTCCCGCGCCTGCGCTACGACCAGCTGATGCGGTTCGGCTGGAAGGTGCTCCTGCCCGTCGCCACCGCCAACGCGGTGATCACAGCCGCCGTGGTGCTCGCGATCTGATGGCCCGCCCGCTCGACAGCCTGAAGGGCTTCGGCGTCACGCTGAAGCAGGTCTTCCGCAAGCCGATCACGCAGCAGTACCCGGAGTTCAAGCGCCCGGTCTACCCGCGCTTCCGCGGCCGACACCGCCTCTGGACGCACGAGAACGGCCTGGAGAAGTGCGTCGGCTGCTCGCTCTGCGCCGCCGCCTGCCCCGCCGACTGCATCCGCGTCGTCGCCGCCGAGAACACGCCCGACCACCGGGTCTCCGCCGGCGAGCGCTACGCGCGCATCTACGAGATCAACCTCAGCCGCTGCATCTTCTGCGGCTACTGCGAGCTCGCCTGCCCGTTCGACGCGATCACGCTCGAGCAGGAGTTCGAGCTCTCGGAGTACTCGCGCGACGACCTGATCTACACGAAGGACATGTTGCTGGCCGAGCCGATCAAGCGCGTCCCGGTCGCCGATCCGAACCTGTACGACACGCCCCTCTCCGCCCACAAGGAGCGCAGCTAGATGGCCGACTTCATCGTCTGGGTCGTCTGGGTCGCCGCCGCCTTCGCCTGCCTCGGCTCCGGCATCGCGGTCGTCACGTTCACGAACCCCTTCTACTCGGCCCTGGCGCTGATCGGGAACCTCGCGTCGCTCGCCGTCCTCTACCTGCTGCTGGCCGCCGAGTTCGTCGCCGCCGCGCAGGTGCTCGTCTACGCGGGCGCGGTGATGGTGATGTTCCTGTTCGTCATCGCCTACGTCGGGCAGCGCGCCGACACCGTCTGGACGGGAGGGCCGAGCTGGCAGCTCGTGGGCGGCGTGCTCGCGGGCGGGGCGATCCTCGTGGAGGTGATCATCGCGATCGGGCTCGGCGCCAGCGGCCGGCTCCGAGACGCCGCAGACATCAGCTCGAGCTTCGGCAGCCCGCAGCAGATCGGCGACCTCTTCCTCACCGACCACCTGCTCGCGTTCGAGATCACGTCGATCGTGCTGCTCGTGGCAGCGGTCGGCGGCGTCGTGCTCGGCGGCCAGAGCCGTCGCATCCCCGACCAGGAGGCGACGCTCAGGCAATGACCGGGCCCGAGATCCCGCTCTACCTGACGGTCGCCTCGTTCCTGTTCGCCACCGGCGCGCTCGGCGTTCTGCTCCGCCGCAACCCGCTGATCGTCCTGCTGTCGCTCGAGATCATGCTCAACGGCGCGAACCTCGCCTTCATCGCGTTCGCGCGCCGGGTCGGCGACGCCTCCGGCCAGATCTTCGCCGTCACGGTCATGGCCGTCGCGGCCTCGGAGGTCGTGGTCGGCCTCGGCCTCGTCGTGGCACTGCACCGGCGCAACCTCGAGCTCGACGTCGACACCCTGTCCACGTTGAAGGGCTGACGTGGAAGCCGCCGCCTGGCTCTGCCTCACCTCGCCGCTCGCAGGCGCACTGCTGATCACCCTCGCCGGCACTCGGATCTCGCGGCGGGTGGCCGCCTACCTGTCGACGCTCTCCGTCGCGGTCGCATTCGTCGGCGCGGCGATCACGTTCTTCGCGCTGCTCGACCGCAGCACGGACGACCGCGTCGTCACTTCCGAGGCGTGGACCTGGCTGGCCGCCGGCGATTTCCGCGTGCCACTGGAGATCCTGATCGACCCACTGAGCGTCTTCATGATGCTGATCGTCTCCGGCGTCGGCGCGCTCATCGTCGCCTACTCGATCGGCTACATGGACGGCGAGGACGAGGAGCGCCGCTACTTCGCCTACATGTCGCTCTTCGTCTTCTCGATGCTGATGCTCGTCCAGTCGGCGAACTTCGTGCTGCTCCTGGTCGGCTGGGGCCTCGTCGGCCTCTCCTCGTACCTGCTGATCGGCTTCCACCACGAGCGCCCGAGCGCGGTCGCCGCCGCCAAGAAGGCGTTCATCATGAACGCGTTCGGCGACGCCACCATGGCGCTCGCGATCTTCCTGCTGTTCTGGCAGGGCGCGCCGCTCGCCCTCAGCGACTTCGAGTACGCAGACGGCACTTCGCAGACCGTGATGACGCTGGTCGCGCTCGGCATGCTCGGCGGCGCGGTCGCGAAATCTGCGCAGATCCCGCTGCAGACGTGGCTCCCCGACGCAATGGAGGGCCCCACCCCGGTCAGTGCACTGATCCACGCGGCCACGATGGTGACCGCCGGCGTCTACATGCTCGTCCGGTTGAACCCGATCTTCGAGGCGGCGCCCGAGGTGCAGGACCTCGCCGCCGGAATCGGGGCCTTGACCTTGCTCGTGGCCGGCCTGGTCGCCCTAGTCCAGGTGGACATCAAGCGCGTGATCGCGTACTCGACGATGTCGCAGATCGGCTACATGTTCCTGGGAGCCGGCATCGGCGCCTACGCGAGCGGGATGTTCCACCTGATGACGCACGCGTTCTTCAAGGCGCTGCTCTTCCTCGCCGCCGGGATCGTCATCCACGCGCTCATGGGCGAGCAGGACATGCGGAAGATGGGCGGGCTCCGCGCGTACCTGCCGAAGACCCGGATCGCGTTCCTGATCGGCGCGCTGGCGCTGGCCGGGATGCCTCCGCTCTCGGGCTTCTGGTCCAAGGACTCCATCCTCGCGAGCGCCCTCGCCGACGGCTGGTACGGGCGCACCCTCCTCGTCGTGGCGCTGATCGGTGTCTTCCTGACCGGCGTCTACACGTTCCGCATGTTCTTCATGGTCTTCGAGGGCGACGTCTCGCCGTATGCGCGCGAGCACATCCACGCGCCCTCACCGGGGCACGGGGAGGGGCCGTTCTCGATGACCTCGACCGTGTGGGTGCTGACCGTGCTGGCGGCGATCGGCGGGCTGATCCAGATCCCGGGCCTCTGGGAGCTCGTCTCCGACTGGCTCAACCCGGTCGCCGAGCCCCTGGTCGAGCCGAGCGTGCTCCAGGACTACACGATCAGCGCGATCTCGGTGGCGATCGGGCTGGCCGGGATCGGGGTGGCCTGGTGGATCTACGGCGCACATCGGATCGCCGCCCCGAAGGCGGCCTTCCCCCGCAAGCTGCTCGAGCACAAGTTCTACTTCGACGAGGCGTACGACTGGGTCTTCTACAAGCCGGCCGTGTGGGTCGCCAACGCGTGGAGGCGTTTCGTCGAGAAGCCGCTGATCGAAGGCTCGATCGACGCCGTGGCCGGCGGAACGCGCCGCGCAGGCGGTGAGGTCTCGCACACCCAGACCGGCCTTGTACGCACCTACGCGCTCGCGCTCGCCTCCGGCGTCGCCATCCTCGTCCTCGTCTTCATCTCGGTGCGGTAGGCGATGGGCTGGCTGACGACCACGCTCATCCTGGTGCCCCTGATCGGGGCGCTCGTCGTCTGGCTGCTGCCGCTGCCCGGGCGGCTCGCCGGCTCGCTCGCGCTGCTCGTCTCGCTCGGCGAGGTTGGCCTCTGGATCAACGGCGTCTTCCGCTTCGACTTCGACGAAGGGCTGCAGTTCGAGCAACAGCACGCCTGGTTCGGCGAGCTCGGCGTCTCGTACCACGTCGGCATGTACGGCTTCTCGCTGTGGCTCGTGGGGCTGAGCGTCGTGGTGGGCGCCGCCGCGATCGCGTACGCGGTCTGGGAGGGACGCGATCGCGCGCGCGGCTACTTCGGCCTGATGCTCTTCCTGACCGGGGCGATCGTCGGCGTCTTCGTGGCGCAGGATTTGCTGCTCTTCTACGTCTTCTTCGAGGCGATGCTCGTGCCGCTGTACGTCCTGATCGGGGCGTGGGGCGGGCCGGGACGGCTCGGCGCAACGGTCAAGTTCGTCATCTACACGATGGCGGGCTCACTGCTCATGCTCGCCGCGATCATCGTCTTCGGGCTCCAGCAGGGGACGTTCGACCTGATCCAGAGCGGGACGAGCGACGACGCGTGGCTGTTCCTCGGCTTCGCACTGGCATTCGCCGTCAAGGCGCCGCTGTTCCCGTTCCACGGCTGGCTGCCCGACGCGTACCGCGAGTCGCCGCCCGAGGTGGCCGCGATCCTCTCCGGCGTCGTCTCGAAGGCGGCTGCCTACGGCTTCCTGCGCATCGCGATCCCCAAGTTCCCCGGCCCGGCGGACGACTTCCAGGTGCTGATCCTGGTGCTGGCCGCGACGGGGCTCGTGTACGGCTCGCTGCTCGCCTTCCGCGCTCCCGACCTGCGCGGGGTGATCGCCTACTCGAGCCTCGCCCAGATGGGCCTGATCACGCTCGGGCTTTTCGCCTTCAACGACCTCGGCTTCGACGGCGCCGTGGTGCAGATGGTCGCGCACGGGCTCGTCTCGGCCACCCTCTTCATGCTCGCGGGCGCGGTCGAGCGCCGCTGCCTGACCGGCGAGCTCTCACGACTCGGGGGCATGGCCCGCGGCCGGCCCGCGCTCGCGACGCTCGTGATGACGACCGGGATCATCGGGCTCGCGGTGCCCGGGTCGGTGGCCTTCGCCGGCGAGTTCCTGATCCTCGCGGGCGTGTTCCACGCGGGCTGGGCGTGGGCCGCGATCGGCGCGGGCGCCATCGTTCTGGCGGCGATGTACCAGCTGCGGCTGATCTCCGCGATCCTGCACCGCGAGCCCGGTCCCGCCGTCTCGCCGGCCGCCCTCGACCTCCGCCCGGCCGAGCTCGCCGTACTCGTCCCGCTCGTGGCGCTGCTGCTCGCCTTATCGGCCTGGCCCGCGGCGATCAGCGAGCACTCCTTCCCCGGCGACGACGCCGCGCAGGTCGTCCAGGAGCAGTTCACCCGATGACGCCGAACGTCGACTGGTTCGCGATCTCGCCCTCGCTCGCCCTGCTCGTGGGCGGCGGCGTCGCGCTGCTCTCGGCCGTCCTCGTGCCGCCCTGGCTGCGGGCGCCGTTGGCGGCGTTCGCGGCTGCCTGCGGCTTCATCGGTGCCTTCGTCGCCGCGGCGCTGCTCTTCTGGAAGAGCCCGGAGCCCCAGACCCTGGTCGGCGACGCCATGACCCGCGACCGCTTCGGCGCCATGGCGCAGCTGATCGTCGCCGGCGTCGGGCTGCTGGCGATCGGCGTGTCGTGGAGCCGCAGCTCGCGCGGCGCACACGCACCCGAGTTCTACGCGCTCCTCGCCGCGGCGGGCGGCGGGATGGTGTTCCTCGTCCAGGCGAACAGCCTGATGACGCTGTTCCTCGGCCTGGAGTGGTTCTCGGTCGCGCTCTACATCCTCTGCGCGATCGAGCTGGACGTCGTCGGCTCGCTCGAAGCGGGGTTGAAGTACCTGATCATCGGCGGCTTCGGCTCGGCGGTGCTCCTGTTCGGGTCGGCGCTCGTGTTCGGGGCAACGGGCGAGCTCGGCTTCGCGCAGATCGCCGACGCGACCCGCACCCAGGACCTCGTCGACGACCCCCTGCTGGTCGCCGGGCTGGCGATGATCATCGCGGGGCTCTGCTTCAAGGCCTCGGCGGCGCCGTTCCACCAGTGGACGCCGGACGTCTACGAGGGCGCGCCGACGCCCGTGACCGCGTTCATGGCGGCCGCGACGAAGACCGTCGCCGTCGTGCTGATGCTGCGCGTGCTCGTCACCGCCTTCCCGCAGGAGGACGAGCTCTGGACGATCGCGATCGCCGTGATCGTCTGCATCTCGCTCGCCTGGGGGAACCTCGCCGCCCTGGTGCAGCGGAACGTCAAGCGCATGCTGGCGTACTCGTCGATCGCGCACGCGGGCTTCCTGCTCATCGCCGTGTCCTCGGACAACGAGCTCGGCGCCCGGGCGCTGCTCTTCTACCTGATCCCGTACGCCGCCGCCTCGATCGGCGCATTCGGTGTGATCGCGGCGCGCGAGCGGGAGCTCGGGGCCCCGGTCACGCTCGACAACCTCGGCGGCCTCGGCTGGGAGCGGCCGCTGCTCGGCGTCGCCATGTGGGCCTTCATGCTCTCCTTCGCCGGGCTGCCCCCGACCGGCGGCTTCGTCGGCAAGTTCTTCGTCCTCTCGTCGGCGTACGACCGCGGCTGGACCTGGCTCGTGATCGTCGGCGTCATCGGGACGCTCATCTCGCTCTACTACTACCTCGCCGTCATCCGCGCGCTCTACATGCGCTCGCCGCTCGAGATGCAGCTTGCGCCTTCCGGCGGGTCGCCTCCGCGCGAGGTGCTGCTCGGCTCGTCGGTCTTCGTCTCGATGGCCGTCGTCGTGGGGTCGTTCTTCTTCGTGCAGCCGCTGATCGACATGGCCGGCAAGGCGGCCGACTCACTTCCTCTCTAAGGCCCAGCAGCTCGTCCACCACTCGGCGTGCGGGAACCCGTTGCCGCGCGCGGCCTCGAGCATGCCCTCCACGTCGTAGTAGACGCGTCTGAACTCGACCCTCTGACCGTCCTCGTCCGACGAGGCGAGGACGTACTCGGCCCAGGGAGACACGAGCAGCGAGCCGCCCGAGGGCCCGTCCGAAAAGGGCAGGCCGACGCTGCCCGGGTTGGCGAACAGGGAGTCGGGCAGGCGCCGGAGCATCTGCAGGTGCGTGTGGCCGCCGAGGATCAAGCCGGCGTGCACGCCCTCGAGCGCCTCCTGGAGCTGGCTGCGCGGGACATCCGGCAGGAGCAGCTCTTCGAGTGAGCGCGGGGAAGCGTGGAAGAGCACGAGCCGCGAGCCGTCGACCTGGAGCTCGAGCGTGGGCCTGAACCCGCGCATGAACTCGAGATCCTCCGCGCCGAGCCGGGTCACGCACCAGTCCCCCTGCGCGGAGAGGCGCGGGCCGACCTCGCCTCCGAGCCTCGGCACGCCGTGCAGGAACCACGAATCCCAGTTGCCCATCAACATCGGGCAGCCGAGCTCGCGGACACGCGCGATGGTCTCGTGCGGGAAAGGGCCGATCGCGATGTCGCCCAGGCACACGAGCTCGTCGACACCCAGCGCCTCGACATCGCGGAGGACGGCGTCCAGCGCGAAGGGGTTGCCGTGGAGGTCGGAGAGCACTGCAACCCGCATGTGGCGCAGACGCTAACGCGACGACGGCAGCGCGCGACGAGAGCGGTGTTCGTTCCGCGCGGCGAGCATGCCCTCGAGCGCGAGGAGCGCAAGGCAGGTCGCAAGCGCGGTCGCGCCCACGGCGGGCACGGCGCCCTCGAGAACCGCAGGCGATCGAGCGGCGGCGCCGACCACGACCAGCGTCAGCACCATGGCCCAGACGAGCGCCTGGAGCACACGACCGGGCTCGTCGAGGAGCTCGCCGAACACCGAGAGCCCGCAGGCCGCGGCACAAGGCACCGCAGCGAGAAGCGCGTAGAACGCGAGCCCGGGGGAGCCGGCCGCGTCCGAGAGCGCCGCCACGACCACGAGCGCGGCGGTGAGGACGCGGAGACCCACGCGGACAGCTTCGCGGCCTCACCGGACAGTCCTTTCGGGGTTAGGCTCGCCAGGAGCGATGGTGGTCGTTGCCCTCCTCCTCGCCGTGCCGCTCGTCGGGCTCGCGCTCGCGCTCGGTTATCCGAGCCTCGACGTCCACTGGGAGAACCACCCTGCCCACTTCTGGCTCGTCTTCATCGTCGCCCTGATCAACGTCGCGCTCGGCTTCGTGATGAGCGAGGCGGCGGGCCGCCGTAACGACGCGCGGGTCTTCCTCGTCGCCCTCGCCTTTCTCGTCAGCGCCGGCTTCCTCGGACTGCACGCGCTCGCGACCCCGGGCGTGCTGCTCGAGGGCAAGAACACGGGCTTTGTGATCGCCACCCCGGCCGGGCTGCTCGCGGCCTCGGTCTTCGCGGCGGCGTCCGCCCTCGACCTCTCCCCCGGAACGGCCGCTGCGATCATGCGCCACCAGTCGCTGCTGCGCGGGACCGTGCTCGCGGTGCTGGGCCTGTGGGCGGTCGCCTCGCTGTCCGCCATCCCACCGCTCGACGACCGCTTCCTTCCGGAGCGGACCGAGGGGCCGCTCGTCGTCCCCGCCGCAGTGGGCGTCGGGCTGTACATCTTCGCCGCCGTCCGCTACCTCGACCTCTACCACCAGCGGCGGAACCAGCTGCTGGCCGCCATCGGAGTCGCGTTCGTCCTGCTCGCCGAGGCGCTGGTCGCCGGCGCCTTCGGCCGTAACTGGCACGCGTCCTGGTGGGAGTGGCACGTCCTGATGGCGATCGCCTTCGGGCTCGTCGCCTACTGCACGCGGCTCGAGTACCGCCGCCAGGCCTCGGTGCCGTCCACGTTCACGAGCCTCTACCTCGAGCACACGCTCGGCCGCGTGGACGCGCAGCGCGCAGCCGCCCTCGAGATGCTCGTGACCTCCCCGGAAGGGACCGAGGAGCTCCGGCGCAAGCACGGCCTCGCCGCTGACGAGGCCGCCGTGCTCGAACAGGCTGCCCAGGAGATCAGGCGGCTCGACGACCTCTTCCGTCCGTACCTCTCGCCGCAGCTGACCGACCGGCTGCTCGAGGACCCGAGCGCCGGCGACCTCGGCGGCACGGCACAGCAGGTGAGCGTCCTCTTCGCCGACCTGCAGGGCTTCACGGCGTTCTCCGAGCAGGCTGCTCCGACCGAGGTGATCTCGATGCTGAACGAGTACTGGGCGGGAACTGTGCCCGTGCTGGAGGCGGAGGGCGGCCTGATCGAGCGCTTCGCCGGCGACGCGGTCATGGTCGTCTTCAATGCCGCCGACGACCAGGAGGACCACGCGCTCCGTGCCTGCCGAGCCGCGCTCGACCTGCAGCAGGTCTCGGGCCGGATCGCGGACGAACGGCCGGGCTGGCCGCGTTTCCGTGCGGGCGTCAACACCGGGCCGGCCGTGATCGGGAACGTCGGCAGCGTCGAGCGCCGGAGCTTCACGGCCGTCGGCGACACGACCAACCTCGCGGCGCGTCTCCAGGCGGAGGCCGAGGTGGGCCAGGTGGTGATCGGCGCCGCGACGCTGGCCGAGCTGGGCGAGGTTGCGCGCGTCACCGCGCTCGGGTCGCTCGACCTGAAGGGCAAGGCCGAGCCGGTGAACGCGTTCGTGCTGCTGGCCATTTCGTAGGCTCCGGTCAAACGACCGAGGAGTGCGCATGGCAGACACGCAGGTGACCTGGCTCGGACATGGATCGTTCCGATTCGACAGCCCCGGCGGCAAGCGGGTCTACATCGATCCGTGGCTCGGCAACCCGAAGTGTCCCGACAGCGAGAAGGAACCGGAGCGCGTCGACCTGATCGCCCTGACGCACGGACACGACGACCACGTCGGCGAGACCGTCGAGCTGGTGCAGCGGTTCGAGTGCCCGGTCGTCGCGCTGCTCGAGCTGCGCGGCTGGCTCTCGACCAAGGGCGTCCCCGAGAACCCGGCCCACGCGCCGAACAAGGGAGGCACGGTCGACGTGGACGGCGTGAAGATCACGCTCACGAACGCGTACCACTCGTCGAGCTCCTTCGAGAACGGCGCCTTCCTCTACCTGGGCGAGGCCGCCGGGTTCGTGATCGAGGTGGAGAACGGCACGAAGCTCTACTTCGCGGGCGACACGTGCGTCTTCGGCGACATGCAGCTGATCGGCCGCATCTACGAGCCCGACGTCGCGGTGCTCCCCATCGGCGACCACTACACGATGGGCCCCAAGGAGGCCGCCGTCGCCCTCGAGCTCCTCGCGGTCGGCAAGTGCATCCCGTGTCACTACGGGACGTTCCCGCTGCTGCACGGCACGCCCGACCAGCTCCGCGCGCTGGCGCCGAACGTGGACGTGATCGCGCCGGAGCCGGGAGAGACGGTCACCGTCTAGATGTGGCAGCGCTGGTTCGGAGCCTCGGGCCGCCGGGTGCCGCAGATCGTCGTCGACGGGGAGCACGACCTCCCGCTCGACGAGGCGCTTGTCCTCGACGACGTCTCCGACACCGCGGCGCTGCGCGCGGCCTTCGACGAAGGGCGTCCCGTGGTCGTCCGAGCGGACGAGGCCGAGGCCGTCATGGCCGCGCTGACGAGACCCGAGGTCTCGACGGTGCTCGTGCCCGCCGACAGGCGCGAGCTGGCCGACCTCGACCTCGTGGAGCTGACGTATGGCTCCTAGGATTGCGACGTACTCGATCGCCGCCTGTGACCTGCAGGCGCGGCAGTGGGGCGTGGCGGTGCAGTCCAAGTTCCTCGCCGCGGCGTCCGTCGTCTCCTGGGCCGAGGCCGAAGCGGGCGCGGTCGCGACCCAGGCGTACGCCAACCCGCGCTACGGCCCCCAGGGGCTCGAGCTCTTGCGCGAGGGGGTGTCCGCGGAGGAGGCCGTCCGCCGACTGACCGAGGCCGACGACGGCCGCGACCACCGCCAGCTCGGGATCGTCGACCGCGAGGGCCGAAGCGCCACCTTCACCGGCTCGGAGTGCTTCGACTGGGCGGGCGGCCGCACGGGACCGGGCTACGCCGCCCAGGGGAACATCCTCGTCTCCGCAGCGACGGTGGACGCGCTCGCGGACACCTTCGAGGCGAGCGCAGGCAGACCGTTGGCGGAGCGGCTGCTCGACTGCCTCGCGGCCGCGCAGGCCGCCGGCGGTGACCGCCGCGGCCAACAGGCGGCGGGCCTGCTCGTCGTGGAGCGCGACGGCGGCTACGCCGGGCTCTCCGACGTCGTCGTCGACCTCCGGGTCGACGAGCACGCGACGCCGATCGAGGAGCTACGCCGGATCCACGCGATGCACGAGCTGCTCTTCGGCAAGACGCCGAGGGAGGAATGGCTCGACGTGGACGACGAGCTCGCGGCCGAGCTGCGCGAGCGGCTCGCCCGGCTGGGCTTCGAAGGCGAGGTCGCCGATGCGCTCTTCCGCTGGGCGGGCAACGAGAACCTCGAGGAGCGCATCGACGGCGCGGAGCAGGTCGATCCGGTCGTCCTTGACGTCCTGCGTAAGGTCTCGTCGTGACCGACGAGCGGTACAGCGTCGTGCGGATCGACGAGATGCCCGCCAGGGGCCGGGGCAACTGGTCCCAGATCCGGGCGCACTTCGGCATCGAGGCGTTCGGCGTGAACGCCTGGACGGGTGATCCGGGCGACACCGTCATCACCGACCACAACGAGGAGGGCAGCGGCCAGCAGGAGCTCTACTTCGTCGTCAGCGGGCGCGCCACGTTCACCGTCGACGGCGAGGAGGTCGACGCTCCGGCCGGCACATTCGTCTATCCCGACGATCCGGCGCTGCAGCGAAAGGCGGTCGCCGCGGAGCCCGGCACGACGGTGCTGGCGCTCGGCGGGACGCCTGGAGAGGCCTACCGCTCGCTCGGGTGGGAGTGGACGTCGGAGGCGTTCCCGCTCTTCGGCGAGGAGCGATACCAGGAGGCCTACGAGCTGCTCGCGCAGGCCGAACGCGAGCATCCGGACATGCCGGGCGTGCTCTACAACCTCGCCTGCGCGGAGGCTCGTGTCGGCAAGGCGGACGAGGCGGCCGCACACCTGGCAAGGGCGATCGAGCTGTACCCCGGATTCACGAAGATCGCGCGAGACGACCCGGACTTCGACTCGATCCGCGACCATCCGAGCCTGTCGATCGCGTGAGCGTCCACCTCACCACCCTCGACGAGCTCGACTCGATCCCCGTCGGGGACCACGGCCTGCATTGGCGCCCGGTTCGGCGCCGGCTCGGCATCGAGGCCTTCGGCGTCAACGCCTGGACGGCGGAGGAGGCGGGGCAGGAGGTCGTCGAGCACCACGACGAGACCGGCACGGGCGCCGGCAAGCACGAGGAGCTCTACATCGTCGTGCGCGGCCGCGCCCGCTTCCAGCTCGACGACGAGGAGTTCGACGCCCCGGTGGGCACGTGCGTCTTCGTGCGCGACCGCACCGTGCGCCGCGGCGCCTACGCCGAGGAGGCCGGGACCACGGTTCTGGCGATGGGCGGCAAGCCCGGCGAGGCGTTCGAGGTCTCCCCGTGGGAGTCGTACTTCGCGGCGATCCCGCTCTTCGCCGCGGGCGATTACGACGGCGCCGCCGCGCTCATCCGTCCCGAGCTCGAGCGCAACCCCGACAACCCGTCCGTGCTCTACAACCTCGCCTGTGCAGAGAGCCTGGGCGGCCATACAGAGGAAGCGCTCCAGCACCTCGCGCGTGCAGTCGAGCTGAACCCAGAGACGGCCGAGTGGGCGCGGGACGACAAGGACTTCGACCTCATCCGCGAGGATCCGCGCTTCGCGTCAGCTGTCGCCGGGCAGGTGGACGCCTCCGGCGAGAGCGCGTAGGGCCGGCACCGGGTCCGCCTCCGGTCGCGCGACGACGAGCACGGCGCCGCGCTCCTCGCCGGCGAGCGCCTCGACGAGCAGTTGCAGCCCGACGGCGAGCGCGAACGCCTTGTGGGCCTGCTCGCCGCCGAAGGGCACGAGCGCCTCGGGCGGGGCCGCACCGGTCAACACCTCGCCGTAGGTCACCGCGCCCATCGAGACGTCGGCGACGAGAGGCGCGCCGTCGGAGCTCGGGATGCCGATTGCCAGCGGATTCGTGCCCGTGAGCGGCGGGCCGCCCTCCGGGTGCGGCAACCGCCGCGGGGAGATCGCCGTCAGGACGCCGACGAGCCCGCCCTCGGCGAGGCGGCGCACCCAGTAGCCCAGCACGCCGGTCGGGAACGCCCCTCCCGCCACCACGACGCGCGCGCCCGCCGGCGGCGCCTCCAGCTGGGCGCGCGTGACGGCGTCGAGCACGAGGTAGCCGACGGTGCCCCGTGCGTCCCAGCGCTCGAAGCCGTCCCCGACGGCAACTCGCTCGGGCCTGGCAGCGGGGTCGAGATCCTCGAGCGTCGCGAGCCACTCGATGCGGGACACCCCGTGGCCCGCTTTGCCGCGGCGGTCGGCGTCGACGAAGTGGTCGGCGAGTACCGCGGCATCGCGTTCGGAGAAACCCAGTGCCCGGAGCCGCGGCAAGGGGCTCCCTTCGGAACGGAGCCCTGTGCCGCCCGGCTGCACTGAACGACGCGATGCGGCGTCCTCGGTCGCGCCCATATCTAGCGTCGATATGAACGCTCCCTGCGTCCTTGCCTCGCGCCGCCCAGCACACCCGGGCGACGAGGCGCCATCCCGAAGGAAGCCCTAGGCTGCACGCCGGCGGACGGCCCAGACGGCGGCGCCCAATGCGAGCGGCACCCCGATCAGCGCCGGGCGCATGCGTCGACGGGCGACCGGGTAGAGCGGCTCGCTGAACGTCAGGATCGGCCAGCCGCGCTCCCGCGCGATCCCGCGGAGCTCGCGGTCCGGGTTGACGACGACCGGGTTGCCGACGACTTCGAGGAAGGGCAGGTCGGTGTGACTGTCCGAGTACGCCGTGGACACGGCCAGGTCGATCCCCTCGTCGGCGGCGAGCCGGCGCACGGCTTCGGCCTTGCCCTCCGCGTGGCAGGCGCGCAGCGAGCGCCCGGTGTAGCGCCCGTCCACGATCTCGCACAGCGAGCCGATCGCCCCGTCGAAGCCGAGCTCGACGGCAAGCGGCTCGACGATCTCCTGGACGGTCGCCGAGACCACGTAGACGCGCTCGCCGCGGTCGCGGTGCCGCGAGACGAGGTCGAGCGGCTCGCGGTAGAGGAGCGGCTTCAGCGCGGGCTCCATGGCGTCCGCGACGAGAGCCCGCATCTCGTCCACCTCGAGGTCCTTGAGCAGCATGAGCCCGTCCTCGGCGGCCTTCCGCACGGTCTCGGCGCCGGCGCCCCGGGCAGCGAAGAAGACCTGCCAGGCCGCCGCCTTCGCGAGCTGCTTGCGGCCGATGAGCCCGCGCTCCTGGAACGAGCCCGCGAGCGCGAGCGCACTCGAGCGGCGAATCAGTGTCCGGTCGAGGTCGAAGAAGGCGGCGCGTACGGCCATCGGGCCGAGTCTACGAGAGCACGGGAAGCTGCTTTCGGATCCCGCGCCGTGAGGCGGCGAGGGTCGCAGCGACCTCGGCGATCGCGCGCGAGGTCGGGCTCTCGGGGTCGACGGCGACGAGCGGCTCGCCCTCGTCGGCCTGCACCCGGAGCCGCGGGTCGAGGGCCACGCTGCCCAGCAGCGGCACGCCGATCGTCTCGGCGAGCTCATCACCGCCACCCGTGCCGAAGACGTCTCCGGTCATGTTCTCGATCACGCCGATCACACGCTGGCCGATCTTCTGGGCCATCTCGGCCGCCCGCACGGCCACCTCCTGCGCCGCGGGCTGCGGCGTCGTCACCACGACGACCTCGGAGCGGGGCAGCAGCTGGCCGAGCGAGATCGCGACATCGCCCGTTCCCGGAGGCATGTCCACGAGCAGCGTGTCCACCTCGCCCCAGTGCACGTCGGAGAGGAACTGCTCGAGCGCCCTGTGCAGCATCGGCCCGCGCCACATCACGGGCGAGTTCTCGTCGAGGAAAAAGCCGATCGACATCAGCTTCAGGTCGCCCTTCACGGGCGGGACGATCATCTTGTCCACGACGATCGGCCGCTGCCGGATCCCCAGCATGCGTGGCACGGAGTGGCCGTAGACATCCGCGTCGAGCACGCCGACCTGCTCGCCGCGGGCCGCGAGGGCGGCGGCGAGGTTGACGGTCAATGTCGACTTCCCCACGCCGCCCTTGCCGCTGGCGATCGCGAGGACGCGGGTGCGCGGGTCGAGCGAGATGCCCTTCTCGGGGCGGCCGCCGCGCAGCTTGGTTGTCAGCGCGGCGCGCTCGTCCGGGGTCATGACCTCGAACTCGACGTGCGTCGCACTCACCTCGTAGGGCGCGAGGACGCGCGCGACCTGATCCTCGAACGAGTGGCGGAGCGGGCAGCCGGCGACCGTGAGCGCGATGGTCACGGCGACCTCGTCGCCCTCGACGCGGACGGCGCGCACCATGTCGAGCTCCGTCACGGGCCGCTTCAGCTCGGGGTCGATCACGCCCGCGAGCGCCTCCCGCACCTGCTGTTCGGTCACCGTCATCAGCTTCGAGGGTAGCCGCTCTCCAGACCCAGTCGCTTCTTCAGGCGGCTCCCGTTCGCGACGGCGAAGCCCTCCCAGTCGTTGTTGAAGTACGCGTAGACGTCGGCTTTCTCCCGCCAGGCCTCGATCCGGTCCACCCACTCCTCGAGCTCGGCGTCGGAGTAGTTGCCGCGACGCCCCCGGGAACCGTGGTGGAAGCGGACGAACGTCCAGTCGGCAGTCAGCTCGAGCGTGTGGAAGGGGTATCTGGGGCTGTCCGGGATCACGAGCGCGACGCCGTGGGTGCGCAGAAGCTCGTAGACCTCTTCGGAATACCAGCCCGGCTCGCGGAACTCGAAGCAGTGGCGGCCCGGCGGAAGCGCCTCCAGGGCCGCCGCAAGGCGGTCGTCGTTCCGCTTGAAGGTCGGCGGCAGCTGCCACAGGACCGGCCCGAGCTTGGACGACTCCATGAGCGGCTCGATCCGTTCGTAGAAGCGCCGCAGGCTCTCCTCGAGGCCGGTGAGCCGCCTGATGTGCGTGACGTACCGGCTCATCTTGACGGCGAAGACGAACTCATCGGGCGTCTGCTCCACCCAGCGCGCGACGGCATCGCGTTTCGGCAGGCGGTAGAACGTCGAGTTCACCTCGACGGTGTCGAACAGCGTCGCGTAGTGCTCGAGCCAGCGCGACGCCGGGCAGCCCTTCGGATAGACGCGCTCGCGCCAGTGGGGGTAGTTCCAGCCTGAGCAGCCGATCCGAACCGGCCTCATCAGGCGCTCAGGAGCGAAGCGCGGCGAACAGCCGTGTGCAGACCGCCGGCGACGCGCCCGCGACGACGCGGGAACGGCCCTCGAGGTCGAGCGGGGCCTCCTCGAACGGCCGCGCCTCGGGCAGGTCGATCGCGAGGCCGCATTCGCGCACGAGCAGCTGGGCGGCCGCGATGTCCACCGAGCGGGCGGCCTTCAGCGAGCAGACGGCGTCGACCCGCCCCGCCGCGAGCTGGCAGAGCGAGAGCGCCAGCGAGCCCATGATCCGCAGCCGCTCCGCCAGCCCGACCACGCCGCCGATGCGAGCGGCAACAGAGTCCGTCTTCGTCGCCTCGAAGGACAGGATCTCGATCTCGTCCTTCGGCAGCTCGTTCGCGAGCGGCTCGCCGTTCAACCGGGCGCCCTCGCCCCGAACGGCAGTCCACTCCTCGCCGGAGCCGAAGTCGTAGACGTAGCCGAACGTGACGTCGCCCATCGTCGGGCCCTCGGCAACGGCGACCGAGAGCGCGAAGAAGGGAATCCCACGCTTCGCGTTGACGGACCCGTCGACGGGGTCGACGACCACCCAGCGCGAGCTCCCGTCGCCGAAGCGCCGCTCGCCGAGCTCCTCCGAGACGAGCGTGAACGACTCGCCGGTCCCGTGGACGCGCTCGAGCCGCTCGACGAGCTTCCGCTCGGCCGCGTCGTCGATGGCGGTCGTGTCGTCGCCACCCATGCCGGCCCGCAGGATCGCCTCACGGTCGGCCCTCGCGGGCAGGCCGGCGAAGACCTCACGCAGGTCGTCGACCGCGCCGCGGCACTCCTCGAGCCAGTCGGTCACACCGGATGGAAGAGCAGGCCCGAGAAGAGCTTGGGATAGAAGTACGTGCTCTTCTGGGGCATCGTCTCGCCCGCCTGAGCCACGGCCTCGACCTGCTCGATCGTCGGCGGCCGGAGCAGGAACGCAGCCTCGGCGCGGCCCGAGTCGACGAGCCCGACCGCCTCCTCGGTGCGCGGGGTGTACGTGACGTCCTCGAGCCCGAGCCGGTCGAGCGCGGCCGCGTCGAGCGCGCTCTCGCCCGGCGCCTCCACGAGCGCGGCGTCCCCGCCTCCGCGGTAGAGCACGAACGCGGGATGGTCGTGCTCGACCCGATCGAGGACTGCCAGCGCCTCGTCCGGCCCGCCTGAGACCGGCGTGATCCGGAACCCGTTGTCCAGAGAGGGCGCACGGCCGACGACTCGGTGCGTCGGGAAGATCGTGAGACCCTCGCCGTGCGTGTTCACCAGCACGGCCATCGTCCACCCGCTCCGCTCGGTGCCCTGCTCCTCGTGGAAGGCGAGTGCGGTCTCGTAGCGGTGGTGACCGTCTGCGATCACCAGCCGCTGGTCGGCGAGCGCCGCCTTGGCAGCCGCGATCGCCTCGGGGTCGGTGATGCGCCAGAGCCGGTTCGTCGAGGGGCCGTCCTCCGCTGAGAGCAGCGGCTCGCCCTCGACGAGCGACTCGAGGGCGTGGCGCGCGCCTGCGCTCGGATCGTCGTAGAGCAGCAGGATCGGCGACAGGCTGGCTTGTGTTGCCCGGAGCAGGTCGAGCTGCATCGCTTTCGGCCCCGCGTGCGTGCGCTCGTGCGGCCTGACCACCCCGTTCGAGTACGGCTCCAGACCTAGCGAGACGGCGGCGCCCTGGCGCGTGCGCCGGATGCCGTCGGGCCCCTCGTAGTCCTGGCGCAGCCACCACACGGCCTCCTGGTCCTCCTCGACGAGGATGCCGTCCCGCCGCCACTCGGAGAACAGGCGCGCGGCCTCCTCGGACGTGTCCGGAAGGATCAGCCGGACGACGTTGTACGGGCTCGACTCGAGGTATCGCTCGCGCTGTTCCGGCCCGATGACGTCGTAGGGCGGGGCCACCAGCGGCCCCAGGGGCCCGGCCTTGTCCCCGTCGTATCGGACCGCTCGAAACGGCTTGATCCGCGCCACGCAGGCACGTTATAGGACACGTCCTGCGAGCCGCCTAGACTCGCGAGAGTGAGCGCGATCGCGGAGCTCGAGCAGGACCGCGTCGTCGAGGGCGTCTACGCGGTCGCGAAGAAGGAGCGGCTGCGCACGCGCTCCGGCGGCCACTACCTCGCGCTCGAGCTCGTCGACCCGAGCGGCCGAATCGAGGCCCGCGTGTGGAACGACGTCGAGCTGCTCGACCAGCGCTTCTCGGAAGGCGACGCAGTGCGCGTTCTCGGCCGTGTCGACCGCTTCCGCGACCGCCTCCAGCTCGAGATCCGCTCCATCGAGGCGGTCGCCGACGCCGACCCGGCCGACCTCGCCCCGGCCATGCGCCGAGATGCCGACGAGCTCGACGGTTTCCTCGAGTTCCTCGCCGGCGAGCTGACGCATTCCGGGCTCCGCGCGACGGTCGGGCGCTTCGTCGAGGACGGCGGTTTCCGTGAGCGCCTACGGCGGCTGCCGGCCGCTCCGGGACAGCACCACGACTACGCGGGTGGGCTGCTCGAGCACACGGTCGGGGTTGCGACGCTCTGCCGGGAGGCCGCCCAGCTCCACCCCAGGTTGCGGGCCGATCTCGTGCTTGCGGCCGCCCTGCTGCACGACGGAGGGCGCACGGTGGAGCTGATGCCCGGCCCGAGCTTCGCGCAGACCCCCGAAGGCCGTTTGCTCGGCCATGTCCACCTCGGCCTGCGCCTCGTGGAAGAACGCTCCGAAGGCCTGCCCGACGACGCCAGGGCAGAGCTCCTGCACGCGATCGCCGGCCACCACGACCTCCGGAGCGCCCGAACGGCCGAGGCGGCGGTGCTCTACCACGCGAACCAGCTCGACGCGGCCGCCGCGATCCGCCCCGTCCAGAGCGCCTGAACCGTGCTCGCCGCGGTCCTCGCGCTCGCCGCGAGCGCCTCTTGGGGCGTCGGCGACTTCCTCGGCGGCCTGAAGAGCCGGACACTGTCACCGCTTGCCGTCCTGGCCGTCGCGCAGCCGGTCGGACTGGCCGCGATCGGGCTCGCCGTCGCGCTCACCCGGGAGCCGTGGCCGGGCAGCTCGGTCTGGCTCGCCGCTCCCGCGGCCGTCCTGGGCACCGTCGGCATCCTCGCCTTCTACCGCGGGATGGCCGCAGGCACGATCAGCCTGGTCGCGCCGATCGCGGCGACGGGCGCGCTGATCCCCGTCGCGTTCGGGCTGGCGACAGGCGAACGGCCGAGCGCGCTGCAGCTCACCGGAATCGCGCTCGCGGTCGGCGGTGCGGTCGTGACGTCGTACGAGCGAGGCACAGGCGGCCGTCGCGGCGGCCTGGCGGCGGGAATCGTCTGGGCGCTCGTCGCCGCCGTCGCGTTCGGCAGCTTCTTCATCCCGATGCACGAGGCCGCAGAGGACGGCTTCCTCTGGGCGGTGCTCGTGTTCCGCATCGTCTCGACCTCACTCGTGCTCGTTGCAGCGCTGGCGTTCCGGCCACGCCTCCCGCGTTCCCGGCGCGACCTGACGACGACCAGCGTGATCGGCCTCGCGGACACGGGCGGTAACGTCTTCTTCGCCGCCGCGGCGGCGGAACAGGGGCTCGTGAGTGTCGTGTCCGTCCTGGCCTCGCTCTATCCGGTCGTCACCGTCGTCCTCGCGCGCCTCTACCTCCGCGAGCGGGTCGGCCGGGTGCAGGAGGGCGGGGCCGTCGCGACCCTCGCAGGCGTCGTCCTCGTGTCGGCCGGCTAGAAGTTTCGCCGCCACAGCAGGAACCCGAGCGGGACGAACGCGCCCAGGAAGAGGTACGGCGCGAGCGACGTCCGCGTGTCGTCCTCGCCGAGGGGCTCGGCCTTCCCCGTACCGACGTATGAGCGAATCGCCGTCAGGAGCCCGTCGAGCTCGTCCTCGTCGAACGCGCGGCCGCCGACGCCCGCCGCGAGCGTGCCGACATTCTGAGCGCTCGCCGGGTCCGCGGTATAGGCACCTTCCGGCGAGCCGTTCCGGTGGAAGATGCGTTCGCCTGGCCGCCAGAAGCGGACGACCATCAGTCCGGCCGACCGCGCCCGGAACGCCGCCCGGATCCGGCGCGGGTTGTAGACCCGGCTCTCGCCGTCGGTCAGGAACACGACGAGCCGCTCCTTCGTGTTCGGGGCGAAGAAGTTCCGCGTCGGGATCGCGCGGAGCGCATCGAAGGTGCTCGCGACGCGGTTGTCGCGCTGGAGCGGCGGCGGGCGGTCGACGCCGAGCGTGCGGTCGACGGTCGCGTTGAAGGCGTCCTCGTTCACGGTCGGCAGCAGATGCGGGAGCGCGCGATCCGTCAGCGAGGCAACGCCGACCGGGATCTCCGGCAGCCCGTCGCGGATGCGGTGAGCGGCAGCGCGGGCCCGTTCGAAGCGGTCCCTGTCGTTCGGCGAGCCTACGGCGAGCATCGAGCGCGAGGTGTCGAAGACGAGGTAGATCTCTGCGTCCGCCCGCACGAACCGCTTCTTCGTGGTCTTGACGGCGGGCTGGGCCGCGCCCAGTCCCAGCAGCGCGGCGAGCACGACGAGCGCGATCGCGGCGAGCGGTCGCGACGCCCGCGGTTTGGGCAGCCGGAGCGCGGCCCGCACCTCGGACACCCGTCGCTCGGTGAGCACCATCACGGCGAGCGGCACGGCAACCAGCAGCGCCACGAGGCCCGCGAGCGGCGTCAGCAGCGTGACGTCCATCTAGTAGCCGGCTCCCCCTTTCGCCGCAGCCGCACCCAGCGACTTGTCGCCGCCGGTGCCGACGCCGAGCCGGTCACGGCGCTGCTGCGCGTCGGGCTCGAGCAGGCGCAGGAGCAGCTCGAGGTTGAACTTCGCCGCTTCGTTCGACTGGTCGAGGGCCACGGAACGGCGGAACTCCGAGACGGCTCGGCGCAGGAGCATCGGCCCGTTCTGCGGGTCGCCGACTGCCTCCTCGTAGGCGAGGATGGCCGAGAAGTTCGCGATCTCCGAGGCCTGCCTCGTGTTCAGCTCCTCCCGCTCCGTCTCCGCGATCGCGGCCTGCGTGTCGGCACGCGACGTCGTCCGCGACGGGTCGTACTGGAGGTTCGCCCGGGCACGGCTCAGCTGGAACCGCAGCGCGGCCTTCCGCCAGGCGAGGTCGTCCTTCAGCTGCAGGACGGACTTCAACATGGGCGTGCGGCCCTCGATCTTCCAGAGGCCGCGGGCATCGGGGGCGACCCGGAAGCGAAGGTCGTCGCGCTTCATCGTCGAGGACGCGGCGAGCACGTCGCCGGCGAACACCGCGAGCGCGACGGCGAGCGCGATAGCGACGAGCGCCGCCAGGATCCGGACGCCGACCAGCACCCTTCGCCTCACGTCGCGACCTCGTCACCGCGGACGATCCGCCGCCAGGTGAGTCGCCCGCACAGGTGCTCGTTGGCCGCGAGGAGCAGGAGGATGAGCCCGGAGGCGCCGAAGATCGCCCACGGGAAGTCGGAGCTGCCGCCGCGCTCGCGGTCGCGTGCGAGCGCCTCACGCTTGCGCTGGAGCTCCGGGCGCGTCACGAAGGCGTCGTCGCCGAGGAGGCGCCGGAAGAGGTCACGATCGTCCTGCGCAGGGCGGAGGCCGATGACGCGGAGCGGCACGTCCTCCTTGCGGTAGCGGATCAGCGTCTGGGTGAGCTGCGGGACGTCGAACAGGGAATCGTCCAGGTCGCTGATCAGCAGGACGCCGAGCCGGGACATGCTGTCCCGCGCGAGGATCAGGCGGGCCGTCTCGAGGCCGCGTGAGATGCGAGTGCCCGAGCGGAACGAGCCCGCCCACGGGTTGACGCGCGCGCCGCCGCGGCTCGCCGCCTCGACGAGCCGGTTGTACTCCGCGTTGGTCGTGTCCGCGGGCACCTGGTACGTCCCGGCGGGACAGGGCCTCGAGCCGCGGCGAAGGCACGGGTACAGCCGGACGTTCGCGAAGTAGCGCATGAACGGCTTCATCTCGGTGTGCGCCGTGCCCGGCGGCACCGCCTCGTAGGCCGTGTCGGAGAAGAGCACGAGCCCGAACGACTGGTGCGTCTGCTGGATGTACCGGAGGGCGTTCGCCGTCCGCAGGTGCGGGGTCGAGCCGATGCTGGCCGAGAGGTCGAGCACGATCACACCGCCCTGGCTGCCCGGGATCAGGGCGGAGCCGGCGACGGCGTCGTCGTCCCTGACGATCCAGAATGCGCCGGCGAGGAGCGCGAGGAGCACGACGGCGAGGCCGATCCGGATCAGCGCCGTACGTAGCAGCGGGAGCCGCAGCTCGCGCAGGTCGGAGAGCGGAATCGCCCGCGGGTTAACCGCCATTCCGGCGCCCCTCCGCGATGACGTTCTCTACGTCCTCTTCCAGCCCGCCTAGCTCACCGTCCACGGGCGGCGGCTCCGACCAGGCGAGCCGGCGCGTCTGGACGGCGAGGTCGTCGCTCTCTGCGCGGTCGAGCTCGCTGGCGAGGCGCTCGAGCGCCGGCCTGACCTCGCCGCTCTCCCCTGCAGGTGCGGTGGCGCGGACGTACGCGAGCGCTCGCTCGAGGTCGGTTCGCCGCCGTGCGCGCCGCGCCGCGAGCCATCGCTGTACGAAGCCGATCGGCACGAGCGGGACGAGCAAGACGAGGGCGCCGAGCACGAACAGCCCCGCGAGGCCGAGCGCCGCGACCGCCAAGAGCGTCGGCGAGACCCGGTACGTCGGCGGCGGCACGTCGCGCGCATCGGCGCGGAAGACCGGCTCGGAGAGGTTCGCCCCGAGCAGCCGCGACCCGCCGCTCAGCGTCGCCAGCGGGACGCGCGTGGTCTGGCGGTCGCCGATCTCGGTGACGATGTACGAGACCCGGACCTCCGGCAGTTGGTACGTCCGGCCCTGCTCACGTGGCAGGCAGGGCCCACCGCGCCGGCAGGCCAGCGGGTAAGTGAACCTGAGGTGGGTCGTGTCACCCAGGTCGGTGCGCTCGCGCTTCACCTTGCCGTCGACCCGGAACGGCTGGAAGTTCTCGGCCACCTGGACGGTCTCGGGTTTCACGAATGCGCGGTCGAGAAGCACGTCCACGGTCGCGGTCAGGCGGTCGCCGAAGAGGTGCTCGTGCGGCGTCACGTCCGCCTTGACGGCGATCAGGTCGGTCGTGAGCACGGGGCCCTTGACGTCCTTGTCGTCGCGCACCTTCAGCACGGCGACCACGGTCGCGATCGCCACGAGCACGACAACCGCCGCCCACGCGAGCTTGCGCCTCAATTCAGCCGCACCCCCACGCCGTACATGCGCTGCTCCGCCCAGGACAGGAACGCGCGGAAGATCTCGTCGGGGTCGGTCGTCGAGAGTCGGACCGGCTCGACGCCGTAGGCCGTGAAGCGATTGAGCAGCGCCTCGATCCGCTCCTCGTTGCGGCGCCGGCGGTCGGAGGCCTCACGCCTCGACAGGCGCAGCAGCTTCATGCGGCCGCTGGCCGGGTCGAGCACCGGTACCACAACCGAGCCGACCGGCGGGAAGCTCTGCTCCCAGACCGGGTCCTGGATGACGACGGGCACGATGTCCCACGGCATCTCGAGCACCTCGGCCCAGGCCTCGTCGTCGAGCGGCTCGATGAAGTCCGAGAGCATGAACACGAACGTCCCCGCCGGGAGCCCGCGGCGCGCGTCGATCAGATGGTGGATCGCACGCGTCACGTTGTCCCGCCCCGCACGGAACGTCGGATGCGGCAGGTGGCTCTCCTTCGTGCGCCAGAAGTCCTGCTGGGAGTGCGGCGCGCGCCAGAAGGGCTCGTCGCCGCCCTCCGCGTAGTCGAGGTAGCCGAGCAGCCCGCGCGCACGCTGCGCGCTGTCGGCGATCAGCCGCCCCGCCTCGCGCATCACGGCCGGCTTCGACAGCCACGGCAGCTCGTCCGGGAACAACTCCATCTCGGGCCGGCGGTCGCAGACGAGCACGACCCGCGGCGCCTCCTCGGCGTAGTGCTCGCGGACGAGGAACTCGTCGCTCGAGCGGGCCGCGGACAGCTTGGCGGACGCGTTCCAGTCGATCGTCCGCATGTCGTCTCCGGGGTGGTACGGCCGCGATCCGGCGACGTCCGTGCCGGTCATGCGGCGGGCGCTCTGGAGCGTCCCGAAGGCCAGGCCCACGAGCCGGCGGCGCGTCACGAGCGGAAACGTCAGCTCGCTGTCGGCCACGTCAGGTCGCTACCGGGAGGGTTGACTCTCGAGCGGGAGCACCTCGCCGAGCTGGGCCTCGGGCTTCGGTGCCAGGTCGAGGCAGGCGGCCCGGAAGTCCGCCATCGTGCGCTCGCGGCCCAGCTTGCGCACCTCGACGAGGAAGGTCGGCGTGAAGAGGACGCGGTGGCCGATCACCGGCAGGAAGAGCTCCTCGACGTCCTCGGGGACGACGTAGTCGCGGCCGTTCAGCAGCGCCCAGGCCCGCGCCGCCCGCTCGAGGGCGAGCGTGCCGCGGACGGACGCGCCGATCGCCACGGACTCGATGTTGCGCGTCGCGCGAACGAGCTCCACGACCCAGTGCTGGATGATGTCGTCGACGTAGACCTCCTCGACCGCGTCCTGCAGCGCCTTCACCTCGTCGAGCGTCAGCGCCGACTCCATGCGCCCGAGCGGGTGGCCGTGCCGCTGGTCGCGGATGATGTCGAGCTCGTCGTCGGCGCCGGGGTAGCCGAGCGCCGTCTTGAGCAGGAACCGGTCGAGCTGCGCCTCCGGGAGCGGGAACGTCCCCTCGAGCTCGATCGGGTTCTGGGTGGCGAGCACGAGGAACGGGTCGGGGAGCGTCCGCGTGACCCCGTCCACCGTCACCTGCCGCTCGGCCATGGCCTCGAGCAGGGACGACTGTGTCTTTGGCATCGCGCGGTTGATCTCGTCCACGAGCACGACGTTGGCGAAGATCGGGCCGGGCCGGAACTCGAAGTCGCGTACCTTCTGGTCGTAGATCGACAGCCCTGTCACGTCCGTGGGCTGAAGGTCTGGCGTGCACTGGATGCGCGAGGCGACGGCCCCCTCGACGGTCTGCGCGATCGCGCGCGCCAGCACCGTCTTCGCCGTGCCCGGGACGTCTTCGAGCAGGACGTGGCCCTGGCAGATCAGCGCCGCGAGCACGAGCCTGATCTCCTCGCGCTTGCCGCGAACGGCGATCTCGATGTTGTCGAGGAAACGCTCGGCCGAGCGCGCGGCGCGTTCGAGCTCCGGCTTGCCCTGTCTCCCCGCAGCCTCGGTTGTGCCGCTCACGACGGCCAAGTGTAGGGGCCGATATCGCAGTGCGACAAGGTTCAGATGTTGAAGCGCACGTTAAGGACGTCGCCGTCGGAGACGACATACGTCTTGCCTTCGAGCCGCTGTAGACCCTGCGCTGCAGCCTTCGCGTGCGAGCCGTACCGGACCAGATCGTCCCAGCGGATCACCTCGGCGCGGATGAACCCGCGCGCGATGTCCGAGTGGATCGTCTCGGCCGCCTCCAGCGCCGTCTGGCCGCGCCGTAGCGTCCAGGCGCGCGCCTCCGTGTCGCCGGCCGTGAAGAAGCTGATCAGGTCGAGCGCCTCGGTCAGCCGGCGCGCGACGTCGGCGAGTGCCGAGGGACGGCCGTCGCGGAAGGCCTCTGCCTCCTCCGGCGGCAGCTCCGCGAGCTCGAGCTCGAGCTTCGCGTCGAGCTCCGCCGGGCCGTTCACGATCGGCAGCAGCGGCTTGGTCGTGAGCGCCTCGAGCTCGGGTGGCAGGTCGCCCGCGTCGGCGAGGGACGCGCCGCCTTCGACGTGCTCGAGCAGCTCCTCGAGCCGGGCGAGCTCGGCGCGCTTCGCCGCATCGCCCGACTTGGCCTCCTTGCGGACGCGCTCCACACGGCGCTCCACGTGGTCGCGGTCGGCGACCTGGAGCTCCAGCCGCAGGGTCTCCAGGTCGCTGTCGGAGTCGGCGTTCGCGGAGAAGCCGTCGAGGACGGCGAGGATCGCGTCCGTCTGACGCAGGTTGCCGAGCAGCTGTGCGCCGGTCCCGGGCACGTCGACGACGCGGATCGCGGCGGGCGTGACCTTGGCAGACCCGATCACCGCGGCCACCTGGTCCAGCCGCTCGTCTGCGACCGATGCCATCCCCACGTGCTCCTTGCCGTAGTCCGCGCCGGCGCCGGCGCCGGTCAGTGCGTTGAAGAGCGTCGTCTTGCCAGCTCCGGGCAGCCCGACGATTCCGACCGAGAGCGCCATCGGGCGCGTACGTTAGACGCGGGTGACGTGCTTTTGGAGCGAGGCGAGCGCTCGGTGCTGGAGCGACTTCACGGCGCCCTCCGACTTGCCGAGGATCTGGGCGACGTCCCCGTTCGCAAAGTTGAACACGAACTTCAGGGTCAACACCTGACGCTGCTCCGAGGAAAGGCCCGCGATCAGGTCGAGCATGCTGGCGCGGCCGATCGAGTGGAGCGCGTGGAACTCGGCCGAGGCCTCCTCGACACCGGGCGGCTCGGGCACCTCCTCCTCGGGCTGCACCCGCTTGGTGGCCCGGAAGTGGTCCATCGCCAGGTTGTGCGCGATGCGGAAGAGCCACGCAGAGAACGGGGCCGCCTTCCATTCGAAACGCTGGATCGCCTCGAGCATCTTCAGGAAGGTCTGGGTTGTGAGGTCCTCCGCGTCGTGGCGGTTCCCCACGCTCATGTGGAGGTAGCTGTAGATGCGGTCGAAGTGGAGGAGGTAGAGCTCTTCGAGCGCGTCCCGGTCGCCGCGCTTGCCGCGATCGACGAGATCGCGAACCTCGTTCGTCCCCGTTGGCGATGCGTCGACCATCTTCCCGGGGATTGCCCGGGGTCAGCAGTTGGCTAACCAGGGTGCCGGCGACTAGCCACCGAAGCCGAGCCGGCTCTCGCGCGCGGAGCGCTTCACGAACACGACCTGGCGCAGTGCGACCGTGTACGTGCCGTCCTCCGCCTCGAAGCGGTGGGCGCCGTCGCCGCCGTTGGCGAGCGCGCGCTCGAGCGCCTCCGCCACCGAGATCGGGACGAGCGCCGCGAGGCCCTGGCCACCCTGGAAGCCGACCTCGATCCTGATCCGCTCTTCAGCCATCTGACACCACCTCCGCGAGCACGCCGTGGACGGAATCGGGATGAACGAACGCGACCTGCAAACCGTACAGGCCGCGCCGGGGCTGCTCGTCGATCAGCTGCGCGCCCTCCTGAGCGAGGTGGCCCAGCTCGGCGGAGACGTCGTCGACCCAGTAGGCGACGTGATGCATGCCCGGCCCGCGCTTGGTCAGGAAGCGGCCGACCGGCGTGTCCTCGGCGAGCGCGCCGAGCAGCTCCACGCGGCTCTCGCCGACCTTGATCGCGATCGCCTCGACGCCCTGCTCCTCGAGCGTCTCGCGGTGCTCGAGCTCCGCACCGAAGAGCCGCGTGTAGGTGTCGAACGCCTCCTCGAGATCGCGGACCGCGACGCCGAGGTGGTGGATCCGCCGGGCCCGCACGCGCTCGATGCTACCCGCGTCCGAGCGGTGCCAGGCACCCGCGAGAGTTAGCGCCGACAGTGCGCCGACTTCGTCACGGCGAGTAGGAGGGTTTGGCGGAATATCGCTCGTCGTCGGGGTGCGATGGTCGTTCCGAGGCAAGGACGCAGGGAGTGTCCGTGTAGCTGGGACGCGTAGCGTGGGCGCGACCGAGGACGCCGCCTCGGGGCGAGCAGCGCGGCCCGACGACACAGCCGTTATTGCGCCAAGCCCTCCTAAGTCGTGAAGCGGTGGCCGCCGACGCCGAACGTGCCCGGAACGGCGCCACGCCGGCCGCCTCGGCCGCACGCCGCGCTCAGGCGTCCCGACCGTCCTTACACTGGACCCATATGCCCGAGCTGCCGATCCCCGAGCACGTCGACTCGACGCGCGTGGGCGAGGTGTGGCGCGTTCCCTACAACCTGCTCGCGGCTGACGCTCGGAGGTGGGCGGACGAGCACGAGCTCGCCCCGGCAGCGGACGACGCCTTCCGCGTCTGCCTCGTCCTCGTGGACGTGCAGAACACGTTCTGCATCCCCGGCTTCGAGCTCTTCGTCGCGGGCACCTCGGGAACCGGCGCGGTGGACGACAACCGCCGCCTGTGCTCGTTCATCTACCGCAACCTGGGCTCGATCACGCAGGTCGTCCCCACGCTGGACACGCACCGGTCGATGCAGATCTTTCACCCGGTCTGGCTCGTGGACGAGCACGGCGAGCACCCCGAGCCGTACACGGTCGTCACGGCCGAGGACGTCGACACCGGGCGGTGGCGGGTCAACCCGGCCGTCGCGGCGCCCGTCGGGATCGAAGAGGACTACGCCCAGGCGCAGTTGCGGCACTACGTGCACCAGCTCGAGGCCGGCGGCAAGTACAGCCTCACCGTCTGGCCGTACCACGCGATGCTGGGCGGCGTCGGGCGCGCGCTCGTCTCCTCGGTCGAGGAGGCGGTGTTCTTCCACTCGATCGCCCGCTACTCGCAGGTGGACTTCCAGGCGAAGGGCGAGAACCCGCTCACCGAGCACTACTCGATGCTCGGCCCCGAGGTGACGCACGGCCCCGACGGGGAGTTGATCGCCGGCCCGAACGACGCGCTCATCGAGAAGCTGCTCGAGTTCGACGCCGTGATCGTCGCCGGCCAGGCCAAGAGCCACTGCGTCGCCTGGACGATCGACGACCTTCTCGACGGCGACGACGAGCGTGAGCTCGCCCTGGCGCCGCGGACGTACCTGCTCGAGGACTGCACCTCACCAGTCGTCGTCCCGGGCGCCGACTACAGCGCCGAGGCCGACGCCGCGTTCCGCCGCTTCTCCGACGCCGGCATGCACGTGGTCAGCTCGACCGAGCCGATGGACTCGTGGCCCGAGCTGGGCGAGCTGCTTCAGGTGACGAGCTCGAGCCGCGGGTTCGGCCGGTAGACGCGGCCGACCTTGGCCGACGGCCGCCCGTCGGTCATCACCACGTCGCCCGTGAAGTCGTTCTCCCCGCGGATCAACGACGAGCCGACACCGTAGGAGTCGACCGGAACCCCGGCTTCCTCGAAGCGTCGGATCTTGTCGACCGTGAACCCGCCCGAGACGACAATCCTCACGCGCTCGTAGCCGTCTGCGTCGAGCGCGTCCCGCACCTTGCGGACGAGCCGCTCGTTGACGCCGCGGGGATCGAAGTCGCCGAGCTCGTTCCAGAGCGACCGGTCGACGAGCTGGCCGCTCGTGTCGAGCCGGACGCCCCAGAGGCGCGGGCCGAGCGCCCGGGCGACCTCGAGCGCGGTGCGGACCGAGTCGTTCTCGAAGTCGACGAGCACCACGATGTTGAAGTCCTCGGGCGCCCATTCGGCGAACTTCGTCGCCGCGAGCACCGTGTTGCCGCCGTACGCGGAGATCAGCGCGTGCGGGACGGTGCCGACGCCGCGGCCGCCCCACCATGAGGCCTGCGCGTCCGTGGTCATACCGATCGGCGCGCCGATCAGGGCGCCGGCGACGTAGGCCGCGTAGCCGTCGCCGGTCTGAACGCGATGGTGGTCGTGCCTGGCCGCCATGAAGATGATCGGCTTCGCGTTCGCCGCCTCGAGCACCTGCGTCAGGTTCGTCGCGATCAGCGTCCGGCGGGCCAGCGTGCCGAGGTAGGCGGTCTCGAGAGGCGCGAAGAGCGTGTAGTCGCCCTCGATCGTCAGGACGGTCTCCCACGGCTCGATCCGGTCGCCGTCGTAGAGCGCGTGGACGGTCAGCTCGTCCCAGTCGTCGGCGGCGAGCTTGAGGATCGCGATCGCCTCGTCGATGCCGCCGAGCACCGCCTGGTGCTTCTGGAAGACCTGCATGACGACGCGCGGATGGCGCCCGTCGGCGAGCAGCGCAGCGCGCGTGTGGTTGAAGTACGCGTCGGTGTAGTAGCCCTCGCGCATCTTCTCGACGGGAAGGTCGAAGATCTCCGGCGGAAGCCGCTTACGCTGGGTCTCGACCGCCATCCTCGAGCCTGAGGCACGCGGCGAGCGCGGCCTCGGAGACCTCGAGCTGCTCGGGCGTGGGCTCGGCCGTCGCGAGCCTGTGCTGCAGCTCGTGGCCGGGCTTTGCGAGCGCCTTCGAGAGCCTGTTGTCGGGGTTTCGAACCATCCAGTTGAAGATCTCCGTCGAGGCGGCGACCGCACCCAGCGTCGCGGCGCCTCGCGCCGCGCTCCTGAGGTGAGCGGGGGCGCGCGCGGCCAGCGCGTTGCCGACGATCATGGTGGCCATCAGAGGCCCGAGCAGATGCGAGCCGCAGCGCTCATGTTCCTTCTCGCGCGCCTCGCCGTGCTCGTACGTGCCGATCGAGATGTGCTCCGCGCCGTGGTAGGCCGCCAGGTCGCCGCCGCGCAGCGCGAGCGCCGCCGGGGCGAGCGAGGCGACCGTCGCGACGACCTCCTGGGCCGCGGGGGTGAGCGAGCGGGAGCCGCGCACGAGGCCGGCGACCGCGGCGCTCGCGACCATGGCCGTGATGACGCGCGGCTTCTCGAAGGGAAGCCGGGCGTCCGGCACGCGCCGCCGGACCTCCGGCAGCAGGAGGAACACCTCGGCCAGCTTCGCCGGGCCGCGTAGCAGCGGGCTCTGCACGTCGGTCGACCGGAAGCGTTTGGGCGAGGACTCCACGCGCAGCGTCCCGTCCGGCAGCCGCACCGCGCAGGCCCATGCGGTCGGCCCGTGAACGAGCACGCCGTTCGCCAACGCCATCCCGCCGAGTCGGAGCTTCTCGCTCATGGGGACAGGCTAGCTCCGACCCCTCACGCCGGCGCAGCCATGTCTCGCGCAACGAGCCATGTCCGCGCAACCCGCTTGGCACCAAGCTGCCCTGGGGACAATTCGTGACGCTTTGTCGACGGTGCCTGGCACCGGCGGCGTAGCCGCCTGTCCGCGAAGCGGACCAGTGGAGGGGGTCTGGGGGAACCGGGAGGTTCCCCCGGCGCCTCGCCCGCCGTCAGCCGAGCACGGCCTGCGCCGCTTGGCGGAGGAAGCTGACGCCGAGGCCGAGGTCGTCGACGTGGGCACGCTCGTCGGCCGAGTGGACGAGCCGCGCGGCCAGCTCGGGATCCATCGCCCGCATCGGGAAGAAGCCGTAGACGACAGTGCCGAACGCCTCGCGCAACCAGTGGCTGTCGGTGAAGCCGGCCACCATCACGGGCGCGGCCGCCGCCCCCGGCTCGACGACCTCGACGAACCGCGCGACCGCATCCCAGAGCGGCGACTCCATCGTCGAGCGCGTCCCGCCGTAGGCCTCGAGCCATTCGATCGAGTACGACCCCTCCCCCAGTACCTCGCGCAGCAACGGCTCGACGTCGGCGGGCAGCTGGCCGGGGAGGAGCCTGCAGTCCACCGTGACGTCGCAGCGCGCCGGAATCACGTTCCGCTTCTGAGACGCCTCCGCCATCGTCGGTGAGAGCGTGAGCGAAAGCAGCGGCTCCACGAGCTCGCCCGCGAGCGGATGCACTGCGCGCGCCCGCGCAAGCGCGTCGTCGACCCCGGACGGCGCCTCGCCGGTCAGCGCCTCGAGCAGCGCCGTCGTCTCCGGCCCCAGTGAACGCTCCGGTTCGTAGGCTGCAAGCGCCAGCACCATTCCCGCCGCCTTCACGAGCGCGTTGTCCGCGATCCCCGGCATCGACGCGTGCCCGCTGCGCCCGAAGACGCTGAGCCGGAACGGCGCGCTCATCTTCTCGGCGGTCGAGCAGAGGTAGAGGACGCGGCCGCCGAGCTCGAGCCGGTCGCCGCCGCCTTCGTTGATCGCGTACTCGGCACGGACGGCATCCGGATGCGTGCGAACGAGCCACTGCAGCCCGAAGTCCTCGCCGACCTCCTCGTCGGCGGTCGCGGCGAAGATCAGGTCGCCCGACGGCCGGAAGCCCTCTCGCGCGAGCGAGGCGATCGCGACGGCGCTCCCGGCTACCTGGCCCTTCATGTCGAGGGCGCCTCGCCCCCACACCTGGTCGTCGCGAAGCTCGCCCGACCACGGGTCGACCTGCCACTCGGACGCGTCGGCGAACACGGTGTCGGTGTGGGACAGCAGGAGCAGTCGAGGACCGGCTCCGCCCCGGATCCGCGCGACGAGGTTGGCCCGGTCGGGCACCTTCGCGAACAGCTCGCACTCGACGCCGTTGGCCTCCAGGTACGAGCGCAGGAGCTCGGCCACACGCGTCTCGTTCCCGGGCGGGTTGACGGTGTCGAGCCGGATCAGCTCCTGCAGGAGCCCGACCGTCTCGTCACGCAACGTGTCGGAGAGCTCCGCAGCCAAGGCGCGAGAGCATACTTCGCCGCGATGGGCGACCTCTTCTCCGACGCGGCGCAAGAGCGGCTGCCGGATGTGGCGCCGCTCGCGATCCGGGTGCGCCCGCAGAGCCTCGACGACTTCGTCGGCCAGCGCCAGATCCTCGGCGAGCGCTCCGCCCTCCGCACCGGGATCGAGCAGGACCGGGTGCGCTCGATGATCCTCTTCGGACCGCCGGGCAGCGGCAAGACGACGCTCGCCCGCATCGTCGCGCACTCGACCGGCGCCGCCTTCGAGGAGCTCTCGGCCGTGTCGGCCACGGTCGCCGATGTCCGCGGCGTGCTCGCACGGGCCCGCGAGCGTCTCGGCGCACAGGGCCAACGCACGATCCTCTTCCTCGACGAGATCCACCGCTTCAACAAGGCCCAGCAAGACGCACTGCTCCCGGCCGTGGAGGACGGCATCGTGACGCTGATCGGCGCCACCACCCAGAACCCGTACTTCGAGGTCAACTCGGCGCTGCTCTCCCGCATGCAGCTGTACGAGCTGGAGCCCCACTCCGACGAGGATCTCGGCCGTGTCGTGCGGCGGGGCGCGGCCGAGCTCGAGGTCGAGCTCCCGGACGACGTCGCCGAGCTGATCGTGCGGCGGGCAGGCGGCGACGCCAGGCATGCCCTGAACATCCTCGAACTGGCCGCCCAGACGGCAGCTGCGGACGGCACGCCCATCGCCGAGGAGCACGTCGAGGATGCCGCCCGCAAGCGGCCGCTCGTCTACGACAAGGGCGGCGACGCGCACTACGACTTCATCTCGGCGTTCATCAAGTCCATGCGCGGCTCCGACCCGGACGCCGCCGTCTACTACCTCGCCGCGATGCTGGAAGGCGGCGAGGATCCCCGCTTCATCGCCCGCCGGATGATCGTGCTCGCCTCCGAGGACGTCGGCAACGCCGACCCGAGGGCGCTCCAGGTCGCGGTGGCGGCGGCCCACGCGCTCGAGCACGTCGGCCTCCCGGAGGCGCGGCTGAACCTGGCCCAGGCCGCCATCTACCTCGCCAGGGCGCCGAAGTCGAACGCGGTCATCAAGGCGCTCGGAGCGGCCGCGGCGGACGTCCGCGAGCACGGACACCTGCGGCCGCCGGATGCGCTGCGCGACGCCAGCTACCCGGGTGCGAGGAAGCTCGGGCGCGGCCAGGGTTACGTCTATCCCCACTCGGACCCGGCCGGCTTCGAGGTCGACCACCTGCCCGAGGAGCTGCAAGGCAGGCGCTACTACGAGCCTTCGGGCAACGGCGAGGAAGACGAGAAGGCCTAGTCGGAGCCGCGCTCGATGCGCTGCGTCGCCAGCTCGGCGAACGGGCCCGGAAGCGCCCGCCAGCCTGCCGCAGCACGGGCGACGTCGTATTCGCTCCGCCGGAACTCGAACTCGCCGCTGTCGAGCCGCACCGCCCATGCCGCCCGCGTGTCGCCGTCGAGCGGCATGCCGACGCTCCCGGGGTTGAGCAGCTCGGTCCCGCGCGGGCCCGGGCGCCTGAACTGCTGGTGGCTGTGCCCGAACACCACTGTCCGGTCGCCTACATCGCCGAGCAGCCTGTCCTCGCCCGCTTCCGGCTCCGGAGCGAAGCTCTCGACGTCCGAGATGGGAGAGCCGTGGACGTACAGCACGCCGTCGAGCTCGACCTCGGTCTGCAGCGAGTAGAGCCAGCCCTCGTCGGTTCCCACGCCGGCGTCCGCGGCCTCGAGCGCCTCCAGCACGTCCGGGCGATCCACGGGTGGCTCGCGCAGCCAGCGTTCGCCGTTGCCGCGGACCCAGGTTGCCTGCGGGAGCGCCCGCAGCCGCTCGAGCGTCTCGCGCGGCCACGGCGACCACGAGGCGAAGTCGCCGCCGAGCAGATACGAGTCGACGCCGTCGTCCTCGGCCGCCGCGAGCACCGCCTCGAGCGCCGGGAGATTGCCGTGGATGTCGTAGAGCAACGCGAGCACGTAGCCTTCCGAGCCGTGCGCAAGATAGTCGTCCTGGTCAAGCAGGTGCCGCACCCGAAGGCGATCGAGTTCGACCAGGAGACGAAGACGCTGAAGCGCGAAGGCGTCCCGCTGATCCTGAACCCGTTCGACCGCGGCGCCGTACGCCTCGCCGTCGAGCTGCGAGAGAAGGCAGGCGGAGAGGTCATCACGATGACGATGGGGCCTCCCGCCGCCGAGGAGGCGCTCCGCGAGACGCTCGCGCTCGGCGCCGACCGCGCGATCCACCTGTCCGATCGCGTGTTCGCCGTCGCCGACACGCTCGGAACCTCACGGACGCTCGCGCTCGCGCTGCGCAAGGAGGGCGATGTCGACCTCGTGCTCACCGGCCGCAAGACCGTCGATTCGGAGACGTGGCAGGTGCCGCCGGAGGTCGCGTCGTTCCTCGGCTGGCCGCAGATCGTCAGCGCGCTGGCGATCGAGCCCGCGGACGGAAAGCTACGCGTCGTGCGCGAGCTCGACGGCGGCGAGGACGAATACGAGGTCGAGCTGCCCGCAGTCGTCTCCGTGGGCCGGGCCTACGAAGAGCCCGTCGAGGCTGCGGACGGGCGCATCGACGTCTGGACGGCCACGGACCTGGTGGACGATCTCGCCGAGAACGACAAGCGCTTCGGACAGACGGGCTCACCGACGCGCGTGCTCGCCGTGCGCGACGTGACGCCCGAGCGCGCCGATGCTCGCGCGACCAGTTGGGAGGAGGGAGTCGAGGCCGTGCTCGGCCTGCTGCAGGAGCGTGAGGCGCCGAGCGCGTCGTGGGAGAAGCCGCCCCACACGGGGGAGAAGCCCGCCGCCGACTACGACGCGTGGTCGGTGGTGGAGACGCGCGACGGCAGGCCCACCAGACCGTCGCTCGAGCTGGTCGCGAAGGCCCGCGAGCTGTCCGGAAAGCTCGGCGGCCACTCGGCCGCAGTCCTCGTCGGCCACGAGCTCGACGAGGCGGCGAAGGCGGCGATCCGCCACGGAGCCGAGTCCGCGTATGTCGTCGACGACGAATCGCTCGCGGCCTACGACGCGGCGCGCGTAGCCGCCGTTCTCCGCCACGTCGTCGAACGCGAGCAGCCGCACGTGCTGCTGATCCCCGCGAGCGCCCGCGGCCGTGACTACGGGCCACGGCTTGCCGGCGAGCTCGAGGTCGGGATGACCGGCGACTGCGTGAACGTCGACATCGCCAAGGCAGGCCGGCTGCTGCAGACGAAGCCGGCCTACGGGGGGAACATCGTCTCCGTGATCATGGGCGCGACGAACCCCCAGCTCGCGACGGTGCGGTCGCGGATGTTTGCGCCGCTCGAGCCGCGGGACGTGGCAGGCGAGATCCATCGCGTCGCCCTCGACGGGATCCCCCCGGCCCGCACGAAGCTGCTCGGCCGGCGGGGCGGAACGGATGCCTGGAAGCTCGACGAGGCGGACATCGTCGTCCTCCTCGGGCCGAGCGGCGGCCCACCGGAGCAGGTCGCCGAAATCGCGCGCGAGGCCGGCGCCGCGTTCGGCGCCACCCGCGACCTCTGCGAGTCGGGCGCCGTCCCGTGGAGCTACCACGTCGGCCTCTACGGACGACCTGTCGCCCCCCGCGTCCTGGTGGCCGCCGGCGTCCCGGACGACTTCGAGCACCTGACCGGCTTCGTGAAGGCCGAAGTCGTGGTGGCGCTGCCGGCGGCCGACTGGCCTGCCGACGTCCACATCGCCGAGGACCCATCGGCACTGCACCTGCTGGTTCGACGCCTCGCCGAAGTCGTCTAGGCGTTACGTTTCGGCGCGATGGAAGCCCCGGTGCCGATCAGCGTCGTGCTGGCGGATGACGACGCAGCCTTCCTCAGCTCGCTGAGGGTGCTGATCGACGACGAGGAGGGGCTTTCCGTCGCGGCCACCGCGACGGACGGGGTCGAGGCGATCGAGTTCGTCGAGGAGCTCCATCCGGATGCGCTCGTCATCGACTTGCACATGCCGAGGCTGGACGGCGTGAGCGCGATCGCACGCCTCCGCGTCGACCACCCGCGGCTGTGCGTGATCGCCCTCACCGGCGACGAGTCCCGCGAGATCCACGACAGGGTGGCGGAGGCAGGCGGTAACGCCGTTCTGCTCAAGAGCGAGGTCGCCGCCGGCCTGGCCGCCCAGCTCCGCGCGGCAATTCCGTTGCTGGAGCCGGATCCTTAGAGCGATATAGTCTAGTATATTCCGCTTCGCTCCAAGGACAAGGGGGAAACTCGATGACTCGCAAGACACTGTTAGTCGCGGCTGCGCTCGCCACGTGCGTGACGGCGCTCGTCGCGGCCGCCCCGACGCCGGCGATCACCGGCGGCGAGGTGGACACGGTGCACAAGAATGTCGGGCTCGTCCGCTTCACGACACCGGACGGGAGGTTTCGCTGCTCCGGCACGCTGATCTCACAGACCGTCGTGCTCACCGCGGGCCACTGCACCGAGGGCCCGGCGACGAACGTCTACGTCTCCTTTGACGACATGCTCCAGCCGGATCCGCTCGCGCCGAACATCACGCCGGCCGAGAAACTGGCCCGCGAGGCCCACTACATCAAGGGCACCGCGCATCCCGACCCGGGCTGGACGGGCAAGCTGACCCTGGCCAAGCAGCACGATCAGGGTGTCGTCGTCCTCGACCAGCCGGCGAACACGAAGTGGAGCGGCATCACCCCGGCTCCGCTTCCACCGGTCGGCTACCTGGACAGCAACCAGGGAGCGCTGAAGAACCAAACGTTCACGCTTGTGGGCTACGGCGTCGACATCGGCGACAAGAAGGCGCAGATCGTCCTTCAGGCCCGGCACTCGACGACGTCGTATCTCAAGAACGTGCAGAGCGAGGTGGTCGTCTTCCAGATCAACGACAAGGACTCGAAGGCAGGCGGCGGATCGTGCTTCGGGGACTCCGGCGGCGCCGTCTTCCTGAACGGCTTTGTCCTCGGCGACGCGTCGTACGTGAACTCGTTGTCCTGCAACGCGACCGGTAGCTACCAGCGCGTCGACACGGAGTACTCGAGGCACTTCCTGGACGGCTTCCTGAACCCGTAGCGGCGACCACGTACCGCTCGACGAAAAGCCCTCGACATCGGGGGCTTTTCTCTTGCCGGAAGTAACCGAAGGAATCGCGCCGCGCTTTCCGGCACGACGACCCTTCCCGAATGGCGAGGGCCGGAATCGAACCGGCGACACCACGGTTTTCAGCCGTGTGCTCTACCAACTGAGCTACCTCGCCCTGGCGGGACAGATTACCCCGACTCACAAGGCGTCGACGCGCTCGCGCAGCTCTCGCACCTCCGCCTCGAGGCGGGCGATTCGGTCGGCGAGCCCGGGCTCGCTCGCCGCAACCGGCGCAGCCTCGGGCGCGTCGCCTCCGAGGAGCTGGGCGAACCGCTCCTCCTTCTGGCCGGGGCGCCTGGGCAGCCGTGCCGCGAGCTCTCGCCCGGCGAGGACACTGAGTGTTCCGTCGACCTCGGGCAGCGACTCGAAGCGGTGCAGGCGCTCGGTTCGCTGCTTGAGCTCGCCGAGCGTCTGCGGCCCTCGGAGCATGAGGACGGCGAGCAGCGAGATCTCGGCCTCCGAGAGGCCGAGCGCGTCGTCCAGCAGGTGCCGGTACTTGACGGCGCGGCTTCCCCGGCCGCTGGCGAGCCGCACCCAGCCGCGCCGGCTCAGCTCGTCGAGAGCAGTACGGATCGTGGGCTCGTCGTAGGAGACGACCGGGTCGCGGTTCGTGCTCTGGTTGCACGCGGTGCGAAGCGCGTTGAGCGAGAGGGGATAGACGTCGGGCGTCGTCCGCTGCTTCTCGATCAGGCAGCCCAGGACGCGGAGCTCAGCGGCGGCGAGATCCACGACCCCCAGCGTAGTCAGCGCACCGCAGTAGAAAGGACGTCCGGACCGGAATGACCGCGCCACGAACGTCCTTTTCTGGTGCTGACTGTAACAAGCTAACCCTGCTTGCGTGCAAGCAGCGCGGTGCCGTTGCCGGCCGAAAAATCCGCAAAATCCGCAAAGCCCCGACGGCCGAGCTCGGAACGCAGGCGCTCCGCCGGGACGTAGATGGGCGTCTCCGCGCCCGCCGAGAAGCTGACCAGCACGGCGCCGCCCGGAGCGACCACCCGGGCCAGCTCGTCGAAGAAGGGGATCATGTTGCCGAGGCCGACGAGGTCGAACGCGCCGTCCTCGTAGGGCAGCGCCGCACCGTCCGCCGTCTCGAAGCGGACGCGACCGGCGAGCTCCGGTGGGGTCAGCCGGCGCGCCTCGGACAGCATCTCCTCGGCGATGTCCGCGCCGACGACCTCCGCCTCGGGGAAGCGAGCTCGCAATCGCAAACGCGCCGCGGCCGGTCCCGGTTCCGAGGTCGAGCGCCCGGCGCGGCGGGGTCTCGAGCCCCTCCAGCGCCGCCTCATAGGGGCCGAACGCGCCCGGGCTGCGCATCCTGTCCCACTGCGGCGCGATCCGGTCGAACTCCCACCGCATGAGCGGCCGGAACAGACGCCACAGCGACGGCCGTCGCACGACGACGTCGGTGACGAGACGCGCGAAGCGCTGGCCGATGGTCATCCGGGCACCTCGATCGTCACCGTAACGCCTGCCTCTGCGCCGAGGCGCTCGGCCGCGTTCCCGCGGTTCACGGCGAGCGCGACGTTGCCGTACGAGTCCGTGTACAGGATCAGCTCTCCGGGCTCCGCGTCGGCGAAGGTCCTCGCGGCGACGGCGTCCTGCGCGCGGCCGCCGACCTCGAGCCGCAGACGGCGGCCCGGGACGATGCGTGCGTGCTCGAGGTGTTCGCGGCGGAGGTTGAGCTGCATGTTCCCGAACCGGTCCACGTAGAGGCTCGTCGCCTCGATCGTCGAGTCCGTCAAGTCGGGAGCGGGCAGCTCGAGCCGCACGAGCGCCTCCGGGTCGATCGGCGGCCCGAGCTCCGCGAGCGGAAGGCCGAGCGCGATGTTCGCGGCCGCCGGCGAGAACACGTCACGGCCGTGGAAGGTCGCCGACACGGGCGTGAGCGCGTAGTCCGGATTCGTGAGCTCGTGCGCGGCGTGGATGCCGCCGACGGTCTCCGCTGCAGGCACGAGCAAGCCGTTGTCGGGCCCCACGAAGTACCGGCCTTCGCCGGCCTCGAGCGCGAGACCGCGGCGGCCGCTGCCGACTCCGGGGTCGACCACCGCGAGGTGGACCCCGGCCGGCGCGTACGAAATCGTGTTGGCGAGGACGATGGCTCCCTGCAGGACCTGGCGCGGCCGGATTCCGTGGGTCAGGTCGATGATCTGAACGTCCGGTGCGATGCGCTTCATGACCGCGTGGCAGGTCCCCACGAAGTCGTCCGCCAGCCCGAAGTCGGTCAGGAAGGTGATGAACACGCGGCCTCCACGGCGGCGACGAGCCCGTCCAGGTCGTGCGTTGCCGCCTCGGCGGCGACTCTAACGCCAGCCGCCCGTGCGGCCCTGCTCGTCTCCGGCCCGATCGAGACGGCGGGGATCGGCGAGCCGAGCCTCCCGTACGCCCGCGCAGCTGAGGCGGACGCGAGCACGACGAGGTCGCCGTCGAGCTGCTTGCCCGCGTCATGCTCGACCGTCCGGTACAACGGCAGGAAGTCGGCGCCGAGCGCCTCTACGAGCAGGCGACGAGCGCCCTCGGCGCCCGCGAACAGGACGCGGCCGGCCGGGCGTGGAAACGCGGCGACGAGCCCTTCCTGCGACGATACGTCCGGCACGAGCGCCGGCTCGTGGCCCCGTGCGCGCAGTACGTCGGCGGTACCGGGCCCGATGACGGCGATCGGAGGCCACGGCGGGACGGCGCGGCCGGCCAGTAGCTCGGCGCCGGTGCGGCTCGTCACCACAACCCAGTCGTAACCGCCGAGCTCGATCGGCTCGTCACCCAGCGGCTCGACGGCGATCAGCGGGTGCACGACCACGTCGTGCCCGAGCGCCTCCAGACGCCGAGCGAGTTCCGCCGCCCGGTTCTCAGGACGTGTGACGACGATGCGCATCCGCCAACTCTCGGCCCAGCTCCCGCGGGTCGTCGCCGGTGAGCCGCTCGACCCAACGTCCGTCCTCGTCCGCCACGAGGCCCGTGAGCCGAGCTCCGTCGTGATACGCGGCGACGGGGGCAAGGCAGCCGCCGCCGACCGCGGCCACGCATGCGCGCTCGGCCTCGACGCGCCGACGCGTGTCGGCATCGTCGGCGGCAGCGACGAGCTCCTCCTCGCCCGCGCGAACCTGGAGCGCCAGGGCTCCCTGTCCGGCCTCGGGCAGCACGTCGTCGGGCTCGAAGCGATGCCCGATCTCACGTGCGAGGCCCAGCCGGTCGAGCCCGCACGCCGCCAGCACGACCGCGTCGAGCCCGCGCTCGCCGCGCTTGCGCAGCCGTGTGTCGATGTTCCCGCGCAGCGGCTCGATCGAGAGCGTGGGCTCGAGCGCCAGCAGCTGCGCTCGGCGGCGCACCGAGGCCGTGCCCACACGCATCCCGGGCCTCAGCTCGGACGCCCCGCAGAGCGCGTCCCGCGGGTCCTCCCGCGCCGGATAGGCACCGACGGAGAGACCGTCGACGTCCGTCGAGGTCATGTCCTTCGCAGAGTGGACGGCCACGTCGATCCGGCCGGCCAGCAGCGCCTCCTCGAGCTCCTTGACGAAGACGCCGCGCTCGCCGATCCGGTCGAACGGCTGCGTGCGATCGCGGTCGCCCGCCGTCGTGATCGGCACCAGCGCCAGCTCGACCCCCGGCCCCCGCAGCCGCTCGACCGCGAGCTCCGCCTGGGTCAGCGCGAGCCTACTGCCCCGAGACCCGACGCGGATGAGCATCGCGTCCGTCCTCGTCCAGTCCGAACAGGTGCCGCAACGCGTCCGCGTAGCCGACCCCCTCGCTGGCGGCAGCCTCCTTGGCGCGGACGATCGGCGCGTGCAGAAGCTTGTTCACGATCTGGCTCGTGAGGGACTCGACCGTGCGGCGCTCGCTCTCGGACAGCCCGCCGAGCCGTCCCTCCGCCTTTGCCAGCTCGGCGGTGCGAATCGCCTCGGCGTGCTCGCGCAGCGACGCGATTGCCGGCACGACGTCCAGCGACGCGAGCCAGTCGCGGAACCCCGCGGCCTCGGCGGCGACGATGGTCTCCGCGCGCTCGGCCTCGCGCCGCCGTCCGGCGAGGCTCTCGGCGACGACCGCCTCCAGGTCGTCGATGTCGTAGAGGAAGCACCCGTTCACCTCGGCCACGGCGGGCTCGACGTCGCGCGGAACGGCGAGGTCGATCACGAAGAGCGGGCCGCCCCGCCTCCGTCCGATCCCGGCCTCGACCTGCTCGCGCGTGAGCACGAAGCCCGGCGCGCTCGTCGACGACACGACCACGTCGACGCCGGCGAGCTCGTCGGCCACGCGCTCGAGCGCGAGCGGCCGGCTGTGCAGGCGCTCAGCCAGTGCCGAAGCGCGGTCCGGCGTCCTGTTGGCGACGAACGCGATCTCCGCTCCGCGCGACACGAGGTTCCGCGCGGCGAGCTCGCCCACCTCGCCGGCGCCGACGATCAGCACGCGTCGCCCTTCGAGCTCGCCGAACACCTGCTGCGCGAGTGCCGCGGCAGCCGAAGACACCGAGGACGGGCTTTCGCCGATCGCCGTCTCCGTCCGCGCCTTGCGTCCGGCGTGGAGAGCGCCGCGGAAGAGCTTGTCCAGCACCGGGCCGCAGGCGCCTCCCTCGTAGGCGGCGCGCACCTGGCCGAGGATCTCGCCCTCGCCGGGCACCATCGAGTCGAGGCCGGCGGCGACGCGGTACAGGTGGAGCGCTGCCGCCTCGTCGGTCAGCCGATACAGGTGAGGGCCGAGATCGCCCTCGGCGAGCCGTCCTAGCGCGTCGGACGCCGCTGCCCGCGCGTCGGCGCCGTCGGAGGCGACGACGTACAGCTCGGTGCGGTTGCACGTCGACAGGCACACGGCCTCGAGGCCGGCCTCGCCGAGCTCGTGCGCCAGCGCGGAGGCGGCAGGGCCGTCCAGGGCGACCCGCTCGCGCACCTCCACAGGGGCGAGCTTGTGCGAAGTGCCGATGAGCGCGAGCTTCACGAGAGGTGGGTGGCGAGCAGGCCGAGGGGCGCGGTCAGAACGAGCGCGAAGCCGGCCAGCTGCAGGTAGGCGGCTCTGCGGCCGCGTGGACGGACGACGAGGAACGCAGCGTAGAGGGCCCAGACGAGCAGGGTCACGACGATCTGCGGGTCGAGTGAGGCGCGGTGCACGAAGCCGGCGATCATCCCGAGTGTGAGCAGCGGCACACCCACCGCCACCGTGCGCAGCCCGAGGGTCTCGAGCGTCAGGAGCGACGGCGCACGCAGGCGCAGCAGGCCGGGGCGACGCAGCTTGAGCGCCCGCTCCTCCCAGAGGTAGAGCCCGCCGAGCGCGGCGGCCAGCGTCAGCGCTGCGAAAGCCGCCAGGACGAGCCCGACGTGCAGGACGAGAAAGGCGGTGGACAGGTTGCGCGACCCCTCGGTGTCGGCGCCGCCGCCGACGTACGAGGCGAGCAGGAGGGTCGCGGCGAAGGGCATCACCGTCAGCCCGAGCAGCCGGTAGCGCGGCTTGCAGCCCCAGACGAGGTACCCGCCGACGACGAGCCAGACGAACAGGTTCAGCGACCCGGCCCACGTGTCCCAGGGGAAACCGTCGGCGCGGACCGCCTGCAGCACGAGCAGCGCCGTCTGGATCAGCCAGCCGATGCGGACGCCCCATGTGGCCAGCCGACCTAATGCCGGGTAGCGGATGTTGCCCGCATAGGCGACGGCCGCCTCTCCGTACGCGAGCACCGCCGGCCAGAAGAGCAGCTCAAACACCGGGTGTCCTCTGTTCCCTCGCGAGCTCGGCCAGCTCGGCGAGGTCCCGCTCGAGCCGGGACACCTTGAGCGCGATCAGCACGAGGTAGACGAGCACGGCCGCGAACACGACGAGGTACGCCGCCGCGAGGTACTTCTCGCCGGAGCTCACGCCAGCAGCTCCCGCAGCTCGCGCACCCGCTCGTCGATGCGCTTGCCGGCGAGCTCGACCGAGTAGAGCGCGGCGGCGAGCGTCAGCATCCCGGCGAAGCAGACGCAGAAGGTCAGGAACATCGAGTCGGACATCTGCGGGCCGTCGCGGGTGAAGACCACCGGGTGGATCAGCCCTTCGGCGAGCCGGATCGCGAGGAAGCTGATCGGGATCAGCACGACGCCGAAGAGCGCGTACACCGCCGAGCTGCGCTGCCGGCGCGGCCCGGGGTCGAGCGAGTAACGCAGCATGAAGTAGGCCGAGTAGAAGAGGAACAGGATCAGGAAGAGCACGAGCTGCCGCTCGCTCCAGCTCCACCAGACACCCCACGAGACCTTCGCCCAGATCGAGCCCGTGACCAGCGTCAGGACGCCGAAGATCGTCCCCATGTGCACTGCGGTGTAGCTCTCGAGGTCGTAGCGCTCGTCGCCCAGCCAGAGCAGGCGTAGCGCCTTCCACGCACCCCAGCCGAAGCAGAGGTAGGCCGTGAGCGCCACCGGCACGTGGACGTAGAAGATCTTCTGGCTGATCCCCTGGTCGGCGTCCTCGGGCGCCCAGAACAGCGCCAGCCCGAGGCCGAGCAGGACGAGCAGCGCGGCGGCACACGAAAGCGCCGCGGCCGCGTTATTCCGTGACCACGTACTCAAAGCTCGCAAAGCACAGGATCGCAAAGATCGCGTCGTACAGGGCGAGAAACCCGAGGCTCCGTGCGGGATCGTCGGCGATCGTGGCACCGACGCCGCCGATCACGATCGGGATCGCGAGCGGCAGGAAGAGCAGGGGCAGGAGCAGCTCGCGCGCGCGGCCGGCGACCGCCATCGCGGCGACGAGCGTCCCGACCGCGCAGATGCCGATGTCGGCGAGCAGCACGCCGGCGACCGCCGCGGCATCGAGGCGCGTAAAGAAGAGCGCGTAAGCGGGCAGCGCGACCAGCTCCGCGGCGACGAGGAACGCGAGCACCGCCAGCGCCTTGCCGATCCAGATCGCCGCCCGGTCGCAGGGCGAGAGCACGAGGGCGTCGAGCAGCCCCTGCTCCCGCTCGGCGACGAAGGCGCGCGTGAGGCCGAGCAGGGCCGTGAAGACGATCGCAACCCAGAGCAGGCCACCCGCGGCGCGGTCGGAGACGTCGGCCGGAAGCGCGAAGTGGAAGACGACCAGCGCCGTCACGACGAACAGGAGCATCGCGGGCAGCGTCTCCCGGGCCCGCAGCTCCAGCAGCAGATCCTTGCGCGCGAGCGCCGCGGCATCGGAGACGAGGCCCTTCATGCCAGCGCGAGCCGCCCGGTGGCGCTCGCCGCCACGCGCTCCGGATCGTGCGTCGCGACGACGAACGTGTGCTGCCCGGCGAGCGCGGCGAGCTCGCGATCGAGCAGCTCGGCGCCTTCCGAGTCGAGCGCGTTGAAGGGCTCGTCGAGGAGCAGGAGCTCGGGGTCGTGGAGCAGTGTCCGGCAGAGCGCGAGCCGCTGGAGCATCCCGCGCGAGAACGAGCCCGATCGCTCGTGGCGCACGTCCCAGAGGTCGTAGCGCTCGAGCAGCATCCCGACCCGCTCCCTTCGCTCGGGAACGCGGTAGAGGCGGCCGAACAGCTCGAGGTTCTCGAGCGGCGAGAGGTCTCGGTAGACGAGCGGCTCGTGCGCGAGGAAACCGATGCGAGAGCGGTCGGCCGCGATCTCGAGCTCGCCACCGCTGGGCGCGGTCAGCCCGGCGAGCATCCGCAGAAGCGTCGTCTTGCCGGACCCGTTCGGCCCGGTGACGAGCAGGAACCCGCCTGCATCGAGCTCGAGGTCGAGCGGCGCGAGCACCCGCCGCACGCCAAACCGCTTCGAGAGCCCGCGAGCCCGAATCATCCTTTCGAGACCTGTCCCCTGGTTCGATCCCCCCGGGGGACCCCCTCGTGTTCTCCCCCAGGGTTCACGGTAGCTGCGGCCGGCGCACGCATGTGTGGCGAAAGCGTGCCGGATCCGTCACAGAACGTCCACGAGGACGAAGGCGAAGAAGACGACGCTGATGACGCCGTTCACGGTGAAGAACGCCGCGTCGAGGCGGCGGAGATCGCCCGGGCGCACGAGCGAGTGCTCGTACGCGAGCAACGCCGCGACGGCCACGACGCCTGCCCAGTAGAAGAAGCCGACGTCGAGCCCGAGCCCCGTGAGTGCCAGGAGCGCGACGGTCAAGACGTGCAGCGCGCGGGCTCCGGCGAACACGCCGCGCTCGCCCCAGCGTGTCGCCCACGAGTGCAGCCCCTGGCGGCGGTCGACCTCGACGTCGAAGAGCGAGTAGAAGAGGTCGAAGCCGGCGATCCAGGCGGCGACGGCGGCGCCGAGCACCCATGCCTGCCACTGCAGCTCACCGGTGATCGCGACCCAGGCGCCGACCGGCGCCAGCCCGTCCACTGCGCCGAGCCAGAGATGCGAGAGCCACGTGAACCGCTTGAGGTACGGGTAGATGACGAAGCCGGCGACCGGGATCGGCCAGAGCCAGCGCACGATCGGGTCGAGCTGCCAAACGGCGACCAGGAAGACGGCGAGCGACAGACCGCAGAAGGCCCACACCTGTGGACTGCTCAAGGCGCCCCGGGGAAGCTCACGGGTCGCGGTCCGCGGGTTGCGCGCGTCGATCTCGGCGTCGATCAGCCGGTTGAGGCCCATCGCGAGCGAGCGAGCACCGACCATCGCGACCGTGATCCACAGCAGGTCGGACGCGCTCGGCACCCCGTCGACCGCAAGAAGCGCCCCGACGTAGGCGAACGGCAGCGCGAAGACCGTGTGCTCGATCTTCACCAGGGCGGCGAACCGCTTCGGCAGGCCGGACGGCGTGCTCGCTCACGTCTGCTTGTGCGCGGTCTCCGCCCCCGCGAGCAGGTCGAGCGCATGGTCGAGTGCCGGCCGCAGCACGGCGTAGCCGTCACGACAGCCGCCCGTGGAGCCGGGCAGGTTGACGACGAGCGCCTGGCCGCGAACGCCGGCGAGACCGCGCGAGAGCAGCCCATGGGGCGTCTTCGCGATCGCGTCTGCGCGGATCGCCTCGGCGATGCCCGGGGCGAGCCGCTCCACCACCTCCGCGGTCGCCTCGGGCGTCACATCGCGTGGGCCTAGACCCGTGCCACCGGTCGTCAGCACGAGGCGGGCCAGCTCGCAGAGCTCGACGAGGATCGCCGCCACGTCCTCGCGCTCGTCGGGAACGACCCGGCGGACGACGGTGTGGCCGTCCGCCTCCAGCAGCTCCACGAGGAGGTCACCGCTGCGATCCTCGCGCACACCCGCAGCAACGCCGTCGGAGACGGTCAGCACGGCCGCCCTCATACCGGTTCCTTCGTCTTCTCGAGCAGGCGCACCTCGCCGACGACCAGCCCGGGGTCGATCCCCTTGGCCATGTCGTAGACGGTCAGCGCGGCCACCGAGGCCGCCACGAGCGCCTCCATCTCGACGCCCGTCTGCGCCACGGTTTCAGCCGCCGCAACGATCTCCACCGACTCGGCCCCCACGCTCAGGTCGACCTCGACCAGCGAGAGCGCCAACGGGTGGCAGAGCGGGATGAGCTCGCTGGTCTTCTTGGCGGCCATGATCCCGGCCAGCTGTGCGGCGGCGAGCGCGTCGCCCTTCGGCAGCTCGCGCAGGCGCCGCGCGGTCTCCGGCCGCATGCGCACCTCCGCCCGCGCTCGCGCCCGTCGCCTCGACTGCGGCTTGCCGCCGACGTCGACCATCCGCACCCGGCCGCTCTCGTCCACGTGGGAGAGCTCGCCCATCAGCGACGACCCGCGGGAACGAGTCGATCCAGGTCGACGAGCTGCGCCTCGAGCCAGTCGGCGACGTCGTGGGAACGCACTTGCGCGCGGATGGCGTCGAGACGCGCGCGCCTCTCGTCCCTCGGCATCGTCAGGCCGGCGTAGATCGCGTCGGCCTGCCCCTCGACGTCGAATGGGTTGATCGTCAGCGCCCACTCGCCCAGCTCCTCGTGCGACCCCGCGTTCTCGGACAGCACGAGCACGCCGTCGCGCTCGTTCACGAGCGGCGCCTCCTTCGCCACGAGGTTGAGCCCGTCGAAGATCGCGTTCACGAGCAGCACGTCGAACTGCTTGTACGCGGCGACCGTCTCGGCGAAGTTGTCCTCGATCCGAAGGTCGATCGGGATCCAGTCGTTCCGCTGGAAGCGGTCGTTGACCTCCCGGGCGGCGCGCTGGATCGCTCCCAGGTATTCCGCGTACTCCGGGATGTCCTGCCGCGAAGGGTCGAGTAGAGCGAGCATCGTCACGCGCTCGTGGAGCTCGGGGTGCGCGTCGAGGAACCGGCCGAAGGCGCGGAAGCCTCGCACGACGTTCTTCGACGGGTCCGTGCGGTCCACGCGGAGAATCAGGAACTCGGGACGCGACGCCGCAAGCTGCCGCTCGAGCTCGAGCACGTTCTCGCTCACGGCGAGCTCGTCGAACTCCGACGCGTCCACCGAAAGCGGCCGGGCAGCGACGTGCGTCCAGTGGCCGTCGTAGGCGACCATGCCGGCGTCGAAGTCGCAGTCTGCGGCGACGACGTCGCTGCACGAGCGCAGGAAGTTGCGCCGCCAGCGCCAGGTGTGGAACCCCACGAGATCGCATGCGAGCAGGCCGTCGTGGATGGCGCGCCTGATCGGTTGGGGGAGCGCAGACCAGTAGTCGGGCTGCGGCCACGGGATGTGGACGAAGTGGACGAGCGGCGTGTGGGGCCTGCGCTCGCGCACGATGCGCGGCGCGAGATAGAGGTGGTAGTCGTGGAAGAAGACCGCACTGTCGGGCTCGGCCTCGAGCTCCGCGAGAACCGCCTCGGCGAAGCCCTGGTTCACGGCGACGTAGCCATCGTCCCATGCGTGGTGGAGGCCGCGGTCGAGCGTCGGCGTGTAAGTGAAGTGCCAGAGGTAGTGCTGCAGGAACCAGAGCGTCGGGTTCGAGACGACGTTGTAGTGCCAGTCGTAGGCCGCCTCGTCGTGGGCGACCAGTCGCAACCGGTAGGGCGTCCCGTCGCGCGAGCTCTCCTCGACCGCCTCACCGGCCGACTCGGCTGCAACGGCGCGGTCCTCCGCGGTCATCGCGCTCGCGATCCAAGTGACGTCGTGCTCGGCGATCAGGCTGCGGAGCGCCGTCACGAGCCCGCCGCCACCGCGGCGGGCCACACGGCGGCCGGCCTCGCTCTGGTACGAGACGGGGCCGCGGTTGGAGACGACGATCAGCTTTCGCCGTGTTGACACCGTGGGAGCGTAGTACCCCGCGGTTTGGTCAGGCGGCCTGCGCGGCCGTGACGAGCGGCGTCTCGCCCACGTCGTTGCCCGCCAGGCGGTTGAACAGCGCCAGCCAGTCGCGGAGCAGCCGCGGCGTGAGGAAGTGGCGGCGGACGTACTCCTTGCCGCGGAGCGCGCGTTCGCGGGCGGCGGTCGGGTCGGCCAGGATCTCCTTGCAGGCGGCCGCACACTCGTCAGACGAGTCGACGAGCCAGCCCGTCACCCCGTCCTGGATCTGCGCCACGATGCCGCCGACGCGCCCCGCCACAGTGGGCCTGGCCTTCCAGAGGCCCTCCGTGACGGTCAGGCCGAAGCCCTCGCGGATCGACTTCTGGATCACCGCGGCCGAATGCACCTGGAACGCGTTCACCTCGACCGAGCCGATGTTGTTGAGGTTCGAGAGGATGAAGATGTCGGGATCGCCGTCCGCGTAGCTGACGGTCTTGTTGTAGAAGTCCCAGCCCTCCGGATCGTCGTGCGCCATCGAGCCGACGAGGGCCAGCTGCACGTCGGGGTACTCCTGCTTGACCCCGCGGTACGCGTCGATCACACCGAGCGGGTCCTTCCACGGGTCGAAGCGCGACACCTGGGTGAGCAGCGGCCGGTTCACGTCGATCCCGAACTGGTCGACGATGTACGAGGCGTCCTCGGCCGAGAGCGCCATGTTCTTCGGGTTGAGCGGGTCGATCGCCGGCGGCCAGATGTACGCCTCGGGCAGCCCCGCGTGGCTCGGGACGTACTCGTGCATGTGGTAGATGTGCGCGTCGAAGCGCGCCAGCGACGGCAGCAGGAACTCGAGCACGTCCGGGTTGGGCATCGAGAGGTCGATGTGGCAGCGCCAGATCCACGGCGCCGACGACTCGGGGAAGTGCTCGATGATCGACGCCGGCTGAGGATCGTGGATGCACACGAAGTCGTAGACGTCCTCGAACTCCTCGGCGTTCAGCGCGTTGTAGCGCTTGAAGATCTCCTTCTGCTCGGGCGTCAGCGCGGTCTCCGCCCCCTGGAGCGCGTTGTGGATCGTCTTCGTGACGTCGAAGAACTCGTCCGCCCCCTTGATGATCCGCCACTCCACATCGAGCCCCGCGTCTCGCATGAGCGGGATGAGGGTGTAGTTGATCTCCGCGACCCCGCCGCCGAATGCCGTCGCGGAGAGGTGCACGACCCGCTTGCCCTGCAGCGGCTCGGCAAGCCGCTTGATCTCGTCCATCAGCCCGCGGGTCGCGATGGTCGCGTAGTCCGCTAGGGACTTCGTCCCGGTATTGACGAGCTGCAGCATCGTGGTCGGCTACTTCGGTGGAAGCACGCGAGAATACCGCTCGGCTAGGCGGTCAGGAACTTGACGAAACGAAGACGGGAGCCGGAGCCGTCAGCTCGCTCGGCGATCTCGAACTCGTCGGCCAGCGCCCTGATGATCGCGATGCCGAGCCCGCCCTCGCTGAGCACGTCGGCCTCCTCGACCGCCGCCGGGTCGAAGCCGGCGCCGTCGTCCGAGACCTCGACGACGAGCCGGTCGTCGTGCAGTTCGTACACGATGTCGACGGTACCGCCGTTCTCGCCGTACGCGTGCCGGACCGAGTTGGTGCACGCCTCCGTCACCGCCAGCTTGAGGTCGTTGAGCGTCTCGTCCGACGGCGGTCGCATCCGCGTGAGGCCGCTGAGCGCGAGCCGGCCCAGCAGGACGTACTCGGCCTTGGCCGGAATCGTCAAACGAACCCGGCGCATACCGACGTGCACAGACTCCGCACTGCTCACGGCCGATTGATTCCCGAAGATTTCGACAGGTAAACCTATCTAGCTCAACTGCAAGCGTTGACCACCCTGCTGCTAGGCCGCTTTCCGAGCTTGACCGCGATCGCTTGGCGCTTGCCGCCCCGCATGACCTCGAAGGTGATCTGTTGCCCGGGCTCGAGCCGCTCGCTGACGATGCGGACGAGGTCGTCCGCGCTGTGCACAGGGTGGCCGTCGATCGCGACGATGACATCGCCGCCGCGCTTGAAGGTCGTCCCTCGGAAGGCCTGCTCGTCGCGACCACAGCGAAGGCCCGCGCGCAGGCCCGGGCTGCCGGCGGCGATCTGATCGACCACGGCGCCGCGGTCGACCGAGTACCCGAACCGGTCGGCGAGGGTCGGCGTGAGCGTGCTCGCCGTCACGCCGACGTAGGCGTAGGCGACACGACCTTTTTCGATCAGCTGCTTCATCGATCGCCTCGCGGAGTTGATCGGGACCGCAAAGCCGACCCCCTGTGTGTCGCCGGTGTCGCTTCGGATCTGGGCGTTGATCCCGATCACGCGGCCACGCGAGTCGAGCAGGGGGCCGCCGGAGTTCCCGTGCGTGATCGGCGCGTCGGTCTGGATCGCGTCGACGACGTTGTAGCGGGAAGTCAGAGAGGGAATCGAGCGGCTGCTCGAGGACACGACGCCGACCGCGAGCGAGTCGACGTTGCCGAACGGGCTGCCGATCGCCGCCACGGGCGCGCCCACCTCGACTGCGCTGGAGTCCCCGAGCGGCACCGGCTGGACCCGATGGTCCTTCGGGTCGACCTTCAGCACACCGACGTCGTCGTTCAGGTCGTAGCCCACGATCTCGGCGTCGACGCGGTCGCCGTCGCGGAAGGCCACGTAGACCTTCCTGGCCGGCTTGGTCGGCCCGGTCTCGCCGGCGGTCGTGATCACGTGCGCGCTCGTGAGAATGTGGCCCTGCGGCGAGACGACGAAGCCGGAGCCTTGAGCCGCATGGTCGGTGTTCTGGGACGGGTTGCCGCCGAAGAAGGAGTAGATCGTCACGACGCCCTGCGAGCGGCGGCGGTAGATCTCGGCCGGGTCGAACCCGTTGCCGAGCAGGGGCTTGGCCGACGCGGGGTCAGGCCCCGTCTCGACCTCCGTCGTGAGCACGACGGCGCTCCCACCGCCGTCGTCGTCGTCGCCCAGGCCGAGCGCGAACGCACCCCCGAGCGCGAGCAGGCCGCCGACGAGCGCGGCGGCGAGTGCGACGGCGACGACCTGGCCCGGGCGCATGCGCGCCCACTGTAGCGGCGCTTCGATTTCGGAGGGTTTGGCGGAATATCGCTCGTTGCCGGGGTGCGATGGTCGTTCCGAGGCAAGGACGCAGGGAGCGTCCGTGTAGCTCGGACGCGTAGCGTGGGCGCGACCGAGGACGCCGCCTCGGGGCGAGCAGCGCGGTCCGGCGGCACAGACGCTATTTCGCCAAGCCCTCCTAGCTCGTTTTCACGTGGAAACGGGCTCAGGCGTCGGCTCGTTTTCACGTGGAAACGCCTCGGAGGCCGCCAGATGCAGCGTGAACCGGGTTTTCCCGTCGTCTGCGGACAGCTCGAGCCGGCCGCCCATCAGCTGCGCGAGCTCGCGCGCGATCGCCAGGCCGAGACCGCTGCCGGAGGCCATCGTGCCGTCGACGCGGTAGAAGCGTTCGAAGACGTGCGCCTGGTGCTCGGACGGAATGCCGGGCCCGTCGTCCTCGACGACCACCTGTGCCTCCTCGCCGCTCGACTCCGCGAGAACCCGGACACTCGTCCCGGCGGGCGTATGCCGCAATGCGTTCTCCACGAGCGAGCGCGTCACCTGGAGCACCCGCTGCGCGTCGCCTTCCGCCCAGACCGGGACGTCGATGCTCGAGTCGAGGGTGTGGCCGCTCGACTGCGCGAGCGGGAGCAGCTCGGCGATCGCCAGGCGCGCAGCCTCGGCGAGATCGACCGGCTCGCGCTCGACGTGCAGTCGCCCGAGTCGAGCCGCGAGAGGTCGAGCAGCTCGCTCGTCAGCTTCGTCAGGCGGACGACCTGGTCGCGCATCTCGGCGATGAACGCGCGCCTCGTTTCCTCGTCGAGGTCCTCGTCGTCGAGCAGCTCGAGGTGCCCGCCGAGCGAGAAGATCGGCGTGCGCAGCTCGTGCGACGCGTTGGCGATGAACTCCCGCCGGGCATGCTCGAGCCCCGCGAGGCGCTCGCGCATGCGGTCGAAGGCGCGGGCGAGCTGTGCGAGCTCGTCGCGACGCGGGTCGACGATCGGTTCGTCGAAGCGTCCTGCCGCGATCCGATCGGCGGCGCGCTCGAGGCGGTGGATGCGACGCGCGAAGATGCTGGCACCGGTGAACCCGACCAGCAAAGCTGCTCCGAACGCAAGCAGGCCCGCAATCAGCAGGCTCTGTCGCACGTAGTCGACCGTCTCGACCGTGTCCTGAAGCGGAACGCTCAGGAGCAGGAAGGGGCCGTTCGGCGTCACCGGGACGGCCGCCTCGGCGAAGCGTCGGCCCCCGCGCTCGACCGTGCCGCTCTCGAGGTCGAGCGTGCGGCCGGCCCGCGCGGCGATGGGATCGTTCTTGACCGCGTCGGAGCGCAGGCCGGAGTCGGCCTGCGGCAGCAGGTGCGGCGGCGAGACGTACTGGTAGAGGACGACGCGCGCGTTCTGCTGCCGCGAGGTCTGCGCGACCCACTCGTTCCATTCGAACGCCTCGGGCACCTGCAGGTTGAACGCCGTCCGCCGCAGCTGGTCGATCCGGTTGTCGACGAGGCGCTGCTCCAGCGAGGGAACGAGCGCGTAGTAGACGATCCCGAACGCGCCCGCGAGCACGAGCAGCAGCGCGAGGCCGAGCCGCGCACCGACACCCCAGCGTCGCTGCCTCATCGGTCCTTGAACCGGTAGCCGACGCCGCGCACGGTCTGGATGAACTCCGGCTCGGCCGGGTCGTGCTCGAGCTTCTCGCGCAGGTGGCGCACGTGGACGTCGATCGTGCGCGGCTCCCGGTACGCCGAATCGCCCCAGAGGGACTCGAGCAGCATCTGGCGGGTGAACACGCGGCCCGGCTGCGCGGCCAGCGAGCGCAGCAGCTCGAACTCCACGTAGGTGAGCTGGACCGGCCGGCCGTGCGCGTGAACCAGCCTCCGGTCGAGATCGATGCTGAGGCCGTCCACCTCGATCGCGCCGATCCCCCGCGGGTCGTGCCGGGGCGTCGCCGCCCGCCTGAGAAGCGCACGCACGCGGCTGCGGAACTCCCGAATCGAGAACGGCTTGGTGATGTAGTCGTCCGCGCCGAGCTCGAGCCCCAGCACCTTGTCGAGCTCGTCGTCGCGGGCCGTGAGCATGATGATCGGCACTGCGCTGACCGCCCGCAGGCGCTTGCAGACCTCGAGCCCGTCGAGCTTCGGGAGCATCAGGTCGAGGACGACCAGGTCGACCTCCTCGTCGTCGAAGCGGCGCAACGCTTCCTCGCCGTCGCGCGCGGGCACGACCCGGAACCCATCGCGCTCGAGCGGGTAGGTCAGCAGCTTCTGGATCGAGTCCTCGTCGTCGACGAGAAGGATGGTTGAGGAGTCGGGCATCCGCCTGTGAGAACGCGTGGATGGCCTGGACTCGACCTACTATAGCCCGGCGATGGCGTCGCTCCCGCCCCCAGCCGAGCGGCGTCGCCCGCGGCCCGGATCGCTCGCCCGACCGGTGAACGGGCGGCTGTACCGTGGCACCTGGCTCCTCGTCGCGCTCCCGCTCCTGGTGACGGCGTTCACGGTCGCGCGGCCGGGCCCGCTCCTGGCGCCGCCGCTGCCGCCGGTGTTCGACGGGGCGACGGCGGTGCAGCTCGCGCAGGATCTGGCGCGATCGCATCCCGACCGGCAGCCGGGCTCGGCCGGCGCCCGACGAGCGACGGCGTGGGTGCGCGACCAGCTCGAGCCCTACGGCTTCAGCGTCCAGGAGGATCGCTTCCAGGAGCACATCCCGGGACTCGGGAAGGTGCCGCTCGTCAACCTCACCGCGGTCGCACCCGGACGCTCCAACCAGGTCATCGTGGTGATGGCGCACCGCGACAACGCAGGCACTGGCCCGGGCGCGAACGACAACGCGTCGGGCACCGGCGCGCTGATCGAGCTGGCGCGCTCCTATGCGGCGAGCGGCGGCCCCGGCGGCTCGGTCGGCACTGCCAACACGCTCGTCTTCCTCTCGAGCGATGCCGGAGCCTACGGGGGTCTCGGAGCCGTCCACTTCGCCGAGCACTCGCCCTATCGCAACCGCACCGTCGCACTCGTCAACCTCATCGCGCTCGCCGGCCCCGACTCCGCGCGGATCGAGATCGCCGGCGACCAGCCCCGGTCACCGTCGATGTCGCTCGTGCGGACGGCCGCCGCGCGCGTCCTCGAGCAGACCGGACGAGAGCTCCGGCGACCCAGCGCGCTCGACCAGCTCGTCGACCTCGGCTTCCCGTTCACGCTCTACGAGCAGGGCCCGTTCGTCGGCCGCGGCATCTCGGCGATCACGCTCACCACGGCCGGGCCGCGGCCGCCCTCGTCCTTCACAGACACGCCGGAACGGCTGAACAAGGCGCGGCTCACCGAGGTCGGGCGGTCGGCCCAGGCACTCGTAGGCTCCCTCGACCAGGGCCTCGACCTCGCGCAGGGCACGCAGCCGTACGTCTTCCTCGGCTCACGCTTCGTCCGCGGCTGGGCGATCGAGCTCTCGCTCGTCGCCGCGCTGCTGCCCTTCCTGTTCGCCGCCGTCGACCTGTTCGCACGCTGCCGACGCCGGCACATCCGCATCGCGCCGGCGCTCCGCAGCTTCCGCAGCCGCGTGTGGTTTTGGCTCTGGATCGCGCTCCTGTTCGTCGTCTTCTCGTTCGTCGCCGGTTGGGGCGACTGGCCGGCGAGGCCGCCCCCGCCGGAGAGCGCCGGCGCGACCACCTGGCCGAAGGGCTCGCTGCTCGGCTTCGCCCTGCTCGCGCTTGCCGGCTGGCTCGTGGCACGCGACCGCCTGAAGCCGAGGCGTCCGGTCGCGCCGGAGGAGGAGCTCGCCGGACACACGTCCGCGCTTCTCGCACTGGCGGTCGTGGCACTTCTCGTCGTCGCGACGAACCCGTTCGCGCTCATCTTCGTCCTGCCGTCGCTGCACGCGTGGCTGTGGCTGCCGCAGGTGCGCTACTCGCAGCCCTGGCTGCGCGGGCTCGTGTTCGCGGTCGGCTTCGCAGGCCCCGCGCTCCTGCTCGCCTCGTTCGCCTCACGGTTCGACCTGGGCTTCGACGCGCCGTGGTACATCGCGAAGCTGACCGCGGTCGGCTACGTCGAGCCGCCGGCGCTTCTGATCGCGTGCGGGTGGCTGGCCGCGATGGCCCAGCTGTCGGCGTTGACGGTCGGCCGGTACGCGCCCTATCCGGCGGCCGGCGAGCGCCCACCTCGTGGGCCGATCCGCGAGCTGGTCAGGCGATCGCTCCTGCTGGTGGTGCACAGGGGCCGGCGGCCCCCGAGCTCTCGCCGGGCGGCGGTCGGCTAACGCAGCGGCAGGTAGCGGACGCGCGCGCCCTCGGCAAGCTCGCCCTCACCCCGCGGCACGAGTGCCAGGGCGTCGGCTTCGGCGGCGCGCACGATCATGTGCGACTCCTGACCCGACACCGGATCGAGCACGACTTCGCCGTCGCGCAGGCTCGATCGCGCCCGCACGAGCTCGTCGCGCGCGCGGTTTCTGACGACCGAGCGGGCGAGCGTTCCGGCCTCGAAGCGCGGCCCTGGGTCCGCAGCGCCCTGGAGCGCGAGCACGGCCGGCCGTACGAACAGCTCGAAGCCGACAAGCGCCGACACGGGGTTGCCCGGCAGCCCGAACACCAGCGTGCGGTCCCGTACGCCGAACCAGAGCGGCTTCCCCGGCTTCACGGCCACGCGCCAGAACACCTCCTCGACGCCCAGCGCCGCGCCGACGGCGCGCACGAGATCGTGCGGGCCGACGGAGACGCCGCCGGAGGTGACGAGCACGTCGGCCTCGAGCCCGCGCGCGAGCGCGTCGCGGTGAGCGACCTCCTCGTCCGCGACCGGGGCGAGCCGCTCGACCTCGGCTCCCGCGGACGCGAGCTGCGCAGCAAGGATGACGCCGTTCGCCTCATAGATTTGGCCTGGCTCGAGCTCCGCCCCCGGCGGCTGGAGCTCGGTGCCCGTCGTCAGGTAGGCGGCCCGCGGGCGGCGCGCGCACGCGACCTCGGCCACGCCGGCAGCGGCGAGCGCGCCGAGGCGGGCGGGCTCGAGCCGTGCACCCGGCCCGACGACGACCGCGCCGCGCGCGACGTCCCCTCCCTGCGGGCGGACGAACCGCTCCGGCTCGACCGCCTCCGAGATCTCCACTTCGTTGTCATCTGCGACAACATACTCGATGGGGACGACGGCGTCGGCCCCGGCAGGGACCACGCCGCCGGTGGCGATCGCCATCGCCGTCCCGGGCTCGAGCGGATGCGGCGCCGGACGGCCCGCGGCGATCCGGAAGGCGACGGGCAGCCGACCGGGCGTGTCGCCGGCACGCACCGCAAAGCCGTCCATCGCCGAGCTGTCGAAGGGCGGCAGGTCAACCGCTGCGACCGCAGGCTCGGCCAGGAACCTCCCGGCGGCCTCGGCGATCGGCACACGCTCGGGCGGAAGCGGCCGGACGCGCTCGAGCACGAGCTTCAGTGCCTCGTCCACGGAGAGTAGATCGGCCATTCCGCCGTGCAGACTAGAGCGCCCGAGCGGGACTGCGACCTAAGCTACCGGCGTGGCGGCCGACCCCACGATCTCCGTCGTCGCGCCCGCCTTCGACGAGGAGCGCAGCGTCGCGCTGCTGTTCGAGGAGCTGCAGGCCGCCCTCGACCCGCTCGATGAGCCGTGGGAGGTCGTCTTCGTCGACGACGGCTCGACGGACGGCACGTTCGCGGCGCTCACGCGGCTCCACGCGGCGAACGACAACGTCCAGGTCGTCCGCCTGCGCCGGAACTTCGGCAAGTCGGCCGCGCTCGCGGCCGGTTTCGAGCAGGCGCACGGCGAGGTCGTCGTCACGATCGACGCCGACCTCCAGGACGACCCTGCGGAGATCCCGCGTCTCCTGGCCAAGCTCGAAGAGGGCTTCGACCTCGTGTCGGGCTGGAAGAGCAGGCGCCGCGACCCGTGGTCGCGACGCCTCCTCTCGCGTGTGTTCAACCGGCTGGCGAGCGCTGTCTCGGGGCTCCGGCTGCACGACGTCAACTGCGGCCTGAAGGCGTACAGGGCGGAGGTCGTGCGCGACCTCAGGATCTACGGCGAGCTCCACCGCTTCCTGCCCGTGCTCGCACACGAGCGCGGCTACCGGGTCGCCGAACTTCCCGTCAACCACCGGGCGCGCAACCACGGCCGCTCACGCTATGGCCTCGAGCGTTACCTGCGCGGCTTCCTCGATCTACTGACCGTCTCGCTCGTCGGCCGCTACCGGCAGCGTCCCCTGCACCTGTTCGGTGGGCTCGGCCTCGTTCTCGGGCTCCTCGGCACGGTGATCTTGACCTACCTCACCGTGCTGAAGGCCACCGGTGAGGCGATCGGGCACCGGCCGTTGCTGATCCTCGGCGTGCTGCTCGTGGTCGTCGGCCTCCAGCTCTTCTCGCTCGGCCTGCTCGGCGAGATGATCCGCAGCCTCCACGAGGAGCGCGTCGGCGAGCGCGAGCGCGAGCTGCGGCACGTGGAGGAGATCCTCCGCTAGTTGCGGGCCCTCTACTTCGGGACGTACGAGCGGACCTACCCGCGGAACGCCCAGGTCATCTCGTGCCTACGCAGAGCAGGCGTCGAGGTGGAGGAGCGGCACGTCTCCGTCTGGGAGGGCCGCGAGCACAAGTGGGCAGCGGGCCCTGCGGCAGCGCTACGGCTGCTCGTCGCACAGGCCCGCCTGCTCAAGCGGCCCGAGCCTGACTTCGACACGCTCATCGTCGGCTACCCGGGCCACCTCGACCTGCCCGCCGCTCGGTTCGCGGCCCGCGGGAAGCCGGTCGTGTTCAACCCACTGGTGTCGCTGGCGGACACGCTCGTCGACGACCGGGCGCGGTTCAGGCGCGGCTCGCTGCCGGCACGCGCCCTCGCGGCCGTCGACCGCCGCGCGCTGCAAGCGGCCGATCTCGTCGTCGCCGACACCGAGGCGAACGCGGACGACTTCGCCCACCGGGCGCGGATCCCGCACAAGAAAGTGGCCGTCTGCTTCGTCGGCGCAGAGGAGCGCGTGTTCCAGCCGGGCTGGGCTCCGCGCGACCCGTTCAGCGTCCTGTTCGTCGGCAAGCTGATCCCCCTGCACGGGCTGGACACCGTGCTCGATGCGGCACGCCTGCTCCCGGACATCCCGTTCCGGATCGTCGGAAGCGGTCAACTGGAACGTCTGCTCGACACGCGGCCTGCCAATGTGACGTGGGTGCCCTGGATCGAGTACGAGCGCCTGCCGGAAGCGCTCCACGGCGCGGGCTGCGCCCTCGGGATCTTCGGCACCTCGAGCCAAGGCCGCCCGCGTGATCCCGAACAAGGCGTTCCAGGCATTAGCGTGCGGAACGCCGCTCGTGACCGCCGACACGCCGGGCGCGCGCGAGCTGCTGGCCGACGGCGTGAGCGCGCTGCTCGTGCAGCCGGGCAACGCGGAGGCACTCGCGGCTGCGATCGGGCGACTCGCCGAGGATCCTGCGCTCGCGGAGCGCATAGGCGGTCGCGGCCACGCCGTCGTACCGGGCCGAGGCGAGCGAGGACGTCCTCGGCGCCCGCTGGCGCGGCCTGCTCGAAGCGCTGTGAGGGTCAAGATCGGGCTCTGGTGCGCCATCGGCGCGTTCGCTGCCGGCTTCTCAGCTCTGTCGGTGCTCCGCCACGAGGCCTTCAACTCGGGACGATTCGACCTCGGGAACATGACGCAGGTGGTCTGGTCGACCGCTCACGGCCACCCGCTCCAGATGACGGACACGGGCGGTGACCAGATCTCGCGCCTGGGCGCGCACACCGACGTCCTGCTCGCGGCGTTCGCGCCGCTCTGGCTGCTCTGGCCCGACCCCTCGATGCTGCTCGCAGCGCAGGCCGTCATCGTCGCGCTCGGCGCGCTCCCGGTCTTCTGGCTGGCACGGAAGCACCTCGGCTCACAGAGAGCCGCACTCGGGTTCGCCCTCGCCTACCTCCTGTATCCGCCTGTGCAATGGCTCGTGCTCGACGACTTCCACGCCGTCGCGCTCGCCTGCCCGTTCCTGCTCTTCGCCTACTGGTACCTGGACGAGGACCGCCTCGTCCCGTTCGCGGTCTTCGCAGTGCTCGCGGTCCTGACGAAGGAGGAGATCGGCTTCGTCGTGGCCGGGCTCGGGCTCTGGTACGCGGTGGCTCGCGGACAACGCCGAACGGGGCTCACGATCGCCGCCGGCGGAATCGCCTGCTCGCTCCTCGCGATCCTCGTCGTTCTCCCCGCCTTCGGGGACGGCGAGTCCGACTTCTATCGACGCTACGCGGAGGTCGGGGGCTCGCCGGGCGGCATCGTCGAGACCGCTCTCACCGACCCGCTCCAGCTCCTTCGTGTCGCCTTCGACGGAACGGGTGTCGGCTATCTGCTCCGGCTTGTGGTGCCGTTCGCGCTCGCCGTGCTGGCGCCCGTGGCCCTCCTGCCGGCGCTGCCGGAGCTGGCGATCAACCTGCTCTCGTCCACGCGGACACAGACATCGATCCACTTCCACTACACGGCTGCGATCACGCCGGTTCTGGTGGCTGCGAGCATCTTCGGGGCGGCGAGGCTCGCAAAGCGCCGGCCGGCCGCGCCGGTGCCGCTCGCGGGGCTCACGCTCGTGCTCTGCCTGGTCGCCGGGTGGCGCCTCGGCCCCAACCCGCTCTGGTCGCACGTCCCCGGTAGCGACGACCTGGCCGCCGACGTCTGGCGGGTGAGCTCGCACGACCGCACGATCGAGGAGGCGCTCGAGCTCGTGCCCGGACGACGCCGTCGTCAGCGCTTCCAACACGATCGGCGCGCACCTCTCGGATCGCCGACGGATCCTGAGCTTCCCGTACCGCGGCGACGCCGACTGGGTGGTCGTGGACGAGCGGCGGCCCAGCTACGCCGACCGCGCCGTAGCGCCCGTCGAGGCGGCCGCCGCGGTGGCCTGGCTGAAGCGCGACCCCGCCTGGAGGCTCGTGTTCGAGCGCGACGGGGTGTTGGTCTTCCGGCGGCGATGAGGAGGTCTGGTGGAACGTCGCTCGTCGCCGGGGTGCGATGGTCGTTCCGAGGCAGGACGCAGGGAGTCGTTCGTCGGAGCTATACGGGCGCGACCGAGGACGCCGCCTCGGGGCGAGCAGCGTGCGCCGTCCGCAGGCTCTCCTCTAGATCGGAATGGTCTGCGGCAGCAGGTACGCGCACAGCGCGAGCGCCACCAGTTGCGCGGCTCGATCGTCCTCGGCCGCCGCGAGTGGGACGGCCCACACGACGTACCAGACCACGAGCCACGGGGACGCCAGCATCAGCGCGCACGCCGCGAGAGCGAGCCGCGCGCGGCCGCGCAGGGCCTCGCGTACGAGCCAGGCGTAAGCAGCGATCAGGCCGGCCCCGAAGAGCACGGCCGCAAGGGCGCGCGGAACCCCGAGGTCCTGCAGGCGATGCGGCAACGCGTAGCTCGTCTCCTGGTTCGCGTTCCGCGCGAGCGGCCCGAAGGCCTCGAGCCAGCCGAGCCCGTAGAGCACGGTGGCGAGGGTCAGCAGCACGAGTGCACCGGCGAGGAAACCGCGGAGATCGACGCGGCGACCGGTGGCCCGCCCCGCCAGCAACTCCAACGGCAGAAGAGCGAGCGGCACCCACTTGACGAGCACGGCCGCCGCCCAGGCCGCGCCGGCCCAGGTGCGGCGGTCGGACGACGCGAGCGCGAGCGCTGCGAGGATGAGCGCGGCCATCCAGGCGTCGTTGTGTCCGCCTCCCGCAAAGTGGATCGCCAGCAAGGGATTCCAGCCCGCGAACGCACACGCGAACACGCGGTGAGGCGAGAGCCAGGCGGCGAGCGCGGTCGCGATCAGGACGGCAAGCGCGGCAAGCGTCTTGTAGATCCAGGCGGCCGCGTCCGAGGACGTTCCGGCCGCGAGGGCGAGCGGTTCGGAGGCGAGCGTGAACGCGGGCCCGTAGACGGACGTCGTGTCACGCCAGTCCTCGCCGACGTACGGGAAGGCCGGATCGTCCGGGAACGCGTCGGGCGCGTCGCGGTACGGGTTGCCGTCGTGCGCGGTTGCGATGCGCCCGTAGTCCCAGTACGTCCACGCGTCGGTCGAGAGCAGTAGCGGCGCCGCCCAGCGGCGTCAGCTGGATCGCGACGGCGAGCGCGGCCACGACCTTCAGCCGCACCGCCCCGCGAACGATCAGCACCAGCGCGACCGCGTACAGCGCGAACGCGGCGATCAGCGCAGCGAGGAAGACCTGGGCGTAGACGGCGTCGCCCCCGGGGTGGCCGGCGTTCAGCGGGACGAGCGGCGAGTCATCCGGCCACGCGAGCGCGGCGCACAGCGCGACGAGCGCGAGCACGCCGAGCCCTGCCGCTGGCGCGGCGAAGCGCAACCGCTACTGAGGAGGAGGCACCGACTCGTCCGGAGACGGCGGCTCGCTCGGCGGCGGCAGCGGCGGCGGCAGCGGCTCCGCCGGCGGGGGCGGTGGAGGCGGGCGGAGTCGGAGTCGGCGACGGGGGCGGAGGCGTCGGGCTCGCGGGCGGCGTGTAGTAGGTCCCCGAGTCGGAGTAGCTCGAGCTCGAGTGCGAGTACTGACCCTGCTGGAAGTCCGACCACACCGGCCAGTGCTTCGGCAGGGCGAACTCGCGGGCGGGCGCGTACTGCAGCGCGGGCTGCATGAACAGCCGCCAGATCTGCGCTGGGAACGTGCCGCCGGCGACCGAGATGCCGTGAACGCTTTCCATCGGAATCTCGCCCTGCGGATAGCCGACCCAGACGGTCGTCGACAGGTCGGGGGTGTAGCCGCAGAACCAGGCGTCCGAGTGGCGCTCGGTCGTCCCGGTCTTGCCCGCAGCGGGACGGGGGATGTTCGCCGCCACGCCGGTGCCCTCGTTGATGTTGTCCCGGAGGATCTTCGTCACCTCGTACGCCACGCCGTCCGAGATCACGCGACGGCGCTCGGGAACGCCCCACGCGGCGCCGTCGTCCGTCTTGCCGTCCGGGAGGACGACCTTGGTGATCGCCATCGGCCGCGAGTAGATACCGCCGTCCGCGATCGTCGCGTACGCAGACGCCATGTCGAGCGGGGACACGCCCATCGCGCCCAGGCCGAGTGACGGCACGTACGCGCCCTCCCGCGTCTTCAGCGACGAGCGAACACCGAGCTTGTGGGCCATGTCGGCGACCTTCTCGGGCCCGACGTCCAGCGTGAGCTGCGCGTAGACCGTGTTGTCCGAGCGGAGCGTGGCCGAGTGGATCGAGCTGGAGCCGTAGTAGTCGTTGCCGTAGGTCTCGACGCACCACCAGTTCGTCTCGCAGCTGCCGACCGGGTCCGGCCGGTAGAAGAACGGCGCCGACGTGTAGTACGTGCTGTCCGGGTCCGCGCCCTGGTCCACGGCCTCGGCGAGCACGAAGGTCTTGAACGTCGAGCCCGCCTGCCGCCTCGCCTGGGCAGCGAGGTTGAACTGCAGCGCCTTGCGACCGGGGATCACCGCCGTCATCGCCCGGATCGCCCCGTTCTTGGGATTGATCGAGACGATCGCCGCGGCGGGATCGTCACGGTAGTAGAGCGTGTCCGTGATCGCCTTCTGCGCGAGCTTCTGGAAGCGGCGGTCGATCGTCGTGTAGACGCGGAGCCCGCCGGAGCGCACGGTGTTGGCGCCGTACTCGCGCAGCAGCTCCTCGCGCACGTAGCTGAAGAAGTACGGCTCGTGGATGCGCGTGTACAGCCTCCCCGGCTTGAGCCCGAGATCCCGGTTCGCGACGGCCTCGCGGTACTCCGCGCGGGTGATGTCGCCGTTCTCGAACATCGCCAGCAGGACCGTGTTGCGACGCGCCAACGCCCGCTCCGGCCGGTTGAACGGGTCGAAGACCGACGGCGCCTGCGGCAGCCCAGCGAGCAGGGCGGCCTGCGGCAGCGTGAGGTTCCGCGACCGGCGCGAGAAGTACGTCTGCGCGGCCGCCTCGACCCCGTAGGCGTGGTTCCCGAAGTACACCTGGTTCATGTACTCCTGCAGGATCTTGTCCTTCGTCCAGCGGCGGTTGAGCTTGATCGCCAGGCAGGCCTCGGTCACTTTCCGTTCGAGCGTGACCTCCTTGCCGATGTAGAGGTTGCGAACGAGCTGCTGCGTGATCGTCGAGCCGCCCTGGACGACCTTGCCGGCGCGGACGTCGGCCCAGGCAGCGCGGACGATGCCGGCGACGTCGATGCCGCCGTGCTCGTAGAACCGCCTGTCCTCGATCGAGAGGATCCCCTTGCGCATCCACGGGCTGATAGCCGACAGCTCGACCGGCGTGCGGTTCTTCTCGGCGGGGATCGTCCCGAGGAACGAGTTGTCGGCGGCGTAGACGAACGTGTTCTGCCCGATCGCCACCGGCCGCAGCCGGTCGAGGTCGCAGCGGGAGTTGATCGCCTGGGCACCGCCCAGGCTCGCAACGCCGCCGGCGATCGTGAGCAGCAGGAGCAGGAGCACCAGCAGGAGCAGGAAGGTGCGGACGCGATGCTTGTGCTGCTTGTGGCGGTGGCGACGGCGGCGCAGCCGGTGCTCGAGGTCCTGGAGCTCGGCGTCCTTGCGACGTCTCCGGGACGATCTGTCGCGGGGGCTCACGCCAGCACCCCGGCCTCACGCAGCCGCTCGTGCGCCCGGAGCCGCAGGTCGCTCTCGAGGCGCTCCGCCGCCGCGGCATCCTCCGCGGAGGCGCGCACGGTGAGCGTCGCCTTGTCTCCGAGGTCGCTGACGAGGACGGCGCCCCGGGGAGCGTCGTCCACGAGCTCGCGGAGTGCGTCGACCGCGGCGGAGAGATCCTTGTCGAGAGGAACCTGCAACGTGACCTGTGCCACCTTTTCGCGGCTGACGATGGAGGCGTTCTTGATGGTATCGGAGGCCAGCGTCTCGTTCGGGATCACGAGCCGGACGTCGTCGCGCGTTCGGATGAACGTGTAGGTCAGCCCGATCTCCTCGACGACGCCGGCGGTGCCGTCGACCTCGACCAGGTCGCCGATCCGCAAGGGCTGCGCGAACGCGATCAGCAGGCCGGCAATGAAGTTGCCGAGCGTTCGCTGGGCGGCGAAGCCGACGACCAGGCCGATGACCGCGCCGGAGGCGAGGATCGCGCCTGCAACCGCGCGCACCTGCGGGATCACGAGCAGCGCCGAGAGGATCCCGACGGCGACGATCGCCGCCGTCACGCTCCGGCGCAGGATCTGGTAGCGCGTGATCGCCACGGGCGCGAGCTCGCGCTTCGCCATGCGGCGGTCGATCAGGCGCGCGGCGACCAGCGTCACGACGATGACAGCCAGGGCAGTGACGACGTTGGACCAGTCGACGTCCACGGGCCCATTTTCGACGGGCGTCCGGCCGCTCCTAGAGGTCGTCGAGCGGTCTGCGCCCCGCGAAGCCGTCCTCGAGCGAGTGCCAGTAGGCGATCTCGTCCTCGCCGAGCTTCCAGCAGAGCAGGACTTCCTCGTCGCCGCGGAGCGCGGGGAAGTCGACGAGCCCCTCGTCGGCGTCCTTGACCTGGGCGCCGAGGCCGTGGATCCCGTTCACGCACTGGGCGACGCGCCTCGCCTGCTCGCCGATCTCCGCCTCCACGCGCGCCAGCTCGCCGGGATCGAGGTCGCCGCCGTTGCCGGCGATCGTCGTCGTCAGCCCCGCGCGCCGGCCGACCAGGACCCCGAGCTCGCGGCGATGCTCGACCATGCGCTCCGCCAGCGGGCGCACCTCCTCGAGGGCCGCGTTGGCCTCCTCCGGCGTGAAATGGCGCGGCGGCACGGCCCTGGACGCTATACCCCGCCTGGCTAGGAGGGGTTGGCGGAATATCGCTCGTCGCCGGGGTGCGATGGTCGTTCCGAGGCAAGGACGCAGGGAGCGTCGTAGCGGACGCGTACGGGCGCGACCGAGGACGCGCCTCGGGGCGAGCAGCGCGGCCCGGCGGCACAGCGTTATTTCGCCAAGCCCTCCTACTAGGATCGAGCGGCCGTGCGCGTCGCTCAACGAGGCCGTCACGCCCCCGCCGAGCCGCCGGCGCCTGCGGGGCCGTCTCGGAGGCTGCATCCCGCGGTCGAGATCTTTCTCTGGAGCCGGGCCGCAATCTGGGCCGGGGCGGTCTTCGCTCTCCTCGTGTTCGAGCCGAACCGCCACCCACGCGCCGCAGAGTGGGACGACCCGTCGGTCACGCGCGATCTCGGACTCGTGACGGACGTCTGGGCGCGCTGGGACAGCGTCTGGTTCCTCCGCATCGCCGAGGAGGGCTACGGATCGATCGAGCGCACCGCTGCCGCCTTCTTTCCGGGCTACCCCGCGCTCGTGGCGCTCGGCGGCCGGGCGCTCGGCGGCCACTACGTCACGGCGGGGATCGCCGTCTCGCTCGTCGCCTCGCTGGGCGCATTCGTCCTGCTCTACCGCCTCGCCGAGGCGCGCCTCGGCGCCGACGGGGCACGGCGCGCGGTCCTGTACCTCGCGCTGTTCCCGATGGCCTTCTTCCTGCAGGCGGTCTACAGCGAGTCGCTCTTCCTGCTGCTCACGGTCGCGGCGTTCGTCACGGCCGAGCGAAGCCGCTGGCTCACAGCCGGCGCGTTGACCGGGCTCGCGCTGCTCACCCGGCCTGTCGGGCTGGCGCTCCTACCGGCCCTCGCAGTGCTCGCCTGGCGATCGCCTGCGCGCGGGCGCGCACTCGGCTCGCTCGCGCTCGCGCCGGCGCTGTTCGCCGTCTATCCGCTCTATCTCTGGCGGTCGGTGGACGACCCGTGGGCGTTCCTGCATGCGCAGGACGTCTGGACCCGCCAGCTCTCGCCCGCCGGACCGCTCGGCGGGATCTGGGACGGCCTGCGCGCCGGTTGGGCCGGCGTCCGCCAGCTCGCCTCGGGCTCTGATTCGCACGTCTACTGGAGCGCAGTCCAGAACAGCGACCCGGACCGCGTCGCAGCCCTCAACCTCGAGGCCCTTGGCTTCCTCGCTCTGTTCGTCGCGCTCACCGTGATCGCATGGCGGCAATTCGGCGCGCCGTACGGCCTCTTTTGCGCGGTCAGCCTGGCGATCCCGCTCAGCGTGCCGAGCGAGCGCTGGCCGCTGCTCTCGCTGCCGCGCTTCGGGCTCGTCGTGTTCCCGTTCTTCCTCGCCCTGGCGTGGCTCGGCCGCAGCCCCCGCGTGCACACCGCCGTCGTCGCGGTCAGTGCGCTCTTCCTCGGCATCTCGGTGGCCCAGTGGGCGCTGTGGCAGTGGGTGTCGTAGAGAAGCCGCGCCTCGCGTGGTGGACGTTGCTCGTCGGCGTGCTGGCCGCGCTGGCGTACGCAAGCCGCGCGGGGGGCGGGAAGCCGCCCGAGAACGCGCTCTATCAGTGGGGCACGGCGATCGCTGCGGCAATCCTCTACGCGATCGTGCTCGGCCTCGTGCTGTTGATCGCGAAGGGCGGCCCCGCACGAGAGCTGCTGGCGCTGCGCATGCCGCGCTCCTGGCTCCAAGCCCTCGGCCTGGCGTTCGCGATCCTCATCGGCGTCCTCGTGGTCGGCGCTGCGCTCGACCCGTTCCTCAACGCCGGCAAGGAGCAAGGCCTGACCCCGACCGGTTGGGACTCGTCCCGCGCCGCTCCGTTCGCGGCGAACGTCGTGGTCGTCGCGATCATCGCTCCGATCGTCGAGGAGCTGACCTACCGCGGGCTCGGGTTCGGCGTGCTCAGGCCCTACGGCGAGACCACGGCGATCGTCGCCGTCGGCATCGCATTCGGCCTCGCGCACGGCCTCATCGAGGGCCTCGTGATCCTGTCGCTGTTCGGGATGGGCCTGGCGTTCCTGCGCAGCCGAACCGACAGTGTCTACCCGCCGATGCTGCTGCACGCGACGTTCAACGGCTTCGCGCTCGCGGTGTCGGTGACGGTCTAGCGGGCTTCCGTTTCGCCGTCGTCTTCCTCGACCGCGAACTCGTCGGGCGAGACGTCGTCGAGGAACTTGCGGAACTCGTCCACGATCTCCTCCTCGTTGACCTCCTCGCCCTCGAACTCGATCGCCGACTCCTCGATCACGCGCTCGTTCGCGTAGATCGGAGCTTCGGCCCGGACGGCGAGGGCGATCGCGTCGGAGGGGCGCGAGTCGATCTCGATCTCGGACCCGTTCTGCGCGAGGGTGATGCTCGCGTAGAACGTGTTCTCCTTGAGCTCCGTCACCGTGATCCGGGTGACCTGGGCATCGAGTTGCTCGAGCATGTCGGTGACGAGGTCGTGCGTGAGCGGGCGCGGGGTGGACGCGCCCTGGAGTTTCATGAGGATCGCCGCCGCCTCGGGATGGCCGATCCAGATCGGCAGGAACTTATTCCCGTCCGCGGTCTTGAGCAGCACGATCGGCTGCTTTCCGACCAGGTCGAAGCTGACCCCGTAGATGACCATCTCGATCATCGCGCCGCAGTCAGCTTAGCTCAGGGCCCGATCGTGAAACCTCACCCCTGCGGCCGAGTGCCACGGGTCGAGGAAGTGGGCGATCGTGGATTCGAACCACGGACCTCCGCCTTATCAGAGCGGCGCTCTAACCAACTGAGCTAATCGCCCGGGGACGGCGATTGTAGCCGGAGGCGGAACTCAGCGAACGGGACGCGTGGAGAGGAGGTACTCCTCCACAGCGGCCAGGAACGGGGCGTCGTGAGCGAGCTCCACGACGGCGCCCTTCGTGCCCGAGTCGAGCTCCTCGTCGGCCGCGAGCTCGTCAGGAACGGCTCGAGCCGGCCCTCCCGCGAGAGCGCAGCCATGCGCAGGAAAAGGGCGCGTGCGCAGTCGTTCTCCGCGATTTCCTGCAGGGGCTCGATGTCCTCCATCCAGGCGACTCCCATCAGTACTTCAACGGGCGAGTCGGCCCCGGAGTTACGGCCGTGCCGCCAGAGCGTCGACGAGCTGTTCGAGATCGTGCTCGTCGGCGAGCCGGACTTCGAGCCGGCGTCCGACCACCCGGGCCTTCAACCCCGTCAGCCTGCTCGACTGCTGCGACGGCCCGCTCCGCGAGCACGGGGTCGAGCGGCGCCTCGCGGGCCTTGCGCGCCTTCGTCCGGGCCCCCGCCCAGCGGGCGGCGCGCTCGGCCGCCCGCACCGAAAGGCCGCGCCTGACGATCAGGCGCGCCAGGCGGCGGCGGTCCTCGTGGCCCTGGACGGCGAGCACCGCACGCGCGTGACCCTCGGAGAGCTCACCGCGTTCGAGCATCGCGAGCACGTCGTCGGGCAGCTCCAGGAGCCGTAGCCGGTTCGAGACCGACGGCTTCGACCGGCCGACGCGCTCCCCGATCTCGCCAAGCGAGAGCCCGAACTCGTCCAGCAGGAGCGCGTAGGCGCGCGCCTCCTCCACCGGTGACAGCTGCTCGCGGGCGACGTTCTCGACCAGGCCGAGCAGGAGTGCATCGCGGTCGTCGGCCTCGCGGACGACGGCGGGCAGGGTCGGGGCTCCCGCTTCGCGGGCCGCGCGCCAGCGGCGCTCGCCGGCAATCAGCTCGTACCCGCCCTCCTCCCGCACCCGGACGACCACCGGCTGGACGACGCCCTGGGCGCGAATCGAGTCCGCCAGGCCGCTTGTCGCCTCGTGGTCGAACGTCCGCCTCGGCTGACGAGGGTTGGGGTGGATCATCTCGACGGGCAGGTGCGCGAGCTCGGGCTCGCCGGCGCCGCCGAGCAGCACCTCGAAGCCACGGCCGAGGCCGCGCCGCGAAGGTTCAGCTGCTGGTCTCGTGGTCAAGACGCGGCGGCTTGGCCTCGTGACCAGCTAACTACGTTCGACAAGCTCCATCGCCACCTTCCAGTACGCCTCGGCGCCCGCTGAGCGCCGGTCGTAGGCGATCACCGGCAGGCCGTGGCTCGGCGCCTCGGCAACCCGGACGGAGCGAGGGACGCGGGTGCGGAAGACGAGCTCACCGAGGTGCCGCTCGAGCTCCGCAGCCACGTCCGCGGACAGCCGCGTCCTGCCGTCCACCATCGTGAGCAGGACGCCGCCGACTGCAAGCCGCGGGTTGAGCCGGCCCTTTACCGCGTTCACCGACGACAGCAGCTGCGAGAGGCCCTCGAGCGCGTAGTACTCGGCCTGCACCGGCACGAGCACGCGATCCGCCGCCGCGAGTGCGTTCACCGTCAGCGGCCCGAGCGCGGGCGGGCAATCGACGAAAACGAACGCGTAGCGGTCGGTGGCGTCTTTCAGCCCCTCTGCGAGGTAGTGCTCGGCGTTGTCCCGCCGCGCCAGGTCGGCCGCCGTGCCGGCCAGGTCGGCCTTCGCCGGCACGAGGTCGAGCCCCGCGAACCGGGTCGCGCGCGTGAGCGTGGCGAGCGGCGCTCCGTCGAGCAAGTCGGCGGTCGAGGCGCCGTTCGCGCGCTCGCCGAGACCCGATGTGGCATTGGCCTGCGGGTCGAGATCGACGATCAGCACGCGCTCGCCCGCCTCGGCGAGACAGGCAGCGAGGTTGACGGCAGTCGTCGTCTTGCCGACCCCGCCCTTCTGATTCGCGAGCGCGTAGATCTTCCCCGGAGTTGGTCTCATGCTCGGGCCTCGTCGACGGGGTGCGATGGGTGGTGCGAGGCAAGGACGCAGGGAGTGTTCGTATCCGAAGGCATACGGGCGCGACCGAGGACGCCGCATCGCGCCGCCCAGCGCGGCCCGGCGGCACAGCGCCTGAGCATGAGGCCAACTCCATACATCGCCGCGAGAGTACTCAGACCAACGGACGTTTCCGGGCCATCCCGGGGCGGCGCGGAAAGCCCGCCGGGGTGGGCCCGACCTTGGGCAGGACGAGCAGTCCGTCGTGCTCACTCGCCGGGCCGGCGGCGAGCTTCGCGGCCGCGCGGGACACGGCGGCGGTGTCCGCGCTCGGCCCTACCCAGAGGATCGCCGCGCCGCCCGGGCGCACGAGCGGCAGCATCCATTCCGCCGCCACGACAGGCGAGGCGAGCGCCTTCGCGACGGCGACGCCGTAGGTCTCCACGGGCTGCTCCTCCGCGCGGCCCGCGACCACACGCAGGTTCGGGAACTCGGGCGTCCAGGCGCGCAGGAAGTCGCACTTGCGCCCGTTCGCCTCGAGCAGCGTCACCTCGCGCTCGGGCAGCGCGGCCGCGAGCGGAATGCCCGGTGTCCCGCCGCCGGAGCCGACGTCGACGACGGGACCGTCGAACCGGGCGACGAGCTCGGCGCCGCGCAGCGCGTCCTCGAGGAGCGCGCGCCGTGCTTCGGCGCGGTCGCGGATCGCGGTCAGGCCCGGGGTGGAGAGGACGCCGTCGAGCCAGCGCTCGAGGCGCTCGTCAGTCGCCATTCGTGGAGCCCGCGGGCGCCACGACCACGAAGCGGTTCGGCTCCGTGCCCTCGCTCGTCGTCTCGACCCCGGGGTGGTCGCGCAAGGCAAGGTGGACGACCTTGCGCTCGACCGCCGTCATCGGCTCGAGCTCGACAGGAGAGCCTTGCTGGAGCGCCCGCTCGGCGCTCCGCTGCGCGATGCCCGCCAGTGTCGCCTCGCGGCGAGCGCGGTAGCCGGACGCGTCGACGACGATCTGCTTGCGCTCGTCCGGAAACGCTCGCGAGACGGCCGCGTTCACGAGGTACTGCACCGCGTCGATCGTCTGGCCGTGCTTGCCGATCAGCAGGCCGAGGTTGCCGCCGGTGCAGGTGGCGACCAGCGCGTCCTCCTCCTCGTGCAGCTCGATCCGACACCGCACGCCGATCCCTTCCACGATTCGCTCGAGGATCTCTCGGGCGCGCTCCGCGACGGGCCCCTCGGGGTCGTCGGCGGGCGGCGACGGTGCGTACCCGTCCTCCTTGGCAACCGTGGCGAGCACATGCGCCGGCTCGTAGCCGACGCCGAGGAGGCCGCGCTGGCCCTCGGAGAGGACGTCGAAGCGGACCGCCGCCTTGTCGAGCCCGGGCTGCAGCCGCTCGAGCTCGCGGAGCGCTGACCATTTCGCCTCGCCGACGGTCTCTCCCTGGCCCTCGGCCTGGACGACGTCGCCGGTCACCGTTTCGCGCGCCTCTTCCGCTTGACCTTGCGCGCCTGCTGCTGGCCGCCCGACTGCTGCCGCGGCGTCTCGGCCGGCTCGGCCGGCTTCCCGTCGCCCTCACCGCCGCCGCGGTCCTTCGGCGGCGTGCGCGACGAGCGCTTCTCAGGCGGCTTCGGTTTCGGCGCCAGCCTCCGTGTGATCAGGCCCTGCCCGACCGTCCACAGGTTCGTGGTCACCCAGTAGAGGACGAGCCCGGCCGGGAAGTTGAGAACGACGAAGAGGAACGCGAGCGGCAGGATCAGCAGCAACGTCCGCTGCGTCCGATCCATCGTGCTGGACATCAGCAGCGTCGAGGCCGTCTGGCTGATTGCGTAGATGGCGAGCAGCAGGTAGCCCGACCAGTGCGAGTTGGCCGGCTCGGTGATGTTGGGGACGATCCCGAGCCAGCCGAGGTCGCTGTTGGGATAGTTCGGGAAGATCTCCCGCTCGAAGTCCTTGAGGACGAAGTAGAGCGCGAAGAAGATCGGGATCTGCGCCACGATCGGCAGGCACGAGGCTGCCGGGTTGATCTTGTTCTCCTTGTAGAACCCCATCAACTCCTGGTTCATGCGCGCGCGGTCGCCCTTGTACTTGGCCTGGATCGCCTTCATCTCGGGCAGGTGCGCCTGCATGCGCTGCATCGAGTGGATCTGCCGCACGGTCAGCGGCACCAGCAGCATCCGCACCATGAGCGTGAGCGCCACGATCGCCCAGGCCCAGGGCAGGCCGACCGAGCCGTGCAGCCACTCGAGGACGTGCGTGAGGACGTTCTCGATCGGGGTGAGCGGGTTCACCGGCGGAAGAGCTTCTGGTCGGAGACGAGGTCTACGCCGCCGTGGCTCCACGGGTTGCAGCGGAGCAGCCGCCAGCCGGTGAGGATCGAGCCGCGGACGAAGCCGTGCATCCGAAGCGCGTCGAGCGCGTACTGCGAGCAGCTCGGGTGGTACTTGCACGAGCCGGCGAACAGCGGGCCGAAGGTCCATCGCCAGACGTAGACGACGCCCATCGCGGGGTACTTCATGCGGCCCTCCGGAGAACCTCGTCGATCCGCTCGCCGAGCCACTCGACGCCGCGGCTGTCCACGGCCTCGGGAAGGCCTGGGCGCGCGACGAGCACGTAGTCGCGGCCGGCCGGGACGGTCTCGAGCCCCGCGCGCCAGGCCTCGCGCAGCCGCCGCTTGAGCTTGTTGCGGGTCACCGCCGAGCCGACCGACTTGGGGATCGCGAGCCCGAGCCGCGGCTCGCCGTCGTCGTCGTCCTCCCGCGGGAACCAGTAGAGGACGAGGTAGCGGCTCGCGAACGAGCGGCCGTGCCGGTAGACCGCCTCGAAGTCCCGCGATCGGGAGAGACGGTGGCGGCGCTGCACTCCGGCGGCGCTCAGGCCGACAGGCGCTTGCGGCCCCTTGCGCGCCGGCGCTTGATTACCGCCTGCCCGGCGCGCGTGGCCATCCGCGCCCGGAAGCCGTGCCGGCGCTTCCGCCGACGCACGTTGGGCTGATAGGTGCGCTTCACGTTGGAGAGGAGATTGAGTGGAGAAGGTGCTCCAAACCGGAGCCCGACGAGTATAGACGAGCGTCTCGAGAAGTCTGATTTCCACAGTCGCAAGGTCGACCCAGAACGCACAAGGCAGGCGGCTTCGGCGCCGCACGAACCGGACCCTTTCCCCACCTGTGGATAACCGTGTGGACGTGGGTCTTTTCCCTGCAAAAACCCTAAAAGTCGTCCACGGAAGTCTCCACAGGAACAGCCGTTGTGAGGCCTCCGAGACGCTGCTATGCTCGCCCCTCTTTTCGTCGATCAGGGGAGTTGGACCCGTCGAGTGGAGCGCCAGCGAGAGCTGACTGCGGAGGACCTCTGGAACGGGGTCGCCGGCCGTCTGAAAGAGGCGCTCAACGACACGACGTACCGCACCTGGTTCGATCAGGTCGCCGGCGGGGCCGTCTCCACGGACGCGGTCGTTCTGACCGTCCCCAACGACTTCACGCGCGAGTGGATCGAGGCCCACTTCCTCGGGCTCGTCCAGGCCGCCGTTCGCGAGTTCACCGGCGACGAGCGTCCGCTACGGCTGCAGGTCCGTGAGCCGAACGACCGCGAGGATGTCCCCAAGTCGACCAACTCGCCCCAGGTCCAGGTGCGCGCTCGTCCGGTCTTCGAGGGGCTGAACGCGAAGTACACGTTCGACTCGTTCGTCATCGGCTCGTCCAACCGCTTCGCCCACGCCGCGGCGCTCGCCGTGGCGGAAGCGCCGGCCCAGGCCTACAACCCGCTGTTCATCTACGGAGGCACCGGGCTCGGGAAGACGCACCTGCTCCAGGCCGTCGGCCAGTACGTCGCGGAGCACTCGGCCGCGCTGACCGTCCGCTACGTGACCAGCGAGACCTTCATGAACGACTTCATCAACTCGCTGCGCGACAAGCGGATCGAGGGCTTCAAGCAGCGCTACCGCAGCTACGACCTGCTGATGATCGACGACATCCAGTTCCTCGAGGGCAAGGAGCGGATCCAGGAGGAGTTCTTCCACACCTTCAACTCGCTCTACGAGGCCGGGCGCCAGATCGTGATCTCGTCCGACCGGCCGCCGCGCGAGATCTCGACGCTCGAGGAGCGGCTGCGCTCGCGCTTCGAATGGGGGCTGATCACAGACATCCAGCCGCCCGACCTCGAGACCCGCATCGCGATCCTGCGCAAGCGGGTGAAGACCGACGGCATCCACGTGCCCGACCCGCAGGTGCTCACGTTCATCGCCAGCCGGGTGTCGACGAACATCCGCGAGCTCGAGGGGGCGCTCACCAGGGTGGTCGCGTTCTCGTCGCTGACGGGCCGGCTCATGACGGTCGACCTCGCACAGGACGTCCTCCGTGACGTCTTCCCACAGGGTGAGCCGGCCGAGGTCTCGATCGAGCGGATCCAGGAGACGGTCGTGGAGCGCTTCGGCCTCTCGCTCGACGAGCTCTGCGGCGACAGGCGCTCCCAGAACATCGTCTACCCGCGGCAGGTGGCGATGTACCTCTCGCGCGAGCTGACGGACTCCTCGCTGCCCAAGATCGGGCGCCACTTCGGCGGCCGCGACCACACGACCGTCATCCACGCTACGTCCAAGATCGCGCGCCTGATCCGCGAGGATCGCTCTGTGTACAACCTCGTGCAAGAGTTGACCGCGCGCATCAAGCAGGCCCGCTGAATGTGTGGACGGCCGGCGATCCTCCGCGGAGGCCTGTCGGTAACTCCGGTCTCTCCCCAGTTCGCGTCCCCAGGCAGACTGGCGGAACCATGCGGTAGAAGGCCGTCTTCCCCGTCCTCCACACTCCCTAGTACTACTACGAGAGGATTTAAATGATTGAAGTCGATGCAGCTGTTGGGACGGGGATGAAGGTCACCTGCACCCGGGACGAGCTCCTCAGGCACCTGGGCGTCGTCTCACGTGCTGTGTCGACACGCATGACCGTGCAAATCCTCTCGGGCATCCTGCTCACGGCCGGCGAGGGCCGGCTCGAGCTCGCCGCGACCGACATGGAGCTGTCGCTGCGCTCCTCCTTCGAGACGGAGATCGCGGACGGGGGCGCCGTAGTCGTGCCCGGACGCCTGCTCGTGGAGCTCGCACGCCTGCTGCCCGACGCGGACGTCGAGATCGACCACAAGCCGGAGGAGGGCGCGGTCGTTCTCACCTGCGGGACGGCGACGTACAAGCTGCACACGTACAACCCGGACGACTTCCCGACGCTGCCCGACGTGGACAAGGTGCAGCTCGTGCCGGTCGACCGCGCCGCCGTGCTCGAGACGGTGAACCGGGTCGCCAGAGCCGCGTCGCGCGACGAGTCCCGCCCGGTGCTGACCGGCATCCTGATGCGCTTCGAGCCCGGCAAGCTCGTGATGGCCGCCACCGACTCCTACCGCCTGAGCGTCAAGGAGACGGCGGTCGAAGGTGAGGCGCCCGACCTCGAGGCGATCGTGCCGGCGAAGGCACTGACGGAGCTGGGCCGGATTGCGCAGGCCGGCGAGGGGCTGGTGCTGGGCGTCCACGAGAACAACCAGGTCGTGTTCGGCAGCGACGGCGTCTGGCTGACGACGCGCCGCATCGACGGCCAGTTCCCGAACTACAAGCAGCTGCTGCCGGAGACGTTCGAGCACGAGTTGTCGCTTCCGCGCGAGGAGCTGCTCGAGGTCGTACGCCGCACAGCGGTCATGGCCCAGCGAAACTCACCGCTGCGCCTGCGCTTCGCGGAGGGCGAGCTGACGATCTCGGCGCGGACTCAGGACGTGGGCGAGGCGGTCGAGTCGCTGCCGGTCGCATACGCCGGCGAGCCGCTCGAGATCGGGTTCAACCCCGAGTTCCTCCGCGAGGGGATCGAGTCGGTGGACGACGACGAGTTGCTGCTGAAGCTGATCAGCCCGCTGCGGCCGGGGCTCATCCAGAGCTCCGAGGGCGACTTCTGGTACCTGATCATGCCCATCCGCCTGGCCGGGTAGGCAAGGCCGGCGGCTGATCGTCGGGACGCTCACGCTCCGCCAGTTCCGCTCCTACGCGAGCCTCGAGCTCGGCCTCGAGCCGGGCCTCGTGCTCGCCGTGGGGCCGAACGGCGCCGGCAAGACGAACCTGCTCGAGGCACTGCACCTGGGGACGCAGGGCTTCTCGCCGCGGACGCGGACGGACGCCCAGCTCGTCCGCTTCGGCCAAGACGCCGCCCGCGTGGAGCTCCGCGGCACGCGCGCCGGCGTTCCCCTGGAGCTGCAGGTGACGCTCAAGCTGGGCGAGGCCAAGAAGGCGTCGCTGAACGGCTCGCAGCTGCGAGCCGCCGAGCAGCTGCGCTCGGAGGTCTCGACGCTCGTGTTCACGCCGGACCGGCTCGCTGTCATCAAGGGCGGGCCCGCCGCCCGCCGCGCGTACTTCGATCGTGTCGTCGGACGGCTATCGCCTGCGCGGGCGCCGCTCTCGGCCGAGTATGGGGCGGCGGTCGCACAGAGGAACGCCGCCCTCCGCCGCGTCGCAGGCGGGTTCTCGTCGCAGGAGGCGCTGTCGCCGTGGACCGAGCGCGTGGCGGAGCTCGGGGCCCTGCTCGCGGCCGCACGCACCGAGACCGTGCGGGAGCTCGCTCCGCGCTTCGCAGAGCGCGCGGACGAGCTCGGCCTGCCCGACGGCCGTCTGGAGTACGAGGGCGAGCTCCTGACCGTGGAGGCGCTCGAGGCCCGTCTCGCTGTCGACCTCGAGCGAGGCGTCACCGGCCTCGGCCCGCACCTGGACGACGTCCTCGTCGCCTCCGGGGCCCGCGAGCTGCGCGCCTTCGGCTCGCAGGGGGAGCAGCGCCTGGCCGTGCTGGCGCTCCTGCTCGCGGAGGCCGAGCTCTTGGCCGAACGCGGCCCGGCTCCTCCGTTGCTTCTGCTCGACGACGTGCTCTCGGAGCTGGACGAGCGCCGGCGCGGGATCCTCGCCGACCGCATCCGCGGGAGCGCCGGCCAGACGTTCGTCACGGCGACGAGCGCAGGGGCGCTGCCCACCGCGCCGGACCAGCTGATCGAGGTGACCCCCGGTGCCGCGCGCGTGGCGTGAGCCCGAGCGGATCGGCGGCGCAGTGCGCCGCCAGCTCGCGCGCTTCGGTGACTCGGGCCGGCTCGGGGAGGTCGTAACCGCTTGGCCGGACGCCGTCGGCGGCCTCGTGGCCCGGAACGCGTGGCCCGCGCGGATCGCGCGTGACGGCACGCTCGTCGTCCACACGAGGGACGCCGTGTGGGCCTTCGAGCTCGGGCACCGGGCGGACGAGATCCGCGGGCGGGTCGGGCTCGGCCTCAAGGGGTTGAAGTTCGTCCCGGGACCCGTTCCCGAAGGTACCCTCGAGCCTGCGGCGACGTCGAGCAAGGCGCCGCCAAGACCGTCGCCGGAGCAGGAGCGGCGAGGCGCGGAACTGGCGGCGGAGATCGCCGACGAAGAGCTCCGCGAGCAGGTCGCGAAGGCGGCTGCGGCGAGCCTCGCGAGCGCCGCTGACGGCCGGTCCGTCTGGTAAGATTCAATGCGCCCGGAAATGGCGCGAATGCAGGGCTTTTTTTATTGGCTGAAGCTGCCTACACCGCTAAAGACATCACCGTTCTCGAGGGTCTCGAGCCGGTCCGTCTGCGCCCGGGCATGTACATCGGCTCGACGGGTGCCAGAGGCCTCCACCACCTCGTCTTCGAGGTAGTCGACAACTCGGTCGACGAGGCCCTCGCGGACCGGAACGACCGCCTCGAGGTCACCATCCATCCGGACAACTCCGTGACGGTGCGCGACTGGGGGTCGGGCATCCCGGTCGACGTCATGCCCGAGCAGGGCCTGCCCGCGCTCACCGTCGTCCTGACCAAGCTGCACGCCGGCGGGAAGTTCGGCGGCGAGGGCTACAAGGTCTCGGGCGGTCTGCACGGCGTCGGCGTCTCGGTCGTGAACGCGCTCTCCGAGCGCCTCGTCGCGGAGGTGCGAAGGGACGGCAAGGCGTACCGCCAGGAGTTCGAGCGCGGCGACCCACTGGGCGACCTCGAGGTCGTCGGTAGCGCGGACGAGGCCGACTACGGCACGACCATCACCTTCCTTCCCGACGCCGAGGTCTTCGACGAGGAGGAGTTCGACTTCAGTGCCGACACGCTCGCGCAGCGGCTGCGCGAGACCGCCTTCCTGACGCGGGGCCTCCGGATCGTGCTCACCGACGAGCGGGCCGACGGCAAGCGCGTCGAGTTCCACTACGAGGGCGGCATCAGGGACTTCGTCGCCCACGTGAACTCGACGAAGGACACGGTCCACAAGCACGTCGTCTACTTCGAGGAAGAGAACGAGCTCGGCTCGGTCGAGCTCGCGATGCAGTGGAACGCGTCGTACGTGGAGTCCATCTTCTCGTTCGCGAACAACATCAACACGCACGAGGGCGGCTCGCACCTGTCCGGCTTTCGTAGCGCGCTCACGGGCACGCTCAACCGCTACGCGCGCTCGGCCGGCCTGCTCAAGGAGAAGGAGGACAACCTCGAGGGCGAGGACGTGCGCGAGGGCCTCGCCGCCGTCATCTCGGTGAAGCTCCGCGACCCGCAGTTCGAGGGGCAAACGAAGACGAAGCTCGGCAACCCGTGGGTCGAGGGCCTCGTCCGCACCGCCGTCAACGAGAGGCTCTCGCGGTTCTTCGAGGAGAACCCCGGCGACGCGAAGCAGATCGTGAGCAAGGCGATCGCCGCGCGCAACGCTCGCCAGGCGGCGAGGAAGGCGCGTGAGCTCACGCGGCGCAAGAGCGCGCTCGAGAACTCGTCGCTGCCCGGCAAGCTCGCCGACTGCACCATCCGCGACCCGGAGGTCACCGAGCTCTATCTGGTGGAGGGCAACTCCGCCGGCGGCTCGGCGAAAGACGCGCGCGACCGCATGTACCAGGCGATCCTCCCCCTGCGCGGCAAGGTCATCAACGCCGAGAAGAACCGGATCAACAAGGTGCTCTCGAACGCGGAGATCCAGGCGATGATCACCGCGATCGGCACGGGCTTCGGCGACGAGTTCGACATCACGAAGCTCCGCTACAACCGCGTGATCGTGATGACGGACGCCGACGTCGACGGCTCCCACATCCGCACGCTCATCCTGACCTTCCTCTACCGCAACATGGGCGAGCTGGTCGAGCGCGGCCACGTCTACATCGCCGTGCCGCCGCTCTACCGGGTGAAGATCGGCAACCAGGAGCTCTACGTCGAGAAGGAATCGCAGTTCGAGGAGCTGCTCGTCCGCGAGCGCGTCAAGGACATGGTCGTCACAGACCGCGCCGGCGCCGAGGTGTCGCTCACCGAGACCCGGTACGGGCGCTTCGCCCGCACGCTGAACGAGTTCGAGGGTTGGCTCGGCCGGCTGCGCGCCGACTACGGCAACACCGCGGCGGACTTCGTCGTCACTCACCGGCTGGTCGAGACCGACGCCGTCTCGGTCGGCGACGTCGAGGCAGCCCTCGGGGCGATGGAGCCGAACGGCTACGAGATCTCGATCACCGGCCAGAGCGAGGGCTTCGTCCATACCAAGGTGATCGAGCGCGAGACGAGCGCGGCGACGTTCGTGGACGTGCCGGCTGAGGTCTTCGAGTCGCCGGTCTACGCGGGTCTACGCCGGACGTACGCACGCCTGGTCGACATCGTCGGCCCGCCGCCGTACGCGATCGGGCTGGGCAAGAAAGGACGCCGGGCCGAGACGTTCGCGCTGCTTCGGCACGAGGTGCTCGACCTCGCCAAGGAAGGCATCCAGGTCAGCCGCTTCAAGGGCCTCGGCGAGATGAACGCGGACGAGCTCCGCGACACCACGATGGACCCTGCCCGGCGAATGCTGATCCAGGTCGAGGTGGAGGACGCGACGGCGGCGGACGAGATCTTCTCGAAGCTGATGGGCGACCAGGTCGAGCCCCGGCGCGCGTTCATCGAGCAGAACGCAAAGGACGTCAGGTTCCTCGACGTCTAGGCGGAGGTGAGGCATGACTGAGATCGACACCGGCGCACTCGGACCCGGACGCATCGAGACGCGCGAGCTCGAGCAGGAGATGCGCTCGAGCTTCCTCGACTACGCGATGTCGGTCATCGTCGCGCGGGCGCTGCCCGATGTGCGCGACGGCCTCAAGCCCGTACACCGGCGCGTGCTCTACGGGATGCACGAAGCCGGGATGCAGCCGAACCGGCCCTACAAGAAGTGCGCGCGCATCGTCGGCGACGTCATGGGCTCCTACCACCCCCACGGCGACACGGCCATCTACGACACGCTCGTGCGGATGGCGCAGCCGTTCTCGCTGCGCTACCCGCTGGTCGACGGCCAGGGCAACTTCGGGAACCTCGACGACGACCCACCGGCCGCGATGCGCTACACGGAATGCCGGCTCTCGCGGATCGCCACCGAGATGCTGCGGGACATCGACGCCAACACCGTCGACTTCCAGCCGAACTACGACGAGTCGCGACGCGAGCCGAGCGTCCTGCCCGCCCGCTTCCCGAACCTGCTCGTCAACGGCTCGTCCGGGATCGCGGTCGGGATGGCGACGAACATGCCGCCGCACCGGCTGGGCGAGGTCGTGGACGCGATCGTGCAGCTGATCGACAAGCCCGACTCCAACGTCGACGACCTGATGAAGCACGTCAAGGGCCCTGACTTCCCGACCGGCGGGATCATCGTCGGCCGCGAGGGCATCCGCGACGCCTACCGCACCGGGCGCGGCCGGGTCGTCATGCGCGGCCGGGCGCACATCGAGGAGCTGCGCGGCGGCAAGACGGCGATCATCGTCAACGAGCTCCCGTACGGCGTGAAGAAGGGCGGCGACTCGGGCGTCATCGCCAAGATCGCAGAGCTCTACAAGGACAAGGTGCTCACCGAGATCACGGCCGTCGAGGACTACTCCGACCGGACGGGGATGCGCATCCAGGTCGACCTCAAGCGCGAGGCGATCCCGCAGGTCGTGCTGAACAAGCTGTTCAAGCACACGCCGCTGCAGACGACCTTCGGCTACAACGCGGTCGCGCTCGTCGACGGCGTGCCGCGCACGCTGTCGCTGCTCGAGCTCGTCCACCACTACCTCGACTTCCAGCGCGAGGTCGTCACCCGCCGGCTCAAGTTCGAGCTTCGCAAGGCGGAGGAGCGCGCCCACGTCCTGCAGGGCTACCTGATCGCCCTCGACAACCTCGACGCGGTGATCGAGCTGATTCGCGGGGCCGCAGACACGGACGAGGCGCGCCAGGCGCTCATGAGCCGCTTCGACCTCTCTGAGATCCAGGCGCAGGCGATCCTCGACCTTCGCCTCCGCGCGCTCACCGCGCTCGAGCGCAAGCGGGTCGAAGACGAGCACAACGACCTGCGCGAGCGCATCCAGGAGCTGCGTGCGATTCTCGGCGAGCCGGCCCGGATCGACGCCGTCATCCGCGAGGAGCTGCTCGAGATCAAGGAGATCTACGGCCGGAACGACGACCGGCGCAGCGAGATCGTGGCCGCCGAGGGCGAGCTCGAGCTCGAGGACCTGATCGCGGAAGAGGACATGGTGATCGCGATCACGCGCTCCGGCTACGTCAAGCGGCTGCCGGTCAGCACCTACCGTGAGCAGCGGCGCGGCGGGATCGGCGTCATGGGCATGGAGCTCAAGGACGAGGACTACATCGAGCACCTGTTCGTCGCGTCCACGCACGACTACCTGCTCTTCTTCACCTCGGTCGGCAAGGTCTACCGGCTGAAGGTGCACGAGCTGCCGCTCGGCTCCCGCCAGTCCAAGGGCCGAGCGATCGTGAACCTGCTCCCGTTTCGCCAGGACGAGCAGGTGCGCGCAGTCGTGCAGACGCGCGACTTCAAGGAGGCCGAGTACCTCGTCTTCGCCACGAAGAAGGGCGTCGTGAAGAAGTCGCGCTTCGAGGACTACAACACGCCGCTCAAGGCCGATGGGATCATCGCGATCAAGATGCGCGAGGACGACGAGCTGATCGGCGTCCGGCACGCATCGGGCGACGACGACCTGCTGATCGTCTCACGCAAGGGCCAGGCGATCCGGTTCCACGAGAGCGCTGTCCGGCCGACGGGCCGCGCCACGGAGGGCGTCCGCGGCATGTCGCTGCGCCAGGGCGACGAGGTGATCTCGCTGAACATCGCGCAGAACGACTGTGACCTGCTGGTCGTGACCGAGAACGGCTACGGCAAGCGCACGCGGATGGACGAGTACCCGATCAAGGGCCGTGGCGGGCTCGGGGTGAAGACGGTCCAGCTGACGGAGGCGCGCGGCAAGCTCGTCGGCGCCCTCGCCGTGCGACCCGGCCACCAGGTGATGCTGATCTCCGACGGCGGCACCGTGATCCGGATCCCGGTCGACGACGTCAAGAGGCTTGGCCGCTCGACGCAGGGCGTGATCGTGATGCGCCTCCGGGGGGACGAGAAGGTGTCGACGCTCGCGCCGGTCGTCGAGTCGCAGGAACCGGTGGCTGTCGAAGACAACGGGGCCGAGCCGGTGCTCGAGGTGCCCTCCGAGGGCGACGAGCTTGCCCCGGCAGGCGACTAGCGTTCTCGCTCGTAACATCCTTTTTCTTGCGTTTGCGCACGGTTTCCCCTTGAGCGCGGGGCTTCCGCGCGATATACCTTCCCTGCGGGGTCGCCCATCTCCACCGAAGGGTTCGTATGGCTGTGAGTACGCAGGTTGACCTGCTTGAACCGATAAATCTGAGCGATCACCTCGAGAAGGTGGAGCTCTATCTCGGCCAGGTCTGTCAGATCGCCGGCATCTCGAAGATGCAGCTGGACTACTGGACGAACAAGGCCCAGATCCCGACCAAGGGCAAGAAACAGCGCATCTACGACATCGACGCGGTCGAGACCGTGATGCTGATCAAGCAGGCGAAGGACAAGGGCCTCAACCTCGGGGCGGCCATCGAGGCCGCTCGCCGTTTCCGCGAGCTCCATCCGCGCCAGCGCGCGACCGACGCGGGGACCTCCGCCCTCTAACCGGCGCCGCGAAGCGCGGCGGCAGCCTCTTCGGGCGACACCACGTTCACGTAGATCTCCGCTCCGAGCTCGAGCCCGGCGAACACCGTCAGCCGAGGCAGCAGCTCGACGTGCCAGTGCGGTCCGAGGTGCAGCCACGCATTCCACGGCAGCGGCCCTTCGAGTGCGCGCAGGCGCCGGACCGCGTCTCGGAGCAGGCGCATGAGCGCGCCTAGTTCGTCGGCGGGCTCGGCCTCATGCCGTAGAGGCGCGAGCAGCAGCTCGTAGGGGCCGCGGCCCACGCGGTGGCAGACGGCCCGGAGGCCTTCCGCCGTAGCGACCTCCAACTCGTCGCTTCCGAGCAGGTCGCAGACCGCACAGCCGTTCTCCCCTCGCTCGCGCTCCACGGCCGGCGGCGGCTCGCGCAGCCACACCAACTGCGAGTGCGAATGGGCGAGGCTGGCGCCGGCGAAGCGGCCCTCGTTGATCATCGCGTGGACGTAAGGGAACCTCTGCTCGGCGGCGGCGGCGAAGCGGCGGCGCCAGGCCTCGGCGACGACGTCGACCTCGCCGCCCTCGAGCTCGGCGAAGGTGCGGACGTGCCGCGGCGAGTGGACGACCACCTCCTGGCGCTCGACGGCCGGATAGAGGTTCGGCACGACGCGCACGGTCCAGCCGGGCGTGTCGGGCGCGCGGCCGGGGACATCGGGCAGGGCAAGGGTCTCCGGCGGCGTTTGGTCCTCGCGCCCCTCGCAGAACGGGCACGCCTCGAGCTCCTCGGGGGTCGGCTCCTCGATCGTGCCGAGGAATGCGCCGGGTCGGCGCGCGCGGCCGGGCGCGATCACGACCGTCCTGCCGGAGAGCGGGTCGCGCAGGAGCCGGCTGGTCAGGCGTCCTTCCCGCGGTCGAGCAGCGATCCGATCAGCTCGAGCGGGAGCGGGAAGATCAGCGTCGACGTCCGCTCCGAGCTCATCTCGAGCATCGTCTGCAGATAGCGGAGCTGGAGCGACATCGGGTTCTCCGACAAGACCTGGGCCGCGTCCTTCAGCCGCTCGGACGCCTGGAACTCACCCTCGGCGGCGATCACCTTCGCGCGCCGCTCGCGCTCGGCCTCCGCCTGGCGGGCCATCGCGCGCTGCATCCCGGTCGGGATCTCGACGTCCTTGACCTCGACGATCGCAACCTTGACCCCCCAAGGCGAGGTGGCCTCGTCGATGATCCGCTGCAGGATCTCGTTGATCTTGTCGCGCTCGGAGAGCAGCTCGTCGAGCTGGTGCTGGCCGAGCACGCTGCGCAGCGTCGTCTGGGCGATCTGCGACGTCGCGACCATGAAGTTCTCGATCTGCACGATCGCCTTCTCGGGCTCGATGATCCGGAAGTAGGCGACCGCGTTCACCCGGACGGGGACGTTGTCCTTCGTGATTACCTCCTGCGGCGGCACGTTCAGCGTCACCGTCCGCAGGTCGACGCGCACCATCTTGTCGATGATCGGGATCAGCAGGAACAGGCCCGGGCCCTTCGGCGGCGACTTGAGCCGTCCGAGCCGGAAGATGACGCCGCGCTCGTACTCGCGGGCGATCCGGACGGATGCCGAGACGACGAGGATGAACAGAACCGCGATCGCGGCGACGGCGATGAGGGCGGTTGTCACGATCCGATCCTACGCGCCGGTCGGTGCCGGCTGCGCCAGCGGGCGCACGTGGAGCACGAGCCCGTCGTCGATGCTCGCGACCTCCACGGGCGTCCCGGTCGGGATCGGCCCGTCCTCGCTCCGCGCCCGCCAGAGCTCGCCGTGGACGTGCACATACCCCTCCGGGTCGAGCGCACTGCGGACGATGCCGACCTGGCCGACGAGCTCCTCCTGCCCGGTCTGGGCCGGCCTCCGCCGGACCTGCCACACCTTGGCGGCCGCGAACCCGAACAGCAGGGCGAGAGCGACGGCGAAGGAGAGGGCGACGCCGGTCGAGACCTGGTACGCGCTGCCCGCCGGGTCGAACAGCATGAGCGAGCCGATGAAGAAGCAGACGGCGCCGGCGAGCGCCAGGGCCCCGTGGCTGACGACGAACGCCTCCGCGCCGAAGAACCCCGCGGCGAGCAGCATCAGGAGCAGGCCGGCGACGTTGATCGGCAGGACCTGGAGCCCGAACAGGCCGACGATCAGCGAGACCGCGCCGACCGTCCCCGGGAGGATCAGCCCCGGGTTCCACAGCTCGACGACGATCCCCAACACGCCGATCGAGAGCATCAGCGCGATCAGGTTCGGGTCGATCAGCAGGTCGAGCAACGACTTCCAGAGCCCCATCTCGACGTGATCGACCTGGGCGTTCGCCGTGTGCAGCACCTTGCCGTCGGGCTTCGTCTTCATGCCGTCGACCTTGTCGAGGAGCGCCGGGCAGCGTGGGCGCGATCACGTCGATGACGTTCATCTCCAGTGCCTCGGTCGCAGTCAGGTTGTCGGCCTTGCGGACCGCCTGCTCGGCCCAGTCGCCGTTTCGCCCGTGCGTCTCAGCGAGCGCGCGCAGCGACTTCGCCGCGTCGTTGACCACCTTGCGTTTCAGGTCGGAGGGGATCTCGCCCCCTCCCGCCGCGACGGGCGTCGAGGAGCCGAGGTTCGTGCTCGGCGCCATCGCGGCGACGTCGGCCGCCTGCACGATCCACACTCCGGCCGAGGCTGCACGTGCCCCGTCGGGAGAGACGTAGACGATCACCGGCGTCTGCGAGGCGAGCTCGGCCTGGTAGATGTCCTTCATCGCCTCGGACAGCCCGCCGGGGGTGTCGAGCAGGATCACGACGGCGTCGTAGTGCTCCTTGTTCGCCCGGTCGATCTCGCCCGTGACGTAGTCGGCCGTGACGGGGTTGACGTCGTTGTCGAATTCCACCGCGAGGACGCGCGGCGTTGCCGCCTGGGCGGATCCGGCAAATAGGAGGCCCGCGGCCGCGGCGAGCGTGGCCCAAAATGCCCGCAGGAACGGCCTTTTCACGGGTGTAAGGATTCTATCAGCGAGGGGTTGCGACTACCGGCGCGAAGCTAGGGTGCTCGAGAGGCCGACGGCGTGCGGGCATTGAGATCATTGGCATTGGCGGGGTTGGTCCTCCTCGTGCTGCCCGCGACGGCGCAGGCCGAGGAGACGACCCTCGTCACGCGCGAGCTCCCAGTCGCGGGCGTGCGCTCGCTTGCCGCGGTCCGCGCTCCGGGCCGCTTCGACCTCGTCGGGCTCCACTGGCAGGGGCCCGGGCGCGTCGTCTTCCGCACGCGCTCGCTCGCCGGTCGCTGGAGCCGCTGGCGGGCGGCTGCGCCCGAGGCGGAGGACCTGCCCGACCCACGCAGCTCCGAGTCGCGCCGCCGCGCGACCTGGAGGCTCGGCAACCCGTACTGGACTGGGCCGTCGGACCGGCTCGAATACCGTCTGCAGGGACGGGTTACGCGCCTGCGTGCCCACTACGTCTGGAGCCCGGTCGACGGCGTTCCGCCTCGACGCGAGCTCGCGTCCGCCGCGTCCGCGTCGAGCCCCTTGATCCTGCCGCGAACCTCGTGGCGCGCGAGCGACTCGATCCGGCGCGCAGCGCCGCGCTACTCGCCGAGCCTGCGCTTCGCGGTCGTGCACCACACGGCGGGCTCGAACAGCTACACGAAGGCACAGTCGGCGGCGATCGTCCGCGCCATCCAGGTCTACCACGTACGCGGAAACGGCTGGGACGACATCGGCTACAACTTCCTCGTCGACAAGTACGGCCAGGTCTTCGAAGGCCGGTTCGGCGGTGTCGACCGCAACGTCGTCGGCGCCCACGCGCAGGGGTTCAACACGAGCTCGGTCGGCGTCGCGCTGCTCGGCAACTACGGCTCGACCGGGTTGACCGCCGCCGCTCGTAGCGCGCTCGTGAAGCTGCTCGCCTGGCGGCTCGACGTCGCGCATGTCGACCCGCTCGAGGCCTTCACGTGGCAGTCCGGCGGCAATCCCCGCTTCCCGGCGGGCGTCCCAGTCTTCCTCCGCCCGATCTCGGGGCACCGCGACGTCGGCTTCACGAGCTGCCCGGGCTCGGTCGTCTACGGCCAGCTCAACCTGATCGCTCGCGCGGTGGGGATCACCGGCCTGCCGAAGCTCTACGCGCCCGCCGGCACGCTCACCGGCGGCCGCGTGCGCGTCACCGGCCGCCTCACGAGCTCGATGCCGTGGACCGTGTCCGTCTCGGATGCGCTCGGGACGCCGGTTGCGACCGGCGGCGGGCTCGGGAATCGCGTCGACTGGACCTGGGACGCGCGGCTGGCGCCACCGGGTCGCTACACCTGGGCGATCCGCGGCGGGCCGACCCTGAGGCCTGCGGTCGGAGCCGTGACCGCGGGCACCGGCTCGGCCCTGACACTGTCGTCGCTGGTCGCGCAGCCGCCCGTCGTCAGCCCGAACGGCGATGGCTTCGCCGACTCGACGACCATCCGGTACACGCTGGGCGTTTCCGCGACCGTCACGGCCACCCTGGTGAACGCCGAGGGCCTGGCGCTGGCCACGCTCTTCAGCGAGGCGAAGCCGGCCGGGGTGCAGTCCTTCCGCTGGGTTGCCGACTCCCTGTCCGACGGGTCCTACTCGATCCTCCTCTCGGCGAAGACGCTCGACGCCCGCGAGGTGACGGCGAGCGTCCCGGTCTCCGTCAACCGAACGCTGTCGTCTCTGTCCTCGCTGCCCACGTATCTCTCGCCGAACACCGACGGGCGCGCCGACAGGCTGCGCGTCGCGTTCACGCTCGCAGCAGACGCCGACGTGACGGTGACCGTGCGTTCCGGCTCGGCCGTCATTGCGACGCTCCTGGCGGGGCGGTTCCCGGCGGGCCCGCGCACGGTCGACTGGGACGGGCTGATTGCGGGCGTGCCGATCCCGGACGGCAGGTACCGCATCCTCGTCGAGGCGACCTCGCTCAGCGGCACGTCCTCGCAGTACGCGAAGCTCGTCGTCGACACGGTCGCGCCGGTGCTCCGCCTGGTCTCGGCCCGAAAGCGGCTCGTGTCGCTGACAGAGCCGGCGACCGTGACGACGGTGGTCGACGGGAACAGGCGGACCTTCGCGCGGCGCAAGGCCGGCGCCTTCCGCATTCCGGCGCCGAGCTCGTACCGCTCCGCCCGCGTCTACGCCCGCGACACAGCGGGCAATCCGGCCGTCCCGCTCAAGGCGCGCGGGCCGTCCACGCGTCGTAGTGCCGCTCCAGCTGGAGCAGCAACTCCACCAAGAGGTCGACCCGGCTGACCTCGCGGCCGGCGGCGAGCGAGAGCGAGCCGGCCGGCGTCTCAGTTCCGGACGGCAGCTCGTCCTCGTCCGCGTTGACGTTGACGCCGATGCCGAGCACGACGCGGCCGTCGCGCGCCTCGGCCAGGATCCCGGCCACCTTGCGGCCGCCGACGAGCACGTCGTTCGGGTGCTTGATCGTCGGCTCAACGCCGCTCACGGCGGCGATCGCCTCGGCGCAGGCCTCGCCCGCGACGAGTGTCAGCTCGGGCAGGCGCGCAGCAACGACCGGCGGCTCGAGCAACAGCGAGAGCAGGAGGCTCGTCCCGGGGCGTGCCTTCCAGCTCCGGCCCAGTCGGCCGCGGCCCTCGGTCTGCTCGTCGGCGACGGCGACGGCTCCCTCCGAGGCGTCCTCGAGCAGCCTCTGAGTCGACTCTGTGCGCTCGACGTAGCGGTAGTCGCGCCCGAACCGTCCGCGCAGCAACGGCACCACGGTGTCGGGCGTGAGTGAGTCACCCACCCCGTCTACACTAGAACCGCCTTGACGCCGCAGATCACAGTGCCTCTCGGGCGGACGGAGATCGAGGCCATCCTCCCGCACCGCGAGCCGTTTCTCCTGATCGACGAAGTCCTCGAGCTCGAGCCCGGCAAGCGCGTCGTCGCCCGCAAGACGGTCCGCGCCGACGAGTGGTACCTGGCCGGACACTTTCCCGGCCGGCCGGTGATGCCCGGCGTCCTGATCGTCGAGGCGATGGCGCAGACGGGCGCCGTCGCGGTGCTCAGCGACGACGAGAACCGCGGCAAGCTTGCGCTGTTCGCGGGCATCGACAACGTGCGCTTCAAGCGGATCGTCGAGCCCGGCGACGAGCTGGAGTTGACCTGCGAGCTCGAGCGAGTGCGCGGCCCGATCGGCCGCGGCGCCGCCGAGGCTCGCGTCGACGGCGGGCTCGCCGCCCGCGGAACGCTGACGTTCGCGGTCGAGCAGTGATCGGCTCCGCCACCCAGAACGGCACGCGTGTCTCGATCACGGGCCTCGGCTGCCACGTGCCGGAGCGCGTGGTGACGAACGAGGAGCTCTCGGAGCTCGTCGACACTTCCGACGAGTGGATCGTCGAGCGGACGGGCATCCGCGAGCGGCGGATCGCAGCGCCCGACGAGGCGCTCTCGGACGTGGCCATGCCGGCGGCGGAGCAAGCGCTCGAGACGGCCGGCGTGCTGGCCGAGGAGATCGACCTGCTGATCGTCGCCACCGTCACGCCCGACATGGCATTCCCGTCGACCGGCGCCCTCCTCGCCGACCGTCTCGGCGCCAAGGACGCAGCCGCCTACGACCTGTCCGCGGGCTGCACCGGCTTCATGTATGCGATCGCGCAGGCGCACGGGATGGTCGCCGCAGGGCTCTCCAAGAAAGCGCTCGTCGTGGGCGGCGACGTGCTCTCGAAGCTCATGAACTGGCATGACCGCTCGACCTGCATCCTGTTCGGCGACGGCGCGGGCGCCGTCGTGCTCGAGCGGGTGGACGAGGGCGGCTTTCTCGGCTTCGAGCTCGGAGCCGACGGAGCGGGCGGCGTCGACCTCCACCTTCCGGCCGGCGGCTCGCGCATGCCGACGAGCGCCGAGACGGTCGGCAACGGCGGCCACTACGTGCACATGAACGGGCGCGAGGTGTTCAAGTTCGCGACGCGCGTCCTCGTCTCGTCGGCCGAGGCCGTGCTCAACGAGTGCAACGCGACGGTCGACGACGTGGACGTCTACGTTCCCCACCAGGCGAACGTCCGCATCATCGACCACGCTACGAAGAAGCTCGGAATCGATCCCGGGCGTGTCGTCGTCAACGTCGACCGCTACGGCAACACTTCTTCAGGTTCAATTCCGCTCGCACTGGCCGACGCCCAGACGGACGGCCGGTTGCGAGCGGGCGAATTGGTGCTGATGACGGGGATGGGCGCGGGCCTCACCTGGGGCTCGAGCCTTCTCGAATGGACGGCGACGAACGGAGCAACATGAGTGAAGGAGACGGCAACGGGCACGGAAAGGTGGCGTTCTGCTTTCCCGGGCAGGGATCGCTCGAGGCGGGCATGGGGCGCGAGATCGCCGAAGCCCACCCCGAGGCGATGGCGGTGTTCGAGCGTGCGAGCGAGGCCTGCGGGCTAGACCTGGTCGACCTCTGCTTCAACGCGCCCTTCGAGGACCTGGTGCGGACCGAGGTGCAGCAGCCGGCGCTCGTGGCGACGAGCCTCGCGGTGCTGGCCGCGCTGAAGGCCGAGGGCATCGAGCCGGACTACGTCGTCGGGCATTCGGTCGGCGAGTTCGCGGCGCTTGCGGCCGCGCAGTCGATGGATGACGCGGACGCTGTGGCTCTCGTCCGCGAGCGCGGGCTCGCGATGGCCGAGGCCGCCGAGCAGCACCCCGGCTCGATGGCGGCGATCCTCGGGCTCGAGGACGAGGTCGTCGAGATGCTCTGCCGTCAGATCATCGGCGTGTGGCCGGCCAACTACAACTGTCCCGGCCAGATCGTCGTGTCGGGCGAGACGCCGTCGGTCGAGGAGTGCTGCGAGGAGGCCCAGGAGCGCGGCGCCCGGCGTACAGTGAAGCTCCAGGTCTCCGGCGCGTTCCACAGCCCGCTCGTCGCCAAGGCCGCGCACCGCTTCAAGCCCGCGCTCGAGAAGGTGAAATTCCACGAGCCGGTGGCGCCGTTCATGTCGACCGTGACGGCGAAGATCGAGCCGGCTCAGCGCTTCGGCACGCTGCTCGTCGAGCAGCTGACTGCGCCGGTGCGCTTTACCCAGGCTGCCGGGGAGCTCGCCCGCGGTGGGGTCAAGACGTTCGTCGAGGTCGGTCCGGGCAACGTCCTCTCCGGTTTACTGAAGCGCATCGACAAAGGCGTCAAGGCCATCCCGGTCGACAACGTCGCCGGCATCGAGAAGGTGAAGGAAGCCATCGGCCGGGCCTCTGCGTGACGTTCTGCTCGCTCGAAGGCAAGCGGGCCCTCGTGACCGGAGGGTCGAGGGGAATCGGCCGGGCGGTCGCGCTCGAGCTCGGCCGGGCAGGAGCGGACGTGGTGGTCGGATATCGCGCCGAGCAGAGTGAGGCCGAGGCCGTGGCGTCGGAGGTGGGCGGCCGAGCCGTCCAGGCCGACGTGGCCGATCCGGGGCAGGCCCGCGCGCTCGTCGAGGAAGCGGGCGACATCGACGTGCTCGTGAACAACGCCGGCACGACGCGCGACGGCGTGCTGGCACGGATGCTCGACGACGACTGGCGCACCGTGCTGGAGACGAACCTCTCGAGCACCTTCTACACGTGCCGCGCGGCCGCCCGCGGGATGATGAAGCGCCGCGGCGGCGCGATCGTGAACATCTCCTCGATCGTGGGCGTGCACGGAAACTGGGGGCAGACGAACTACGCCGCCTCCAAGGCCGGGATCATCGGCTTCACGAAGTCGCTGGCCCGTGAGCTGGGCAGCCGAGGCGTGCGCGCGAACGTGATCGCGCCGGGGTACGTGAAGACGGCGCTCACCGACGCGATTCCGGAGGATGCGCGCGAGACGATGCTCGCGAACACCCCACTGGGCCGACTCGGCGACCCGGAGAACGTCGCCGCGGCTGTGCGCTTCCTCGCCTCGGACGAGGCGTCCTTCATCACCGGCGAGGTGCTGCTGGTCGACGGCGGGTTGGGCATGTGATGTCCGCCAACGGGCGCAGACGCGTGGTCGTGACGGGGATCGGAGCGGTGTCGCCGCTCGGCAACGACGTCGAGACGACCTGGAGCAACCTGATCGCGGGCGAGTCGGGCGCGGCCGAGATCCAGCAGTTCGACGCCAGCGAGTACCCCGTGCACTTCGCGTGCGAGCTGAAGGAGTTCGACCCGACCCAGTGGATCGCGCACAAGCAGGCGCGCCGCATGGATCGGTTCGCGCAGATGATCGTCGCCGCCGCCCGCCAGGCCGAGGCCGACTCGGGCCTCCAGATCGAGCCGGAGGCCGACCGGATCGGCGCGTCCATCGCGACAGGGATCGGCGGCCTGAAGGCGTTCCAGGACTGCTACGACGTGCTGATCGACCGCGGGCCGGACCGCGTCAATCCGTTCTCGATCCCCCAGATCATCCCGAACATGGGCGCCGCCTGGGTCTCGATGGAGCTCGGTACCCGCGGGCCGCTCTCGTCGCAGTGCACGGCGTGCGCCGCCTCGAACATGGCGATCGGCGACGCCGCCGACGCGATCCGGCTCGGCCGCGCCGACGCGATGCTGGCCGGCGGCACCGAGGCCGGGATCACACGCGTGGGAATCGCCGGCTTCAGCGCGATGCGCGCGCTCTCGCGCCGGAACGACGACCCGAAGGCGGCCTCGAGGCCGTTCGACGCCGGCCGGGACGGCTTCGTCATGGGCGAGGCCGGGGGGGTGGTCGTGCTCGAGGCGCTCGAGCACGCGCAGGCGCGCGGCGCGAAGATCTACGCCGAGCTGCTCGGCTATGGGCTCTCTTCGGACGCCCAGCACGTGACCGAGCCCGATCCCTCCGGCGAGAACCCGGCGCGCGCGATGACGATGGCGCTCGCCGATGCCGGCGTCGGCAAGGACGAAATCGGCTACATCAACGCGCACGGGACGTCGACGCCGCTCGGCGACGCGAGCGAGACCCGCGTGATCAAGCTCGCCCTCGGTGAGGAAAACGCCCGCAACACGCCGATCTCCTCCACGAAGGGCGCGACCGGCCACTGCCTCGGCGCATCGGGTGCGCTGGAGGCGATCTTCACGATCCTCGCCGTGAACCGCGGCATGCTGCCGCCGACGATCAACTACGACGACGCCGACCCCACCTGCGACCTCGACTACATCCCCAACGAGGCCCGGGAGGCCGACCTGACGATCGCGGCGTCCAACTCGTTCGGGTTCGGCGGCCACAACGCCTGCGTCGTCTTCCGGAAGCCCCAGGACTAGTGGCCCAGCGCTGGGCGACGTTCGACTGCTACGGCACCCTGATCGACTGGAACGCGGGGATCCGCGAACAGCTGGAGCGCCTGTTCGGAGTCGAGGACGCGCCGGCGCTGCTACGGCGCTACCACGAGCTCGAGCCCGAGATCCAGGAGGAGGCCTACCGCTCGTACGCCGAGGTGATGACGCTCGTGGTCGAGCGACTCGCGCAGGAGACCGGGCACACGCTGCCGGAGGGTGAGAGCAACGCGCTGACGCGATCGCTGCCGGAGTGGCCGCCGTTCGGCGAGGTGCCGGAGTCCCTGGCCGAGTTGCGCGACAGCGGCTGGAACCTCGCCATCCTCTCCAACTCCGACCGTGACCTCATCGCCGCCTCGCAGAAGCGGCTCGGCGTGTCGTTCGACCTCACGATCGTGGCCGAGGACGTCCACTCCTACAAGCCGGCCCACGGGCACTGGGAGCGCTTCTTCGAGGTCACGACCGCCGACCGCGACCATCACGTCCACGTGGCGCAGAGCCACTTCCACGACATCGTCCCGGCGAACGAGCTCGGGCTGACTTCGATCTGGGTGAACAGGCTCGGCGAGGAAGGCGACCCTCCGCCGACCCGGGAGATTCGCGACCTGTCCTCGCTGCCGGGCACGCTGGACGAGCTCGTTCCGCAGGCTTGACCGAGCTCGCGGTTCGACACCCGACCCCCGACGACATCGATGCGCGTGGTCGAGCTCGGGAACGCCTTCGAGCGCGCCTTCGCCGGCGCGGAGAGCTTCACGGCCGCGGAGATCGCGGACGAGTGGCGACGACTCGACCTCGAGCAGGATGCGTGGCTCGTCGTGGTCGACGGAGGCCGGATCGCCGGCTACGCCACGCTCGAGGAGCTCGGCGAAGCGGGCTTTCAGTCGGACGGCTACGTGCATCCCGAGCTGCGCGGCCTCGGCGTCGGCGGCAAGCTCGTCGACCTCGCCGAGGCGCGTGCCCGCGAGCGGGGCGCGACGTTCGTCCAGAACACGGTCGTGACGAGCGACGAGGCGGCCAACGAGGTGCTGGAGGGGCGCGGTTACTACTCGGTTCGGCACTTCTTCCGCATGGCCGCCGACCTCGGGGACGAGCCGCCGGAGCCCGAGTGGCCGGACGGCCTGCGGATCGAGGCCTTCGACGAGGGCGACGCGCTCGCCTTCCATGAGTCGCTCGAGGATGCCTGGCAGGACCACTGGGGCCACAGCCCGCGCCCGTTCGAGCTGTTCCGCGAGCGCATGATGGGCTCGCCGCGCTACGACCCGACGCTCTGGACGGTCGTCCGGGCCGGCGACGAGATCGTGGCCGGGACGATCTGCGAGGCCGAGTACTACGAGATGGGGTGGGTGCGCTCGCTGTTCGTCCGCCGCCCCTGGCGCCGACACGGCCTCGGCATGGCTCTGCTCCAGAACGCCTTCCGCCAGTTCCACGAGCGCGGGGAGCGACGCGTGGGCCTCGGGGTGGACGCGGACAGCCTGACCGGCGCCACGAGGTTGTACGAGCGTGCGGGCATGCGGGTCGTCGAGACGACGACCGTCTACCGCAAGGAGCTCACCGAATGAGCTCGCTCCGGAGTCAAGCGCTGTGCCGCCGGGCCGCGCTGGACGGCGCGAGGCGGCGTCCTCAGTCGCGCCCACGCTACGCGTCCCAGCCACCCGGACGCTCCCTGCGTCCTTGCCTCGCACCACCCATCGCACCCCGGCGACGAGGCCAGACTCCGGAACGAGCTCAGTGAGCCGCCTGCGCGCGAAGTGCCCGGACTGCGGCACCTACACGGCGGTCGCGCTCGGCCCCGAGTACGAGTGCCACGTGTGCGGCCGCCGCTACGCGGCCGGCCTCGTCCGTGTCCCCCGGGCGTGGGGCGAGGGCGGCGAGTCGATGGCCGGCGCGGCCCGGCTGCCGCTGCCGTACCCCGAGGCAGCCGTCGTCGAGGAGGGCTCGCTCCACGAGCAGACGCTCGCGATTGCCGCCGAGCTGCCCGAGCGCCCGATCGTCCTCGGTGGGTGTTGCTGCTCGCACGTCGGCGCCGTCACCGGCCTCGTGTCCCGGCACGGCCGCGTCGCCGTGATCTGGCTCGACGCCCACGGCGACCTCAACACGCCCGAGAGCTCGCCCTCGGGCAACCAGTGGGGCATGCCGCTCCGGATGCTGCTCGACGCCGAGACGGTGAACGCCGCCGACGTCGTGCTGGTCGGCGCGCGGAACCTCGACCCGCCGGAGGAGGACTTCATCGCTGGGAGCGGGCTGCACCTGGGCTCGGTCGGTCTCGAGGCCGCGCTCGAAGGGACGACCGGCGCGTACGTCGCCTTCGACTGCGACGTGCTGGAGCCGGGCGAGTTCGCGTCGTTCATGCCCGAGCCGGACGGCCTCACGCTGTCCGCGGCGGAGGAGTTCCTGGCGTCCGCACGCGTTCGGGCGTCGCTCCTCGGCCTGGGGATCACCGGTGCCGTCCCCGAGGCCGAGAACGTCCCAAAGCTGGCCCGGCTGACCGCTGCCCTCGGATTAGACTGACGCGACCGTGGCCCGGATCGACGTCTCTATCGAGCACAAGAACCTGCCCGAGCCCGACAAGGGCAAGCCGCATCCGAACACGTGTCCGGGGTGCGGATCGCACTACCGCGACGACGAGCTCGACGAGCACTTACGCGTCTGCCCGCAGTGCGGCCACCATTTCCCGGTGCGCGCCCGTTCGCGGATCGCGCAGCTCGTCGACGACGGCAGCTTCGTCGAGGAGCACGCCGATCTGCGCTCGGAAGACCCGCTGACCTTCTTCGACCTGCGGCCCTACACGGAGCGCCTCGTCGAGGCGGAGATGTCGACCGGGCTCGGCGACGCGATGGTCGTCGGCCAGGCGAGCATCGAGGAGCATCCGTGCGAGCTCGCCGTGATGGACTTCTCGTTCATGGGCGGTTCCATGGGCAGCGTCGTCGGCGAGAAGTTCGTGCGCGCGTGCGACAGCGCCGCAGAGCGCGGCGTCCCGCTCGTCTCCGTGACTGCTTCGGGCGGCGCCCGCATGCAGGAGGGGATCCTGTCGCTGATGCAGCTGCCGAAGACCGTCTGCGCCGTGGAGGACCTCCGCGATGCACGTTGTGGCTTCATCAGCGTCATGGCGCACCCGACGACTGCGGGCGTGCTCGCGAGCTTCGCGAGCCTCGGCGACGTCCTGCTCGCGGAGCCCGGCGCGCTGATGTCGTTCACCGGACCGCGCGTCGTCCAGCAGACCACGCGTGAGAAGCTGCCGAACGACTTCGGCCGGGCCGAGTCGAACGTCCGCTTCGGGCATATCGACGCGATCGTCCCCCGACCCGAGCTGCGCGGGTCCGTCGGCCGGCTACTGGGGCTTTTCGACCATGGCGAACGCTGAAGCCGAGCTCCGCCTCCGCGAGCGCCTGAGCCGTCTCCGCAACCTGCGTCTGCTCGGCGGCGCGCGCCTCTCCGGTGAGCTCGAGCGGCTGCAGCGCCAGCTCGACCGCATCTCCGAGGAGCCGAGCGACGAGGAGATCTGGCGTTCCGTCGAGCTCGCGCGGCACGAGGAGCGGCCGTACGTCCTGGACTACGTCGAGCGGATGCTCGAGGACTTCGTCGAGCTCCACGGCGATCGCGCGCGTGCGGAGGATCCCGCTCTCGTCGCCGGAATCGGCCGCTTCAGGGGCCGGACGGTGGCGTTCATGGGCACGCAGAAGGGCCGGGACATCCACGAGCGCACGAAGCGCAACTTCGGCATGACGCACCCCGAGGGCTACCGCAAGGCGATGCGCGTGATGGAGATCGCCGAGCGGCATCGGTTCCCGGTCATCTCGCTGATCGACACGCCGGGCGCCTACCCGGGCGTCGCGGCGGAGCAGCACGGCCAGGGCGGCGCCATCGCCCGCTCGCAGGCGCTGATGGCGCGGCTGACCGTGCCGATCGCCGCCTGCATCATCGGCGAGGGCAGCTCTGGGGGCGCGGTCGCGATCGGGCTCGCCGACCGCGTGCTGATGCAGGAGAACGCGATCTACGTCGTGATCTCGCCCGAGGGCTGCGCCGCCATCCTCTGGCGCGACGCGGGCGAGCGCGAGAAGGCCGCTGCCGCGTTCCGCCCGGATGCCGTCCATTGCCTCGAGCTCGGGATCATCGACGCGATCGTCCCGGAGCCGGAGGGCGGCGCGCACACCGATTACGACGCCGCCGCGCAGCTGCTCGCCACCTCGCTGGAGGCCTCGCTGCACGAGCTGCGCGACCTCGATGGGCCCGAGCTGCGCCGCCGCCGGCGCGACCGCTACCGCGCGCTCGGGGTTTTCGCCGAGGCGGTCGCGGAACCACAGACTCAACGTGCGTAGTGGCGCACGTAGGTTTCTCCACAGCATCCACAGCGTTTTCCCCGGGTAGTGGTGTCCAGACGGACACAGTTTCGGTAGTAGTCCACAGAAAATGACGTCCCTTCGTGACTATCGGCGCAAGCGGGACCCGCAGGGGACTCCCGAGCCGTTCGGGTCGGAGAAGCGCGGCAAGGAGCTCGTCTTCGTCGTGCAGCGACACGACGCCAGGCGGCTCCACTACGACTTTCGCCTCGAGCGCGACGGGGCGCTCGCGAGCTGGGCGGTGCCCAAGGGCATCCCACTCGAGCCCGGCCAGCGCGCGCTCGCGGTCCACGTCGAGGATCACCCGCTCGACTACGCCGACTTCGAGGGTGAGATCCCCAAGGGCAACTACGGCGCCGGGACGGTCGAGATCTGGGACCGCGGGACGTACGAGCTGGTCGAGGAGAAGAAGGACGGCGGGCTGACCGTGCGGCTCCACGGCGAGCGGCTGGAGGGGACCTGGACGCTCGTCCCCGCGAAGCTCGACGGCAACCCGAAGAACTGGCTGATCCTGCGCAAGCGCGACGACAGCGCTCCACAGGCGAGCGCTGCCCGACGCCGGTACAAGTCGATGCTCGCCACGCTCTCGAAGGAGCTGCCGAAGGGCGAGGCGTGGCTGTACGAGGTGAAGTGGGACGGCTACCGGGCGATCGCGTACGTGCGCGGCGGTAACGCCGAGTTCCTGAGCCGCAACGACAACGACCTCACGCCGCGCTTCCCGACCGTCAAGCGGGCGCTCGAGGGCGCGGTGAGGACGCCCGACTGCGTGCTCGACGGGGAGATCTGCGCCCTCGACGACCAGGGGCGGGCCACGTTCTCGGCGATGCAGCAGGGGAAGCCGGACGCCCGCTACATCTACGTCGTCTTCGACGTCCTCGAGGTGGAGGGCGAGCCGGTCGTCGACCTGCCGCTCGTGGAGCGGCGAGAGCGGCTGGAGCAGTTGCTCGACGCGCGCAAGGCCGACGTCCAGATCTCCGAGGCGTTCGAGGACGGCGAGCGGCTGTACGAAGCGGCGAAGCAGCAGGACTACGAGGGCGTGCTCGCCAAGAAGCGCGACTCGCGCTACAAGCCGGGACAGCGGACGACCGAGTGGCTGAAGATCAAGACCCATAGCCGGCAGGAGTTCGTGATCGCCGGCTACACGAAGGGGCAGGGTCGCCGCGCCGGAAGCTTCGGCGCGCTCGTGCTCGGGACGTACGAAGGCGGCGAGCTGCGCTACGTCGGCAACGTCGGCACGGGCTTCACCGACCAGGAGATCGAGAAGCTGCTGAAGCTGCTGAAGCCGTTGCAGCGATCCGATGCGCCCTTCGCCGAGGTGCCCAAGATGCCGAAGGTGCGCAAAGGCGACGTCGTCTGGGTCGAGCCGAAGGTCGTCGCCGAGGTGGAGTTCGTCGAGTGGACGCACGACGGGCACCTCCGCGCGCCCAGCTACCAGGGGATCCGTGAGGACAAGGCGCCGGAGCAGGTTCATCGCGAGGAGCCGCTCGGGCCGGAGATTCGTCGCGGCAAGCGCGTGCTGCGGCTCAGCAACCTCGACAAGCCGTTCTGGCCCGAGGAGGGGATCACCAAGGGCGACCTGATCCGCTACTACCGCGATGTCGCGCCGGTGCTCGTCCCGCACCTCAAGGACAGGCCGTTCACGATGAAGCGCTATCCCGACGGCTGGAACGGCAAGTTCTTCTTCCAGAAGGACGCGCCGACGCACATGCCCGAGTGGATCAAGCGGGTCGAGATCGTCGTCAGCACGCGCGAGTCGCCGCGGCAGCGACGGAAGATCCAGGCGCCGGTCGTCAACGACGACCTGTCGCTGCTCTGGATGATCAACATGGGCTGCATCGACTGCAACACGTGGTACTCGCGGATCGACAAGCCCGAGCGGCCCGGCTGGGTGCTCTTCGACCTCGATCCGTCGCCTGACGTCGGCTTCGGAGAGACGGTGGAGGTCGCGCTCCTGATCAAGCAGGCGCTCGACGTGCTCGAGCTCGCCTCGTTCGCCAAGACGAGCGGCTCCGAAGGTATCCACGTGCTCGTCCCCATCGACCGCCGCTCGACCTACGCCGACACGCGCCGCTTCGCCGAGATCGTGGCCGGCGCGATCGCGCGGGCCCACCCCCGGCTCGCCACGACCGAGTGGTCGAAGGCGAAGCGCCGAGGCGTGCTGATCGACGCGAACCAGAACGGCGAGGGCAAGACGATCGCCTCGGTCTACTCGGTCCGGCCGAAGCCCGGCGCGCCCGTCTCGACGCCGCTGCGCTGGGAGGAGGTGAACGAGTCGCTCGACCCGGCCTCCTTCACGATGGACGCCGTGCTGGAGCGCGTGGAGCGCGACGGAGACCTGTTCGAGGGGGTGCTCACGACCAAGCAGTCGCTGGCTCGCGCCCTCAAGGCGCTGCAATGAGGCTCGACGCCCTCGTCGCCGAGCTCGACGCGTACTTCCGCGTCCCCGAGGTGGAGAACGACGACTGGGCGCCCGCCTTCGAGACCGTCTACGAGACCGACTACTGGCGCGAGCACGTCGAGCCAGGGTACGAGGGGCGCTGGAACGGCCTGATGGTGCGCGGCACCGGCGACGTCGAGCGCGTGGCGACGTGCGTCTTCCCGAGCGACCGGATCGTCGGCGGCCTCGAGCCCGGGACGCTGCTGTTCTCCGAGCATCCGCTCGACTTCGCGGACGAGCCGGGCTTCCTGCCGCTCTCACCCGAGAGCTTTGTCCGGCTGAAGGAGCACACGTGCGGGTTCTTTCACGCCCACGCGCCGCTCGACATGCATCCCGAGGTCTCGCCCTCGCGCCTCTGCGCCGAAGGGGTCGGCCTGGAGGCGCTCGAGGAGTACTTCCCGATCGCCGACGGCATTCCCGGCGGCGCCGCCATCGTCGGGCAGAGCCGGCTCTCGCTCGAGGGCCTGGCCGAGGCGTTCCGCGTGTTCCTCGGGCCCGAGATCAAGGTGCACGTGATCACGCGGCCGCGGTACGAGGCAGGTCGTGTGGCCGTGGTCGCCGGCGGCGGCGCGGACGTCGACATCCTCGGCGAGTCGATCGAGCGCGGCTGCCAGACCTACGTCACCGGCAACGCGGCGACGAACTGCCGGATCGACTGGATCCAGGACAAGGTGCGGGCGTTCCGGGAGCTGGCCGAGGAGCACGACATCGCTCTCGTCGACGCGATGCACTACGGGATGGAGAAGCCGCCGCAGCTGGCGATGGTCAGCTGGTTTCGGCAGCGGGGGTTGCCGGCCGAGTTCGTCCCCGACGGGCCGAAGTAGGCCTGGGCACCCGCTCGAGCGCGTTCTAGAGATCCTTGCGCGCGAAGCCCGTCAGCGCCGCGGCGGCGAGTAGCGCGAGGTAGGCGGCGACCCACGGCAGCAGGCTGCCGCCGCCGGCCTGGGCGCCGCCGAACGGGCCGAGCTGCAGGACGAAGCCGGTGAAGCCTGTCGTATCGGCGGTCAGCCGGTGCAATGCGTCCTGGTAGAGCGCTTCGAACGGCAGGATCCAGGAGGCGTCGTGCGCGATTCCGCGGAGCGTCTCGGAGTCGAGCGCCTCACCGATCTGCCCGAGCAGTCCGGCCACGAGGCCGGCGCCGAAGACCATGAAGACCGCGACCCCGTTCGCCGTCGCGGAGAGGAAGACTGAGCCGAGCAGCGAGAGGCCGGCGAGGATCGACACAGCCAGGGCGAGCTCGAGAGCGGGCGTGACGAGTCGATCGGGCCCCCAGTCGCCCTCGATCCACACGACGGCGACGATCGTTGCGTAGACGGCGGTCACGTAGAGCGAACAGACGGCCGCCGCGCCCGCGAAGCGCGCGGCGAGGAAGGTGCCGCGCCCGAGTGGCCGCACGACGAGCGGCTGGAGCAGCCCGCGCTCGGCGTCCCCGCGTACGGCCGAGAGGGTCAGGAACACGGCGAGCACTGTCCCGAGGAAGAGCGTCCCGAACATGCCCAGGCCAAGGACCGTCGCGCCGACGAGCGTCGTGGCGTCGATCCCGTCGGGCGGCGTGATCGTGTCGACCTCCTGGAAGAGCTCGTTCGTGCCCAGCCAGAACAGCGCGACGAACCCGGCCGTCAGGAGGATGACGACGTGGAACATCCGCTTTCTGACGCTCTCCCGGAGCGCGTAGCCGACGATCGTGAGCCCGTCTGTCATGCGGCCTCCTCGCCCACGTACTCGAGGTAGACGTCCTCGAGCGTGGACGTGAGCAGTCGGACGCCGTACACGCGGCGGCCCTCGCCCACGAGGCGCTCGACGAGGTGCGGCACGTCCTCGCGTCCGGCCGTCTCGAACAGCCGAACGCCCTCGTCGGTCTCGATCTCGACGCCGCGCGACCGACTGAGCTCCGAGGGTGCGCCCTGGGCGACGATCTTGCCGTCGAGGAGGATGACGACACGGTCGCAGACCAGCTCGACCTCGCTGAGCAGGTGCGAGTTCAGCAGCACCGAGACGCCGCGTGCCTTGAGCCGCTCGAGCAGCCGTCGCACCGTGCGCCGGCCCGCCGGGTCGAGGGCGCTGGTCGGCTCGTCGAGGAAGAGGAGCTTCGGCGAGCCGAGGAGCGCCTGGGCGATCCCGAGCCGTTGCTGCATGCCCTTGGACATGGCCTCGACGCGCTTGTCGCGTGCGTCTGCCATGCCGACGAGCTCGAGCAGCTCGGTCCGTTCCGCCAGGCCGCCGTTCGAGTGGGCGAGGCGCTGATGCAGTGCCAGCAGCTCGTCAGCGCTGTACCAGCCGGGGAAGCGGAACAGCTCGGCGAGGTAGCCCAGTGACGCCCGGGCGGCCGTCGAGCCGGCCGGGGCTCCGCAGACCACCGCCGAGCCGCTCGAGGGCCGCACCAGGCCGACCGCGATCTTCACGAGCGTGGACTTGCCCGCGCCGTTGGGGCCGAGCAGGCCCACAAGCTCGCCCGTGTCGACGTCGAGGTCGACTCCACCGAGCGCGTTCACCCGCCCGTACTGCTTCGCGAGACCGCGGGCGGCGAAGATCACGAGCGCGCCAGTAGGTACTCGTAGACGCGGCCGAGCTCGTCGAAGCCGAGCTTGCGATACAGCTCCTTCGGCCAGTCCTCGTCGTCGGCGACCAGGAAGACGAGGTCTGCCCCGGCCGCGCGCGCCTCCTCGGCGGCGTGCAGGACGACGGCACTCGCGTAGCCGCGGCCGCGGTGCTCCTCGAGCGTGCCGACGTCCTCGATCTGAGCGGTGCCGTCCGACACGTACAGGTCGGTCCAGCTGACGGGCTGCGCGTCGAGCACGACGGCGAAGAAGCGCGCGTCGACCACCTCGGGCAGGAAAAGCTTTGCCGCGTAGAGCTGCTCGACCACCTCGGGGTCGGCGCCCCACTCGTAGCCGTGGATCTGCCGTGCCCGGACCGCGCGGAGCGCGGCTGCGTCGACCTCTGTGACACGGCCGCGGTCCGGGTCACGGTCCGGAGTGCGATGCAGCGCCATCAGCAGGTGTCGGTTGACGGTCCAACCGAGTGCCCGGAACTGCGGCTCGAGCCGTGCGCCGGCCTCCTCGTCGCGGAGCTCGAGCTTGCGGTGCCTGAGGCCTGCCGCTCCCTGCACGCGATCGGCTTCGGCGGCCAGCTCCTCGGCTCCGACTCCGTCCGGGACCTGCTCGACGAGCAGGTAGTTCGAGTCCCAGCGCCTCGGCAGGCGCTCGTCGAAGACGGCGGTGCCGTAGGAGAACGGCTCGCTGCGTGTTCCGCCGTGGTCGGCCAGCGCCAGGAAGTCGAGCGCGCGCTGCAGTTCGTTGGCCATGCGCCTCTTCTACCATCGCCATGTGGAGAAAACGTGGCAGGTCTCCGTTGTCGGGAGCGGGACCGAGCACGAGGCGCGGGCTGCCGAGGTCGGGCGGCTGCTGGCCGAGCGAGGAGCGACCCTTGTGTGCGGCGGGCTGGACGGCGTGATGGCCGCCGCCGCACGGGGCGCGAAGGAGGCCGGCGGGACCACCCTCGGGATCCTCCCGGGCGAGAGCCGCGCCGGCGCAAATCCGTGGCTCGATCACGTGGTCGTGACCGGCATCGGCCACGCTCGCAACCTCGCCGTGGTGGGAAGCGGCGACGCCGTCATCGCCGTCGGAGGGAGCTGGGGCACGCTCACGGAGATCGCGTTCGCGCAGCGGCTCGGCCGGCCGACCGTGATCCTCGAGCCTGGGCTTGCGGTCGAGGGCGTGGCGCGGGCCGCCACTCCGCTCGAGGCGGTGGAGTGGGCTCTCGCGGACTCGTGCGTAACGGTGCAATATTGACCACGGTTATATCTGTGATTAGAAGTCCCTATCCATCTGGACGCTCACGACCATGGGAGGGACCGTCACATGACCCGTTTCGTCGCCGCCGTTGCGATCGTGGTCGCACTGTTCGGCGCCGCTGCGAGCGCGAGCTCGAGCAGCACTGCCGCCCGCAAGGACGTCAAGCTGACGCTGGTCGCCTACTCCACGCCGCGTGAGGCCTACGGGAAGATCATCGAGGCCTTCCAGAAGACCCCTGCCGGGAAGGGTGTGTCGTTCGACCAGTCCTACGGCGCGTCGGGTGAGCAGAGCCGCGCCGTCGAGCAGGGGTTGCCGGCTGACATCGTCGCGTTTTCGCTCGCGCCCGACATCAGCCGTCTCGTCGGCAAGGGGCTGATCTCGCCGAGCTGGAAGAACGGCAAGTACAAGGGCATGGTCACGAACTCAGTCGTGGTGTTCGCGCTCCGCGACGGCAATCCGAAGAAGATCCGCAAGTGGAGCGACCTGGTGCGGCCCGGCATCGAGGTCCTCAACCCGAACCCGTTCACGTCGGGTGGGGCCCGCTGGAACGTCATGGCCGCCTACGGCGCACAGATCCGGCTCGGCAAGACGCACAAGCAGGCCGTCTCGTACCTCGAGAACCTCTACCGGCACATCCCGGTCCAGGACAAGAGCGCCCGCGAGTCGCTCCAGACGTTCCTCGGCGGCAAGGGCGACGCGCTGCTCGCCTACGAGAACGAGGCGATCTTCGCCCAGAGGAAGGGCCAGGCTGTGCAGTTCATCATCCCGAAGGAGACCATCCTGATCGAGAACCCGGTGGCGATGGTCAAGAGCTCGAAGCACCCCGCCGAGGCGCGGGCGTTCCTGCGCTTCCTCTGGACGCCGACGGCGCAGCGGATCTTCGCGGAGAACGGCTACCGGCCGGTCGTCAAGAGCGTGGCGAAGCGATACAGGTTCCCCTCGCGGCCCGGCCTGTTCAGGATCGACCGCTTCGGCGGCTGGCCGAAGGTGCAGAAGCAGTTCTTCGACCTGAACAACGGCATCGTGGCGCAGATCCAGCGGAAGGTCGGCCAGGGCTAAGAGCTGACCCGGACTACGCGAGCTCGCGCAGCCGTCGCTCCAGGAAGGCGCGCTCGGCCCCGTTCGTCGTCAGGTCGAGCGCGCGGCGGTAGGCGACGGCGGCTTCGTCGGGCCGGTCGAGGCGGCGCAGCAGGTCGGCGCGGGCGGAGTGGAGGAAGCGGTAGCTCTCGAGCCCTTCGACGCTTTCGACGAGCGCGAGCCCCTCGGCCGGCCCCTCCGCCATCGCGACGGCGACGGCCCGATTGAGCTCGATCACGGGCGACGGCGTCAGCCGGGCGAGCTCGTCGTAGAGCGCCGCGATCGCCTGCCAGTCGGTCTCCTCCGCCGCGAGCGCCCGGCTGTGGACGGCGGCGATCGCGGCCTGGAGCTGGTAGGGCCCGACGATTCCGAGCGCGCTCGCGCGCTCGAGGACATGGAGCCCTTCGGCGATCCGGTCGCGATCCCAGCGGGTGCGGTCCTGGTCCTCGAGCAGGACGAGCGAGCCGTCGGCGGCGACCCGCGTCTCCCGCCGGGCGTCCTGCAGGAGCAGCAGCGCGACCAGGCCCAGCGCCTCGGGCTCGTCGGGCATGAGCACCGCGAGCAGCTTCGCGAGGCGGATTGCCTCCTCACACAGATCGGGCCGGATGAGCTCGTCGCCCCCGGTCGCGGAGTAGCCCTCGTTGAAGATCAGGTAGAGGACGGCGAGGACCGAGCGCAGCCGATCTGGGAGCACCTCGTCGGGAGGCACGCGGAACGGGATGCCCGCGTCGCGGATCTTTCGCTTCGCCCGGACGAGCCTCTGGGCGAGCGTCGGCTCCGGGACGAGGAAGGCGTGGGCGATCTCGCTCGTGGAGAGCCCGCCGAGCATCCGCAAGGTCAACGGCACACGGACCTCGGGCGCGAGCGCCGGGTGACAGCAGGTGAAGACGAGGGCGAGGCGCTCGTCCGGAATCGACAGCCTACGGCTCCCAGGTTCCAATTCGTCAGGCACGACGGTGTCGAGCCGTTCCAACAGCTCGCGCTTGCGTTCGAAGGTGCGCTCGCGGCGGATCCGGTCGACGGCGCGGTTCTTCGCCACGGTCACGATCCAGGCTCCGGGGTTGCGGGGGACGCCGTCGGCCGGCCAGCGCTCGACCGCCTGTGCGAACGCGTCCTGGACGGCGTCCTCGGCGCGCTCGAGGTCGCCGAGCGCGCGGGCGAGGACGGCGACGGCGCGTCCCCACTCCTCCCGGAAGACCGCTTCGACGCTTGCTACGACCGGGCCCCCGCCGGCACGTCGGCGATCGCGCGGATCTCGACGGAGCCGTGGTGCGAGCCGGGCAGCTTCGCCGCCCACTGGATCGCCTCGTCGAGCGACTCGGCCTCGATCAGGTAGTAGCCGCCGAGCTGCTCCTTCGTCTCGGCGAACGGGCCGTCGGTCACGAGCTGCTCGCCGTCGCGGACGCGGACGGTGGTGGCGTTGGCGATCGGCTGGAGCCGGTCGCCCGCGACCATGGCACCCGCGGAGCGGAGCTCCTCGGTGAAGTCGCGATAGCGCTGCATGGCGCTGCCGCGCTCCTCTTCGCTCATGTTCAGCCAGCCGTTCTCCTGGCTGTAGATGAGGAGCATGTACTGCATTAGGAGGTCTCCCTTCGTTTCGATGACGTCAGGTAGACGAACGGGCCGCCGCGGAATCGACAGCCAGCATGTTGTCGAGGAGCTCGAGCGCACCCGTCTTGTCGAGGGGCTCGTTCAGGTTGCCGCACTTCGGCGACTGCACGCACGACGGGCAGCCGCTCGTGCACGGGCAGCCGGCGAGCAGCTTCGCGGTGTCGCCGACCCAACCCTCGAACACGTCGAAGCCGCGCTCGGCGATCCCGACGCCGCCGGCGTGGCCGTCGTAGACGAACACCGTCGGCGCACCCGTCTGGAAGTGGACGTTCGTGGACAGCCCGCCGATGTCCCAGCGATCGCACATCGCCCACAGCGGCAGGATCGCGATCATCGCGTGCTCCGCCGCGTGCAGCGTGCCCAGCAAGCGGGGCATCTGCACCGACGAGCCGAGCTGCTTGCCCGTCGGCACGTACCAGACGGCCTCGGTCTCGAAGGTCGTCTCCGGCAGGTCGAGCGGCGTGAGGTCGATCGGCTCGCCGCCGCGGATCGACCGTCGCTGGTAGGCGATCACCTGCTCCGTCACGGACACTCGCCCGAACGACAGCTCCAGCCCCAGCCGGGGCTCGACCCGCAGCGTCTCGTCGATCTGGGTGTTCGTCTCCTTCTTCGCCTGCGTGTACCAGTCGCCCGAGAAGGGCTGGACGAGCGCAGCCCGCGCCTCGAGGTTCAGCTCGAGCACCTGGTAGGCCTCGCCGAGGTGCAGGTAGATCGCTCCCTCGTAGACGGTCGTGAAGGCGCGCTCACGCTCGACCAGCCCGAGCATCGTTCCGGTGTCGGCGTCGACGATCGTGAAGGAATCCGGGGTCGTCGACCGCAGCGGGACGCGCGCGGCCGGGTAGTCACGACCGGCCCAGACGTAGCCGCGCGGCGTCTTCTTCAGCTCGGGCAGCATGGCGGCGCGCTCGAGCGCCTCGTCGCCGAGGAGCTCGCGGTCGGCGTCGTCGAGCGGCGCTTCGAACGCGGCCGCGCGGACGTGGCCGTCCAGGACACGCGGGTTCGCGTGGTCGAGGATCGCCGCCTCGACGCGGCGGTTCAGGAGCGTGTCGGGCTCCCGCATGAAGTACTGGTCGAGCGCGTCCTCGCTCGCGACGAGAACGGCGAGCCCGTGCTCGCGTCGGCCTGCCCGACCCCACTGCTGCCGCAGACTCGCGACCGTGCCGGGGAAGCCGACCGAGACGACGGCGTCGAGCAGGCCCACGTCGATGCCGAGCTCGAGCGCGTCGGTCGCCGTCACGCCGAGGAGCTCGCCCTCGACGAGCCGCCTTTCGACGTCGCGCCTCTGCGCGGGCGTGTAACCGGCCCGGTAGGGCGAGAGCCGGCCGGCCAGCTCGCGGTCGCCGAGCCGTTCGACCGTGAAGCGATGGACGAGCTCGACCGACCCGCGCCCCTTGCCGAACGTGAGCGTCCGCTGCCCGCGCTCGACGAGGTCGGCCATGAGCCGGGCTCCGTCGCCGAGCGCGCTCGCCCGCTGGCCGAGCTCCTCGTCGAGCAGCGCCGGGTTCCAGAGCACGATCGTCCGCTCGGCGCGGGGCGCGCCGTCGTCGTCGATCACCGTCGCCTCGACACCGAGCAGCGAGTGGGCGAGCTCACCCGGGTTGGCGATCGTCGCCGACGCGAGCAGGAAGCGGGGCTCGGAGCCGTAGACCCGCGCCAGGCGGCGCAGCCGTCGCAGCACGTTGCCGACGTGCGAGCCGAAGACGCCGCGGTACACGTGGGCCTCGTCGATGACGACGTAGGCGAGGTTCGAGAGGACGTCACCCCAGCGGTCGTGGTGCGGGAGCGCGCCGATGTGGAGCATGTCCGGGTTGGTCAGGATCAGGTTCGCCCACTTGCGGATCTGCCAGCGCTGCTCGCTGGGCGTGTCGCCGTCGTAGATCGCTGCACGGACCTTGGGCACCCGCAGCTCCGTGAGCGCCCGCGCCTGGTCCTGCGCGAGCGCCTTCGTCGGATACAGGTAGAGGGCCCGCGTCTTCGGCGTGCGCGCGAGCGCGTCGAGGACGGGGAGGTTGAAGGCGAGCGTCTTGCCGCTCGCCGTCCCGGTCGCGACGACGATGTGCTCGCCGCGCGCCACGGCGTCCCAGGCGGTGCGCTGGTGCGTGTAGAGCTCGTCGATCCCGCGTGCCGCCAGCGCGTCGCGCACGCGGGGGAAGAGCTCCGCCGGCAGCGGCGCCGTGCGGGCTTCGCGCGCCGGCTCGCTGGTCAGGTAGGCGAGCTCCTCGCCCGCGAGCAGCTCGTCCGGGAGCGCGACTGTCACGGCCGGCGGCCGGCCACGGCCAGGACGCGGGGATAGACGCCCTCACCAGGCTCCTCGAAACGGTCGAGCGCGAGCCCCGCGTCGACGATCGCCTGGAGCAGCTCGGCGAGCGGTCAAGTGATTCGTGCCGACCAGCCTCCGAAGCCCCTCGCCGAGCCCCGGGCCGTCGCTCGCCCAGCCGGAGCTGCGGTACCCGGGGAACAACTCGGGGGCGGCGTCCTCACCGGTGTACCGCGAGAACGGGCCGACGAAGCAGGGGTGCAGGCCGAGGTGGACAAAGCGGCCGCCGGGGACGAGCACGCGCGCCCCTTCGCAGACCACCCGCGAATAGTCGTCCATGTCTGTGTGCGTGAAGAGCGAGACCACGGAGTCGAAGCTCGCGTCCGCGAACGGGAGCGAGGTTGCGTCGGCCTCGACGAGCTCGACCTCTGCGTTGCGCTCCTGCGCCAGGCGGAGCTGATCGGCCGACACGTCGATCCCGGTCGGCGTCCAGCCGAGGTCGAGCAGCGTGGCGAAGTGCAGGCCGGTCCCGCAGCCAAGGTCGAGGCAGCGTCCCGGGCCTGGTCCGAGCAGCCGCCGGAGGACGTCGGTCCACCTGAGCGTGAAGTCCCGCAGATGCTCGTCGTAGTAGTCGGCATAGCCGTCGTAGCGCGCCACTCCACTCATGTGGCCGATGCTACTCTCGGCCGACCGGGGTGCCCTGCACGGGGCTGAGATCACACCCGCTGAACCTGATCCGGGTCATGCCGGCGAAGGGAGGAGGAGTTTCTCTGGTACCGCGTTGCCTGACCGTTGCCGGCTCGGACTCCGGCGGAGGCGCAGGGATCCAGGCCGACCTCAAGGCCTTCGCCGCCGCGGGTTGCCACGGCATGTCCGTTCTCGTCGCCTTGACCGCGCAGAACACGCTCGGCGTCACGGCGGTTCACGAGCTGCCGCCGGAGTTCATCCGCGCGCAGATCGACGCCGTCTTCGACGACATCGGCGTCGATGCGGCCAAGACCGGGATGCTGTTCTCCGCCGGCGCGATCGAGACGGTCGCAGACGCGCTCGAGGGCCGCGGCGTGACGCTGGTCGTCGATCCCGTGATGGTCGCGAGCTCGGGCGCGCGGCTCCTCCAGGACGACGCCGTCGACGTGCTCGTCCGGCGGCTGTTCCCGCTCGCGACGATCGTGACGCCGAACCTTCGCGAGGCCGAGGTGCTCGCCGATCGGCCGGGCGCGCCGCGCCGCGAGCTGGCGGAGCGTCTGCACGAGCTGGGTGCCGCCGCGGTCATCGTCACCGGCGGACACGGCGAGGAGCCGGTCGACCACTTCTTCGACGGGTTCGAGCACTACGAGTTCCCGGTGCCCCGGCACGACGTCCCGGCGACGCACGGCGCCGGCTGCACCCACTCGGCGACGCTGGCCGCGCTGCTCGCCAAGGGCGAGCGCCCGGTCCGCGCGGCGCGCGCCGCGGCGAAGGTCGCCTCCGACGCGGTCAAGAACGGCCTCACCGAGATCGGCGCGGGCGAGGGCCCGGTCGATGTCTTCCACCTGGGGGGCGTCCGCTGAGCATCTCGCCCGGGACGACGCTGGAGAGGCTGCGGGAGACGAAGCCGTTGGTCCACCAGATCACGAACTACGTCGTCATGAACGAGACCGCGAACGCCACGCTCGCGCTCGGCGCGCTGCCCGTGATGGCGCACGCGATCGAGGAGGTCGAGGAGATGGTCGGGCTCGCGAGCGCGCTCGTGCTCAACATCGGCACGCTCTCGCCGGACTGGGTGGAGGCGATGGTGCTCGCCGGCCGCGCCGCGAACGCCCGGGGGATCCCCGTCGTGCTCGACCCGGTGGGCGCCGGCGCCACTCGCTACCGCACCGACACCGCACGCGGGCTCCTCGCCGAGCTGGACGTCGCCGTCCTGCGCGGGAACGCCGGCGAGATCGCCACGCTCGTCGGGGTCGCAGCCGAGGTGCGCGGGGTCGAGTCGATGGCGGCCGGCTCCGACGCGGCCGAGCTTGCGCGCGCGGCGGCAGAGAACCTCGGGCTCGTGGCGTCCGTGACCGGCCCGGTCGACCATGTCTCCGACGGCGAGCGGGTGATCGCGATCGAGAACGGGCACGCGCTGCTGGCGACGGTCAGCGGGACGGGCTGCATGTCGACGGCGGTGACCGGCAGCTTCCTGGCCGCGAAGGCGGACGACCCGCTGTCGAGCGCAGCCGAGGCGCTGGTCGCGTTCGGCGTGGCCGGCGAGGACGCGGCTGCAGGAGCGGAGGGACCGGGGACGTTCCACGCCCGCCTCTACGACGCGCTCTACGCACTCGACCCGGCGACGCTCGACGGCCGTGCGCGCGTGATCGAATCGTGAGGCTGCACGCGATCGTCGAGGACCTCGAGACGGCGCGGGCGGCCGTGGCCGGCGGCGCCACAGTCGTCCAGCTCCGTCTGAAGGACGCGCCCACGGAGCAGGTCGTCGCGAGGGGCCGCGGCTTTCGCCAGCTCCCGGCGACGTTCGTGGTGAACGACGACGTCGAGGCCGCAATCCGTCTCGGCGCGGACGGCGTGCACCTCGGTCGCACCGACGAGGGCGCCGAGCGGGCTCTGCGCGAGGGCCTGATGCTCGGCCTGTCGGCGGCGATTGTCGCGGAGGCGCGGGAGGCGGAGACACGGGGCGCCGCGTACGTCGGCGCGGGGCCGGTTTGGGACACGCCCTCGAAGGCGGACGCCGACCCGGCGATCGGGCTCGAGGGCTTGCGCGAGATCTGCGCAGCGGTCTCGATCCCGGTCGTCGCGATCGGCGGCATCGACGCCTCCAACGCCGGCGCCTGTGTTGCGGCCGGGGCCGCAGGGGTCGCCGTCATTCGCGCCGCGCGGAATGCCGAGGCGCTGCTCGTCGCGATGGATGACGCGGCTCGGTGACATCGGCGAGCTCGGGCTGCTCGCCGAGCTCGAGCGGCGCGGCCTGGCGAGCCGGATCGAGAACGACGCCGCGGTCCTCGACGGCCTTGTCGTCACGCAGGACGCGCTCGTCGAGGAGGTCCACTTCCGGCTCGACTGGATCTCCTGGCGCGACCTCGGCTTCCGCGCGGCCGCCGTCAACCTGAGCGACCTTGCGGCCTCGGGGGCCGAGCCGAGCGGCCTGGTCGTCTCGTTGGGGGCGCCCTCGGAGACGCGCCTCGACGACGTGCTCGAGCTCTACGAGGGAATCGCGGAGACCGGCGTCGCAGTGGTCGGCGGCGACACGACCCGCGCGGACAAGCTCCTCCTCTCCGTGACTGCGCTCGGCCGGTCGGATCGCGTCCCCGGACGCGGTGGCGCGCGCCCCGGCGACGAGCTCGTCGTGACAGGCCCGCTCGGCGCGGCCGGCGCCGCCTTCCGGGAGCAGCGCTACGTCCGGCCGCCGCTGCGCCTCGCCGAAGGGCGTGAGCTCGCCCGCTCGGCCGGCGCCATGCTCGACCTCTCGGACGGGCTCGCGCCCGACGCGGGCCACATCGCCGCGCGCTCGGGCGTCCGCTGCGTGATCGAGCTCGAGCGCGTTCCGCTCGCCGAGGGCGCGTCGATCGACGATCTGAGCTTCGGGGAGGACTACGAGCTGCTGGCGGCCACGCGCACGCCCGGAGCCTTCGCGGTGGTCGGTCGCTGCGAGGAGGGCAGCGGCGTCGAGATCCGGCATCGCGGTGAGCCCGTACAGCTGACCGGGTGGGAGCACTTCAGCTGACGTTCTAAGGTAGGCCGACGGGTCTACGGGCTCCCAGGGCTCGGCGGCATCGCGCTCCAGAGCCTGGCGCGGCGCGACCTGCCGGTGATCATGGGCGTTGTGATGTTCGCGACGCTGGCGGTGATCGTCTTCAACCTGGTCGTCGACCTGCTCTACACGACGATCGACCCGCGCAGCCGGATCACCCAGACCGACTTCGAGGGCAGCGCGGCGCGTACCCCCAAGCCGGCGCGCGCGTCAGAGAAGCCAGTCCGAGAAGGCGCGCTCGAAGTCTGAGCGTGGGCGTGCGCCCGTGACGCTCGCACGCGGCTCGCCCTCCGCGAACAGGATGGTGGTCGGGAGCGCCAGGACGTCGTAGCGCGAAGCGGTCGCGATGTTGTCGTCGACGTTGACCTTGACGAACTCGGCCTTGCCCTCGTGCTCGGCCTCGAGCTTCTCGAGCACACCGGTCACTGCGTGGCACGGGCCGCACCACGGCGCCCAGAAGTCGACGACAACGGGCCGCTCGGACTGCAGCACCTCGTGCTCGAAGGTGTCGTCGCCGACGTTGCGCACGGCGACAAACCTACAGGCGTCCGCGCAGCGCCGCGAGCCTCAGGGCCGGCACCTTCCACACCGCCTCGAGCACGATCGCGCGCGACATCTTCGAGCCGCCCACCTCGCGGTCGGTGAAGCGGATCGGGATCTCGACGACACGGAAGCCCGCTCGGAGCGCGCGGTAGGTCGTCTCGATCTGGAAGGCGTAGCCGCGCGAGGCGATGGCTTCCAGGTCGATCCGCTCGAGCACGGCCCGGCGGTAGCACTTGAAGCCGCCCGTCAGGTCGCGCACGCGGAGGCCGAGCAGCACCTGCGCGTAGAGCGAGCCCCAGCGCGAGATCGCGCGCCGGACGAGACCCCAGTTCGCGGTGCCGCCGCCGCGGACGTAGCGCGAGCCGAGCACGAGGTCTGCCTTCTCGGCGGCCGCGATCAGGCGCGGAACGTCATCCGGATCGTGCGAGAAGTCGCAATCCAGCTCGAGGATCAGCTCGGCGCCGTCGGCCAGCGCTCGACGGAACCCGTCGAGGTACGCGGGGCCGAGCCCCTCCTTCAACGGTCGGTGGAGGACGTCGACCCACTCGAGCTCGGCCGCGAGCCGGTCGGCGATCGCTCCCGTGCCGTCGGGCGAGTTGTCGTCGATGACGAGCACGCGGTCGTCGGGGCCGAGCACCTCCCCGAGCGCATGCACCATCGGCTCGAGGTTCTCGCGCTCGTCGTACGTCGGAAGGCAGACGGTGGCCCGCGACACGGGCCGTATCATCGCCGGGGATGGCGACCACCCTGCCGAGAAACGCCGACGTCGCCGACCAGTTCGACCTGCTGGCCGACCTGCTCGAGCTCGAGGGCTCGGACCAGTTCCGGCCGCTGGCGTATCGCAGGGCCGCGCAGCGCATCCGCGAGACCGCCGGCTCGATCGCAGAGCTCGCGCTCGAGGGCAAGGCCAAGAGCCTGCAGGGGATCGGCAAGACGATCGAGGAGAAGATCGTCCAGATCGTCGAGACCGGCGAGATCGAGGCGCTCACCAAGCGGAAGGACAAGATCCCGACCGAGGTCGTCCTCTTCACCCGCCTGCCGGGGCTCGGTCCCAAGACGGCCGCGCGCATCTGGCGCGAGCTGGACGTCACCACGCTGGCCGGGCTGAAGGAGGCCGCCGAGCAGCAGCGCTTGCGCACGCTCGCCGGGCTCGGGGCCAAGACCGAGGAGCGCGTTCTCGCGGCTCTCGCGGTGGAGGCCTCGGACGAGCCCAAGCGGGCGCTCCTCGGGCAGGGCCTGTCCGCCGTGCTGGCGGTCGTCCAGTCGCTCCGCGAGCACCCGGGCGTCGACCTCGTCTCCGAGGCGGGCAGCGTCCGGCGCCGCCGGGAGACGTTCCGCGACCTCGACATCATCGCGACGGCCGACGATCCGGCCGCGCTGACCGACCACTTCACGAAGCTCGAGTGGGTCGCGGACGTCGCCGCCAAGGGCCCGACGAAGGCGACCGTCCTCTCCAACGCCGGCCTGCGCTTCGACCTGCGGGTCGTCCCGCCGGAGTCGTACGGCAACCTCCTCCAGCACTTCACCGGGTCGAAGGAGCACAACGTCGCCCTGCGCGAGCATGCCGTGCGCGCGGGCTTCTCGATCTCGGAGTACGGCGTCGAGAACGTCGAGACGCGCGAGGTCTTCCAGACCCGCAGCGAGGAGGAGCTCTACGAGCACCTCGGCTACCAGTTCATCCCGCCCGAGCTCCGAGAGAACTCCGGCGAGCTCGACGCCGCCAGGCGCGGCGAGATCCCACAGCTCGTGGAGCTCGGCGACCTTCGCGGCGACCTCCACAGCCACACCACGTGGTCGAACGACGGCAAGAACACGATGGACGAGATGGTCGAGCGCGCACGCGGGCGCGGGTACGAGTACTACGCGGTCACCGACCACTCGCACTACCTGCGCGACGGCAAGCTCGAGGGCTACTTCGAGGAGATCGTCGCGCTGAACAAGCGCGTCGCGCCCTTCCGCGTGCTGCGCGGGATCGAGGTCAACATCAAGGCCGACGGCACGCTCGACGTCGACGACGAGACGCTCTCGCTGTTCGACTGGGTCATGGCCTCGCTGCACACGAGCTTCGACAAGAACCCGACCGAGCGGGTCCTGCACACGATGGAGAACCCGCACGTGGACTGCATCGGCCACCTCACCGCGCGCAAGATCAACCGTCGCCCGCCCTCGGACGTGGCGGTGGACAAGGTGATCGAGCAGGCGCTCGCGACGGGGACGTTCCTCGAGATCAACTCGCAGCCCGACCGGCTCGACATCCGCGACGCGCACGCCCGCGCGGCCGGCGAGGCAGGCGTCCTCGTGGCGATCAACAGCGACGCGCACCAGCTGAGCGCGCTCGAATGGCCGGAGATCGGCGTCGCCCAGGCGCGCCGGGCCTGGCTGACGAAGGAGCAGGTGCTCAACACGCGACCCTGGGCCGAGATCGAGCGACTGATCTCGCGGTGAGCAGGGTCGACGAGCTGCGTGGCCAGGGGAAGTGGGTCGACGCGCTGGCGCTCGTCGACGACCCGCTCGCCCGCGCCGACCTGCTCAACGAGCAAGCGCTGTTCGCAGGCGACGCCCACGCCCGCGCGGCCGCCGAGCGCGAGCTCGACCGCGCCGAGGCGAGTCTTCTGCTCGAGCGAGGGCGGGTGCTGCACGCACGCTTTCTCGCCGAGCGCGAGGAGGATCCGCGTGAGCTGGAGCTGTTCGAGGCCGGCCTCGCGCTCGCGCGGGCGACCGACGATGACCACCTCGTCGCCGAGGCGCTCCTCTGGGTCGGGCTCGTGCACCAGGTCGTGCGCGGCGACCAGGAGGCGTCGCTGCCTTTCTTCGAGCGCAGCTACGCCATCGCGTCCGAGCTGAAGGACCGCAAGGTCACGTCCTCCGCCGTGCGCCATCTCGGCTTCGTCCACGATGCCGCCGGACGCCACGACGAGGCGTGGTCGGCGTTCGAGGAGTCCGTGGCGCTCCGCCGCGAGGAAGGCTTCCTCCCGGGGGTTGCCGCCGGACTGCACACTCTCGGCGAGGTCGCCGCCGAGCAGGGACGGCCGGACGAGGCGAGGCGCCTGCTCGAGGAGGCGCTCGATCTCGCCACCGCAAGCGGCGCGACGGCGGTTCGACGGAGGATCGAGGCGTCGCTGGCGGAGCTCGGGTGAGCTTCACCGAGGATGGTGCCGCCGCCGTCGACTGGGTGGCGGCCTACCTCGACCGGCTGCGTGAGTTTCCCGTCCTGGCCCAGGTCGCCCCGGGCGAGATCCGTTCGCGGCTGCCCGCCGCGCCGCCGGAGGCGCCGGAGCCGTTCGCGGCCGTGCTGCGCGACCTGGACGACAAGCTCATGGACGGCGTCACGCACTGGCAGAGCCCGCGCTACTTCGCGTACTTCGCGAACACGGGCGCGGAGGCCGGGATCCTGGCCGAGCTGCTCATTGCCGGCCTCAACCAGGTCGGCATCCTCTGGCGCACCTCGCCGGTGCTGCAGGAGCTCGAGGAGCTCACGCTCGACTGGCTACGCCAGCTGTTCGGGCTGCCCGAGGGGTTCCACGGTCACCTCGAGGACACGGCCTCGGTGGGCACGCTCGCCGCGTTGGCGGCCGCGCGCTCGGCGGCGCCGGGCCGGCGGGTCGTGCTCGCTTCCGAGCATGCGCACTCGTCGATCGACAAGGCAGCGCGGATCCTCGAGCTCGACCTGCGCAAGGTGCCCGTGGACGGCGACTACCGGCTGCGTGCCGACGCCCTCCAGCTCGACGGCGCGTGTGCCGTCGTTGCCACGGTCGGCACCACGTCGACGGCGTCCGTCGATCCTGTCCCGGAGATCGCCGCCGCCTGCGAGGCAGCCGGCGTCTGGCTTCACGTCGACGCCGCCTACGCCGGTGCGGCCGCCGTGTGCGAGGAGCTGCGCCCGCTTCTTGTCGGCTGGGAGCGCGCCGACTCGATCGTCGTCAACCCGCACAAGTGGCTGGCCACGCCGATGGACTGCTCGGCGCTCTGGACACGCCGCATAGAGGCATTCCGCGACGCCTTCAGCCTCGTGCCCGAGTACCTGCGGGTCAGCGAAGAGGTCGTCAGCCTCAACGAGCTCTCGGTCCCGCTGGGCCGCCGCTTTCGCGCGCTCAAGCTGTGGGCGGTCCTGCGTTGCTTCGGCCGCGAGGGCCTCCAGGCGATGATCCGCGAGCACGTCCGGCTCGCCGGCGAGTTCGAGCACTGGGTCGCCGAGGAGCCGGGCTGGGAGGTCTGCGCGCCGCGGCTCTTCTCGCTCGTCTGCTTTCGCCGCGAGGGCACCGACGAGGAGAACGAGGCGCTGCTCGAGCGCGTCAACGCGGGCGGCGAGGTCTTCCTCTCGCACACGCGGCTGGACGGTCGCTACGTGCTTCGGCTGGCGATCGGCAACGCGCGGACGACCGAGGACGACGTGCGCCTCGCCTGGGACGTGCTCCGCCGCGCTACGGCCTCGCCCTAGTTAGACCGGGCTACGCCCCTAGTTAGACGGCGACGGGCGCGCCCGTGCGCGCCACGAGCCGCGGCGCGTAGCTGAACGCCTCGAAGAAGCGCTCGAACGTCTCGAGGTCGCCGTCGAGCTCCACGAGCCCCTGCTCGACGGCCTCGGCCGGCGTGAGGTCTCCGGACGCGAGCCCGAACATCGTCTCCATGTCGAACGTCGCGTCGAAGTCGGGATCGTCGCCGACGCCCATCTCGACGCCGACGCGCCCGTCGACGAGCGAGACGGTGAAGACGCCGTCGCCGATGCGCAGGACGTACTGGCCACTCATCCCAGCTGCGGCGACCGGGTTGAAGAGCGCCGGAAACGCGTTGAGGCCCCAGTCGGGCTCGAGGTCGTCTGCCGGCCCCGGCGGCCCGAGCGTGCGGGCGCCCCAGCGAGCGATTGCGTAGACGACCTCCTCGAGCTCGGCGCCGTATTCCGTGAGCTCGTACACCGTGCACGCGGCCGGCGGCGGCAGCTTGCGCTTCTGGACGATTCCCTTGGCTTCGAGGTCGCGCAGTCGCGAGGCCAGGATGTTCGTCGAGACGCCCGGCAGCCCCGCGGAGAGATCGGTGTAGCGCTTCGGGCCCTCGATCAGCTCGCGGACTACGAGCAGCGACCAGCGCTCGCCGATGGAACACAGGGCGTGTGCGATGGGGCAGTACTGGTCGTATCGCTTCGCCACGCCCGCAGTGTAGCCGATCAGGTTGCTATTTGCCACCTGACACTTGCGAAAAGCAAGTAGATCGTGTAGTTTCGCAAGCTCACCGAAGCGAAAGGAAAGCGAATGTTGGCATCACACGGACGGAAGGGGCTCGCACTGGCGCTCCTGGCGACCGTGCAGTTCATGGTCGTGCTCGACATCGCGATCGTGAACGTCGCCCTCCCGTCGATCCAAATCGATCTCGGCTTCTCGCAAGAGAACCTCCAGTGGGTGATCAGCGCCTACGCTCTGTTCTTCGGCGGCTTCCTGCTGCTCGGCGGCCGCACCGCCGATCTGCTCGGACGACGCCGCTTGTTCGTCGCCGGCCTGGTTCTCTTCAGCGCGGCCTCGCTCCTGTCGGGGCTCGCCTGGAGCGACTCGGCTCTGATCGTCGCCCGCGCCGCTCAGGGCCTGGGTGCGGCGGTCATCACGCCGGCTGCGCTGGCGATCCTGATGACGACCTTCCAGGAGGGACGCGAGCGGAACATGGCGCTAGGCGTCTGGGGTGCGGTCGGTGCCTTCGGAGCCGTTGCAGGCGTTCTGCTCGGCGGCATCCTCACCGACTGGCTCAGCTGGGAGTGGATCTTCTTCATCAACGTTCCGGTCGGCCTCGCGGCGATCGCCTTGACTCCGCTGCTGCTGGCCGAGAGCCGCGACACGCAGATGCGGAGCTTCGACGTGCCCGGCGCCGTGCTCGTGACCAGCGGCATGGTCACGCTCGTCTATGGCATCACGCAGGCGAATCAGTACGGCTGGGGCTCGGTCGAGACCATCGGGCTGTTCACAGCGGCAGGCGTCCTCCTCGCGGCCTTCACGGCCTGGGAGGCCCGCGCCAAGGAGCCGCTGATGCCGTTCTCCCTGTTCCGGATCAGGACGGTGGCCGCAGCGAACATCTCGGGCCTGATTCTCGGCACCGTGTCGTTCTCGATGTTCCTGATGCTGACGCTGTACATGCAGCAGGTGCTGAGCTACTCGCCCATGAAGACGGGCGTCGCCTACCTGGCCGTGGCCGGCAGCGCGATCGTCTGGTCGACGGTCGCGGCCCAGCTCGTCAACCGGGTCGGGGTGAAGCCCGTGATCGTCGCCGGCATGGCGTTCCTCACGGCCGGACTGCTCTACTTCACACAGGTCTCGGTCGGCGGGTCCTACGTCGGCGATCTGCTCCCGGGCTTCCTGCTGATCGCCGTCGGGCTCGGCTTCTCGTTCGTGCCGATCTCGATCGCGGCGCTCGCAGGCGTCCAGTCGTCCGAGGCGGGTCTGGCCTCGGGGCTGTTCAACACATCGCAGCAGATCGGCGGTGCGCTGGGCATCGCCGCGCTCTCCGCGATCGCGACCACGAAGACCGAGAACGGCGTCGCCTCCGGCACCGCGGTGCCACAGGCGCTCACCGACGGCTTCCAGGCCGCGTTCATCTGGGGCGGCATCATCGCCGGCGCCGGGATCCTCATCTCGCTTGCGCTCGTCCGGCAGAGCGACCTCGAGGCTCCGGTCGAGGAGGTGCCCGAGCCGCTGCTCGAGGCCGCCTAAGAGGCTTCTCCAACGAGGGGGCTCCAAGCGGGGCCGTCGACCCACCAGGTCGGCGGCCCCGCGCCATTTGTACGCACATTAGCTGGGCTGGTGTGGCTCCTCTTGATGACACCCGAGGCCGAGTCACTGGTTGATCCGTGGCGCGCCGACCACGACCCAGCCGCGCGCTTTGGCATCCCGGCGCACGTGACAGTCCGCACGCCTTTTCTACCACCCGAGCAATGGCAAGACCCGGCGCTCTCCTTGCTCGACAGATTTCTTCCGATTGAGGTGACTCTTGCGCGCCTCGAGAATCGGCCAGGAGCGCTGGTCCTCCTTGCGGAACCAGACGACTCGCTACGAGCGATAACGGACGCGGTGACGTTGTCCTGGCCGACGTTGCCGCCGCATAAGGGAAATCGCCCTGATCTTGCCTACCACATGACCGTGGTTCGCACGGCGAGCGATCGTGTTCGTTCCCAGGCGTGGGAAGCCATTGCGCCTCATCTGCCCCTGCGCGTGACCGGGACAGAAATGTGGGCGTCCGCTGGAACGTTCGAGCACGGCCTGCAGCATGCCGTTGTTGTTCGAATGCCGCCCCGGCCGGGCTCAGCGGCGTCAGCAGTAACGTCGAGTTGAACGCGTTCCGCCGGCGCTAGAGCGAGCGCAGCAGCGCGAGAGCGCCGATGGCCCGTCCACCACGACGTCGGCGGCCTCGCGCAGTTCCGGGGGCCCTTCGGGCGAGCTTGCGGCCACGCGGATTCCGAGCTCCAGGCCGTCGAGGCCGCGGAATCCGTCCAGGTCGGTCGTGTCGTCGCCGACGTAGAGCGCCCGGCGCAGGCCTCGGTCGATGAGGAGCGCCTGCACCGCAGTGCCCTTGTCCGCCTCGATCGGCGGTCGCAGCTCCAGCACCTTGCGTCCGAAGCGGGCGAGCAGTCCCTGGGACCGCGCCTCCTCGGCGATCTGCTCGAGCCGTGCGCGGGCGGCCTCCTCATCCGGCAGCCCGCGGTAGTGGAACGAGACCGTCAGACCCTTGTCCTCGGCCGGCCAGTCGACCTCCGAGGCGAAGCGGTGCATGCGGCCGCGCCACTCCTCGGCCTCGGGAGCGAGCTCGAGCCCGTGCGAGCCGAGGTACACGATCCCGGGCACGCCGACGATCCGCTCGGCGTCGGCGCTCGTCCGGCCGCTGACGCAGGCGAGGACCGCGTACGTCTTCACGAGCCGCTCCAGCTCGGCGCGGGTCTCGTCGGGGACGCGCGCGTCCTCCGGCCGCTGGACGATCGGCGCGAGCACCCCGTCGACGTCGAGGAGGATCGCGGCCCGTTGGGGCGCCTCGGCCAGCCGGCGCACGAGATCCGACATCCGGCAAGAATCGCATGGCGTGAGCTTGGGCCGCCGTCGTATGCTGACGCCGATGACCCGGATGGACGAGGTCTGGATCCCGCTCGTCGACGAGCCGATCGGCAGCATCGTCGCGCGGATCCAGGAGGAGAACGAGGACATCGACAGGCTTGTGGGCACCCCGAACCGGCTGCTCGCCTTCCGCACGTTCGCCTACATCCGCGTCGGGCTCGTCCTCGGGCAGATGTTGCTCGACAGCGACCTCGAGCCCTACGACGGCTCGGACACGTGGATCGACCTGCTGCTGCGCGATCCCGATCACCGCGCCGAGGTCGAGCGTGAGGTGCGTGCGGTGGCAGAGGAGATTGCGGCCGACCCGAGCTACGCCGGCGACGAGCCCTTCGGCACCGACGACCAGGTGCGAGAGCGGTTCCGGGAGTTCGCCCGGCGCCGGCTCGAGGCCTGACCGGCAGGGAGGGCTTGGCGAAATAACGGCTGTGCCGCCGGGCCGCGCTGCTCGTCCCGAGGCCGCGTCCTCGGTCGCCCCCACACTACGCGTCCCAGCACACGGACGCTCCCTGCGTCCTTGCCTCGGAACGACCATCGCACCCCGGCGACGAGCGATATTCCGCCAAACCCTCTGTTTGGCTTGGTGGTCCGTCCGGTTGTGGGCGGATCGTGCTTGCTGCGCCGGGATGACTCGCAAACCCTCTGACTTCGTGTCTTGGCTAGGACCTGTCTCCTGGTGCGGCAGGCGCGGCTGCCGAGGTGACCTCATAGAAGCCTGCACGGTCGCTCAAAACAGTGCTGTCCCCGGCAGCCGCCTCCTACGAGTGGGAGGGTAGGTCGTGGAGTGGACAGTGGCAATCGGTGTCGACACGCATCGCGATGTGCATGTGGCGGTGGCTGTGGATCGTGTTCGGACGGCGGCTGGGCTCGCTCGAGTTTGCGCGTCGACGAGCGCGGCTTCGCGCGGCTTCGGCGGTTCGCGAGCTCGTTCGGGCGAGCCGGCGTTCGCGGTTGAGGGGACCGGCTCGTACGGCGCCTCGCTGGCGCGGGCGTTGCTCGCTGAGGGCTTCGCCGTGTTCGAGTGCGAGCGGCCACAACGGCGGCGCCGTCGGGACAAGAACGACCTGATCGACGCCGAGCTGGCCGCGCGCCGCCTGCTCACAGGCGAGCCGCTGGCGCTGCCGCGGGGCGGCCACGAGCGCGAGCAGCTGCGGCTGCTTTTGCTCGAGCGGCGCAGCGCTCAGCACGCGCGCCAGCAGGCGCTCAATCAGCTGAAAGCAGCGATCGTCACGCTCGATCCGCCCCTGCGCGCGCGGCTCGAGCAGCAGCCGGCCGGCCACGCTCGTCGCAGCAACCTGCTGCAGCCGCAGCAGCTCGCGCCGCTGCGGCGACTCGCCGAACGGATCGTGCTGCTCGAGCACGAGCTCAGCGAGACCGACCGAGAGCTGAACCAGCTCACGCGCGCGCTCTGCCCCCAACTCCTGCACCAGCCCGGTGTCGGCCCCGCTCTGCGCCGCGCAACTGCTCGTCTCCACCGCCGACCCACAGCGCATCCGCAGCGAACCCGCCTTCGCCGCCTCGCCGGCGTCAGCCCCGATCGAAGCATCAAGCGGCCCGATCAAACGCCACCGGCTCAACCGCAGCGGCGACCGCCAACTCAACTGGGCGCTGCACATGACCGCCCTCAACCGCATCCGCTACCACCCCGAAACCCGCAGCTACTACCAACGCCAACTCGACCGCGGCAAAACCAAACGCGAAGCAATCCGCATCATCAAACGCGCCCTCGCACGCCGCCTCTACCGCACCCTCACCACCCCAACCACTTGACATCCATAGAAGCGTCCTAGTGCGCCACTAACGTCAGCGCGAAGATCGAGACGAAGCCCAGCACGGTCAGCGCGACCCGGGCCCGTGACGGGTGCTGGTGCGCCTCGGGGAGCAGGTCGGTGGCGCCCATGAACAGGAAGAAGCCGGCGTAGAGCGCGAGCAGGTAGCCGAGGTGCTCCTGCGAGACGGCCAGCGAGGCCCCGACGACGGCGCCGAGCAGCGGCGCGATCGCGTCGATGGCCAGCCAGCGGATCGCCTGGGCGCGGTTGCCGCTCTGGCGCAGGATGAAGCTGACGGTGTTGAGGCCGTCGGCGAAGTCGTGTGCGATGACGGCGAGGAAGACCAGGAGGCCCGTGGCCGTGTTGACGCCGAAGGCGAGGCCGATGCCGAGGCCGTCGACGAAGCTGTGTGCCGAGAGGCCCGCGGCGCCGAAGACCCCGACCCGCGCGTGAGCGCGGACCTGGTCGGCGTCGTCGCGATGGTGCAGGACGAGCGCGCGTTCCGCGACGAAGAAGAGGAGGAAGCCGAACCCGACGACAGCCGTCACGCGGTAGGGGTCGTCGATCGCCTCGAGCGCCTCGGGGAGGACGTCGAAGAGCGCGACCGCGACCACCACCCCGCCGGTCAGCGCGATCAGCGTGTGCAGGTCACGGTGGAACCGAAGCGCCACGAAGCCGCCGGCCAGGGTCGACAGCACGGTGAGCCCGGCGAGCGGGATCGCGATCCACGTCATGAGCAGGTCCGGCAGGTGCCGTAGATCTCCAGCTCGTGCGACGCGGGTGTGAAGCCGTACCGCTGCTTGATCTCGGCGGTGCTCGGCAGCGGGCAGTCCTCGGTGTCCTCGACTGCACCGCACACGAGGCAGACCAGGTGGTGGTGGTGCTCGGGCCCGCAGCGCACGTAGGCCGAGCGCTCCTCCCCGGCGAGCGCCCGCACCGAGCCGCTCTGGCGCAGGAGATCCACCGTGCGGTACGTGGTCGCAAGCCCGAGTCGCGGCGAGCTCTCGCGGGCTCGCTCGAACACCTCGACGACGGTGAAGCTGCCGGGCCAGTCGGCGATCGTGTCGAGCAGCGTTCGGCGCTGCGTGGTCAGTCGCATGCGCTCCGGCAGCCGCAGCCCCCTGTACTCGTTCTCCATGGAACCGATGCTACATGAGAACGATTCTCAGTCTCATCTAGCCGGCGATGCAGGAATCCACTCGACCCGGAGTACGATCTCCGCATAATGCGGGCCGTGGCCCCTCGCTTTGTGCTGCTCGCTGCCGCGTCGGCGATCCTGGTCGCGTCGGGCGGCGCGTCGGCGCGTGACGTGGCCACGGCGACCGCGCCCGTGTCCCACGGGCTCGCGATCCGCGTGACCGTTCCGGGCGGGCTCGGGCGCCGCCGCGGGCGCGGTGACGGCGCCCAAGGACGGCGTCGCCATGGGCGGCGGCTTTGCCTATCCGGCCGACGGCTCCGTCGTGAGGGCCTCGTCCGTGACCGCGAGCGCCTTCACCGTCCCCGCCGGCGCGAAGCCTTCGGCCAGCGCGTCCAGCGAGGCCGCCGGCATCACGCTCTTCAACGGCGAGATCACGGCGTCGACGGCGACCGCCAAGGTTCGCGCGGAGGCGGATGCGAACACCAGCAGCGGCACGAGCACCGGCTCGCAGGTCGTCGGTCTGACGGTGCTCGGCGCGGCCGTGGCGTGTCGGGCCGGGCGCCCGCTTCAACCTCGGCGACTGGGGCTACCTGGCCACGCTCGCGCAAGCCGGGTCGCCGACCTCGAAGGGCGGCGCCAAGGGCTACGTGATCTCGCAGGCGGCGCTGCTCGTCCACCTCAATCTCGACCACGGCGGCCTTCCGGCCGGCAGTGAGATCCTCATCGGGTACGCCGACGCGCAGGCGGAGGCCGCACCGCCGCCCCCGAAGCCGAAGCCCAAGGTCAAGCCGGTTCGCAAGCCGGCGCCGCCCGACGACCGCGCCCGGCCGGAGAAGGAGAAGACGGACACGGAGACCGTCGAGCCCGGCAAGCTGCCGCCCCTCTTGCCGGTTCCCAAGGGCCTCGACGTGCGCCTCACGAGCGGCGGCTACGTCTTCCCGATCTACTGGACCGACGGCCTTCGGTGACACCTTCGGGGCGGGCCGCGCCGACACGGGCTGGCACCACGGCGAGGATCTCTTCGCTCCGCTGGGTGCGCCGATCCTGGCGGTGACCGACGGCACGGTGTTCTCGGTGGGGTGGAACGACATCGGCGGCCTGCGCGTCTGGCTGCGCGACCGCCACGGGAACGAGTTCTACTACGCGCACCTCTCGGCGTTCTCGCAGCTCGCCGTGAACGGCAAGCAGGTGGAGGCCGGCGACGTTCTCGGCTTCGTCGGCAACACCGGGGACGCCGAGCACACGCCCTACCACCTCCACTTCGAGATCCACCCGGCGTCGATGCTCGACCAGGGCTACGACGGCGTCGTCGCTCCCTATCGCTACCTCGTCGCCTGGCAGAAGCTGTCGGACGTCGCGATCGCCGGCGTCGCCGGGTGGGCGGCGCCGATCCCGCCGGGCAGCAGTGCGCCCCGGCCGGGCGCGATCCTGCTGCAGGTGTCCGACATCTCGCGCGCGAGCGGGCTGAGGCCGGCCTCGCTGAGACGTGCGATGCGCGAGGCCGCCGCCGGCTCGGACGGCAGCCTCATCGGCGCGCGAAAACGGTTCGCCGCGCTGCTGCGCCGGCTCAGCGGCTCCTAGTAGGAGGGTTTGCCGGAATAACGGCTGTGTCGCCGCGCCGCGCTGCTCGCCCCGAGGCCGCGTCCTCGGTCGCGCCCACGCTACGCGTCCCAGCTACACGGACACTCCCTGCGTCCTTGCCTCGGAACGACCATCGCACCCCGGCAACGAGCGATATCCCGGCAAACCCTCCTAGCCGTCAGCTGGCCGGAGCCGGAGGAGCACCGGGGTTCGAGTTGGTCGCGCCGCCCGCGTCGCCGAACTCGTCCTTCCCGAGCACCAGGTCGGACAGCCAGCGGCGGGTGGACGGCCCGGTGACCGGGTTGAAGAGGATCCCGAGCGCGATGCCCGTGAGCAGCAGCGTCGTGTTGCGGCCTTTGTGCGAGTCCTTGCCCTGCACGCGGTCGGCTGCGCTGCGCAGATCGTCGACCGCCGCCCGGAGGCTGTCCTGCAGATCCTTGTCGGTCGCCATCCGGGTCGCCGCGTAGGTGACGCCGCGGCTGCCGATCAACTCGTCGTAGATGCCCCGCGCGGCCATGAGCGCGTTCTTCAAGTTCTCACGTACTTCCTCGTCCTTCACGGCGCGCTCCACGTAGGGCCGCACGGTGTCGGCCGTGTCAGCGATCTTGTCCTTGGTGCTGGCCATTGCCTCGGCCGTCCTTTCTGTTCTCGTTTGCCCCCCGCTGCTACCCGGCCCCTTGGCCGCTCAAACAGCGATGTTACGCGGCGCCGGCCGCCTTGCGCCCGGGAAGCGCCGTAGGCGGCCGGCCCGGCCTCGAATTCGACTCTACCTGCGCGGTTGACAGCCAACGCTAGTGACCACTAACCTAGCCGCCGCTAGGTTCGCTGGAGGAGGGTGACGTGGCCGCGCTCGCGCGCTCGATGATCCGGTTTCGCTGGGCGGTACTGGCCGTCTGGCTCGTCCTGTTCGCCGTGTCCGGCGTGCTGTCTTCCGGCCTGTCCGACCTGCTGACCAACCGCTTCGTCCTACCCGGGGCAGAAAGCGAGAAGACCGCAGCCGTGCTGGAGGATCACTTCGGCCAGAAGCCGGAGGGCTCGTTCACGATCGTCGCGCGCGGCGCGCCTGGGTCGGCTCCGCAGCTGCTGGGGCCGGTCGACGCCGCTGCCAGGCGCGCCGCCGTGGCTCTTCCCAGCGGCCAGGCCGTCGAGGCGCAGCCGGCTTCCGACCGGGTCGTGACCGCGCGCATCGTGTCATCGCTCCAGCCCGCCGACGCCAAGGGCTACACGGCGGCGATGCGGAAGGCCGCCGGGTCGATCCCGGGCGCCGAGCTCTACGTCACGGGCCAGTCGGCGATCGAGCATGACCTCGAGCCGGTGCAGAACCACGACCTCAAGGTCGGCGAGCTCTACATCGCGATCCCGATCGCGCTGCTGATCCTGATGTTCGTGTTCGGAACGCTCGCGTTCCTGCTGCCGTTCATGCTCGCGGCGCTGGCGATCCCGGTGACGCTCGGCCTCGTCTGGATCTTCGCCAACTTCATGACCCTCTCGACCTACCTGACGAACATGGTCGCGCTGATCGGGCTCGGGATCGCCGTCGACTACTCGCTGCTGATCGCCTACCGCTACCGCGAGGAGCGGAAGCGCGGGATCGCGCGCGAGCTCGCGGTCGAGCGCACGATGGAGACCGCCGGCCGCGCGGTCGTGTTCAGCGGTACCGCGGTCGCGATCGGGCTCGCGCTGATGCTCTTCATGCCGCTCCCCTTCATGCGCGGCTTCGGACTGGCCGGCCTGCTGATCCCGCTGGTCTCCGTACTCGCTGCCGTGACGATCCTGCCGGTGCTGCTCTACTGGCTCGAGGACCGGCTCGACGGCGTGCGGCTGGTGCCGAAGCGGGTCGTCGAGCGCCGCGACGACCCCGACCACGGCTTCTGGCCGCGCCTGGCCCGCGCGATCATGCGGCGGCCGGCGGTGTTCGCCGCCGCCACGACGGCGGGCCTGCTGCTCGCCGCCTCACCGCTGCTCGCCCTTCAGCTCGGCCCCGGCTCCAACAAGGGCATCCCGCAGGACCTCGAGGCCGTCCGCGGTCTGAGCATCCTCAGCTCCGCCGTCGGGGAAGGCGCTCTGGCCCCGAGCGAGATCGTCGTGGACACCGGTCGCGCCGGCGGCGCTTCCGACCCGCGGGTGCAGTCCGCGACCGGGCGCCTGATCGCCGCCCTCGAGGCCGATCCCGAGATCTCGAACGTCTCCTTCGGCAGCGGGCCGCAGTTCCGGGACCCCACCGGCCGCTACCTCCACCTGCAGGCGATCGGGCGGCACGAGTATGGGCTCCCGGAGGCGCAGGACTTCGTCCACCGACTGCGCGACGAGATCGTCCCGGTCGCGACCTTCCCGGCGGAGACGGATGTGCTGACGGGCGGTGGGCCGGCCTTCGGCGTCGACTTCCTCGAGCTGACGTACGGCGCCTTCCCGTGGCTCGTGGTCGCGGTTCTGCTGCTGACCTACGTGCTGCTCGTCCGCGCGTTCCGCTCGCTGCTCCTGCCGCTGAAGGCGATCATCCTCAACCTGCTCTCGATCGGCGCCGCGTACGGCCTGCTCGTCGCGGCGTTCAAGCTCGGCTGGGGCGAGCCGCTCGGGCTCACCCAGTTCGACCAGATCGAGGGCTGGATCCCGGTGTTCCTGTTCGCGATGCTCTTCGGCCTCTCGATGGACTACGAGGTCTTCCTCGTCAGCCGCATGCGCGAGGAGTGGGACAAGACCGGTGACAACGTCCGCGCCGTGACGACGGGCCTCGCCAAGACCGGCCGGCTCGTGACCGCGGCCGGGATCATCATGTTCGCGGCCTTCATGGGCTTCGTGGCCGGCTCGATCGTCGGCCTGCAGCAGTTCGGCTTCGGCCTCGCGATTGCGATCCTGATCGACGTCACGATCATTCGTGCGCTCCTGGTGCCGAGCGCGATGAAGCTGTTCGGGCGCTGGAACTGGTGGCTGCCGGAGCGGGCCGCGCGGGTATTCCGCGTCAAGCCCTCGCCGCTCCAGCGGGCGCCCGGTGCGCCTGCGTTCAAGCCTGCCGGCCGCTAGAGCTTGATCTGCCGCATCGTCACCTTGATGCTGCCGCTGCGCGAGACGTGGTAGACGACCACGCGGGCGCGCTGCCGCCCGGGCCGCCGGTCGATCCGCCGGCCGTCCGCTGAGAGCCGCACCCGCAGGCGAACCTGCGCCTTGCGCTTCACGCGGATCTCACCCTGGCCGAGCGTACGCGGGATCCCCAGGTCCCAGCGCCCCGCGGAGGTGGTCACCACGCCGCCAACGAGCCCGGCGCGGGGCGTCCGCACCTGCACGAAGACGTCGCCGTTTCGCGCCCGGGCGAGATCGACCAGGCGGAGCCTGCGGAGCGGCGCCGAGCCGGGTCGGCGCCGCTCGGGCTGAGCCTCCGTCTCCTCGTCGGCACCCAGCTCGTCGAACCAGTCGTCGAGCTCGTCCTCCTCCACCTCGTCCGACTCATCGCCGAGGCCGAAGTCCGGGTCCTGCGACTCGTCGCCGAGCAGGTCTTCGTCCGCGTCGGGCTCGATCGTCGCGTCGAGGAGGAGCTCGCGGCCGGTGCCGCCGTCCTGGCCGCAGGGCAGGCACGGCTCGGTGAACCACAGCACGCTCCCGTCCGGCTGGCGCCGTGACCGGAGACCGAGGTCGACCTGGCCGCCGGGGAGCAGGAAGCCGATCGAGTCACCGCTCTCGACCGCCAGGTGCAGGCCTTCCACCTCGTGCACGGCCGGGCCCTTCGATACGACCGGCAGCGGCGCGAAGCCGGCGACCGTGACGCCGGTGTCGTCCTCGTCCTCCCCCGCCGGGCGCAGGACGGCGATCCGGGGCTGCTCGACGCCGGCGAGCCGCATTGCGTTGACGCGCGCCGAGACGAGCACGCCGGGCTCCCGGGCGACGACGTCGGATCCGTACAGCCCCAGCTGCCTGAAGCCGACGCTCGTCCCGGTCGGGCACATATAGACCGCGCAGGCCCATCCGTCCGGAGCGCGGCGAGGATCGAGCGACCCGAGCACGGTCGTGGCGGCCGCGCGCTGGGCGCCGAGGGAGAGCGCGAACAGGAGCGCTGCGGCGACTGCGAGGGTGGTGCGCCTGAGAGCCATCGCCTTCCGTTCGTCGAGAAGCCGCGAGCGGTTCGGCCGACAGTTACGCATCGCGCTCGATGAAGGGCGTGATCCTCGCCGGGGGCTCCGGCACCCGGCTGCATCCGCTCACGCGGATCACGAACAAGCACCTGTTGCCGATCTACGACCGGCCGATGGTGAACTACGCCATCGAGGCGCTCGTGAAGGGCGGCATCACCGAGCTGATGCTCGTCACGGGCGGCACCCACGCGGGCGAGTTCCTCCGCCTGCTCGGGAACGGCCACGAGTACGGGATCGACCGCCTCTCGTACGCCTACCAGGAGCGGGCGGGCGGGATCGCGGAGGCGCTGGGGCTCGCGGAGCGGTTCGTCGGCGGCGAGCGGGTTTGCGTGATGCTCGCCGACAACGTCGTCGAGGGCTCGCTCCGGCCGGCCGTCGAGAACTTCGAGGGGCAGGAGCGCGGCGCGCGCATCCTCCTCGCGCCCGAGGAAAGCCCCGAGCACCTGCGCCATCTCGGCGTGCCGGAGCTCGAGGACGGCCGTGTGACCGGGATCGTCGAGAAGCCGGACGACCCGCCGTCGAACTACGCCGTCACGGGCATCTACTTCTACGACTCCGACGTCTTCGACGTGATCCCCACGCTCGAGCCCTCGGGCCGCGGCGAGCTCGAGATCACCGACGTCAACAACCACTACGTGCGCGCCGGGACGATGGAGTACGACGTGATCGAGGGGTTCTGGGGCGACGCGGGCGAGTCGATCGACGCCTACTACGAGGTCAACGACTTCGTGCGCGCGAACGGCGCCAACAAGGAGTGAGGCTCCTCGAGGGCATGCTCCGCCTGCCGCTCCGCCGCTTCGACGACGAGCGCGGGTGGTTCATGGAGCTGATGCGGACGTCTGCGCTGCCGAAGCCCGTGCGGCAGTCGAATCTCGTCTACTCGCGGCAGGGCGTGATCCGTGCGCTGCACTACCACGAGCGCGGGCAGGACGACCTGTTCGCATGCGTCCGCGGCACGGTGCGCGTGGTCGCGCTCGACCGCGACACGGGCGACACCTTCTGCGAGGACATCGGCGACGACAACCCCGTCGCGATCTACGTCCCGGGGACATACGGGCACGGCTACGAGGCGCTGAGCGAGTGCCTCTTCCTCTACCACGTGACCGAGGAGTACGACGCCGAGGATCCCGACGAGCACGGGATCCCGTGGAACGACCCCCGTGTCCGTCAGCTCTGGAGCACGCAATCGCCGATCCTGTCGCAGCGGGACGCCGTCTCGTAACGGGCGCCGGCGGGCAGCTCGGCACCGCGCTCGCCGACGTGTTCCCCGACGCGCTAGCGGCCTCCCGCTCGGAGTGGGACGTCACCGAGCCGTACCCGTTCGGGGAGCCGCCCGCCCTCGTGCTGCATGCAGCGGCGTGGACGGACGTGGACGGGGCCGAGGGCGATCCCGACGGCGCCGCGGCCGTCAACGTCGCGGGCACGCGCAACGTCGTCAGGCTCGGGGCGCCGGTCGTCTACTACTCGACCGACTACGTCTTCGACGGGCGCAAGCGCGAGCCGTACGTCGAGAGCGACCCGACGGCTCCGCTCGGCGAGTACGGCCGCTCGAAGCTCGCCGGCGAGGCGGAGGTCCGCGAGGGCTGGATCGTGCGTTCCTCCTGGCTGTTCGGCGCCACGGGCCACAACTTCGTCCGCACGATGCTGCGGCTCGGCGAGGAGCGTGACGAGGTCGCGGTCGTCGACGACCAGCGCGGCTCGCCGACGTACGTCGACCATCTCGCCCAGGCCACGGAGGAGCTGCTCGAGCGGCCCGGCGGGGTGTGGCATCTCGCCGCCGAGGGCGACTGCACCTGGGCCGACTTCGCGGAGGCGATCTTCGAGGAGGCCGGCCTGGACTGCCGCGTTCGCCGGATCACCACCGCGGAGTTTCCGCGGCCGGCGCGGCGGCCGGCGTACTCGGTGCTGCGAAGCGAGCGCGAGGGCGCGCCGCGGCTTCCGCACTGGCGTGAGGGCCTCCGCGCGTGTCTCGCCAGGCTCCGGTCGCAGCTAGGCTTCCGGCCCGTGCGCATCCTCGTCACCGGCGGCGCCGGCTTCATCGGCTCCCACTTCGTCAGGCGGCTCGCGGCGCGGGGCGTCGAGGTCGTGGTGCTCGACAAGCTCACCTACTCCGGCAACCTGGCCAACCTCGAGGGCGTCGAGCATCGCTTCGTCGAAGGCGACATCGCCGATCCGGAGGCGGTGGCCTCGTCCGCACAGGGCTGCGAGGCGATCGTCAACTTCGCCGCCGAGTCCCATGTCGATCGCTCGATCCTCGAGTCGTTCGACTTCGTGCACACGCAGGTTCACGGAACGCAGACACTGCTCGAGCATGTCCGCGACACCGGTGTTCGCTTCGTCCAGGTCTCGACCGACGAGGTGTACGGCGACCTCGAGGGTGGCGGCAGCTCGACCGAGGACGACCCGCTCAGGCCGTCGAGCCCGTACAGCGCCACGAAGGCAGGCGGCGACCTGCTCGTGCTCGGCTACGCGCGCACGCACGGCGTCAACGCCTCGATCACGCGCGGCGCCAACACGTATGGGCCGAACCAGTACCCGGAGAAGTTCCTGCCGCTGTTCATCACGAACGCGCTCGACGGCGAGCCGCTGCCCGTCTACGGCGACGGCCGCCAGCGGCGTGAGTGGCTCCACGTCGACGACCACTGCGCCGCGATCGAGCTGGTGCTCGAGCACGGCCGCGCCGGCGAGACCTACAACGTCGGCGGCGACGAGCGCGAGAACCTCGAGATGGTGCGGCGGATCCTCGACCTCACCGGCGCCGACGAGTCGCTCGTCCGCCACGTGACCGACCGGCCCGGGCACGACCGCCGCTACTCGATCGACGACGCGAGGCTCCGCTCGCTCGGCTGGGCGCCTAACGTCGGGCTCGAGGACGGCCTGTCGGAGACCTTCGGGTGGTATCGCGACAACCGCACCTGGTGGGAGCCGATCAAGTCAGGCGAGTACCGCGCGTACTACCAGCGTCAGTACGCCGACCGCCTCGCCCAGGAGGGCCTGGCCTCCTAGCACTTCGCGCGGGCTTCTCTGAACTCGCGTCGCGGCCCCTGGATGCGCTGGGAGGCGGCGATGTAGGGCAGCCCCTCGTCGCAGCGGCCGAGCTCGATCAGCGAACGGCCGACGTTGTAGTTCGCGTACGCCTCGTAGATGTCGCCGCTGCCCTGCAGCTTGGCGAGCGCCTGCTGCGCGATCGGCAGCGCCTGGCCGAAGCGTCCCTGGCGCATGAGACCGGTCGCCTGGTCGGTGAGCTCGCGCCCGCTCGCGTTGCTCGGAGGCTGAGGCGGTGGCGCAGGCGGCGGCTGCTGGGACGTCGGCGGTGGCGGCGGCGGCGGTGGCGGTGGCGGTGGCGTGGCTCGACCGTCTCGGTGACGGTCGCCTGCTCGGTCGTCCGGGTCACGACCGAGGGCGTGTTCGACGCCGAGTCGCCGTCCCCGCCGGCGAGCGCGGACGCGAGCAGCGCGCCGACGATGGCGATCGACGCGAGCACGGCCACGATCGCCGGCGCGCGCCACGGATGCCGCTCGCGGCGCGCCCTCGTCGGCGCGGCGGCCCTCGTCGTGCGGTCCGGGACGGCGAGCGCGTCGCGGAGCGCCCGCACGAGCTCGACGTTGCTGGAGAACCGATCGCCGGGCTCCTTGGCGAGGGCGCGACGGAAGGTGCGGTCGAGCGCCGGCGGGAGCGCCGGGTTCCGCTCGTGGATCGACGGCACGGGCTCGTGGACGTGTGCGGCCGCCTCGGCGGCGGTGGTGTCGCGCTCGAAGGGCCGCCTGCCGGTCAGCAGCTCGAAGGCGACCACCCCGAGCGCGTAGCGGTCGCTGGCGGGGTCGGCCGACTCGCCGCGCGCCTGCTCGGGCGAGAGGTAGCCGGCCGTGCCGACGACCGTGCCGGCGACCGTCATCGCCTCGAGGTCGGCTGCCCGCGCGACGCCGAAGTCCGCGACGTGGACGACCCCGTCCGCGTCGAGCAGCAGGTTCGCCGGCTTGACGTCGCGGTGGACGATCCCGCTCGCGTGCGCGGCGTCGAGCGCCCGCGCGGCCTGGCCGAGCCAGACGAGCGCCTGCTCCGGCTCCACCGGGCCCGCTCGCAGGCGGTCGTCGAGCGACCCGCCGGGCAGGTACTCCATGACGATGAACGCCCGGCCGTCCTCGGTCTCGCCGACGTCGAAGATCGTCACGGTGTTGGGCGCGCTGGAGAGCCGCGCGGCGGCGAGCGCCTCGCGCGTGAAGCGCTTGCGGATCGAGTCGTCGTCCGCGAACCGGTCGGAGAGCAGCTTGATCACGACCTGGCGGTCGAGCACCGTGTCGGTCGCGAGGACGATGTCGCCCATGCCGCCGTGTGCGAGGCGGCGTGCGTCGCGAAAGCGTGAGGGAAGCACGATCACCGGCGCCACGGGATAGCAAGGTTCCCCACGGGGGGAGGCGCCGAAACGCAGGTGAGATTCCTGTAAAGACGGAGGAAGTCGGCCTTGGACGGTGCTAGCCTCCGACTCCGAGACCGGGTGCGGCACGCGGCTCTCGTACGGCCTCGGGGGTTGGACAACATGGCGTTTCGCAGACTTTTCCCGGCGCTCATCCTGGCTGCCTTCGTGGCCACGACCGCCGCTGCCGCGCCGAAGAGAGGCGCTCAGGCGCCCGCGTGTACCCGCTGCGTCGCGCCCGTCTTCGTCGTCACCGGCCGCGGTTGGGGCCACGGCGTCGGCCTGGCCCAGTGGGGCGCGTACGGCTACGCCCGGGAGGGCTCCGGCTACGAGGAGATCCTCGCCCACTACTACCAGGGCACGCAGCTCGGCCAGGCGCCGGTGAAGCGCATGCGCGTGCTGCTCGCCGGCGCGGCGAAGACCCTCGCTGTCGGCTCGACGGCGCCGTTTCGAGTCCGTGACGCGCTCGGCGACGTCCACGAGCTCGACGCCGGGACGCAGAAGTTCGGCTCCGGCCTGCGCCTGCGCGCGACCGGCGACCAGAAGCCACAGCAGCTCCAGGGGCCGCTCGTCTTCCTCGCGGGCCGCGAGCCGCTGGAGCTGAACAAGCGCGCCTACCGCGGCGAGCTCCGCGTCGACGTGCAGCAGGGGAAGCTCCGCGCGATCAACTCGCTCGGCCTGGAGCCCTACCTCTACGGCGTCGTCCCGGCCGAGATGCCGCACCGCTGGCCGGCGGAGGCGCTCAAGGCCCAGGCCGTCGCGGCGCGCTCCTACGCCCTCGCCACGAAGCGCTCGGGGGACTTCGACGTCTACTCGGATGTTCGAAGCCAGGTCTATCGGGGCATCCCGGAGGAGGAGGAGCCGACGAACGAGGCGATCAACGCCACTGCGGGCCAGGTCCTCACGTACGAGGGCAAGATCGCCCGCACCTACTTCTTCTCGAGCTCCGGCGGCCGCACGGCGACGGTGACCGACGTGTGGCCCAGCTCCGAGGCGATCCCCTACCTCGTCGCGGTCGACGACCCTTACGACACCGCCTCGCCGTACCACCGCTGGGGGCCGCTCGTCTTCACGGCGAAAGGTGCCCGCGCCAAGCTGAAGGTGCCCGGGCCGCTTCGCGACCTGCGCACGGTCCTGACGCCGTCGGGCCGCGTCGGGACGCTCGCCGCGGTCGGCCCGAAGGGCGAGACGCAGGTGACGAGCGGCGACGTGCGCAGGCTGCTCGGGCTCCGCTCGACGTGGTTCCGGGTCGGCGTGCTCACGCTCGCACAGCCGGCGGCACCCGTCGCAGTCGGCGGCCAGATCACGCTCACCGGCATCGCGCGCGGCCTGACCGGGACCTCGCTCGAGCAGAAGGCTCCTGGTCAGGCCTGGGCGCCGCTGGCCAAGGTGAAGCCCGGGGCCGGCGGCGCATTCGCGATCGCGGTGAAGCCCACGGCGACGACGCTCTACCGCCTCGCGTACGGGACGACCGTGCGCTCGACGCCGATTCGCGTTTCGGTCTCAGGCCCGCAGGCCCAGGGCACGATGGTAAGAGGGTGAAGCGGCTCCTCCTTACCTGTCTCGTCCTGGCCTTGGCGGCGCCGGGGTCGGCGTCGGCCGCCCGCTTCGCCGTCGGCCTCGAGCCGGGTGCTTCGAAGGCCGCCGTGGCGCGAGATCTTCGCGCCGCAACGGGCGGCGCCGTGACGCCGCTGGCACCGTTCGGCCTCGTCCTGCAGGCGCCGAGCGCCCGCGGGACGGCAGCGATCCCGGGCGTCCGTTACGTCGAGCGGCTCAAGGCCGACCGCCGCATCTCGTTCGTGCCGACCGATCCCCTGGCCGCGAGGCAGTGGTACCTGCCGCAGATCCACGCCTTCGACGCCTGGCCGGTCTCACCCGTCTTCTCGCCCCGCGTCCGCGTCGCGGTGATCGACTCGGGCATCGACGCAACCCACCCGGACCTCGCGCCGCGGATCGAGTCGGGGAGGAGCTTCGTCGGCGGCTCCTGGCGGAAGGACACTCAGGGTCACGGCACGTTCGTGGCGGGCATCATCGCGGCCGAGACCGGTAACGGCGAGGGCATCGCCGGCATCGCCGTCGGCAGCGACCTGCTGATCGCGAAGGTCGTCCGGGAGGACGGCTCGATCTCGCTCGACGCCGAGGCGCGCGCGATCCGCTGGGCCGTCGCCCAGGGCGCCAAGGTGATCAACCTCAGCTTCGGCGGCGTACGCGACCCGCAGAACCCGAGGCGCGACACCTACTCCCGCCTCGAGGCCGACGCGATCGAATGGGCCGTCCGGCACGGCGTCATCGTCGTCGCGGCGGTGGGCAACGGCGACCAGGCGCCCTCGATGCCCTGGCCGTACGCGAGCTATCCGGCGGCGTTGCCGCACGTGATCGGGGTCAGCGCCCTCGCGCGCGACGGCTCGGTGCCGGCCTTCTCCAACCGCGACCGGGTCTACAACGACCTCTCCGCGCCCGGGCAGGAGATCGTCTCGACGCTGCCGCGCCAGCTCACCTTGCAGAAGAGCACCTGCCCGTTCCAGGGTTACTCGGACTGCGGCCCGCTCGAGTTCAAGAGGGCGGAAGGAACCTCGTTCGCGGCGCCCCAGGTCGCGGCCGCCGCCGCTCTGCTCCTCAACACTGCCCAGGCGCTCGGCGTCGACCTCGAGCCGTCGCAGGTCGCGGAGCTGCTCACACGCTCGGCGCACGACGTCACGCCGACGATGGGCTGCCGTCGCTGCACATACGACCGCGATCGCTTCAGCGGCTGGGGCCGGCTCGACATCGCCTCGGCGATTGCCGAGCTCAAGGAGGGGCCGCTGCCCGCACTGGACGCGTACGAGCCGAACGACGACGCGGGCATGGACGCCTGGCGGATCGGGCGCGGCCGCGAGCGGATCCTCGCCTCGGTCGACTACTGGGACGACCGTTACGACGTCTACCGCGTGCAGCTCCGCCGCGGCGAGCGAATCAGGGTCAGCGTCCAGGGCAAGGCAGGGACCGACACCAACCTCGTGCTGTGGAAGCCGGGTGTCCGGCGGATCGGCGCACCTGCCAGCAGGCGCCTGATGGCGGGCCGCTCGACCGGGCCGGGCGCGACCGAGTCGGTCAGGTACGCGGCCAAGCAAGCCGGCTGGTACTTCGTCCAGGTGTCGATGTCGCAGGAGGGGTCCGGCGCCTACTCCTTGCGCCTCGACCGGATCGAGCGCGCCGGCTAGGGGAGAAGCTCCTCCTCGGGCACCTCGCGGAGCTCGCGCGCCGGGTTGCCCACGACGAGCGTGCGCGGCGGCACGTCTCTGAGCACGACGGCTCCCGCGCCGACGAACGCCTCCTCGCCGACCTCGATGCCCGGAAGCAAGACGGCCCCGCCGCCGACCCGAGCGCCACGCCTGATCGTCGGCCCCTTGCGGAGCGCATGGCGCTTCTCCGTGCGGCCCATGAAGTTGTCGTTCGTCGTCACGACGCAGGGCGCGATGAACACGTCCTCCTCGAGCGTCGAGTAGGCCGTGACGTACGCGTCGGCCTGGATCTTGGTGCGTGCGCCGATCGTGGTGTCGTTCTCGACGAGCGAGCCGCGTCCCACGACGACGTCGTCCCCGAGCTCGCAGCGCTCGCGCACGCACGACTGGTCGCCGACGATGCAGTTCGCGCCGATCGTCGTGCCGGCGAAGACGACCGCTCCGGCCGAGACGATCGTGCCGGGCCCGACGACGAGCGGCGGCAGCGCCTCGCGCTTGGCCGTCGAGCGGGTCGAGAGCGCGGGCTGCTTGCCGACGACCGCGTGGTCGCCCACGACGCAGCCCTCCCCGAGCACCGTGCCCGGGTAGACGACGGCCGTTTCCGCGACCGTCACGCGGGCGTCTGGACGAGCGAGCTCTGCAGCTGCTCGAGCGCCCGCACGACGACGACGCCGTCGCGCGCCGCCTCGAGCGGGTCGCCCTTGCCGGCGACGAGGTCGAGGAAGTGCTGCACCTCGAGCCGCAGGGGCTCGTCGTTCGGGATCTTGGGGCAGTAGATGTCGCCGGTGCGCGTGCGCCATTCGCCGTAGCTCTCGGGCGGGCGTTCGGTCGCTTTGTCGTAGACCGTGATCTTGCGCTCGAGCTCCATGTCGTCGAAGACGACCATCCGTTTCGTGCCGACGACGGTCATCTCGCGCTTCTTGTGCGGGTCGAGCCAGGACAGGTGCATGTGCGCGACCTTCCCGGAGGGGAAGCGGAGGTAGCAGAAGACGACGTCCTCGACCTCGCCGAGGAAGCTCTCGCCGCGCGCCCAGCACTCGGTCGGCTCCTCGCCGACGAGGTGGAGGATCACCGAGAGGTCGTGCGCGCCGAGGCTCGAGAGCGCGTTCTCCTCGCGCCGGATCTTCCCGAAGTTCTGGCGGTTGCCGTAGAGGTAGAGCACGTCGCCGAGCTCGCCGGCCTCGACCAGCTCCTTCAGCTTGGCGACGCCGGGGTGGTAGAGGAGCAGGTGGCCCGGCATGAGCACCCGGCCCTGCTCCTCGGCGATCGCGACGAGCTCTTCGGCCTCCGACGCCTGTACGGCCATCGGCTTCTCGACGAAGACGTGCTTGCCCGCCTCAAGTGCCGCGCGTGTCAGGTCGTAGTGCGTGACGACCGGAGTGGCCACGACGACCGCATCGAGCTCGGGGTCGGCGAGCAGCTCGTCGAAGTCCGCGGTCATGCGCGTGCCCGGGTAGCGCGACGCGAACCGGGCTCGGTTCTCCTCCGAGAGGTCGCACAGCCACGCGAGCTCGGCGAGCTCGTCGAAGTTGCGGACGAGGTTCGGGCCCCAGTAGCCGAGGCCGGCCTGGCCGATGCGGATCCGGCTCACGGCGAGAGCGTAACGACGAGGTCAGCGATCCGGTCCGACGCACGGCCGTCGCCGTAGAGCTCCGGGCGCTCCTCGGGCATCCGAGCGGCTGCGACCGCCGCGACCAGGCGGTGGGGGTCGTCGTCGACGAGCCGGTTTGCGCCGAGCTCGACCGTATCGATCCACTCGGTGCTCGGCCGGAGCGTGACGCACGGCACGCCGTACCAGTACGCCTCCTTCTGGAGCCCGCCCGAGTCGGTGACGATCACGCGGGCCTGCGAGGCGAGCGCCGCGAAGTCGAGGTACCCGAGCGGGTCGATCACGCGGATGTGGGGGGCAAGTAACAGTCTGTTACTTGCCAACGCGGCTCTGGTTCGGGGGTGCGCTGGGAAGAGGACGGGCTCGGGGAGGCGGCTGAGGCCGTCGGTGATGCGCTTCAGGCGCTCCGGGCGCACGTTGGCCTCGCGGTGGACGGTCGCGACGAGGTAGCCGCCCGGCTCCAGCGCGTGCTCCTCGAGGATCCGCGAACGCGAGCGCGCGATCGGCGCGAGCTGGCGGTTGGCGTCGGCCATGACGTCGCCGACGACCTCACGGCGGCCGGAGACCCCCTCGCCGGCGAGGATCCGGCTCGAGCGCTCGTCGGGCGCGAGCAGGAGCTGGGCCAGCCGGTCGACCTCCATCCGGTTCCGTTCCTCGGGCATCGAGAGGTCGCCGCTGCGCAGGCCCGCCTCGACGTGTGCGAGCGGGACGGCGGCATCGGCGGCGGCGAGAGCCCCAGCGAGGGTCGAGTTGGTGTCGCCGAAGACGAGCACCCAGCCTGGACGCTCGGCCGCGACGATCTCGCCGATGCGCGGGCCCATCACGGCCGGGTCTGCGGTGCGCAACCCGAGGGCGTGAGCCGGCTCGGGCAGGGCGAGCTCCTCGAAGAAGACCTCCGACAGCGCGCGGTCGTAGTGCTGCCCCGTGTGGACGACGATTCCTCGATCGCCGCGCGTCGCGGAGGGCGACGGAGAGAGGCGCCTGACTTGATGAACTGAGGCCGGTTTCCGACGACCGAGAGCACCTTCATGGCGGGCTACACTACGCAGCCGCGCGGGCCGTTAGCTCAGCTGGTAGAGCAGGGGACTCTTAATCCCAAGGTCGAAGGTTCGAATCCTTCACGGCCCACCTTTTTAACGCCCTGCTGAGCGACTCTTTTCGCCGCTAGCCACGAGACGATTCCGGCCGGCCGCGCATCGATCGCGCGGCCGGCCGATGTATCAGGACGTCACCAGGTCGTCGGCTTGCCTGCCGTGTACAGCCAGACGTGGAAGAAGTTCGACAGGTCCTGGCCGGAGATGCGCTCGCTGAGGGCGATGAACTCCTCGGTCGTGGCGGTGCTGTAGAGGTGCTCGGCCACCCACGTGCGCAGGATCTGGAAGAACGGACCGTCGCCGATCTTCTCCCGCAGTGCCTGGAGCGTCATTGCCCCCCGCCGGTAGACCGCGTTTGCGAACATCGTGTCGCGCTGAGGATTGGCGACGACGATCTGCCAGAACGAACTGCTAGCCGGACGGCTGTAGTCGAGCAGGAAGTCCTGGTGCGCGGTGCGGACGCCGAGGTGCTCGTCCCAGAGGTACTGCGCAAAGGTCGCGAAGCCCTCGTTGAGCCAGATGTGGTTCCACGTGCGGACCGCGACTGCGTCGCCGAACCACTGGTGCGCCAGCTCGTGCGCGATCGTGCCGGTGCTGCGTATCCCGGAGTACAGCGGCCGCGACTGAGTCTCCAGCGAGAAGCCGATCGCCTGGCCGTTGTAGGTGGCGTTGTCCGCGATCGCACCGGTCGAGTCGAACGGATAGCTACCGAACGTCTCGTTCCAGAGGTCGGTCGCCTCGGCCGTGGTGTCGAAGAAGTAGTCCATCGCGCTCGGGTTGATCGTCAGCAGCGTGGGATCGAGCGCAACGGTCTCGGCAATGCCTCCCGGAGTCGTGCCGTTCTTGAAGATCCACTGGCCGATGTCGGCCGTCGCGAGGTAGTTCGACATCGGGTACGGCTCGTCCCACACCCATGTGGATTTCCCTGCCGACTGCGACTGCTTGACGAGCCGCCCGTTCGCGACCACCTCGAGGCCGGCGGGGACGGTCACGCGGAACGTCCAGGTCGCCTTGTCGCTTGGATGGTCGTTCAGCGGGATCCATGTCGACGTCGCGTTCGGCTCGTCGCCCATGAACGCGCCGTCGTTGGTGTGGATGAAGCCATAGGGCGAGCCGAACACGATCGGCGACCCCACGATCGTCTCCGGTACGCCGGCGTAGCGCACGTTCACGGTGAACGTGGAGCCTTCCGCGATCCCCTTCGAGGGCGTGATCACGAGCTCCTGGCCGTCGCGGGTGAATGTCGCCTTGCGGTCGTTCACCTCGACGCCCTTGACCGTCAACTGCTGGAAGTCGAGATCGAACCGCGACAAGTTCTGTGTTGCCGTCGCCGTGATCTTGTTGAGCGCGTCCAGCCGATCGGTGGCCGGGTCGTACGAGAACCTGAGGTCGTAATGGCCGACGTCGTAGCCCCCATTGCCCTCCAGTGGGAAGTACGGGTCGCCGATCCCGGGCGCGCCGGGCGCAAAGCTCTGGGCGCCGGCCGCTGGCGCCGCGACCGCTAAGCACGCGGCCGTGAGGATCAAGATTCGGCAGATTCGTCGGAACATGAGGAAGCCTTCTTTTAACGTCCTGCAAAGAGCCTGTTTTCGCCGCACGCACGAGGCGGGCCGAGTTAGCCCGTTCGTCATGCCTGTGGTGGTTCGCGCAGGACGTATCCGAGTAGCTGGAGGCTTCGAAAAAGAGGCCTGACTCGGATGCCTGCAGCAAGCGATCGGCCCAAGCAGTCGCTTCGGCCGTGGTCATCGAGCCGGCAGTCGGCATGAGTTAGCAACGGCTGAGGACCCAGTCCGCAAGTTCGAGCCCTTCACTGCATCCATCCCATAGCTGTGTTTTTTCGCCGCAAACGTGCTACAACGACGATGCTTGCAGGGGGAATTGCGGCAAGGCGAGTCGAACGGCCCGTGAGCATGCGCTCACACGGGTTGCCGTTGGCGGGAATCGGCACGACAATCCGCGCAGCCGGCCTCGCCGTCGGCTCAACGACTCGGAATCTCCCTAGGGATCAGGAGGAACGTTCATGGCCAAGTCGGTAGACGACGGAGCGGCCGTGCAGGCGCACATAAACGGGGGCGCCAACGCTGCCACCGCGACCGACGGTGCGCTGGCCGCGGACATCATCATCGCCAACGCTCCGGACCCGGTGTTCGTGAGCGACCTGGAAGGGAAGATCCTGCAGGCGAACGACGCGGTGTCGGAGCTGCTGGGCTTCCGCCGCGACGAGGTCGTCGAGCAGTCGCTGTCGCGTTTCATCTCGGCCGAGGAGACGCGCGAGTTCACGGCGGCGCTGCGCGAGGTGGTCGCCCGGGGCGTGACCCGGAACGCGCGCCTGAACCCGCGTGCGGCCACCGGCGAGGTGATCCCGACGACGCTGAACGCCTCGGCCCTGCGCGATGCCGACGGCAACGTGATCGGCGCGATCGGCGTGCTCAGGGACATGCGCGAGCTGGACAAGGCGTTGTCGTACTCGCAGAGCCTGATCGAGAACGCGCCCGACCCGGTGTTCGTCACCGACCTCGAAGGCAAGATCCTGCAGACGAACGACGCCGTCTCGGAGCTGCTCGGGTTCCGCCGAGACGAGGTGGTCGAGCAGTCGCTGTCGCGGTTCATCAGCGAGGAAGAAACCCGCGAGTTCACGGCCGCCCTCAAGGAGGTCGTCGAGCACGGCGTCACCCGGGACGCGGTGCTGAACCCGCTCGCCGCGACGGGCGAGGTGATCCCGACCAGCCTGAACGCGTCCGCGCTGCGCGATGCCGACGGCAACGTGATCGGCGCGATCGGCGTGCTCAGGGACATGCGCGAGCTGGACAAGGCCCGCGCCTACGCCGAGAGCCTGATCAAGAACGCCCCCGACCCGGTGTTCGTCTCCGACCTCGAGGGCAAGATCATCGAGGCCAACGATGCGGTCTCGGAGCTGCTGGGCTTCCGCCGGGACGAGGTGCTCGAGCAGTCGCTGTCGCGCTTCATCTCGGCCGATGAGACGCGCGAGTTCACGGCGGCGCTGCGCGAGGTGGTCGCGCGAGGCGTGACCCGGAACGCGCGCCTCAACCCGCGTGCGGCGACGGGCGAGGTGATCCCGACGACGCTGAACGCCTCGGCCCTGCGCGACCCGGACGGGAACGTGATCGGCGCGATCGGCGTGCTCAGGGACATGCGCGAGCTGGACAAGGCGTTGTCGTACTCGCAGAGCCTGATCGAGAACGCGCCCGACCCGGTGTTCGTCACCGACCTGGAGGGCAAGATCCTGCAGGCGAACGACGCGGTCTCGGAGCTGCTGGGCTTCCGCGGGGACGAGGTGGTCGAGCAGTCGCTGTCGCGCTTCATCAGCGAGGAGGAGACGCGCGAGTTCACGGCGGCGCTGCGCGAGGTGGTCGCCCGCGGCGTGACCCGGAACGCGCGCCTCAACCCGCGTGCGGCGACGGGCGAGGTGATCCCGACGACGCTGAACGCCTCCGCGCTGCGCGATCCGGACGGGAACGTGATCGGCGCGATCGGCATCCTGCGCGACATGCGCGCCTACGAGGAGGTGGTGCGCGACCTCGAGCAGTCGAAGACCGAGCTCCAGGAGAAGATCCTCGACCTCGAGAAGTTCGAGGAGGTCGTCGTCGGGCGCGAGCTCAAGATGATTGCCCTGGAGAAGGAGCTCGAGAACCTGCGCCAGGAGCTTGCCTCTCTCCGGTCGCCGAGCCCGTGAGCGTCGCCGAGCCACAGATCGACGCCGAGGTCGAGGAGCTACGCAGGCGGGTCGCGGAGCTCGAGCTCCGCGTAGCTCAGGCGGAAGAGCGCCGGCGAGCGCTCTTCCACATCATGGGCGACCTGAACGACTCGAACAAACGCCTGGGCGACCAGCGCAAGGCGATGCTGCACATCCTCGGCGACTACGAGCAGGACCGCAGCCGGCTCGCCAGGCAGACCGAGCGACTCGACAACTCGCGCCGGGCGCTGCTCCACATCCTCAGCGACTCGCACGACTCCAACCTGAGGCTGGAGTCGAGCCGCAAGGCGATGATCCACATCATGGGCGACCTCCGCGAGACCACCGCGGAGATCGAACGCCGCGAGCACGAGCTGCGCGAGAAGCAGGAGCAGCTGATCCAGGCCGGCAAGCTCGCCACCCTCGGCGAGCTCACCACCGGGATCGCCCACGAGCTCAACAACCCGCTCAACAACATCGGCCTCTTCATCGGGAACGCGATGGACCGCATCGAGCTCGGCCGAATCGACCCGGACGCGATGGGCGGCGAGCTCGGCAAGGCGATGGAGCAGGTGCGGAAGGCGACGGAGATCATCTCCCACCTGCGGACGTTCGGCCGCGCGGCGACGATCGTCTACGAGCCGGTCGAGATCGTCCCCGTGATCGAACGGTCGCTCTCGCTGATGCACGAGCAGCTCCGCCTGCGCCAGATCGAGGTCGCGGTGCAGCCAGGCACGGATGCGCTCGTGGTCGAGGGCAACGCGATCCAGCTCGAGCAGGTCTTCGTCAACCTGCTCACGAACGCGCGCGACGCGCTGGCCGACGCCGACACGAGGCGCATCGCGATCGCATGTGAGCGGCGCCCGCCGGTCGGCGTGATCCGCTTTGCCGACAGCGGCTCCGGTGTCCCGGAGGAGCTCGAGCAGCGGATCTTCGACCCCTTCTTCACGACGAAGGAGGTCGGCGCGGGCACCGGGCTCGGCCTGTCGATCACCTACGGCATCGTCAGCGAGCACGGCGGGACGATCGAGTTCGGCAACCTGCCTGAGGGCGGCGCCGAGTTCACGATCACGCTGCCGCTCACCGAGGCCGAGGAGGCACAGCCTTGAACCCGCGGGTCCTGATCGTCGACGACGACCCCGCGCTGCTCGAGGCGTTGCCCGAGGCGCTGCGGCTGCGGATGAGCGAGCTCGACGTCGAGGCGTGCGACTCGGCCGCCTCCGCGCTCGCGCGGATCGCCGACGAGGACTTCGACGCGATCGTCACCGACATCAAGATGCCCGGGATGGACGGGCTCGCCCTGCTGGACGAGATCCAGACCCTGCGGCCGGAGACCCCGACGCTCTTGATCACCGGCCACGGCGAGCACGACCTCGCCATCCAGGCCCTCCGCCGCGGCGCATACGACTACATCCAGAAGCCGATCGACCGCGACTACTTCACCGCCTCGCTCCGCCGGGCGATCGAGAGGCGCGAGCTGGCGAAGCGGATCGAGCTGCAGCGGCTGGAGCTCGAGCGTCACTCGCACGTGCTCGAGCACGTCGGCGACGGCGTCTTCGTCGTCGACCGCGACCACGTCGTGCAGTTCTGGAATCTCGCGGCAGAGCGGATCACCGGCCTCACGCACGACCAGGCGGTCGGACGGCATGCCCGAATGCTGCTCGGCGGCTGGGAGGCGGTCGCACCCTCTATTCCTGTCGCCGGCGCCGGCCGGCCCAAGCGCCAACTCGCTCGGATGCTGCCGTTCGATGTCGGCGGGCGCGAGCTGTGGCTGTCCCTGTGCGGCGTGGACGTGGCCGATGCCACGGTCTACTCGTTCCAGGACCGCACCGACGAGCGGGTCGTCGACAAGCTCAAGGACGACTTCGTCGCCACGGCATCGCACGAGCTCCGCACGCCGCTGGCCGCGATCTACGGGGCGGCGAAGACGCTCGAGCGGCCCGAGCCTCTGGATCCCGAAGGCGCCGACGAGCTCATCTCGATCATCACGTCCGAGTCGGAGCGGCTCGCCCGAGTGATCGAAGACATCCTCTTCGCGAGCCACCTCGATTCGGGCCGACTCCGGCTCGCTACGGAGAGCATCGATCCAGGTGCGTTCGCGCAGGAGGTCGTCGACTCGATGCGACTGCGTGAGTTGGGCGGTGTGACCCTGGCCCTCGAGCCGCCGACCGGTGAGGTTCCCGCGGTGAACGTCGATCCCTCGAAGCTGCGGCGCGTCCTGCAGAACCTGCTCGAGAACGCGATCAAGTACTCGCCCGAGGGCGGCCCCGTGGTCGTGCGGGTCGACGCGAAGAACGACCGCGTGCAGCTCAGCGTCCAGGACGAGGGCCTCGGGATCCCGCGCGCGGAGCAGGAGCGGATCTTCGAGAAGTTCTACCGCGCGGATCCGCTGCTGGCACGCGGCGTCGGGGGCAGCGGGCTCGGGCTCTACATCTGCCGCGAGCTCGTCCAGCGCATGGGCGGCGAGATCGAGGTCGAATCCGAGCCCGGCCGCGGCTCGACATTCACGGTCGAGCTGCCGCCGGCGTTGGTGCCGAGGGAGGCCTCACCTAGCTCGACCCGAAACGGCGGGCCACCTCAGGCCAGTTGACGACGTTCCACCAGGCGGCGACGTAGTCGGGCCGTCGGTTCTGGTAGTTCAGGTAGTAGGCGTGCTCCCAGACGTCGACGCCGAGGAGCGGCGTCTTCCCCTGCAGGAGCGGCGAGTCCTGGTTCGGCGTCGAGAGGACGGCGACCGAGGAGCCGTCCTTCACAAGCCACGCCCAGCCGCTGCCGAACTGGTTGACCGCGGCGTCGGCCAGCTGTTGCTTGAAGCTCTCGAAGTCGCCGATCGCGTCGGCCAGTGCGCCCTCGGGCTCACCGCCGCCGCCGTCGCCGGGCGGCGCCATGATCTGCCAGAACAGCGAGTGGTTGGCGTGACCGCCCCCGTTGTTGCGGACGATCGTGCGCTTGTCCTCAGGTAGGCGCTCGAGGTTCGCGAGCACCTCCTCGACAGGCTTGTCGGCCCACTCCGTGCCTTCGAGCGCGGCGTTGGCCTTGTCGACGTAGGCCTGGTGGTGCTTGTCGTGGTGCAGGCGCATGGTCTGCTCGTCGATGTGCGGCTCGAGCGCCCCGTAGTCGTACGGCAGATCGGGAACCTGGAAGGCCATGCTCGTCTCCTCTCGTCGCTCGTCGGCACTTCGAGCGTACCGCGTTTCGCCCCGGGCTCCCGGAGGCAGGAGTCGTTCGCTAGGCCGCCGGAGTCGGGCCGCGGCTGTCGTCGTCGAGGAGGTTGTGCTGGTGGCCGAAGGGCCGGCGGGCCTCTGGCCGCCAGGCCGACCCGCGGCACATCGGACAGGCTTCGGGCAGCAGGCGCACGACGGCGCCGTATCCGCAGTTGGCGCAGCGCACCGTCTGCTTCGGAGAAGCAAGACCACGGCTGTCGTGGGTGAGCCCGACCGTCATTGGCAGACCACCCTAGGAGCGCCGAGGCGAGGATTGCCTCAGGGTTTCGTCAGCGTTCGCTCACGAAGACCGCGGATGCGGCATGCAACGGCGTCGGCCGTCCGCTCCAGGCGCTACGGGCCGGCGTTCTCGATCACGATGCCCTCCCAGGGGCCGAGCGAGAGCTCGCGCTGGACCGCCTCTCCCTCACGTCCGCGCGGGCTCGACGCGGCCACCTTCCCGTTCAGGCTCTGAACCGTCGTCTCGCGGTCGGACAGGTTGAGCGCGACTCCGATGCCTTCGCCTCGCCGCCAGGCCCAGACGTCCGGTTCGGCGGGCAGTTGCTCGTAGGGCCCTGTGCGGAGCTCGGGGAGCCGGCGGCGCAGCGCGATCAGGTCGCGGGTGAACGTCAGGACCGAGCCCGGGTTGTCGCGCTGGGCCTCCACGTTCCGCGTCCGGTGGTCGCCGAGCGGCAGCCAGGGCTCGGCGGGAGGCTCGCTGAACCCGGCGCCCTCGCTCGCGGACCACTGCATCGGCGTGCGCATGCAGTCCCGGCCCGGATCGGTCGGCCAGCGGCGTAGGCCGACCGGGTCGAGCAGCCGCTCGGGCGGAACGTCGACCTCGGTCATTCCGATCTCGTCGCCGTAGTAGAGGAACGGCGTGCCGCGCAGGGTGAGCAGCGCGAGCAGCGCCAGCCGCGTGCGCGCGTCGTCGCCCCCGCACCAACGGCTGGGAAATCTGCCCACGTCGTGGTTCGACCCCGTCCAGACGGGCCAGGACGCGGCGGGGAGGAGCCGCTCGGTGTCGGCGACCACCTGCGCCAGCGCGGCATCGAACGGCGCGTAGACGAACGGGAAGTTGAAGTGGAGATGGAGCTCGTCCTCGCCCGTGCCGTAGAAGCTGATCATCTCCTCGAGCTCGCGGATGTGCGTCTCGCCGACGAAGATCCGCGGCGGCTCTTGCGAATCGGCCAGCTCGCGCCAGCGTCGGTGGATGTCGTGGACCTCGGGCTGGCTCCAACGATCCTCGAGGTTGCGGTCCTTGATGATCAGGTGCGCGACGTCGACGCGGAAGCCTGCGACGCCGCGGTCGAACCAGAAGCGCAGGATGTCTTCGAACGCCGCCGGCACCTCGTCGCTCCACCAGTTGAGGTCGGGCTGCTCGGCGAGGAAGTTGTGCAGGTAGTACTGGCCGGTCGGCGCGTCGAGCGTCCATGCGGGCCCGTCGAACACGCTCGTCCAGTCGTTCGGCGGCGAGCCGTCGGCCTTCGGGTCGGACCAGACGTACCAGTCCCGGTGAGCCGACTCGCGCGAAGAGCGCGAATCGAGGAACCAGCGGTGGCGGTCCGAGGTGTGGTTCGGGACGAGGTCGAGCAGGATCCGGATGCCGCGCCGTCCTGCCTCGGCGACGAGCCGGTCGAGATCGGCGAGGGTGCCCAGCTCCGGATGGACGCCCGTGTAGTCGGCGACGTCGTACCCCCAGTCGGCGTTCGGCGAGGGCATCGTCGGGTTGAGCCAGACGCCGTCGATCCCGAGCCACTCGAGGTGGTCGAGCCGGTCGATCAGGCCGGGGAGATCGCCCACGCCGTCCCCGTTGGAGTCGGCGAAGGAGCGGACGTAGATCTGGTAGAGGACGCCTTCGCGCCACCAGGAGTTACCCGCAGCGCTGCCGGGGAGGAACGCGGAAGACGTCATCATGGGACCGTGCACAACATCGCAGAGAGGCGCCGGTGACGCAGCGGTCGAGCGGAAGCCGGCTCGAAACCACTACTGAGCTCGAGCTTCGCCGCGCGCGGGAGGAGCTGGCGGTCAAGGAGGAGGAGCTCCGGGCCATGCGCGACTCCATGGCGGTGGAGCGGCGGCGGTACGCCGACCTGTTCGACCTCGCCCCGGTGGGGTACCTGGTCACCGACCTCGACGGGGTCGTTCGGGAGGCGAACCGCACGGCCGCCGAGTTGCTCGACCGCGAGGTGAGCTTCCTCGTCGGGAAGCCGCTGGCGGCGCTGGTCGGGCCGGACCGCCGGCACGCCTTCCTTACGCTGACGAGGCAAGCCGCCGGCGGATCCCGCTCGCACGACGAGGTCCCGTTCGTCCGCGCGGACGGCGGCCGGGTCAGGTTGATCGTGACCGCATACGGCGCCGGAGCAGTCGCGGACGGCAGCTTACGCTGGTCGCTCAGCGACGTCCCTGAGGCCACGCGGATCCTGCAGATACAACGGCTGGCGTCGCTGCTCGACCGGCTGCAGCGCGGCGTCGTCAGTGTCAGCCCGTCGCTGCGCGTGACCTACGCGAACAGCGCAGCCGGCGCCTTTCTGGCCGGAGGGCGGAACATGGTCGGGCAGCCCCTAGCCGACCCGTGGCCGAAGCCCGCGCCCTCGCTCTGCGACCTCGCCACGCGCATGTTCGAGCGTGGTGCCGCCCCGACCGAGGTGCGCGTCAGCCTCGACGACGAGCGTCGCTTGTACGAGGTCCTCGCGCTTCCGGCCGACGCGTTGGGCGACGCACTGCTCGTCATCGCCGATGTCACGGCGCAGGAGCGTCGACACCGGGCAGAGCGTGAGTTCGTGGCCAACGCAGCGCACCAGCTGCGCACGCCGGTATCTGCGATCGCGAGCGCGATCGAGGTTCTGCAGGGGGGCGGAAAGGAGGACCCCGAGACGCGGGATCGGTTCCTCGCGCACCTCGACCGCGAGTGCAACAGGCTGGTTCGGCTGACGCGCGCACTCCTGCTGCTCGCCAGGGCCCAGGCGCTGGCCGAGGCGCCCGCGGTGGAGGTCGTCCCGCTCCGTCCGCTGCTCGTGTCGATCGCCCACGCGCTTCGCCCCGGGGAGGGCGTTGAGGTGCGTGTCGAGTGCCCCCTCGACCTCGCTGCGCTCACGAACCGGGACCTGCTCGAGCAGGCGGTCGGGAACCTGGGCGAGAACTCCGCGAAATACACCCGGGCGGGGGAGGTCATCCTCTGCGCCGAGAAGATCCGCGGCTCGAGGGTACGCATAGTCGTAAGCGACACTGGGCCCGGAGGAAAGTTCGCCGAGGGCGGGTTCCGCCGCTTCTATCGAGACCCGGATGCCGAGGGCGAGGGCCTCGGCCTCGGTCTCGCCATCGTCGATGAGACCATGCGGGTCCTGGGCGGTGAGCTGCACATCGAGTCGGACGAGGGCGGCACCCGGGCTGCGGTCACGCTGCAGGCGGCTACGGTGAGGCATCCGTGACCGAGCGCATCCTCGTCGTGGACGACGAGCCGGCCATCGTCGACGCGGTCTCGTACGCGCTCGAAGGCGAGGGCTACGAGGTCGAGAGCCGGACCGACGGCGAGGCCGCGCTCGAGGCGGCGCTCGAGGGCTCGTTCGACCTCGTCGTCGTCGACCTGATGCTGCCCAGGCTCTCCGGGACCGAGATCTGTCGCCGCCTGCGCGGCGCGAGCGACGTCCCGATCATCATGCTGACCGCCAAGGACGCGGAGGTCGACCGAGTGCTCGGGCTGGAGATCGGCGCCGACGACTACGTGACCAAGCCGTTCTCACTCGCAGAGCTCGTCAGCCGTGTGCGGGCGATCCTACGGCGGCGCGAGCTCGACCGGTCGGGCCGTGGGTATGGGTTCAGGCGGATCGGCTCGCTCACGCTCGACCTCGTTCGACACAAGGTCTCCCTTGCCGGGAGCGAAGTGCAGCTGACGCCGTCCGAGTTCCGCCTGCTGGCTCTGCTGGCCGAGGAGCCCGAGCGGGTCTACAGCCGCCGTCAGATCATGCAGCACCTCTGGGAGAGCTCGTACGTCGGCGACGAGCGCGCGTGCGACATCCACATCTCGAACCTGAGGCGGAAGCTCGAGCGCGAGCCCGAGGAGCCGGAGCGGATCGTGACGGTGCGCGGCGTCGGCTACAAGCTCGTGCCAGTGTGAGCGATTCCATAGACAGCGCTTAGACGCTGCAGAAACGCCCGGGTCTACGGTGGTTTCCGTGCCCGAGGACTTCATGCTCACATCGGCGTATCTGGGCCGCAACGCCCACGTGGTGACGGTCGCGGGCGAGCTCGACGTGGCGACGGCGCCCGCGCTTCGCGACCAGCTCGACCGCGTCCTCACCGAAGGCGGGACGGACACGGTGGTCGATCTCCTCGCCGTCTCCTTCATCGATTCCGTCGCTCTGGGCATCCTCGTCGACGCCTCGAAGCGGACGAAGGCGCGCGGAGGCACGCTCAGGCTCGTCTCCGACGACCGGCAGATCGCCCGGATCATGGAGATCACGGGGCTCGACCGCGTGCTGCGCATCCACACCACGCTGCGCGAAGCGCTCGAGTTGCTCGACGGCCCCGTGCTCGCGAAGGTCGCAGGACCATGACCCCAAGCTGGAGAGAGGTGCGGGTCGCCCGCAACCACGCGCTCTTCCGCGAGGTCAACGAGCGCATCTACTCGCTCACGGAGGAGTTCGGCACGCATCCGGAAGACGACGGCATCGAGCTCGCGATGGTGTGCGAGTGCGGCAGCGCCGGTTGCGCCGGCAAGGTTCTGATCGACACCAGCGCGTACTCCCGCATCCGTGTCCACTCGCGCCGCTTCATCGTCCTGGCCGGACATGAGCAGACCGAGCCCGTGGTCGAGTCCGCATATCGGTACGTCGTCGTGGAGCAGCCCGAGCCTGTGCCGGTGGAGGTCTGAGCATGGCCACGGTCGCGAAGCCACGGCTCGTGTTCTTCTACGCGGAGGCATCGGGCCTGTCTCGTCGAGTGGAGGGCTTCCTGGCTCAGGTGCTGCAGCAGCGACGGAACCACGAGACGTTCCAGCTCTACCGCGTCGACTCGGAACTGCATCCGGAGCTCGCCGAGCGCTTCGCCGTCGAGCGGTTGCCGAGCCTCTTCGTCGTCGAGGGGAAGCGGGTCAGCGCGAGGCTGGAAGAGCCCCGCGGCTGCCGCGAGATCCAGCAGTTCCTCGCCCCCTGGCTCGTCTAGGAGCGCGCGACCAGATCATCCGTCGCGCACGGTCGCGCTCCGTCACCAGGTCGGGTGACCGATCCGGCCGGGCCTACATCTGTCGGGAGCTCGTGCGGCGGATGCACGGCACGATCTGGGTCGAGTCCCGCGAAGGCGAGGGCTCGACGTTCGCGTTCAAGCTGCCGATCGCAGACGTGCAAGGGGGCGGTCCATGCCGCCCCCTTGTCGAGCAGTGGTCTAGTAGCGCGGGCCTGGTGCCGGCTCGTCTTCGACGTACGTCCGGCGACGCATGCCGCCCGGGCCGCCCCACGACGACCAGAAGATCATCGAGAGCACGATGCCGGCGATTCCGACGGCCAGCAGGATCCAGCCGACCGTCTGCACGTCGAGGCCCGAGACCTCGGCATTGACCGCGAAGGCCAAGATTGCGCCCACTGCGATCAGGAAGATGCTTACTCCGATACCCACTAGTCCTCCTTGGTTTCTGTTTCCCCGCGCCAGTGGTACCCCGGACGGTCGTCCGTCTAACGTTCCAACCGTTACGACTGCTTGCTTTTCCCTGTTCGACTAGGCTCGCGAACCGGTGCGTAGAGGAGCGATCGTTCGCCTGGTCACCCTCGGGGTCGTCCTCGGCCTGGGCGCCACGGCGCTGGCCCTCTTCGTCCCGTGGCTGCCCGAGGCGTCGTCCGACCAGGCCGAGGAGATCGACTTCGTCTTCTGGTTCACGACGGCGATCTGCATCGGCATTTTTTCCGTGGTCGCGGCGATCGCGATCTACTCGGTCACGAAGTTCCGCGTGCCGCTGGACGACGAGGAGGACGGCCTCCCGATCCACGGCCACACGGGCATCGAGATCGTGTGGACCGCCGTTCCGTTCCTGCTCGTGACGGCGATCGGCGTCGTCAGCGCGGTCGCGCTCGCCCGTAACGACCGGCTCCCGGACGACCACATGGTCGTGAACGTCGTCGGACGCCAGTTCGCGTGGCAGTTCATGTACCCGCCGACGAACGCGCCGACCCCGCCCAAAGACGAGCTCGAGTGCGATCAGCAGGCCGTCAAGCCGCGTTGTCTCACGTCGACCCAGCTCCATCTGCCCCTCGACGTCCCGGTGGAGCTCCGTATGCGCTCCGACGACGTCATCCACTCGTTCTGGGTGCCCCAGTTCCGGCAGAAGCAGGACATGCTTCCTGACCAGGTCACGAAGATCGTGATCACGCCGACGAAGGTCGGTGAGTACGAGGTGCTCTGCACCGAGCTCTGCGGCCTAGGCCACTCGGTGATGCGCTCCGCCGCCGTCGTCTCGACGCAGGCGGACTTCGACGCCTGGAAGCGCGAAGCCGGCCGGCAGAACGCGCCCGGCGGCAACGCGGGCGAGGCCGTGTTCTCGCAGAACGGCTGCGCGAGCTGCCACACGCTGAAGGCGGCCGGCGCCACCGGCACCGTCGGGCCGGACCTCGACGAGCTGCCGCAGGAGGCCCAGAAGGCCGGCAAACCGCTCGAGGCGTTCATCCACGAGTCGATCGTGGACCCCGGCGCCTACGTGCAGCCGGGCTACCCGAACAACGTCATGCCCAAGACCTACGCGAACCTGCCCGACCAACAACTCGACGCGCTGGTGCAATATCTCGTCAACTCGACCAAGGGAGGCTCCTAGCCGGTGACGCAGGTCCAGACCGAGCACGCGCCGCAATCCGAGTACGCAGCGCCGCCGCCGCGGACCGGCTGGCGCCGCTGGGCGTTCGGGCCGGGCTGGCCCCGCGTCATCTGGATGACGCCGCTCTTCTACTTCATCGGGGCGGGCATTGTCGTCTTCTTCCGCTGGCTCGGCGGGTACGAGCCGATCTGGGACTGGGAGCCGATCACCGTCGTCGGCGCGTTGACGGCGGCCCCGATCGGGTTCCTCGCGGGCCTAGGCGCGTTCGACTACTGGCTCTACTACATCAGCGGTCGGGCCACCCGGCCTGAGGACCATTCCGGCCACGGCGCCCGTACGTGGACCGACTACTTCCGCGTGAACACCGATCACAAGGTGATCGGGATCCAGTACGTCACGACGACGATCTTCTTCTTCCTCGCGGGCGGGCTGATGGCGATGCTCGTGCGGGCCGAGCTTGCGCAGCCGGGCATGCAGTACACCGACACGCAGACCTACAACCAGCTGTTCTCGGTCCACGCCTCGCTGATGATCTTCCTGTTCGTGATCCCTGCCTTCGCGGGGCTCGCGAACTTCGTCCTACCGCTGATGATCGGCGCGCCGGACATGGCGTTCCCGCGCCTGAACGCACTCTCGTTCTGGCTGCTGCCGATCGCCGGGATCATGATGCTCTCGAGCTTCGCCGTCCCCGGCTTCGGTGCGGGCTGGACGAACTACGTGCCGCTCGCGGAGTCGCAGCCCTGGGGCAACGTCTTCTTCTCGATGGCCGTCCAGTGGGCGGGCGCGTCGTCGATCATGACCGCGCTCAACTTCCTGGTCACGATCATCACGATGCGGGCGCCGGGCATGACGTTCTGGCGCATGCCGCTGCTCGTGTGGGCGAACTTCACGACGTCACTGCTCGTCGTGCTCGCCACGCCGTTCATCGCCGGCTCGCAGTTCTTCGTGCTGTTCGACCGCGTCATGCACACGAACTTCTTCAACGTGGCCGGCGGCGGCTACCCGCTCGGGTACCAGCACATCTTCTGGTTCTACTCGCACCCGGCGGTCTACATCATGATCTTGCCCGGGTTCGGGATCATCTCCGAGGTCATCTCGACCTTCTCGCGCAAGCCGATCTTCGGCTACCGCCTGATGGCGCTCTCGCTCGTGGCGATCCTGATCCTCGGCTTCTCGGTCTGGGCGCACCACATGTTCGTGTCGGGGATGGCGAACTACCTGCGCGTCCCGATGATGATCACGACGCTCTTGATCGCCGTCCCGACCGGCATCAAGGTCTTCTCCTGGCTCGCCACGATGTGGGAGGGCCGCATCCACCTGCGTGCGCCGATGCTGTGGGCGCTTGGCTTCCTGACCATGTTCGTGATCGGCGGGCTCTCGGGGATCTTCCTCGGCGCTGTCCCGATCGACATCCACGCCTCGGACAGCTACTTCATCGTCGCCCACATCCACTACGTGTTGCTGGGCGGGTCGCTCTTCACGATCTTCGCCGGGATCTACTACTGGTTCCCGAAGATGACCGGCCGCATGTACGACGAGCGGCTGGCGAAGGTGCACTTCTGGATCACGTTCATCGCGTTCAACATCACCTTCTTCCCGATGCACATCATCGGCCTGCAGGGCGCCCCGCGGCGGTACGCCGACCTCGGCGAGAAGTACGGCGACTGGAACCTCGTGATCTCGATCGCCTCGTTCTTCCTGGGCGCGTCCTTCATCCTGTTCGTCTACAACATGGTCGTGAGCTGGGCGCGCGGCCCGATCGCGGAGGCGAACCCCTGGCGCGCGCGCACGCTCGAGTGGCAGGTCTCCTCGCCGCCGCCGATCTTCAACTTCGACGAGATCCCGCAGGTCGTGGGCAACCCGTACGACTACGGCGTGCCCGGCGCCCGCCACGCAGTCATGAACGGCGACCGGGCCGCGGAGACCGAGAAGGTGCCGACCGAATGAAGCACGTCCTCGTGATCGCGAACGAGACGGTCGCCGGCAAGAGCCTCATCGACTCGCTCAAGGAGAGAGTGACCGACGAGGGGCTGCGCGTCACCGTCGTCTGCCCGATCAACGAGCCCCGTGAGGGCTACGTCGTCTACGAGGACACCCGTCGGGCGTCGGCGGGCCGGCGCCTCGACCGGACGCTGACGCTCCTGCGTGAGGCCGGGATTCCCGCGAGCGGGCTCGTCGTCGACACGGATCCGGTCAACGCGACGCGCGACGCGATCGCTCAGGCGGAGCCCCCGATCGACGCCGTGGTGGTCTCGACGCACCCGGAGGAGCAGTCGGGTTGGCTGCAGCGCAACGTCGTCGAGCGCATCCGCAAGGCGGCCGACCCGATTCCCGTCGACCATGTGGTCGTCGACGTGCGGGCCGAGGGCGGACCGGCGAACGTCCTCGTCGTCGCGAACGAGACCGTCGTCGGCGAGCCGCTTCTCGATCGCATCCGCGAACGCGCGAAGAGGTCGCCGGCGTCGTTTCTGATCATCTGCCCGCAGAGCGACCCGACCGTCTCCGCGCACCCCGAGGCCGAGCGGAGGCTGCGGCGGGCGCTGACGATCCTCCGCGGCGAGGGCCTCGAGGTGCACGGGCAAGTCGCGCACCCCGATCCGTACAGCGCTGCCATGCACGCGGTGCGCGACGAGCGGGTCGACGAGATCCTCGTGTCGACGTTCCCGGCTCAGGCCGGGTCGAGCTGGCTGCGCCGAGACCTCCTCGGCCGGCTGCGAAAGGACGCGGGCGTCCCGGTCGAGCACGTCGAGGTCGAGATGGAACAGGCCGGGGTGCAGGCATGAGCGCCCACGCGGAGACACACGCGGGTCACCCGCCTGTCGCGCACCAGAGCTCGCGCGTGGACGCGCCGACGCTCGGGATGCTGCTCTTCATCGCGTCGGAGGTCATGCTCTTCGGCTCGTTCTTCACCGCGTACTTCTTCGTGCGCGTCGTCAACGGCATCGCCTGGCCGCCGCCGGAGTTCCACCTGCCGGTGTTCGTCGCCGGCGTCAACACCTGCGTGCTCGTCACCTCGAGCTTCACGATCCACTGGGCGCTGCAGTCGATCAAGCGCGGCAACCACGCCGGCCTCAAAGCCGGGCTCGTGCTCACGGTCTGCCTCGGGCTCGTCTTCCTGCTGACGCAGATCCGCGAGTACTCACGCGTCGGGTTCGCGCCCCACGACGGCGCGTTCGGCACGATCTTCTACGGGCTGACCGGGCTGCACGGAGCCCACGTCTTCGTCGGTCTCTGCCTGCTCTCGATGGCGACGGTTCGCGCATTCCGAGGCCACTTCTCGCCGGAACACCACCACGGCGTCGAGATTCCCGGGATCTACTGGCACTTCGTCGACGTAATGTGGATCGTGGTCTACGCCACGATCTACCTCCTGTAGCCCATGCTCAACCCGTTCCGCAGCGAGAGCGAGGCCTATCGGTTCTTGCTGCTGACCATCGGGTACTTCGCGGCGATCGTCCTCGCCGCGGTGGTGATCGGGAAGTGGGCGGGGCTCGTGGTGTTCCTGGTCTTGACGTTGGCCGCGGTGTATCTGGCCGTGCGGCGCGGGACGCCCGAGCCGCGCGCGCCGCAGACGCATCCGCGCCGCGGCGCAGAGAACGAGCGACGCATCCTCGTGATCGCGAACGAGACCGTCGGTGGAGGCGCGTTGCGCGAGGAGATCAAGCGTCGCTCGGAGGGCTACCGCGAGGATGTGCTGGTCGTGTGTCCGGCTCTGAACGCGCCGCTCAGGCACTGGGTCTCCGACGAGGACGGCGCCCGGGAGGCGGCCCAGGAGCGGCTCGACGCGTCGCTCGCGCGGCTGGCCGATGCGGGTGTCGAAGCGCGTGGCGAGGTCGGCGACGGCGACCCGCTGCAGGCGATGGAGGACGCGCTGCGCACCTTCGGCGCGGACGAGGTGATCATCTCCACCCATCCCGAAGGCCGCTCCCACTGGCTCGAGCGCGGCGTCGTCACGGGAGCGCGGGAGCGCTTCACCGTCCCGATCACCCATGTCGTGACCGACCTCGAAGCGGAGCGCGAAGAGGTCCGCTAGCGGCTGTTGTGGGCGTGTCCGGGGTTTGACCCCAGACACGTCGCTCGCAGACCTGTCGTGTGCCAACTTCGTGCCGGCCCGCGAAGCGGCCGGCCAACGCCGCTACGGTCGGTCGCATGGCCCGCGAGCCGCGCATCGACTTCGAAGGCGCGCTGCACCACGTCTTCGACCGTGGCAACCGCCGCCAGGTCATCTGCGAGGACGCGCTGGACTACCAGCTGTTCCTGTCGCTGCTCGAGCGCACGATCCGCAAATACGAGTGGCTCGTACACGCCTACTGCGTCATGACGAACCACTACCACCTGCTGATCGAGACGCCAAAGGCGGGGCTCTCGGCCGGGATGCAGCTCCTCAACGGGCGCTATGCGCAGGCCTTCAACGCCGGCCGGCGCCTGGACGGGCATCTGTTCCAGGGCAGGTTTGGCTCCGTTCTCGTCGAGTCGGACGCGCACGCTGTCTGGGTGAACCGCTACATCGCGCGGAATCCCGTCGAGGCCGGCCTGGCGGCGAGCCCGGGCGAGTGGGGGTGGAGCAGCTACGGCGCCCTCCGCCGCGGTACCGCACCGGCGTGGCTGGCGCACGGCGCGGTGTTGAGACTCCTCGGCGGCGGCGAGTCCGCTGCGGTCGAGTACGAGAGGCTCATCCTCGACGAGAACGGGCCCGACCCCTCGGGCCACGTCCAGGGTCTGACCCCGGACACGCCCCACGCGGACGCTGGCCGTCAGCCGGGCGGCCGCGCTACTGGCCGGCGTTCTGGGACACGTACTTCGCGACCGCGTCGATTTGCGCGTCCGTGAGCTTGCCCTTGAAGGCCGGCATCACGCCCTTGCCGTTCGTGTCCCGCTCCTTCACGAGTGCTTCGCTGGGCTTCGCGTCGTCCAGGTTCGGCCCAATGGTTCCGCTCGTGCCGGCGGCCGCGAGCGTGTGGCAGGAGCCGCAGTTGGAGACGAAGATCGACTTGCCCTCGGCGGCCGCGCCGCCGCCGCCGCCGCCTCCACCCGCGGGCGGCGGCGGAGGTGCCGGCGGCGGAGCCGTGACCTTGGCGCCGGGCACGGCCGCGACCGATGCGACGTAGGCCGCCACCGAGTCAGCGTCCTCGCCCGTCACGAGATTCGCGGGCATCGCCGGGATGTCGCTGGAGACCTTGTCCGGCGACGGGTACTTGATCTGGTCGTGCACCACGTTCTCGATCGTGCTGTCCGGGATCCCGTCCTTGCGATCCTGGGCGAAGGCCTCGTCCAGGTTCGGCCCGACCGTCCCCTGCGTACCGGCCGCACGCAGCGTGTGGCATCCGCCGCACTTCTCGACGAAGAGCGGCGCGCCGCTACCGGCGCTTCCACCCTCGGTGAGCCCGCCGGTGCCGCCGCACCCGCCGCCGACCGCGAGCAGGAGCGCGACCCCGAGGAGCGCGCCCGCCCTCACCGCTACGCCGAGGGCTGGCCGGAGGAGATCTGGGTCAGCGCCTCGTCGCGGCTTCCGTAGATCGTGAAGACGCGGTCGAGGCCGGTGATCTCGAAGATCTTGGTGATGTTGCGGTCGGCGCAGACGAGCGAGAGCCGCCCTTCGTTCGTGCGCAGGCGCTTCACGCCGCCGACGAGGACGCCGAGCGTCGTCGAGTCGATGAAGGTCGTGTCCGAGAAGTCCACGACGACGTCCTTCGCGCCCTGGCGGATCACCTCGAGCAGCTGCTGCTTGAACTCCGGCGCCGTGTAGAGGTCGACCTCGCCGCCGAGCGCGATCACGTAGGTCTGGCCGCCGAGCTCCTCGGTCTTGATGTCGAAGTTCATCCGCCGCGCGAGTCTAACCGGATGGTTGCGCAGTCGGCTGGATCTGCTGCTGCGCTTTGAGCAGCGCGATCTGCCGCTTGATCGCCGGCACGTTCGGATCGTCCGGCGCGAGCTTGATGAACTGCTGGTACGCCTTGATCGCGGTGGCGTAGTCGCCGGCCTGCTCGGCGGACTGCGCGAGCGAGAACTGCACGGCCGAGTCGTTCGGCTGCAACTTCCCGAGCCGCTGCCAGAGGGTCGTCGCGCTCAGGAACGCGCCCGCCGCGTCGCTGGATGCCTGGCTCAGCTTCTGGTTCGCCTCCGAGGAGAGCGCCTTCTCGACCTCGCCCTGGGCGCGCAGCTGCGTCAGGAGACCACTCGCAGGCGCGAAGGCAGCACCCGGCGTCGCCGCAGCCACCTCGGCCTGCGCGGCCAGCGCCTCCTGCTGGAAGCGCGACCCGCGACCCATGTACAGGCCCGCGAGCCGGCTGATCTGGTCCGTGTCGTTCGGCTTCAGCTTGACGTACTGCTCGAGCGCCGGGATCGACTCGTCAGTGCGGTTGTCCTGCGTGAGCGCGTCGGCGAGCTTGAGGTACGCCTGCGGATCGTTCGGGTGGTCCTTCACTTCGTCGCGCGCGCCGCCCACATCGGCGGTACTGCTCTGGCCGAGGCCCTGGAGGACGTCGCCGAGCCCGGTTCCGGGGATCGAGCCGCCCACGTTGAAGATGACGTAGCCGAAGCCGAAGACCACCGCGAGGAAGACGAACATCCACTTCGCCTGCCTGCGCAGGCGTGGGAAGAACATCTCCTGCTCGTAGGAGTTGAGCTGGCTGGAGCGCTTCTTCGGACGGCCGCCTTCCGGCTGTTGACGCGGGCGCGCAGCCGACTGTCGCTTGCGCTGTGCTGACCTGGCCATAGCCGGTACAGCCTAGCGGTCGTTTTGCCAGTCGAAGGACTCGCCGATCTGCCGCAGACGCCTGCGCGTCGCCTCGTCGCAGAGGGCGCCCAGGACCCCCGCCTCGTACGCGCCCTGGGGCGACAAACCCAGGGAGGCGGCCGCCTCGTAGTCGCAAGTCAGGTCGGTGTCGAACATGGCCGGATCGTCCGTGGAGACCGAGCACTTCACGCCGTCGCGGACGAGCTGCGGCAGCGGGTGCTCCTCGAGCGAGCGTACCGCTCCGGTCCGCACGTTCGAGATCGGGCAGACGTCCAGGACGAGCTCGCGGTCGCGCAGCTCGTCGATCAGGTCCGCGTCCTCGACGGCCCGGATGCCGTGGCGAAGCCGGACCGCGCCGAGCTCGTCGAGCGCGCCGCGGATCGACGCTGCGCCGGCGACCTCTCCGGCATGCGGTACCGAGGCGAGGCCGAGCTCGCGCGCGAGCTCGAAGGCGGGCGCGTACGGCTCGGGCCCGAACTCCGCCTCGAGCCCGCCGAGGCCGACGCCGAGGACGCCGCGGTCGCGGTACCTCGCCGCCCAGCGGACGGTGTCGAAGGCCTCGTCGAGCGGGAAGCCGCGCGTGATGTCAGGGGTCAGCCGCACCTCGACGCCGTGGAGCTCGCGCGCCTCCTGAGCGCCGTCGCAGTAGCCCTCGAAGACGTCCTCCCAGGTCACGCCGCGGCGGACGCGCTCGGCCGGCGAGAAGATGCCCTCGACGTAGACGCCACCGTGCTCCGCCGCCTCGGCCGCGTAGTCGGCGACCACCTGGCGGAAGTCGTCCGCATGCTGCAGCGCGTTCGTCGTCAGCACCCACACATCGATGAAGTGCGCGAAGTCGCGGAAGTCGTAGAGGCCGGCGAGCCCCTCGGCGCTGTCGGCCGGCAGCGCGTAGTCGTTCCGCTGCGCGATCTCGAGCAGCGTGTGCGCCCGCACCGTGCCCTCGAGGTGCACGTGCAGCTCGATTTTCGGGAAGGTCACAGGGTGTCGTGCGCCAGCGCGGCGCGCTCCCAGCGGCGCTCCATGAAGACCGCGAGCCAGATCGAGAGCTCGAACAGCAGCACCATCGGAATCGCCTCGAACGCGAGCGAGACCGGATCGACCGTCGGCAGCAGCGCCGCGATCACGATCACGACGAAGATCCCGATCCTCCGGTTCCGGCGAAGCCGGTCAGACGTGAGCACGCGCAGACGCACGAGCGCGAGGATGAAGATCGGCAGCTCGAAGACGAGCGCCATCCCGAGCAGCGCGAGCGAGACGAAGCTGAAGTAGTAGCTGGCCCGGATCTGGACGTCGTAGAGGTTGTCGTCGTAGTTCGTGAGGAACGTCAGCGCGCGCGGCAGGACCACGGTGTAGCCGAACGCCAGCCCGAGGGCGAACAGGGCTGTCGCGAGCGCGACGAAGACCGACACGACGCGCTGGGTGGACTCCTCCACCGCAGGGGCGAGGAAGCTCCACAGCTGGTAGAGCAAGATCGGCAGCGCGACCGCGATCGCCGCGTAGAAGCTGACCTTGATCGAGGTCGTGAACGGCTCCGTGACCCCGAGCGTCACGAGCTTCTTGTCGTCGGGGAGCGGTCCCATCAACCACTCGATCAGCCGGTTGTGGAACGGGAAGATGATCGCGAAGGCGACGCCGAGCGAGACCAGGCTGACGATCAAGCGAGTGCGGAGCTCGCCGAGATGCTCGACGAGGGTCGCCTCCTCGCCGTGGCCGAGCTTCCGCGGCAGCAACCGCCGCGCCATGGGCTAACCGGTCGTCGACTTGCGGCTGCGCGGCGCCGTGGTCACCGTCTCGTCCTCGGGCGGAGGGAGCTCGGCGGGCGTTTCGTCCGGCTCGTCGTCGTCCTTGACCGCGCCGCTGACCGATTCCTTGAACTCGCGGATCCCCTTGCCGAGCGAGCGGCCCATCTCGGGCAGCCGCTTCGGGCCGAAGAAGAGCAGCAGGAGCAGGAGGAGGATCGCAAGCTCCCACCAGCTGAGAGGACCGGGCATACAGCGAGGATACCAGGGGTTTCCGACCGCCACGGCGAGGGGAGACGATGGGCTACCATGGGGTCACGAACTGGGGCGCGAGGGCGCTTCGAACCTAGGTTGGGGGGCGCACAAACTTGCCACTGCTCGAGCTGAGGAATCTGCACGTCGGGCTGGAGGACGGCACGGAGATCGTCAAGGGTGTCGACCTCTCGGTGAGCCCGGGCGAGATCCACGCGGTCATGGGCCCGAACGGCTCGGGGAAGTCCACGCTGGCCTACGCGCTGATGGGCCACCCGGCGTACGAGATCACCGAGGGACAGATCCTCTTCGATGGGCAGGACATGACCAGCCGTGGCGCCGACGAGCGCGCACAGGCCGGCCTCTTCCTGGCGTTCCAGTACCCGCACGCGATCCCCGGCGTCACCGTCACCAGCTTCCTGCGTTCGGCGATCAACGCCATCCGCAAGGCGAGGAAGGGCGAGGACGACCCGATTCGGATCCCTGAGTTCCGCAAGTCGCTCCTCGGCGAGATGGAGCGCCTCAAGATTCCGCGGGAGCTCGCGCAGCGCTACCTCAACGACGGGTTCTCCGGCGGCGAGAAGAAGCGCGTCGAGATCTTGCAGATGGCGATGTTGCAGCCGCGCATCGCAGTGCTCGACGAGACCGACTCCGGCCTCGACATCGACGCGCTCAAGATCGTCGCGAACGGCGTCCAGGAGCTCGTCGGCCCCGAGATGGGCGCCGTCGTGATCACCCACTACCAGCGGATCCTCAACTACGTGAAGCCCGACTTCGTGCACGTCTTCGTCGGTGGACGTATCGTGGAGGAAGGTGGCCCCGAGCTCGCGCACAAGCTCGAGGCGGAGGGGTACGAGGCGTTCATGCCCGAACCGGTTGGAGGAGAGGCCTGATGGCCGCAGTCAAGGAGAACGAGACCCAGGTCGTCGCCGAGATCGGCAGCGAGTACAAGTACGGCTTCCACGAGAAGGAGGACTACTTCTTCAAGTCGGGCCGCGGTCTCAGCCCCGAGCTCGTCTCCGCGATCTCCGAGCACAAGAACGAGCCCGAGTGGATGCGCAAGTTCCGCCTGCGCTCGCTCGAGTACTTCCTCGCCCGTCCGCTCCCGAAGTGGGGCGGCAACGTGGCGGAGATCGACTTCGACAACATCTTCTATTACATCCGCCCGACCGAGAAGCAGGCCAAGTCGTGGGAGGACCTACCGCCGGACATCCTCGACACCTGGAACAAGCTCGGGATCCCCGAGGCCGAGAAGAAGTATCTGGCCGGTGTGGGCGCGCAGTACGAGAGCGAGGTCGTCTACCACAAGCTGAAGGAGGAGCTCGAGAGCCAGGGCGTGCTGTTCCTGGACATGGACTCCGGGCTGCGCGAGCACGAGGACCTCGTGCGTCAGCACTTCGGCAAGGTGATCCCGCAGAACGACAACAAGTTCGCGGCGCTCAACTCGGCCGTCTGGTCCGGCGGCTCGTTCATCTACGTGCCTCCCGGTGTCAAGGTCGAGATGCCGCTCCAGGCCTACTTCCGCATCAACGCGGAGAACATGGGCCAGTTCGAGCGCACCCTCATCATCGTCGACGAGGGTGCGTACGTGCACTACGTCGAGGGCTGCACCGCGCCGATCTACTCGAGCGACTCGCTGCACTCGGCCGTGGTCGAGATCATCGTCAAGCCCGGCGCACGCTGCCGCTACACGACGATCCAGAACTGGTCGAACAACGTCTACAACCTGGTCACGAAGCGCGCGGTCGCCTACGAGAACGCGACGATGGAGTGGGTCGACGGCAACCTCGGCTCCAAGCTGACCATGAAGTACCCGGCGATCTGGCTCGTCGGCGAGGGCGCGCACGGCGAGGTGCTCTCGATCGCCTTCGCGGGTGAGGGCCAGCACCAGGACGCGGGCGGCAAGTGCGTGCATGTCGCGCCGCGCACGTCGTCGGTGATCACGTCCAAGTCGATCTCGAAGAACGGCGGCCGCGCCGGCTACCGCGGGCTGCTCGAGGTCGCGAAGGGCGCCGAGGGCTCGCGCTCCAAGGTCGTGTGCGATGCGCTGATCCTCGACGAGCGCTCCCGTTCCGACACGTACCCGTACATCCGGATCGACGAGTCGAACGTGGACATCGGGCACGAGGCCACCGTCTCCAAGATCGGCGAGGAGCAGCTCTTCTATCTGATGTCGCGCGGCCTGTCGGAAGCCGAGGCGTCCGCAATGGTCGTGTCCGGCTTCGTCGAGCCGATCACGAAGGAGCTCCCGCTCGAGTACGCGGTCGAGATGAACCGGCTGATCCAGCTTCAGATGGAAGGGTCCGTTGGATAGAGCCGCTGCGGCGGCCCGCTACCAGGAGCTCCCGCTCCCAAGCACCACCGAGGAGTCCTGGCGCTTCACCGATCTCCGCGGCTTCGACCCGGAGAGCTTCGCCGCCAACGGTGCCGGCGCTCCGGCGGCGGCTGCCGGCTTGCTGGACATCGACGTCGCGGCGATCGCCCACGTCGGCGAGGGTGGGATCGAGATCCAGATGGCCCCGCCCGGCATCCGCTTCGAGGCCCTCGACACGGACCACCCGCGCCTGGGCGAGCTCGTCGGACACGACGAGAAGTTCGCCGCACACAACGCGGCGGTCTGGAAGCACGGGCTCCTCGTCGAGGTGCCGAAGGGTCTCGAGCTCGAGCAGCCGCTCTACGTGCGGATCGCGAACTCGATCGAGGACGGGTCGCTCTTCTGGCGCCTGCTGGTAGTCGCCGGCGAGCAGAGCCGGTTCACGCTGATCGAGGAGTACGTCTCCGGTGGGCCCGACCTCGCCGCCTACTCGAACGCTGCGGTCGAGCTCTTCGTCGAGCAGGGCGCGAAGCTGGAGTACGTCTCGCTGCAGAACCTCTCGCGCGAGACGTGGCATTTCGCCTCCCACCACGCGCGTGTCGAGCGCGACGCCGAGCTGGACTGGGTCGCCGGTGGCTTTGGCTCCAAGAAGGGAAAGGTCCGGATCCAGAACGACCTCGCCGGGCCGGGGGCAACCTCCCGGGTGACCGGCGCCTACTTCTCGGACGGCACCCAGCACCTCGACTACGACACCTTCCAGGAGCACATGGCGCCGTCGACGACGTCCGACTTCGCGTTCAAGGGCGCGCTACGCGACGAGTCGACCTGCGTCTGGCGCGGGATGATCCGCGTCGAGCGCGATGCGCAGAAAACGAACGCCTACCAGGAGAACCGCAACCTGCTCCTCTCCGAGAAGGCGCATGCGGACGCGATCCCGGGCCTGGAGATCCTCGCCAACGACGTCCGCTGCACCCACGCGGCCACGATCGGCCAGGTCGACCGCGAAGAGCTCTTCTACCTGATGTCCCGCGGTCTCTCGAAGGCCGAGGCCGAGCGTCTGATCGTGCGCGGCTTCTTCAGCGAGATCCTCGACCGCATCGAGCTCGAGCCGGTGCGCGACGCCCTCGGCGCCGCCCTCGAGGCGCGCATCCCCGAGGCGTAAGGCTCTCACGAGCCGCTGCGGGCGCATGCTCCGCCGCTAGAGCTTCTTAGTAGCCTCGACGCGTGAGCGTCACCGGCCTGACCGAGGCGGAAGCACGGCGCCGCCTCGCGGAGCGCGGGCCGCCCGCGCCGCCTCCGACCAGCCGCTCGACCGCCTCGATCATCCGGGCGAACGTGCTCACGCCGTTCAACGCGATCCTGGCCGGGCTCGGCCTGCTGACGCTCGTGTTCGCCGACTGGCGCGACGCGCTCTTCCTCTTCATCATCGCCGCCAATTCGGGGATCGGGATCTGGCAGGAGCTCCGCGCGAAGCGGTCGCTCGACCGGCTCGCTGCGCTCGTGGCGCCCAAGGCGACGGTCGTCCGCGACGGCGAGGCTCGCGACGTTGCGGTCGAGGACGTCGTCCAGGGCGACCTCGTGCGCGTGCAGGCAGGCGACCAGGTGGTCGCTGACGGGCCTCTGACCGAGACGGCCGGACTGGCGCTGGACGAGTCGATCCTCACCGGTGAGTCGCGGCCGGTGCAGCGCGACCCGGGCGAGGAGGTTCGCTCCGGCTCGTTCGCGGTCGAGGGCGCCGGGTCGTACACGGTCGATGCGGTCGGCGATGACAGCTACGCCCAGAAGCTCGCCGGCGAGGCGCGTGAGTTCCGTCACCCGCGCTCGCCGCTCGAGGTGTCGATCAACTACCTGCTCTACATCCTCGTCGGGTTGATGGTGCCGCTCGGCGTGATGTTCGTGATCGTGCTGGCCAAGGGGCCGAGCTCCACGCGCGAAGCGGTGACCACCGCCGTCGCCGGCATCGTCACTCTCGTCCCGGAGGGGTTGATCTTGCTCGTCAGCGTGACGTTCGCGGCAGCCGCCTTGCAGCTGAGCCGGCGCGGGGCGCTGTCCCAGCAGCTGAACGCGATCGAGTCGCTGGCCTCTGTCGACCTGATCTGCCTCGACAAGACCGGCACGCTGACCGAGCCCGGGCTGCGGGTCGTCGCGCTCGAGCCCGCCGAGGGCGTCGACTCCGAACGGCTGCGCCGCGACCTGGAGCGCTTCGCGGCCAGCTCGCCGAGCAAGAACGCCACCCTGCGGGCGCTCGCGGGCGACACGCCCGGCGAGGAGCCTGTCGAGTCCGTGCCGTTCTCGTCCGCCCGCCGCTGGAGCGCCCTCCGGCTGAGCGGCGAGGGCTACGTGCTCGGCGCCCCCGAGCTCTTCCCGCTCGGCACGCTCGCCGCGACGGCGGAGCGCGAGCAGCGCGCGGGGCGGCGCGTCGTGGCCTTCGGCACCACGGACGGCTCGTTCGAGCAGCTCGACGGGCTGACGCCGCTCGGCGTCGCCGTCCTCGCCGAGGAGCTCCGCCCGCAGGCAGCCGACACGGTGCGCTTCTTCCTCGACCAGGGGGTCGAGCTGAAGGTGATGTCGGGCGACGCGCCCGAGACGGTCGGCGCGATCGCCCGGGACGCGGGGATCGGCGGCGAGATCGTCTCGGGGGACGCACCGCTCGAGCAGCTCGTGCAGGCAGGCGTCGTCGGCCGCATCTCGCCCGAGGGGAAGAAGGCGGTCGTGGAGCGGCTGCGCGATCACGGCCGCTACGTGGCGATGGTGGGCGACGGTGTCAACGACGTGCCCGCGCTCAAGGCCTCACGGCTTGCGATCGCGCAGGGGAGCGGGTCCGAGATGGCCCGCAGCGTGGCCGACGTCGTGCTCGTCAACGGGGACTTCGCCGCCGTTCCGGAGATGGTCGTCCAGGGGCGGAAGATCCTCCGCAATCTGCAGCGGGTCACGAAGCTCTTCGCCGCGAAGTCAGCGTTCGCGGCCTTCCTGATCCTCTCGATCGGGCTGACCAAGGAGCCGTACCCGTTGTTGCCACGCCACCTGACACTCGCGGCGACGCTCACGGTCGGGATCCCGGCCTTCTTCCTCGCGCTCGCGCCCAGCTCCGGGCCGTGGCGCACCGAGGGCTTCCTGCGCGAGGTCGGGCGCTTCGCCGTTCCCGCCGGGACAGCTGCCGGCATCGGCGTCCTCTCGTCGTACCTGTTTGCACTGAATGTGGCGGGCGTCCCGCTCGACGAGGCGCGCACCGCGGCCGTGAGCGTCCTGATCGGCATCGGCCTCTACCTCGTCGTGGCGTTGGAGGCGACGCCCGGGAGCCGCCGCCTCTGGGTCTTCGGGCTCGTGGCCGGCCTCGTCGCGGCCTACTTCGTCGTGCTGGCGGCGGACGGCCTCCGCCACTTCTTCGGCCTCACGACGCCCGGGCCGTGGGGCTTCCTCGCCGTCGCCGGCGGCACGGGCATCGCGATCGCCGGTCTCGTGCTCACGGACGACCGCTTCCTGCCTGGGCGGGCGGGCAGCCGCTAGTCCGTTTTGGCCGTGTCTAGGGTCTGACCCCAGACACGCCCCACGCGGACGATCGACCGCGAACGAGTGCTCCCACGCCGTTGCAGCGGGAAGGGGTGTTCTCCGGCAAGGGCGATGTCCAAGCGAGACGTGTCTAGGGTCTGACCCCAGACACGACCCAAAGGGCGCTGTCTCCCCGGGCTCTACGCGCCCGCGCCGCGGGAGCAGACGGCCGCGTACTGCTTCGTGATCGTCGCGCAGGCGGCGCGCCGGTCCTCGGACGACTGGTGGAGGCCGCCGAGGATCGTTCCGATGCCCTCGAAGCAGCGCGCGCGCATGCCCTTGGGCGCCTTGTCGCAGAGGACGGAGGCCTCCTTGCCGCCGGCGTAGTTGCTCGACATGTCGCGGGCAGCGCCGTAGACGCAGTCGCTCGTCATGTCCCCGCCGGTCTTGCACCAGGTCAGGATCTGGTCTGGGTTCTGCCGGCTCTGCCCTGACGCGTCGCGGCCGAGCGACTGGAAGCAGGTCGCGATCCACGCCTTCTCGCTCTTGCGGCAGATCTTCGACGCCTTGGCGAAGTTGTAGTTCACCGTCGGCAGGATGCGTGAGGTGACCATGAGGTAGCAGTAGATCTTGTGGCGATTGGCGACGACGTCGCAGGGATAGAGCAGGTCGCTGTCCTTGAGCCACTTTGACTTGACGCCGTAGGACGAGGAGAGGTTCTCCATGAAGACCCCGCCGGTGCACGACGTCTGGTCCCAGCTGCTCGTGAGCATGTCGCAGACCTTGAGCGACCGGGGCAGGTCGTATGCCGTGTAGATCATCAGGCCGTGCCCGAGCCCGTGCACGCACTGGTAGAGCGTGAACGTGGGGCCGTTGCGGAGATCCGGGTCGGCGCACGTCTTGCGGACGGCGTCGGGGAGATCCTTGCTCTTGACGTCGGTGAGCGCGCGCTCCACGACGCCGTGGTAGTAGCCCGACCAGCAGACTGCGGTGCCGGCGGCGAACGCCGGGCCGACCTTGCCCTTGAAGTGCGCGAGCGATGCGGCGCCGATCGCGTGCGCGATCCGGTGGCAGTTGCCCTCGACGGCGCCCGGCTTCGCGATCGCAGCCGTGAACTGCTTCAGCGCGACCTCGGGGCCGTCGTAATAGGCGAGGTTCCCGTACGCCTGCTCCATGCACGAGAAGTCGGCCTTGCAGTCGGACAGCTTGGTGTCGTCCGGCTTGAACTTGCCTGCGAGCGGCTTGCCCTTGAGGCCGCCGCCGGTCGATTTGGCCACGAAGGCCGAAACGTTGTGGATCTCGTCCCGGCCCAGCTTGAACTTGAACGACGGCATCGCCGGGCTGCCGTTCTCGACCTGACGCACCACGCGCTCGTAGCTGGGGCCGAGCGTGTCGAGGTTCGGGCCGGTGGTGCCGCTCGAATTCGGCCGCGCGCAGCGTGTGGCAGCCGCCGCAGCCGGCGTCCGCGAAGACCTGCTTGCCCGCGTCTGCATCGCCGGGGAGCTTGACGTCCGAGGCCGACTCGCCACCCCCGCACCCCGCGGCGAGGAGGACGAGCACGAGGGGCATCAGTAGCCGCACGCGCACCCGCCTAAGGGTAGCGTCGCCGGCAGGCAAAACCAGTGGGGTCGGTACGATTGCCCCATGGCCGTGAGTCCCGAAGTGAAGCTGGACGCGCCGAAGCTGCGCACGGATTTCCCGATCTTCGAGCAGGAGATTCATGGCAAGCCGCTGGCCTATCTCGACTCTGCCGTGACTTCACAGAAGCCGCGTCAGGTGCTCGACGCGCTGCGCTCCTTCTACGAGACCTCCTACGGCAACGTTCACCGAGGCGTCTACCTGCTCACCGAGCGGGCGACGGAGGCCTACGAGGGCGCGCGGCAGAAGGTGGCCGCGTTCGTCAACGCGCCGGCGCCGCGGGAGGTGGTCTTCACCCGCAACGCGACCGAGGGAATCAACCTGGTCGCCTACGCCTGGGGGCTCTCGAATCTCGGGCCGGGCGACCTGGTCGTGGTCACGGAGCTCGAGCATCACTCCAACTTCGTCCCGTGGCAGTACATCGCCGCGCGGACCGGAGCGGACTTCCGCATGATCCCGCTCGACGACGGCGGCGAGCTCCAGCTCGAGAGCCTCGACGAGTTCACGTCCGCCGGCAACGTGAAGGTGGTCGCCGCCGGCCTAGTCTCGAACTCGCTCGGGACGATCAACCCGATCGAGCGGCTGTCGGCATGGGCGCACGAGCAGGGGGCGATCATGGTCGTTGACGCCGCTCAGGCTGCCCCGCATCGGCGCATCGACGTCCAGGCGCTCGGCTGCGACTTCCTCGCGTTCTCGTCTCACAAGATGTGCGGCCCGACGAGCGTCGGCGCACTCTGGGGCCGGGCGGAGCTGCTCGAGGCGATGGAGCCGTTCAACCTCGGCGGGCACATGATCCACTCCGTGACCCTCGAGCGGACGACGTGGGGCGAGATCCCGGCCAAGTTCGAGGCCGGCACCCAGCCGATCGGCGAAGCGGTCGGCTTCGGCGCGGCCGTCGACTACCTGAACGAGGTCGGCCTCGAGGCGATCGAGCGGCACGAGCACGAGCTCGCCGCGTACGCGCTCGACCGGTTGGGCGAGCTCCCCGAGGTCACGCTCTACGGCCCTCCGGCCGACCGCCGCGCCGGGATCGTCTCGTTCAACGTCCAAGGCGTGCACCCGCACGACGTCTCGCAGGTGCTCGACTGGGAGGGCGTCGCCATTCGCGCGGGCCACCACTGCTGCCAGCCGCTGATGAAGAAGCTCGGCGTTCCCGCAACCAACCGCGCCAGCTTCTACCTCTACACCGTCCCGGAGGAGATCGACCGCCTGGTTACAGGTTTGGAGAAGGTGAGAAAGGTCTTCGGATGAGCGAGTTCGACCAGCTGTATCGCGAGGTCATCCTCGACCACTACAAGAACCCGCGCGGTCACGGCGTGATCGAGAGCGCGGACGCGGCCGCCGAGGGCCAGAACCCGCTGTGCGGCGACGAGGTCGCGATCTACGTCGCACTCGGCGAGGACGGCGAGACGATCGACGAGGTCAAGTTCTCCGGCCGCGGCTGCGCGATCAGCCAGGCGGCGACGTCGATGCTGACCGAGATGGTCAAGGGCCGCAAAGCGACCGAGATCGCGATGATGCCGCGCGACGAGCTGCTCGAGGAGATCGGCATCCCGCTCACGCCGATCCGGCTCAAGTGCGCACTGCTGGGTCTCGGCGTGCTCAAGGTCGCGCTCCACAAGGCGAAGGGAACGCCGCTTCCCGAGGAATGGGCGGGCCTCGCGGACGAGCTCGACTTCGGTAGCACTGCCTAGCTCGGTCTCAGCAGTGGACGTCTGTGCGGTCGAGGAGCTCCCGCCGGGCGAGGTCAGGATCGTCCATGCCGGCCAGCTAGCGGTCGGCGTCTACAACCTGAACGGCGAGTACTACGCGCTCGAGGACCGCTGCTCGCACGACGACGGCCCGCTCTGCGAGGGCGACTTCGACGTGGAGGAAGGCGTCGCCATCTGCCCGCGCCACGGCGCGAACATCGACATCCGCACCGGGGAGGCGCTCACGCTGCCCGCCGTGTTCCCGGTCGACACCTTCCGGGTCTTCGTCGAGGACGGGAGAATCAAGGTCGACCTGCGCTGATCCCGTCCCACGCGGGCACGGTAGCGTGTCGGCCCGTGCTCGACGACCGGGTCAGGAGCGTGCTCGAGCGCCTCGAGCGCCAGGACGCCGACGAGCGCGCCCAGGGCGTCGCGCGGGAGCTCCGCAGCCGGCAGGTCGCGCGGACGACGGGCCAGTTCCTGTTCGCTCTCGTCGCTCCCCAGACCGATTGCGAGGTCCTCGAGATCGGCGGCTCACGCGGCTATTCGACCATCTGGCTCGCCGCCGGCGTGCGGAACCTCGGCGGCCACGTCCTCTCGCTCGAAAAGGATCCGGCCAAGTGCGAGGACTGGCGGCGGAACATCGCCGAGGCCGGACTCGAGGACTGGGCCGACCTGGTCGAAGGCGATGCCTTCGAGGAGCTGCAGAGGATCGACGACGTCTTCGACGTGGTCTTTCTCGACGCGGAGAAGGAGGACTACGAGCCGCTGTTCGGGCTCGTCCGGACGAAGGTCGAGCCCGGCGCGCTCGTCGTCGCCGACAACGTCCTCTCGCACAAGGACCCCCTCGAGCTGTACTCGCGGGCTCGCCAGGCCGACCCGACGCTCGAGAGCGTGACCGTCAACCAGGACCGAGGGCTAGAACTTTCGGTCGTCCTATCCGCTCGGCTACAGTAGGCCTACCGCGGAAAGGAGGTGGTCCGAGAGTGACAGATTCAAGTACGGGCAGTGGAGGTGCCAGCGGGTAGGGACGCGTGTTCCCGGGACCTACGGGGAACCGTCTAGCCAGCGTAGGGGACGTCGCGTCATCGCGCCGCCGGCCTAAAGCCGAGCAGGAAGCGTCTCTACCAATTCATCGCTGGTGCTGGAATAAGGGGCCGCCTTCGTGCGGCCCCTTTTCTTTTGCGTGGGGGAACCCCATGGTTCCCCACGAGCCACCCGTGCGTTTCTAAGCGGCGACGCGGCGCAGCTGCTCGTCCAGGGAGACGAGCGGGAGCTGAAACGTCTCCACGGCCGCGCCGTCCGAGACGACGTTGTCGCCCGCCTCGAGCATCGTCAGCAGGTCGCGGGTGAGCGGGATGTTCCCTGGGAGCCGCTCCGTGACGAGCGCGTTGAGGCGCATGAAGCCCATGGGCACGTGGACGCTCGGCCTCCGGACGCCGAGCGCCCGCTTCAGCCGGTCCCAGAACTCGTTCCAGCTCACCTGGTCGGGCCCGCCCACATCGAAAGCCCGGTTGGCGGCCTCGGGCTTGTCGACGGCGGCGGCGAAGTAGGCGGCGATGTCGTCGATCCAGATCGGCTGGATCCGCTGGGTTCCCTTGCCGGTGATCGGGGTCACGGGCGTCAGCCGCGCGAGCTTGCGGAAGGTCGGCAGGATCCCGCCCTCGCGTCCGAAGACGAAGCTCGGCCGGAACATCACGTACTCGAGGCCCGATGCCTCGAGGTCCTTCTCCTCCGTCCACTTGGCGTTGTAGTAGGGGACGAGGTCCTTCGTCTCCTCGGTTGTGCCGAGCGCGCTCATGAGCACGAAGCGGTTCACTCCGGCGTCCTTTGCGGCTGCGATCAGCGAGCGCGTCCCCTCGACCATGATCTTGTGGAACTCCTCCTCCTTGCCCTGCCGGATCGCGACGAGGTGGACGACGACTTCGCGGCCCGCGACGGCGCGGCGGAGGCTGTCCGGATCGGTCATGTCGCCCTGGACGGCCTCCTGGCAGCGGATCCCCGCCTTGCTCCACGAGCCGGGTTTGCGCTCGAGCACCCGCACGTGGTGGCCGGCGCCGACGATCGCGTTCGCCACCGGCGGCCCGACGAAGCCGGTGGCGCCCGTGACGAGGACGTTCACACCCGCTCCGGATCGAAGTTTTGCCAGTAGCGGCTCGGCGTCGGGCCGCGCTGGCCCTGGTACTTCGAACCGATCGCGTCGGCGCCGTACGGCGTCTCGGCCGGCTCGCTCAGCTGCACGAACGAGATCTGGCCGATCTTCATCCCGTAGTAGATGGTGATCGGGAGGTTGGCGACGTTCGAGAGCTCGAGCGTGACGTGGCCGTCCCAGCCGGGGTCGATGAAGCCGGCGGTCGAGTGGATCAGCAGGCCGAGGCGCCCCAATGAGCTCTTTCCCTCCAATCGGGCGACGAGGTCGTCGGGCAGGCGGATCCGCTCGAGCGTCGAGCCGAGCACGAACTCGCCCGGATGGAGGATGAACGGCGTGTCCCCTTCGACCTCGACCAGCTCGGTCAGGTCCTCCTGCGGCTCCTTGACGTCGATGTATGGGTAGCGCGCGTTGTGGAAGACGCGGAAGAAGCGGTCGACGCGAACGTCGACGCTCGACGGCTGGATCAGGCCCTCGTCGAGCGGGTCGATCTGAATGCGCCCCTCGTCGAGCAATCTGCGGATGGTGCGGTCGGACAGGACCACGGCCGCGATCCTAGATCCTTAGGGTTCGCGTTCGTGTCGACCTACGACCTGCTTGCGGATCTACAGCTCGAGATCGAGTCCTACGAGCTCGAACGGCTCGAGCAGCGCGTCTCGACGGACTTCACGCGCGTCACGACCGTGATCCACCTGCACGGCGGCGGCGAGGAGGGCATCGGCGAGGACGTCACGTACACGGGAGAGGACCAGGACGCCTTTCAAGCTCGAGGCACCGAGCTGCCGATCACGGGCTCGCACGCCCTGGACTCGTTCTCCGAGCTGGTCGGTCGGCTCGAGCTCTTCCCCAGCGGCCCCGCGATGGAGGCCTCTCACGACTACCGGCGCTGGGCGTTCGAGAGCGCGGCGCTCGACCTCGCGCTTCGTCAGGCGGGCCGCTCGCTCGCCGACGCCGTCGGCCGTGAGCCGAAGCCGGTTCGATTCGTCGTCTCGATGCGCCTCGGCGACCCGCCGACCACCGATCGCGTCCGGGGGTGGCTCGAGCTCTACCCGGGCATGCAGTTCAAGCTCGACCCGCAGAGCTCCTGGGACGACCGCCTCGTGGCCGAGCTGGCGGAGCTCGGCGTGGTCGAGTCGGTCGACCTCAAGGGCCAGTACGAGGGCACGATCGTCGACCAGCCGGCGGATCCGGCCCTCTACCGACGCGTCGTCGAGGGCTTCCCCGATGCGTTCATCGAGGACCCGGCGCTCACCGAGGAGACCGATGCGATCCTGGAGCCGCACCGCGACCGCGTGACCTGGGACGCGATCATCCACTCGGTCGACGACATCCGCGCGCTGCCGTTCCCGCCCCGGACGATCAACATCAAGCCGTCGCGCTTCGGCAGCGTCCGCCGGCTGACCGAGGCCCTCGACTACTGCGCCGAGAACGGGATCCACCCGTATGGCGGCGGCCAGTTCGAGCTCGGTCCGGGCCGTGGGCAGATCCAGTATCACGCCTCGCTCTTCCACGCCGATGCGCCCAACGATGTCGCTCCGAGCGGCTTCAACCTGCCCGACCCTGCACCCGGGCTGCCGGCGAGTCCGCTGACGCCGATGCCGAGCCCCACCGGCTTCCGCTGGGGCTGATAGGAGGGTCTGGCGAGATGACGGCTGTGCCGCCGGGCCGCGCTGCTCGCCCCGAGGCGGCGTCCTCGGTCGCGCCCGTATAGCTCCGCATACGAACACTCCCTGCGTCCTTGCCTCGGAACGACCATCGCACCCCGGCAACGAGCGACATCCCGCCAGACCCTCCTAGACCAGCGCCAGTTGCCGGTGGGCGTCGAGCCCGGACAGGGCGACGCCGACGAGCCGTAGCGCGCCCGGGCGGTCGTCGAGCGCGCGCTCGAGCATCTGGCAGGCCAACTCGCTGATCCGGTCTCCGTCGTCCGTGCCGACGGGCAGCGAGGTCGAGCGGCTGCGGATCGAGAAGTCCGGGTAGCGCACCTTCGTCGTGATCGTGCGGGCGGTGTAGCCGCGAGACTCCAGGTGCTCGGCGAGGCGCGTCGCCATCCGGCGCACCTCGTCGGCGAGCTGCTGCCGGTCGGCGACGTCGCGGTCGAACGTCTCCTCGTTCGAGACCGAGACCGGCTCGGTCGACAGCTCGAGGCCACGCGGGTCGATGCCCCGGGCGCGGTCGCGGAGCATCACGCCGACCTTGCCGGGCAGGAGCCGCTTGAGGCCCTCGTCGTCGAGCGCCGCCAGGTCACCGATCGTCGCCACGCCCGCGGCGCTCAGCCGCTGCTCCGCCCGTGGGCCCACACCCGGAAGCTTCCGCACGTCGAACGGAGCGAGGAACGCGGCCTCTCGCCCCGGCAGGACGACCGTCACGCCTCCCGGCTTGCGGCGGTCGCTGGCCACCTTCGCGACGACCTTCGACGGCGCGACGCCGAGCGAGCACGTCAGGCTCGTCGCTCCGCGCACGGACGCCTGCACCGCCTCGGCGACCACACGCGCGCGCCGGACCGTGTCGACGACCTCGCCGAGATCGAGGTAGCCCTCGTCCAGCCCCGTGCGCTCGACGGTGGGGACGACCTCGCGGACGGCGTCCCAGACCGCCCGCGAGTAGTCGCGGTAGAGCCTGTGGCGCGGACGCACGAACACTGCGTGCGGGCAGCGGCGAAACGCCTCCGCGCAGCTCATCGCGGAGTGGATCCCGTACCGTCGCGCCACGTAGTTGGCCGTCGCGACCACCCCGCGCCCGCGCGGGTCGCCGCCTACGATCAAGGGTTGGCTCCGCAACTCGGGCTGCTCCAGTTGCTCGACCGCCGCGAAGAACGCGTCGAGATCGAGGTGCGCGACGATCACACGGCCAAGCGTACGGCGCTGCACAGGCGAGCCCCGCGGAAGCGCCGCGTTCCTCATCGCGGCGGCTTCCGCGGGACCCCCAATCGGCATGGCAGACGGAGGAGCATGCCGTGCCACACGGGAGTCTGACCCGCGGCGCGCGGAGAATCGGTGTGCGTTTCGTGTGCATCTGCTCGCGCTGCCGCCCTCCTGCGCTAGCGTCTCCGGCCATGACCAACGCCACGCTGCAGACAAATCACGGCACCATCGAGGTCGAGCTCTTCGACGGCGACGCTCCCAAGACCGTCGAGAACTTCACGAACCTCGCCAAGGACGGTTTCTACAACGGAGTTGTGTTCCACCGCGTGATCCCGGACTTCATGATCCAGGGCGGCGATCCGACCGGCACCGGCACCGGCGGCCCCGGCTACACCTTCGAGGACGAGATCAACCCGAACAAGGTCGAGCGCGGCGCGCTCGCGATGGCCAACGCCGGCCCGAACACCAACGGCAGCCAGTTCTTCATCGTGGTCGCCGACGCGTGCCCATGGCTCGACGGGAAGCACACCGTCTTCGGCCGTGTGACCTCCGGCATGGACGTCGCCGATGCGATCTCGAACGTCCCGCGCGACCCGCGTGACCAGCCGAGCGACGAGGTCACGATCGAGCGGCTCGAGGTCGGCTAGTCCTCCTACTAGGGCGGGTCCGGCGGTCCAGCTATCGTCCGCCGCGATGGCGACGACGAGGTCGATCGAGCTGCGCACGGAAGTCCCCGGGCCCCGGTCCAGGGAGATCCTCGCGCGCAAGGAGAAGGTCGTCGCCGAGCCGCTCTCGATCTACCTGCCGATCGTCGTCGCAGAGGGCCGCGGCGCGACTCTCACCGACGTCGACGGCAACACGTTCATCGACTTCGCCGGCGGCGTGGGCTGCCTTGCCGTCGGCCACTCGCACCCGCGGGTCGTCGAGGCCGCCCAGGAGCAGCTCTCGCACTTCAGCCACACCGACTTCACCATCGTCCCGTACGAGGTCTACGTCACGCTGGCCGAGCGCCTGTGCGAGCTTGCCCCGATCGCGGGCCCGACCAAGGCCGGGTTCTTCAACGCGGGCACCGAGGCGATCGAAAACGCGATCAAGTTCGCGCGCTCCTATACGGGCCGGCCGGCTGTGATCGCCTTCGAGGGCGGCTTCCACGGCCGGACGCTGCTCTCGCTCTCGCTCACCTCGAAGACGCACCCGTACAAGGCCGGGCTGGGCCCCTTCGCGCCCGAGGTCTACCGCGTCCCGTTCGCGCAGGAGTACCGCGGCCCGGACGCGCGGGGCGCCCTCGACGCGCTCGAGCGCGCGCTGGTGACGCAGGTCGCGGCCGAGACCGTGGCCGCGATCGTGATCGAGCCGGTTCAGGGCGAGGGCGGCTTCCAGGTGGCGCCGCCGGAGTTCATGGAGGGCGTGCGCGCGATCTGCGACAGCCACGGGATCGTGCTCGTGGTCGACGAGGTGCAGACCGGGTTCGGCCGCACCGGCAAGCTCTTCGCGATCGAGCACTACGGTGTCGAGCCCGACCTGATGACGGTTGCCAAGTCGATCGCCGCCGGGCTCCCGCTCTCCGGGGTGATCGGCAAGGCCGAGATCATGGACTCGCCCGGCGACTCCGCGATCGGTGGGACCTACGTGGGCAACCCGGTCGCGCAGGCGGCCGCGCTGGCCGTCCTCGACGTGATCGACGAGGAGGACCTCTGCGAGCGGGCGACCTTCCTCGGCGAGACGATGCGGGCCCGCATGCACGCCTGGCAGGAGCGCTGGCCGCGAATCGGCGACGTCCGTGGCCTCGGCGCGATGCTGGCGATCGAGCTCGTCCGCGATCCCGCGACCAAGGAGCCGGCCGCCGAGCTCGCGACCGCGGTCGTCGAGGAGGCGGCACGTCGGGGGCTGCTGCTCCTGAAGTCGGGCATCTACTCGAACTGCATCCGCGTGCTGACTCCGCTCGTGCTCTCGGATGCCGAGCTGGACGAGGCCCTCGCGGTCTGGGAAGACGCGCTCGAGCACGCGCTCGGCGCGTAGGATCCTCCTAACCCCGTCGTTCTGCGCGCTAACGTCATGTCCGTGGTAGGCGAGGTAATCGTCGAGCGCTATGAGATCGAGGAGCTCGTCGGTACCGGTGGAATGTCCAGCGTCTTCAAGGCGCGCGACCGCCTGCTGGAACGCCCCGTCGCGCTGAAGATCCTCCACGAGCAGTACACGCTCGATCCCGAGTACGTCGAGCGGTTCCGCCGGGAGGCACGGGCGGTGGCTCAGCTCGCCCACCCGAACATCGTCACGGTCATCGACCGCGGCGAGCAGGGCGGACGCCAGTTCATCGTCTTCGAGTTCATCGACGGCGAGAACCTCAAGCAGCTCGTCAACCGCGAGGGCGCGCTTCCGGTCCGCGAGGCGGTCGGGCTGACGATCCAGGTCGCGCGCGCGCTCGGATTCGCTCACCAGCGCGGGATCGTCCACCGCGACGTCAAGCCGCAGAACGTCATCCTCAACGACGACGGTCGCGCCAAGGTGACCGACTTCGGGATCGCCCGCTCGTTGGACGTGGACGGCGTCACACAGACCGGAGCCGTGGTGGGGACGAGCGACTACATCGCTCCAGAGCAGGCGCAGGGGCGGGACGTCGACGCCCAGACGGACGTCTACTCGCTCGGCGTCGTGCTCTTCGAGCTGATCACGGGCGACGTGCCCTACGACGGCGAGAACTTCGTCGCGGTCGCGATGCAGCACGTGCACCAGCCTGCGCCGAGCGCGCTCGACCGCCGGCCTGACTGCCCGCCGCGGCTCGACCTGGTCGTCCAGCGCGCGATGGCGAAAGACCCTGAGGACCGGCACGCGTCGATGGCCGAGCTCGTCGACGACCTCGAGGCCTCGCTGGCCGCGATCGACGGCTACGGTGGAGACGAGGCCGAGCGGACGCTCGTCGTTCCCGCTGCCCGAAGGCAAGACGGCGGCGGTCGCGGGAACGGCCGCGCGGTCCGGCGCAAGCCGCGGCGCGCCCCGGGCGTCCTCATCGTGCTCGCGCTGCTCGTGCTGGCGCTCGCCGGCGCGGTCTACCTGCTCGTCGACGGCGTCCAGAACAGGAACGGGGGCGGCGGTGGCGGCGCCGCCGCCGCGACCAACGCCAAGCTGACGGGAATCGCGGCCTACGACCCCGAGGGAACCGGCGGGGAGCACGACGCCGAGGTCCCCCGGGCCACCGACGGCAATCCGACCACCTACTGGACGACCGAGGACTACCGCAGCTTCACGAAGTCCGGCGTCGGCATCGTGCTCCAGTCGCAACCGGCCGCCGCACTGAGCCAGCTGACGGTGACGACGGACACGCCCGGCTTCCCGGCCAAGATCCGCGCGAGCAACAGCCCGAGTGGCGATTTCGTCGACGTCTCGCCCGAGAAGCCGGTTGGCAGCACGACCACGTTCGACCTGGACACGAAGGACAAGGCCTACCGCTACTACCTGATCTGGCTGCGCCTGCCGGACGGCGGCGCGGCGCACGTGGACGAGGTGCGGTCGGGCTAGTACTCGAGGCGAGAGCGTCGCTCGTGACGCTCGATCCCGAGCTGGATCAGGCGCTCGAGCAGCTCGGCGTAGGGAATCCCCGAGGCCTCGAAGAGCTTCGCGTAGACGCTCGTGGCTGTGAAGCCCGGGATCGTGTTGAGCTCGTTGACGATCACCTCGCCGTCCTCGCGCACGAAGCAGTCGGCGCGCGCCATCCCCTCGCAGTCGGTGGCGAGGAACGCCTGGATCGAGACGTCCTGCACGCGCTTCTGCGCGTCGTCCGGGATTCGCGCAGGGACGATCAGCTCCATCCCACCCTCGTCGTACTTGGCCGAGAAGTCGTACCACTCGGCGTTGGGCACGATCTCGCCCGGGAGCGAGGCGATCGGGTCGTCGAAGTTGCCGAGCACGCTGCACTCGACCTCGATGCCCGCGATGAACTCCTCGACCAGCACCTTCTCGTCGTGCCTGAACGCGAGCCGGAGGCCTTCCTCGAGCTCGTCGGGGTCGTGTGCCTTCGTGATCCCCACCGACGAGCCGAGCCTCGCCGGCTTGACGAACACCGGGTAGCCGTACGGGTTCTGGAACGGGTCGCCCTCGCGTACCTTCAGGTGCCGTGCGACGGGGATCCCGCTGTCGCGCAGGATCTTCTTGAACAGGTCCTTGTCCATGCAGACGGCCGAGGCCGTCACGCCAGGCCCGACGTAGGGCACGTCCGCGAGCTCGAACAGCCCCTGCACCGTCCCGTCCTCCCCGAACGGCCCGTGCAGGACGGGGATCACGACGTCGACCTCCGCGAGGGCCGTGGGCACCGCGCGGTCGGTCGGGATCGGCAGCGTCTCTCCGGGCGTCGTCGGGCGCAAGTTGCAGACTGTTTACTTGGATCGGGTCCCGCACCCTGCCGGCGTGTTCCTGTTCAAGTAACAGACTGTTTACTTGCCAACGCCCACCGCCCCTTGCGGCCGATCTCGATCGCGACGGTCTCGTAGCCGGCGCCCTCGAGGGCGGCGAGCACCGACTGGGCCGACGCCAGCGAGATCTCGTGCTCGCTCGAGCGGCCGCCCATCACGACGGCGACGCGCGGCTTGCGGCTCACTCCGGCGGCGGCTCGTCCGAGGAGAGACGGCCGACGAAGATGACGACGGAGGAGCCCGGCTCGGCGCGGTCGCCGGCCTGCGGGTCCTGCCCGAGCACGAAGCCGTCGTTGGCGGGGTCGTCCGTCGGCTGGTCGCTGACCGACACCGTGAAGCCGGCGTCCTCGAGCTTCGTGCGCGCGCTCTCCTCGTCCAGGCCCTCGACCTCCGGGACGGCCACGTCCTTGGGGCCCTTGGAGACGATCACGGTGACCGTTGCGCCGCGCTGGAGGCCTGCCCCGGTCTTCGGGCTCGTGTCGATCACCGTGTTCGGCTGGATGTTCGAGTTCTGGTCCTGGCGCTTGACGATGAAGCCGTCGTCCTCGAGCGCGGCCTTCGCGTCCTCGTAGCTGAGCCCGACCACGTCGGGCACGGCGATCGGCTTCTCGCCCTGTGAGACGTTGATGCGCACCGTCGTCCCCTCGGGCACGCTCTTGCCCGGCGCCGGATCCTGCGCGATCACCGTGCCGTCAGGCTGCGTCGAGAAGACCTCGACGGGATTGGCGTTGAGCCCGGCGTCCTTGAGGCGGGCGACGGCCTCGGCCACGCTGAGGCCCTTCACGGTCGGCACGTCGACCTTCCGTTTCCCCTGGGAGACGTAGATCGTGACGATGTTCTCGCGCTCGATGCGCTCGCCCGCCTCCGGATCCTGGTCGAAGACCTTGCCCTTCTCGGTGTCGTCGGGCCGGTACTGGCGGACCACGTGCGGCTCGAGATCCCGGTCGAGGATGTCGTTCACGGCGAGCGCCTCCTCCTTGCCCTCGAGCAACGGGACGGCGACCGGCTTGTTCGCGTTGAGCTCGTCCTGGATGCGGTTGTACGCGTAGAGCCCCGCGATGGCTGCGGCCACGACCAGGCCGAGCGCGAGCAGCCAAGGCCAGATCGAGCGGCGTCCGGGCGGGGGCGGCTCGTCGTAGCGGTAGCCGCCGCTCGGGGCATAGGGAGGCGGTGTTTGCCGTCGCACGACGGCGGTCGGGGCCGCGTCGGACACCCCCGCTCCCGCGAGGACGGCGGTCGCGGCGTCGGCGGTCGCGTCGGTCACGCTGAGCCCCGCGAGCACACGACCGAGCTCGGAATCCATCTCCTCGGCGGTCTGGAAGCGCTCGCGCGTGTCCTTCGCGAGGGCGCGCAGCGTGACGAGGTCGAGGTCCTCGGGCACGTCGGGCCTGCTCGCCGACGGCGGCTTCGGCACCGCCGAGATGTGCTTCATGGCGATCTCGACCGGGGTGTCGCCGGTGAACGGCACGGCGCCCGTGAGCATCTCGTTGAGCACGACGCCGACGGAGTAGAGGTCGGAACGCTGGTCGACCGGTGCTCCGCGCGCCTGCTCGGGAGAGAGGTACTGCGCGGTTCCGATGATCGAGCCCGCCTCGGTCATCTGGCTGGCGCCCGCGCGCGCGATCCCGAAGTCCGTCACCTTGAGCCGGCCGTCGCCGTCGACGAGCACGTTGTGCGGCTTGATGTCGCGGTGGACGATGCCCTTCCGGTGCGCGAAGCGGAGCGCGCTCAGGATCTGGCGCGCGTACGAGACCGCCTGGTCGACCGGGAGCGGGCCGTGCGCCACGATCAGGTCCTTGAGCGTGCGGCCCTCGACGTACTCCATGGCGATGTAGAACGTGCCCTCTGCCTCGCCGCGGTCGTAGATCGAGACGATGTTCGGGTGCGAGAGCGAGGCCGCGTTCTTGGCCTCGCGGCGGAAGCGCTCGACGAACTGCTCGTCCATCGCATGCTTCTCGTCGAGCACCTTGATCGCCACGCGGCGGCCGAGCTCTTCGTCCTCGGCGAGGTAGACGTTGGCCATCCCACCCGATCCGAGCCGCCGGATGATCCGGTAGCGCTCGTCGAAGAGGGTGTTGATCAGGGTGTCCTGGACGGCCATGGCCCGTTGATCCGCAAGGTTAGGTATTCGACTGGGACGGGAGAAGTGCCTGCAAAACGGCCTTTGCGATCGGAGCGGACGTCTGCCCGCCGGTGCTGTCCTGCTGCTCGACCATGACGGCGACGGCGATCTTCGGATCCTCGGCGGGCGCGAAGGTGATGAACCACACCGTGTTGCGGCCCGCGACACCGGTCTCGGCGGTGCCGGTCTTGCCCGCCACGGTCACGCCCGGGATCTGCGCGTTGGTGCCGGTGCCGCTCTGGACGACCTGCGTCATCATCGAGGTGAGCTCCTCCGCCGTCTTCGGGCTGATCGCGCGGCCGAGCTCGTGCGGCTTCGTCTTGCGGATCGTCTGACCGTCCGGCGCGCGGATCTTCTGCACCACGAACGGCTCCATGACGACGCCCTTGTTGGCGACGCCGGCGGCCACCATCGCCATCTGGAGCGGCGTCACCTGCAGCCGCTCCTGCCCGAAGGCGAGCCGCCCGGGGTCGACCTGGCCCGCGTTCTCGGGCTCGAACAGCTTGCCCTTGCTGTAGAGGCCGCTCGCCCGTCGCTCGTTCACGGGCGTCTCGAGCGGCGGCACCGAGTAGAAGCCGTAGCGCTTCATGTAGTCGACGATCGGCTTGGGCCCCATCTGCTTGCCGATGTTGCAGAAGACCGAGTTGATCGAGTTCACGAGCGCCTGGACCAAGGAGACCCGGCCGAACACCTCCGGGCCGCTCTGGTCGGAGTAGTTCGTCACCTTGCGGCCGTACTCGACGCAGTAACCCGGATCGACGAACGACGACTCCGGCGTGAAGCGGCCGGTGTCGAGGGCGGCCGATGCCGTCACGACCTTGAAGACCGAGCCGGGGATGTACTGCCCGAAGGTCGTCCGGTTGACGAGCGGCGACGGCGACGTGCACGGCGCCCTCGTCCTGAGAATCTTCGCGTAACCGCCCGGCCGGTCCATCAGGTTGGGGTCGTACGTGGGCGACGACGCCATCACCAGCACGCGGCCGGTCTTCGGCTCGAGCGCGACGACCGCCCCGCAGCGACCTGCCAGCTGCTGGTAGGCGACCCGCTGGGCGCCGGGGCGCAGCGTCAGGATCACGTCGTTGCCCTCGATGGTCGCGCCGCGGAGCTTGTCGAACGTCCGGTCGAGGACGGTGCTCAGGTTCGCGTTCGAGGCCGTGAGGTAGTCGTTCATCGAGCGCTCGAGGCCGGCACGCGAGCGCACCTGCGTGGAGTAGCCGACGGCGTGCGCGAAGAGGCCGCCGTAGGGGTAGCGGCGGAAGTAGAGCGTCTTGCCCTGCACCTTCCGCGCGATGCGGCGCGCGAGCAGCGTGCGGCCGTCCGCCGCGTAGATCTGCCCGCGTTTGATCTGGAACTGCGCGACGCGCTGGATCGCGTTGTCCTGCCGGTCGGCGAGGCTGGCCGCCGCCCAGCTCTGCCAGTAGGTCGTGGCGACGATCAAGGCGGACAGCAGCACGAGTGCGACCACGGCGACACGGGTGATCTGGCGATTCATGGCGCGCGGCGGGCGTTGGCCCGGTTGGAGACGAGGAGGAGGCCCGCGAGCATGAGGAAGTTCGCGAGCAGGCTCGAGCCGCCGTAGCTGACGAAGGGCAGCGTGATTCCGGTCAGCGGGATCACCCGCAGCACGCCGCCGACGATGATGAACGTCTGCAGGGCGAAGCCGAACGTCAGCCCCACGGCGAGCAGCTTCGAGAAGCCGTCGCTCGCGAGCAGCGCGATCCTGAAGCCGCGCAGCACGAACACCATGTAGACGAGCAGCAGCGCGGCGGAGCCGACGAGCCCGAGCTCCTGCGCGAGCGCGGAGTAGATGAAGTCGGTCTTCAGGAACGGGATCACGTAGTCGCCCTGCACCGTCGTGAACGTCCCCTTGCCGAGCCCGGTGCCCCCGAAGCCGCCGTTCCCCATCGAGTAGGCGGACTGGACGATCTGGTAGCCCTCGTCCTGCGCGTGCGGCCAGGGGTCCCACCACACCGTCACGCGCTCCTGGACGCGCGGGACGATCTGGTAGAGGACGGACGCGCCGACGAGGAAGAGGGCGGCGCCGGCGACCACGAACCAGCCGCGGGCGGTCGCGACGTAGAGCATCGCGAGGAAGATCCCGAAGTAGAGAAGACCGCTGCCCAGGTCGTTGGTCTGGAAGAGGACGAGCATCGCGCCGCCCCAGATCACGAGCAGCGGGCCGAAGTCCTTCAGCCGCCCCTGGGCGAGCACCTCGCGCTTCTCGCGCAGGTAGCCGGCCAGGAAGACGATCAGCATGATCTTTGCCAGCTCGCCGGGCTGGAGCTGCAACGGCCCGATCCCCACCCAGAGGTTCGCGCCGTTGATGGTCCGCCCGATCCCGGGCAGCGCGGGCAGGACGAGCAGGATCAGCGCGGTCAGGCCGAACAGGTAGCGGTAGCTCTCGATCCGCCGGAAGTCGCGGCGGAGGATGAAGAGCGTGAACGAGAAGAGCCCGACGCCGATCACGACCCACAGCCCCTGGCGGAAGGCGTCGTCGGGGTTCAGGCGGTAGATCTCCGTCACGCCGATCGCGGTGAGCAGGGCGGCGATCGGCAGCAGGTACGGGTCGGCGTTCGGCACGCAGACGCGCGCAACGATGTGCGCGGCCAGGTAGAGCGTGAAGAAGAAGCCCGCGTACGACAGCGAGCTCGTCGAGACGACCTCCTGCCGGGCGATGTACACGCTGGCGAAGCCGATCGCGGTCAGCACGCCGACGAGCGTCAGGTTGAGCAGCTCGCGGTTCCGGTAGCTCACGGCACCGCAATCCCGCCGTTCGCGGCCGCCCACAGCAGCAGCAGCGCCAGCACGGCGAGGAAGGCGAGCAGGGCGACCAGTGCGAGCACGCTTCCCCGCCACGCGCGGCGGTGCTCGTCCGCGGCGTCCTCGTCGGCCGCTGCCTGCTGCTGAAGCTCGTCGACGCTCACGACCATCGTCCCGACCGCGGGGGCGGCTTCCAGGCCGGAGAGCGTGTCCTCGTCGTCGGACTCGCTCTCCTCCTCGCTCGGCGGCGGAATCGCCTCCATGCGTAGGGTCGCGCCGTCGCCGTCGACCTCACCCTCGGCGTCGAGGGCGAAGACGACGACCGTGATGTTGTCGTCGCCGCCGCCGCGGTTCGCCGCCGCGATCAGCCCCTTCGCCGCCGCCTGCAAGTCGCGCGGGTGCTCGCGCACGACGTCGAGGATCGTCTGGTCGCTGACCATCGAGCTGAGCCCGTCGGAGCAGATCAGGAACGTGTCGCCCGGTCGGGCGTCGACGACGAAGGTGTCGACGTCGACGTCCGGATCGGTGCCGAGCGCGCGTGTGATCACCGATCGCTGGGGGTGCACGTGGGCCTCCTCGCGCGTGAGCTTGCCGCTGCGGATCAGCTCGCCGACGAGCGAGTGGTCGTCGGTCAGCTGCTCGAGCTTCCCGTCGCGGACGCGGTACGCCCTCGAGTCGCCCACGTGCCCGATCGTCACGCGGCCGGCGTCGTCGTCGACCAGCGCGACGGTCATCGTCGTTCCCATGCCCGCGGCGGACGCGTCCTCGGTGGCGCGCGTGTAGACGCGCCGGTTCGCCTCCTGAATCAGGTCGACCACGTAGGCCTTGGCGTCGCCGCCGATGTCCGGGCGAAGCCTCAGCGCGTCGACCGCCAGGCCGGAGGCGACCTCGCCGGCCTTCGCGCCGCCCATGCCGTCCGCGACCGCGAACAGCGGCGGCTCGTGAATGTACGAGTCCTCGTTGTGGCGGCGCTTGCGGCCCGGGTGGGTCAGGTGTGCGGTGCGGAGCGTCACTGCTCGAACCTCAGGTCGGTCTCACCTACGCGGATCACGTCCCCCGGCTTCAGCGCCCGCGGCCGGTTGACCTGCGCGCCGTTGAGGAAGGTGCCGTTCGTGGAGTCCACGTCTTCGAGCCAGACCCCGTCGCGCCTGGGCTCGACGCGCGCGTGCCGAGAGGAGGCGAACTCGTCCGCGTCGAGCGAGACGTCGTTCTCGCGGCTGCGACCGATCGTGAGCGCCGCAGAGTTGAGCGTGTACCGCTCGCCCTCCACGAGGGCCGGGCTCTGGATCACGACCAGCTCGCCCGTCTGGAACTCCTCCGGCTTGCGCAGCGCGGCAGCTTGCTCGGGGTCGAGGATGAAGCTCTCCTGCGGCAGACGGAGATCCTTGCTGGCCGTGCGGACGATCCGCCAGATGAACAGGTACAGGAGCACGAGGAAGGCGATCTTCAACCCGAGCAGCAGCTCCTCGACGTCGACCGTGGAGACGGCGATCACTGGAAGCTGCGGCCGAAGGTGAGCTCGGTCGAGCCCAGGTTGATGCGGTCGGCATCCTCGAGCTTCGCGCGCTTGACGCGGCGACCGTTGACCTCCATGCCGTTGGTCGAGCCGAGATCGACGATCCAGTAGGTCGCGCCCTCCTGGCGGATCTCGGCGTGGTGGCGCGAGACGTTGGGGTCGTCGATGCGGATGTCGCAATCCCGTGAGCGGCCGAGGACGACGCTGCGCTTGTCGAGCACGTGCCGCTCGCCGTCAGCGGTGAGCGAGACGATCTCGCGCTCGACGCCGAGCTCCTCCGGGGTGGCGACCTCGGTCGGCGGCGGCGCCTTCGGCTTGTAGACCATCGTCGCGCCCGGCTCCTCCTGTGGCGCGGGCGTCCCTTCCTCCGGCGGGCGGCCCTTCGGCTGCACCATCCGCGTCGCGATTCCGAACCAGCCCATGTCCAGGTCCTCGTCCGTCTCCATCAGCACTTTCGGCGGGGAGAGCAGGGCGTAGCGCTCCCGCCTGGCCTGCTCGGAGAGGTAGTCCTGGAGCTCGATCAGCAGCGAGCTCTCGTAGCTCTCGAACTGCTCCCGGTCCTGCGGCGCGAGGTAGATCGTGTACTCGTTCGGGACATACACCCGCGAGACCGACACCGTGCGGTGGTCGTCCATCTCCTTCGCCAGTCTGCGCGCGATCTCGACTGGCTGCACGTGGGTGCGGAACGCCCGGCCGAAGACGCCCTCGAAGAGGGACTCGATCTTGCCCTCGATCGTGCGAAGCATGCTCACGCGCGGAAGGGTAACGAGGGGGAAGCGCGGTCACCCACGCTTCAGCGCGTACACCCCACAGGTCAGCCAGACGGCCGCGACGGCGGGCAGCGCGGCGATGCGCGGATCGGGCAGCAGGAGCGCCGCCATCAGCGCCGCGCCGAAGCCTGCGAGCTCCCAGAGACTCCGTCTCGCGATGTACGGCAGCGCGGCCGCCGCGACCGCCAGCACGACCAGCTCGAAGGCGAGGACGGCGGGAACGGCGTCGAGCAGCCGTCTCGCCGCTTCCGACGGTCCGCTGAGCCCCGCGAGCGGTACGAGCGGCGGCCCCTCTCCCGTTAGCGGAAGAGGCGAGCGACGGATGCCCGCGACGATCGTCGCCAGAACGACCGCCATGGCAGCGTAGAGGGCGCGGCGCGTCGTGCTCGTGACGGTGCCCAGCAGCAGGGGGAGCAGCGCCAGCAGCGAGACGAGGCCGAGGAGCGGTCCGATCGCCGGCAGGAGCGCCTCGCGTGGAGTACGCCATGACAGCGCGAGCCAGACCGTGGCGGCGGCTGCATAGAGCAGTGCGACGCCCTCCGAGAGGTTTCCGAGCGGGAACACAGGCGCGGTGAGCGCCAATGCGAGACCTGCCCGCGGCCGGAGCGCGGTCAGCCCGGCGGCGAGGGCGGCGAGGCCGAGCGGCCAGCCGGTCGGGAAGAAGGGCAAGGCGGAGGTGCTCCAGCCGGTGACCACGGCCGCCAGGATCGGCGCCGTGATCCTGTGGACGTCCGGGAGCGGGCTCTGAGCGTGTTGCTCCCTCTTCGCCGGCGCCTGCCGCTTTCGCGGGGTCTCGACCGAGTGTCGTAGGCCGGCGGCCAGGCGGTCGGCTGCGGGTCTTCGCGCCGGCTCGAGCGCCGTGGCGCGTGCGACGAGCTTGACGAGGGCGTCGGGGAGGTCCGGCCGCGCCTGGCTCAGCGGCGGCGGGCCCACCTCGATCTTCCGGGCCATCTCCACGGGCGATCCGGTCAGGAAGGGATGCCGTGCGGCGAGCGCCTCCCAGAGCAGGACACCGACCGCCCAGATGTCCGCGGCAGGCGTGCCCGGATTCCCGCGGAGGCGCTCGGGCGAGATGTACGCGAGCGTGCCGGGCACGTCGCCCTGCGCCGTGAGCGTCTCGGCCTCCTCGAAGTGGGCGAGGCCGAAGTCGGACAGTCGCGCGTGGATCGCCTCGCCGTCCTCCAGCAGGACGTTCGACGGCTTGACGTCGCGGTGCACGATCCCGTTCCGGTGCGCGTGCGCAAGGCCGTCGAGCACCTGCGCCGCCGCCTCGACGAGCTCCCGGTCGGTGAGCGTGCCCTCGCGCATGCGCTGACGGAGGGTGTGGCCCGGGACGTACTCGTACGCGATGTAGACGTGGCGCTCGTCGTGGGCGAGCGCGAACGCGCGCAGGCAGTTGGGGTGCCTCAACCGGGCGGCGGTGGCGGCCTCGCGCTCGGCGCGGGCGGCGGGCTTGCCCTCGCGTGGGACGAGCTTGAGCGCGACGTCGAGGCCCGACGCCTCGTCACGGGCGAGCCAGACCGATCCCGCGCCGCCGCTCCCCAGCGGGCGGAGCGGGCGGTAGCGGCCGAGGACGAGCTCCGAGCCCGGCGGGGAGACGAGCGTGGTCGACACGGTGGCCTCCGGGTTGGCTCCCGGCGGCGAGAATCCTTTTTGCGCCGTTCTCGGCCGACCGTCCAGTTACAGTGCCAGATCCGGCGGCGCCGATTGCCATGAGCGAGCAAGACAGCGACATCGAGTTCGACTTCTTCGAGGACGAGCCCGCTACAACCGAGGCTCAGGAGAAGCGGCCGGTCCGGCGCGGCGGGCGCCCTCCGATCAGGCCGCCGGCCGGCGTCACGCCGCTGCTGCGGCTCGTGGGGCTGATCGCGTTCGCGATCCTCATCGTCGTGCTGCTGGTGTTCGCGGTGCAGAGCTGCCGCGGCTCGCAGAAGCGCGACACATACGAGAACTACATGGACGACACCGGCGAGGTCGCGGTTCAGTCGGAGCAGATCGGCCGGCGGCTCAACAACCTGCTCACGGACCCGGGCGCGAAGCTGGCCGACATCCGCCAGCAGCTCTCCGGGCTCGCCCAGCAGCAGGAGCAGGGTGTCGCCAAGGCCGAGGACATCGACCCGCCCGGCGCGTTGCGCGACGTCCATCCCGCCGTGGTCGAGTCGCTGCAGCTGCGGGTGAGCGGCCTGCGCGGGCTCGAGCGCGCGTTCGGGCAGACCGCGCAGATCAAGAGCGCGAGCACGGCCGGACAGGCCCTCGCCGCCCAGGCGAGGCGGCTGCTCGCGAGCGACGTCGTCTGGGACGACCTCTTCAAGGAGCCGGCACGGGCGGTGCTCGCCGAGCAGGACGTCCGGGGCGTCCAGGTGCCCGACTCGAACTTCTTACGCGACCCCGATCTGGCGACGCCGCGCCTGATGTCCGCGATCTGGCAACGCGTCCGGGGAGCCTCGACGGGCGGCAGTCAGTGCAGCCCGCGCGGTACCGGCCTCGTGTCGCTCAAGGCCTTACCGTCCGGAACGGAGCTGTCGACGCAGACGCTCAACACCGTCGAGGCCTCGGAGAACCTCGGCTTCGCCGTCACGATCGAGGACACCGGCTGCTCGCAGGAGGTACGGGTGCCCGTCACGCTCACGATTCAGAAGCAGCCGCAGAACATCGTGAAGCGGCAGACGGTGCCGATCATCAATCCCGGCGAGCGTCAGACCGTGACCTTCCGCAACATCGGTCAGGTGCCGTTCGCGACGCGGACGTCGATCAAGGTCGAGGTGCAGCCGGTGAAGGGCGAGACGCGGACGTCGAACAACACCGCGGAATATCCGGTGATCTTCTCGCTCGGAACCTAGGTACGCCGAGGGTCAGGAGGCCATCGCGCGCTCGACCGCTTCCTGCTCCTCGGGCGAGAGCGCGACGGGAGCGCGGCCGCGGTCGAGCTCCTTGACGTAGATGCGCGCGTAGTCGCGGCCCTGGATCGCGCTGACCACCACGCCGGAGCGGCCCGAGTCGAGGAACGCGAGCGACGCGGACTGGTGGCCGCCGGCTCCCTCGTAGGCGTCGTAGCGGACGATCGAGGTCTTCGAGACGCAGGCGTCTACGCGACGGTCGACCCGCGAGAGCCCCGTCGCCACCTCGTCCACGGCCCGGTGCAGGTCGTCGATCCGGCCCTGGAGCGAGACGGCGAAGTCGACGAGGTCGTTCTTGCTGCCGCCGAGGAGGATCGACTGCGCGCTGCGGATCCGGCGCAGCTTGAGGTACATCGCGCCGGCTACGACAAGGGCGAGGACGGCAGCGCCGAGAGCGATCGCTCCGAGGACGGTTCCGCTCACGACGCGCCATCCTAGTTCGCGCGGTCGCGGGGCCAGATGGTTCGCAATCGCGGCCGCGACGGGTACATTTCAGCGGGGTATGGGGCAGGTACTCGTGCTGAACGCGAGTTACGAACCGCTGAACGTGTGCACGGTTCGGCGCGCCCACGTTCTGGTGTTCAAGGGCAAGGCCGAGGTGATCGAGCAGCTCGAGAAGCCTCTGCGTGCCGCGGTCGCCACCTTCCCCTGGCCGCACGTGATCCGGCTCCTGCACTACGTGCGCGTGCCACGTGCGATCCAGCGGAAGATCTCGCGTCGAGCGCTGTTCGCCCGGGACGGGTGGCGCTGCGTCTACTGCGGGACCTCGGGCGGGCGGCTGACGCTCGACCACGTGGTGCCGCGGTCACGGGGAGGCGAGTCCGTCTGGGAGAACGTGGTCACGGCGTGCGCGCCCTGCAACCTGCGCAAGGGCGACCGGTCGCTCGAGGAGAGCGGCCTGGCACTGTCGTCGATGCCGAAGCCCCCCGCGCCGGTGCTCTTCATCCGCCTGGCGGCCCAGCGGATCCCGCACCGCTGGCAGCCCTACCTCGACATGTTCTCCTCGGCCGCATAGGCGTCGTCGTGGGCTTCGTCTGCAGCGTCTGCGGACAGCACCACGACGAAGTGCTGCTCGACATCCGCATGGGCCTTCCCGAGGAGGTCTACGCGCTGTCGGACGAGGAGCGAGACGAGCGCGCGGAGATGGGCGAGGACAGCGGCTTCTACCGCTCGGCCGAGGGCCGGGAGCATTGCTATGTCCGGGCGCTGCTGCAGATCCCGATTCCGGAGCTCGACCGCTATTTCGGGTACGGGACGTGGGTCGAGGTCGACGGCCGGAGCTACGACCGCCTCCGCGAGCTCTGGCACGACGAGCGTGGGCTCCGCGAGCCGCCCTTCGCCGGGAGGCTGGCGAACGAGCTCCCGCCCTATGCCGGCACGTTGGGCCTGCCCGTGATGCTTCAGCTACGGGAGGTCAACCTGCTGCCGACGGTCGAGCTCGTCGAGACGGACCACGTGCTCCGCGCGGAGCAGCGTGACGGCATCACCGAGGCGCGGGCTCAGGAGCTCGCGGCTCCGTGGATGCACTAGCGACGGGGCCGCCGCCGGCGGCTAGCAGGTGGCGCGGAGCCTGTGGATGGTTCGTGACGCTTTCTTGACGGTGCCTGGCACCGGGAAACGGCGGTTCTAGCCACGTTCGATCGGGAGGTCTCTCGACTCCCAGTCGCTCCACGAGCCTGCGTAGAGCTTTGCGTCCGGGCGGCCTGCTCGCGCCAGCGCGAACAACGGCACGCAGGCGGTGACGCCCGACCCGCAGTACGCGACGATCTCGCCGGCGTCGAGCACGGACGCGGGCACCTCGCCGCCGTCGGGCCACGGCAGGTTGACCGCGCCGGGGATGCGCCCCGGGACGCGATCGATCGGATTCGGTTCGCCGCGGAACCGCTCCGCGAGCCGCGCGTCCACGATTGCGAGCGTCGGGTCGCCCAGGCGCGAGGCCAGCTCGTCGGCCTCGATCGTGTCGCCCGAACGCGGCCGCGGCACGAACACCGCGGGCGTCGCCTGCTCCTCGCCCGTCGACAGCGGACCGGCCCACGCGGCCAGCCCATCCGAGAGCACGGCGACGTCGTCGTGGCCGAAGTGGCGCAGCAGCCACCAGAGCCGCTCGGCGCCGCCGCCCGAGCCGTAGACGACGACGAGGACGCCGGGGCCGATCCCCGCCCGACCGGCCGCGGCGGCGAATGCCTCGGCGCTCGGCAGCGGATGGCGCGCCCCGCCCTCTACCGGCGGCGCCGACAGGTCCTCTTCGACGTCGAGGAACACGGCGCCGGGGATGTGGCCCGCGAGGTAGAGCTCACGCCCGGCCTCTGGCCTGCCGAGCTCCCAGCGGCAGTCGACGAACCGGTACTCCGTCACAAGCGGGCGAGCGTACGTGACGACTGAGCGCCTCAGCGCCGTATCTCCCGCATCACGAGCAGGAGGAACCCATGAAACCGATTCGCATCGCAGTCGTCGCCGCCCTCGTTCTCGTCGCGGCGGCCGTCGCCGGCGTCGGCCGGCCGGAGGAAGCGCGCAGCGACGAGGGAGCCCCGACCCGCGGAATCACCGTGACCGGGTCCGGAAAGGTCGAGGCCGCTCCGGACAAGGCCGCGCTCGAGCTCGGCGTCGAGACCCAGTCGCCGAGCGCGAAGGCGGCGCTCGCCGAGAATGCCGAGCGGCTGCGCCGCGTGATCGACGCGCTACGCAAGGCGGGCGTCGCCAAGGACGACCTGCAGACGAGCAACGTCTCGCTCTGGCCCCAGCGCGACAGCGACGGCATGGCCATCACCGGCTACACGGCCCAGAACACGGTCTCGGTCGAGCTCGCGGTGGAGAAGGCAGGCGCCGCCATCGACCAGGCCGTCGGTGCAGGCGCCAACGTCGCGTCGGGCCCGTCGCTCTCGGTCGGTGACCGCGAGGAGCTCTACCGCGACGCGCTCGCGAAGGCGGTCGATGCCGCCCGCGCCAAGGCGAACGCGATCGCCGACGCCGCAGGGCTGAAGGTCGGCCGTGTCACGGCCGTCGTCGAGCAGTCCGCCGAGTACGAGCCGTCGCCGATGCCCTACGCCGCGATGGCGCGTGACTCGGTCGCCTCGACGCCCGTCGAGCCCGGCAAGCAGACGATCGAGGCCAGTGTGACGGTGACGTTCGCTCCGGCCTAAGAGGCCGCCGACGCGTCCGCGGCCTGCTCGAAATGGCGGGCGATGAGCTCGCCGGCGCTCCGGACATGCTCGACCATGCGGCGCCTCGCCTCTCCGGGATCTCCCTGTTCGATCCCGGAGAGGATGGCGGCGTGCTGCTCGACGTTCTCCTCGAGCAGCCGCGAGTTCCCGGTCATCGCGGCCCAGGTGAGGTCTCTGGGGAAGCTCCGGTGCAGGTCAGCGATCGTCGCGATCAGGCGCCCGTTCGCCGCCGCTTCGAGGATCGCCTGGTGGAACAGGTCGTTGGCCTGGACCCACGAGCTCGAGTCCGTCCAGTCCGGCGGTAGCGGCCCCGACCGCGCGACCAGTGCCGACACCGACTTGCGGAAGAGCGCCTCCGCCTCCCGCAACCGGCGGAGATGGAGGTCGCTGATGTGGGCGGCGGCGAGCTCGGCCGCGAGCCCTTCGAGCTCGGCGCGCACCTCGTAGGCCTCGCGGATGTCCCGTGCGGACGGCCCGCGGACGACGGCGCCGCGATGGGGCAGGAGCTCGACGGTGCCGGTCGCCTGGAGCTTGCGCAGCGCCTCGCGCACAGGTGTCCGGCTCACCCCGAACTCGTAAGCGAGTGCCTCCTGACGCAGACGGGTGCCGATCGGGATCGAGCCGCTGAGGATCTGCCCCTGGATCGCGGACGCGAGCCGGTCGACGAGCGGTGAGCCGTCGGGCGCACGGACGGTCAGGGTCGTCATTCGGGCACTCCGACGCCGGTTAGGCCGTCGCGCACGAGCCGGAGCCCGATCAGCCCGAGGAAGACGGCGAAGACCGTCCGCAGGACGGCGCCCGGCAGCGACAGGGCGACGAGTGCGCCCACCGTTCCGCCGAGCGCTCCGACGACGCCCATCCCGAGTGCCGCAGGCAGGTCGCCGACTCCGCGGCGATGGAGGATCACGCTCGCCACGATGGCGGTCGGGAGCACGACGAGGAGCGAGGTCGCCTCCGCCTCATGCTGTGACATTCCGACTGCGAGGACGAGAAACGGCACGAGCAGCACCCCACCGCCGACGCCGAGCAGCCCCGCGAGCATGCCCGACGCGACGCCCACGGCAAGGAGCAGCAGCAGGAGGGCGACCGAGCTCAAGCCTGCACCGCCATCACGACCGCGACGAGGACGAGGAAGCCGCCGAAGGCGAGCTTGAGCGTGCGCTCCCGGCGCCCGCGCGAGCGCTCGAGCTCCGACCTGGGCGCCGAGAATCGGCGCCGACGGCCAGCGCGATCGCGTAGCCGAGCCGTACCTCGCCCGCCGCGCCGAACGTGAGCGCGCCGGCGGCGCTGATCGGGACGATCGCGCCGAGCGAGGCCGCGTGGGCGTCGCGCTGGCTGTAGCGGGCCCAGAGCACGAGCAGCGGCACCATGATCACGCCGCCGCCGACCCCGAGCAGGCCGGAGAGGAAGCCGCCGGAGAGACCGATCGCCCCGAGCTGCAGGCGTTTGCGAGGTTGCGCCGTGGCCGGGGCTACCGCCGGCGGGGGTCGCGCGGGGGGACGCGGCGCGACCGCGAGCTCTCCATCGCGTCGCTCATCCGACACGAGACGCACCTTAGCAAGGGTTGTATCCAATTGACTCGCGACTGGATCCAAAATGCTAGAGTGCGCGCCGCCCCGAGAGCCCACGGGCGCGCCCACTTTCGCCAGGCCTCCCTGGCATGGATAGGAGGGGGAGATGAACATGATTCGCTCACGAGTGCCGAGGGTGGTCGGCACCGTGCTCGTGCTGGCGGCTACCGGGCTGCTCGCCTCCGGAGCAGCCGGCTCGGTGTCCGCCGGCGGCAAGGTGACCGCAAAAAGCAAGGCCGGCGGCACGCTCACGATCGCGCTGGCCGAGGATCCGGACGCGCTCGACCCGACGCTGGCGCGGACCTTCGTCGGCCGGATGGTCTTCCTGCACATGTGCGAGAAGCTGTACGACCTGAACGCGAAGCTCCAGATCGTCCCGCAGCTTGCGGCAGCGATGCCGACGCTGTCGCCGGACAAGAAGACGATGACGATCAAGCTCCGGCGTGGCGTGCGCTTCAACGACGGGACTCCCTTCAATGCGCAGGCGGTGAAGATCTCGCTCGACCGTCACCGCACGCTCCCACGCTCGGCCAGGGCCAGCGAGATCTCGCCCGTCACCTCGGTCGTGGTCGCAGGCCCGTACGCGGTGCGGCTCGTCCTGAATGCGCGCTACTCGCCCCTGACGGCCCAGCTCGCGGACCGGGCGGGGATGATCATGTCGCCGAAGCAGCTCGATGCGCTGGGCGACCGCTTCGCGTCGAACCCGGTGTGCGTCGGAGCCTTCCGCTTCGTGTCGAGGACGGCGGGCGACCGGATCGTGCTCGAGAAGTCGCCGTTCTACTACGCGAAGAACAAGGTCAAGCTCAACCAGATCGTCCTCCGGACGATCACGGACACGGGCGCGCGGGCCGCGAACCTGCGCTCGCACGACATCGACGTGCTCGACCGGATCGCGTCGACCGACCTGCCCGCGATCCAGCGCGACAAGACTCTCCGCGTGATCAAGTCGACGTCGATCGGCTATCAGGGCATCTCGATCAACGTCGGGAACAAGAACGGGATCGGCAAGCCGTTCTCCAGCGTCGGTACGCCACTCTCGAAGCAGTTCATCCGCCAGGCCTTCGAGCTCTCGCTCGACCGCAACGTGATCAACCGCGTGGTGTTCGGCGGGACGGTCGTCCCGGGCTGTCTGCCGGTGCCGAAGGCGAGCCCGTACTACGACGCGAGGATCAAGTGCCCGGGCCGCAACGTCGCCAAGGCGCGCGAGCTGCTGCGCAAGGCGGGGGCCAACCCTCCGGTCGCGGTGAAGCTGATGATCGGAACCGACGTGGTTCAAGCCCGGCTCGGACAGGTGATCCAGTCGATGGCCGGTGAGGCGGGCTTCAGGGTCGAGCTGCAGCCGACGGAGTTCGTCACGGCACTCGCACGCCAGGACCGCGGCCAGTACGACGCATTCGCAGTCGGCTGGTCCGGCCGGGTCGACCCCGACGGCAACATCTACCAGTTCGTCGATTCGAAGGGCTCGCTCAACAACCTCGGCTGGAGCACGCCGCGAATGGACCTGCTGCTGGACAACGCCCGCAAGGCGACGTCCCTCGGCGCGAGGAAGAAGCTCTACAGCAGCGTGTACAAGATCCTGCGCGCGCAGCTGCCGATCATCGTCCTCTGGCATCCGGTCAACCGTCATGGTGTGACCAAGAACGTGAAAGGCGTACAGACCTTCGGCGACGGCCTGATCCGGGCCTACTACGCCGAAAAGACGTGATCTGAGCTAGGAAGAAACGGCGATCATGGGCGTCTTCATCCTGCGCAAGGCCGGAGCCGCCCTGATCGTCGTCTTCCTGGCGAGCATCGTCGTCTTCGGCGGCGTTCGCGCACTGCCGGGTGACCCCGCCCTCGCCTTCGCCGCGGAGAACCGCGACCCGAAGGTGCTGGGGGCGATTCGCGAGAAGTACGGCCTCAACGACCCTCTGCCGGTTCAGTACGTGAAGTGGGCGGGCCTTGCCGTCCAGGGCGATCTCGGCACCGACAGCCGCGGCATCCCGGTAAGCGACACGATCGTCAACAAACTGCCGATGACGCTCGAGCTTGCCTTCCTCGCGCTCCTGATCGGAGTCCTGATCGGCATCCCCGCGGGGGTGATCGCCGCCGTGCGGCGCGGGAAGCCCTCGGACTACGCGGCCACGACGGCAGCGCTTTTCGGCCTGTCCGTCCCGCACTTCTGGCTCGGGCTGCTGATGATCATCGTGTTCGCCGTCAACCTGGACTGGCTCCCGGCCGGCGGCTACGTCCCGTTCCGCGAGGACCCCATCGGCAACCTCCAGCACATGCTGATGCCGGCGATCGTGCTCGGCACGGGGCTTTCGGCGGTGCTCATGCGGCAGATGCGCTCGGCGATGCTGACGTCGCTCGGCGCCGACTACGTGCGGACCGCCCGCGCCAAGGGCCTGAGCGAGCGCTCCGTCGTCGGCAAGCACGCGCTCCGCAACAGCCTGATCACCGTGATGACCGTGATCGGTCTCCAGCTTGGCGCCCTGATCTCGGGGGCGGTGATCACCGAGCAGATCTTCGGCATAGCGGGCTTCGGTCGGCTCACCGTCGACTCGATCGCGCAGCGCGATTACGCGTTGCTCCAGGGCGTCGTCCTCGTGGCCGCGGTGGGCTACGTCGTCGTCAACCTGCTCGTCGACCTGTCGTACTCGCTGATCAACCCGCGCATCCGCGTCGCCGGAACCAAGACATGAGCTACGTCGAGGCACAGCCGCTCAGTCCGCGGGCGAGACGTCGTCGTATCCTGCGGCGGCGTTTCCTCCGGCGGCCGGCCGCGGTCCTGTCGCTGGCGGTCGTCGTCACGTTCGTGCTCGCGGCGGTCTTCGCGCGCTGGGTGGCGCCGCACTCGCCGGACGCAACCGACTTCAACGCCATCCTCGCGAGCCCCTCGCGCGAGCACCTGCTCGGCACCGACGAGCTCGGCCGCGACACGCTCTCCCGGGTGATCTGGGGTGCACGCGCCTCGATCCAGGCGGGCTTCTTCGCCACCCTCATCGCGATGGTCATCGCCGTGCCGATCGGCCTCGTCGCCGGCTACTACCGCGGCAAGCTCGACACGGTGATCGCGCGCCTCACGGACGTGCTGCTCGCCTTCCCGTTCCTGATCCTCGCGGTCGGCCTCGCGGCGATCCTGGGGCCGTCGCTGCTCAACGCGACGCTCGCGCTCGGGATCGCGGCTGTGCCGGGGCTCGTTCGGATCTCGCGCGGCGAGGCGCTCGAGCTGAGGGAGGAGGACTACGTGCGAGCGGCGGTCGCGAACGGCGCCAACGACGCCGTCATCCTGGGCCGCCACATCCTCCCGAACATGGGGAGCACCCTGCTCGTGCAGGCCACGCTCTTGATCCCTGCTGCGATCATCGGCGAGGCGGTGCTCTCCTTCCTCGGCCTGGGCGTCCAGCCGCCGACGCCGTCGTGGGGCGTGATGCTGAACGCCGCCCAGCCGTACCTGAGCCAGGCGCCGCAGCTTGCCGTCTACCCCGGCATCGCGATCGTCATTGCCGCGCTGGCGTTCAACCTGCTCGGCGACGGTCTGCGCGACGTGTTCGACCCCAAGACCGAGCGTTGAGCAGGGAGCTGGCTTCAGAATGAAGCTCTGTGCCGTCGGGCCGCGCTGGACGGCGCGTGGCGGCGTCCTCGGTCGCCCCCACGCTACGCGTCCCAGATACACGGAGACTCCCTGCGTCCTTGCCACGCACCGCCCATCGCACCCCGACGACGAGGCTCCATCCTGAAACCAACTCCGCCACTCCTCGAAGTCGAGGGGCTCTCCGTCCGCTTCGAGACGGACGAGGGCACCGTGCACGCCGTCGACGGCATGTCGTTGACGCTGGCGCCGGCCGAGGTGCTCGGCATCGTCGGCGAGTCGGGCTGCGGGAAGAGCGTGACCGCGATGTCGATGCTGCAGCTGCTGCCGTCGACCGCGCACGTCAGCGGCAGCGTGCGCTTCGACGGCGTCGAGCTGCTCGACGCCTCGCGGTCGCAGCTGCGGAAGGTGCGCGGGCGCCAGATGTCCTTCGTCTTCCAGGAGCCGATGACCTCGCTCAACCCGGTGCTCCGGATCGGGCACCAGATCGGCGAGGTCCTCCGCGAGCACCTCGGCCTGTCCCGTGCGGACGCGCGCGCCCGGGTCATCGAGCTCCTCGACCTCGTGCACATCCCGGACGCCGAGCGAAGAGTGGACGAGTATCCGCACCAGCTGTCGGGCGGCATGAGGCAGCGGGTGATGATCGCGATGGCGCTCGCGTGCGACCCGAAGATCCTCATCGCCGACGAGCCCACGACCGCGCTCGACGTGACGATCCAGGCGGGCATCCTCGACCTCCTGCGCGAGCTCCGCGTGCGGCTCGGGACGGCGATCCTCCTGATCACGCACAACCTCGGCGTGGTCGCGGACATCGCCGACCGCGTCGTGGTCATGTACGCGGGCCGCAAGGTCGAAGAGGCGCCTGTCGGCGAGCTGTTCGCCGAGCCGCAGCACCCGTACACGATCGGGCTGCTCGGAGCGATCCCCCGAGCGGGCCAAGCGCACAACGGACGGCTCCGGGAGATCCCGGGGCGCGTCCCGTCGCTCTCCGAGCCGCCCGGCTACTGCGCGTTCGCCGACCGGTGCCCGCGCGCCGACGACCTCACGCGGTCGCAGGTTCCGCCGCTGCGCGAGGTGCGACCCGACCACGTCGTCGCGTGCTTCCATCCGGGGCCTGAATGAGCGTCGCCGCGCGTCCACCGGTGCTCGAGGTCGATTCGCTCGTGAAGCACTTCCCGCTCGGGCGGGGCATCACGAGCGGCGGCACGGTCGTGTACGCGGTCGACGGCGTCTCGTTCTCGCTCGCCCCGGGCGAGGTGCTCGGCCTCGTCGGCGAGTCGGGGAGCGGCAAGACGACCGTCGGCTACTGCATCAACCGGCTGCTCGAGCCGACCGACGGGACGATCCGGCTCGGCGGCGACGACATCACGCACCTCTCGCGCCGCGCGCTGAGGCCGTACCGGCGCCAGATGCACATCGTCTTCCAGGATCCGTACTCCTCGCTCAACCCGCGCATGACGTGCGGCCAGATCGTCGGCGAGCCGCTTCGCCTGCACCGGCTGGCGAAGCGACGCCAGCTCGACCAGCGTGTCAGCGAGCTCTTCGACTCGGTCGGTTTGCGGCAGGAGCTCCGCCATCGCTACCCGCACGAGCTCTCCGGCGGCCAGCGCCAGCGAGTGGGTCTCGCGCGGGCGCTGAGCGTCTCGCCCAGCCTCCTGATCGCGGACGAGCCGGTCTCGGCGCTCGACGTCTCGGTGCAGGCGTCGGTGCTCAACCTGCTCCGCGACCTGCAGCGCGAGTTCGGCTTCTCGTGCCTGTTCATCAGCCACGACCTCGCCACCGTCGAGTTCCTCTGCGACCGCGTCGCCGTGATGTACCTCGGCAAGATCGTCGAGCTCGCCGCCCGCGACGAGCTGTTCGCGCGGCCGCAGCACCCCTACACGCAGGCTCTGCTCTCGGCGGCGCTCGTGCCCGACCCGGTCGTCCAGCGGACACGGAAGCGCGTCGTGCTGGAGGGCGACATCCCGAGCCCGATCGCGCCGCCGTCGGGGTGCCGCTTCCGGACGCGGTGCCCGCTGGAGAAGGAGTCCGCGCCCCGGTCGACGGAGGAGGAGCCGGCGCTCGTGGACGTCGACGGGCAGGGGCACCTCGTCGCCTGTCACCTGGTCCAGCGCGGCCGCGAGGCACCCCGCCTCGCCGCCGCGCCTGCCGAGCTCGCGGGAGCGGGCGAGCTCTGACCTTCACCACTCGCCCAGAGCTGCGCGGCACCTTCGGGATGGTCGCGTCCACCCACTGGCTCGCCTCGGCCGCGGGCATGGCAGTGCTCGAACGCGGCGGGAACGCGTTCGACGCCGCCGTCGCCACCGGTCTCACGCTCCAGGTCGTCGAGCCGCACCTCAACGGCCCGGGCGGCGACCTCCCGGCCGTCTTCTGGAGCGCCGACCGCGACGAGCCGCTCGTCCTCTGCGCCCAGGGGACGGCGCCGGCGGCCGCCACGATCGAGCGTTTCCAGGAGCTCGGCCACGAGCTCGTCCCGGGCACCGGCCTCCTGGCGGCGTGCGTGCCGGGCGCCTTCGACGGCTGGATGCTCCTGCTGCGTGAGTTCGGGACGCTCGGGCCGGAGGACGTCCTCGAGCACGCGATCGGGTACGCCGAGCACGGCTACCCGGTGGTGCCGGGCATCACGCTGACGATCGAGCGGACGGCCGGGCTGCTGCGCACGTGGCCTGCCTCGGCCGAGCTCTACCTCCCCGCACCGCGTCCCGGGACGCTCTTCCGCAACCCGGCGCTCGCCGCTGCGTACCGTCGGATCCTCGACGAGGCTGGGCAGCGGCAGCCGCGAGGCGCGGATCGACCGCGCACGCGAGGCGTTCTCCCGCGGCTTCGTCGCCGAGGCGATCGACCGGTTCTCCGCCGAGCAGGGCGGCCTGCTCACCGGGGACGACCTCGCCTCCTGGGAGGCCACGATCGAGCCGGCGACGACCTTCGACTACCACGGCTACACGGTCTGCAAGACCGGCCCGTGGGGCCAGGGCCCCGTCCTGCTCCAGCAGCTCGCGCTCCTGGCCGGGTTCGACCTCGCAGCGATGAGCCAGGCGGAGTACGTCCACACGGTCGTCGAGTGCACGAAGCTCGCGTTCGCCGACCGCGAGGCGTTCTACGGCGACCCCGACTTCGTGGACGTGCCGCTCGACCGGCTCCTCTCGGCTGCGTACAACGACGAGCGGCGCGCGCTGGTCACGGACGAGGCCTCGGACGAGCTCAGGCCCGGCGGCGGTCGCCTGCCGCGACTCGTCGAGGCGGCGGCGACCGTGGGAGCCGGCGAGCCGACGCGCGGCGACACCGTCCACCTCGACGTCGCCGACCGGCACGGCAACCTCGTGTCCGCGACGCCGAGTGGGGGCTGGCTGCAGAGCTCGCCCGTGATCCGCGAGCTCGGCTGGCCGCTCGGAACGCGCGCCCAGATGTTCTGGCTCGAGCCCGGCCTACCCTCCTCGCTCGAGCCGCGCAAGCGTCCGCGGACGACGCTCTCGCCCTCGCTCGCCCTCCGCGGCGGCGAGCCCTACCTCGCGTTTGGCACTCCTGGTGGGGACCAGCAGGATCAGTGGTCGCTGCACGCCTTCCTCGCGCACGTCCACTTCAGCCTCGACCTCCAGGCGGCAATCGACGCGCCCGAGTTCCACACCGACCACTTCCCTAGCTCCTTCTACCCGCGCCAGGCGGAGCCTCGGTCGCTGGCGTTGGAGTCGCGGTTCGACGCCGCCACCGTCGACGACCTGCGCCGTCGCGGCCACGAGGTCACCGTCACCGACCCGTGGTCGCTCGGCCGCGTGAGCGCCGCCGGCCGCGAGCCGGACGGCTCGTTGAAGGCCGCCGCGAACCCGCGCGGGATGCAGGGATACGCGGTCGGTCGCTGAGAAGGCCTTGTGTCGGTCCGGCCTGTGCTCTAACGTGACGGGCTCGATGCGCTCCGCGACGACCATCTTCCTCTTTTCCCACGTCGTCGCGACGCGCGTCCTTACGCGCTAGCCGGCGCTCCGCTTCCCGCCCCCGCCGGCTAGGTCAATCGCAGTAGGCGGGATCCATTTCTTTTCGGGAAGGGGCTTGGGCTGTACCGCGCGCTCGACGAACGCGACTCCTGTGGCATCGGCTTCGTCGCCGATCTTCGCGGCCGCGCGTCGCGGGCGATCCTCGACGCCGCACTCGAGGGGCTGCGGCGCGTCGGTCACCGTGGCGCGATCGCAGCCGACGGCTTGACCGGGGACGGCGCCGGGGTCCTGCTTCCGCTCGCCCCGACGCTCGTTCCGGGGCCGTGGTGCGGACTGGCGATGGTCTTCCTGCGCGAGGACGGCGCGCGCCGCCGCGTCGAGGAGGCGTGCGCCGCCGAGGGCCTCGGGATCGTCGGCTGGCGGCCCGTTCCGATCGACCCGCGCGCGCTCGGGGAGTCGGCCGCGGCGAGCGTTCCCGCGATCGAGCAGCTCGTCGTGCAACGACCCTACGGCGCCGACGCGGAAGACGCCGAGCAGCGCGCGTTCAGAGCGCGGAAGCGGCTCGTCGGCGACGCCGGCGTCTACGTCTGCTCACTGTCGTTCCGCACCGTCACCTACAAGGCGCTCTGCGCGGCCGGGCAGCTCGCGGCGTTCTACCCGGATCTCCATGACGAAACCCTCGCCGTCCCGTTCGCGATCTTCCACCAGCGCTTCTCGACCAACACCGAGCCGTCGTGGGAGCGCGCCCAGCCGTTCCGCCTGCTCTGTCACAACGGCGAGATCAACACGATCGACGGCAACGTCAACTGGCTGCGAGCACGCGGGCTGCGGGCGCTCGAGCCGGGTGGCTCGGACTCGGCGCTCCTGGACAACGCGCTCGAGCAGCTCGTACGCGGCGGCCGCGACGTGCGTCACGCGACGGCGATGCTCCTGCCTGAAGCCTGGGAAGCCGACGCGACGCGCGATGCCGCCGTCCGCAACTTCTATCGCTACCACTCCACGCTCATGGAGCCCTGGGACGGCCCGGCGGCAATCGTGTTCACGGACGGCCGCGTCGTCGGAGCCGCCCTCGACCGCAACGGGCTGCGGCCGCTGCGCTACGCCGTGACCGACGACGGGCTCGTGGCCTGCGCCTCGGAGGCGGGCGCCGTCCCCTTGCCGGCCGGCTCGCGGGTTCGGCGCGGACGGCTCGGCCCAGGGCAGATGGTCGCGGTCGACCCGCGGGGCTTCGGTCTCGAGGAGAGCGAGGCGATCAAGCGGCGGCTCGCGCGTCGACGGCCGTACCGCCGCTGGCTCGGGAACGTCGAGCCCCTCTCCACGGGCGTGCCTGTGGAGCCCCCCGCCGAGGACCTCCTGCGCCGCCAGATCGTCGCCGGGCTCACGCGCGAGGACATTTCGCTACTGCTGCGCCCCGCGGCCTCCTCTGCGCACGAGCCGACCTCGTCCATGGGCGACGACACCGCACTGCCTCCGCTCGCCGGCCGGGCGCGGCCGCTCTTCGGCTACTTCCGCCAGCGCTTCGCCCAGGTGACGAATCCCGCGATCGACCACCTGCGCGAGCGGTCGGTCATGAGTCTGCGAACGCTCCTCGGCCAGCGCGCGGGGCTCCTCGACGAAGGACGGGCGCCCCGCCTTCGCGAGCTCGAGAGCTTCTTCCTCTTTCCCTCGGCGCTCGACGAGCTCGCGCCCCTGCGCCTGGTCGCGACGTTCGAGGCGGACCAGGGCCTGCCTGCCGCGTGCGAGCGGCTGCGCGCGGAGGCTCAACAGGCGGTTCGCCGAGGAGCCGCCCTGTTGCTCCTGACGGATGAGGGACCGGGCACGCCGGTCCCGGCCCTGCTCGCCGTCGCAGCCGTCCACGGCGGGCTCGTCGAGGCGGGGGTCCGCACACGCGTCTCGCTCCTCGTCGCGAGCGACGAGCCCCGGGAGAGCCATCACTTCGCGTGCCTCCTCGGCTACGGCGCCGACGCGGTCTGCCCGCGCTTGGCGCTCCAGACCCTCGCGGCCCTGGCGGCGGCGGACAAGATCGGCGGAGACCACCCCTCCCCCGCCGCAGCTCAGCTCCGCTTCCGCCGGGCCGTCGAGGATGGCGTGCTGAAGGTGATGTCGAAGATGGGCATCTCGGACGTGGCGGCGTACCGCGGCGCCCAGTTGTTCGACACGCTCGGCCTCGACCAGGAGCTCGTCGACGCCTACTTCGGCCGCACGCCGGTCCCGGTCGGCGGAATCGGAGTGGCCGTGCTCGAGCGGGAATGCCTGGAGCGGTCAGCGGCTGCTTCGGGGCAGGGCGCGAAGCTCGAGAACCCCGGGTACGTCAAGTTCCGCAAGGGCGGCGAGCCGCACGCCACGAACCCGGACGTCGTCGCCGCGCTGCAGGAGACCGCTGCCGCCCACGCGCTCCGGCGAGCTGTCAACGGCGGCGGTTCCGGCCACTACGAGCGCTTCGCCGCGCTCGTCAACGGCCGTGACGCGATGGAGCTTCGCGACCTGCTCGAGCTCGCGCCCGGCGCAAATGCTGTGCCGCTCGAGCAGGTCGAGCCGGCGGCCGCGATCGTGACGCGCTTCTCGAGCGGCGGCATGTCGCACGGGTCGCTGTCCGCGGAAGCGCACGAGGCGATCGCCGCCGCCTTCAACCGCCTCGGCGCGCGTTCCAACTGCGGCGAGGGTGGCGAGAGCCCGGAGCGCTTCCGCACGCCCCGTAACTCGCGCATCAAGCAGATCGCCTCGGCGCGCTTCGGCGTCACGCCCGAATACGCGGCGTTCGCCGAGGAGCTCCAGATCAAGATCGCACAGGGCTCGAAGCCCGGCGAGGGTGGCCAGCTGCCCGGACACAAGGTCACCGCTGAGATCGCGGCGCTCCGTCACACGCAGGCCGGGGTGGAGTTGATCTCGCCGCCGCCCCACCACGACATCTACTCGATCGAGGACCTCGCTCAGCTCGTCTTCGATCTGAAGCAGGTGAGCGCCGATGCCAGGGTCTCGGTCAAGCTGGTCGCGGAGACCGGGGTCGGGCTCGTCGCGGCAGGCGTGGCGAAGGCCCTCGCCGACGTCGTCCATGTGGCCGGCTCGGACGGCGGTACAGGTGCGAGCCCGCTGTCGTCGATCAAGAACGCGGGCCTGCCCTGGGAAATCGGCCTCGCCGAGACGCAACAGGCGCTGACGGCGTCCGGGCTGCGCGGCCGCGTCCGCCTCCGAGTCGACGGCGGGCTCAAGACCGGCCGCGACGTACTCGTGGCTGCCTTGCTCGGAGCAGACGAGTTCTCCTTCGGGACGGCGCTCCTGATCGCCGAGGGCTGTCTGATGGTGCGTTCGTGCCACCTCGACACGTGCCCGGTCGGAATCGCGACACAGCGCACGGAGCTCAGGTCGAAGTTCGCCGCGACCCCGGAGATGATCGAGGCGTACCTGCTCTACGTGGCCGAGGAGGTTCGGGAAGGCCTCGCGAGCCTCGGCCTCCGCTCGCTCGACGAGGCCGTCGGCCGGGCTGATCTGCTTCGCTGCAAGGACGTCGGCCCGAGCCGGTCGTCGCTGCTTCACGTGGAGCCTCTGCTGCGCGCCGGCGGGCGCTACACGGGCGAGCCGCCGCTCGAGCCCGAGGGCGGCGAGCTCGGTGAGTTGCTCGCAGCGGACGCTGCGCCGGCGCTCACGGAGGCCCGGCTCGTCGACCTGGAGTACCCGATCGCGAACCGAGACCGCGCGGTCGGCGCGCGGCTCGGCGGCCGGATCGGCCATGCGTTCGGCGTGCACGCGCCGCCGGGTCGCGTGCGGGTCAGGTTCGAGGGCGCCGCAGGACAGAGCTTCGGCGCGTTCCTCGCCGCAGGCGTGAAGATCACCCTCGTCGGCGAGGCGAACGACGGCGTCGGCAAGTCGATGGGCGGAGGCCGGATCGCGATCGCCCCGCCGGCGGACGACCTGGGCGACCCGGTCTTGATCGGCAACGCGGCGCTCTACGGCGCCACCGGCGGCGAGCTCTTCTGCGCCGGCAGGGCGGGCGAGCGCTTCGCGGTGCGCAACTCCGGCGCAACGGCGGTCGTCGAGGGCGTGGGCGACCATGCGTGTGAGTACATGACCGGCGGCACGGTCGTGATCCTGGGCCCGGTGGGACTGAACCTCGGCGCTGGGATGAGCGGCGGCGTGGTCTACGTCCACGACCGCGAGTTGCGGCTACCGCCGCGTCTCAACGCCCAGCTCGTGACCGCGGAGCGAGTGGACGGCCTCGGTCCCGACGAGCTTCGTTTCTTGCTCGAGCGACACGCGCGCTACACGGGCTCGCAACGCGCCGCCGAGCTTCTCGCCGACTGGGAGAACGAGGCCGGTTGGTTCTGGGGTGTGACGCCGCGGCCTCCCGCCGAGGGGGCGGAGCGCGCCGAGAGCGCACCCGAAACTCAAGCGATCGCTTCGAGCTGAGCCCGGCCCTCGCGGCTCGTAGGATCGGCGCGGTGACGAGGCCGTTTCTGGTCGTCCAGCTGAGCGATCCGCACATCGGGGCGGACTGGGGCGACGGCGACCCCGTGGCAACGCTCGCCGCGACCGTCGATGCCGTCCGCGCGCTCGAGCCGAAGCCGGACGCTGTGCTGCTCACGGGGGACCTCGCCGACCATGCCGCCGACGCCGAGTACGAGCGGCTCCGCGAGGTGGTGGCGCTGCTCGGGCTCCCGCTCTACGCGCTTCCGGGCAACCACGACGACCGTGCTGCGCTGCGTCGCCACTTCGGCACGCCCGGCGCGGGCTCCGAGCCGGTGCAGTACGCGGTCGACCTCGGGCCGTTCCGGCTCGTCGTGCTCGACAGCACGCGCCCCGGCGAGGACGGCGGCGAGCTCGACGCCGACCGGCTCGTATGGCTGGAGGAGGCGCTTGCCGACGCGTCCGAGACACCGACGGTTCTGGCCCTGCACCATCCGCCTCTGACGACCGGGATCGCGGCGATGGACGAGATCGGCCTGCCGCCGACCGATCAGCGCGCCCTCGGCGCCGTCCTCGATCGTCACCCGCAGGTCCGTCGGATCGTCGCCGGCCACCTGCACCTCAGCATCTCGGCCGATCTCGGCGGACGGATCGTGCTCGTAGCGCCGAGCACCTACGTCCAGGCCGCGCTCGACTTCGGCGCCGAGACGATCGAGTTCTCCGCAGGGCCTCCGGGCTTCGTCGTGCACGCGTTCGTGGACGGCCGGCTGACCTCGTACGTGCTGGACGCGACCTAGGCCGAAGGCTCCGCCGCCGCCGCGGGTATGGGCACGGGCGGGGCCGCCGACCGGTGGGCGTGAGCGAGCCCCAGGTGACCGTGCGACTCCGTGCCGTAGCCGCCGGGGACCGGGATGTAGAACTCGGGGTAGCCCCACATGCCGTGCTCGGAGACGTCCAGGCCGGCCGTCTCGACCTCGGGCTCGACACGGATCCCCCACAGGGCCTTCATGACCCAGAGGGACGCGAACGAGGCCGTGAACGTGAAGGCGCCGACCGCGACCAACCCGAGCGCCTGCGTGCCGAGCTGGTCGAAGCTGCCCGTGTACACGAGGCCGCCCTGGCCGGTGGCGAGGTTCTCCGCCAGCGCCGGGACGGCGAAGAGACCGGTCGCCAGCGTGCCCCAGACGCCCGCCATGCCGTGGACGGCGACCGCGCCGATGGGATCGTCGATGCGGATCCGCTCCACCAGCAGCACGCCCAGGACGGCGACGGCGCCCGCGACCAGGCCGATCACGATCGCGGCCCAGGGGGCGACAAAGCCGGCCGCGGCCGTGACGGCCACGAGCGCGGCAATGACGCCGTTCAGCATCATCGACAGGTCAGGCTTGTGCAGCACGAGCCAGGCGGTCGTCACCGCGCCGAGCGCGCCCGCGGCCGCGGCCACGTTCGTGGTGACCGCGACGTACGCGAAGTAGCCGAGACGGTCGCCGGTCACCACGCCGAGCGTCGAGCCGGGGTTGAACCCGAACCAGCCGAACCACAGGATCATCACGCCGAGCGTGACGAACGCCATGTTGTGGCCTGGGATCGCGTTCGGCCGCCCCTCGTGGTCGAACTTGCCGATGCGCGGCCCGAGCAGCAGAGCGCCCGCCAAGGCGGCCAGCGCGCCCTGATAGTGCACCACCGTCGAGCCGGCGAAGTCCTGCATCCCCCTGGCGAACAGCCAGCCGTCGGGATGCCAGATCCAGTGCGAGACGACCGAGTAGATCAGCGTGAAGACGACGCCGAAGGCGAAGTAGACCCACAACTTCGTCCGCTCGGCCATCGCGCCCCAGACGATCGCCAGCGAGACCGCGGCGAAGACCACCTGGAAGAGGTAGCCGGCGCCGGCGGGGATCGAGCCGAACCAGCTGAACGGCGACTGGCCGATCGCCAGCAGGGTGTCGGCCGAGGGGAAGAACCCGGAGCCGCCGACGAACCCGTTACCGCCGTCGCCGAAGGCCATCCCGTAGCCGACGAGGTAGTAGACGATCGACGCGATCCCGAGCACGAGGACGTTCTTGGCCGCGATGTGGCCAGCGTTCTTCATCCGCGTCAGGCCCGCCTCGAGGAACGCGAAGCCGGCCTGCATGAACATCACGAGGATCGCCGCGACGATCACCCACACCGTGCTGGTCGCGATCATCAGCTGCTGGGTCGTCATGATGTCTCCACCTCCTCGAGTCGCATCCCGGTCCGGTTGTGCGTGACGTTGGCGACGGGCGACGTCCAGACGATCCCGTCGCCCGACTCGTTGCCGCTCCGTGCCGCGTCCGCGATAGCCGCGACGACCGCCGTGGCGACCTCCTCCGCGACGACGAACGTCAGGATTGCCTTCGGCAGGAACCGCGACTCGAAGACCCGGCCGCGGTACTCGTGCGTGATGCCGCGCTGGCGTCCGTGGCCGATCGCTTCGACCACCGTGACGCCCACGTGCCCCGTCTCGTGCTCGACCGCATCGATCACCGTCTCGACGCGCTCGCGGATGACGACCGCCTCGACCTTGATCACCGGATCACCTCGCTTCGTCGTTCCATCAGCAGGACGTTCCGCCACTCCCCGTTCAGGCGGCCGATCCGCTCGCGCAGGCCCACAGCGCGGAAGCCGCAGCCGAGATGGAGGGTGACGCTGGCTCTGTTCTCGGGGAAGATCCCGGCCTCGAGCGTCCAGATCCCGGCCTGCTCGGAGCGCTCGATCAGCTCGTTCAGGAGCGCCCGGCCGACGCCGCGGCCCCGAGCCCGCGCCGCGACGTAGACGCTCTCCTCGGCCACGCCCGCGTAGACCTCGCGCGACGAGTACGGCGCCAGCGCGGCCCAGCCGACAACCCCGGCGCCCTCATCGGCGACAAGGCAGCCAAAGTGGGCGCCGTCCCAGTGCTCCCAGGACGGCGCCCTCGTCTCGAACGTGGCCTGGCCGGTCGCGATCCCCTCCTCGAAGATGGTTCGCACGGCCGGCCAGTCCTTTGCTTCCAGCTCCCGGATCAAGCGTCGTAGTAGAGGGCGAACTCCGCCGGATGCGGCCGCAGCCGCACCGCGTCCACCTCGTTCTCGCGCTTGTAGTCGATCCAGGTGCTGATGACGTCCTCGCTGAAGACCCCGCCCCTGGTGAGGAACTCGTGATCCTCCTCGAGCGCGCCCAGCGCCTCGTCCAGCGAGCCCGGCACCTGCGGGACCTCGCCGCGGCTCTCCTCGAAGAGGTCGTAGTCGGCCGGCTCGCCCGGGTCGAGGCCCCGCTCGATCCCGTCCAGGCCCGCCATCAGCATCGCGGCGAACGCGAGGTACGGGTTGGCGGCCGCATCCGGGCAGCGGAACTCGATGCGCTTGGCCTTCGGCGACTCCGAGTACATCGGGATGCGGATGCACGCAGAGCGGTTTCGCTGCGAGTAGACGAGGTTGACCGGCGCCTCGTAGCCGGGGACGAGTCGACGGTACGAGTTCGTCGTCGGCGCGCAGAACGCCAGGAGCGCGGGGGCGTGCGCGAGCAGGCCCGCCACGTAGGAGCGCGCGACCGTCGACAGGCCCGCGTACCCGTCGCCGCCGGCCATCAGCGGCTCGCCGCCCTTCCAGAGCGACTGGTGGGTGTGCATGCCCGAGCCGTTGTCGCCGAAGAGCGGCTTCGGCATGAAGGTGGCGGTCTTGCCGGCCGCGCGGGCCACGTTCTTGACCACGTACTTGTAGGTCATGACCTGATCGGCCATGCGGGTCAGCGTCGCGTAGCGCAGGTCGATCTCGCACTGGCCGCCTGAGGCGACCTCGTGGTGGTGGAACTCGCACGGAATCCCGAGCCGCTCGAGCGTCAGCACCATGCGCGTGCGGAGGTCGTGGAGCGTGTCGTGCGGCGCGGGCGGGAAGTAGCCCTCCTTCTCGCGCACCGTGTAGCCGAGCCCCGGCTTGCCGGAGTTCCAGTGGCCCTCGGCGGAGTCGAACGCGTAGTGCGCGTGGTTGGGGCCGAGGTCGTAGGAGACCTCGTCCAGGATGAAGAACTCGCACTCGGGCCCGAAGTAGGCAGTGTCCGCCACGCCGCTCTTGACGAGGTGCTCCTCGGCGCGCCTGGCGACCCCGCGCGGGTCACGGGCGTACGGGAGGCGCGTCACCGGGTCGGCGATCTCGCAGATCAGCGAGAGGGTCGGCGCCTCGGTGAAGGGGTCGAGCACGGCCGAGGCCGGATCGGGCATCAGCAGCATGTCCGACTCCGAGATCCCCTGCCAGCCGCGGATCGAGGAGCCGTCGAAGCCGAGCCCGTCGTCGAAGGACGACTCGGCGAAGGCCGACACCGGCAACGTCATGTGCTGCCACGACCCGAGCAGGTCGCAGAACTTCAGATCGACCATCTGCGCTCTCGTCTCGCCCGCCCACTCGATCGCGTGGCGGGCCTCGGTCGCCGCCTTGTTCCCGTTCGCCAGGTAGTGCCTGGACTCCACCTCCGACATCGCTTCCTCCCTCGTCTTGGACCAACGAAAAGAGCCCCAGGACGGTCGCTTCCGTCCTGAGGCTCCGATGCCTCGGGCGCCCGCCCTCGTGGAGGGCGCCTCGCCCAGAACGTAGCAGGTTCGTCCGACGGCGCAAGCCGACCGTGAGAAAGGTGCGGCAAGGCCGGTTCCAGCTGTGATCCTCTGGCCGAGCGGGCCGGCTGAGTAGCGGCTTTTCCTTTGTCGTAAGCCGTACTAATCTCCGGAGCGCGTGAAGGACCTCGTCGCCGCGCTGGGGGAACCCCGCTTCAAACTCCTCTTCGCCGGTCGAGCTGTCTCCGACTTCGGTGACAAGCTGGTGCCCGTTGCGCTCGCGTTCGCGGTGCTCGAGCTGGACCACTCGGCCTCCGCGCTCGGGCTCGTGTTCGCCGCCCGGATGATCCCGCTCGTCGTGCTCGTGGTCGTCGGCGGCGTGTGGGCCGACCGGCTGCCGCGCAACGTCGTGATGCTCACGGCGGATGCGGTCCGGGCCTGCACCCAGGCGACGGTCGGGGTCCTGCTGATCACCGGCCGCGCGGAGGTGTGGCAACTGATGGTGCTGATGGCCGCCTACGGCGCCGCGCAGGCGTTCTTCGACCCTGCGTCGACCGGGCTCGTCCCGCAGACGGTCAGTAGGGCGAGGCTGCAACAGGCCAACGGCATCCTGCAGCTCTCCCGCTCGACGGCGAACGTGATCGGACCGGCGGTCGCGGGGATCCTGGTCGCGACGGTCGGCCCAGGCTGGGCGTTCGTAGTCGACAGCGCCACGTTCGTCGTGAGCGCGGCCTTCCTCGCGCTCTTGCGCATCGAGCGGGAGACACGCGAGGCGCGGACGCGCTTCGTGGCCGACCTCGTCGAAGGCTGGCGCGAGTTCAGCTCCCGCACCTGGGTCTGGGTGAGCGTCGCGTACTTCGCCTTCTTCCACCTGCTCGTGCTCGCGCCGTTCTGGGTGCTCACTCCGGTGGTGGCCGACCAGGACCTCGGGGGCGCCGGCGCCTACGCGACGATCCTGACGTCGATGGGGATCGGCGCGATCATCGGCGGGATCGTGGCGCTGCGCGTCGAGCCGCGGCGTCCGCTCGCGACGGCGTTCGCACTCATCCTCTTCCAGGTGCCGGTCTACCTCGCGCTCGCGGCCGCAGCTCCGGTAGCGGCGATCGCCGCATTCGCGTTCGTGGGCGCGATCGCGTTCAACTTCGCGAACACCCTCTGGAACACGGTGCTCCAGGCGAACATCCCGGCGCACGCGCTCTCGCGGGTGAGCTCGTACGACTGGCTGGGCTCGCTCGTCTTCCTGCCGGCGGGGTACCTGCTCGCCGGGCCCGCGGCCGACGTGTTCGGCGTCTCCGAGACGCTCGTGTTCGCGGCCGCCTGGTCGGTCTTCTCCACGCTCGTCGTGCTCTCGCTCGAGCCGATCAGGGGCGTCCGGCGAGCCCGGTCGAAATCCGCCCTTGAGCCGGCGACGGCGCTCAGGTAACCTCATCGGCTCGATGAGATTCGGCTAGGTCAGTACATATGCGCGCGACCCGCCTCGAGGGGGCTGCGGTTGCGATTGCCGTGTCCTAAGCCGACCGAAGGAGTATCCACATGAACGCGGCCGTAGAAGTGGCCGATCTGCGCAAGGAGTTCGTCCGCAAGGACGGCACCGGCCTGCGCAAGCGCCGGCGCCGCGTCGCCGCCCTCGACGGTGTCAGCTTCACGATCGAGCGCGGCGAATGCGTCGCGATCCTGGGCCAGAACGGCTCGGGCAAGTCCACCCTGGTCCGCCTGCTCTCGACGCTGCTGCTCCACGAGGGCGGCAGCGCGCACGTCTTCGGGCACGACGTCTTCGCCGAGCCTCGCGCCGTCCGGCGCCTGGTCAACCGGGTGTCGGTCGAGGCGTCGTTCTTCAAGAAGATGTCCGCCACCGAGAACCTCAGCTACGCAGCCCGGTTCTACGGCCTCACCGCCCGCGACACGAGCGGGAAGATCCCGGTCATCCTCGAGCGCGTCGGCTTCCCGGCGAAGCGGAGCCGCGAGCCGATGGAGGACCTCTCCCGCGGGATGCAGCAGAAGGTCGCGCTCGCTCGGGCGCTGTTGACGGCGCCGGTGCTCCTGCTGCTCGACGAGCCGACAACCGGGCTGGACCCGCGCTCGAAGCTCGAGGTGCAGGAGTTCATCACAGAGATGCGGGCGACCCACGACTCGACGATCCTGCTCTGCACGCACGACCTGGTCGAGGCCGAGGCGCTCGCCGAGCGCGTCGGGATCCTCGACCGCGGCCGGCTGCTCGCGCTGGAGCCCGCCGACGACCTCAAGGACCGCTACGGGGCCGACACGCTCGAGAAGGCCTTCTTCGCCGCGACCGGCCGGACGTTCGCCGACGAGGGAGAGGAGGTGGCTGCATGAGAGCGATAGCCCTCTCGGTCCGCCACGAGCTGATCGGCCTCGGCGGCGTCGTCGAGCGGAACTGGTACCTCGTCAAGCGCTACATCTGGTGGGACGTCGCGTTCTTCCTGTGGACGGTCGCGAACACGCTCACGATCGTCTTCATCGCCGAGGGCATCGAGGCGGCCGGCGGCGAGATCGACGTCAACCGCGCGACCACGATCCTGCTGATCGGGGCCGTCGTGTGGGCCTACCTCGGGATCATCTTCGAGATCCTCACCGAGACGGTCGCGTGGGAGCGCTGGGAGGGGACGATCGAGTACACGTTCATGGCGCCGCTCGCGCGGCCGGTGCACCTGTTCGGAATGGGCCTGTTCGCGATCGCCTACGGGATCGTGCGCGCGGTGCTGCTGTTCGCGGTCGTGGCGGCGTTCTTCGACCTCGAGCTGCCGGACGCGAACTTCGTCGCTGCGCTGGTCGTGCTCGCGGTGGCGTCGATCTCCTTCGTCGGCATCGGGATGATGACCGCCGTCCTGCCGCTGATCTCGCCCGAGAAGGGCACGCAGCTCGGCTTCATCGCACAGGGGATGCTGCTCGTGGTCTCGGGCGTCTACTACCCGGTCTCGGTGCTGCCCGAGTGGATGCAGTGGCTCTCCACGATCTCGCCGGCTACCTATGCGCTGGACGGGATCCGCGACTCGATCCTCGAGGGCGACGGGCTGACGGCGATGTGGGACGAGATCTGGCCGCTGCTCGTGATCGGCGCGGTCTCGATCCCGCTCGGGCTGGAGGTGTTCAGGAGAGGAGAGCGCTATGCCAAGCGCCATGGGAAGCTCAAGAGGTCCGGTTGACGCTGGGGGAACCTCCCGGTTCCCCCAGACCCCCTCCACTGGTCCGCTTCGCGGACAGGCGGCTTCACCGCCGGTTGAGACGCGGATTGCCGAGAGCGATGCCGACCTCCAGGCGTACGTCGCGGTCGCGAACGCGGCCGTCGCCGAGGACATCCCGTGGGACGCGCGGCAGCAGCGCGATCGGCGTGAGCGCGACCCACGCCGCCTCTACCTGCTCGCGGAAGTGGACGGCGATCCGGTGGCGGTCGGCTACGCCGGTCCGTCGGACAACGCCGACCGGGGCTTCGTCGCGCCGCGTGTGCTGCCCGGCGCGCGGCGGTGCGGCATCGGGAGCGCTGTCCTTTCGCGGCTCGCGGACCATCTCGAGAGGCTCGGGTTCGAGGTCGCCGGCGCGCATGTGGACGGCAACGACGAGGGCTCGCTCTCCTTCGCGCGCCGCTTCGGGTTCGAGGAGGTCGACCGGCAGGTCGAGCAGGTGCGGACGCTCGGCGACGAGCCGCCCGCCCAGCCGCTGCCCGGCGTCACGTTCGTGTCGATCGCCGAGCGGCCGGAGTTGCTCCGGGAGGCGCATCCGCTCGGCGTCCAGGGCTGGGCGGACATGGCGACCGCCGAGGCCGTGACGATCTCGCTCGAGGACTGGCTCGCCGACGAGGCGAGCTTCCCCGAGGGGTCGTTCGTCGCGCTCGCCGACGGTGAGATCGTCGGCTACTCGGGACTCTGCCGTCTCGGCGACGACCCGACTCTGGCCGAGGACGGGCTGACCGTCGTTCGCGCCGACTGGCGCCGCCGCGGCCTGGCGACTGCGCTCAAGCGGGCCGAGCTCGCCTGGGCGGCCGCGAACGGCATCCGCGAGATCGTCACCTGGACGCAGCGCGGCAACGACGGGATGCGCGCAGCCAACGAGCGCCTCGGCTACGTCTACCGCGCCGTGAGCGTCACCATGCGCGGCGCGGTTCCGCTGCGGAGGTCGTAGCGCGTGCGCCGGCTGCCTGCGACGACCGTCTCGTACGGCATCGAGTTCTTCGCCGACATCGGCTTCCACGCGGCCACGACGGTCATGGCCGTGTACTACGTGCAGGAGGTCGGGCTCAACGCGCTCGAGCTCGTCCTGCTCGGGACGGTCTTCGAGGCGACGATCTTCCTCTTCGAGATCCCGACCGGGGTGATCGCCGACACCTACAGCAGGCGGGCCTCCGTGATCCTCGGCCTCACGTTGGAGGGCATCGCGGCGATCGCAATGGGACTGACCGAGTCGTACGCCGGCCTCGTGGCGGCCTCGATTGTGTGGGGCGTGGCCGCTACCTGTATGAGCGGCGCGTACGAGGCCTGGATCACCGACGAGGTCGGCATCGAGCGGGTCGGGCGCGTCTTCATGCGCAACGCCCAGTTCGCGTACGCCGGGGCGATCGTCGGCGCGCTGACGGGCGTGGGCGTCGCGATGTGGGACCTCGGGGCGGCACTGGTCTACGGCGGCGCGATCACGCTGGCGACCGGCCTCGCCTGCCTCGTTGTGATGCCCGAGCACGGCTTCGCACGCAAGCCGGCATCGGAGCGGCTCGGCGCCTGGCGCGACGTGAAGACGACCGCGGTGGCCGGTGGGCGGCTGATCCGCGCGGAGCGCCTCCTGCTGATCATCGTCGCGATCATGTTCTTCGTCGGTGCGGCGTCCGAGGGGGTCGACCGCCTCTGGGAGGCTCACCTGATCCGCGACGTCGGGCTTCCCGATCTCGCAGGTCTCGATCCCGTCGTCTGGTTCGGCCTCATCAACGCGGTCGGCCTGCTCGCCGGGATCGTGATCACGTCGTTCCTGATTCCTCGCTTCGAGCACGCCGACAACGCGGCGCTAGCGCGGGTGCTGATGCTGCTCACGGCCGGCGGAGCGATCGCCGTCGTCGTGTTCGGCCTCGCCGTCGGGTTCGCGCTGGCGCTCGTCGCGTACATGGTCGCGCGCCTCTCGAGGCGGATCATCGACCCGCTGTACCTCACCTGGCTCAATCGCAACATCGAGGACTCGAGCGTTCGGGCGACCGTGACCTCGATGGTGAACCAGGCGAATGCCTTCGGAGAGGTCGCCGGCGGGCCCGGCGTCGGCGTGGTCGGGACCGTGTTCTCGCTGCGAGCCGCGCTCGTGCTCGCCGGCGTCCTACTGACGCCGGCCGTCGCGCTCTATGCCCGTGCGGTCCGCCACGGCGGCAGGGAGCCGGAGCTCGAAGAGCTCCCCGGCGCCGTGTAGACTCACGCGAGTTGGAGGCGACGGGGCCTCGGACGCTTCTGCGCGTCCGGGGCTCTTTGCATTTCGAGGACGAGAGGAGACGGTATGGCGCAGGTCGAGTCCAGGACGAGGGCGACGTCGAGCCCGGAGGCGCGCGGCGAGGTGCTCGGGCGCTCACGGGACGAGGGCGTCCAGTTCGTACTGCTGTGGTTCACGGATCTCGAGGGGCACCTGAAGAGCTTCGCGATCACCCCCGACGAGCTCGAAGGCGCGCTCGACGACGGGATGGGCTTCGACGGCTCGTCGATCACGGGCTTCAACGCGATCGAGGAGTCGGACATGGTCGCGATCCCCGATCCGGCCACTTTCCAGCTGATGCCGCACCGCGAGGGCGAGACGAAGGTGGCGCGGATGATCTGCGACGTCGTCACGCCGGACGGGAATCCGTACGAGGGTGACCCGCGCTACGTCCTACGCCGCGCGCTCGAGCGCATGCAGTCGATGGGCTTCGACACGTTCAACGTCGGCCCCGAGCTCGAGTACTTCCTGTTCAAGGACGACAAGGGCACCGAGACGCTCGACGAGGGCGGCTATTTCGCCATGACGACCATGGACGCGGCCAGCGAGCTGCGCCAGGAGACAGTCCGCGCCCTCGAGTCGATGGGCATCCCGATCGAGTACGTCCACCACGAGGTCGGGCCCTCGCAGCACGAGATCGACATGCGGTTCGCGCCGGCTCTCGACATGGCCGACCACACGCTCACGTACCGCCTGATCGTCAAGGAGATCGCCAAGAAGGCCGGCTTCCACGCCACCTTCATGCCGAAGCCGATCTTCGGCGAGAACGGCTCGGGCATGCACACGCACCAGTCACTCTTCACGGACGGGCGCAACGCGTTCTTCGACGCGGACGACAAGTGGCACCTGTCCGACGTCGGGAAGGCGTTCATCGCCGGGCAGCTGCACCACGCGCGCGAGATCTCGGCCATCTTCGCCCAGTGGGTCAACTCGTACAAGCGGCTCGTGCCGGGCTACGAGGCGCCGGTGTACGTCGCGTGGTCGCAGCGCAACCGCTCGGCGCTGATCCGGATCCCGCTGTACAAGCCGGGCTCCGAGCAGGGGACCCGCGCCGAGATCCGCTGTCCCGACCCGGCCTGCAACCCCTATCTCACCTTCGCGTCGCTGCTGCACGCCGGGCTCGACGGGATCGAGAAGGGCTACGAGCTCCCGGAGCCGATGGAGACGAACCTCTACCACCTGACCGCGGAGCAGCGGAAGGAGCGCGGGATCGTGTCGCTGCCGGAGACGCTGGGCGAGGCGATCGACCAGCTGGCCGAGTCCGAGCTCGCCCGCAAGGCGCTGGGGCCCCACATCTTCGACCGCTACGTCGAGCTGAAGCGCAAGGAATGGGACGAATACAGGGTTCAGCTCACCGCGTGGGAGCACGAGCGCTACCTGGCGGTGCTATAGGCGCGATTTGCAGGGCCGTTCCCTCTAGCGCACGGGACCGCGGCATGCGACAATGCGCCACACACCGGTCCTGTCGAGTGGCGGACGACAGGACCGCTGACGGCCGACCGCGAGCTGTCCTCTGGGCAGCTCGTGGTCGTATTACGCAGGGGAAGCCATGTTCCCTAGAGAAACGCGCGAATCGTCTCGCGCTCGACGCCGAGCCCGATCACGCGGCTGCGGTCGTCGATCTCGGCGATCGCCTCTGCCGGCACGAGCCGCCGGCGCCGTGAGAGAAAGCCCGACCGCACGGCGAGCGCGTCCGGGACGTCCTGTTCGCGGCCGTACATCGCGCACTCGACGCGGCCTACGATCCGGCCGCTGATGTCGGCGACGAGGAAGCCGCGCGTCCGGTCGAGGTTCACGACCTCGACCCTACGACGGCCGTGTTGAGGAAAGTCCGCGCGCACCGTAAAGATTCGGTAATGGACGCCTCCGAGCGGCATCTCCACCTGCTGACCGAGACGATCGCGGCGGTCAACTCGTCGCTCGACCTCGAGGAGGTGCTCGACCTGGTCGCGCGCCGGGTCGCAGACGCGCTCGACGCCGATGCGTGCTTCGTCTACCTCTACGACGACCGCGCCGGCGAGCTCGTCCTGCGTGCGACGCATGGGACGCGGGTCGAGGAGATGACCCGCCGGCCCCGGATGCGGCCGGGCGAGGGCATCACGGGCACCGCCGCCGCCGAGCTCGCGCCGGTGATGATCCCGGCGCAGGCGCATCTCGATCCGCGCTTCAAGGCGTTCGCCAACCTCCGCGAGGACGAGTACGAGTCGATCCTGGCCGTGCCGATCGTGGCCCGGGGGGACAAGCTCGAGGGTGCGCTCAACGTCCGCACCCGCGAGGCACGCGAGTTCTCACCGGGCGAGGTCGAGCTGCTGCTCGCGATCGCGTCGCAGGTCGCGCAATCGATCGAGCACGCGCAGCTGTATGCGCAGGCGCAGCGCCGGGTCGGGGAGCTCGAGGCGCTCGCCAAGATCTCGGAGGCGGTCTCGGAGTCGCTCTACCTCGAGGAGTCGCTCGAGGCGATCGTGAAGACGACGATGGACGCCGTCGGGGCCACGGGCGCGGCGCTCGTGCTCGAGGACGGCAAGATCGCGTGGCCCGAGGGTCGCGCCGGCGCGTACGCGGTGAGGCTGCCGCTGCGCTGGAAGCGGCGCGTGATCGGCGAGCTCGTCTGCGACCGTGACTCGCCGTTCACCGACGACGAGCGCGCCCTGCTCGGCTCGATCGCGCACCACGCTGCGGTCGCGCTCGAGCACGGCCGCGCGGTCATGCGCGGCGTCCTCGCTCAGGAGATTCACCACCGCGTGAAGAACAACCTCCAGACGGTCGCGTCGCTGCTGCGCCTGCAGGCGCGCTCGAACGGGCTCGAGCCGCGTCGCGCGCTCGAGGACTCGGTCAACCGCATCCTCGCGATCGCGGCCGTCCACGAGGTGCTCACCGAGCAGCGCGACGAGGAGGTCGACCTGCACGAGCTGCTCGACCGGCTGCGGGCGATGCTCGTCCAGGGCCTGGGCGCGGAGAAGTCGGTCGAGACCGCGCTCGAGTCGGTCTCCCTCGGCGGCGACAAGGCGACGGCGCTCGCGCTCGTGTTCAGCGAGCTGCTCCAGAACGCGCTCGAGCACGGCGGCGACCGCATCCGCGTCGAGCTGAGCAGGCGCGGCGACGAGGTCGTGCTCGCAATCGCCGATGACGGCAGCGGCATCCGCGGCGAGAGCGGCACGGGCCTCTCGATCGTGGAGGCGCTCGTCCGCGACGAGCTCGGCGGTGTGCTCACCTTCGCGGAAGGCGACGGCCTGCGCGCCGAAGTCGCCTTCGCGCCTTAAGTGGCGAACGAGCTGTGCCGCCGGGCCGCGCTGCTCGCCCACGCTAGCTCCGCAACGATGCTCCCTGCGTCCTTGGAGACCATCGCACCCCGGCGACGAGCGACGTTCCGCCAGACCCTCCTAGACCACCGCGCCGACGACGGCGTAGGACAGACCGTCCGGGCCCGCAACGACCTGGCGGGTCGCCTCCGGCTCGACGAGGACGTACCGGCCCGGCTCGAGCGGCACTTCGTCGCCGTCGACGCGCAGGACGCCCGACCCCTGGAGCGGGATGTAGATCTCCTCCTGGCCGGATTCCCGCTCGTCGTGCTCGGAGCCGGCCTGGCCCGGCTGGGAGTCGAACTGGTTGAGCTTGATCGCACGGGCTTCGAGCGTGCGGGCGATCACCTTGCGGCGGCCCTCGAAAGCACTGGTGTCGACGATCCGGTAGCTCATGCGGGCAGTGTCGTCAGGATTCTGGCGAGCGGGCGCGCCCGGCCGCGCAGGCGGTAGACGGTCGCGGGTGGATAGTCGCGTGTGACGCGGCGCTCGACGAGCTCGGCAGCAGCGAGGTCCTTGAGTGCGAGCGTCAGCGCCCGCGGGCTGACCTCGGGCAGCCGCTTCCGCAGCTCCGAGTAGCGGCACTCGCCGCTCGCGAGGGCGAGCACGGCGGGCATCGACCACTTCTTGAGCCCGACGTCGTTCGCGCCGAGCCGGTCGAGCGCTGTGATCAGGCGCGCGCACGCCGGTGCGATTTCCTTGCCCTTCTCGGTGAGCACGTACTCCGGTCGGAGCGGGTGGCCGTAGCCGGGGTTCTTCATCACGAGACCGGCGTCGATCAGGGCGGTCAGCGTGCGCCGCAACGACTCCCGCCCGAGGTCGAGCCGGTTCGAGAGCGTGACCAGGCGGCTCCCCTTCGAGCGGTGGAGCTCCGCGAGGATGGGCGCGGCCCAGCGGTGGTGGAAGAGGTGTGCGATTGACATAGAAGTGTGCTTAGTATAAAAACAGGACGCGACGAATACCAGCGAAAGGAGTTCCGATGAGCGAGCAGGCAGCAGCAGCGGCGACCACGGGCGTCCCGCTTCCGTTCGAGAAGACGCGCAACATCGTCATCGCGGTCAACGTGACCGACCTCGACCGCTCGATCGCGTGGTGGCGCGAGATGCTCGGGTTCGAGCCGACCTACACGATGGCGGAGTACGGCTGGTGCGAGCTGGCGACGAGCATCGAGGGCCTCGGGCTCGGGCTCGGCCAGGTCGAGGAGGTCAAGGTGTCGGGCGGGGTGACGCCGACGTTCGGGGTCTCCGACATCGACGCCGCCCGCGGGCACATGGAGTCGCACGGCGTGCGGTTCGACGGTGACACCTACGAGATCGAGGGTCAGGTCAAGCTCTGCACGTTCTACGACCCCGACGGCAACCCGTTCATGCTCGCCGAAGTGCTCGACGTCAAGGAGGAGCGCAGCTAGGCACCGCCCTCCTGTTGGAGGTTTGGCGGAATAACGGCTGTCGCCGGCGCCAGCGGCACGAGCGACATTCCGCCAAACCCTCCTAGGATCCGCTGCGTGCGGGTCCTGATCGCAGAGGACGAGACGATCATCCGGCTGGACCTCCGTGGCCTGCTCGAGGGGGCGGGTCACGAGGTCTGCGCGGAGGCGAAGGACGGCGTCGAGGCGGTGGAGCTCGCGCGCTCCGAGGCGCCCGACGTAGCGCTCCTCGACGTGAAGATGCCGCGGCTGGACGGGATCGAGGCCGCCAAGCAGATCCTCGAGGAGCGGCCGATCCCGATCGTGATGCTGACCGCCTACGGTCAGGACGAGCTCGTCTCCAGGGCGATCGAGGCCGGCGTGTTCGGCTACCTCGTCAAGCCGTTCCGCGAGGCGGATCTCCTGCCGGCGATCCAGACCGCCCGCGCCCGGCACGACGAGCTCACCGCCCTACGCGAAGAGGCCGAATCGCTGGCCGACGCGCTCGCCGCGCGCAAGGCGATCGAGCGGGCGAAAGGGCTCCTGATGGAGAAGGAGGGCCTGTCCGAAGCGGATGCCTTCGCGCGTTTGCGGAAGGCGAGCCAACTCTCGGGCCGGCCCCTCAAGGTCGTCGCGGAGGCCCTGATTGCGACCTTCGACGCCGCGTGACGCCGCATCCCGACGTCCAGCTCGCCGAGCGGGTGTTCGGCTCGTTCCGGCGCGACCCGCGGACGCTCGCGTCGCTGATCGCCGAGGACGCGGTGTGGACCGTGGTCGGGCGTGCTCCCGTGGCGGGCGTCTACGAGGGCAGGCGCGCGATCTTCGATCTGTTCAAGGCGACGCAGACGCTGAGCGACGGGACCTACAAGGCGGAGCTGCGGTACGTCCTCGCCGACGACGAGCGGACGATCGCCGTCTACCGAGCGAGCGGCCGGCGCGGCGACCGCGAGCTCGACATCGACCAGGCGCTCTTCGTCCGGGTCGAGGACGACCAGTGGGTCGAGATCCTCGCCGTGCCGCTCGACCCGCTCGCGTTCGACGCCTTCTGGGCGTAGTAGGCGGACTAGGCCTGGGACGCCTCGAACAGCCGCTCCCAGCGGGCGAGCAGCGCCTCGAGCTGGTCGCGCGCGTGCTTGTGCGCCGCGACGGCGTCGACGTCGGCCCAGTCCTCCGCGAGCCGCTGCTCGAGCTGCGCGATCGACGCCTCCTGGGCGGCGATCTCGGCCTCTAGCGTCTCGAGCTCGCTCGGGCGGGCCGGCTTCGGCCTTTCGCGCGTTTTCCGTGACTCTTTCTTGACGGTGCCTGGCACCGGGTCAACGGGCGCGACGGCCCGCGCCCGCGCGGCCTCGTCCCGTCGGGCCACGTACTCGGCCCACCCGCCGTCGTAGGCCTTCACCGTCCCGTTCTCGATGGCGAGCGTTCGCTCGGCGATCGCGTCGAGCAGCGCTCGATCGTGGGAGACGAGCAGCACGGTCCCCGGAAACGCCTCCAGGGCCGCCTCCAGCGCCTCGCGGCTCTCGAGGTCGAGATGGTTCGTCGGCTCGTCGAGGATGAGGAAGTTCGCTCCCGAGGCGACGACGAGCGCGAGCGCCAGCCGGCGCCGCTCCCCGCCCGACAGCACGGAGACCGACTTCTGGTGCTCCTCCCAGCCGGAGAAGAGGAAGCGGCCGAGCAGGTTCTGGGCCTGCGGGCGCGGGAGGCCGGTCTCGCGTTGGGCCGTCTCCAGCACGGTCAGCCGCTCGTCGAGCTCGACCTCGTGCTGCGAGAAGTACGCGGGCTCGACCCCGTGGCCGATCCTCGTCTTGCCGGAGCTCGCCTCGTGCCCGCCCACGAGTGTCTCGAGCAGCGTGGTCTTCCCCGAGCCGTTCGGCCCGACGAGTCCCACGTGCTCGCCGCGCTCCAACGCGAAGGACGCGTCGACGAGGAGCGCCTTGTCGCCGGCCGAGACGGCAAGCCCCGAGGCCTCGACGACGGTTCGCCCGCTGCGCGCGGGCTTGAGGAACTCGAAGCCGAGCGAGCGCTGGCTGCGCGACAGCAGCGCGACCTCGTCGGCGGCCTTCGAGCGCTCCTGCTCGAGCCGCCCGATCTGGGTCAGCTTCGCCTGGGCCTGCTTCGCCTTCGTCTTCTTGTAGCGGAACCGCTCGACGAAGCGCTCGAGCCGCACGATGTCGACGCCGATCCGCTGCGCCGACTTCTGGGCGTCCAGCGCGCGTGCGGCCTTCTCGAGGCGCCAGACGTGCCAGGGCCCCGGGAAGTACGTCGAGCGGCCGACGCTCAGCTCGAGCACGGCGGTGGTCGTCGCCTCGAGAAACCAGCGGTCGTGCGCGACGAGCACGATCGCCGCGTCCATCGAGGAGAGCTCGCGCTCGAGCCACTCGAGGCTCGCCACGTCGAGGTGGTTGGTCGGCTCGTCCAGCAGGACGAGGTCGGGGTCGCCGGCGAGCGCCCGCGCGAGCGATGCGCGCGTCAGCTCGCCGCCGGAGAACGTCGTCAGCGGCCGGTCGAGGTCGGCCTCCGCGAAGCCGAGCCCGCGCACCACGCCGGCCGTGCGCTCGCGCCAGGCATAGCCGCCGGCGTGCTCGAGCCGTGCCTGGGCGTCCGCGTACCTCCGCATCGTCGCGGTCTCGTGGTCGCCGGCCGCCATCGCCTGCTCGAGCCGCTGCAGCTCGCGCTCGAGCGCCACCAGGTCGGCCGCGCCCGAGAGCACGTACTCGCGCAGGGACTGCGACCGCTCGAGCGGCGGCCGTTGGTCGTGCAGCGCAACGCGCGTCCCCTTGGCGAAGGCCAGGTCGCCGCCGTGGATCTCGGTCTCGCCGGCGAGCATGCGCAGGAGCGTCGTCTTGCCGGCGCCGTTCGGGCCCGAGAGCGAGAGCCGGTCGCGGCGCTCGAGCTTGAACGAGACGCCGTCGAAGAGCAGGTTGCCGGCGATCTCCTTGCGCAGGTTGGAGGCGATGAGGACGGCCATCGTCCTAGCGTAGACAGGCGCGTAGCGCCTGTCCGCGAAGGGGACCAGTGGACGGGGTCTGGGGAAACCGGAAGAGTTCCCCAGCGGGTTTCGGCCGCTTACGCGCGGACAGCGGCGCCGACGAGCGCGCGGGCGGCCTGCGCGATGTGCTCGGCGTCGATTCCTGCGGCGGCGAGCAGCTCGGCCGGCTTGCCGGAGTGAGGCATGCCGCTGACCGCCAGCACCTTGATGCGCGGCCGCTCCTCCGCGTCGGCGAACGAGGCCGCGACCGCCTCGCCCAGCCCGCCCTCGGGCCAGTGATCCTCGACGGTCACGATGCGGCCGCCGGTCGCCTCGGCCGCGTCGCGCAGGGTCGCCGAGTCGAGCGGCTTGATCGAGTAGAGGTCGATCACGCGTGCGCTGACGCCTTCCTCGGCGAGGGCGTCCGCGGCCTTCAGCGCCTCGTGCACCGTGATCCCGGCCCCGACGATCGCGACGTCGTCGTCGTCGGACGAGCGTGGCACCTTGCTGCCGCCGATCGGGAAGTCCTCGTCCGCGCCGTACAGGACCGGCGTCGCGGGCCGCAGCGTGCGCAGGTACACGATCCCGTCGCGGTCGGCCATCGCCGCGACGAGCTGAGCGGTCTGGTTCGCGTCGCACGGATGCAGGACGGTGCTCCCGTTGATCGCACGCAGCGAGGCGATGTCCTCGAGGGCCATCTGCGACGGTCCGTCCTCGCCGATCGACACGCCCGCGTGCGAGCCGCTCAGGCGGATGTTCGCGCGGCTGATCGCGCCCATGCGGATGAAGTCGTAGGCCCGCGAGAGGAAGGCCGCGAACGTCGACCCGAACGGCTTCCAGCTGCGCGTCTGCAGGCCGATCGCGGCCGCGACGAGCTGCTGCTCTGCGATGTACATCTCGAAGTACCGCTCCGGATGAGCCTTCGTGAAGATCTCGGCGAAGGTCGAGTTGGAGACCTCGCCGTCGAGCGCGACGACGCGACCGTCCGCTGCGCCCACCGCAGCGAGCGCCTCGCCGTAGGCCAGCCGGGTCGCGACCTCCTCGCCGACCTGCCACGTCGGCAGCTCGAGCGGGCCGCCGGCCGCCGGCTCCTGAACGTCTCCCTCGGGCTTGGGGACGTCGACCCGGATGTCGCGAATGCCCCCGAGCTCGGCGATCGCCGCCTCGGGGTCGTCGAGCGCCTTGCCGTGGAACCCGTTCTTGTTCTCGACGGCCGCGACGCCCTTGCCTTTGACGGTGCGCGCGACGACGACGGTCGGCTTCCCGGTCGTCGCGACCGCCTCGGCGTAGGCGCGGTCGATCGCCTCCACGTCGTGTCCGTCGATCTCGATCGCGTGCCAGCCGAACGCCTCGGCGCGCTTGACGTAGACGTCGGTGTTCCAACCGATCATCGTCTCGCCGCGCTGCCCCAGCCGGTTGACGTCGAGCACTGCGGTGAGGTTGTCCAGCTCGTAGTGGGCCGCGTGCTCGTAGGCCTCCCAGACCGATCCCTCGGCCATCTCGCTGTCGCCGTGGAGGACCCAGACGCGCGTGGGCGCGTGCTCCAGGTGCTTGGCGCCGAGAGCCATGCCGACTCCGAGCGGCAAGCCCTGGCCGAGCGAGCCGGTCGCGACGTCGACCCAGGGAATGCGCGGCGTGGGGTGCCCCTCCAGGATGCTGCCGTGCTGGCGGTAGGTGAGGAGCTGCTCGTCGTCGATGGCGCCGACGGCCCGGAAGATCGCGTAGAGGAGCGTCGAGGCGTGTCCCTTGGAGAAGACCAGCCGGTCGTTCCGAGGGTCATCCGGGTTGTCGAAGTCGTATCGGAAGTACTTCGCGACGAGCACCGCCATCAGGTCGGCGGCGGACATGCCCGAGGTGGGGTGCCCGGACTTCGCGGCGGCGGCCGGCCGGATCGAGTCGACCCGCAGCTGTTGACCGAGTTCGCGCCAGAGCTCGACGTCACTCACAGCTGTAACGTAACGATTTGGTCATGAGGGTTGCCGTTGCGTTCGACCATCGCGGCGTGAAGCTCCGCGAGACGATCTTCGCGGAGCTCGAAGCGCTGCGGCACGAGGCGCTCGATCTCGGGGTCGACGCACCCATGCCGCGGGTCGACTACCCCGACGTCGCCAGGAGACTGGGCGAAGCCGTGATCGGAGGCGGTGCGGAGCGCGGAGTGCTCGTCTGCGGCTCGGGCGTTGGCGCCTCGGTCGCCGCCAGCAAACTCCCCGGGGTAAGAGCCGCTGTGTGTCACGACACATATTCAGCGCACCAGGGGGTAGAGCACGACAACATGAACGTCCTGTGCCTCGGCTCGGAGGTCGTCGGCGCAGAGCTCGCGGGCGAGCTCGTGCGCGCCTTCCTCGGCGCGCGCTTCGACGGCGGCGAGCGCTACGTGAGGCGTCTGGAGAAGATCGAAGCGATGGAGAAGGAGAGAATCGATGCCTAAGTCGAGACTTCACGAGCTTTCGGAGCACGGACAGAGCGTCTGGGTCGACTCGGTGTCACGCGAGTGGCTCGAGACCGGCGAGCTGGAGCGGATGATCAGAGAGGACGCCGTCGTCGGCGTCACGTCGAATCCGACCATCTTCCAGAAGGCCCTGGCCGAGGGAGACTGGTACGACGAGCAGCTCCGCGAGGTGCTGCAGGAGGAGCTCTCCGACAAGGAGGTCTTCTACCGCCTGGCGGTCCAGGACATCCAGGACGCCCTCGACCTTCTGCGGCCGACCTTCGACGCCACGCAGGACGGCTACGTGTCGATGGAGGTCGACCCGAACCTGGCCTACGAGCGCGATGCGACGATCGACGAGGCGATGCGCCTGCACGAGTGGATCGACCGTCCGAACACCTTCGTGAAGATCCCGGCGACCGAGCCGGGCCTCGGCGCGATCGAGGAGTGCATTGCCCGCGGGCGCTCGATCAACGTGACCCTGATCTTCTCGCTCGAGCGGCACGAGGCCGTCGCCGAGGCCTACATCCGGGGCCTCGAGCGGCTCGTCGAGTCGGGCGGCGACCCGTCGGGGGTCGCGTCCGTCGCGAGCTTCTTCGTCTCGCGCGTGGACACCGAGGCCGACAAGCGGCTGGACGCGATCGGCACCGAGCAAGCGCTCGCGCTACGGGGCAAGCTCGCGGTGGCCAACGCCAAGCTCGCCTACCAGAACTACGAGCGGATCTTCTCCGGCGAGCGCTGGGAGCGGCTCGCCTCCGCGGGCGCGAGCACGCAGCGCTGCCTGTGGGCGTCGACGTCGACGAAGAACCCCGCCTACCGCGACGTGATGTACGTCGAGGAGCTGATCGGCCCCGACACGGTCAACACGATGCCGAAGGAGACGATCGAGGCCTTCCAGGACCACGGCGTCGTCGCGGACACGCTCCAGCAGGACGTCGACTCGGCTCAAAGGCTGCTCGACGAGCTCGCGGAGGTCGGCGTCGACTACGACGACGTGGTCGACACGCTGGAGCGGGAGGGCGTGCAGAAGTTCTCCGACTCGTTCCGCGAGCTGCTCGACGGCATCCGCGCCAAGCGGGCGCAGCTCGTGGCCGCGTGAGCCCCGAGGAGCTCGTCGAGCGGATCTGGGCCCGCGACCCGTCCGTCTGGACGGGCGGCGACGAGGCGAACTGGCTGGGCTGGCTCGACGAGCCGGTCCGCATGCTCGAGCGGGTCGACGAGCTGCTCGCGCTCGCGGCGTCGGCCGACTACGACGCCGCGGTCCTGCTCGGCATGGGCGGATCGAGCCTCGCGCCCGAGGTGATGCGGCGGCTGTTCGACGTCGAGTCGTTCCACGTCCTCGACACGACGCATCCCACTGCCATCCGCCGCCTCGAGGAGCAGCTCGACCTCGACCGGACGCTGTTCGTGGTCTCGTCGAAGTCGGGCTCCACGCTCGAGACGCGCTCCCACGCGGACTACTTCTTCGAGCGGACCGGCGGAAACGGCGAGCGGTTCGTCGCCGTCACGGACCCGGGCTCGGAGCTCGAGACGGTCGCGGAGGAGCGCGGCTTCTTCGGCGTCTTTCCCGGGCGAGCCGACGATCGGCGGGCGCTACTCGGCGCTGTCGATGTTCGGGATCGTGCCGGCGACCCTGATGGGGATCGACATCCTCCGCCTGCTGGAGCGCGCCGAGGAGATGCGCGAGGCCTGCACGCTCGCCGAGGGCAACCCGGGGCTCGAGCTCGGCCTTGCAATGGGCGAGGGCTGGCGGCAGGGACGCGACAAGGTGCTCGTGGCGCCTAACACCGGCGGCTTCGGCCTGTGGGTCGAGCAGCTGATCGCGGAGTCGACAGGGAAGGAGGACAAGGGGCTCGTGCCGGTCCTGCTCGACGCTGACGGGCCGGACGTGCAGCCGCAGGAGGCGCGTCTCCCGGATCCCTACGAGCTCGGCCAGGAGTTCTTCCGGTGGGAGTTCGCGACCGCCGTCGCGGGCAGCATCCTCGAGATCAACCCGTTCGACCAGCCGAACGTCCAGGCGGCGAAGGACAAGACGAACGAGGTCCTGCGTTCCGGCGAGGCGCCGATCGAGCCCGAGGGCTCGCTCGAGGACGTCCTCGCGAACGCGAAGCCCGGCGAGGACTACATCGCCATCCTCGCCTTCGTCGACCCCGAGCGCGAGGCCGAGCTCGAGCCGCTCGTCGCGCGCGCCCGCGCCACCGGATGCGCGGTCACGACGGGCCTCGGGCCGCGCTACCTGCATTCGACGGGCCAGCTGCACAAGGGCGGGCCGAACCGGGGCGTGTTCGTCCAGGTGGTCGACGACCTCGGCGACGAGCTGGCGATCCCGGGCCGCGACTTCGGCTTCCGCCGCCTGATCGCCGCGCAGGCCGCGGGCGATTACCAGGCGCTCGAGGAGCGTGGCAGGCGTATCGTCCGGGTAAGACTGGAGGAGGTGGGGGGATGAAGTTCGCGATGATCGGCCTCGGCCGCATGGGTGGGGGCATGACCGAGCGCCTCGAGCGCCACGGCCACACGGTGCAGACCTACGACCCGCGCGTCGACTCCACCGCCGACTCCCTCGAAGAGCTCGTCTCCCAGCTCGAGCGTCCGAGAGCGCTCTGGATGATGGTGCCGTCCGGCGAGGTAACCCATGACACGTTCGATCAGCTGCTACCGCTCGTCGATCCCGACGACGTGATCGTCGACGGCGGCAACTCCAACTGGCACGACTCCCAGGCGAAGCACGCCCAGGCCAAGGAGCGGGGCGTCCACTTCGTCGACGTCGGCGTCTCCGGAGGGATCTGGGGGCTCGAGGTCGGCTTCTGCCTGATGGCCGGCGGCGAGGACGAGCCGGTCTCGCGCCTGACGCCGGTCTTCGAAGCGTTGGCGCCGGAGAACGGCTGGGCCCACGTCGGCGAGCCCGGTTCCGGCCACTTCGTGAAGATGATCCACAACGGGATCGAGTACGGGCTCATGCAGGCCTACGCCGAGGGCTTCGAGATCATGCACCGCTCCGCTTTCAGCCTCGACCTGTCCGAGATCGCCGGGATCTGGCGCTACGGGTCGGTCGTGCGCTCGTGGCTGCTCGAGCTGCTCCACCAGGCGATGGAGGAGCACGGCGACGCACTCGAGGACATCGCCCCGTACGTGGAGGACTCCGGCGAGGGCCGCTGGACGATCGACGCCGCGATCGCCGAGAACGTGCCCGCGCCTGTGATCGCCGCCTCGCTCTTCGCCCGCTTCTCCTCGCGGCAGGACTACTCGTTCGCGGCCAAGGTCGCGGCCGCGCTCCGTAACCAGTTCGGCGGTCATGCCGTGCGCGCCGTCGAGCGCGCGAAGGCCGGGCCCGACCCGCGCTGAGCCGATGGCGCTCGAGTCGCAGGAACGGCAGCTGAACCCGCTTCTCGAGGGTCTGCCGATGGCGATGACGCCCGAGCCCTGCGTCATCGTGATCTTCGGCGCCTCGGGCGACCTCACCCGGCGCAAGATCTTCCCCGCGCTCTACGCGCTCGCCCTTCGGCGGCTGCTGCCCGAGCGCTGCGCGATCCTCGGAGCGGCACGTTCCGAATGGACGGACGAGGAGTTCCGGCAGCAGATGGAGGCGGCCGTCCGCGAGTTCGGCCGCGACGAGTTCCGGGAGGACGTTTGGCAGCGGCTCGCCGAGGCCACGAGCTACCGGTCGCTCGACTTTACGGACGGTGCGGCCGAGAGCGAGCTCGTCGCCTACCGCGACAAGGTCGACGAGGAGCGCGGAACCCAGGGCAACCGGGTCTACTACCTTGCGGTTCCCCCCGCCGCGATGCCGTCGATCGTCGAGGACCTTGGCAAGCGGCGGACGACCGAGGGCTGGACGCGGCTGATCGTGGAGAAGCCGTTCGGGCACGACCGGGCGTCGGCGAGCGAGCTCAACGAGCTGATCTGGAAGTACTTCACCGAGGACGAGGTCTTCCGGATCGACCACTACCTGGGCAAGGAGACCGTCCAGAACATGGCTGCGCTGCGGTTCGCGAACGGCATCTTCGAGCCGATCTGGAACCGGCAGTTCATCGACCACGTGCAGATCACGGTCGGGGAGTCGATCGGGCTCGAGGGCCGCGCCGACTACTACGAGAAGTCGGGCGCGATCCGCGACATCTTCCAGAACCACATGCTCCAGCTGGTCGCGCTGACGGCGATGGAGCCGCCGAGCGACTTCACCGCGGAGTCGGTGCGGAACGAGAAGGTCAAGGTGCTGAAGTCGATCCACACGCCCGGGCCCAAGCATGTGGTGCGCGGCCAGTACGGCCCCGGCTACGTCGAGGGCGTCGAAGTGCCCGGCTACCGCGAGGAGCCCGGCGTCGATCCGAGCTCGATGACCGAGACGTACGTCGCCGCAAAGCTCTTCGTCGACAACTGGCGCTGGGCGGACACGCCGTTCTACGTCCGGACCGGCAAGCGCCTCCCGCGTCGGGAGACGACGATCGCGATCCAGTTCAAGCGGGCTCCGCACCCGCCCTTCGCGGAGGCGGCGGCCGAGGAGCTCCGGCCGAACGTCCTGCTCGTCCACGTGCAGCCCGACGAGGGCGTCTCGCTGGCGATCGCCGCCAAGGTGCCCGGGCTAGGAGTGAAGCTCCGCACCGTGCACATGGACTTCGTCTACGGCGGCGCCTTCCACGTCGAGCTGCCGGAGGCGTACGAGCGCCTGCTGCTCGACGCGATGCGCGGCGACGCGACCCTGTTCACCCGCGCGGACGAGGTGGACGAGCAGTGGGCGATCGTGGACGCGATCGTGGCGCTCTGGCAGCGCGACCGCCCGGCCTTCCCCAACTACCCGGCCGGAACCTGGGGCCCGCCGTCCGCCGATGCCTTGCTCCACCGCGACGGGCGTTCGTGGCGGCACCACTGATGGCCACGGCCGCACACCTCCAGGAATGGACCGGCGAGAACGCCACGGTGGCTCAGATCGAGGAGGCCATTGGCGTGCTGCGCCGCGAGTCGTGCGACGACACAGGAGTGCCCGACATGCGGACGAGCGTCATGACCCACATCGCCTGGGTCCCGCCAGAGTGGCACGACATCGCGTGGAAGACGCTCGAGGGCATGGCGGAGCGCCACCCGTCGCGTGCGATCGTGCTCGTGCCGGGCGGCGTCGACGGCGAGGACGACATGTGCGCGCGGGTTCAGGTGGCCGCGTATCCGCTCGGCAGCGAGCGTCGCCACGTCGCTGCAGAGATCATCGAGCTGCGCCTCGGCCGCAGGCGGGCCCAGGCGCCCGCGAGCATCGTCTTGCCGCTGCTGATCACGGGCCTGCCGGTCTTCTCGCGCTGGCGCGGGCGGCCGGCCTTCGGCGCCCGCGAGCTGCAGGAGCTCACCTCGTTCGTCGACCGCTTCATCGTCGACTCGCGCGAGTGGGACGATCCGGCCCCCGAGTATCCGCGACTCGCCGAGCTCTTCGGTGCGACCGCCGTCTCCGACATCGTCTGGCGGCGCACGCTGCCCTGGCGCCTCGAGCTCGCGCGCGACTGGCCGGCGGTCGGAGCCTGCCAGGAGCTCACCGTCAGGGGCCCGACCGCGGACGCCCACCTGCTGGCGGGATGGCTGCGCTCGCGCCTGAAGCGCGAGATCTCGCTCGGTGTGGAGCCGGGGGAGGAAGTGGAGTCGGTCGCCGTGGACGGGCGCACGCTCCCCGAGCCGCGGGAGGAGCAGCCAAGCTCGAGCGTGCTGCTCTCGTCCGAGCTGGAGACCTTCAGCCGCGAGCGCGTCTACGAAGCGGCGGTTCGCGCGGCTTGACAGAAGGGTGAAGCGGCGGCGCCCCGTGGGGGAGCGCCGCCGCATCTGAGGTCAGCCTCGGATCATTCGAGCCCGTAGGCGCGGATGATCGTCTGGTTGAGGCTGCTGCCGCCCGAGTCGGTCGCCTCCAGCCTCAGCGACACGTACTTGCGCGCCGTGTTGGCCGGATGGTCGAGCTCGCCCGTGAAGCGGCCGCCGCCCTGGTCGTCCAGCGTCACCCGCGACCAGGTGGCGCCGTCGTTGTACGAGACCCACAGCTGCTACGCAGTCAGTCGAACGAGCGACGCCAAGTAACAGTCTGTTACTTGCGCAGAGCGGCTTCGAGCGCCGCCCCGACCGCGAGGACGAGCGCGTCGTCGCCCGGCCGGCCCACGAGCTGGACGGAGGCCGGCAGGCCGTCCTCAGCCGCGCCGCATGGGAGCGCCAGCGCCGGCCACCCGAGCGCGTTGAACGGGATCGTGAGCTGGATCACGCGCAACCGGATGTCGATCTCGTCCACGTCGGCCGGCGGCGCGACCATTGCAAGCGTGGGCACGAGGAGCAGGTCGGCGCCGTCGAGAGCGCTCTCCGCGGCCGTGCGGTACGCCTCGCGCGATCGGCGCGATGCCTCGGCTTCTGCCTCGGTCACGTCGAAGCAGCGCTGCACCTTGGCGCGCACGTTCTCGCCGTAGTCCTCGGAGCGCTCCGGAAACAGGCTGCGGTGCACGTCGGCGACCTCGCGCATGAACGCGTGCTGGAGCCCGTCGGGGAGCGGGAAGTCGGCCGGCCGCGCCTTCGGGAAGTGCCCGGCGGCGCGCTCGACGCACGTGCGCACGAGCGGGTCGGCGAGCGCCGTCCACGCGACCCCTACCTCGACCTCGTCCAGGGCGACCTCGCGCTCCGGCTCGAATTCGGGCGCGAGGACGCGCATCATCGCCGTGCAGTCGGCGACCGACCGGGCCATCGGGCCGGCGTGGTCGAAGCTGGGCGCGAGTGGGAAGCAGCCGTCGAGCGGGACGAGGTCGAAGGTCGGCTTGAAGCCGACGATGCCGCAGCACGCGGCGGGGATCCGGATCGAGCCGCCGGAGTCGGACCCGAGCGCCGCGTCGGCGAGGCCCGCGGCGAGCGCGGCCGCCGAGCCCCCGCTCGACCCGCCCGCAATGCGCCCCGGCGCGGCCGGGTTCGGCACGGTGCCGAAGTGGGCGTTCTGAGAGGTGACGCCGTAGGCGAACTCGTGCAGGTTCGTCTTGCCGACGTTGGCATAGCCGCCGGCCTCGAGGCGGACGACGGCCTCGGCACTCCGCTCCGGAACGTGCTCGGCGAAGATCACCGAGCCGTAGGTCGTCGCCAGTCCTGCCGTGTCGAACAGATCCTTTACGGCCAGCGTGATGCCGTCGCGGCGACGAGACCGGCCGTCGGGCCGCGCTAGGCGGCGCGAGCCGGCGTCCTCAGTCGCGCCCACGCTACGCGTCCCAGCCACACGGACGCTCCCTGCGTCCTTGCTCGCACCACCCATCGCACCCCGACGACGAGGCCTCGCCACGAAACGACCTCTAGTCCAGCCAGAGATAGACGAAGGCTACGAGGACCGTCCCGGCGAAGAGGAGCAGGAAGATGCCGAACAGGGCGAAGCCCCACGCCATGTTCTTGCGCGCGAGCTCGAGCGCGGGATCGACCGGGGCGACCATCGTGCGCGGGGGCGGCGGCTCGGGGACGGGCTCGGTCACGTCAGCAGCGGGTCGACGGCCATGGCGATGAAAAGGAGGGCCAGGTAGGCCAGGGAGTAGTGGAACAGGCCGCTGGCGCGGGCCGGGGTGGGCTCCGCGCGCAGGCGCCAGGCGAGGAGCAGGAACCAGCCGCCGAGGGCGAGGGCGGATGCGAGGTAGACGACGCCCATCGTCCACCAGACAACCGGCAGCAACGTCACGGCGACGAGCACGAGCGAGTAGAGCACGATCTGGCGGGTCGTCTCGCGCTCGCCGCGTACGACGGGGAGCATCGGGATGTGGGCGGCTTCGTAGTCGCGGCGGATGAGCAGCGCCAGCGCCCAGAAGTGCGGCGGCGTCCAGAAGAACACGATCGCGAACAGGAGCAGCGCCGGCAGCGTCAGGTTGCCGGTCGCGGCTGCCCAGCCGACGAGCGGCGGAACGGCGCCCGCTGCCCCGCCGATCACGATGTTCTGCGGTGTCGAGCGCTTCAGCCAGCGCGTGTAGACGAGGACGTAGAAGAGGTTGCCGACGAGCGCCAGCGTCGCGGTGAGGACGTTGACGAAGCTCGCGAGCAGCACGAACGAGAGCGCCGACAGCGCGAGCCCGAACTCCAGCGCGCGGCTCGGGGGAACCCGGCCGGCCGCGACCGGCCGCGCCCGCGTCCGCTTGCCCATCAGCCTGTCGATGTCGGCGTCGAGGACGTGGTTGAGCGCGCTCGCCCCGCCGCACGCGAGTGCGAGCCCGAGCAGCATCAGCCCGAGGTCGCCGAGCGGCGGCACGCCTTCGGCGCCGACGAACATCCCGCATGCGCCCGTGATCAGGAGCAGCGACATGATCCGCGGCTTCGTCAGGGTCACGTAGTCGCGCAACGGGCCGGAGGGTGCCGGCGCTCCGCGGAAGGTCTGGGCGACGGCGACGAGGCAGGCGGCGAAGGCTCCCGCGGCGAGCGCCACGTGGACACCCGAGCCGGTGAAGAGCGCGGCGGCGGCGAACAGCCCGAGCGCGGTGACGGCCGAAGGGAGCAGCCGGCGGTGCGCGACCCAGGCGGCCACGATCAGCGCGACGAGCGGCGGCACGGCGAGCGCGGAGGCGGCACGGTGGATGTCCCCGCCGACGGTGCCGCTGACGACCGCGACGAGCGACCCCGCCGCGGCGCCGAGCGCCGTCAGCCGCAGCCAGGGACCGGGAGCCAGGTTAGACACCTCGCTCGGCCATCCTTCGGCGGATGTCGCGCAGCGGCCGCGCGCTGGTCACGTACGGGACGCGGTCGAAGTTGTGCGGCGGCGGCGGCGAGGTCGTGAACCACTCGAGCGTGTCGGCGAGCCACGGGTCGTTCCCGGTGCGCGCGTCGGGGCGGCGGCGCGTCCGCAGCACGTTGACGACGAAGAGGAGGATCCCGAGCGCCATGACGAACGAGCCGATCGTCGAGGCGAGGTTGTACGCCTCCCAGAGCGAGTCGTTGCGGTAGGTGTAGATGCGCCTCGGCATCCCGAGCAGACCGAGCATGTGCTGCGGGAAGAAGGTCAGGTTGAAGCCGATCATCATCAGCCAGAACTGCCATTTGCCGAGCGTCTCGCCGAGCCGCCGGCCGAACATCTTCGGCCACCAGTAGAAGAGGCCGGCGAAGACCGCGAAGACCGTGCCGCCGAAGAGCACGTAGTGCAGGTGCGCGACGACGAAGTACGTGTCCTGGGCCTGCCAGTCGAACGGGAAGGCGGCGACGAAGATCCCCGACAGCCCGCCGATCGTGAACAGGCCGAGGAAGCCGAGTGCGAACAGCATCGGCGAGTCGAAGCGGATGTTCCCGCGCCAGAGCGTGGCGAGCCAGTTGAAGATCTTCACCCCGGTCGGCACCGCGATGATCATCGAGCTGATCATGAAGAAGCCCATCAGGAAGTCGGGTAGCCCGACGGTGAACATGTGGTGGGCCCACACGAGCATGGAGTAGAAGCCGATCGCGACGGTCGAGAACGCGATCGCCGTGTAGCCGAAGATGGGCTTGCGCGCGAAGACGGGGAGCACCTCGGAGATGATCCCCATCGCCGGCAGGATCATGATGTAGACCTCGGGGTGCCCGAAGAACCAGAAAACGTGCTGGTAGAGGATCGCGTTGCCGCCCTCGTCCGGCTTGAAGAAGTGCGTGTCGAGCTGCCGGTCGAAGATCAGCAGCGTCAGCCCGGCTGAGAGCGCCGGCAGCACGGCGACGAGCAGCAGCGCGTAGACCTCGATCGACCAGACGAACAGCGGCAGCCGCATCCACGTCATGCCCGCGGTGCGCATGTTGTGGATGGTCACGATGAAGTTGATCGCACCCGCGAGGGACGCGATCGTGAGGATGTGGAGCGAGAGGATCCAGAGGTCCTGCCCGATCCCCTGCGTCTGCACGGACAGGGGCACGTAGCTCGTCCAGCCCGCCGACGGCGCGCCTCCGGACGCGAACCAGCTCGAGTACAGGACGACGCCGCCGAACAGGAACATCCAGTAGGAGAAGGCGTTCAGGCGCGGGAACGCCATGTCGGCGGCGCCGATCATCAGCGGCACGAGGTAGTTGGCGAACCCGGCCAGGATCGGCACGAGGACCAGGAAGACCATGGTCGTGCCGTGCATGGTGAAGAGCTGGTTGTAGGTGTCGGGCTCGACGATGTCCTCGCCCGACTGGGCCAGCTGCAGCCGCATGATCAGCGCGAGCACGCCGCCGGCCGCGAAGAACGCCAGGCTGGTGACGATGTAGAGGATCCCGATCCGCTTGTGGTCGGTGGTCGTGAACCAGCCGGCGACCCGGCCCTCGTACCAGGGCTTCGTGTAGTAGGGCGCTTCCGCTCTAGCCGCCACTCTCGCTCCCCGCTTGCAGATGCGCGATCAGAGCGTCGACCTGGGCCGGGCTCCAGTCCCTGCCGACCGGTGGCATTTCCCCCCGGCCCTCGGCCAGCAGCTGCTTCAGCGCCTCGGTGTTCGAGACCGTGGCCTCGGTGAGCGGCGGGCCGATCAGGCCCTCACGCCGGAAGCCGTGGCACTTCGCGCAGACCTCGCGGTAGGTCGCGCGCCCGAGCGCGGTCTCGCCGCGCGGGTTCCGCTGCTCGCGCGTCTGCTGAACGAACCAGCGGTCGAACTCGTCCTGCGGCAGCACCTCGACCGAGTTGAGCATGGCGGCGTGCTGGATCCCGCAGAGCTCGGCGCACTGTCCGCGGTAGAGCCCCGGCTTGTCGGCCTGGAACCAGGTCTCGTTCACCTTCCCGGGGATCGCGTCGATCTTGCCGCCGAGCGCGGGCACCCAGTAGCTGTGGATCACGTCGTAGGTCGGGGCCGTCACCTCGAGCCGCACCACGCGGTTGACCGGCACGCGGAGGCGGTCGACGGCGATCACGCCGTTCGGGTACCTGAAGTTCCAGTAGAACTGGCGCCCTTCCACATGCACCTCGAGCCTCGGGCCTGCGGCGCTCGCCGACGGCACGTCCTGGATCCCGGGCAGCTCGTAGAAGACGACGGCTCCGATGATCGCGAGGATCACCACCGGCGCCACCGTCCACGCGAGCTCGAGGCGGTTGTGACCGCGGATCTGAGGCCCTTCGAGCTCGATCGGCCGGCCGCGCCGGCGGTACCGGACGATGAAGTAGATCAGCGCCCCCTCGACGAGCACGAAGATCGCCCCCGTGAACACGACGATCACCCAGTAGGTGGTCGTGATCCCCTCCGCGTTCGGCGACTCGGGCGGGACAGGCGCGAAGCCGCCGTTCCCCGCGAGCGCGGGCGCCGCGACGGCGAGCGCCGCAGCAGCGAGAATCAAGGCGGCGAGCGGCTTCCGGAGCACAGCCGGTGGCACTCTATAACGGTGCCGGGAGCGGGGTCGACATTGGAACGGTCGTCGCATGGAGGTCGCCTTGGGGTGAGTCCTCGTTACCGGGGCGCGATGGGCGGCGCGAGGCTAGGACGCAGGGAGCGTTCATATCGTCAGATATGGGCGCGACTGAGGACGGCGCATCGCGCCGTTCAGCGCGTTCCGGTGACTCAGGAGCTCATTCCAAGGTGACCTCCTCTAATGAGGCATCCCGCGTCGCACTTCCCGACGCGGTCGCCGCGCCGCTCGAGGTGTTCGTGAACGGGGTCCCGCAGGAGCGCGGGCGGGACTACCACGTGCTGGGCCGCGAGCTCGTCTTCAACCGCCCGCTCGAGCAGGAGGGACGGCTGGGCGTGATCCGGTGGCTCTCGATCTTCCTCGGCCTGGCCGGGACGTACAGGAAGCACGACTCCGTCGACGTCGTCTACGAGCTCGCCGGTCGGAAGCTCGTCGCGACCGGGCTGGCTCCGCTCAGCGCAACGACAAGGACTCGTTCGCGGAGCTGACCGCGAGGCCCGGAACTGGGCCGCCGAGCACCGCGTACACCCTGCCTCCCGTGTACACGACTCCGAGGCCGTGGCGCGGGGTCGGCAGGTCCGGCAGCCGCCGCCACCGGTTCGTGTTCAGGTCTAGCGCATAGACCTCCTTGATCGCGCCGGCCTGCTCCTCACCGCCGATCGAGACGACATAGCGGCCGGTGGAAGCCGCTCCGGTGCCGCCGCGGGTGTCGGGCACCGAGGGCAGGCGCGACCAGCGCCCGGTCGAGGGCGAATACGCCTCGACGAGGGCGAGGTTCGTGTCGAAGCCCGCCGTGCGGCCGGCGACCACGAAGACGCGTCCGCGCGCGGCCGTGACGCCGAGATGCTCGCGGGGCGTGGGCCCCGGGATAGTCCGCCAGCGGCGTTTCGCCGGGTCGAACTCGAGCGCCGCCTTCGCGAGGCCGTTCGGGCCGACGCCGCCCATCACGTACAGCTTCCCGCGCGAGAACGCGGCGCCCGGAGCGGCCCGGGGGAACGGCATCGGCGGCAGCCGTCGCCACGCGTGCCCGTCGAACACGAACGCCTCGCGCGAAGGTGCCCGGTCGGAGCGGTAGCCGCCGGCGACGTAGAGCTTTCCGCGGTAGCCCGCGGCGCTCGAGTGGTCGACCGTGAGCGGGAGATCCGGGAGCCGTCGCCACCGCCTGCGAGCAGGCGAATACGCGTCGACCCGGGCCGAGTTGGCGCCGGCCTGGCGGAAGCCGCCCACGACGACGATCTCACCGTTGACGACGGCGGCCGCCACCTCGGAGCGTGCGTCCGGCGCAGCCGGCCCGCGAACCCATCCAGCCTGCTGCGTCCCCCCGGCCAGCAGGGAGACAAGGGCGCCGGCGAGCAGGAGCTTCACGAGGCCATGGTAAGCACGGCCGCGCTCTGGACACGGCCGCCGCGATCGTCGCGTTCCCCGCCATTCACGTCCCGGGCGCTGAAGGCCGTCGGCCTAGAGGTCGACCTCGGTGCCGGCTCCCTCGCGCAGCGCGCGTTCGTACACGAGCCGGGCCGCGGCAGCGTCCTCGGCCGCGTGCCCCATCGACTTGTAGACGGTGAGCTCGTCCTCGGACGTCCGCCCGGGCCGGGTCCCCGCGACCAGCTCGCCGAGCTCGACCGCGGTCGCCGGATCGAGGCCCTGCAGCTCGTGGGCTCCGGCTGGATACGGCTCGAAGGCGACGCGCGACTCGACCGCGAGCACGCCGGCACGCACCGTGGCGTCGTCGAGCTCGGGCCCGTCCTTCGAGGCGCCGACCGACGTGACGTGCGCGCCCGGAGCGAGCCACTCCCGTCGCAGGATCGGGGACGAGGCGTCCGTGCAGGCGCACACCACGTCGGCGCCTCGCACAGCAGCCTCGAACGAGTCGGTGACGCTCTCGCCGAGTGCCTCGGCGCGCTGCTGCGAGCGCCCGGCCACGCGGACCTCGTCGAAGTCGCGCACCCGCGTGACCGCGTCGAGGTGGGAGCGCGCCTGGACACCGGTGCCGAGGACGGCGAGCACACGCGCGTCCTCGCGCGCGAGCAGCCGGGCGGAGAGCGCGGACGTCGCGCCCGTGCGGACGGCGGTGATGTGCGTGCCGTCCAAGACCGCGATCGGCGTCCCGGTGGCGGCGTCGAAGAGCGCGATCAACGCCTGGTGGCTCGGGTCGTGGTCGGGGAAGACCGACACGAGCTTCGTCTCGAGGACGCCGGCCGCGTAGCCGGGCATCGCCGCGAGAAACCCGCGCTCGGGCACGAAGGCCGCCACCCGCGGCGGCACGGATGCGGCTCCGGCGCTCACCTCGGCGAGCGCGTCGGCGAGGGCGTCGATCAGCTCGTCGACGTCGAGCAGCCGGCGAACGTCGTCCTGCGACAGGACGAGCATCAGGAGGGCTTGGCGCAATAACGGCTGTGCGACATTCCGCCAGACCCTCCTAATCGACGCCCGGCGGGCGGCGGTCGATCCACGGCCTCGCCGCCTCCAGCTGCGAGGAGAGCCGGATCAGCGTCGCCTCGTCCGCGGCCCGACCGATCAGGTGGACCCCGATCGGCAGGCCGTCGTCCGTCCACGAGAAGGGAACCGAGGCGGCAGGGAGCCCGGCAACGTTGACCGGCGGCGTGAACGGCGTGAACGCGCCCGCGCGCGCGTACTGCTCCCACGGGTTCTCGGGCTCACGCACCCAGCCGACCGCGACCGGCGGCTGGGCCAGGGTGGGCGTGAGCACGACGTCGTACGGAGCGCATGCGACCGCGAGCGCACGGCCGGTCAGCTGCAGCCCGGCGAAGGCGCGGACGTAGTCGGCGCTGGGAAGCCTCATCGCCTGCTCGAAGAAGGCCGCGTTGAGCGGCTCGAGCAGGGACGGATCCTCGACGGGGTAGAGCGCAGGGATCGTCGCCCACACGGCCGCGAACAGCCGGAGCGCTTCCTCGGGCTGCGGCAGCACGGCCGGCTCGACCTCGTGACCGAGCTCCTCCAGCAGCTCGGCGGCCTCGCGGGCCGCGTTCGCGCAGCGCTCGTCGACCGGCACCGGATGGGGCGGATCGAGCGCGAGCCCGATGCGCAGGCGGCCGGGATCGGCTCCGACCTCGTCGAGGAACGGACGCTCGGGCGGCGGCGCGATGTACGGGTCTCCCGGCAGGGCGCCGGCGATCGCGTCGAGGAACGCGGCGGCGTCGGCGACCGTGCGCGCGAGCGGGCCCGGCGTGCTCAGGCCGTACGTGTCGCCGCGCGGCGCCGGCGAGACGCGGCCTCTCGTCGGCTTGAGGCCGAAGAGGCCACAGCACGAGGCCGGGATGCGGATCGAGCCGCCGCCGTCCGAGGCCTGCGCGATCGGTGCGAGGCCGGCAGCGACCGCCGCCGCAGCGCCGCCGCTCGAGCCGCCGGGGGTGTGCCCCCGATGCCACGGGTTCCGGCAGATGCCGTTGAGGTCGGACTCGGTGACCGCGGTCGTGCCGAACTCCGGCGTGTTCGTCTTGCCGATCACGACGAAGCCCGCCGCCCGCAGACGACGGACGACCTCCATGTCCTGCTCGGGGATGTAGTCCGCGAAGGCCCTGGAGGAGAACGTCGTGCGGATCCCGGCCGTCTCGACCAGATCCTTGATCGGCAGCGGAACGCCGCGGAAAGCGCCGTCCGCGGGCGACTCCGCCGCGGCCAGCGCCTCGTCGGCGACGACCGTCACGTAGGCGTTGAGCTCAGGATCGAGGCGCTCGATCCGTTCGAGGTAGAGCTCGACGAGCTCGCGGGACGAGACCTCGCCTGCTCGAACGAGCCGCGCCTGCTCGAGCGCGGGCAGGAAGGCGAGCGTCACCGGTGCAGCGTCGCACACCGGAACCGCCGTCGGCGAAGAGGTGTAGGTGAGTGCGTGACGCCGCTTGGCTCCGTCCTGCTCGCGTTCGCCCTCGTCGCGGCCTCGCGGCAGCCGTACCGGCGCCCACGGTGTCGGTCGTCGACCGGCCGAGCGCGCTCCACAAGGCAAGCCCTGGATGGCGACGCTCCGCGTACGGCGCGCGAGCAAGCCGCTCACCGGCGTCAGGCCGACGATCGTCGTCAGGCGCTCTTGTTCGTCGCGACGCGAGTCCCAGCTCCGGGAGTCGCCCCAGTGAGAGCGGCTTCGGCTACTGAGCGAAGCGGGACGCCGCGCCGGCAGTGGTCTCACGCGAATCACTACCGGCGCAGCTTCGATGTCGCAGACGCCTCGCGCCTACTGCCTGCTCAGAACGTGCAATGTGTCCTAGCGCGGGCTCGGAAATTGTCGTCCGAGCGCCAGAGGTAGCCGGCCGGAGCCAGGAGTGCCCAGCTGTCCCCGACGTACTCGTCGGCGTGCCAGCGGATGTCGAGATCGACGCGATAGTGCCCACCCCTAAAGATCCAGAACCCCGTGTCACCGTTTCCGTAGACAACCTGGCCGGTCTCCATATTGATCCAATAGGGGTGCACGTAGTGCGGCTCGTCGGTGACCAGCGTCTTCATCCGCGGCTCACTTAGCTGGTAAACCCAGCGGTTGCCGTCCCAGCGGTAGAGCATCGCGCGATAGGAGACCCACTGGTAGTGCGTGGGGCCGAAGATCACGGTCCCGTCAGGGCGCACGCGGGGAAGCGGAACCGCATACATGGTCGGCGAATTGACGTTGATCCGCCAATCCGTCAGACCGTTGTGGCACCAGACCAATTGACCCTGCGCCCAACCGGGCGACGCGGACGCTGGGGAGGTCGTGGTTCCAGCGGCGGCGAGCGCGATCACGACGACCAGGAGCGGCTTGAACTTGGTAAGCATTTCGTGCCTCCTTTCCGAGTTCCAATTGATCCGCAGCGTCAGGCCAGCGACTAAACGGCGACTAAACCGCGAGTAACGATGGAGACGAGGCTTCCACCTGGAGTTTGTGACACCGCACGGGCCGACTATGTGGCGATAGAGGTCTGCCGAGAGCACGCGCATCGCGTGCGGAACGTGTCTTCTCAGCCCGGCGCCGACTCTGTTAGCGTCACAGGCCTCGACGGCGATGCGAGCGGAGAAGCTGGACTTCCGGCTCCTCGGCCCACTTGAGGTTTGGGCGCGCGGCGAGCTGCTGCCGCTCGGCGGCGCCAAGCGACGCGCCGCGCTTGCGCTCCTGCTCATGCACGCGAACGAGCCAGTCTCATCCGACCGCCTGGTCGACGCGCTGTGGGGCGAGGATCCGCCGATCACGGCGAAGACGGCGCTGCAGGGCTACATCACCCAGCTCCGGCGCCTGCTCGAGCCCGGCCGGAAGAGGCGCGCCGCCGGCGAGGTGCTCGTGACGACCCCTGCCGGATACGTGCTGCAGGTCGCCGAAGGCGAGCTCGACCGCAACCGCTTCGAGACGCTCGCGGCGAAGGGACACGCGGAGCTCGCTGCGAGTCGTCCCACGCAGGCGGTGGAGCTGCTCCGTTCGGCGCTTGCGCTCTGGCGCGGTCCCGCGCTGGCAGAGTTTGCCTACGAAACTTGGGCGCAGCTCGAGAGCGAACGACTCGCTGAATCGCGCCTGCTGACACTCGAGGAACGGATCGAAGCCGAGCTAGAGCTCGGGCTCCACGCCGAACTCGTCGGCGAGCTCGAAGCTCTAGTCGCGGAGCATCCGCTGCGCGAGCGTCTCCGTGCTCTTCTAATGCTCGCCTTCTACCGCGCCGGCAGGCAGGCCGAGGCGCTCGATGCATATCAGGAGGCACGCAGCGCCATGGTGAATGAGCTGGGCATCGAACCCACTCTCGAACTTCGTGAGCTGCAGGCGGCGATTCTCCGCCAGGACGAGACGCTCACCGCGCCCGCTGCGGTGGCGAGGCCGCCGACAAACCTCCCGGCACCGCCGACGCCGCTCGTTGGCAGAGAGCGCGAGCTCGACGAGGCGGGTGAACTGCTGGCGCAGGAGGACATGCGCCTGCTGACGATTACCGGCGCCGGGGGCTCCGGCAAGACGCGGCTTGCGCTCGAGCTGGCCAAACGCGAGCTGCTCCGCTTCCGCGACGGCGTCTTCCTCTGCACGCTTGCACCACTCACCGAACCGGAGAACGTCCTGGCGGCGATCGCACGAGTACTCGAACTTCGGGGTGGCGGCCGAAAGTCGCTTCTCGATCAAGTCAAAGCCGCAGTTGCGGAACGCAGGCTGCTGCTCGTGCTCGACAACCTTGAGCAAGTGCTCGATGTCAGTCCGGCGCTTGCCGAGCTGCTCGCGTGCTGTCCGCGCCTGACTCTGCTGGCAACAAGTCGGGCGCCGCTGCATCTGTCCGCTGAGCACGAGTACCCGCTCGGGCCGCTTACCGAAAAAGACGCGGCGGAGCTGTTTCGACGGCGGGCGAAGGCGATACGGCCCGACTTCATGGCAGATGGAGGAGTCGACGACATCTGCCGTCACCTCGACCGGCTCCCACTCGCGATCGAGCTCGCGGCAGCCCGGGTGAGAATTCTGCCCGCTCAGGCGTTGCTCGAGCGACTCCAGCATCACCAGCGCCTAGCGCTGCTGACCGGCGGGGCTCGCGACCTGCCCGAGCGCCAGCGGACTCTCCGTGCCACGCTCGAGTGGAGTCATGCTCTGCTTGATCCGGGCGAGCAGCAGCTGTTTGCACGCATAGCAGTCTTCGAAGGCGGCTTCACCCTTGAGGCAGCCGAGGCGATCTGCGCGGCCGACATCGATCTGATCGGCGCACTCCTCGACAAGAGCCTGCTTGTCGACGAGGCTGGTGCTGCACGCTTCTCGATGCCTGAGACGGTGCGTGAGTTTGCGCTCGAGCAACTCGAGGCCGCCGGGGACGCTAGCTCCCTTAGGGAACGGCACGCCGAGAGGTTCAGCGCGACGGCGTTTGACCTGACAGCGGAGCTGAGGACGGGGGAGCCTTGGGTCAATGCGGCAGTGACGACCGAGCTCGAGAACTTCCGCTCCGCCTTTGAGTGGTCGCTTCGGCATGGCCGGCCCGAACTAGCACACCGGATCCTCTACGCACTTCAGTTCTACTTCGGGACGCACGCGACGCTGCGCGAGGGTCTTGTCTGGGTGCGACGGCTCGAGGAAGGCGGCGGGAAGCCTCCGCCGCTTGACGGAGCCCGCGGTTTCCATGGGGCAAGTCAGCTGAGCCGCCTGGGAGGAGACATCGAGTCAGCCGAGCGTCAGAGCCGTGCGGCTCTTGGGTTTGCTCGTAAGGCCGGGGACGATCGTGTGCTTGCCGCGGTGCTGCAAAACGTCGCTCTGATCGCGCTGGAACGCGACGACCCGATTACGGCAAGAAGCCTGGCCGAGGAGGCACTAGCGCTCTGGCAGGGAAAAGGCAGTCCGGTTGGATTCGCCCGCTCGCAGCGTGTGCTTGCCGGGGTCGAGCTACAGGCGGGACGATTTGAACGCACACGCGAGTTGCTACTCGCCGGGGTTCCCGTCTTCGAGTCGGAGTCGAAGCTTGACCTGATTCAGGCACTTACGTTGCTAGGAGCCGTCCTGAGCAGAGAGGGGCGTCGTGCCGATGCGCGGGTCCACCTACAGCATGCAGCACAACTCTGCGCGGAGATCGAGGGCGGCGGCGACGATCTATCTGACATCCTGATCGAGCTCGCGCCCTTCGACACCGGCTCGTTCCACCGCAGCAGGGCAGGGATGTCGTGCTCGTAGCCGAGGCTGCTGATCGAGGCCGTGCCGAGGACGAAGAGGCGGCCTTCCGCCGGTGCGAGCCCCAGCCAGCGGGCCGTAAGGACCCGCAGCTGGTGTCCGTGCCCGAAGATCAGCGTGTCGAGGCCGGCCGCGCGCACCTCCTCGATCACGCGGTCGGCCCGGCCGCCGACGTCGTCGGGGCTCTCGCCGCCCGGGACGCCGTCGCGCCAGAGCGACCAGTCCGGGCGCTCGACATGGATCTCGGCGGTCGTCCGACTCTCGTACTCGCCGTAATCCCACTCGGCCAGGTCGGGCCGCACCTGGGCGAGCGCACCGAAACCCGCGAGCTCGCAGGTCTCACGTGCGCGCCGTAGTGGGCTCGTCAGGACGAGGCCGAACTGGCGCCGTGCCAACGCTCTGCCGACGAGCTCGGCCTGGCGGCGGCCCTCCTCGTCCAGCGACAGGTCGGTCTTGCCGGTGTGCTGGCGAGTGCGGGTCCACTCGGTCTCACCGTGGCGGACGAGGACGATCTCGGGCATCAGCTTCCGCTTGTCATATCAGGCCCACGGTCGGATACTGGTGCCGACGTGCCGTTCCCGGCTCTGAATGCGAACGCGGTCATCACGTGCACCCACATGGGCAAGGTGAACGTGATCCCAAAGCTTCCGACCGTGACGATCGGCGGCGCGCCGGCGCTCAGGCTCACCGATCTCATGGGCTCGCCGATCATCTGTGCGGTGCCGCCGACGCCGTCGTCCAAGCCGTGTCTCACCGTCGTGGCGCCGCCGCAAGTGTGGGCATCCAAGACCGTGACCGTGGGCGGGCTGCCGCTGCTTATGCAGATGCCCGGGCCGAGCGGCACGACGGACGGCGTCCCGCCGCTTCCGATGGCGGGCTTGATCTGCTCGTTCTCGGGCGCGCCGACGGTGATGGTCGGGAGCTAGGCGTCCGTGGACGCGACGAAGTACCTGCTGCCCGAGTCCGCCCTGCCGGAGCGCTGGTACAACATCCAGGCCGACCTGCCCAACCCGATGCAGCCCATCCTGCACCCGGGCACGGGCGAGCCGGTCGGGCCGGACGACCTGGCGCCGCTCTTCCCGATGGAGCTGATCGGGCAGGAGGTCTCGCAGGACGCGGAGATCCCGATCCCCGAGCCGGTCCGCGACGTCTACCGGCTCTGGCGGCCGACGCCGCTGCACCGCGCGCGCCGGCTCGAGCAGGCTTTGGGGACGCGCTCGCGGATCTTCTACAAGTACGAGGGCGTCAGCCCCGCGGGGAGCCACAAGCCGAACACAGCGGTGGCGCAGGCCTACTACGTCAAGCAGGACGGCCGCATGCGGATCTCGACGGAGACCGGCGCCGGCCAGTGGGGCAGCGCGATCGCGCTCGCGTGCCGACTCTTCGACCTCGAGTGCAAGGTCTACATGGTCAAAGTCTCGTACGAGCAGAAGCCCTACCGCCGCTCGATGATGCGCACGTGGGGCGCCGAGGTCGTCCCCAGCCCGTCCGAGGACACGAACGCCGGGCGCGGCATCCTCCAGGAGCATCCGGACTCGCCGGGCAGCCTCGGCATCGCGATCTCCGAGGCGGTGGAGGACGCAGCCACGCGGGAGGACACCGCCTACTCGCTCGGCAGCGTGCTGAGCCACGTGCTGATGCACCAGACGGTGATCGGGCAAGAGGCGATCGCGCAGATGGAGCAGGCGGGCGCCTACCCGGACCTGGTCGTCGGGTGCGTCGGCGGCGGCTCGAACTTCTCCGGCCTCGTCTTCCCGTTCCTCCGCGAGCACTTCGCCGGCCGCGAGATCGACGTCCTCGCCTGCGAGCCGGCCGCGTGCCCGACGCTGACCCGTGGCCCCTTTGCCTACGACTTCGGCGACACCTCACAGCTGACGCCGCTCGTCCCCATGCACACGCTGGGCCACGACTTCGTGCCGGCCGGGATCCACGCGGGCGGCCTCCGCTACCACGGGATGGCGCCGCTGGTCTCGCAGCTCGTGCTCGACGGGCTCGTCCGCGCGGAGGCGTACACGCAGAACGACGTCTTCGCGAGCGCGGTCGCCTTCGCGCGCAGCGAGGGGATCATCCCCGCCCCCGAAGCCGCCCATGCGATTCACGGAGTCGCACTGGCTGCCCGCGCCGCCGACGAAGAGGGCCGCGAGCGCACGATCCTTTTCAACCTCTCCGGCCACGGCCACTTCGACCTTGCCGCCTACGACGCCTACCTCGCGGGGGAGCTCGAGGACTTCGCACTCCCGGAGGACGAGATCGAGCGCGCGCTGAAGGCGATCGAGCCGCTGCCGAAGCCCGCACTCGCGCACTGAACGGTGCAGTTCATCCGCTGAACACACAGGATTTGCTACGAAGACGCCATGACCAAATTGCAGAAGACAGAGCAGGAGTGGCGGCAGCACCTGAGCCCCGAGCAGTACCGCGTCCTACGAGAAAAGGGAACGGAGCGCCCGTTCACGGGCGAGTACGACCACACGTTCGAGCCCGGCACGTACCGCTGCGCCGGGTGCGGCGAGCTGCTGTTCGAGTCGGGGACGAAGTACGACTCGGGCTGCGGCTGGCCCGCGTTCTACGCGCCTGCGAACGCCGAGGCGGTCGACGAGGAGCGGGACAGGAGCTACGGGATGGTCCGCACCGAGGTGATGTGCGCCAACTGTGGCGGCCACCTTGGCCACGTCTTCCCGGACGGTCCCGCGCCGACGGGACAGCGCTACTGCATCAACTCCGCCGCCCTGCAGTTCGAGGACGACTAACCCCTACCGCCGCGCGCCGACGATTGCGCCGAAGAGCACGTGGTCGGCGATGATCGCGGCGCGCTCGGCCATGGACCGCTCCTCTGGCCCGCGGAGGCCGAGAGCAGGGGTGATCACCGCTTCGAAGAAGGCCCAGGTGGCGAGCCCGTACAGCGGGCCCGCCCAGCGGTGGCATCGGAGAGCGGGCGGGAACGTTCCGAATGCCGCACCCGCTGCGGCGCCGTAGCCCCAGTGCGCCAGCTCGACCGCCTCCTCTCGCAGGTCGGACGGGACGAGGCTGAACAGCGACGGGACGCCCTCGGTCGCGATCTCCACGGGCGGCGGCTTGGGCAGCAGGCCGAGGCCGACGGTCACCTGACGCATCCCGGTCATCGCCATCGCGGCGACGACGCCTCGCCGGGCGGCGGCGACGACGTCGGAACCTTGGCTCACGCGGCCTCCACCAGCTCGCGCAGCAGGTGGTACACGGTCGCCTGCGCCTCCTGGATCCGCGGGATGTGCTGGGACGGCGTGACCACGAGGAAGTCGGCGAAGCCCTCCTCGCCGATCCGGCCGCCGTCGTAGCCGACCACCGCGATCGTCACGAGACCGCGGCGCCGCGCCTCGCCGAGCGCCTCGACGATGTTGGCCGAGCTGCCGCTCGTCGACAGCGCGAGCGCTACGTCGCCCGTACGGCCGTAGGCGATCACCTGGCGCGAGAACAGGACTTCCGTGCCGATGTCGTTCGCGAGCGCGGTCAGGATCGCCGCATCGGCGGTCAGGTCGAGCGCCGCCCGCTCCGGCCAACCCTGGGGCGCCGCGCGAAAGTCGGCGACGACGTCCATGGCGTCGGTCGCCGAGCCGCCGTTGCCGAAGGCGAGGAGCTTGCCGCCCGCGTCGAGCGACCCGCGAACCGCCTCGGCGGCCGCCGCGAGCGTCTCGGCCGCCCCGGTCACGGTCCTCACACGCAGATCTCCGACCTCGTCCGCCTTCATCAGCACCGAGCGGCGCACATCCTCGAGCACCTCCGCCGTGTTCCCGGTCTGCTGCTCGAGAAACGGGTACAGGAACGACGACGCCGCCCCGCTTCCCGCCTCGGTCGCTCCGCGCTGCTCGAGGAAGACGTGGCCGAGCTCCCAGAGCACGTGGTAGAGGGTCTCTGCGAGCTCCTGCCGGACGAAGGGGTCGTCGCTCGGAGGCTCGAACTCCCACTCCGCGCCGGACGGCTCGAACGCGATCGTCAGGCAACCCAGGCGTCGAGCGGGTGCGACCGCGGCGCGCTGGTCGCCGAAGGCGATCGCCATGTCGAGCGGCGCGGCCAGGAGCTCGAGATCGGCGGGCCGAACGGCGAGGGCGGGCAGCGCGCGCTTGCCGACGATGACCGGGTGGACGAACTCGACGGCGACGTGGTGGGCATCGGAGCGGTTCTGCGGCGACGAGCCGATCGCGAGCAGCCGCCCGCCAGCAGCGAAGCGCTCGGCCATAGCGCTGCACAGGAGTGCGATCCGCTCCGCCTCGGCGGCGAAAAAGCGGTCGTTGGCCTCGGTGCGGTGGTCGAGGAGGCCCTCGATCGAGACCGTCGAGGTCACACGCCCGCGTGCTCGCGCGTCGCCGCGCCGACGAGCCAGTCGCGCCAGGCGTCGATGCCCTCGCCCGACCTGGCGCTCACGAGCAGCCGCTCGACCCCGGGATGGACGGCGTCGAGGTGGTGGAGGAACTTCTCGAGGTCGAAGTCGAGGTGAGGCAGGAGGTCGACCTTGTTCACGAGCACGAGGTCGCAGGCCCGGAACATGAGCGGGTACTTGAGCGGCTTGTCCTCACCCTCGGTAACGGACGAGACCATCACGCGGTAGTCCTCGCCGATGCGGAACTCGGCCGGGCAGACGAGGTTGCCGACGTTCTCGATCACGAGCAGGTCGATCTCGGCGAGCGGCAGCGAGGGGATTGCCGAGCGGACCATGTTCGCGTCGAGGTGGCACTCGCCCCCGAAGCCCGGGTCGGTGTTGATCTGGGTGACCGGCACGTGGAGCGAGGCGATCCGGTCGGCGTCGAGGCTGCCCTGCACGTCTCCCTCGAGGACGGCGGCGCGGACCCCTTCGAGCCCGTCCAGCGCGCGCTCGAGCAGCGTCGTCTTGCCCGCTCCGGGAGCCGACATGAAGTTCACGACGGTGACCGAGTGGCGGTCGAAGTCCGCGCGGTTCGCCGCGGCGAGCGTGCCGTTGGCGTCGAGGACGTCCTCGAGCACCTTCACCTTGGTGCGATGCATGCCTCCTCCTCCACCTCGATCGATTCCACCTCGAGCTCGTTGCCGGCGATGACCGTGACCGCCGACGACGCGCAGGCCGGGCACCAGAACGTGGGCCCGTCTAGCTCCCATTCGTGCCCGCAGTCCGCGCACGTCAGCCGGCCGGGCACGACCTCCAGCTCCAGCCGGGCACCCTCGCAGACCGTTCCCTCGGTGACGAACCCGAAGTAGAACTCGAGCGACTCGGGCACCACCTGACGGAGTCGCCCGACGCGGAGCTTCACCAGGGTCGTGCGCCGGCCCTCGGCGTGCCGCTCGGCCGTGGCGACGACCGCGCTGGCGATCGAGAGCTCGTGCATCAGGCCGCCCTGATCTCCTCGATCGTCGACTCGACCACCTCGACGGCGCGGTCGACGACCTCGGCGACCGACTGGCTGAGCCCGATCCCCATCTCCTCGACGTGGGCCGGCTCGCAGGCGACGACCACGACCTTGCCGGGCCAGCCGCCGACCGTCTTCACAAAACGCAGCACCGTCTGAGGGTCCATCCCGTGCGGGTTGATCATGTCGCCGTCCTCGATGCTGCCCTCGACCGAGTCCTCGTCTGCCTCCATCACGTAGAGCGTCCCGGGCTCGCCGCCCTGGCGGCTGACGTCGACGAGGATGAGCGCGTCGTACCCGCGCATCACCTCGTACGCGAGGTCGAGGCCGCCGGTGCCGAAGTCGAACACGTGCACGCCCTTGGGCAGGTCGCGTGCCTGCAAGCGCTTCGCGACCTCGCCGCCGAACCCGTCGTCCTTGAGCCAGAGATTGCCGACTGCGGCGACGAGGATCTGCTTGGGCTTCGCCTGCTGGCCGGTGCTCAGCTCGCCACCTCCACCTCGTCGGCGAAGAAGAACAGGTAACGGCCGCTCTCGCGCATGACGCCCTGCATCGGGTCGCTGTCGACCGTGACGCCGAGGTATGTCCGCCCCTCGTAGTCGACGTAGATCCGCTCCAGCGTGGCCGTGCGTCCGTCGAGCATGCGGTCGTAGGGGTCGATGCGGTCGGCGAGGCGGAGCACGAGCTTGTCCCCTCTGTGGACGGTCGCGCCGTCGATCTCGGCCTCCGGCTCGCCCTCTCGCGGGTCGCGCTCCACGGGCTGCATGACGCCGTGTAGCGCGAGCAGCTCGTCGGGCGTCGTCTGCAGGACGCGGTCGACCATCTCGCGCACCGCCGGATCCTGCTCGGAGATCTCGGCACGCTCGGCGTCGCTCAGCGCGAGCACGTGCAGGCGAAGCGCCTCCTCGATCTCGGTGTTGTCGAAGAGCGGCCCGCGGCTTTGCGGGGCGATCTGCGGGTGGTCGGGGAGCATGATCGCCGCGCCGAGAACGGTGTCGTCCTGCGGACCGGCCAGCACCGGCCAGGTGTTCACGTTCTCGCAGCCCTCGGCCTCGAGCGGCGAGACGAAGCGGGCGCTCTCGGAGCGGACTACGACGTGCGTGGACAGCAGCGAACGTTCGAGCGCGGCAGCGCGGTCGAGGCCCTCGGGGGCGGCCGAGGTGTTTTCCACACGGACCGTCGTCCGCCAGAGGCCCTCCGCGACCGACTCCATGTCGAGGTCGACGCGGCCCTCGAGCTCGCCGAAGGCGAAGGGCCCGGGCGTCACACGACGCTCGGTAGCGGTGTGCCGTTCGCCCGCGGACTGCAGGAAGCAGACCTCGGCGTCCACCCGCGGCTCCGAGCCGGCTCGCGCCAGGCACTGGAGCTGCACGTGGTCGAAGGTCGCGCCGCTCTGCGCCGCGTACGCGGGTGGGTAGACGATCCCGAACGGCGTCGGCGTGGCGTTCTTGGTCGCCCCGGGCGTGTAGGGATAGAGCGCGTAGCCCTCGTAGAGGAGCGACGAGACGAGCTCCTCGAGCGCGCTCATGCGTCCTCCTCGAGCAGGTCGCCGAGCAGGTCGTCGATCGACGGCGAGCCGCGCTCCGCCTGGCGGCGGCGCAGACGGGCGATCGTCCCCTCGTGCAGCCGTAGCCAGCCGGTCTCGGCGAACCGGGTCGCGATCGCCTGCCGCCACACGGCCACCGGCATCCGGTACCGCGCGGTGCAGCTCCACGGCACCTGCACGAGCTGCAGCCGGTCGCGCTCGCCGCGGTAGAAGATGGAGCCGTTGAAGTGGAAGTCGAGCGGAGCGACGCCGTCCGGGAGCGACGCGAAGTACTTCGCCGAGGCGACCTCCAGGTCGTACGTGCAGGCCACGGGGAGCTCGAAGATCGCCTCCTCCGTGAAGCTCGGCACGAGCACGTCGGCTCGCGCCCAGACGAGGCTCTTGAGCGAGGACACCAGCTGCCCGGCCGGCCCGAACAGGTCGAACAGCGCCTCACGGTCGTCCTCGTCGTAGCCGCGGCCGGTCGGGTCGACGAGGATCTGCGCGCTGAGCGCGATCGTGTAGATCTCGCGCGCCGAGGGCTCCCGGACCCTGAGCGAGAAGATCACCGTCGGCGCGGCCGCGTGTTCCTCGGCCCGGGCGCCGACGACCGAGAACTCCGGCTCGGGCCGCGAGCCGGAGCCGTTCTCGCTGCCGACGGCCTCGATCCCGCTCATCCGGCCGCCTTCGCACGCAGCTCGGCGAAGAAGCTCTCGACCGCGGCGGCCACGTTCGGCCCGCCCGAGATCCCGTGCCAGGAGGCCTTGATCAGCCCGACGAGCCGGTAGCACTCGTCGATCGGGGCGATCGCATGCTCGTGCGGGGCGGCGAGGCGGTTGACGATCAGGCCCTCGACGTCGGGCTCCAGCTCGGTGAGCAGCGGGTTGGCCGCGACGACCGCATCCCACGCCTCGAGGTCGAGCTCCGACTCGGTCGCGCCGGCCGGGCTCGGGTACAGCGCGACCACGCCGCCCGAAGCGCGGGTCAGGAAGAAGGCGAGCCCGATCGGGATGCCGAAGCGCGCCCAGAGCTCGTCCGAGAGTGCGAAGTCCTCGAGCCACAGCGTCCTCGTCCCGGTCGGGCGCCACGGGCTGTCCCCGCGGAGGAGCAGGCGGCACGCCGTGCAGACGCACGCGATCCGCCGCTCCTCGAGGTGGAGGAGGTGGCTGTGGTCCGCCGGGATCTCGGCGCCGCAGAGGTCGCAGAGCTCCGGCTGCTCGGCCGGTTCACGCGCGCGGGCGCCCGCGCGCTTGCGCAGCTCGCGTACCAGGGAGGCGTGCGCGTTCATCCGGCGAGGGCCACCTTGACGGCGCCGTCCTCGACGAGCAGCGGCACCGGCGTCAGCTGGAGCGGCTCGTCGCCGCCGACGACGCGGCCGGCGAGCGGGAGCGCGTAGCGCCGCGAGCACGAGGGGCAGGTCAGCATCCCGTCTTCGAGCTGCCCGTGCACGAGCGGCGAGCGGCACGCCGCGCAGGAGTCGCGGTAGGCGAGCAGGGTGCCGCCGACGTTCGCGAGCAGCAGCCGCGTGCCGTTCACGGTCGCCCGCGTCGCGCCGTCGCCGTCCGGGCTCTCGACGTCGAGCGTCGTCCACGAAGGCGTGCTCGGCGGCGGCCGGGGCGAGCGGCAGCGCCTTGCCCGAGAACGACGGTGGCTGCACCACGCCCTCCACCTCGATCCCCGCGAGGTCGGGCGCCAGCGCCTCGAGCTCCTGCTTGATCGCGAGCTCGAGCGTCGAGGCGGAGGCGGCGCAGCCGTCGCAGCTGCCGTGCAGACGGAGGCGGGCGACGTCGTCCTCGAGCGAGAGGAGCTCGACGCCGCCGGCGTGGGACTCCATGTAGGGCCGGACCCGCTCGAGCGCCTCCTGCACGCGCTCCTCGAGCGGCACCGGGTAGAGGCCGTGGATCAGGAGCAGGCTCGAGACGACGCCGTCGGCGGCGAGCGCCTCCTTGACCTCGGCGCCTGCGTCGCCGGCCTCGTCGAGCGCGTGGACGATCCGCTCGAGCCCGTCGCCGTACAGCTCGAGCACGGCGTCCAGTAGCTCCTGGGCAGTCTCGCGCGCGACGGGGTCGTCGAGCGCCTCGACGCGGGTGACGAGCTCCTGGACCCGATCGACGGTCTCCATGTCCGACCTCTAAGCGAGGCCCGTCGGCGTGTGCACCACCTTCTTGACGCGGCCCTGCCCGAGGTACATGTGCACCCCGCAGGGAAGGCACGGATCGAAGCTCCGCACCGCCCGCATGATGTCGATGCCCTTGAAGTTGTCCGGGCCGTTCTCCTCGAAGATCGGCGTGTTCTGCACGGCGTCCTCGTAGGGGCCCGGAGTGCCGTGGACGTCCCGCGACGACGCGTTCCAGGGCGTGGGCGGGTAGGGCTGGTAGTTCGCGACCTTCCCGTCCCTGATCACCATGTGGTGCGAGAGCACGCCGCGGGCGGCCTCGTGGAAGCCCACGCTGATCGCCTCCTCGGGGACCTTGAAGCTGTTCCAGCTCTTGTTGCGGCCGGCCCGGACCTCCTCGAGCCCCTTCTCGAGGTTGTAGAGCCCGACGAGCGCCGAGTAGGCCTGGTGGTACGACCGGGCGCGGTCGCGCTCGATCGCGTTGGACTTCTCGGGCACCTTCCACGTCAGCGACATCTCCGGCATCGAGGCCGTCTTCGGCAGGTGCATCTCGAGGCTCTCGCCGGTCGCCTTGAGGTAGCCGATGTCGAGCAGCCCCGCCTTCGCGGTCACCCACTGGCGCGCGAACGGCCCGCCGCCCGTGTCGCAGCAGACGTGCGTGTCGGTGCGCTTGTCGTAGATCCGCGGCGACACGACCCAGCTGTACTTGTCCGCGAAGTCGCGCTTCTGCGGCTTCGGGATCGTCGTCTTGTTCCAGGGGTGGTCCTTGCTGACCGGGTTGCCGAGCGGATCCTGGGTGACGAAGGTCTCCTCGTTCTCCCAGCTCTCGAAGTAAGACGAGCCGAGGAGGATGCGGATCATGAGGTTGATCTCGACGAGGTCGGTCGTGACGAGCTCGCCGTTGATCACGATCCCCGGTGTGACGAAGCGCTTCCGCCCCCACTCGGTCATGTTCTTGTAGTCGTAGTCGACGTAGTCGGGGTCGTCGAACGCGCCCCAGCAGACGAGGTTCGTGTCCCTGTAGCCGACCATGTCGTAGCCCGGGAGCTCGTCGAGGAAGAAGTCGTACAGGTCGTCGTGCATCGGGACCGTGCGCTTCACGTACTCGAAGTAGCGCATCAGACGCACGTAGTAGTCCGTCATCGTCTGGTGCGTGATGTGGGCGCTGCAGCCGCCGGGCATGATCGTCGACGGGTGCGTGTGCCGGCCTCCGAAGAGGCAGTACATCTCGCGCGTGTAGCGCGAGACCCCGAGCGTCTCCAGGTAGAAGTCGCCGGTGAAGGGGTTGAGCCCGCGCATGATGTCGGCGATCGTCTTGTAGCCGTGGATCGACGAGTGCTCGGCCGGCGTCTTCTCCGCCTTGGCGAGCAGTGACGGGTTCGTCTCCTTCACCATCTGCTCGCAGAAGTCCACGTTCGCCATGCAGTCGTTGAAGATCGCGTGGTCGAACATGTAGTCGGCGGTCTCGGCCAGGTTGAAGGCGTAGTCGCCGAGCTTCGGCGGCTTCACCCCGTAGGCCATGTTCTGGTTGAGGCACGACGTGGTGCAGTGGTTGTCGCCGCAGATGCCGCAGATGCGGCTCGTGATGAAGTGGGCGTCACGCGGGTCGATGCCCTTCATGAAGATGTCGAAGCCGCGGAACACCATCGACGTGCTGTAGCACTTGAGCACCTGCTGATTCGCGAAGTCGATCTCCGTGTGGATCCCCAGCGAGCCGACGATCCGGGTGATCGGGTCCCACGACATCTCCTTGACGAGGACTTCGCGCTTCTCGCGAGGCTTCTCGACTGTCGCCATCTCTCAGCTCCTCTCGTCCGTGGTCGTGGTCACTTCGCGTAGTGGCGCGGCTGGTAGCCGGTCGTCAGCTGGCGTCCGCGCGTCCGGTGTTCCGGCTCGACGTCGTACTTCTTCTGGATGTTCCGTCGGCGGAAGTAGCGGACCATCGGGCCGATCGTGAAGCGCTCGGTGTTGGATGCGAGCCCGCCCCAGCGGTCCTCGTCCATGAACGGCATGAACTTGTCGGGGAAGCCCGGCATCGTGCAGGCCATGCAGATGCCGCCGACGTTCGGGCAGCCGCCGATTCCGCTCTGCCAGCCGCGAACGGGCACGTTGCACTTCACCACCGGGCCCTTGCAGCCGAGCTTGACGAGGCAGCGGTAGTCGGCGCCGTACTCGGTCGCGAACTCGCCCTCTTCCGAGAACCCGCCGCGGTTGCAGCTCTCGCGGACCGTGCGCTCGAACAGCCAACGCGGCCGGAGCGCCTCGTCCAGGTCGGGCGGCGGAGCCAGCCCGCCCAGGTGCAGCACGAGGTAGAGGAGCGTCTCGGTCGTGTTGTCGGGCTGCGCGGGGCAGCCGGGGATGTTCACGATCGGCAGGCCGGCCTTCGAGCGGAAGTTCCAGCCCAGATAGTCGGCGAGACCCATCGCCCCGGTGGGGTTGTTCGCCATCGCGGGGATGCCGCCGTACGTGGCGCACGTGCCCAGGGCGACGACGGCCGCGGCCTTCGGCGCCAGTCGGTCGAGCCACTCGTTCGTCGTGATCGGCTGACCGGTCTCGGGGTCGAGGCCCATCGCCGCCCAGTGGCCCTCGCCGTTGATCTCCTCGTTCGGGACCGAGCCCTCGAGGACCAGGACGAACGGGTCGAGCTTGCCGGCCTCCGCGTCCCACCACGCCTGCATGAACTCCTGCCCGTTCTCGTAGGCGAGCACGGGGTTGTGCACGACCACGCGCGGCATGCCCGGGATGACGCCGGTGATGAGGTCCTCCAGCGACGGGCTCGTCGCCGAGGTCATCGCAACCGAGTCGCCGTCGCAGCTGAGCCCGGTCGTCATCCAGATGACGTGGGCAGTGACCTGCTCCGTCTCCTTCTGACGCGGGACGAACTCGACACTTGCCATAGAGCGCTCCCTTCCTCAGCAGATCCGCGGCAGCGGATCGCCGACAAGCAGATCCATCACTCTCTTGCCTCCGAAGGCGGTCTCGACCAGAACCATCCCCGGCGGGTCCGTCTTCACCTCTCCGATCTCGGCGGCGTCCTCGCACCCCGCGGCGTGGAGTGCGGCGAGGGCGGCCTCCGCTCCCTCCGGGCCGACGAAGGCGACGAGCTTGCCCTCGTTGGCCACGTACATGGGGTCGATCCCCAGGATCTCGCACGCGCCCGCCACGGCGGGCTCGACCGGAATGTGTGCCTCGCGTACGACGATCGCGGCGGCGGAGGCACGAGCGAGCTCGTTCAGGACTGTCGCCACGCCGCCGCGGGTGGCGTCCCGCAGGCAGCGGAGGGACGGGCCGGCCGCCGCGAGCAGCGCGTCCACCGCCGGCCAGAGCGAGCACGTGTCCGACTCGACGGCCGCCTCGAGCTCGAACTCGCCGCGCGCGAGCATCACGGCCGTCCCGTGCGCGCCGATCGAGCCGGAGACGAGGATGCGGTCGCCCGGCCGCAGCGACGTCGGCGACAGCTTGGCCCGCGGGTCGACCTCGCCGATCCCGGTCGTGGTGACGTACATCGAGTCGCAGTGGCCGCGCTCGACGACCTTGGTGTCGCCCGCGACGATCTCGACCCCCGCAGCCTGCGCGGCGGCGGCGATCGCCTCGACCTCGGCCCGGAGCTCGGCGGCGTCGAGCCCTTCCTCCAGCACGAGCGACAGCGTCAGGGCCAGGGGGCGTGCGCCGCTGACCGCGAGGTCGTTGACCGTGCCGTTCACTGCCAGCTCGCCGATCGAGCCGCCCGGGAACCGGATCGGCTTGACCACGTAGCTGTCGGTCGTCAGCGCCAGCGTCTTCCCCTCGAGCCCGACGAGGCCCGCGTCGTCGAGGGCACGCAGGCTCTCGGAGCCGAAGGCCGGGACGAGCAGGCCCTCGATCAGCGTCTGCGAGGCCTTGCCGCCGGCGCCGTGAGCCATGGTGATCTGGGCGTCGCGGAAGCGCGGCGGCTTCGAGCGCACCCGCTCGATCAGGTCGAGCGCATGCTGCTCGCGCTCCCGGACGCCCAAGTCGCCCATTACACGACCTGCCTCTCTCGCGCGAAGCGGCCGTAGTTGTAGTACGCAGCGCAGGCTCCCTCTGAGGAGACCATGCACGTCCCGATCGGCCGCTCCGGCGTGCAGGCGGTGCCGAAGACCTTGCACTCCCACGGCTTGATCACGCCCTTGAGCACCTCACCGCACTGGCAGGCCTTCGGATCGGCGACGCGCACGCCCGGCACGAGGTACTTGCGCTCCGCGTCGAGGCCGGCGTAGGCGTCGGTCAGTTTCAGCCCGCTGTGCGAGATGAAGCCGAGCCCGCGCCACTCGAAGTGCGGACGCAGCTCGAACACCTCGGCCATCACCTTGAGCGCAGCCGGGTTGCCGTCGTACGGGACGACGCGCCTGTACTGGTTCTCGACCTCGCATCGGGCCTCGGCCAGCTGGCGCAGCACCATGTAGACCGACTGCAGGAGGTCGAGCGGCTCGAAGCCGGAGATCACGACCGGCTTCTCGTAGTCGGCGGGGATGAACTCGAAGGGCCGCGCTCCGACGACGGTCGAGACGTGTCCGGGGCCGATGAAGCCGTCGAGCCGCAGATCGGGCGACTCGAGCAGCGCACGCAGCGGCGGCAGGATCGTGACGTGGTTGCAGAAGCAGAGGAAGTTGCCGACGCCCTCTCGCTTTGCGCGCATCAGCGTCAGCGCGGTCGAGGGAGCGGTCGTCTCGAAGCCGATCGCGAAGAAGACGACGTCGCGGTCGGGGTTCTGCTTCGCGATCCGCAAGGCGTCGAGCGGCGAGTAGACCATGCGGATGTCCGCGCCCTCGGCCTTGGCGTCGAGCAGCGTGCCGGCGCTTCCGGGCACGCGCATCATGTCGCCGAAGCAGGTGAAGATCACGTTCGGCTCGCGGGCGACGGCGATCCCGTCGTCGACGCGGCCCATCGGGATCACGCACACGGGACAGCCCGGCCCGTGCACGAGCTCGACGTTCTCGGGGAGGAGGTCGTCGACGCCGTACTTGTAGATCGTGTGGGTGTGGCCGCCGCAGACCTCCATGACCTTGTAGTGGCGGCCCGGCTCGACGGTGGCGACGATCTCCGCGGCGAGCACCCGTCCGAGCTCGGCGTCGCGGAACTCGTCGACGAACTTCACGCGGCGGCCTCCTCGAGCCGGCTGAGCGCGACCCCCGCGTGGACGAGGACGCGGTCACCTTGCGCCACCTCGCCGACGAGGTCGGTCATGACGACGCTTCGTGCACCGGTGTCGTCCACGCACTGGGCGAGCCCGTCATGGGTGCGGGAGACCACCCGCATCGCGACCCCTTCGTCCGAGCACGTGATGCAGTGACCGGAGCCGCAGTCGTCGGTCATTCGATGACGCTCGCCCTCAGGTCCTCGAGTTCCTGCTCATAGGCCTCGCCCATCCGCTGCAGGAGTCGGAGCGTCGCCTGCGCCTCCTCCTCGTCAACCTTCGAGAGCGCGAACCCGACGTGGATGAGCACCCAGTCGCCCGGCTGAGCCGAGTCGCCGTCCTCGTCGAGGAGCCCCACGTTCACGGTTCGCTGGACCCCGGCGACGTCCACCTTCGCGAGGCGATTGACGTCGTCGACGAACTCCACTACATGCCCGGGAATCGCGAGACACACAGGCGTGGAACCCTTCGTCGGGGGCGAGGACAGACCATTCTGTTCACCGGTTCCCAGCTCGTCAACTTCGTAACGAACCCGGCACAAAGTTCGGCGCTGAAGTCGATTTGGATGCGGTCGTTACAGTGGTTCCATGCCGAGTTCCGCGGGCGCTCCTGTCCCGACGACGGGCGCGCGCGAGCGCATTCTCGAGACCGCCTACCGCCTCTTCGCGACCCGCGGTCTCCGCGCTGTCGGGGTCGACGAGGTCGTGCGCGACGCCGACGTCGCCAAGGCGACGCTCTACCGGCACTTTGCGTCGAAGGACGATCTGGCGATCGCCTTCCTGGCACGGCGGGAGGAGCTGTGGACGCGCGGCTGGGTCGAGGCCGAGTGCCGACGCCGCGGCTCCACCGCCGAGGAGCGGCTGCTGGCCGTCTTCGACATCTTCGACGAGTGGTTCCGCCGCGACGACTTCGAGGGCTGCTCGTTCATCAACGTTCTGCTCGAGCTGAACGACCGCAGCCACCCCGTCGGCCAGGCGTCCGCCGTGCACCTTGCGAACATCCGCTCGGTGCTCGCCGAGTTCGCGACGGAGGCAGGCCTGCAGGACGTCGACGAGCTCGTCCGCGAGTGGCACATCCTGATGAAGGGCTCGATCGTCGCCGCCGGCGAGGGCGACGCCGACGCCGCCCGGCGGGCGAAGCGCGTCGCACGGCTCGTACTGGCCGAGCACCGCCCCGCGTAGCGGGACAATAGGGCGCGTGGAGCGCCGCCGTTTCCGCGTCACCGGCATCGTGCAGGGCGTCGGGTTCCGCCCGTTCGTCTACGGCCTCGCCCGCCGGCACGCGCTCGGCGGCTTCGTCCTGAACGACGGCCACGGCGTGGTCGTCGAGGCCGAGGGAGCTCCCGCGGCGCTGGAGGCGTTCGGCGCCGAGCTCGCGTCCGAGGCGCCCTCCCTGGCGCGGGTCGACGCGGTCGTTTCGGAGGTCGTCCCCGTCCTGGGCGACCGCGAGTTCGCGATCGCCGAGAGCACGGCCTCTCGCGGCACCGCGCTGATCCCGCCCGACGTCGCCACCTGCGCCGATTGCCTGCGCGAGCTGTTCGACCCCGCGGAGCGCCGCTACCGCTACCCGTTCGTCAACTGCACCCAGTGCGGGCCGCGCTTCACGATCGTCACCGCGGTGCCCTACGACCGGCCGAACACGACGATGGCGGGCTTCCCGCTCTGCGCGGACTGCCGGCGCGAATACGAGGATCCCGGCGACCGCCGTTTCCACGCTGAGCCGATCGCGTGTCCGGTCTGCGGGCCGCAGCTCTCGCTGCCGCTCGAGCGCGCGGTCGAGCTGCTTCGCGACGGGCGCATCCTCGCCGTGAAGGGGCTCGGCGGGTATCACCTCGCCTGTCGCGCGGACGACGAGGGCGCGGTGGGTCGGCTCCGCGCGCGCAAGCACCGCGAGGACAAGCCGTTCGCGCTGATGTCGTCGGCGCCCGAGCAGCTCGTCGTGTTGGACGAGCAGTCGCGCGCGAGCCTGCACGCGCGCGAGCGCCCGATCGTCCTGGTCGCGAGGAGGGACGGCGCACCGGTCGCGCGTTCGGTCGCTCCAGGGAGCCCGTGGCTCGGCGTGATGCTCCCGTACACGCCGCTTCACCACCTGCTCTGCGCCGATTTCGGCGGCGCGCTGGTGATGACGAGCGGAAACCGCTCGGACGAGCCGATCGCGACCGACGACGACGAGGCGCGGGAGCGGCTGATCGGCATCGCGGACGAGTTCCTCGCGCACGACCGTTCCATCCACCGACGTTGCGAGGACTCCGTCGTCCGGGTGCAGTTCCCGGTCCGGCGGTCGCGCGGGTTCGTCCCGTCCGCCCTGCCGCTCCCGAGCCCGTCGCCGCGGCCGCTCGTGGCCGTCGGCGCGCACCTGAAGAGCACCTTCTGCGTCGTCCGCGGCGGCGAGGCCTACCTCTCACCGCACCTCGGTGACCTCGACTCGGAGCTCGCGTTCCGGGCATTCGCCTCCGACCTCGAGCTCTACCTGGCGATGCTCGGCGTGCGCCCCGAGGTGATCGCGCACGACCTCCACCCCGAGTACCTGGCGACGAAGTGGGCGCTCGACCAGGACGCCGATCTGGTCGGCGTCCAGCACCACCACGCCCACGCTGCCGCCTGCCTCGCCGAGCACGGTGAGCCAGGGCCCGCGCTCGCGGCGGTCTTCGACGGCACCGGGTTCGGCACCGACGGGACGCTCTGGGGCGGCGAGCTCCTCCGCTGTGACCTCGCCTCGTTCGAGCGGCTCGCCCACCTCGACGCCGTGCCGCTACCCGGCGGCGAAGCGGCGATCCGGGAGCCCTGGCGCCTTGCCGCAGTCCACCTCGAGCGGGCCGGGCGGCCGGTGCCGTTCGAACGCTGGGCGCAGGTGCGCGAGAGCCTGAAGGTGAACGCGCCGCTCTCGTCCGGGATGGGCCGGCTGTTCGACGCCGTCGCCGCGCTTCTCGGCGTCCGCACGGAGGTCACCTACGAGGGCCAGGCGGCGATCGAGCTCGAGCTCCTGGCGGGCGAGGAGGAGGCCGAGCCGTACGCGTGGAAGCTCGGCGACGGCGGTGAGCTCGTGGCGCTCGTCCACGACGACCTCGACGCCGGGCGGCCCGTGCAGCAGATCGCGGCCGCGTTCCACGAGACCGTCGCGGCCGCCACCGCGGAGGCCTGCGCCGCCGCGGCGGAGCCGCGAACCGTGGTGCTGACCGGCGGCACGTTCCAGAACCTCCGGTTGCTCGAGTCGACGAGCCGCCGGCTGGAGGAGCTCGGCTTCCGCGTCCTGACGCACCGGCTCGTGCCGCCGAACGACGGCGGTGTCAGCTATGGCCAGGCGGTGGTCGCGTCCGCTAGCCCGCAGCGCCCGCCGGCGTGAGGTCCTCGGCCGGCGCGCGTAGGTGGACGAGCGCCAGGACGCCCAGGGTCACCAGCCCCGTCGCGAGCGCGGCGAGCGCCCCCTCGACGACGATCTGGCGGTACGTGTTCCAGAAGAAGCTCGCCGGGATGTCCCACGAGCACGGGCCCGGATTGAGCGAGACCGCGCTCACGCAGCCGCCGGCGGTCGGCCCGCTCATGATCCCGACGACCGCGATCGAGCCCGTCACGAACGCCGCGGCGAGCCCGTCGACCACGCGCGCCCGGTGCCCGGAGATCGCGGTCGCGATTGCCCCGGCCGCTCCCTGGGCGATGATCGCCAGCGCGACCTGCCAGGCGAAGAACGCGAGGATCAGCTCGTCGCGGGCACGCGTGCTCGCGTCCATGCCGTAGTGGAGCCCAGCGCGGAGCACCAGCTCCGAGATCAGGAAGGCCGCGCCCACGGCGACGCCGACGAGTAGCGGCCGCAGGAGGTGGCGGGCGAGCGGTGGGATGGAGAGCGTGCCGCCCGGGTCGAGGAACGCCCACCGCTCCTCGTCATCGCGTGCCGGAGGGCGGCGGAAGTAGGAGGCGCCGAGCGGCACGAGCAGGACGAGCAGGAGCACGAACAACAGCTCGCCGCGCTGCACCGTCCAGATGATCTGCGGGTTCATCACCAGCTGGTAGGCCCAGTCGGGCATCCCCCAGGTCACCTGGCTGATCTGCTGGTGCTGAACATCGGTCGTGAATCGCGAGAAGCCGATCACCTCGCGCGTGTCGCGCGTGAGGTAGAAGACCCCGAGAACCACGGTGAGGACACCGGCCGCGGCCAGGAGGGACGCGACGGCCGACAGCCGCGGGCGACGGCCGGCGCCGGCCCGCAGCCAGGCGTCCGCGCCCGAGCGCACCCAGGCGAGTAGCAGGACGATCGCCGCCGTCAGCCCCATGGCCCAGAGCACGCCGCGCCCGTCCAGGAGCTCGCGCAGCATCGTGTCGGTGCCCTCGTCGACGAAGCGGACGAGCGCGAGCTCCGGTCCGATCATGAAACCCGCCGTCAGCGCCAGGGCCAGCGGCCAGGTGGGCGGCGGACGGCGGCCCTCGGAAAGCGTCGAGAAGCTGGCGCGCCACACCGCGACCCCGACCACCCCGATGATCGCGGGCGCGAAGGCCAGCGCCGCAACCATGCGCATGTCCCGGACGTCCGTCACGAACGACGAGACGAAGGTGACCGCGCTCTCGTACGCGATGGTCGCCGAGATACCGGCTCCGAAAGCCGTCAGGAGGTCGAGCCGGAACAGCGGCCGGGTGTCGGTGATGGCCGCAGCTCTCACCGCAGGATCCGGATGCACCCGCGTGAAGCGCCCGAGGCTCTCGGATTTGGGTCGCGGAAGCGCGGCGAGCAGCCGCCTCAACGCGGCGCCCACGCCGGGCGTGGCCGAGGCACGCACGTCCGCGTAGACCTCCCGCGAGCGCAGGACGGCGTTTCGCGTCAGGTAGACGAGGGCCGCGAGCGCGGCCACACGCCAGCCGACCTTGAAGAGCGTCTCGAGGCTCTCGTCGAGCAGTGTCAGCATGAACGGCACGATCGCCGCCAGCAGGAACCCGTACCAGAGCGAGACCGTGAAGTAGGTGACGTCGACGTCCCGGTTCCGGATATGGGCGAGCTCGTGCAGGACGACGGCACGGAAGGCGTCGGGCTCGGTCGTCGCGCGAACGACGAGACCGCCGGTGAGCGCGACCGTGTACCCACCGGCATGCCCGAACGCGAGCCCCGTCGGCGACGGGTCGAGCGGGTCCCAGACGAGCGTCGGCGGCTCGCGCAGCCCGGCCTCGGCTGCGAGCTCCCGTACCCTCGCCACGACGGCCGGAGCGTCGGTCTCGGTAAGCGGGCGCAGGTTCATCCGCCGCCGCTTCCACCACGGGAACAGGAGCGTGAGCACGAACGCGACGCTCAGGACCGCGATCGCGCCGGCGAGCATCCACCACGCCGAAGGCCGGTCGAGCGCCTGGACGCAGGCCCGGAAGGACTGCGAGCCTCGTGTGAAGTCGTCGAGGCCGGTCACGGACGGAGGTGATTGCTCCTGACACGCGAGGGCGCGGTCCCGATAGCGCGCACCGTTGTCCCCGACGGCGAAGTAGATCCAGTCCCAGATGTAGAGCGTCGTGCCGAGCACGGCGATGATCAGGAGCAGGAAGCGGAACGTCGTGTCCGACGGGAAGGCGAACGGATTCAGCCGCGGGCGGCGCCCGACTTCCGCCGCTGTCGCCTCGGTCATTCTGTCGCCAGGCTCCCGACCAGCGAGTCGGCGAGCAGCTCGGCCTTGTCGGGCGGCAGCTTCAGCTGCTTCGCCTTCTCGAGCGCCAGCTTGCGGACGTGCTCGAGCTGCTCGTCGGAGAGCTCGGGCGGCTTCGGCTCGTCCGCGGTCTCGGGCTTGCGCCGCCCGAAGATCCGGTCGAGCGTGCTCTGCACGGCGCCTTCGCCCTCGTCGCGGAGCCGGGCCCGGACCTGGGCGGCCACGAAGCCGACGACGTCCTTGGCGACGGAGAGCGCGGCCGGAGTGATCAGGACGAGCGCCGCATCGACGCCGAAGCCGAGCATCTTGTCGCCGCCGCCGTCCCGCTCGAGCGCGGCCGGGTCCTCGAAGAAGGCCTCGCTCGTGGGGCCGAACAACGGCAGCTCCGCCGGCGCGGCGCGCTCCACGGTCGCTCGCGCGAGGTCGGCGACGAGGGCGTCTTCGCTCGCCGGCCCGCTCACTGGGCCCCCTCAGCAACGATGCGATCCGACGGCATGGATCCTCTTATTTCGACCTTAGCTCGCCGTCTCCTCAGCTCAAAGCCGGCCTACTGACCTCATTACACGAAGTCCGGGTCGGTGCCCGGCTGGTTCGGCAGGAAGCTGACCTTCCCGCGTGACCCCGAAACGAAAGCCCCGCGCTAGCGGGGCTTTCGTCATTCGCCAAGTCCGGACAGCGACTCGGAGCGGTTCTCTATCGCAGCTGCAGTGTGGCGATCTTGTTCGCGGCCATCATGGTGTACCAGGGGTCGCCGTTGGGGGCGACGGTGATCCCGAATGGGCCGCTGCCCTTGACCGTCTTGCCCTCGGTGATGACGCCGGCGTTGGTGATCCTGGCGGCGTTGCCTTTGGTCTCCTGGGTGAACCACACGCTGCCGTCCGGTGAGGCGGCGATGCCCGAGGGCCCGGTGTTGGTCACGGGGAACAGCGTCACCGAGTTGTTGGACGGGTTGAGGCGCCCGACAGCCTGGGGCGTGAACCGGGCGGTGAACCAGACCTGCCCATCGGCGGCGACGGTGATGCTCGCGCGGGGCCACCGTGGTGGAACCGTCGGTGGTCGGGGTCGTCGTGACGGCCCCGGTGGCCGCGTCGATGCGGCCGATGTTGCTGGTGCCGGGTGCGTTGACATCACCGGGCTGGGTGAACCAGGCGTTGCCGGCCACGTCCACGGCGACGTCGGCCGGGTCGGAGACCGGGAACGACGTGAACTGCCCGTTCGAGAGCTGGTAGCGCCACACCACGTCGTTGTTGAAGTCGGTGATCCACACGTCAGTGGCGCTGACGGCCAGGTTGCCACCCAGCGCACTGGTGTTGGGCATCTGCACCGGTGTCTCGAAGCTCTGGGTCGCCACGTTGAAGCGCATCAGGGTTGGGTCATTGGAGGTGATGTAGAGAATGCCGCCTGGGCCCTGGGCGATGTCGGTGATGATGCAGAAGTTGCACCCGTCGGCCACGTCGGGGGCGAACTCGGTGATGTCGCCGGCCGGTGTGATGCGAGCGATCTTGGCGGGCGCGGCGGTGAACTCGGTGCCCTCGGTGAACCAGCGGTTGCCGTCGGAACCGTTGGTGATGGCCCGCGGCTGGCTGTTGGCCGTCGGCACCTTGAACTGCTTCAGCGCGCCGACCGGGGCGGCGAGAGCCGCGCTTCCCAGTGACAGCGCCAGGCCGCCCGCCACCACCGTGGCCATCGCGCGTGCAAGTCGTCTCGACATAGTCCCCCCTCGAATTGGCCGCACATAACGAAGAAACGGACGGAGGAACGCTCCGATGGAGCGTGCCGGGATCGACCGGCGACCTCTCGCCTGCAAACGCCATTCCGACGACGGTACGGAGCAACCGGCCGAACGGTTTCCGTCCGACCGCGGACCCTCTTGACCTGCGAATCCTGGTCGAGTTGTCGTCGAGCTACGTTCTCGGCGAGGATGACGGTGTGACGCCACGCCGCATTCAAGTACGTCGACCGCCAGAAGCGGCGAGATCGGCACGAAAGCCGCGGCCCGAGGTCTCGGCACCAGGCCCTTCGCCACACGTCCTCGCGGACCTTCAGCACAGCATCGGAAACCGGGCGCTCGCGTCCCTGCTGCGCCGGGCCGCCCCCTCGCCGGCAAAGGCCGACGCAGCCGATGTGGCGTACTGGGATGACGTTTTCCGGCTGGCGCGGAAGCGGATCGTGGCGAGGCGGTTCGCGGAGGCGGAGAAGCTGTTGCGCCGGGTCTACGAGGATCCGAAGTTCACGACCGCGGATTCGCCGGGGGTGGTGCTCAACCTGGCTTTGTGCCGGCAGCAGCAGGGCGACTTCGCCGAGGCGATGTCGCTGTACCAGGAGAGCATGGCCAGCCCGATCTGGACCGAGGAGAACCGCAAGGAGCTCCTGGAGGGCCTGCGCAGGGCGCGTCTGGGCAGCCCGGGCGCACGAGCGGCGCCGTCGCCCCGAAGGCGGAGCCCGCGGATGTTGCGTACTGGGATGACGTCTTCCGGCTGGCGCGGAAGCGGATCGTGGCGGGGCGGTTCGCGGAGGCGGAGAAGCTGTTGCGCCGGGTCTACGAGGATCCGAAGTTCACGACCGCGGACTCGCCCGGCGTGGTCCTGAACCTGGCTTTGTGCCGGCAGCAGCAGGGCGACTTCGCCGAGGCGATCTCGCTGTACCAGGAGAGCATGGCTAGCCCGATCTGGACCGAGGAGAACCGCAAGGAGCTCCTGGAGGGCCTGCGCAGCGCGCGTCTGGGCCAGGCGCGCGCGGGAGCGGCGTGGCGGTCCCGGCGGACGCTGCGGATGAGGCGTACTGGGACGACGCGTTCCGCCTGGCGCGGAAGCGGATCGCAGCGAGACAGTTCGCGGAGGCGGAGAAGCTGTTGAGGCAGATCTACGAGGATCCGAGGTTCACGACGGCGGACTCGCCTGGGGTGGCGCTGAACCTGGCTTTGTGCCGGCAGCAGCAGGGCGACTTCGCCGAGGCGATCTCGCTCTACCAGGAAAGCCTGGCGAGCCCGAACCGGAACGAGGAGAAACGGCGGAGGATCCTCGAGAGCTCCGGGACCGCCCGCCTGAAGCAGCGCGCGCCGACGTAAGAGGCCGGCTCGTCGGAGTGCCCCCGGCCTTGCGCACTCGGTTTACGAAATGCTTTGCGGGCGGGGAAGGTTGTACGCTCCTCGCATGATCCCTTGGATCATCGTCGCGGTCGTAGCTGTACCGCTCGTCGTGATCGCCTTTTTGGGCATGCGTCGAAAGACGGCTGCGGGCGAGCTTCTGGCCACTGAGGACGCGGAAGCAGAAACGGAGCAGGAGTTCGCGGAGGCCGAAGCCTTCGAGGCGCGATGGCGCGAGGAGGACAAGGAGAGGTTCCACCAGGAACGCCTGCCCTAGTCGCTCCTGGCGCGCGAGTTCCCACCAGCTCATAGGACCTGACGATCTCGAAAGATGGGCCGTTCGGCCCATGAACGACTTTCGTCCTCATGAAATCCTGGTCTTGAGCGCAACGCCTTCATGTCTAGAAGTCCGGCTCGGGTCATTTGCGGCTGGCTTAAGCGAAAAGGGGTGCACGAGTGCGGACCTTTACTGCGGCGGGGTTGGTGGCAGCTTTTGTGTTGCTCGGCCGAATCCAGTC
>CAVTZA010000003.1:0-48354 GCA_963739085.1 uncultured Actinomycetes bacterium | reverse complement strand
TTCGCGCGAGTTGCCGCTGGTAGCTTGCGGCGGCGGTGCAGCCCCTCGCCGGAACGCTCGTCGTCGACCTCACGCGCAACCTCCCGGGCCCGTTCGCGAGCCGGGAGCTGCTGCGCCTGGGCGCCCGGGTCGTGCGCCTCGAGAGCCCCGACGGCGATCCCGTTCGCGACGTGGCTCCCGAATGGGACGACCGCCTGAACGCGGGCAAGGAGTCCGTCGTCTGCGACCTGAAGCGCGAGCCCGAGCTCGGCCGCGCCCTGCTCGCGCGGGCGGACGTCGTGCTGGAGGGGTTCAGGCCCGGCGTGGCCGAGCGGCTCGGCGTCGGGCCCGACGCGGTGCCCGAAACGACGGTGTACTGCTCGATCACCGGGTTCGGCGAGGGAGACATGCGCGTGGGCCACGACCTGAACTACATGGGCTGGGCCGGCGCGCTCGCCAAGACGGCGCCCGCGATGCCGCCGCTTCCGATCGCGGACCTGGCCGCCGGCGCCCTCACGGCGGTCACGCGGATCCTCGCCGCGCTGCTCGAACGCTCGCAATCCGGTCGCGGGGCCAGGATCATCGTCTCGATGACGCACGAAGCCCACGAGCTGGGGCAGTTCGGCGGCCCGCTGACCGGCGAGCTCGCCTACTACCGCATCTACGAGACCGCCGACGGCGAGCTCATCACGCTGGCCGCGCTCGAGCCGCACTTCTGGGAGCGGTTCTGCGAGCTGACCGAGCGCCCGGACCTGCTCGAGAACCGCCACGACGTCCATGCAGAGCTCGAGGCGCTGTTCCGGACGCGCCCGTTCTCCGAGTGGTGGAGCCTGTTCGAGGGCGAGGATGTGTGCGTGGGCCCGGTCGCGACGCTGACGGACGCCGACGGCGAGTTCGGTAGAGATCCGGACCCCCGCCCCGCGCCGCGGCTCGGCGAGCACACGGAGGCCTGGCGCCGGGAGCTGCCGGCGTGAGGCGCGTCGCCCTCCTGCTCGTCGCGGCCACCCTGCTCGCGCCCCTGACTGCCCGGGCCGCCACGGAGCTGACCTACTCGCGGCCGGAGGCCTTCGGCGGCGGCGTCTTCATGCTCGCCTCGGGCAAGCCCCGCCACCTCGTCAACGGCAGCGGAGCCGCCTGGAGCCCCGACGGCCGGCGCATCGCCGTCGTCACCGGCGCGGGAGCAGCCCTGAGGGTCGTCGACCCGAACGGCCGCTACGGGGCGATCGTCGCTCTGGGGCCCGTGTCCAGCGCGGACTGGTCGCCGGACGCGAAGAAGCTCGTCTTCGAGCGTTTCGGCTGGATCCATGTCGTCGACGCCGACGGGACGGACGAGCGCAGGATCGCGCGCGGAACCAGCCCCGCCTGGTCTCCCGGCGGACGCAGGATCGCGTTCGTCAGCGACCGCAGCGGCACGGACGACGTCTACGCGGTGCTGGCGACGGGCGGCGGCCTGCAGCAGCTGACGAGCGGCGCCGGCAACGAGAGCGATCCCGCGTGGTCGCCGAACGGCAAACGGCTCGCCTACGTGACGGACGAGAGCGGCATGCCCGAGATCGGTCTGATCGACGTCGCCTCGCGCAAGGTCTCGGCGCTCACCGCCGACGGCGTCATGGCCGCGAGCCCGGCCTGGTCGCCGGACGGCCGCCGGATCGCGTACGTCAGCTCACGCGCCACCGGTGACGAGGTGTGGTCGGTTCGCGCCGCAGGCGGAGCATCGCGCCGAGTCGCGGCCGGACCGGCGGAACACCCGCACTGGCGGCCGAGCCCGAAGGTCCAGGAGCTCCTGCCCGACCTCGACCAGCAGCCGCCTTCGGACCTCGACGTTCGCCCCGACCACGGGCGCTACCGCCTCTGGTTCACGGCCGCCACGGACAACATCGGCCTCGGGCCGCTGATCGTCTCCGGCTCGAGGCCTGCGAGCGAGCTCGTCATGCACGCACGCCAGCGCGTGCGCCTGAGCAACGGAAGCAGCCGTGCGTATCCGCGAGTCGGGCTCTGGCGCTACAACCACTCGGCCCACCACTCGCACTGGCACCTCCTCTACTACCAGCGCTACGAGCTGCTCCGTGACGACGGCTCGCTCGTCGTGCGCGACCGCAAGAGCGGCTTCTGCCTCGGCGACCGCTACGGCATCGCGCCGGGACACATCGCGAATCGGGTCAGAAGGCCGGTCTTCACCGGCTTCTGCGACCTGCACGAGCCGGGCGCCACCGGAGTCGAGGGCGGAACCTCGATCGGCTTCTCCGACCGCTACCACTCCGGGCTCGACGGCCAGAACGTCGACATCACGCACGTACCGGCGGGCGAGTACGTGCTCGCCCACCGGACGAACACCCGGCTGCTGCTCAAGGAGCTGCGCTACACGAACAACGCCGCGTCGGTGCGCATCCGGCTGAGCCGCCCGCACGGGCGCCCCACGGTGCGCGTGCTCAGGGTCTGCGCCGACTCCGATCGCTGCCCGTAGCAGGCGCCTGCCGTCGCCCTGAACTAAGCTCAGCAGCCTCGTGACGCCATCCAGGGGGGTCGTGCGTTCGCTGTGCACGCTGCTCGCTGCAGGTGCCGTGCTCACCATGCTCTCGATCGCCGGGCCCGGCGTCGCGCTGGCACACGACTCGGAGTGCCACGCGCAGCAGAGCTGCCCTTCGGACGACGGAGGCTACGTCTGGACCGACTCGAGTGGCACGGGCTGGATCTGCGCGCTCGCGGTGAACGGGAGAGGCGAGGGCACCGTGATCGTCTACGACCACCAGCGGTACGCGTGCGAGGCCGTCACGCCGGAGCCACCGCCTCCGCCCGCAGAGCCGCCGCCGACGGTCCCCACGGAGACGGCGCCGCCCCCCGCGACGACGGGCGTCGAGCCGTCGAGGAAACCCAAGCCGCCGGCGCGCGAGAAGCAGCCTGCGCCGGCCGACGCCGGCGCGAAGGCGCCTCCCGACGACGCTGAGCCGGCGCCTTCAGCTCCGTTCGGAGGCTTCGGCTCTCCCTCGAACGCAAGGCCCACGCTGGGAGGCGGGCCGTACGTCTTCCCCGTGGTCGGCCCGGCGGCGTTCGTGGACAGCTTCGGGGCGCCGCGCGCGGACGTCTCCTGGCACCACGGCGACGACATCTTCGCGCCCGCCGGGGCGCCGCTCGTGGCCGTCGCGGCGGGAACCCTCTTCTCAGTGGGCTGGAACGACATCGGCGGCAAGCGCCTGTGGCTCCGCGACCGCGAGGGAAACGAGTTCTACTACGCGCACCTGTCGGCCTTCTCGCCGATCGCGCTCGAGGGCATCCAGGTCGCGGCCGGCGAGGTGCTCGGTTACGTCGGAACGACCGGCGACGCGGCAGGGACGCCGGCGCACCTCCATTTCGAGATTCATCCCGTGTCGATGCTCGGGCTCGGCTATGACGGCGCGGTGAACCCGACCTGGTATCTCGAGTCCTGGCGCCGGCTCACCGAGCGTTCGGCAGCCGCGATCCAGGCCCGAGCCGTCCCCAGGCCCGGTGCCATCCTGCTCTCGGTTTCCGACATCTCAACCGCGAGCGGCCTCGAGTCCGGGTCGATCGCGCGCGCGTTCGAGGGCGGAGCGGCCCGCCCATCGACGCCGTACCTCACCGACTTCCAGGCTCGGCGAGGGAACGACCGCCGGACAGCGGCCGAGCTCGCCGCGCTCGAGGCGACATTGCAAGCACGAGCCACGAAGTTCGCGCGCTCATCGTCGAACCTGTACGGCCCCGCGCTCTGGGACGCGCTGGCCCGCTGCGAGGCGGGCGGCGACTGGACCGCCGACACGGGCAACGGCTACGCGGGCGGCCTCCAGTTCGCGCCCTCGACGTGGCACGGCTTCGGCGGGGGGTCGTACGCACGATCGGCCGCCGCCGCCAGCCGGGAGGAACAGATCACGGTCGCCGAGATCGTCCTCGCGGCCCAGGGCTGGCGCGCCTGGCCCGTGTGTAGCAGGCTCGTGGGGCTTCAGCAGCGAATCGACGGCCCGGTCAGGCCTGGCCCGGACCCCGATCGCGGTCCGTAGGTTCGCCCGGGGCGAGCATCGAGCCCACGCGGCCGAGTGCCTGAGCGAAGTCGCTCGGAATGATCCAGAGCTTGTTCGACTCCCCCCGGGCGATCTCGGGCAGCACCTTCAGGTACTCGTAGGCGAGCAGCTTCGGGTCGGCATCGCCCGCGTGGATCGCCTGGAACACGGTCTCGATCGCCTGTGCCTGGCCCTGCGCCTCGAGGATCTGCGCCTCGCGCCGGCCCTCGGCACGGAGGATCGCGCTCTGCTTCTCGCCCTCGGCGGTGAGGATCTGCGAGGACTTGACGCCCTCGGCGGTGAGGATCGCGGCGCGCCGGTCGCGTTCGGCCCTCATCTGCTTCTCCATCGCCTCCTGGATCGAGCCCGGCGGGTCGATCGCCTTCAGCTCGACACGGTTGACGCGGATCCCCCACTTGCCGGTCGCCTCGTCGAGGACGACGCGGAGCTGGGAGTTGATGTGATCGCGCGAGGTGAGCGTGTCCTCGAGCGAGATGCCGCCGATGACGTTGCGCAGGGTCGTCACCGTGAGCTGCTCGATCGCCCAGATGTAGTCGTTGATCTCGTAGGTGGCAGCCTTGGGATCCGTGACCTGGAAGTAGATGACCGAGTCGATGTTCACGACGAGGTTGTCCTCGGTGATCACCGGCTGCGGCGGGAAGGAGACGACCTGTTCCCGGAGGTCGATGAGCGGCTGGAGGCGGTCGACGAACGGGATCACGATGGTGAGGCCCGCCTCCAGGGTCCGGCTGTAGCGGCCGAGGCGCTCGACGATGCCCGCGTTCGCCTGCGGGACGATCCGCACCGTCCGTGCGAGCACGATCAGCACGAGTGCTGCGACGACGAGCAGTGCGACGAGTGCGGCGATCCCTTCCAACGTGCCCTCCTATTCGTAAACGAGCGCTGTTGCGCCCTCGATCTTCGCGACCTCGACCCGCGTGCCCGGCTCGATCACCTGGCCCTCCATGAAGGCGCGCGCCGACCAGATCTCGCCGCCGATCTTCACCTGGCCGCCCAGGTCGTCCACCCGCTCGGTGACGAGCGCCTTGGCGCCCACGAGAGCCGCGGTACCGGTGCGAATGGCGGCCGGGGTGCGCAGATGTCGCTTGGCGATCGGCCTGATGAGCGCAAGCGAGGCGAGCGAGGCGACGATGAAGACGATCAGCTGGAGGACGAGCCCGCCGCCGACTGCGGCGACCACGCCGGCAACGACGGCCGCCAGCGCCAACAACCCGAGCAGAAAGCCGAGAGTCAGGACCTCGCCGATCGCGAGCAACGCCGCCAAGATGACCCACACGACCCAATCGGGCACTTGAGGAGAATCCTAGTCCGTGAGCCCGATGGCGGCGGGTAGCGCCCGGAGGTCGGTCAGGCGGTCCTCGTGGTCTGGATAGACGTCTTCGCGGTCGAGCAGGAACGCGCGCATGCCCAGTGCCCGCGCGCCTTCGATGTCGTCCTCCGGTGAGTCGCCGACCATCGCCGCCTCGGCCGGCTCGACGCCCAAGCGCTCGAGGACGGCGCGGAAGATCGATGGGTGCGGCTTCGTCCAGCCGTGGCCGCGAGAGCCGACGGCGGCGTCGACGTCGAGCTTGTGGTCGGCGACGAACTCGTCGAGGTCGCGCGCACCGTTCGAGACCAGCCCGATCTTCAGGCCGTGTCGCCGCAGCAGCTCGAGCGTGGGGAGCGCGTCGTCGTAGAGGTGGAAGTTGAGCGAGCGCTCCCAGCGGCGCTCGATCTCGACCGCGCAGTCGCGGACGCCCGGGCTGTCGCCGCCGCCCATGCCGCGGACGATGCGCTCGGTGAACGCAATCCAGATCTCCTCGTCGTGCTCGAGCTCAGGGTGTTTCTGGAGGCCCTCGATAGCGTCGATCCGCGCCTGTTCGTAGCGCTTCGGGTCGAGGTCGAGACCGTAGTCCCTGCCCGCGCGACGGTAGGCATCGGGGCTCAGCTCGGGCCCCGGCCGGGCCAGCGTGAAATCGACGTCGAAGAGGACCGCGCGGAGGGTCAAACGACCGCTGAGGATAGCCTGGGGCTCCCTTGAGCACGCTCGGCCAGACACTCGCCGGCGCCCGCACCCTCCAAGCCTTCAGAAGCCGCGACTTCCGGCTGCTCTGGTCCGGCCAGGTCGTCTCGCTGGTCGGCAACGCCGCGTTCCTCGTGGCGATCGGCTGGAAAACGGTGTCGGTCACCGGCTCCCCCGGCTCGCTGGGGATCGTGCTGACGGCCGAGGGCCTCGCGATGCTCGCGACGCTGCTGATCGGCGGCGCGCTCGCCGACCGCTACGAGCGCCGGCGGCTGATGATCATCTCCGACCTCGCTCGGCTCGGCGTCGTCGCCGCGCTCGCGATCACCGACGCGACCGGGCACCTGACCTTCCCGCTGCTGATCGTGTTCGCGATCGGCGTCGGGCTCGGCGACGGGTTCTTCCACCCGGCCTTCGGCGGGATCGTCCCGCTCGTGGTCGAGACGCCTCATCTCGCGTCGGCCAACGCCATGATCGGCATCGCCCGCCAGATGAGCTTCGTCGTCGGGCCGGCGCTCGCCGCCGTGATCTACGGCACCGTCGGCTCTGCGAGCGTGTTCGCCCTCGACGCGGCGACATTTGCCGTCTCCGCGCTCCTACTCTGGCGTGCACGCCCGCGCGCGCTCGAGCCCGAGCCGGAGCAGGGCACGTTCGGGGCGATCGTCTCCGGAGCCCGGTACGTGGCGAGCGTGCCGTGGCTGTGGATCTCGATCGCGCTCGCCGCGGTCGTCCTCATGCTCGTCATGGCGCCGTACCAGGTGCTCCTCCCCGGCATCGTGAAGGAGAATTTCGGCCGCGGCGTCGGCGCCTACGGACTGCTCTTCGCGCTCCAGGCGGGCGGGATGGTCGTCGGCACGCTGATCTTCGGGCAGACGAACCCGCGCCGCCACCGCGTGATCCTGACCTACGGCGCGTGGGCCGTGAACGACATCTGCGTGATCCTCTTCGCGCTTTCGAACCACTTCGAGATCGCGGCCGCGCTCGTGTTCGTGCGCGGCGCGCTGATCGGGTACGGCATCGGGATCTGGGAGACCGTTCTGATGGAATTGGTGCCGACCAACCGGCTCTCGCGCGTGATCAGCCTCGACTTCTTCGGCTCCCTCGGCCTGACGCCCATCGGCTTTGCGCTCGCAGCCGCGCTGGCCGGCCGGCTCTCGGCCACCACGATCCTCGTCACCGGGGCCGCGATCTCGGCCATGTTGTGGCTGGCGCCGCTGTCGCTCAAGCAGGTCAGGACGGCGGCGTGAGGTCGGCTGAGGAGATCCTGGGGTCCGCCCGGACGATCGCGATGGTCGGGGCGTCGCCCAACCCGGAGCGCCCCGCCTACGGCGTGATGCGCTACCTGCTCGAGGCCGGCTACCGCGTCATCCCGGTCCGGCCGCTCGACTGCGACGACGTGCTCGGCGTTCCCTGCGTGGCCACGCTCGCCGACATCGACGAGCCGATCGACCTCGTCGACGTCTTCCGCAACGTCGACGCCTGCCCGGGTCACGCGCGCGAGGCGGTGGAGGTGGGCGCCGGCGCGCTCTGGCTCCAGCTCGGGCTCGTCTCGCCCGAGTCGAGGCGAATCGCGACGGACGCCGGGCTCGACTATGTCGAGGACGCCTGTACGGCCGTCGTTCATCGCCAAAGCTTGTAGCTCAGACCGAAAGCCCCGGTTTCGTGCGCATTGACACGATGCCGCGTCCGTGAAAGGTTGATTTGTAGATGCGGCAGCTGCGGCAACGCGCGTTTCGCGCGCGATCTCTCGTGCTCGTAGCCACCGGCGTGCTGATCGCGCTAACGACGTCGGGGACGATCACCTCGCCCGCAGGCGCAGGACAGGCGGCCGGGACGGCTGCCTTGCGGATCACGGCCGGCGGCAGCTCAACCGCTGCGGGCGACTGCTCCAAAGCCGAAGCCCTTGCGGCGGTCGAGCGCCTCGGCCTCGGCCAACCAGAGGTGACCAACCCGGTCTACAAGGTGCTGTGCGGTGCCTTCGCAGGCCCTGCCACCAAGACGATGGTCGTCTCGCTGATGGGCGCCGGAAGCCTGGGGATGATCGACTGGGTCGTGTTCGGTTGGACTGGAAGCGAGTGGCAGCTGCTGCTAAAGCGCCGCCAGGCCGCTCTGCTCAGCGCTGCCGGTTCTGACATTCGCGAGACGGTCTTCATCTTCCATCCAGGCGACTCGCGCTGCTGCCCGAGTGGTGGCACCAAGTCCCGGATCTGGCACTGGAACGGCACAGGTTTCACGGCCGGCCCGTGGAAGCAGGCAACTAAGGCCGAGCCTGAGAGCAGATCGTTCTACTCACCCAGTCGAGGCATCGATTGCGGGATGCTCGACGAGCGCGGCGTACGCGCCGTGATTTGTCAGACCCTCAGACCTCCTCAGAAGGTGAGGATGGATGCGCTCGGGCGACTCAAGATCTGCAGCGGCAGTGAGGCCCGCTGCAAGCTCGGAAATGCCGGTGAGGATGTCCCGGTTCTCGCATACGGCAAACAGATAACCGTCGGGCGCTTCCGTTGCCTGTCGCTGCGCTCCGGGGTCAGGTGCACGGTGATTCGGTCGGGGAAGGGCTTTCTAATCAACAGGGATGGCGTACGCCGAGTCGGGCCCTGAGTTCTGAGCGAGGAGGCTGCGGCCTCGTCGGATCCGCTCCAACGAGCAGAGGAGAGAGATGCACTCGCAACAGACCAGGGCCGGCAGAACACGCGGCTTCCAAATGAGCCTTCGACTGAAGCTCGTCGGCGCGGGGGCAGCGGCCGTTGCTGTCGTCGCCATTACCAGCGCGCTCGCAGTCACGGGCAGCAACACGATCACGACCGTCGCCGGCAACGGCGAGCCGGGCTTCTCCGGCGACGGCGGCCCGGCGACCGCGGCGAAGATCTACGCCCCGGCCGCGCTGGCGTTCGACGTCCAGGGAAATATGTATATCGCCGACCCAGGCGACCCCAACCCGAACGATCGCGTGCGCAAGGTCACTCCCGGCGGCACGATCACGACCTTCGCCGGCGGCGGCGACGTACCGGGCCCCGGTATCGGTGACGGCGGCCCGGCCACGCTGGCGGAACTCAACGTTCCCGAGGGAGTGGCCGTCGACGGGGCAGGGAACGTCTACATCGCCGACCGCAACAACGGGCGCATCCGCAAGGTGAACACGGCCGGGATCATCACCACCTTCGCCGGTGGCGGCAACCCCATTCCTCCGGATGTCGGCGACGGCGGCCCGGCCACCTCGGCGCGGGTGGCCTTGCCGGACGGGGTGGCGGTTGACGGGAGCGGGAACGTCTACATCGCTGACCGCGACCAAATGCGCGTGCGCAAGGTGAACGCGGCGGGGATCATCACGACGATCGCCGGCAACGGCACGCAGGGCGACGGCGGCGACGGCGGCCCGGCCACCTCGGCACAGCTGCGCTTCCCGCACGGGCTGGCGGTCGACGCGCTGGGCAACGTCTACATCGCGGACTACGCGAACCAGCGTGTGCGCAAGGTCAGCACGGCCGGGATCATCACGACGGTTGCCGGCACCGGCGCCATTTGCTCACCGAATTTCGTCTGTGGAGACGGGGGTCCGGCCACCTCGGCGACACTGCAGTCGCCGACCGGGGTGGCGCTCGACGCGCAGGGGAGCCTTTACATCGTCATGGCCAGCCGTGTGCGCAAGGTCGACAGCGCTGGAATCATCACGACGATCACGAGCGCTCACGACCCCGGCCCGTACCCTGGTGACGGCTTGCCGGCGATCGTCGCGAAGACGTTCGGGCCGTACGGCGTCGCGGTGGACGGTCAGGGCAGCCTCTATATCGCCGAGGCCTACGGCTCGCGTGTACGCAAGGTCGATGTGGGCTCGCAGTCGAGCGGGACGATCACGTTCGACCCGCTCGCGCCCAAGACCTACGGCGATCCAGATTTCACGGTCAGCGCCACGGCGAGCACGGGCCTGACGGTCAGCTTCAGCGCCAGCGGCAACTGCACGGTGAGCGGAACGATCGTGCACATCACCGGCGCGGGCAGCTGCACGATCACGGCCTCCCAGTCGGGCGACGTCAGACAACCCGGCGGCACCGAGCGTCAGCCGCACGTTCGCGATCGCGAAGGCGAGCCAGACGATCACGTTCGCGGCGCTCGCGAGCAAGAAGCTCGGCGATCCAGACTTCACGGTCAGCGCGCGGGCATCGTCCGGACTGGCTGTCGCATTCGCCGCGCGAGGCTCGTGCACCGTCGCTGGTGCGCGTGTGCACCTCACCGGCGCGGGCTCTTGCACGATCACAGCGAGCCAGGCCGGCAACGCGAACTACGGCGCCGCGCCCGCAGTCGCGCGAACCTTCTCGATCGGTCGCAGCGCACAGCCGCTCCGCTGCAAGGTGCCGAGAGTGATCTCGAAGACGCTGCCGGCCGCCAGGTCGATGATTACAAAGAGGCAATGCCGGACCGGCAAGGTGACCCGCGTGTACTCGCGAACCAAGCGCAGCGGGATCGTGATCGGACAGAGCCGGCGGCCCGGCCGGGCGCTGCCAGCGAACTCGAAGATCGACCTCGTCGTCAGCAGGGGTCGCCGGCGCTGACCCGCGAATGTCGATCAGCCGCGCACCTCGCGAAGACTGTCACGGTCGAGTAAACCCGCCGGGAGCAGGAGCGGCACGCCCCTGCTCCCTCGGGTACGCCGTCTACGGGCAGCGGTACTGAGCGCTCAGCCGGCCCCCAAAGCGCGGGTGGATCGACGCCTGCGGAAGGAGGGGGCTCGTGGGGGAACCAGTGGTTCCCCCGCGCCTTATCGGGGTGCCCAGATTTGAACTGGGGACCTCTCCGACCCGAACGGAGCGCGCTACCAGGCTGCGCCACACCCCGAGCGCGCCTAAGGGTATCCAAAGGAACTTAGAATCGCGACGTGGCCAGCCGCGACGCGATTCTCGAGTTTTGCGCCGAGCTGCTCGACCTCGACTCCTACCCGGACTTCGGGCCGATGGGGATGCAGGTGCAGGGCGCCGGGGAGGTCACGAAGATCGCGTGCGGCGTCTCCGCCTCGCTGGCGCTGTTCGAGCGCGCGGCCGAGCTGAACGCCCAGCTGCTGCTCGTCCACCACGGCCTGTTCTGGGACAACGACTCGCGTCGGATCACGTCTGCGACCCGCAAACGGCTGCAGGCGCTCTTCGACGCGGACATCACGCTCGCCGCCTACCACCTCGCCCTCGACGCGCACCCGGAGATCGGGAACAACGTCCTCGTCGCCAAGCAGCTCGGCATCGAGCCGAAGGAGCGCTTCGCCGGGATCGGGTTCGGCGGGCCGCTGCGGCCGCCCACCGAGGCGCAGCGGTTCGCGCGCCGGGTCAGCGAGAAGCTCGGCCGCGAGCCGCTGGTCTTCCCGCACGGGCCGGAGACGGTCAGGCGCGCGGCCGTGGTCACCGGGCGCGGCGGGCGCTACTTCGCCGACGCGGCCGCGGCCGGATACGACCTGTTCCTCACCGGCGAGGCCGAGGAGCCGGCGCTCCACCTCGCGCGCGAGCTGGGCGTCCACTACGTCGCCGCCGGCCACTACGCGACGGAGCGCCTCGGCGTGCAGGCGCTGGGCAGGAAGATCGCCGAGCGCTTCGACGTCGAGGCCGACTACATCGAGCTAGGGAATCCGGTCTAGAAACTCGCGGATCGCGTCGAGGCTGGCCTCCGGCCGCTCGAAGATGACGAGGTGTCCGGCGCCGGCGACCGTCCGCAGCCGCGCGCGGAGCCGGCGTGCGTACTCGAACGCGTCGTCGATCGGCACCTGCGGGTCACGCGCCCCCCAGAGGAACATGCACGGGCAGACGACGTGCTCGAGGTCGACCCGAGGATCGTCCTCCACCAGAGCGGCGGCTGGGCTCGTGGCGTCGGAGTGCAGCGCCGGGCCTTCGAGCAGACCGAGGGTCGCCCTCGGAGACACGGCCGTCCCGTCGGGCGTCGCCCACGATCCCCACACGATCGCGCGCAGGAGCGCCGAACGCGCGATCCGCTCCCGGAACGGCGCCACCAGCCGGCCCGGTTGGATGAGCGAGCTGAGCGCGAGCGCTTGCCGCGCACGGCGGCTGGTCGAGCCGATCCCGGCCGCCGAGCACAGCACGAGCCCGCGGACGAGGTCCGGTCGGCGGATCGCGAGCCGCAACCCGACGAGGCAGCCGAGCGAGTGGCCCACGACGACGGCCGGCGCGGCCCCTTCGCGCTCGAGCACCAGGGCAAGCCGGTCGGCGAACGGCTCGAGGTTCGGAAGCGCGGGCAGCGGCGACGAGCCGCCGTGGCCCGGGAGGTCGAGCGCGAGGACGAGGTGATCGCGGGCGAGCTCGGGCGCGAGCTCGACCCAGTTCGACGCGGCGCCTCCGAGGCCGTGCACGAGCACGATGGGTGAGCCCTCGCCGCCCACGAACCAGCGTAGGTTGACGCCCTTCACGGGGCCGCGCCGCTCGGCGAAGCCGCTTGCCGACAGGGTCGTTGCGCAGGTCACGGGCCGTCATTATTCTTTGAGCATGAGATTAGGAGGGGGCCGGGCCCTGTGATCCCCGGAGACTCGAAAACCCAATCGGTATGCGAGCCCGTCAGCTGTGAGCGACGGGCTTTTTCATGGCCGGAAGGAGGCAGGACATGGCGAATCACCTGACGCCCGAGGAGCTTTCGAAGGAACTGAACATCGATCGCCAGGAGATCATCAAGGTGTGCGTCGAAGAGGGCGTGCCGATCTACCAGGGCAAGATCGACAAGACCCTGTTCCAGGCACAGATCCAGGCGTTGGGCGCCATGGAGCCGCGCCACTAGCGGAGCTCCCGAGGGAGTCGGGGACGCGCCCGAGAGCGCGCCCCCGACAAAGGACGCCGCCTACTTCCTGAAGATCTCGTAGACCGCGCCCTGCGAGAGTGAGACAACGAACAGGTTGCCGTTCGGCCCTGTCTCGATGTCCGTCCCGACACCGAAGTCGCGTACCGAAGAGCAGGCTCTCGCTCTCGGTGATTTCGTTCTTCGCGAGGTTGTCCGCGACCCGGTCCTCGAGCCGCGGATCGTCCACGCCGATCATCCGCCGGTTCCCGGTCAGGTTGAAGCGGAAGAGGTGGCCGCCGAGCGGTCGCCGGCGTCGCGGCCCCGACGAACAGGTCGTTCGCGGTACTGCGGCCCGAGAGCCGCGGCTCGACGAGGAAGCCGATGCCTCCCGGCGGCAACCGCGAACTTCCAGCTGAACTCCGGGATCGCTGTACACGCGCTCCCGGCAGCATGAACAGGCGCGAGAGCGCCTCCTGCGGGGTGTCGGCGAGGTTGCTTCGGCGGCCAGCGGAGCTGCTGGAGCTGCGCCCCAGGAATCCGCCCGACGGCGGCAGCGTCTGCTCGATCTGCCTTGAACTGCGCGATGCGGGAGACCGGCCCCATGATCTGGATCCAGCCGCCGTTCATGCCCGCGTTCCACGCGATTCAGCTCGTCGAACGCGTCGTCGGTGTTCTGCTGGTCCCACAGGTTTCCGGAGACCGGATCGAACGCGATGCCGAACGCTGTTCCTCAGTCCGTACGCGAAGAGCCGCTGGATGTTGGCGCCCGCCTCGCCGCCCATCGCGGCGCCGGCGGCGAAGAACGGGTTGTCGCTCGGCGTCGACCCATCGTCGTTCAGCCGCAGGATCACGCCGCTGAGGTGTGCGTTGTCCGGGCTCGGGCCCGCCGAACTGGTCGTCGGCAGGTCGGGCGGCCGTCGGCCCGCAGCCGCAGGTTCTGCATCTGGCCGCGCCGGCCGAGGTCGCCCGACGCGACGTAGAGCTTCCCGTCCGGCCCGAAGGCGAGCACGCCGCCGTCGTGGTTGCCCGCGCGCCGGCTGCGCCGAGTCGTTCTGGCCCGGCGGCTCGGGACCGCCGTCGTTCTGGAACGCGCGCAACATCGAGCAGGTTGCGGTCGAACACCAGCCCGGATCCCGTCCACCTGAAGCGATCGACGCGGTTTGCCGAGCAGCGGGACCTGGAGCAGGTCGCCGCTGTCCGGCTGTCCGAACATCGCGGCGGGATCATTCGAGCACCGCTGCTCTTCCGGCGTGAACGGGTCGGCGTCCTGTGCTGTCACGCTCCGGCAGGACCAGAACAGGTACACGCCCGGATTCGTCGGGAAGTTCGGGTGCAATGCGATGCCGAGCAGGCCCCGTTCGGACGCCGAGTTGACCGAGAGGTCGAGGACCGTCGTCGGAGCCGCCGTTCGTACGACGCGCTTGCACACGGCCGGTGTTCTTCTCGAGCACGAGGAAGTCGTTCGGGCCGATGAAGGCCAGCGTGCTCGGCGTGACGAGGCCGCTCACGACAGTGCGGACCCCGAGATTCGGGTCGACGAGGGTCGGGCCCCCCTGTGCCTGCACGGGCGGGGTCGCGGCTCCTATGGACAGAGTTAGCCCGATCAGGAGCGCTGTTGTCAGAAGTATGCGATTGATTGGCTTCACGACACCTCCAGAGTTCGGATTACTCGGAAGGACGTGAAGCGGCGGCGCTCGGGCGCGCACAACGCCCACAGCGGCGCCGAGGACGGCCAGTTGTCGGCTGTGCTGGCGGCATACCCCCCGGTACGGAGTGAAATACGCCGCCAAAGCGATAGCGGTTTGGTTCTAGACCCGGATTTAGTGGTCGCTCAGCGGCGGACCGCGAGACCCCGGTTAGCGCGCGGCGGCCTTCTTGCGCGGCTTCGCCGAGGCCTTCTTCTTGCCGTCGGACGCCGACTCGTCCTTGTCGCTCAGCTCGGCGACGCTGCGGCGGAGGGCCTCCATCAGGTCGACGACCGGCGCTTCGGGCTCCGGCTCCGGCACCGAGATCTCCTCGCCCGCCAGCTTCGCCTCGAGCATCGCGCGCAGGTCGCGCCGGTACTCGCTCGTCAGCTCGGACGGATCGAACTCGCCCACGAGGCTGTCGATCACCTGGCGTGCCAGTACGAGCTCCGGTTCCTTCACGTCGGTGTCGGCCACCGCCTCGTCGATCTCGGCCTGCGAATGGACGTCCTCGCCCACGAACATCGTCTCGAGAACGAGCGCGTCGCCCTTGGGTCGGATCAGGCAGAGGTTCTCGGTGCCGCGGATGACGAAGCGGCCGAGCGCGGCCATGCTGGTCTCCCGCATGGCCTCGAGCAGCAGCACGTACGGCCGGCGCTGTGCGGGGGCGCTCGCCGGAACGAGGAAGTAGGTGCGGTCGAACCAGACCGGGTCGACGTCGTCGACCGGGACGAAGCGCGTGATGTCGATCGAGCGCGAGTCGTCGTGGCGCATGATCGCCTCGAGATCGGCGTCCTCGACGATCACGAACTGGCCCTTCGCGACCTCCCAGCCCTTGACGAGCTCGTCGTTCGGGACCTCGCGGTCGTGCACCGGGCACCAGCGCTTCTGCTTGATCGGCGTCCCGCACTCCCGGTGCAGGGTCCGGAAGCTCACGTCCGAGGACCTCGCGGCCGGCTTCGTCGCCAGCGCGAGGCCGATCGGGATGTTGACCAGGCCAAAGCTGATCGAGCCGTTCCAGATCGTCCGCATAACTCTCCTAGAAGTCTAGAGGGACCGGGTTATTTCGCTCTACCGGACCCGTTCCCTGCAACATAAAGTTGTTCCCATGGCGACCGAAGCTGCGGCCACGACGGAAGCACCCCGGAGCGGGCCCGGCCCTCGCACGATCCCCGCGCTCTGGCGGAAGGCCGTGTCCGCGGGCCGCACCAACCCCGCCTACCTGTACGAGCACGACGACCACTGGCACGAGCTGTCGTGGGACGAGGCGGCGACGGCGGTCGAGGAGCTCGCGAACGGGCTGCTCGCGCTCGGGCTCGCCAAGGGCGACTCCTTCGGAATCCTCGGCCGCACGACGCCCGAGTGGGTGCTCTTCGACTTCGCGCTCGGCTCGATCGGCGTCGTGCCGGCGCCGGTCTACCCCTCGAGCTCGGCCAAGGACACCCACTACGTCCTCGATCACTCGGAGGCGCTCGGCGTGCTGGTCGAGGACGACGAGCAGCTCGCCAAGACCCGCGAGTGCGGCGACATCCCACGCCTCCAGCACGTCCTGCGCTACGACGAGCTCGACGGCCTGCGCGCGAAGGGCCGCGAGTTCGCGGCCGCCAACCCGTCCGCGCTGGCCGAGGCGAGCGCCGCCATCGACGACGAGGACCTGTTCACGTACATCTACACCTCGGGGACGACCGGGCCGCCGAAGGCCTGCATGATCCGCAACCGCAACTACTACGACATGGTCGCCAAGGTCGACCAGGTGCCGTCGTTCATCGGCCCCGACGACACCGTCCTCCTCTACCTCCCGCTCGCGCACAACTTCGGCCGCTGCCTGCATCTGCTGGCGGCCTACGTCGGGTTCACGACGGCCTTCTGCCCCGACCCCACCCGCGTCGGCGAGGTCGCCGCTCGCGGTCCGGCCGACGGTGCTGCCGAGCGTCCCGCGGGTGTACGAGAAGGTGCACACGGCCGTCCTCGCCAACTTCGACGAGGCGACCGGCGTCAAGCGCAGGCTGATCGACTGGTCGCTCGACGTCGGTAAGCGCGTCAGCGAGCTGCGCCAGGCGGGCAAGCCCGTGCCACGAGGCCTCGCGGCCAAGCACCGGATCGCGGACAGGCTCGTCTTCTCGAAGGTGAAGGGGAAGCTCGGCGGGCGCCTGCGCTTCGGGATCTCGGGCGGCGCGCCGCTCGCCAAGGAGATCGCCGAGTTCTTCCACGTGCTCGACATCCCGATCCTCGAGGGCTACGGGACGACCGAGTGCACGACGGCCTCGAACGTGAACATGCTCGAGCACTTCCGCTTCGGCACCGTCGGTCCCGCGCTGCCCGGGATCGAGCTCCGGCTGGCCGACGACGGCGAGCTGCTCGTGCGCAGCACGACCGTGTTCGCCGGCTACTTCAAGGACGAGGAGGCCACGAAGGCGGTGCTCGACGGCGACGGCTGGCTCCACACCGGCGACATCGCATCGATGGACGAGGACGGCTTCGTCACGATCACCGACCGCAAGAAGGACATCCTCGTGACCGCCGGCGGCAAGAACGTCGCGCCGCAGAACATCGAGAACGACCTCAAGGCCTCGAAGTACGTCTCCCAGGCGGTCGTCCTGGGGGACCGGAGGCCGTACGTCACCGCGCTCATCACGCTGGACGAGGAGGAGATCGTGAAGTGGGCCGGCCGCGACGCGCCGATCGAGGAGCTCGCCGCGGACGAGCGCGTGCGCACTCTCGTCCAGGAGATCGTGGACGGTGTCAACCGCGAGCGCTCACGCTTCGAGCAGATCAAGCGCTTCCGGATCCTGTCGCGCGACTTCAGCGCCGACCACGACGAGATCACACCCACGCTGAAGCTGAAGCGCCGCGTCGTGCAGGAGCACTTCGCGGACGAGATCGAGCAGCTGTACGCGTAGCCGGCTAGAGGCGCCGGGCGCCGACGTAGCTCGACGCGTACCAGCCGGACATCGACGAGATCTTGACGACGTCGCCCGTGTGCGGGGAGTGGACGAAGCTGCCGCCGCCGACGTAGATGCCGACGTGTCCGAGGCCGTCGAAGAAGACGAGGTCGCCGGGCTGGAGCTGGCTGCGGTCGACCGGTGTGCCGCTGCCGTACTGCGCGGCTGCGTTGTGCGGCAGCGAGACGCCGATCTGCGCGAAGACGTACATCACGAAACCGGAGCAGTCGAACCCGGACGGGCTCGCACCGCCGTAGACGTACGGCGTGCCGAGGTACTGCATGGCGATCCCGACGGCGCCGCCGAAGCGTGCGGGCGGTGCGGGGATGGACGAGGACGGGGCCGACGTCGACGTCGACTCGCCCGAGTCGGACACCTGCAGGGTCGTCGCGAGCACCGGCGGAGCAGCCGTGGCAGCGGCGGCCTGTGCGCGGGCGCGGCGCTCGAGCTCGGCCTGGCGAGCCTGCTCCGCGGCCTGCATGCGGGCGATCTCGCCCTTGATCGACGACAGCAGGCGCTGCCGTGTGACGAGCTGGCTCTCGATCGACCGCTTCTGCCTCGACCGTTCGGCGACGAGCTCCGAGGCGCGGGCCTTCGCGCGCTTCAGGCGCTCCCGTCTTGTCTTCACGGCGTTCTGGAACGTGACCACCTCGCCGAGCACCCGCGTGCCCTGCTCCGAGACCCGTCCGACGGTGTCGACGCGGCTGAGCAAGTCATCGAGGCTCGTGGCACCGAGCAGCACGTCGAGCGTCGAGTCGCCGCCCGTGGACGTGTAGACGGCCACCGCGTGCTCGGCCAGCACCGCGCGGGCCTGCCCGAGGTTCGCACGCGCGATGCCGAGCTCGCGCTTGTTCTCCCGCAGATCGGCCTTGACCTCCTTGAGGCGTATGTTCGCGAGGTTGTACGCCTCGATTGCGCGCTCGAGGTTCGAGTCCAGGCTCTGGATCTGGGTGAGCACGCTCTGTGCCTGGGCCTGCTTCGAGGCGATCGAGGCCGGCTCAGCGGTCGCAGAAGCGGTCACCGCAAGAGCCGCGACAAAAGCGAGGATCAGTGGCGCCGCTAGCCGCTTCACGCGCACGAGAATCCTCTCCCGGCTCGCAGCCAGCGCACCGGGAGGGGAGCCCGGTACGTCACGAGTGCGGCACCCTAGCAGGACTTCCGGATGCTTTGCACGGTTGTGCAACGAGCGCCACGAGGTTGGAGAAAAATCCCTTGTAACAGCCGGTTCTTGATGTGAGGGACCGCCGAGACCACTCTGCTAGGGTGCCGCGTCGTGCGAGCGCCAGGTCCCGGTCTCCGGGCTCTCATTTTGGTGTGCGTCGCTTCAGCCCTCGCGAGTGTTCTCCCGGCGGCCGGAGCGGAGCCTGTCAGCCGACTTCAGGCCCAGGCGGACGACCTGCGCCGTGCGAACGAGACGCTGGTGACCGAGGAGGAGATGGCCCAGGCCGACCTCGGCTCGCTCGACTCCCAACTCGCCTCGACGCGCGCACGCCTCGCGAAGCTGCGTGCACGCGGTGTGGTGCTGGCCCGCCAGCAGACCGAGGCCCGGCTCCAGCTGAAGGTCGCCCGCGACGGACTGCACATTTCGCAGAAGCGCCTCGCCGAGCGCGTGCGGGCGCTGTACGAGCAGGGCAAGCCGGAGCCGCTCGCCGTAATCCTCGGGGCCGAGTCGATCGACCAGGCGGTCTCGGGCGTCGATCACCTCGGCCGCATGGCCGACGAGGACCGGTCGTTCATCCGTGGCGCCCGCTCCGCGCGGAAGAAGATGATCTCCGTCACCGAGAGGCTCGCCCAGGCGGAGGCGGAGAACGAGAGCCTCCGCGCTGCGGCTGCGGGTGCCGCCGCGACGCTCATCCGCGCCCGCGCCCAGCGGCTCGCGCGGATCGCGTGGCTGGCATCGCAGCGGCAGGCCAACGGCGCCCGCATCTCGTCGCTCGAGTCGACGGCGCGGACGCTTGCATCGGTCTCGCTTCCCTCTGCCGGCGGGGACACCGTGCTGACGGCCACAACGTCCGGCAGCTCGAGGCTGCTCACGGTCGTTGCAACCGGCTATGCGCTCCCGGGGCACACAGCGAGCGGGATCCCGGTGGGGCCCGGCGTCGTGGCGGTCGATCCCTCTGTGATCCCGCTGGGAACGCCGCTGACGATCCCCGGCTACGGCCAGGGCATCGCCGCGGACACCGGCGGCGCGATCCAGGGCGCGCACATAGACCTGTGGTTCTCCTCGCATGCCGAGGCACGGGCCTGGGGAAGCCGCACTGTGACGATCGCTGTCGGCGGGTAGGCTTTCGCCTTACCCGCGGACGTGATCAAGCCAGATCCGACTACAGCACGCCCCTCGGGCGAGACGCTTCGCGTCCTGCTTGTGGACGACCATGACCTTTTTCGGACGGGTCTGCGCAACCTGCTCGAGGAGCAGGGCGTCAACGTCGTCGGCGAGGCTGCGGACGGCGCGCAGGCGATCCGCATGGTGCGTGAGCTCGCCCCGGACGTGGTCGTGATGGACCTGAACATGCCGGGCATGACGGGCGTCGAGGCGACGCGGCAGGTCACGACTCTGGCGCCGCTCACCCGCGTCGTCGTGCTGACGATCTCCGACCAGGACGAGGACGTCATGAACGCCATCCTCGCCGGCGCGTGCGGGTACCTGATGAAGGACTCCTCGATCCAGGACCTGATGCAGGGCATCCGCGCAGCCGCCGTCGGCGAGTCGCTGATCTCCCCTCACATCGCGGCCAAGGTGCTGCAGCGGATGCGGGCCACCGGCACGAGCGAACAGGACGCCGAGACGATTCGGGCCGAGCTGTCCGACCGCGAGATCGAGGTGCTGAAACTGATCGCCAACGGCAAGGACAACGCGCACATCGCCGGTGAGCTCCACATCAGCCCGAAGACGGTCAAGAACCACATCTCGAACATCCTGATGAAGCTGCAGATCGACAACCGCATCCAGGCGGCGGTCTACGCCGTCCGCAGCGGGATCGTCTAGATGGGAGGACTTGGCGAAAGCATACGAAACTCCCTGCGTCCTTGCCTCGGAACGACCATCGAGGCGACATTCCGCCAAGCCCTCGTGGCGCGGGCTCTCTCAGGCGTCGTTCGCGAGGCGGCCCCTGAGCATCCTCAGCGTGTCGCGCAGCGTTCCGAGCTCCTCCTCCGAGGCCTTCAGGCGACGGGCGAGCGAGCCGAGCTCCTTCGTGCGGGGCGTTCCCTGCCCTTCGGCAATCTCCGCGGCGATCGCGCCGATCTCGCGCTGGAGCCGCCAGTGCTCGGCCTCGAGGGCCAGCGCCCGCGCGTAGCCGTCGGTCAGCGTCGTCTCCATGTGCGCGCGCACGTCCGCGCTGTCGCCTCCGGCGTCGGTCGGGGCCTCCAGGAGGAGGTCGATACGATCGAGGAGGGTTGAGACGTCGTCCATGCGGCGGCTCCGGTCGCTTGATTATCGAGCGGCATGAGTGGCCGCGCCATGGGCCGCGCGGCCCATCTTCGGGTCGGCAAGGCCCATTTCTGCCGACGGATCGGCGCACTACAATCGCGCCGGTGCCGCACCGCCTGCGACTCCTCGCCGTCCTCTGCGCGTTCACGCTGGCGCTGGTCGGCGCCGCCCAGGCCGCCCCGCGCGGCAACGAGGCACTCGGCGTCAAGCTGGCGCGCGCCCTGCGCGCACCCGGCGTCTCCCGTTCGGCCGCCGTCGCGATCGAGCTCTCGACCGGCAAGGTCGTCTACGCCCAGAACCCGCAGCTGCCGCTGATTCCCGCCTCGAACGAGAAGCTCGCGGTCACCTACGCGGCCCTCGCCGCGCTCGGGCCCTCGTACCGCCTCGAGACTCAGGTGCTGGGCCGCGGCGAGCAGGACGCGGCCGTGTGGCGCGGCGACCTCGTACTCAAGGGCTTCGGCGACCCGACACTCTCCTCGCTCGGACTGCGACGGCTCGCCGCCGAGGTACGCGGGGCCGGGATCCGGCTCGTCACCGGCCGAATCCTCGGCGACGAGTCTTACTTCGACGCGTTCCGGATGGGGCCCGGCTGGAAGCCCTATTTCTACATCAACGAATCGCCGCCGCTTTCGGCCCTGACCGTCGACCGCGGCTGGTATCGCGGCCGCACGTCCCGGGCGCCCGCGCTCGCGGCGGCGGTCCTCTTCCGCAAGGCGCTGAAGCAGGCCGGGGTACGCGTCGCCGGGCCGGCCAGGCTAGGGGCGCTGCCCCCGGACACCGAGAGCTACCCGGTCGCGTCGCTGCTGTCGCCGCCGCTCGCGGCGATCCTCCACTTCATGGACTTCGAGAGCGACAACTTCACGGCCGAGCTCCTGCTGAAGCAGCTCGGGACGCTCGAGTCCGGGCAGGGAACGACGGCCGCGGGGGCTCTGGCGGTACGGCGGATCCTGGGCGACTACGGCGTACCGATGGACGGCGTACGCATCGCCGACGGCTCGGGCCTCTCACGGCTCAACCGCCTGACCGCGGTTACCGTCGTCCAGATGCTCCGCTCCGCCTGGGTGAGCCGGGACTTCCGCGACAGCTTCTTCTCGTCGCTTCCGGTCGCCGCCCGCAGCGGGACGCTCGAGCGGCGCATGCTCCGGACGGCAGCGGCCGGACGCGTGCGCGCGAAGACGGGAACGACGCGCGAGGCGTCGGCGCTGTCAGGGATCGTCAAAAACCGCTATGCGTTCTCGATCCTGCAGAACGGCTACCCCGTCGCGAGCTGGTCCGCACGGCGGTCACAGGACCGCTTCGCGGCGATTCTCGCCGCGAGCTAGTTCGCCTGCAGGAGGTCTGTCAGCGCCTGCTCGTCGAGGATGGGCACGCCCACCTCGCGTGCCTTGCTGAGCTTCGTCGCGCCGGGCTCCTCGCCGACGATCACTCCGGTCGTCTTCTTGGAGACCGACCCGGCGACCTTGGCGCCGCGCGCCTCGAGCTCCGAGGCGGCCTGCTCGCGCGTCCACGCCTCGAGGGTGCCCGTGATCACGTAAACGTTGCCGCTCAGGCCGCCCTCGACCGGCCTCAGCTCGTCGCCGCTCTCGAGCTGCAACCCCAGCGCCCTCAGCTCGTCGATCAGCTTCTTGTTGGCGTCGTCCGCGAACCACTCGGCGATCGCCGTCGCGCGCTCCGGGCCGATGCCCTCGACCTCCAGGATCTCCTCCTGGGAGGCTGCGGCGAGCGCGTCGACGTTGCCGAAGTGCCGGGCGAGGTTCTGTCCGGTCACCCAGCCGACGTCCGGGATGTTGAGCCCGAACAGCACGCGCCAGAACGGTGTCGCCTTCGAGGCCTCGATCGCCTCGACGACGTTGGTGGCGGACTTCTCCTGGAAGCCGTCCAGCTCGAGCAGCTGCTCCTTCGTGAGCCGGTAGAGCTCGGGGATCGAGCGGACCAGCCCGAGCTCCCAGAGGCGGCGGACGAGCTGCTCGCCGACGCCCTCGATGTCCGCCGCGGCCATGACCCAGTTGATCAGCGACTCCAGCCCGCGCGACTCGCACGCCGGGTTCGGGCACCGGTGCATGACCTCGCCCTCGGGCCGGACGATCTCCGCGCCGCAGAGTGGGCAGTTTGCAGGCATCTTGAACGGCTTCGTGCCGCGCTGATGCGGCAGCATCGGGCCGACGACCTGTGGGATCACGTCGCCCGCGCGCTGCACGATGACGACGTCGCCCTCGCGGATGTCCTTGCGGTTGATGTCCTCCTCGTTGTGGAGCGTCGCCTGGGAGACGGTGACGCCGCCGACCTCGACCGGCTCCAGCTGCGCCCAGGGGTTGAGCGCGCCGGTGCGGCCCACGCGGATGTGGATCTTGTTCAGCTTCGTGGTCGCCGTCATCGGCGCCCACTTGTAGGCCCGTGCCCAGCGGGGGCGCTGGTGCAGCGCGCCGAGGCGCCGCTGCTGCTCGACCGAGTCGACCTTGCTGACGATGCCGTCGATCTCGTAATCGAGCTCGATCCGGCGCTTCTCCCACTCCGCGCACACGCGCGCGACGTCTTCGATCGTCTCGTGCCGCTCGGCGAACGGATTCGTGCGGAAACCCCGCGCCCGCAGCCACTCGAGCGTCTGCCACTGGCTCTCGAACTCGATCCCATCGTGCGCGCCGAGGCCGTAGACCCAGATCGAGAGGTCGCGCTCGGCGGTGATGTTCGGGTTGAGCTGGCGCAGCGAGCCGGCGGCGGCGTTCCGCGGGTTCGGCGCGGTCTTCTTGCCCTCGGAGGCCAGGCGCTCGTTCAGGCGCTGGAACGCCGAGAGCGGGAAGTAGACCTCGCCGCGCACTTCGAGTAACGCCGGCGGCGGCTCGCCGTCGACGCTCCGCATCCGCAGCGGAATCGACTTGATCGTGCGCAGGTTGGGCGTGACGTCCTCTCCTCGAGTCCCGTCGCCGCGGGTCGCTCCTCTGACGAACATGCCGTTCTCGTAGGTCAGCGAGACCGCGGAGCCGTCGATCTTCGGCTCGGTCACGTACGCGACCGGCTCGTCGGTGCCCAGGCGCTTGCGCACGTCCTCGGCCCACTTGGTCAGCGTCTCCCCGCTCGTCACCTTCTCGAGCGAGCCCATCGGGCGCAGGTGCTCGACCTTGCGGAACTTGTCGCTCGGCGGCGCCCCGACTCTCGTCGTCAGCGAGTTCGGATCGCGCAGGTCGGGGTTCTCCTCCTCGATCCTCAGGAGCTCGTCGTAAAGGCGGTCATACTCGGCGTCGGGGAGCTTCGGCTCGTCGAGCACGTGGTACTCGTAGTTCGCCTGCTCGAGCACCTTGCGGAGCTCGGCGACGCGGGACTCAAGCGAGGACGCCACGCAGCTCCTCCGGCGAGTCGACGATGTGGTCGGGCTGCTCGCGCTCGAGCCGCTCGCGCGCGTGGATGCGACCCCAGGTGACGCCGATCGCGGCCAGGCCGCCGGCCTTGGCGGCCTGCATGTCGAACGGCGAATCGCCCACGTAGGCCGCGTCGTTTGCACGCGCTCCCAGCTGTGCCACTGCGCGCAGGAGCGGCTCGGGATGCGGCTTCTGGCGGTCGGTCTCGTCGCCGGCCACGACGACGTCGAACAGGTGCTCGATCGGGACCCGGGCGAACGCAAGCTCGACGGTGGCGCGGCGCTTCGCGGTCACGATGCCGAGCTTCCTCCCCTGCGCCCGGAGGTCCTCGAGGAGCTCGATCATCCCGTCGCACGCGGCGAGCTCGGCGTGCAGCGGCGCGTTGTGCTCGCTGTACACGCGGACGAGCTCCTCGACGCGGTCGGGATCGAAGTCGCGCATCTGCGAGGCGAGCCCGGAGCCGCCGACCGTGGCGAGCAGGCGCTCGTCCGAGATCGTCTCGCCGAGCACGGTCTGCGTCGCATGCCGCAACGACGCGAGGATGATCGCGCCGGAGTCGACGACGGTGCCGTCGAGGTCGAAGAGAACGGGGTCGTAGGGCACGACGGCGATGCTATCGGCGGGCCGCTTCCTCGCCGGTGCCAGGCACCGTCGCGAAACGCGCACGGCTTCGTCACGAATACGTGACGCGCTCCAGGTAGAGGCCCCACGGCGGCGCGGTGCGGCCCGCCTCGCTGCGATCGGCCCCTTCGAGGAGGCGAGCGATGTGGGCAGGCGCGAGGTCGACCATCGTGCCGACGAGCGTACGCACCATGTGGCGCAGGAAGCTGTCGGCCTCGATCTCGAACTCGAGGTGCTCGCCGCGCTCCACCCAGGCCGCGTGGAGCACCGTCCGCGTGAGCACCTCGTGCTGCGTCTGCGCAGGGGTGAACGCCCGGAAGTCGTGGCTGCCGACCAGGAGCGCGGCTCCCTCGCGCAGCGCGTCGAGATCGAGCGGCCGCGCCACGCACCAGCTGCGCCGGGCCTCGAACGGCGAACGCTCCGCACGGCGGTGAATGAGGTACCGATACGAACGCGAGCGGGCGGAGTGGCGCGCGTGGAAGTCCGCGGGCGCCTCGGCGGCGGCCACCACGGCCACGTCGTCGGGCAACTCGGGGTTCAGAGCGGCGGCGGCGCGGTCCGCAGGCGGGCCGCCGACGACGTCGACGCTCACGACCTGGCCGAGCGCGTGCACGCCCGCGTCCGTCCGCCCGGCCACCGCGAGCGAGTCGACGGACTCGTAGAGCGAACCAAGCGCGCGGCGCAGCTCCCCCTCGACCGTGCGCAGCCCCGGCTGGGCGGCCCAGCCGCGGAAGTCGGTTCCCTCGTACTCGAGCGTCAGCCTCAGTCGCACGAGGCCACTATCATCGCCGCGTGACCGGAGACGAGTGGCGCGTCGAGATCGACCTCAAGGACGAGGGACACGGCTACTCCCTCGGCGAGCGGCTGCGCGCCCACGACCTCGACGACGAGGCCCGCAAGCGGCTCGGGCGACGCGTGATCGTCACGCGCGACGGCCCGCGCCTGTTCCTCTACGCGACGAGCGAGGAGGCGGCGCGCGAGGCCGAGCGGGTCGCCAAGGAGCTGCTCGAGGCGGACCGGCTCACGGCAACCGTCCGCGTCGTGCGCTGGGCGAGCGCGGACGAGCAGTGGGTGTCCACGGAACCGGGAGCGACGGCCACCGGCGAGCACCCCTACGAGTGGGAGGTGCAGGTCCACCTGAAGAGCCGCGACGAGGCAGGCCCGCTCGCCGCGAGGCTGGCCGACGAAGGCCTGCCCGTCCACCGGCTGTGGCGCACGGTCACCGTCGACACCAGGACCGCGGACGAGGCGAACGACCTCGCCGACCGGCTACGCGAGGAGCTGCCCGAGGCGGAGGTCACGGTCGAGCCCAACCCCGAGGGGGTCCCGGGTCCGGCGTTCGTCTGGTTCGAGAGCCTGGTCTAGGCCTCGGCTTCGGCGCGAGCCGGCGCGGCAGCCGGAGCGAGGGCTCGCGGCGGCACGTAGTCGACGAGCTCGAGGTAGACCATCTCGGCGGCATCGCCGAAGCGCGGCCCGAGCTTGACGATCCGCGAGTAGCCGCCGGGCCGGTCCGCGAAGCGCGGCGCGACCTCGGCGAAGAGCTGATGCACGACCTCCTGGGAGCGGAGGTACGCCAGGGCCTGCCGCCGGGCCGCGAGGTCACCGCGGCGGCCCAGCGTGATCATCTTCTCGGCGATCGGCTTGACCGCCTTGGCCTTGGCCTCGGTGGTCTTGATCCGCCCGTGCTCGATCAACGCGCCCGCGAGGTTCGAGTAGAGCGCCTTGCGGTGCGACGCGTCGCGGCCGAGCTTCTTGCCCTTGCGCTGGTGGCGCACCGTGTGACTCCTAGCCCTCGTCGCCCCGCAGGGTGAGGCCGTGCGTGGAGAGCGTCTCCTTGACCTCTTCGATCGACTTCTTGCCGAAGTTCGGGATCGCGGCGAGCTCGTTCTCGCTCTTCATCACGAGGTCGCCGATCGTCTCGATGCCCACGCGCTTGAGGCAGTTGTACGAGCGGACGCCGAGCTCGAGCTCCTCGATGGGGAAGTTCTCCATCCCGTGCGCCAGCGAGACCTCGGGCGCCACCTCGGCGGCGGCGGTCTCGCCGAAGCCCTCGATCTTCTCGATGTCGGTGAAGATCGCGAGCTGACGGATCAGGATCTCGGCGGCCTGCGCGATGGCCTCGCGCGGGTCGATCGAGCCGTCGGTCGTGATGTCGATGTTGAGCTTGTCGTAGTCGGTGCGCTGACCGACGCGTGCGGCCTCGACGTCGTAGGCGACCCGGCGGACCGGCGAGAAGATCGAGTCGATCGGAATCACGCCGATCGTGTGCTGCGGCCCGCGGTTGAGCTCGGCGGGCACGTAGCCGCGGCCGCGCCCGATCGTCAGTGTCAGCTCGAGGCGCCCCTTGTCGGAGAGGTTGGCGATCACGAGGTCCGGATTGAGGATCTCGAGGTCGGCCGGAGCCTCGATGTCGGCGGCGGTCACGGTGCCCGAGCCCTTCTTGGTGAGCCGCACCTCGATCTCGGGCGACTCGCCGTGCAGGCGGCAGGTGAGATTCTTGAGCTGAAGGATGATGTCGGTGACGTCCTCCTTCACCCCGGGCAGCGTCGTGAACTCGTGCGCGACGCCCTCGAACTTCACCGAGGTGACCGCGGCGCCCTCGAGCGACGAGAGCAGTACGCGGCGCAGCGAGTTGCCGAACGTGTAGCCGAAGCCGCGGTCGAGCGGCTCGATCACGAATACGCCACGCTGCTCGTCGACCTCCTCGTGGACGATGCGCGGCACCTGGAACTCCATCAAGCTAGTGCGAACGGCCAAATCTCTTCCCTTCTTTCCTCTTATCTCTCGGCGCCCGACGGCGCCTGGCATGGCGTTACTTGGAGTAGAGCTCGACGATGAGCTGTTCCTGCACGGGCGTGTCGATCTCGGCACGCTCGGGCAGCTTGAGGACCTTGCCGGTGAGGCCCTCGTGGTCGGCCTGCAGCCACGGGGCTACCGAGGCCGTGAGATCGGTTGCGTCGCGAATCACCTGCTCGGCCGAGCTCCCCGGCGAGACGGTGACGACGTCATCGGGCTTGACCTGGTAGCTCGGGATGTTCACGCGGCGGCCGTTCACGTGGAAGTGGCCGTGGCGCACGAGCTGGCGGGCCTGTGCGCGCGACGCGGCGAAGCCGAGCCGGTAGACGACATTGTCGAGCCGCGTCTCGAGCATGCGGAGCAGGGTCTCGCCCGTGATGCCCGAGCCCTTCGCGGCCTTCGCGTAGTAGGTCCGGAACTGGTTCTCGAGCAGCCCGTAGTAGCGGCGCGCCTTCTGCTTCTCGCGCAGCTGCAGTAGGTACTCCGACTGCTTGATGCGACCGCGGCCGTGCTCGCCCGGCGGGTACGAGCGGCGCTCGATCGCGCACTTCTCGGTCAGGCAGCGCTCACCCTTGAGGAAGAGCTTCATGCCCTCGCGGCGGCAGTTGCGGCACTTGGGCCCGAGTGACCTCGCCATCAGACGCGCCTCCGCTTCTTCGGGCGCACGCCGTTGTGGGCCTGCGGGGAGACGTCCTTGACGCCGAGGATCTCGAGGCCGGCAGCCTGGAGGGAGCGGATCGCCGTCTCGCGGCCCGAGCCCGGGCCCTTGACGAAGACCTCGACCTTCTGCAGGCCGTGCTCCATGCCCTTGCGGGCGCAGGCATCGGCGGTCACCTGGGCGGCGAACGGCGTCGACTTGCGCGAGCCCTTGAACCCGGCGGAGCCGGCGGACTCCCACACGATCACGTTCCCCTCCTTGTCGGTGAGGGTGACGATCGTGTTGTTGAACGACGTCTTGATGTGCGCCTGCCCGATCGCGATGTTCTTGCGCGCGCGGCGGCGCGTGCGGCCGCGCTGGGCCTGCCGGCGGGGAGGAGCCATTACGCCCCTTCCATGATGCTGTATTGCTGACGGGGCACTAAGTCTTTGCCTTCTTCCCTCTACCGACCGTCTTCTTGGGGCCCTTGCGGGTGCGCGCGTTCGTCTTGGTGCGCTGGCCGTTGACCGGCAGCCCGCGCCGGTGGCGGATGCCGCGGTACGCGCTGATCTCGCCGAGGCGCTTGATCGCCTGCGAGCGGTCGCGGCGCAGATCGCCCTCGACCTCGAGGTTCGAGTCGATGTACTCGCGCAGCTTGGTGACTTCCTCGTCGGTGAGGTCCTTGACCTTGGTGTCCGCGGAGAGGCCGAGCTCGGCGAGCACGTGCTGCGCGGTCGAGCGGCCGATCCCGTAGATGTACGTCAGCCCGATTTCCAGCCGCTTCTGGTTGGGAAGGTTGACTCCGGCGATGCGTGCCATCTAGCCCTGCCTCTGCTTGTGACGGGGATTCGTGCAAATGACCATGGTGCGCCCGTGCCGCTTGATCACGCGGCAGCGCTCACACATGGGCTTCACGGACGGACGAACTTTCACTGATTCTCTTTCCTCGTAGAAACCGCGCCGGAAAGCGCGGTCACCGGACACGAAAACAGACGCACCGCTGGTGCGCGAAACGGCATGCTAGCAAAAGCCTCTCCGCTAGACGGCTTGCTGAACGGGGACGTGATTGGCCTCGGTAAGGATCCTCGGGCCGCTTTCGGTGACGGCCACGGTGTGCTCGAAATGGCACGACAGCGACCCGTCCTCGGTCGAGATCGACCAGTGGTCGTCGTGCAGGTAGACGTCCGGGCCGCCGGCGTTGATCATCGGCTCGATCGCGAGCGTCATACCGGGCTGGAGCAGCGGGCCCCGGCCCGGCTCGCCGAAGTTCGGGATCTGGGGGTCCTCGTGCATCGACCGGCCGACCCCGTGCCCGACGAGGCTGCGGATGACCGAGAACCCGGCCCCCTCCGTGACTGACTGCACCGCGTGCGAGATGTCCGACAGGCGGTTCCCGGCCCGGGCCTGGGCGACGCCTGCCGCAAGCGCGGCCTGGCCGACCTCGAGCAGGCGTGTGGCGTCCTGCGAGACGTCCCCGACGGGATGCGTGAAGGCGGCGTCGGCGACGAAGCCGTCGAGCGTCACGCCGACGTCGACCGACAGGACGTCGCCCTCACGGAGCTCGTAGGGGCCGGGGATCCCGTGCACGACCATGTCGTTCGGCGACAGGCAGAGGGAGGCCGGGAAGCCCTTGTAGCCGAGAAACGTCGGGACGCCTCCCTGCGAGCGGATGTACTCCTCCGCCAGCTCGTCGAGCTCCTGCGTCGTCACCCCGGGCCGGACGTGCTCGCCGACGAGGCGGTGCGTCTCGGCCACGACGCGGCCCGCGCGGGCCATGCGCTCGATCTCCTGAGCTGACTTCCGGATGATCATGATCGTGCTGTAACCGTCTGCAGCGCCTCCTGGATCTCGCCGAAGACCTGGTCGATCGGGTTCTCGCCGTGGATACCCACCAGGTTGCCACGTAGGCGGTAGTAGCCGATGAGCGGCTTGGTCTTCTCGTGGTAGTCGGCGAGCCGGCGGACGATCGCCTCGGGCGTATCGTCCTTGCGCCCTTCCTCGATCGCGCGCTTCTGGAGCCGTTCGACGGCCGTCTCGTCGTCCACGTCGAGCGCGAAGACGATGTCGAGGTCGCGGCCGATCTCGTGCAGCATCGTGTCCAGCGCCGTCGCCTGGGCCATCGTCCGCGGGAAGCCGTCGAGGATGAAGCCGTCACGCGTATCGTCGTCGTCGAGCCGCTCGCGGATCAGCTTGATCATGAGGTCGTCGGGCACGAGCACCCCGTTCTCGACGATCGGCTTCACCTCGAGGCCGAGCGGCGTCTCGACCGCGATCGCGTGCCGGAGCATGTCGCCCGTCGCGATGTGCGCGGGGCCGTACTCGTCGGCGATGCGCCTTGCTTGAGTTCCCTTGCCGGATCCCTGGGGGCCTAGGAGCAGAATGTTCACGCGCGCGCGAGGACCGCTACTTCAGGAAGCCCTCGTAGGAGCGCATCATCATCTGCGACTCCATCTGCCGCATCGTGTCGAGCGCGACACCGACGGCGATCAGGACCGAGGTGCCGCCGACGGCTCCCGCGGTTGCCTGGGAGAACCCGAAGTAGGAGATGGCAATGCTCGGTAAGGCGGCGATCGCGGCCAGGTAGAGGGCGCCCGGGAGCGTCAGCCGCGTCAGCACGCGGTCGAGGTAGATCGCGGTCGGCGGGCCCGGCCGGATGCCCGGGATGTAGCCGCCGTACTTGCGCAGGTTGTCGGCCTGGTCGACCGGGTTGAACTGGACCGCCGTGTAGAAGTACGTGAAGATGATGATCAACAACGCCTGGAAGAGGATGTAGCTCAGGTCGTTCGGCGTGAAGTGCCGGTTGACGAAGCCCTGCGTCTGCGGGAAGTACTGCGCGATCGTGGGCGGGAACGCCATCACGGCGGCGGCGAAGATCACCGGGATGACGCCGGCCATGTTCACGCGCAGCGGCATGTAGGTCGAGCCGCCGGCCGTCATGCGCCGGCCGACCATGCGCTTCGCGTACTGGATCGGGATCCGGCGCTGGCCCTCCTGGATGAAGACGACCGCGACGACGATGCCGAGTGCCATCAGCGGCAGGAAGAGCCGCTCCATGACGCCGCCGTTGTACCAGGCGCTGATCCCGAGCGGCAGCCCCGTGAGGATCGACGCGAAGATCAGGAGCGAGATGCCGTTGCCGATGCCGCGTTTGGTGATCAGCTCGCCGAGCCACATCAGCAGCGTCGTGCCGGCGGTCAGGGTCAGCACGATCAGCGTGATCCGGCCCGGGTTGGCCTCGAGTGCCCCCTGGCGCTCGAACAGGAACGCGTAGCCGGCCGCCTGCGCCGCTGCGAGTACGACGGTGAGGTAGCGCGTGTACTGGTTGATCTTGGCGTAGCCTGCCTCGCCCTCCTTCTGCAGCTCCTCGAGCTTCGGCACCACGACCGTCAAGAGCTGCAGGATGATCGACGCCGTGACGTACGGCATGATCCCGAGCGCGAACACCGCGAACTGCGACAGGGCGCCGCCGGAGAAGATGTTCAGCAGGCCGAGGACCGTGCCGCCGCGGCCGGAGAAGTAGTCCTCGATCGTCTGCGAGTCGACGCCGGGCGCCGGCACCCACGAGCCGAAGCGGTACACGGCGAGGATCCCGGCGGTGAAGAGGACGCGCGACCGAAGCTCCGGAACGCGCCAGGCGTTGGCGAGCCAGGAGAACACTTAGCTCTCCTCTGTCTCGGCGGCCTCGGGTTCCGCGGTCTCTTCCGCGGGAGGCGTCGCGGCCTTCGCCGCAGCGCCCTCCGAAGCGGGCTTCTTCGACCGCTTGCGCTTCTTCCGCGGATCGGCCGGCTCGCGCAGTGCGGTGGCGCTGCCGCCGGCGGCGGTGATCTTCTCCCGCGCGCTCTCCGAGAAGGCGTGCGCGGTGACCGAAAGCGTCTTGTTCAGCTCGCCGAAGCCGAGGATCTTGACGTCGGCCCGCGTGTTCTTGACGAGGCCCTTCTCGACGAGCGCCTCGACGTTCACCGTGTCGCCGTCGGCGAACACGCGGTCGAGGTCGCGGACGTTCACGCCCTGGGTGAAGGTCCGGAACGGGCCGATGGGCATCGCGTCCTTGGACGTGGCGCCGCGCTGCTTGCCGACACGCATGTACAGCGGCATCTGGCCGCCCTCGAAGCCGGCCCGCATCTTGTGCGAGCCGGAGCGGGACTTCTGGCCCTTGATCCCGCGGCCGGAATAGCGCCCCTTGCCTGACCCGAGGCCGCGTCCGACGCGCTTGCGATCGACGCGCTTCTGGGCGGGCTTCAGGTTGGTGAGGTTCAACTCCTCAGGCATCTTCGACCTTCACGAGGTGGCGGACTTTCCGCAGCATACCGGCGAGCTGCGGGCTCTCCTGGTGCTCCGCGGAGCGGCCGATCTTGCCCAGTCCGAGCGCTCGCAGCGTGCCGCGATGGCGCTCGCTCTGCCCGATCTGGCTGCGGACCTGGGTGATCTTGACCTTGCTCTGCGCCATCAGGTCTTCTTCCGCGTCCTCGGCTTCTCCTCGGCGCCTTCGGCCTCCGCTGCGGGCGCTTCTGCGGCCTCCGCTGCGGGCGCTTCTGCGGCCTCTGCCTCGGCTGCAGGTGCGGCCTCGGACTCCTCCGCGGCGGCCTGGGCGACCGGCTCCGCCTCGACGGCGGGCTCTGGTGCGGGCGCCTCTGCCTCGGGCTCAGTCGCTACCGCGGCGCGCTCGGGAGTGTCGGGCTCGGCCGGCTCCTCCGGCTCGCGGCGCGGCGGCAGGACGTCCTTGATCCGCAGGCCGCGGATCTTGGCGACGTCCTCCGGGCGGCGCAGGTTCTGCAGGCCGTTCACGGTCGCGCGGAGCATGTTGATCGGATTGGTGGTGCCGAGACTCTTGGCGAGGATGTCGCGGATCCCGGCGAGCTCGAGCACGGCGCGGACGCCGCCGCCGGCGATGACGCCGGTTCCCTCGCTGGCCGGGCGCAGCAGCACCCGGGCCGCGTCGGAGCGGCCGATGATCTCGTGCGTGATCGTCGTGCCGTGGCGCGGGACGGTGAAGAGGTTCTTCTTCGCGTCGTCGACGGCCTTCGAGATCGCCAGCGGGACCTCGCGGGCCTTGCCGTAGCCCACGCCGACCTTCTCGTGCTCGTCGCCGATCACGACGAGGGCCGTGAACGAGAACCGCCGGCCGCCCTTGACCACCTTGGCGACGCGGTTGATCTCGACCACGCGCTCCTTGAGCTCTCTGCTTTCAGCGACGTCTACAGCCATCTAGAAGCTCAGTCCCCCTTCGCGCGCGCCCTCGGCGAGCGCCTTCACGCGTCCGTGGTACAGGTAGCCGCCGCGGTCGAACACGACGGACTCGATGCCGGCCTTCTTCGCGTTCACCGCAAGCTGCTTGCCGACCTCGCTTGCCTGCTCGGTCTTGTTGCCCTTGAAGCCCTTCTTCAGGTTCAGCCAGCTCGCGGCGGCGAGCGTCTTCGCCTCCTGGTCGTCGACCAGCTGCGCCTCGATCCCGCGGTTGGAGCGGAACACGCAGAGGCGCGGCCGCTCGCCGGTGCCCGACACCTGCCGGCGGACGCGCTTGTGGCGGCGCTCGCGAGCCTGTCTGGTCGTCAGCTGTCCCATGCTAGTGGGCCTCCTGGTGACATTGGTGGATGCCTCGGTCGCGAGCACCAAGCCAGGCAAGGACGCAGGGAGCGTGCGTGTTTTTCAACACGCTCGCGACCGAGGACGCCGCATGGCGCAGCGTGATCGCGGGCGAGGCGCCGCCGGATGTTGCCAGGGGGCCCACTAAGCCCTCTTTCCGACCTTGCGGCGGACGTACTCGCCCTCGTAGCGGATGCCCTTGCCCTTGTAGGGCTCGGGGGGCCGCACCTTGCGGATCTCCGCCGCGATCTGGCCCACCTGCTGCTTGTCGATGCCCTTGACCACGACCTGCGTCGGGGCCGGGACCTCGAACGTGATGCCGGGCGGCGCCTCCTTCACGACGGAGTGCGAGTAGCCGACGTTGAGCTCGAGCGCAGTGCCTCGCAGCGCGGCCCGATAGCCGACACCCTGGATCTCCAGGCGCTTCTCGAAGCCCTTCGTGACGCCTTCGACCATGTTCGCGACGAGGCTGCGGGTGAGGCCGTGCAGGGCACGGTCCTCGCCGCGCTCGGTCGGCCGCGTCACGACGAGCGTGTCGCCGTCGCGCTCGACCTTGATCCGCTGCGGGATCTGCGACCGGAGCTCGCCCAGCGGCCCGTTCACCATCACCCGGCCGGGGTCGACGGCCACGTTGACCTCGCTGGGGATCTCGATTGGCTTGCGTCCGATCCGACTCATCGCGTCACCACACGAAGCAGACGACCTCGCCGCCGATGCCCTGCTCGGCGGCGGCCCTGCTCGTCAGCACTCCCTTCGAGGTCGAGAGGATGGAGATGCCCATGCCGCCGAGGACGCGCGGCAGGCGGTCCTTGCGCGCGTAGACGCGGCGGCCGGGCTTGGAGACCCGCTTGAGGTCGGAGATGACGCGCTCGCGGTTCTTGCCGAACTTCAGCTCCACGACGAGCGAGTCGAAGCTCTCGCCCTTCTCGACGTGGTAGTTCGTGATGTAGCCCTCCTCCTTGAGGATGCGGGCGATCTCCTCCTTGAGCCGGGAGGTCGGCATCTCCGCGCGCTCGTGCATCGCCTTGTTGGCGTTGCGGATGCGCGTGAGCATGTCTGCGATCGGATCGGTCTGCATCAGAAACCTCTCACCAGCTCGACTTGGTCATGCCGGGGATCACGCCCATATGTGCGAGCTCGCGCAGGCAGATGCGGCAGAGCCCGAACTTCCTGAAGACCGCGCGCGGGCGCCCACAGCGGTTGCAGCGCGTGTACTTGCGCACCTTGTAGCGCGGCTCGCGGGCTGCCTTGACGATCAAGGACTTCTTGGCCACTACTGGTCGCTCCTTTCAGCGCCGGCAAACGGCAGGCCGAGAGCCCGCAGGAGCGCCATCCCCTGCTCGTCGTCCTCGGCGGTGGTGGTGATCGCCACGTCGAGGCCGCGCACCGCGGGAATCGAGTCGTAGTCGATCTCGGGAAAGATGATCTGCTCGCGAATGCCGAGCGAGTAGTTGCCGCGCCCGTCGAACGACCGCGGGTTCAGGCCACGGAAGTCGCGGATGCGCGGGAGCGCGATCGAGACCAGCCGGTCGAGAAACTCCCACATGCGGGCGCCGCGCAGCGTGACGCGCGCGCCGATCGGCATGCCCGTGCGGATCTTGAAGCCGGCGATCGACGTCCGGGCGCGGCGCAGCTGCGCGCGCTGGCCGGCGATGATCGTCAGCTCCTCGATCGCGCTGTCGAGCGCCTTGGCGTCGGTCTTGCCCTCGCCGACGCCCATGTTGAGCGTGATCTTCGTGATGCGCGGCACCTGCATGACCGTGGACAGGCCGAGCTCGTCCTTGAGCGCGCCGCGGAGCTCCTCGCTGTAGCGCTGCTTGAGGCGCGGCACGTAGCCGTCCTTGGTCGCGGTCTTCTTTTCGGCGGTCTTGGTGGCCATCACTTGTCGATCTCCTGCCCGCAGTCCTCGCGGCGACAGACGCGCACCCTGCGTGCGTCACCGCCCTTGACCTCCTTGGCGATCACGCCCACCCGGGTCGGGCGGTTGCACACGGGACAGACGACCATCACCTTGGCGACGGGCAGCGGCGCCGGCTTTTCGATCACCCCGCCCGGCTGGATCTGGGACTGGCCCATCCGGCTCGGGTTCTTGATCGGACGCGGCTTCATGTGCCGCTTGACGAGGTTGAGGTTCTCGACGAGGACCCGCCGCTCGCCGGGGCGCGCTTCGACGACACGTCCCTGCTTCCCACGGTCCTTGCCGCTGAGCACCTGGACGAGGTCGCCCTTCTTGATTTTCATCTTCGTCGTCACTTAGAGCACCTCCGGAGCGAGGCTCACGATCTTCATGAAGTTCTTGTCGCGCAGCTCACGGGCAACAGGCCCGAAGATGCGCGTTCCACGAGGGTTGCGGGCGGCATCGATGATCACCGCCGCGTTCTCGTCGAACGAGATCAGGGTACCGTCATCGCGGCCGTACGGCTTCTTCGTCCTGACGACGACCGCGCGGACGACTTCGCCCTTCTTGATCGTGCCCTGAGGCGTGGCCGTCTTGACGGTGCCGACGATCACGTCGCCGACCCGCGCGTAGCGGCGCTTCGAGCCGCCCAGGACGCGGATGCAGAGGAGCTCGCGCGCACCCGTGTTGTCGGCGACCTTGAGGCGGCTTTCCTGCTGGATCACGGACGGTCACCTCCCACGCAGGCCGCGTCGACTGGCCGCGCAGGGTGGTGGTTGGCAAGGACGCAGGGAGCGACCGTGTAACTAGGACGCGTAGCGTGTGACTGAGGACGCCGCCAGGCGCCGCCCTGCGCGCACCAGGCGGCCCGGAATGTGTGGGAGGTGGCCGTCACTTAGCCTCCTCGACGACCTCGGCGAGGCGCCAGTTCTTGGTCTTCGACAGCGGCCGCGTCTCGACGATGCGGACGATGTCGCCGGCCTTCGCGCGGTTCTGCTCGTCGTGCGCGTGGAACTTCTGCGTCCGGCGGACGACCTTCTTGTACCTCGGGTGCGCCTTGATCGTCTGGACCTGCACGACGATCGTCTTGTCCATCTCGCTCGAGACCACGACGCCGCGGCGCTCCTGCCGGCGGCCGCGGTCGGCCTCGGGCTTCGGCGCCCTCGTGATCGGCTTCCGCTGAGCGGGGCGCTCGCGCTTCGCCTTCGTGCGCTGACGGCGAAGCGGGCGCGGCAGGCGCTTCTTCTTCTTGACCGGAGCCGCCGGAGTAGGCGCGGCAGCGGCGGCCTCCTCGGGTGCCGGCTCTTCGGCCGCGGGCTCCTCTGCCGCGGGCTCCTCCGCCGCAGGCTCCTCCGCCGCAGGCTCCTCGGCCGCAGGCTCCTCGGCCGCAGGCTCCTCGGCCGCAGGCTCCTCTGCCGCAGGCTCCTCGGCCGCAGGTCTCCTCAGCCTCGGCGACAGGCTCCTCAGCGGGAGTCTCTTCCCTCGGCGGGAGCCTCCTCGGCAGGCGCCTCGGCCCCGGCGACGGGCTCCTCAGCGGGAGCCTCCTCGGCAGGAGCCTCGACCTCGGCGACGGGCTCCTCAGCAGGAGTCTCTTCCGCGACCGGCTCCTCGGCGGGAGCCTCCTCGGCAGGAGCCTGCTCAACCTCAGGCGCCTCTTCTGCCACGGGCTCTTCGGCCTTCTTCGGCTTGGCCTTCGCGCGCGCGCGCTTCGGCTTCTCCTCCGCGGCCGGAGCCTCGGGCTGAGTCTCCTCTGCCTGCGTCTCCTCGGCGGTCTCGTCGACCTGGTTCTTTTCTTCGTCCTTCTTTGCCATTACCTCGTTCCCAGCTTGCTCTCGCGTTCGACACGGACGGTCAGGATGCGGGCGATCTCGCGCTTGGCGTGCTTCAGGCGCGCGGGATTCTCGAGCGCGCCCGTCGCCGACTGGAAGCGCAGGTTGAACAGCTCCTGGCGCCGGTCGTGGAGCGCCTGCTCCAGCTCGTCGTCGGTCATGTCCCTCAACTGCCTAGCCTTCAAAGAGATCCGCCTCCCGCTTCACGAACTTGGTCTTCACCGGCAGCTTCTGACCGGCGAGGCGGAGGGCCTCCTTCGCCAGGGGCTCCGGCACGCCGGCGAGCTCGAACATGACCCGGCCGGGCTTGATCACTGCGACCCAGTGCTCCGGGGCGCCCTTGCCCGAGCCCATGCGCGTCTCGGCCGGCTTCTGCGAGACGGGCTTGTCGGGGAAGACGTTGATCCAGACCTTGCCGCCGCGCTTGATCTTGCGCGTCATCGCGATCCGGGCGGCCTCGATCTGCCGGTTCGTCACCCAGCCGTTGTCGAGCGCCTTGATCCCGAAGTCGCCGAACTGCACGGTCGTCTGGCCCTTCGCGTAGCCACGGCGGCGTCCGCGCTGCTGCTTGCGGTACTTCGTCTTGCGAGGCAGCAGCACTACGACTCACCCTCCCCTGATTTCTCCTGCTTGGTGTCCTCGACGCTCGGCGTCTCCGGTTCACGGGTCGTGTCGGGCGCGTCGGCCACGGGTGCCGGCGTTGTCTCGACCTGCGGCTCGACGGGCGGCTGCTCCGCAGGGCGCGCTGCCTCCTCCGAGCGTGGGCGCTCCACGTTCTCCTGCTGCTGCGGCTGCTGACCGCGTCCGCGGCCGCCGCCGCCGGGGCGACCACCGCCGCCACCCTGGCCGCGCCGGGGCCGGCGCTGTCGCACCGGGCCGAGGCCCTCGCGGTCGCCGCCGCGTCCACGGCCGCTCTCGCGCGAGGCGGACAGGCCCTCGGCGACGCCGCCGCGGCGGCGCGCCTGATCCTGGTCGCCGAGCCGCTGGTCGCGCTGGGTCATGCCCTCGTAGCCCTCGGGCATGATCTCGCCCTTGTTGATCCAGACCTTGACGCCGATGCGGCCGGTCTTGGTCTTGGCCTCGGTGAAGCCGTAGTCGATGTCGGCGCGGATCGTGTGCAGCGGCACGCGACCCTCGGAGTAGCTCTCGACGCGGCTCATCTCGCTGCCGCCCAGGCGGCCGCCGCACTGGATCTTCACGCCCTGGGCGCCCGACCGGATGGCCGACGCAAGCGAGCGCTTCATCGCGCGCCGGAAGCTGACGCGGTTTTCGAGCTGCTCGGCGATCGACTGCGCGACGAGCTTGGCGTCGAGCTCCGGCCGCTTGATCTCGTTGATGTTGATGTGGACGTTCTTCTGGGTCCGGGCGTGCAGCTCGCGACGGAGCGCATCCACCTCGGCGCCGGACTTCCCGATCACGATGCCGGGGCGTGCCGTGAAGATGTCGACGGTGATCCGCTGCTTGTCCTTGCGGATCAGGATGTCGGACAGGCCCGCGTGCGAGAGCTTGTTGTAGATGTGCTCGCGGATCTTGAGATCCTCGAGCAGCGCGTTCGGGAACTCCTTGGTCGAGGCGTACCAGTTCGACTTCCAGTCGTGGATGACGCCGACGCGCAACCCACCGGGATGAATCTTCTGACCCATTAAGCCTCCGTCTCTTCCTTCTTCTTGCGTGTGCGCGTGGTTGTCTTCTTCGGCTTGTCCTCGGCCTTCGGCTCGGCCTTTGGCTTCGTCTCGGCCTTGGCGTCCTCCGTCTTGGGAGCGGCCTTGCGGCGTGGGCCGCGCTTCGGCTTCGCCTCCTCGGCGTCCGCGCTGCGCGCCCTAGCTGCACGCGTCTCGACGGCCTCCGGGACCGGAGAGAGCTTGATCGTGATGTGGCACGTGCGCTTGCGGATCCGGGCCACGCGTCCGCGGGCGCGGGCGCGCCAGCGCTTGATCGTCGGGCCCTCGTCGACGTAGGCCGCCGACACCTGCAGGTCGTCGCCGAACAGGCCGTGGTTGGCCTCGGCGTTGGCGACGGCCGAGCGCAGCACCTTCTCGATCTCGCGGGCGGCTGCGCGCTGCGTGAATGCGAGCACCGTCCGCGCCTCGGGCACGCTGCGCCCGCGGATGTGATCCGTCACGAGCCGCGCCTTGCGGGGCGAGATTCGCACCCACTTGGCCTGCGCGCGCACCTCCTGGCGCTCCTCTGTCGCTGGGGTGCTCAGCGCCTCACCTGCGTCTGCCGGTCGCCCGCATGGCCGCGGAACGTCCGGGTCGGGGCGAATTCGCCCAGCTTGTGGCCGACCATCTGCTCGGTGACGAACACGGGCACGTGCTTACGGCCGTCGTGGACGGCGATCGTGTGCCCGACCATCTCCGGGAAGATCGTCGACGACCGGGACCAGGTCCGGATCATCCGCTTCTCGTTCGTGGCGTTCATCGACTCGATGCGGCTCATCAGCCGCTCCTCGACGAAGGGCCCCTTCTTGGAGCTTCTGCTCAACGCTTCTCCTTCCCGCGGCGGCGGCCGCGGATGATCAACTTGTCCGATTCCTTGTGCTTGCGGCGGGTGCGCTTGCCGAGCGTCGGCACGCCCCACGGAGTGACCGGGTGCCGGCCGCCCTTGGACTTGCCCTCGCCGCCGCCGTGCGGGTGGTCGACGGGGTTCATGGCCGAGCCGCGCACGGAGGGACGCTTGCCGAGCCAGCGGCTACGACCGGCCTTGCCCCCGGTGATGTTGCCGTGGTCGACGTTGCCCACCTGGCCGACCGTGGCGCGGCAGGTCAGCAGCACGCGGCGCATCTCGCCCGACGGCATGCGCAGGGCGCCGTAGCCCTCGTCCTTGGCCACGAGCTGGATCCCCGTGCCCGCGCTCCTGGCCAGCTGGCCGCCCCTCCCCGGCTTGAGCTCGACGTTGTGCACGAGCGTGCCGGTCGGGATGTTCGCGAGCGGCAGCGCGTTGCCGGGACGGATGTCGGCGCCGGGGCCGGACTCGAGCGTCGCGCCGACCTTCAAGCCGGCCGGGGCGAGGATGTACGCCTTGACGCCGTCCGCATAGTGGAGGAGCGCGATGCGGGCCGACCGGTTGGGGTCGTACTCGATCGCGGCGACCTTCGCCGGCACACCGTCCTTCGTCCGCTTGAAGTCGATCTTGCGGTAGCGCCGCTTGTGACCGCCGCCCTGGTGGCGCGTCGTCATGCGGCCCTTGTTGTTGCGGCCGCCCTTCCTCTTGACCGGCTCGAGCAGCGACTTCTCCGGCTCCGACTTCGTCACCTCGGCGAAGTCGGACACCGACATGAAGCGGCGGCCCGGGCTCGTGGGCTTGAATCGTCTGACGGGCACTAGGCCTGCGCTCCTTCGAAGATCTCGATCGTCTCGCCCTGGCGCACCTGCACGATGGCCTTCTTCCAGCCGGGGCGGCGGCCCTGACTCATGCCGCGCCGCTTCGGCTTCGACTTCACCTTCGACACGTTCACGCTCACGACGTGGACCTCGAACAGCTGCTCGACCGCCTGACGGATCTGCGTCTTGTGCGCGTTCGGGTGCACGCGGAACGAGTACTTGTTGTCCTCGATGAGGCTGTAGCTCTTTTCCGAGACGACCGGAGCGAGCAGCACCTCGTTCGGATGGAGGCTCATTGCGCCCTCCTCTCGACCGTCTCTCGGGCGGCCTCGGTGACGAGCAGCGAGCGGGCCCACACGACGGCGGCGACTTCGAGCTCGGCCGGCACGGTCACGACTACCCGCTCGAGATTTCGGAACGACTTGATCAGCGCCTCCTCGCCCTCGTCGGCGACGACGACGAGCGGCAGCTGCTTGTCCCACGCGCCGAGAAGCGCCACCGCCTTCTTCGTGGACGGCGCGTCGAACGCCCCTCCGTCCAGGAGCGCGAGCGTGCCCTCGGAGGCATGCGCGGACAGCGCCGAACGGAGCGCCGCCTTCTGGGCCTTGCGGTTGACCTTCACAGAGAAGTCGCGCGGCAGCGGCGGGAACGCCACGCCGCCTCCCACGAACTGCGGCGCGCGGATCGTGCCGGCTCGAGCCCGACCGGTGCCCTTCTGGCGCCACGGCTTCGCGCGCCCGCCCGCCACGAGCCCGCGGCTCTTCGCGGCCCGGGTGCCGGCGCGCGCGGCGTTGAGCTCGGCGCGCACCGCCTCGTGGACGAGGTGCGGCTTGACCTCGGCGCCGAAGATCGACTCCTCGAGCGTCACCTGCTTGCCGGCCTTGCCGGCGCTATCGAGCAGGGGAGCCTTAGGCGCGGCCACGATTCGTGTCCTCCCTGATCTCGACGAAGCCGTTCTTGGGGCCGGGCACGGCGCCCTTCACGACGAGCAGGTTCTGCTCGGGCTCGACGCTGTGCACGGTCAGGCCGACCTGGGTCACCCGCTTGCCGCCCATGCGGCCTGCCATTTTCATCCCCTTGAAGACGCGTGAGGGCGTGGCCGACGCGCCGATGGAGCCGCGCTGGCGGATGTTGTGCGAGCCGTGGCTCATGGGACCGCGGCTGAAGTTGTGCCGCTTGATCGTGCCCGCGAAGCCTTTCCCGATCCCGGTGCCGGCGACCTTGACGCGGTCGCCCGGCGTGAACGCCTCGACCGTGACGGTCTCGCCCGGGGTCAGCTCGCTGCGGCCGCGCAGCTCGACGAGCCGCCGGTGCGGGCCGACGCTGTTCTTCTTCAGGTGCCCCAGCTCGCCCTTCGAGATCTTGCGCTCGGGCACCTCGTCCCAGGCGAGCTGGACTGCGTCGTAGCCGTCCTCCGCCTCGGTCCGCACGGACACGACCGGGCACGGGCCCGCCTGGATCACCGTCACAGGGGTCATCGAGCCCGTCTCCGGGTCGAAGATCTGGGACATTCCGAGCTTCTTGCCGAGGATGCCCTTCACAGCTTGATCTCGATGTCGACGCCGGCCGGGAGGTCGAGTCGCATCAGCGAGTCGACCGTCTTCGGCGTCGGGCTGTGGATGTCGATCAGCCGCTTGTGCGTCCGGATCTCGAAGTGCTCCCGCGAGTCCTTGTCCTTGAACGGGCTGCGGATCACGGTGTAGACGTTCTTCTCCGTCGGCAGCGGCACGGGACCGGTGATGGTCGCGCCGGTGCGCTGAGCCGTCTCCACGATGTCGCGGGCCGACCGGTCCAGCTGCTGATGGTCGTAGCCCTTCAGGCGGATTCGGATCTTCTGTGCCACCGGCGCTCCCTGTCCTGTCTCTTGGCTTCTTGGGTCAGTTTCGTGATCGTGTATGTAACTAGGGGCCGTAGGCCTGGTTACTTGATGACGTCCGTGACGACGCCGGCGCCCACGGTGCGGCCGCCCTCGCGGATCGCGAAGCGCAGGCCCTCGTCCATGGCGATCGGTTGGATCAGCTCGATCTCCATGTTCGTGTTGTCGCCGGGCATGACCATCTCCTGCCCCTCGGGCAGCTTGATCGAGCCGGTCACGTCCGTCGTCCGGAAGTAGAACTGCGGCCGGTAGCCGTTGAAGAACGGCGTGTGGCGTCCGCCCTCGTCCTTGGAGAGCACGTACACCTCGGCCTTGAAGTGCGTGTGCGGGGTGATCGAGCCGGGCTTCGCGAGCACCTGTCCGCGCTCGACCTCCTCGCGCTTGACGCCGCGGAGCAGCGCGCCGGCGTTGTCGCCTGCGCGGGCGTCCGGGAGCGTCTTCTGGAACATCTCGAGTCCCGTGACGACGGTCTTCGTCACCTCGTCATGGATGCCCACGATCTCGACCTCTTTGCCGGCCTCGATCTTGCCCTGCTCGATGCGGCCGGTCACGACGGTGCCGCGGCCGGTGATCGTGAAGACGTCCTCGATCGGCATCAGGAACGGCTTGTCGACGTCGCGCTCGGGCTCCGGGATGTACGAATCCACGGCCTCCATGAGCTCGAGGATCTTCGGCGTCCACTCCTCGTCGCCCTCGAGCGCCTTGAGTGCGGACACCGTGATGACGGGGATGTCGTCGCCGGGAAACTCGTAGTTGGAGAGCAGCTCTCGGACCTCCATCTCGACGAGCTCGAGCAGCTCGGGGTCGTCGACCATGTCGGCCTTGTTGAGCGCGACGACGATCGCGGGGACCTCGACCTGGCGGGCGAGCAGGATGTGCTCGCGCGTCTGCGGCATGGGGCCGTCGGCCGCCGAGACCACGAGAATCGCGCCGTCCATCTGGGCGGCGCCCGTGATCATGTTCTTGATGTAGTCGGCGTGACCGGGGCAGTCGACGTGCGCGTAGTGGCGGTTGTCGGTCTCGTACTCGACGTGCGAGGTGTTGATCGTGATCCCGCGCTGGCGCTCCTCGGGAGCGTTGTCGATCGAGTTGAAGTCGCGAACGGCAGTGTTCGTGCCCTTCTCTGAAAGCACCTTCGTGATCGCGGCGGTCAGGGTCGTCTTGCCGTGGTCGATGTGACCGATCGTGCCGACGTTGACGTGCGGCTTGGTGCGCTCGAAAACTTGCTTGGCCATCTCTCCTCCGAGTCTCCTTACTTGTCTTGGGCGTCGACGAGCTCGCCCGCGATCGCCTGAGGCACTTCCTCGTAGCGATCGAATTGCATGGTGAACGTGGCCCGGCCCTGCGTCGTCGAGCGCAGGTCGGTTGCGTAGCCGAACATGGTCGCGAGCGGTACGTGCGCGCGGATCGTCTGGGCGTTGCCGCGGGGCTCGAGGTTCTCGATCCGGCCGCGCCGCGAGTTGAGGTCGCCCATGACGTCACCGAGGTACTCCTCGGGGGTCACGACCTCGACCGCCATCACGGGCTCGAGCAGCTTCGGCTTGGCGCGCTTCATCGCTTCCTTCCACGCCATCGAGCCGGCGACCTTGAAGGCGATCTCGCTCGAGTCGACGTCGTGGTAGGAGCCGTCGACGAGCATGACGCGGACGTCGACCACCGGGTAGCCGGCGAGGATGCCCGACTCCATCGCCTCCTGGATGCCGAGGTCGATCGCGGGGATGTACTCGCGCGGGACCTTGCCGCCGACGATCTTGTCGATGAACTCGTAGCCCTCGCCCGGCTCGGCCGGCTCGGCGTCGATCACGGCGTGGCCGTACTGGCCGCGGCCGCCGGTCTGGCGGACGAAACGGCCCTGGATCTTCTCGACGGGCTTCGAGATCGTCTCGCGATAGGCGACCTGCGGCCGGCCGACGTTGGCGTCGACGTTGAACTCGCGCTTGAGCCGGTCGACGATGATCTCGAGGTGCAGCTCGCCCATCCCCGAGATGAGCGTCTGCCCGGTCTCGTCGTCCGTGCGGACGCGGAAGGTCGGATCCTCCTCGGACAAACGCTGGAGCCCGTTGCCGAGCTTGTCCTGATCGCCCTTGGTCTTCGGCTCGACGGCGACCGAGATCACCGGGTCCGGGAAGGTCATCGACTCGAGCACGATCGGCGCCGTGTCGATGGCGAGCGTGTCGCCCGTGGTGGTCTGCTTGAGCCCGACGCCGGCCGCGATCTCGCCCGCGCCGATCGTGTCGCGCTCCTCGCGGTGGTTCGCGTGCATCTGCAGGATGCGGCCGATCCGCTCCGTCTTGCCCGTCGTCGTGTTGAGGACGCGGTCGCCGGCCTTGAGCTGGCCGGAGTAGACGCGGAAGTACGTCAGCTTGCCGACGTACGGGTCTGACATGACCTTGAAGGCGAGCGCGCTGAACGGCTCGTCGACGGCGGGCCGGCGCGAGAGCTCGTGCTCGGTGCGCGGGTCGACGCCGTGGACGGGCGGGACGTCGAGCGGGCTCGGCAGAAAGTCGATGACCGCGTCGAGCAGCGGCTGCACGCCCTTGTTCTTGAAGGCGGAGCCGAGCAGGACGGGGGTGACCGAGGTGTCGAGCGTCGCGGCGCGAAGCGCGCGCTTCAGCATCTCCGGCGTGACGGAGGCCTCGTCCTCGAGGTACGCCTCCATCAACTGATCGTCGTGGTCGGCGACCGCGTCGATCAGTTGGTGGTGGTACTCCTGCGCCTGCTCGACCAGCTCGGCGGGAATCTCGCCCACCTCGAAGTTGGTGCCGAGGTCGTCGGTGTACTCGAGCGTCTTCATCTCGATCAGGTCGATGACGCCGCGGAACTTGTCCTCGCGACCGATCGGCAGCTGCACCGCGACCGGCTTCGCGCCGAGCCGGTCGACCATCGTCTGGACGGCGGCGAAGAAGTCGGCGCCGACGCGGTCCATCTTGTTCATGAACGCGATGCGCGGGACGGAGTAGCGGTCCGCCTGGCGCCAGACGGTCTCGGACTGCGGCTCCACGCCCGCAACCGCGTCGAAGACGGCGATCGCGCCGTCGAGAACGCGCAAGCTGCGCTCGACCTCGACTGTGAAGTCCACGTGGCCGGGCGTATCGATAATGTTGATGCGGAAATCGCGCCAGAACGCCGTCGTCGCAGCGGACGTGATCGTGATGCCACGCTCCTGCTCCTGCTCCATCCAGTCCATCGTCGCGGCGCCCTCGTGGACCTCGCCCGTCTTGTGGATGCGGCCGGTGTAGTAGAGGATCCGCTCGGTCGTCGTGGTCTTGCCCGCGTCGATGTGGGCCATGATCCCGATGTTCCGGACGCGATCGAGTGCGCTACGCGCCCCAGTTTCTGTAGCGGTCGCCATGGCGGTTACCACCTGTAGTGCGCGAAGGCCTTGTTGGCCTGCGCCATGCGGTAGATGTCGTCCTTCTTCTTGAATGCCCCGCCCTGCTGGTTGAGCGCGTCGAGGATCTCGGCGGCGAGCTTCTCCTCCATCCGCTTCTCGCGGCGGTCGCGCGCGAACTGGACGAGCCAGCGCACCGCGAGGGTGCGCGCGCGGCGCTGCGGCACCTCGACAGGCACCTGGTAGTTGGCGCCGCCGACACGGCGGGAGCGAACCTCGAGCACGGGAGTCACCGTCTTCACCGCCTGCTCGAGCACCTCGAGCGGCGGCTTGCCGGACTTCTGGCCGACGCGGTCTAGCGCGTCGTAGACGATCTTCTCGGCGTTCGACTTCTTCCCGTGCAGCATGACCTTGTTGATCACCTGCGAGACGAGGCGCGAGTTGTACACGGGGTCCGGGGCGAGCTCGCGGACCTGAATCTCTGCGCGGCGTGGCATTAGGTCGGCCTCTTCGCGCCGTACTTGGAGCGGCCCTGGCGGCGGTCCCCGACGCCGGCGGTGTCGAGGGCTGCGCGGATCACCTTGTAGCGCACGCCCGGAAGGTCCTTCACGCGGCCGCCGCGGACGAGCACAACGGAGTGCTCCTGCAGGTTGTGCCCCTCACCGGGGATGTAGGTGGTGACCTCCATGCCGTTGGTCAGCCGGACGCGCGCGACCTTGCGCAGCGCCGAGTTCGGCTTCTTGGGCGTGTGCGTGTACACGCGCGTGCAGACGCCGCGCTTCTGGGGCGCGCCACGGAGGGCAGGCGTCTTCGTCTTCGTCTTGGGCGAGACGCGGCCTTTCCTCACGAGTTGATTGACAGTCGGCATGGACTCCCGTCGATCGAGCTTCGGACACAAGAAAGGTTGGCGGGCCGTCCGGCCTGCCAACCGGACGACGAAGGGTAGCAAAGGCTGCTGGGCCGTCAAATGCCTACTGGCCGCCGTTTTCGGGCGATTTCGGCGTGTTTATATCTTGCAAACACATAGCCGTCAGGCCGAGGAGCAACTACAGTGCGTCGGCCGGCCTGCCGACCCAGGCAATGCGGCAGCCTCGGGTGAGCACGATGTCTCGACTGACCCACCACGAACGCGGAGCGCGGCGGTGACCACCGCACTCGTTGCGCTGGGCTCGGTCCTGATCGCGCTCGGTGTCGTCCTCCTGATCCTGCTCGCGGCCAAACGCGAACGACCGGCGGCCGCCGCCGGCGAGGACACGAGCGAGCTCGAGCTCGCCGTGCGCGAGTTGAACGCGCGCGTCGACAGCCTTGCGACCGAGCTGACGCAGGCGCTCGAGCGCTCCCACGAGCACGAGCGCCGGAACAAGCTCTTCGGTGAGCTGGCCGGCTCGATCGACCTCGACGAGGTGCTCACACGCGTGCTCGAGGCGGCGGGCGCGACGCCCGGCGCCGACGCGGCGCTCGTCACCGTCGCCGGGACCGGCGCGGGCAGCAAGCCGATCGTCGCGACGCTCGGGCTGTCGGCGGAGGAGGCCCAGCGCCAGGCAGTCGCGGCCCCGCCCAACGGGAGGCAGGTGCGGTCGGTCGCGATCTCGTACGACCACCCCGAGATCGGCAACGGTGACGTCGAGCATCTCGGCGGCGACCCGATCCGCGCGGGGCTGGCCGTGCCGCTCCCGGGAGAGACCGACACGGTCGGGATGCTCACCGTGTTCACACGCGCGCCGTCCCTCACCTTCGGGCCCGAGCACAGGCGCGACCTGGAGGAGCTCGCCGTGCATGCCGGCCCGGCGGTCGAGAACGCGCGCCGCTTCCGCGAGGCGCGCCAGCTCGCCGACCTCGACGCGCTCACGGGACTGCACAACCGCCGCTACTTCCACGACACCCTGGCCCGGGAGGTCGCACGCGCCCACCGCTACAACAGGCGGCTCGCGCTGATCGTGTTCGACCTCGACGACTTCAAGGCGATCAACGACCGGATCGGCCACCTCGCCGGGGACGCCGTCCTCGCCGACGCGGCAGCGGTCATCCGCACGGTCGTCCGGTCGGCAGACATCGCCTGCCGCGTGGGCGGCGACGAGTTCGCCGTCATCCTGCCCGAGTCGGGCCAGCAGGAGGCCGAGCAGCTCTACGCGCGGCTGCAGAGCGCGCTCGAGGCGCGGCCGATCGGCGAGGTAGGACGAATCCACCTCTCCGCCGGAGTCGCCGAGCTGACGAAGGACGACGACTCGCGAGCGTTCTTCGAGCGGGCCGACCACGCGCTCTACGGCGCGAAGG
>CAVTZA010000002.1:0-8403 GCA_963739085.1 uncultured Actinomycetes bacterium | reverse complement strand
ATCCGCGCTCGAAGAACCGCTCGCGCTCGTAGCAGGTCACGACCTCGTCGAAGAGGCGCTGTTCGGTGCGCGCGTAGTTGAGGTAATGGTCGACGACGTCGTCGCCGAGCGCCGCGCGTGCCGTCGTACCCTGCTCGAGCGCCTCGATCGCCTCCCGCAGCGAGTGCGGGAAGCGCGCGGCGTCGGACTCGTAGGCGTTGCCCTCGAGCGGCGGTGGGAGCTCCAGCCCGTGCTCGATCCCGTGCAGCCCGGCGGCGAGGAGCGCAGCGAACGCCAGGTACGGGTTGACGTCCCCGCCCGGAATGCGCGTCTCCGTGCGCAGCGCGGGCCCATGGCCGACGATCCGGAACCCGCAGGTGCGATTGTCGTGGCCCCAGGCGAGCGTCGTCGGAGCCCAGCTGCCGGCGGCGTACCGCTTGTACGAGTTGATCGTCGGCGCGACGAACACGGCCAGCTCGCGCAGGCACGCGATCTGGCCGGCGAGGTACTGCTGGAACACCTCGGACTCGCCGGCGAACGCGTTCTCGCCGTCGCGCCACAGGCTCGAGTGGATGTGGCACGAGTTGCCGATCCAGGTGTGGTCCGGCTTGGCCATGAAGGTGATCGAGCAGCCGTTGAGGTGCGCGATCTCCTTGGCGCCGTTCTTGTAGATCGCGTGGTTGTCGGCCATCGTGACCGCGTCGGCGAAACGGAAATTGATCTCGTGCTGCCCCGGCCACGCTTCGCCCTTCGAGGTCTCCACCTTGATGCCCGCGGCCTGCATGCCGTTTCGGATCTGGCGGATCAGCGGCTCGTCGTACGTGGTCGCGAGCACGTGGTAGTCCATGATGTACGGCACCGACGGCGTGAGCTCGCGGAAGTGCTTGGCGTGGGCGTCGGCGTACGTTTCCTTGAGCAAGTAGAACTCCAGCTCCGAGCCGAACATCGGGCGGTAGCCGAGCCCCTCGGCCCGCTCCACCTGCGCCTTCAGGACCTGCCGCGGCGACGGCGTGACCGGCGAGCCGTCGTGCCAGCCGACGTCGCAGAGCACGAGCGCCGTCGCCTCGAGCCACGGAACCCGGCGCAGCGTCTCGAGATCGGGGACGAGCCGGAAGTCCCCGTAGCCCTGCTCCCAGCTGGCGATCCCGTAACCGGGGATCGGCTCCATCTCCATGTCGAGCGCGAGCAGGTAGTTGCAGCCCTCGACACCGTGCTCGAGCGCGTCCTCCAGGAAGAACTCCGCGTGCAGCCGCTTGCCCATGAGCCGGCCCTGCATGTCCGTGAAGGCGACGACGATCGTGTCGATGGCGCCCGCCTCAACCTCGGTCCGCAACTCGTCGATCGCCAGCATCCGTGAGGACTCTATTCCAGGGCGTGTCTAGGATCGGCGCCCGTGGACGTCGAGAGCATCGCGCAGCGCGTCTGGCCGGGCCGCCGCCTGACGATCGAGCCGCTCGGCGGCGGCATCACGAATCGGAACTTCCGTGTCGCCTGCGACGGCCGCGAGTACGTGCTCCGCGTGGGCGGCAAGGACACGCACCTGCTCGGAATCGACCGTCGAGCCGAGCACCACGCGGCGACCGTCGCGGCCGAGCTCGGCGTCGGGCCGGAGGTCGTCGCGTTCGTCGAGCCCGAGGGCTACCTCGTCACGCGCTTCGTCGAGGGATCGCCCGTGCCGCCCGAGGAGATCAGGCGCCCGGAGGTGTTACGCGAGACTGCCGAGCTGCTCCGCCGCGTGCACGAGGGCCCGCCTTTTCCGGGACGGTTCGACGCGTTCCGCGTCGTCGAGGCATACCGAGCGAGCGCCGTCGCCCACGGGGTCGACGTTCCGGCCGACTACGAGCGCGCCAAGGCGCTCGCCGACCGGATCGAGGGGGCGCTCGGGCGCCAGCGCGACGCTCCCTGCCACAACGATCTGCTGAACGCGAACTTCATCCGCGGCCCCGAGGGCATCAGGATCGTGGACTGGGAGTACGCGGGGATGGGCGACCGCTTCTTCGACCTCGCGAACTTCTCCGTCAACCACGAGCTCGACGAGGAGCAGGCGGGCGTGCTGCTGGACGCCTACTTCGGCACGGCCCGCGAAGGCGACGCCGCGCACCTGCGCCTGATGCGCTTCATGTCCGACTTCCGCGAGGCGATGTGGGGTGTCGTCCAGCAGGGCATCTCAGAGCTCGACTTCGATTTCGCCGACTATGCCAGGCAGCATTTCGAGCGGCTGGAACGGACGGCGGCAGATCCCGGCTTCCGGTCGTCGCTCGGCTAGGACGTCGCGAGCCTGCGCCTCCGGCGGACGGCGAGCGACAGCACGCCCGCCGCGAGCAGGACCACGATGCCGGTGACGCCGACGAGGGCATTCGCGAGACCGTCGTGCGAGCTCCCGGTCGGCGCGCCGGCGGTCGAGGGCGTCGGGATCGGCTTGGCGACCGCGAACGTGCTCGTGTCGACGACGGCCAGGGCGGTCGCTCCGTTGCCGAGGACGAGCCGCGAGCCGCCATGGTCGAGCCGCAGGTGCGGGATGCCGAGGTCCCGCACGGTCAGCGAATCGAGGTCGATACAGCGGGCCGTGCGGCCGCTCGTGTCGAGCGCGTGGATGAACGGGCTCTTGCCGCCGCCGTCGTACAGGGTGTACGCCCAGCGACCGTCGGTGCTCGTCGTCCGCGTGAGCGGGAAGCCGCGCATGGCCTCGTCCGGCTCGTGCGGGTCGATGATCGGGCCCGGAATGAGACGCCCGCGGGCGGTGTCGTAGGCGCGTACGGCGTAGCGGGTGGGATCGCTCGGCGCGACGTAGTGAATGAGGTAGACGAACCGCCCGTTCGGCGAGATCGCGTCGAAGCTGAAGTCGCCGTCGAGGCGGAGGTAGCGGCCCACGCGCAGCCGCTTGGCGTCGACGATCGCGAGGTATGTGAACGGTTGCGGAAAGCTCACGCGGGACCGGATCAGGACGAGCGTCCCGCCGTCCCCCGAGATCCCGCTTGCCGTGCCGTCCAGCGCCACTGCCGGGATCGTGTAGCGCCCATGGACGAAACGCGAGCGCATGATGCGGCCGCCGCGCTGCTGAACCTGGGCCAGCACCGTGCCGCCTGGCGCAGGCAGCGCGGTGTAGCGGGTGAGGCCGATCGGGACGCCTTCGAGCCCGCCGTCGGGGACCGCGATCGGAAGGCCGTCGGCGCGGGCCGCGCCGGCGAGCACCCCCACGACGATGAGTCCTGTCAGTGCGGTGAGCAGCGCGCGCATGTCGCCTCCCTCGTCGAGCGAATCCGTCGTCGCTACTACGCCGCTCGCGGCGTCCGGGGTCCCGATGGAGGGCTTGGCGAAATAACGTCTATGCCGCCGGGCCGCGCTGCTCGCCCCGAGCCCGCGTCCTCAGTCGCGCCCACGCTACGCGTCCCAATTACACGGACGCTCCCTGCGTCCTTGCCTCGGAACGACCATCGCACCCCGGCAACGAGCGATATCCCGCCAAACCCTCAAAGCGCGAGCGCGGCCAGCACCTCGTCGTGCAGGAGGCCGTTGCTGGAGATGCCGCTGCCGCCGTCGGGCCGCGCAATGCCGTCGAAGTCGGTGAACCGGCCGCCCGCCTCCTCGACGATCAGCTGCACCGGCGCGAGATCCCAGAGGTGCACGAACGCTTCGAGTGTGAAGTCAAGCCGACCTTCGGCCACCAGCATGTGTGGCCAGAAATCTCCGTACGCCCGCTCCATCCACACGCGTTCGGTGAGGGACCTCAGCGCAGCACCGTAGCCCCGCTTGTCGAAGCTGTGGACGCCGGCGTGGGAGAACGACGCGTCCTCCAGGGTTGCGACCGTGGAGACGCGGATCGGCCGCCCGTTCGCGAATGCCCCGTCGCCGCGAGCCGCCCACCAGCGCGTTCTGAGCGCGGGCGCGGAGGCGACTGCGGCCGCGAGGGTGCCGTCGTGCTCGAGCGCGATCAGCGTCGCCCAGAGCGGGATCCCTCGCACGTATTGGCGCGTCCCGTCGATCGGATCGAGGATCCAGCGGACGGGTGCGGGGCCGTCATCGCCGAACTCCTCGCCGACCACCGCGTCACCCGGGCGGTCCCGCGAGATCGCGGCGCGAAGCGCCTCCTCCGCCTCGCGGTCGGCGGCGGACACGGGCGTCAGGTCGACCTTCGTCTCGACCTCGAGGGAGGGTGAGCGGAAATACCGCATCGTGATCGAGTCGGCCAGGTCGGCGAGGGCGAGGGCGAAAGCGAGGTCGGCGTTCACGGCCCGATCGTATGAGAGGTTTGCGCCGTGCGCGATCGGGCCCGTGTGGTCGTGATCGGCGGCGGCGTGGGCGGCTGCGCGATCCTCTACTGGCTGACGAAGCTCGGCTGGGACGATGTTCTCCTGGTCGAACGCGCGGACCTGACGAGCGGCTCCACGTTCCATTCCGCGGGCCTCGTCGGCCAGCTCCGTGGGTCGCTGAGCCTGACGAAGATGATGATGAGCTCGGTCGAGCTCTACCGGACGCTCGGCGACGAGGTCGGGCTCGAGACCGGCTGGCACGAGGTCGGATCGCTCCGACTCGCCTCGTCGGAGGAACGGATGGAGGAGCTCGCACGGCAGGCCGGCTGGGCGAAGACGTTCGGGCTGCCGCTGGAGCTGATCTCCGCCGAGGACGCCCGGCGCCTGTTCCCGCCGATGTCCACCGACGGCGTGCTCGGCGCCGCCTACCTGCCCACCGACGGCTACATCGACCCGAGCCAGCTGACCTTCGCGCTCGCCGAGGGCGCCCGTCGCGGCGGCGCCGAGATCGCGACCAACACGCGCGTAACGGGTATCGAACAGGAGCGGAACCGCGTGCGCGCGGTCGCGACGGACCAGGGCCGGATCGAGTGCGACGTCGTGGTCGACGCCGGCGGCATGTTCGCGGCCGAGCTCGGCGCCCTCGCAGGCGTCGTCGTCCCTGTCGTCCCGATGGCCCACGAATACCTGATCACGCGGCCGGCCGGGCTCCCGCTCGACCTACCCACGATGCGCGACCCGTCGCTCCTCGTCTACTTCCGCGGCGAGTCGGGCGGCCTGGTCATGGGCGGGTACGAGCGCAACCCTTCGCCGTGGGGGCTCGAGGGGATCCCTCCGGACTTCAACGGCAAGCTGCTCGAGGAGGACTGGGACCGCTTCGAGGAGCTGATGGAGAACGCGATCGTGCGCGTGCCGATGCTCGCCGAGGCGGAGGTCGTGCGGCTCGTGAACGGGCCCGAGGCGTTCACGCCGGACGGCGAGTTCATCCTTGGCCCGACAGACGTGCGCGGCTTCTGGGTGGCCGCGGGGTTCTGCGCCCATGGCCTGGCCGGCGCGGGCGGGATGGGCAAGCTCGTGGCCGAGTGGATCGCCGAGGGGCTGCCGAGCCTCGACGTCTGGGAGATGGACTCGCGCCGATTCGGCCGCCACTACGCGAGCCGGGAGTACACGCTCGCGCGCACGGTCGAGATCTACTCCACCTACTACGACGTGAAGTACCCCGGGCACGAGCGGCAGGCCGGACGACCGCTCCGCGTCTCCCCCGCGTATCCGCGGCTGCGGGAGCTCGGCGCGGCGTTCGGCGAGAAGTCGGGTTGGGAGCGCGCGAACTGGTTCGAGCCGAACGCGGCCTCAGGCGACGAGGCGCTGCGGCCCCGGGGCTGGGCCGGCCGACATTGGTCGCCCGCCGTCGAGGCGGAGCACCGCGCGACCCGGGAGACCGCGGCGCTCTTCGACGAGACCTCGTTCGCCAAGATCGAGGTGTCCGGCCCGCGCGCAGCCGACTTCCTGGAGCGGCTCTGCGACAACCGCGTCGCCCGCGATGTCGGCGCCATCACCTACACCTCGATGCTCAACGAGCGAGGCGGGATCGAGTGCGACTTCACCGTCACGCGCGTCGCCGAGGACCGCTTCCGCATCGTCACCGGAACCGCTTTCGGGCGCCACGACCTCGCGTGGATCGCCTCCCACGCACCAGACGACGGCTCGGTCGCCGTCGACGACGTGACCTCGCGCTTCGCGTGTCTCGGCATCTGGGGCCCGAACGCCCGCGCGATCCTGCAACCGCTTACCGCAACCGATCTCTCGGCCGAGGCCTTCCCCTACATGCGTGCGCGCGAGCTGGCAGTCGGCCCCGTCCCGTGCCTCGCGCTACGCGTCACCTACGTCGGCGAGCTCGGCTGGGAGCTCTACTGCCCGACCGAGTTCGGCCTCGCGCTCTGGGACGCGATCTGGCAGGCCGGGCAGGAGCACGGCCTCGTCGCCGGCGGCTACCGCGCAATCGACTCCTGCCGGCTCGAGAAGGGCTACCGCGTCTGGGGGGCGGACATCACGCCGGAGGACACGCCCTGGGAGGCCGGGCTCGGCTTCGCCGTCAAGCTCGACAAGGGCGACTTCATCGGCCGTGAGGCGCTCCTGGAGCGGCGCGAGCCGGGGCGCAAGCTGGCGTGCCTGGTGCTCCACGACCCGCGCTCGGTCGCGCTCGGCTCCGAACCGGTGCGGGTCGACGGCCGGATCGTCGGGCGGGTCACCAGCGGCGGCTACGGCTACACGGTCGAGCGCTCGATCGCGTATGCGTACCTTCCTGCCGGAGACGCCGAGGTGGGAACGCCCGTCGAGGTCGAGATCTTCGGCGCGTTTGTCTCCGGCGAGGTTGCGGCCGAGCCCTTGTACGACCCGGCCGGATCACGCGTGCGGTCCTAGGCCGTTCTGGCGCATTGACAGGAAAGTGACGAACGGCGCGTAATACGCCGCACGTATTTGCCATCTCTGTGAACGGAGGGCTCCATTGAGCACCGGAGACACTGCGGATCAGAGCAGCGCGTATCTCGACGATCGAGCGCAGCTCCACCGTCTTGGCTACGCCCAGGAGCTGTTCCGCTCCATGGGCGGGTTCCAGAACTTCGCCATCTCCTTCACGATCATCTCGATCCTCGCGGGCTGTCTGACGTCGTACTACATCGCGTTCAACCAGGGTGGCCCGGTCGCGATCACCTGGGGCTGGCTGCTCGTCGGGGCGTTCTGCATCATCGTGTCGCTCGCGATGGGCGAGATCGCCTCGGTCTACCCGACGGCGGGCGGGCTCTACTTCTGGGCGTCCAAGCTCGGCAGCCCGGGCTGGGGCTGGTTCACGGGCTGGTTCAACCTCGTCGGGCAGATCTCGGTCACGGCCGCGATCGGATATGGCTGCGCCGTCTTCACGACGTCGCTGCTCAACCTGCTCTTCGACTACCCGAACACGCTCGACTGGATCCTCTTCACGTACGGGATGATCCTGCTCGGCGCGGGGCTGATCAACATGCTCAAGGTGTCGATCACCGCCATGCTGAACGCGATCTCGGCGTGGTGGCACATGGTCGGCGTCCTGGTCATCGTTGGGATCCTGATCGTCATCCCGGACCACCACAGGTCGGTCGGCTACGTCTTCGGCGAGACCGTGAACAACACAGGGTTCTCGGGTGTGAACTTCACCGACTTCGTCTACATCTACGTCTTCGTCACGGGCCTCGCGATGGCCCAGTACACGATCACCGGGTTCGACGCGTCCGCGCACATGAGCGAGGAGACACGGCGCGCATCGATCGGCGCGGCCTGGGGGATGGTCATGTCCGTCGTGGTGTCGGTGATCTTCGGGTTCTTGCTGCTGGTCGCGGTCACGTTCGCGATTCCTGAAGCGACCAACGACGAGCTCGTGGCGGCGGGTCAGGGAATCGTCACCTTCATCTGGGTGAACTCGATGAGCGAGAACTGGGCCGAGTTCCTGCTCTTCATCGCAGTGGTCGCCCAGACGTTCTGCACGATCGCCTCGGTGACCTCGGCGTCGCGGATGATGTTCGCGTTCTCACGGGACGGGGCCGTACCGGGACACCGCCTGTGGCGCAGGGTCTCGAAGGCGGACCGGGTGCCGATCTACACGGTCTGGGCGATCTGCGTCCTCGCCTTCGCGCTGATGATCCCCACCCACTGGAACGGGTTCGTCGGCTACGCGGTGGGCACGCAGATCTCCGTGATCGGCCTCTACATCGCGTTCGTCCTGCCGATCATCCTCCGCCTCCGAGCCCGTGAGCGCTTCCAGCGCGGGCCATGGAACCTCGGCAACCACTACAAGTGGATCGACTGGGTCTCGATCGTGTGGATCGGGTTCATCTGCGTCATGTTCTGCCTGCCGTTCGCCAAGGTCGGGATCCCGGGCAACGAGGGCTTCACCTGGGACTTCGTCAACTACACGCCGCTGCTGGTGGGCGCGGCGGTGGTCCTCTTCGGCGGCTGGTACGTGCTCTCGGCGAGGAAGTGGTTCAAAGGCCCCGTCGTGCAGGGGTCGGAGGAGGAGCTGGCGCGCATCGAGCGCGAGTACGAGAGTCCCGGCCCGCCCGCCACCGAGGCGACTCCGGCCGGCTAAGCAACCCTCGACTGCGGCACGCACGAGAGCCGGGCTCACCGCCCGGCTCTCCTTTGT
>CAVTZA010000001.1:0-17267 GCA_963739085.1 uncultured Actinomycetes bacterium | reverse complement strand
CGACCAGCACAACGAACCGGCGCACCGCCCCTCTACACCGGGGCGGTGCACACGGTTCCGTCGCTAGAAGGAAGAGAAGGAGGAGCCGGCGCCCGGCGGGCCGCGAGGGCCGAGGGGGCCGAAGTGGTGCTCGCGGCGCCGCTCGAACCGCCCGTTGACCATCGCGGTCACGTGCTCTTTGATGCCTGCCACGAGCTGGTCTGCCTGGGCCTGTGACAGGTGACCGTCCTTGACCGCCTGCTCGATCCGCGCCTTCTTCTCCGCCACGAGGGCGGTGACCAGTCCGGCAACGGACTTGTTGCGATCCTTGGCGACTTGCGCCAGGGTCTTGCCGTTCTCGAGCTGGGCTCGCAGGGCGGCTTCGGTCATGCCGAGATACTTCGCTGCCGCTTCGAGCCCGTGATGGCCGCGGCCGAAGTGTCCGGGGCCGCCGTGGCGGAAGCCGAAGCCGGGCCCGAGCATGGGCACGGACTCGCTATCGATCGCGGCCTTCATGCGGTTCGCCTGGGCCTGTGTCAGGTGTCCGTCCTTGACCGCCTGGTCGATCCGGTTCTTCAGGGCGGTCTTGAACGCATTCGACAGGCGCTCGGGCGTGACCCCGAGTTGGCCGGCGACGTCGTTGAGCACCGCGTGGCTCTCCTGCTCGGGTGTCCGCAGCTTCGTCGCCGCAACAGCGCCACCGGCACCAGAGACGGCGAGCACGAGTGCTCCTCCGACTGCGATTTTCTGGATGCGTGTCATGCCCTGATCGAACCAGCCGACTCTAAGAGAGGCGTGAACGTGTCCTAAGAATTCAACCGGCCGTTCAACCGGAAGCGCATCAGCGTCCCGCCGCCATCCGCGCTCTCCGCGGTCACCGTGCCGCCGTGCGCCTCCGCCACCTGGCGGACGATCGCGAGCCCGAGGCCCGAGCCGGGCATCCCGCGGGCCGCGGTGGAGCGGTAAAAGCGGTCGAAGACGTACGGCCGGTCGGCGTCGTCGATCCCCGGCCCGTGGTCCCGGACGGTCACTTCGGCGTCCCGGACGACGACGTCCACCTCGCCGCCCGCCGGGCTCCACTTGGCCGCGTTGTCGAGGAGGTTCCCGATCGCGCGCTCAAGGCTCTCCGGCACACCGTGGACGAGCGACTCGCTGAAATCGGTCTTGAAGTCGACGCCGGGACGGTTCCGACGGGTCCGCTCGACGGCGTCCGCCGCCAGCATGTCCAGACGGACGTCCTTGGCCTCGCTGGGCTCGCGGTCTCCGTGCGAGAGCTCCATCAGCTCGGCGATCAGCGTCGTCATCTCGTCGAGCTGCTCGATGACGTCGCGCATCAGCGGCTCGCGCTCGGCGGGCGGGAGCCGTCTTCCTCCGGCAAGCACCTCGATGTTGGTGCGCAGGCTGGTGAGCGGCGTGCGGAGCTCGTGCGACGCGTCCGCCACGAGCTGGCGCTGGGCCTGTGCCGACGCCTCCAGGGCGGCCAGCATCGTGTTGAAGCGGGACGCAAGCCGGCTCAGCTCGTCATCCCCGTCGACCACGATGCGTTCGGACAGATCTCCGGTCTGCGCGACGTTCTCCGCCGCCTCGGTCAGGCGGCGGACGGGCGCGAGCGCTGCGCGGGCAACGATGAGACCGAGGCCGCCGGCGAGCCCGATCCCGGCCAGCGCAATCAGGATCAGATAGGTGCGGAGTTGGTCGAGCGTGTTCTCGACCTCAGTGAGCGGCCGGGCGACCTGGACCGCGTAGCTCGCGCCGAACGGGAGCTCGTACGGGAACGTGATCATGCGGAGGTGGGTGCCCTCCACCTGCGCGTCGCTGAGGTAGGCATCCTCCTCGTTGCGGGCGACGGCCAGAACGCGGTCATTGACCGGGAGCGGCACATCCGCCCCTCTGGGACGATGCGTCGACCCGTCTCCCTCGACGAGCTGCGGATAGCCCTCCGCACCGCCAAATCCGGGACCGGGACCGAACAGCAGTCGCGCTACTCGATCGGGCGGCTCGTTCGAGATCTCCTCGGCTCGGTCGCGAAGTGCGTCGTCGAGCTCAGTGCGAAGCTCACTCCTGACGACGACGAAGACGATGACCGACGCCAGCACCACCGCCAGCGCGACGGCGACGGCCGCGGCCAGGGCGAGGCGCGTGCGGAAGGTCACGGCTCGCGCAGCGCATAGCCGACGCCGCGCACCGTCTGGATCAGCCGCGACCGGCTGTTTGCCTCGGTCTTGCGCCGCAGGTAGCCGATGTAGACGTCGAGCGAGTTCGACGCGAACCCGAAGTCGTAGCCCCAGACGCGCTCGAAGATCACCGAGCGCGTGAGCACCTGACGGGGATTCCGGAGGAAGAGCTCCAAGAGGTTGAACTCCGTCCGGGTGAGCTCGATCGTCTCGCCGCCTCGATTGACTTCACGCGTGTTCGGGTTCAGCTCCAGGTCGGCGAAGCGAAGGGTCTCCTCGGCGCCCGGCGTGACCCTCCGCAGAAGCGCTCTCAGCCGGGCGAGCAGCTCCTCGAGCGCGAACGGCTTCGCCAGGTAGTCGTCCGCGCCCGCGTCCAGGCCCGCTACGCGGCTCTCCACCTCGGTACGGGCGGTCAGCATCAGCACGGGCACGCCGTTTCCCTTTCCGCGAATCCGGCGGCAGACCTCCAGGCCGTCGACGCCCGGCATCAGGACGTCGAGGATCACGGCGTCGGGCTGGCCGTTCGCCTCGAGCCGGTGGAGCGCGTCGGCGCCGTCGACGGCGAGCTCGACGTCGTAGCCCTCCAGTTCGAGAGCGCGGCGGAGCGAATCCCGCACGGCGCGTTCGTCGTCGACGACCAGGACTTTCACGCCACGAAGTGTGCCGCGGGAAGGTAAATCCGGCCTAAGAGATCGGCCTGATCAGTTCCAGCTGAGGCCGCGGAGCTGGTCGAGGTTGATGTTCCCGCCGCTGAGGACGCAGACGACGGTGGAGCCCGGGTCGGCCTCGACGAGCCCGTTCAGCACGGCGGCCACTGGTGCGGCAGCGGCTCCCTCGACGACCACCTTCGTGCGGGCGAGCGTCCAGAGCAGCGCCTCGAAGATCTTCGCGTCCGGGAGGGTGACGATCTCGTCGACGTTGCGGCGGACGATCTCGAGCGTCCGCTCGCCGACCCGCTTGACCGTTAGCCCGTCGATCACGCAGTCGACCTCGTCCAGTTCCACGCGCTGGCCCGCCTCGACGCTTCGCTTCATTGCCGGTGCTCCCGAGGACTCGACCCCGATGATCCGGATCTCCGGATTGAGTGATTTGAGCACCGTCGAGACGCCCGAGATCAGTCCGCCGCCGCCGATCGGGACGACGACCGTGTCGACCGTCGGAAGGTCGTCGTAGATCTCGAGCCCGAGCGTCCCCTGGCCCGTGATCAGGTCGAGGTCGTCGAACGGATGGATGTAGGTCAGGCCCTGCTCCTCGACCAGCTCGAGCGCCTTCTCGTTCGCCTCGTCCCAGATCGATCCGTGAAGCACGACTTCGGCGCCGTATGCGCGAGTCGCTTCGATCTTCGACGGTGTCGCGTTCTCCGCCATCACGACCACGGCTCGGACTCCATGAAGCGCAGCGGCGAGCGCGACGCCCTGGGCGTGGTTCCCGGCCGATGAGCAGATGACCCCCGCCTGCTTCTCCGCTTCGTCCATGTGCGCAAGCTTGTTCAGCGGGCCGCGGATCTTGTAGGACCCGGTTCGCTGGAACGACTCCGCCTTCAACACGGCGTTGAATCCACTCGCCTCGCTGAGCGACCGCGAGCCCATCAATGGCGTGTGATGCGCGTGCTGCTTGACGTGATCGTGGGCCTGGCGGAACGCGTCGATCGAGATGTCCGAGGCGATCATCTAGTCCTCCCTCGTAGGTGCCGGCTCATGCGAATCGTCTCAGACCTGCGTGCTTCACCCGGGCCCGCTCCGAGAGCCGCAATTCGGGCCGGGATGGCGAGCCTGCCCGGCTAGCCTGTGCGACGCATCCGCCCCCGTAGCTCAGTGGATAGAGCAGCGGTTTCCTAAACCGCGTGCGCAAGTTCGATTCTTGCCGGGGGCATCCCACTGGTCGTGCGAAAGTTTCCAGTTCTGCAGGGGTTCTTAACGTCCCCCAGAGCCCGCGCTAATGCCTCCGAGTCCGCTTAGATCCGCTCGGGAGCGTGCCCAACTGGCACGCAGTTGCGCCTGCCGCTGTGATGTCGCGCCGCTGCCGAGCCCCGTAGGCTGCGCCGATCCATCGACGATCGATACGAGCCGAGAACCTCGGATGCCTCGCCACCGCACGCTGACCGCCCTCGCGGCGATTCTCGTGGCCATCGCTGTCTGTGTGCCCGGACTCCTCACGGCTGCGGCTCCGGCTGCCGTCCACGCGCCGGTAGCGCAGGTCTACTTCCTGCAGGGCGAGCAGCTCGTCCCCGTCTCTCGTCCGGGATCCACGCTTCGCGCGGCCGTGACAGCGCTCCTCGCCGGCCCGACCAAGGCGGAATCTGCTCGGCAATTCCGCACGCTCGTCCCAGGCGGCACGCGCCTACGTTCGGTGCGCCTCGTCAGCGGCGTCGCGACCGTCGACCTCGGGGAGGGGTTCGCGGCCGGCCGGAACGCCGAATCGCTCAGCGCGCGGATCGCGCAACTCGTCTTCACCGCGACGGCAGTGCGGCGGGTCAAATCCGTTCGAATTCTGATCTCGGGCGGCGTGCCGCTTGGTTTGTTCCCCGGAGTCGCGCTGTCGAGGCCGATCACACGTAAGCAGGCGGCGCAACCGGTTGTCCCGCCCCCAAAGCCGCCGCCGGACGACTCGGGCCCCTCGCGCCCGGATGTACGGGCGCTGCAGCAACGCCTCGCCGATCTCGGGTATCTCGCCGCCGACGGTGTCGACGGGGTGATCGGGGATCAGACGCGGTTCGCAGTGATCGCCTTCCAGAAGTGGGGGCGTAACCGAGCCGATGGGATCGTCGGGCCCCAGACGAGGACGGCGCTCGAGCAGGCTGTCAGGCCGACACCGATCAGAAGGGGGGCGGGCGGACACCGGATCGAGGTCCTGCTCGACCGCCAACTCACATTGGCGATCGACGACAACGCGGTCGTCAGGGTGATCCACATGTCGTCCGGCAAGCCGGGCTTCGCCACGCCGACCGGGTCGTACTCGGTGTTCAGGAAAGAGGCTCGTTCCTGGTCGGTGCCGTACAAGGTGTGGCTGCCATGGGCCACCTACTTCGTCGGAGGCGTCGCCTTCCACGAATATCCCGATGTTCCCGTCGTCCCAGCTTCGCACGGTTGCGTCAGGACCCCGCGCTATGACGCCAGGTGGCTCTACGAATTCACGCCAATCGGCACGCCGGTCGTCGTCTTCGGCCGCTCATGAGGATCGTGGCCGCGATCGCGCTGGCGCTGGCCCTGGTTGCAGGAGCATCGGGTGCCGAGCCGCCGCAGACGATCGTCCCCGGCGTCCTCACCGTCGGATTGAACCTTCCGAGCCCCGGCTTCCAGGTCGGCGCCGTCCTGCCGAACAAGAGAGTCGTTGCGGCGCGCGGGCTCGAGATCGACTTCGTCCGCTCGCTCGCCGGGCGCCTCGGCATCAGGAGGGTCACGTTCGTGAACGAGCCTTCCTTCAAGCGCCTGGTTGGCCCTGGTGACAAGCCGTGGGACATCGCTCTCGGCGAGGTCACGATCACTCCCACCAGGCGTGCGAGCGTCGACCTCTCTGCGCCGTACTTGCGCGTCGATCAAGGCGTCTTGTTGCGGAAGACCCTTGCCGTGCCGAGAACGCTTGCCGCTCTCGCGCGGCTGCGCATCTGCGTCCAGCGAGGCACGACCAGCGTCGAAGTCGTCCGCGAACGAGTGAGCCCAACCCGTCCGCTGTTCTTCTTCGCCAGCCTCGAGCTCCTGTTCGACGCGCTGCGCGTCGGACGCTGCGACGCCGCCGTGCTGGACGCCCCGATCCTCGCCGCCGAGCGAGCCTTCGCGCCGGATCGCTACGGGCCGCTGGCGGGCGTGCTCCGAACGAACGAACGCTACGGAGTCGTGATTCGCAAGGACTCGCCACTGACAGGCCAGGTGGACGCCGCCGTGCGAGCGCTCGTGAGTAACCGAACGCTGTCACGACTCGAGAGACGCTGGCTGCTGACCGACCTCCGCCGCCTGCGAGTCCTCCGCTAAGCCGCTCATTCATTTGTCGGCAACGCCGACACAGCCTGCCCGAGCGACGACGAGGACGACGACTCAGGACGCAACGTCCGACCGCGGTCGGGACTCTCTGCCTCCTCGACCGAGCAGCCGGAATTCGACCGGCCGAGCTACGACGGTGCCGCCCATGTGCTGGCGCTGGAGCGACAGCGGGTTCACTATCAAGGCGGTGGATGTTCCGGTGGAGCTGCGCCAGCTGCGCTACTTCGTCGCCGTGGCGGAGGAGCTGCATTTCGGGCGCGCAGCCGAGCGCCTGCACATGTCCCAGTCGCCGCTGTCGCGCGCGATCCGCGAGCTGGAGCGCGAGCTGGGGTTGGTGCTGTTCGTTCGAACGACACGCCAGGTCGAGCTGACGCCGGCCGGCGTCGCTCTCCTCGATCGCACCCGACGCGCACTGGCGGAGCTCGACGCTGCCATCATCGAGGCCCGACGCGCAGTCGACCAGGACGGGCTCCTCCGGCTCGGCTACATGCCCTTCAGCGAGCCGCAGGTAACGAGGATTGCCGAGGAGCTCCAGAGCGAGCGCCCGGAACTCCACGTCCGATTGGAGGACGATGTGACACCGGACTTGCTCCGGCGAGTTGCCACGCATGAGCTCACAGGGGCGGCCGTGCTGGAAACACCGGCGGCGGCTCATCACCACGGAGTTCGCGTCGACACCTTGAGGGACGAGCCGCTCCTCGCTGCGCTCCCGGCGTCGCACGCCTACGCAGAGGCGGACGCCATCCCCATGGGCGCGTTTGTGGCCGAACGCGTCCTGCTGCCGCGCGAGCCGGCCGGGCTCGCCTACAACAACTGGCTCCGTGCAGTGCTGCGGACGGCTGGCTTCGAGCTCGAGCGGACGCTGGAGACGCTCAGCGCCCCGTGGGACAGGCGCATGCTCCACGTCGCGGGCGGCGAGACGGTGTCGACCATCGTCGGTGAGTGGACAGAGGAGTCGATCGACGGCGTCGTGGCCGTGCCGTTCGACCCCGCGGTCAACATCCCGATCGATCTCGCCACGTCCGTAACAGACGAGGGCGAGCTGGTGGCGAGCACAGCGCGGCGCCTTCGGGACGCCGAGGGCTGGTTGACGTATCGACCCGCGCGCACCGACCGGCCCGATTAAGTCGCTTCTGGTCTGGATCGGTGCGCCGATCGGACTTTTTGCCGGACTGCGGCGGGCGTAGCTTCGACCGCGTCGACCGAGAAGGGGGCCTGCATGGCAACCACGCGCATCGACGGCGACCAAATCCCGATGATTCTCATCCACGGCGCCTGGCTCTCAGCGCGGAGCTGGGAGAACTTCGCCGACTACTTCGGGAAGCGAGGGTTCGCCGTGTCGGCGCCCGAGTGGCCACGGAAGGAGGGAGACGTCGGGGAGCTGCGAGCGGAGGCGGACGAGCTCGAGGGTCTCGGCCTGACGGAGATCGTCGACCACTACGAGCGGCAGATCCGCTCACTCGACGAGTCGCCCGTGCTGGTCGGCCACTCCTACGGCGGCCTCATCGTCGAGCTTCTGCTCGATCGCGGCCTCGGCCGCGCGGGTGTCGCAATGAGCCCGGCGCCGCCGAAGGGGATCCTCGTCCTGCCGTTCTCCACGCTCAAGTCAGGAGCGCCGGCGCTGGCGCACCCGTCCAAGTGGCACGGCGTGGTCACGCTCACGCCGGAAGAGTTCACGTACGGATTCGTGAACACGTTCTCGCCTGAAGACGCCGCCGCCGCGTACGAGACGTACGCCGTTCCGGAAACGGGCCAGATCTTCTACGAGGCGGGATTCGCGAACTTCCACCTGCACCCGCCGACCGAGGTGCACTTCAAGAAGGACGCACGCGCGCCCCTGCTCATCGTCGGCGCGGACCAGGATCACACCGTGCCGGCCTCGCTCTCGCGGAAGCAGTACGAGAAGTACGAGGACTCCGACGCCCAGACGGACTTCGTCGAGTTCGCGGAGCGCCCGCATCTGATGATGGTCGCCGACGGCTGGCAGGAGATCGCAGAGGCGATCGACAGCTGGCTCGACGGCGTCCTCGATGCTCCGATACCCCCTGCGCAGCGCGTCTCGGCATAGAGAAAGGGGAAGCGAATGCCGCACCGCTCCATAGCGATCCGCACGTCGTCCAACTGGCAGCTGATCCTCCTCGCCGTCGGTCTCCTGGCGATGACGACGATCTTCGTGCTCCCGTCGTCGGCGCGTCCGGCCGGCGCGAGCAAGTCAGACGGGCCGAAGCCGACGATCGTCCTCGTGCACGGCGCCTGGGCGGACGCCTCAGGCTGGAACGACGTGATCAAGAAGCTCCAGCAGAAGGGCTATCCGACGGTCGCACCCGCGAACCCGCTGAGGAGCCTCAGCGGCGACTCGGCATACATCGCGAGCTTCCTGGCGCAAACGCCCGGGCCGATCGTCCTCGTGGCCCACTCCTACGGCGGTGCCGTCATCAGCAATGCCGCGGCCGGAAATGCCAGGGTGAAGGCGCTCGTCTACGTTGACGCGTTCATCCCCAAGGTCGGTGAGAGCGTCCTCGATCTCGTCGGGGACGGGAGCCTCGTCCCCTCGTCGCTCGAGTTCAAGGGGTTCCCGCCGTTCGGACCGAATGACGTGGACATCTACTTCAGGCAGGACGCGTTCCCGGAGGCGTTCGCCGGCGACGTTCCCAAGAAGATCGCGGCCGTGATGGCCGCAGCTCAGCGGCCGCTCGCTGCCGCCGGTGGTGAGCCTTCCACCGCGGCCGCCTGGGAGAGGATTCCATCCTGGGCGCTGGTCGGCACCCTCGACCGGATCATCACACCGGAGTCGCAACGGTTCATGGCCGGGCGGGCCGGCTCCACGATCAAGGAGGTGAAGGCCTCACATGTCTCGATGATCTCGAAGCCCAACGCCGTCACAGCCCTCATCGAGGAGGCGGCAGAAGCGACGAACTGAACTGCATGAAGACGTAACGAAAGGAAGGGATCATGGCAGCGTCAGACAGCTTCGGAAAACTCAAGGAAAAGGTCGATAGCGCAGATCGCAGCATCAGAGAAGCGGCAGCCCGGGACCAGGCCGAACTGAAGGCCATGGTCGATGACGCTCGCCGGAACGCCGACGATCGCGCCGCCGAGCTGCGGGCAAAGTCGGAGGAGGCAGCCGACAACGCGGAGCGTCAGTGGAACGAGGTCCAGAGCGACTGGAACCAACATGTCCAGCGCATTCGGGCGCGCATCGACGCCAAGAAGGCGGAGCACGACGCGGACGTCGCCGAACGCGACGCCGACTGGGCCGAGGTCGACGCGCTCGACGCCGTCGATTTCGCATACGCCGCAATCGAGGAAGCCCAATATGCGGTCCTCGACGCGGTCTTGGCGCGAAGGGACGCAGACGTTATGGCGGCCGCCAGGTAGTCACGTCAGACATAGCCCTTGCGGGCGAGCCACCGCAACCCTACGTAGCCCCAGACTGGCGGCAGGTAGGAGGTGCAGAGGCGCTGTGTGAGAGCGATGGCGAACGCCGTCGACTCGTGGATGCGCTGAGTTCGATTCTTGCCAGGGACATGCGAGTCTCGCCCGCCACGGCCTGCGCGAGTGTGCGGGAATGTTGCTTGACTCTCCTTGCTCGCCGGACGTGATGAGCGGATGATCCCGGCGTGCGGCTCGACCTTCCGACCGGCACCGTCACCTTTGTCTTCACCGACGTCGAAGGCTCGACGTCGCTGCTGAACGAGCTCGGCGCAGAGGCCTACGCGAACGCGCTCGCCGGCCACCGCGCGGTGATCCGGGAGGCGTGTACTCGAAACGGCGGCGTCGAGGTGGACACGCAGGGAGACGCCTTCTTCTTCGCGTTCCCTACCGCCCCTGGCGCCCTCGACGCCGCTTCCGAGTTCACGGATCACCTCGCCGCGAACGGACAGATCCGCGTGCGAGTCGGAGTCCACACGGGCACGCCCTTGCTCGGAGAGGAAGGGTATGTCGGCCACGATGTCCACCGCGCCGCTCGCATCGCCGCCGCGGGGCACGGCGGCCAGGTGCTCGTCTCGGCGGCGACGGCGGCCTTAGTCGCTAGCGAGCTGACCGACCTCGGAGAGCATCGGTTCAAGGACCTCGGTGCTCCCGAACGCGTCTTCCAACTCGGCAGCGGCGAATTCCCGGCACTGAAGAGCCTCTATCGGACGAACCTTCCGGTGCCGGCGACCACCTTCGTCGGCCGTGGCCACGAGCTGGACGAGCTCGGCGCACTCCTCGACCGAGGGGTGCGCCTGCTGACCCTCACAGGCCCCGGCGGCGTCGGCAAGACGCGGCTCGCGCTGCAGGCGGTTGCCGACGCCGTGGACGCCTTCCCCGACGGTGTCTGGTGGGTACCGCTCGCGTCGGTACGTGATCCGGACCTCGTGCTGTCCTCCGTGGCACTCGCGCTCGGCATTCCGGAGCAGCGCGGCCGGGAGCTCGAGGAGAGCCTGATCGACGTGCTCTCGTACGGGAGGTCGATCCTGCTGCTCGACAACCTCGAGCATCTCCTCCCGAGTGCGGCGGCGAAGGTCGCGACGCTTCGCGATGTCGGCGGGTCCACCGTCGTCGTCACGAGTAGGGAGCGGCTCCAACTTGCGGGCGAGCATGTGTTTCCGGTTTCACCGCTCGTGGCGACGGAGGCAACCGAGCTGTTCTCCGCGCGGACTGCCGCGCTTGGGTACGACGCCGGTGACGCCGACTCGGTCGCCGAGCTCTGCGCCCGGGTCGACAACCTCCCGCTGGCGGTCGAGCTCGCGGCGGCTCGGACCGGTCTGCTTGCACCGGCCGAGATTCTCTCGCGACTTGGCGGCAGCCTTGACAAGCTCAAGGGCGGCCGCGACGCCGACCCGCGCCAGCAGACGCTCCGCGCCACGATCGGGTGGTCGTACGACCTGCTCGACCCGCCCGAGCGGGAGCTGTTCGCACGGCTCGCGGTCTTCACGGGCGGTGGGACGATCGAGGCGGTCGAGGCGGTGTGCGAAGCCGACCTTGACGTATTGACTTCGTTGCTCGACAAGAGCCTGGTGCGCAGAAGCGGCGAGCGGGTGTGGATGCTCGAGACGATCCGTGAGTTCGCCTCGGAGCAACTCTCCGCCAGCCCGGGTGCAGACGATCTGCGAGACCGTCACGCCGGCTACTACCTCGCACTCGCTGAGTCTTCCGACAGCGAGCTGCACGGCCCCGGCCAGGTCGATGCCCTTAGGCGCCTCGCGTCCGAGCGTGACGATCTCCGCGTCGCCTTCGAGCGGCTGCTCGAGCGTGATCCGCCTGCGGCCCTTCGGCTCGTCGCCGCGCTTTGGGTTTTCTGGTTCATGAGCGGTCACTTCCGTGAGGGCCGCGAACTGCTGGTTGCGGCGCTCGAGCGGGCTCCCGCGGAACCGACAGAGGCCCGGGCGTCGGCTTTCGTCGGAGCGGGGCTGCTCGCCGGGGAGCAGGGTGATCATGGGGAGTCGAGAGGAGTACTGGAGGATGGTCTCGCCGACGCGCGGGCCGTCGGCTCAGCCGGCATGAAGGCGAACGCGCTCAGCTTGCTCTCGTTCTATGACGCCTTCGGCAAGGACGAACAGGTCCGCCTCGGCGAAGAGGCGATCACGAACGCCCGCACCTCTGGGGATCGCTGGCTTCTCGGACTGGTGACGGGAAACCACGGCGTGCTGATGGCCAAGTTCGGGGAGATTGAGAAAGCGACCGAACTGACGGATGAGGCATATCGCCTATGCCGCGGGGTTGGCGACGTCTCGCTCAGCGCACTGTGGCTCTCGAACCTCGCGGGGAACGCCCTGGAGGGCGGGAACACCGCCGAGGCTCGCCGCAGGCTGGACGAGTCGCTCGAGCTCGCCCGGCTCATCGACGACACCCGCGGCATCGGCCAAGTGCTCGACAATTTCGGCTGGGTCGAACTGCTCGAGGGCGATTTCGAGCAAGCGTCCTCGTACTTCGAGGAGGCGACTGCGATCGCACGCAGGCTCGGGGCGCGGTGGCTCAGCGCCGATGCGATCTGGGGCTTCGCCGAAGTCGCAGCCGCGGCAGGCGACGCCGACCGCGCGGCGCGCCTCGCGGGAGCCGCGCGCGCGCTCGGTGGATCTTCCGGCGCCGGATCCGACCTGACCGTCCTGACCCGGTTGACTGCTCACCTCAACGAGGTCCGCGCGGCCCTTGGCGAGCAGGCGTGGCAGAAAGCGCGGGACGAGGGCGCGGCGCTCGACCTCGATGCCGCACTCCGGCTCGCGCTCGATCGCTAGACACGGGACGCGCCGGCGCCAGGAAAGCGCTCCCCGACTACGTGCAGCCGCCGGCGACCCCGACTGCGACATGAACTCCGGCCCCTGGATCCTGGGCCGCACGGACCGCTGAGCGACCTACGTCAGCCTCGACGCCGCGATCTCGCGTTGCTGGGGCTGCCGCGAGTGGCCGTTGCCGGGCACGAACGAGGCGTCTCCTCCGTGTAACGCCGCGCCAGCGTATCCGGATAGCTGCGCGCACGTATCGTCCAGGATCCTCGCATGCCGGCTCCCGCCTTCGCACCGGCGCCGCGTCCCCGGACACGCGTGCTCATGGCCGTGCACAGTGCCGCGCGCGGAGGGGCGCAGCTGGTCGCACTCGGTCAGGCGCGTGCCCTGCGTCATGAGTGCGACTTCGTCATCGCGGTCGGCGCCGGCCCGCTGCGCGGCGCGTTCGCTGACGTGGCCACCGCGATCGTCCACGGGCCGACATCCCTGCCGATCTGGGGCGCGTCGTACGGCCGGTGGGCGCTCCAGATCGGCCGTTCCATACCGGACGCGGTGCGGCTCGCATGGCTCGTCAGGCGGCATCGGATCGACGTCGTGATCGTCAACAGCACTGTCCTCGTGGCCCCGGTCATCGGCGCCCGGCTGGCAGGCGTCCCGGTCATCGTGCATGCGCAGGAGGCGCCCAAGACTGTGGCCGCGAGGCGACTGTTCCGCGTGCACGGCGCGCTGGCGCACACCGTCGTCGCGATCTCGCCGTGGATTGCACGGGCCTTCGACGGCGCACGCGCGAGCGTCGTGCTGAATCCGGTCGGCATCCACATCCCGGGCGATCCGGGGCCGCGCGCGTTATGCGTCGCCGATCCGGTCCGGCTCGTGCTGATCGGCACCGTGGATCGCCACAAGCGCCAGGATGTCGCGATCGCCGCCGTCCGGGCGCTGCGCGAGCAAGGGGTCGAGGCCGAGCTGACGCTTCTCGGGATCGAGGCCGACGGCGCCTACGCGACCGAGCTCCGGGATCAGGCGCGCGACCTCGATGTGGCGCGACAGGTCCACTTCGCGGGGCCGACCTCCGACGTTGCCGCCCGACTGCTGGCCGCGGACGCACTGCTGCTCCCGGCGGGCGAGGTGACGCCGCTCGTCCTCATGGAGGCGATGGCGCTCAGGACCCCGGTGGTCGCGGCGCGCATGGGCAGCATCCCCGATGTCGTTACCGACGAGGTGAACGGCCTGCTGGTCACGCCGGACGACCCGGCCGGGCTTGCCACGGCCGTCGCTCGCCTTCGCCGGGAGCCGGGCCTTGCCGACAGGCTCGCCGAAGCGGGGCGCCACCGGGTGGAGCGGGACTTCGACGAGACGCGGGCGCACCGCCGGCTGGGCGCCGAGATCGCGCGGCTCACCGCCGGCCGAACAGACCGGCCACGAATGCGCGCCGTGGACGGGGGTTCCGCATGATGCTGCGACGTCGTCTCGGTGCGTCGTGGCGGCGGTTGCGCGCCGCGGCCCTTCGCTGGCGGCTGCGGGCGTCGCCGGCCCGTGTCGCAGGTGCGCTCGTCTACCACCGGACGGACCCCACGCCGCCGTCGGGGGACCAGATCGTGCCCGGGATCACCGCGGCGGCGCTCGAGCGGCATGTACGTCACCTGCGGCGCTCGTACGAGCTGGTGCCCGCCTCGCAACTCCACGGCGCGATGCTCGCGCGCCGGCGCGGCCGACCGATCCCGATCGCGGTCACCTTCGACGACGACCTCGCAAGCCACCTCGAGGTGGCGGCGCCGCTCCTGCGGCGCCTCGCTTGCCCCGCCACGTTCTTCTTGACCGGGGCGGGGCTCGACGAAGCGCACGGGTTCTGGTGGCAGCGCCTGCAGGCGGCGGCGGACCGCGGCCTCGACCCACGCCCGGCGCTTCGCGCGGTCTCTGTGCGCGCCGGCGCCGAGCAGCCGCTCGCCGGCCTCGCCGCGGACGTCGAGCAGGCGCCCGCGGCGGTCCGCGCCGCCGTGGCGGACGCACTCTCGCAGCTCATCGGCGAGGACCCGCCCGCATACCGCCTGACGCGGTCGCAGGTGCGGGAGCTGGCGCGGGCCGGCTTCGAGATCGGCTTCCACACCCGCGATCACCGTCCGCTGCCCGAGCTCACCGACGACGAGCTCGCGCGCGCCCTGGAGGACGGACGGGCCGCGCTCGAGGAGACCACGGGGCGCCGGTTGCACGTGCTCGCCTATCCCCACGGACGCGCCGACGAGCGCGTCGCCGCGGCGGCTCGCAGCGCCGGCTACACCGACGGCTTTGGCGGGCCCGACCGGTCGATCACGGCGCGAGCCGATCGGCTGTTGCTCGGTCGGACCGAGCTGCTGCTCGAGGATCCCAGCGCGTTCGAGCTGGCCTTGGCCTCCGAGCTATCGGCGAATCGCTAGCCATTCCGGCGCGGAGCCGTCGGGCTCCGCTGCTTCGTGCGCACGGCGGAGGCCGAGCGCGCGCAGCGTTGCGCCAACCGCACGCCGCGCATCGGTTCGGCTGCGGTGGCGCAGGGCCGTGACGGCATAGGTGCGGGCGGCGCGCCCGGGTCGGCCCGAATGCGCTTGTCCCTCGGCGATCCATCTGCGGAAGACGACGGGGTCGAACCGACCCGGCAGGCTGCTGTCCGCGTGCTTGGTACGCAGCAGGCGACCCTCCCGCGCAGCGCTGTCGATCACCGTCTGGTGCATATTCGTCTCGTGCACGACGTACGCCACCAGCGCCTCGGGGCACGCGGCCCCGCGCCCCGCCTCGGTCAGGCGGATCCACAGATCCCAGTCCGCGATGTGGTGGAGCGACTCGTCGAAGCCGCCGAGACGCCGCAGGAGCTCGGTGCGCGCGAGCACGTTGGACGAGCCCGCGAAGACGAGGTTGCGACTGCGGATGCCCTGTCGCAGCTCCGCAGGCGTGAACGCCGGTGACCTCCACAGCACCCGGCCGTCGGCGGCCGCGACCGCCAGTCCGGCGGTGTAGACGAAGTCGGCGTCCTCCGCCCGGGCGAGATCGAGCTGCACGCGAAGCTTGTCCGGGCTCCAGCGGTCGTCGTCGTCCAGGAAGGCGATCCAGGGCTGCGTCGCTCGCTCGATCCCGCGGTTACGCGCGTGCGCCACGCCCCGGCTCGCGGCGTTGCGGAGCACGGTGACGCGCGGGTCGCCGAGCGCCTCGAGCGCCTCCGCCGTGCCGTCGCTCGAGCCGTCGTCGACGACGATGAGCTCGAGCTCGACGTCGCGCTGGGTGAGCGCCAGGCGCACCGTGTCGACGACCATGCGGGACCGGTCGCGCGTCGGGATCACCACCGACACGGCCTCAGCCACCGGCCGGCCGCCTGGCGGTGAGCAAGATGTTCGGCGCGAGCACACGGCGCGGATGCCGGCGACGCTGCTCGACGGCATCGAACGCCGCGCCCACGCCGTTGAGGCCGACGTACGCCGGCGCGAAAGCGGCCCGCACCGCAGTGCGCGGGAGGCGCCGGCCCAGCTCCTCCTCGCAGGCGTGCAGGAGCGTGCCGGTGAGCAGCGCCCAGGCGACTGCGCGACCGCCGTTCTCGACGACGAGGACGTCGTCCCAGCCGTCGAAGAGCTGACGCAGCGAGCCCGACGTGTAGCGGTGCTCGACGATCTCGCGGTCGTACTCCCAGACCACGGGCACGGACACGAGCACCCGGCCGCCGGGCTTGACCACCCGCCGGAGCTCCCGAACGCCGTGGGCCGGATCGGTGACGTAGTGGAACGCCTCGATGCACATGACGCCGTCGTAGCTGTCGTCCGCGCACGGCAGGAACTCCGTCGTGACGATGTCGGCCACGCCGTAGCGGTCGTCGATGTCGAGCCCGACGACGCGCACCCCGGGCGCGACGAGGTCGTCATACGGGCGGCTGCCGCAGAACACGTCGAGGACGACGCCGCCCGGCTCGGCGAGCCGCACCATCGCCGGCCGCAGGTCGTCGAGCAGCCGGCGCAGATGCAGATAGTCGAACTGCCACGGCCGCGGATGCCGGCGAGTGCGACGGGCGGCGTGCAGGGCCGCGCGCGCGCTCATCGCCACCTCGCCTGCCGCAACGACCGCCGCGCCTGTTGCGCCAGGCCGACGACAAGGCCCGCGGGCAGGCCCGTGGCGAGGCCGCGGCGCCAATCGGCGGCCGCCACCGGCCGGCCCCGTAGCCGGGTGCGCAGCAGCGCCAAGGCCTCGCGGGCATCGCGTGCGACGAACGGCGTGATCGCCCAGTCGCGGCGCCAGAGGTGCTTGCTGTACATCCGCCCCTGACCGAACGCATACCGGACGTTGAGCGCGCGCAGCTCGTCGCGCGACCGCCAGTCCCGGTGCCAGACAGTCATCGCCGGCTCATAGCGCACCGTCCGCCCCGACCGCAGCCAGCGGAAACACAGGTCGCCGTCCTCGGCGGCGCGCGCGAATGCCTCGTCGAACCCGCCGATTGCGAGCAGCTCGGAGCGATGGACGACCATGTTGGCCGCGAACAGCAGCGACACCTCGAGCTCGCCCTGGTACTCCCGCGGCTCCTCGCTCGTCTTGCACGACGGGACGCGGTCGGCGTCGCCGTCGGGCAGGACGCGGCCGGTGCTGAGCAGGTCTGGGCGCGCCGCGACTGTCCGAACGGCGGCCTCCAGCCAGTCTGCCGCGACCGTGCAGTCGTCGTTGGTGACGGCGACGATCGGCTGGCCGGCGGCCCGGACGCCGGCGTTATATGCGACCGCGACGTTGCGCGCGCCGCTCGGCACCCGGCGGATGGGCAGCTCCGGTAGGTCGGCGATCAGAGGTGCCAGCGCATCACCGCCGCTCTGGTCCACCAGCACGACCTCTGCGGGGAGCGCATTGCCGGCGGCGACCGAGCGCAGGCAGTCGCGCAGCAGCTCGGTCCGCCCGATCGTCGGGACGACGACGCTGACGGGGAGGCGGCT